>NZ_JAWLKY010000023.1:0-301 GCF_039655965.1 Chitinophaga sp. YIM B06452 | reverse complement strand
GTCAACATTGCCACAAGCATCTCTGGCAGTCCACACGCGGAACAGACGGTAATTATTTATACAAGCACCCGGTGCGGATTCACGGCGCTCATTAAAGCTCACCGTTACAAGAGCAGCGCTACAATTATCAGTTGCCGTCAGTAAAGGCGGCACCGGAGGAATGGCATCACAATTTACAAGCACATTGGCTGGCGGAGCAACGGTGAAAGTCGGCCTGGTCGTATCCTGCACAGTAATGATCTGACGCACAGAATCGATATTGCCACAAGCATCACGGGCTGTCCACACCCGGAACAGACGG
>NZ_JAWLKY010000022.1:0-322 GCF_039655965.1 Chitinophaga sp. YIM B06452 | reverse complement strand
GCGGACGTTGCCCAGGTGGTCCTTGAGGAAGTAATCATAGCTGTATTCCACTGGCTGGCCGGTCGCATACACGGCCCGGATGCGGCCTTCTTCGTGCGAGGCAAACTGCAGACTGTCCTGCTGGTAGACCTGGCCACTGATGTAATCAGTCGTGGTCACCTTCACCGGGCTGGCCGTGCTGTCGGTTACCACCTTGCGGTGTTTAATACCGGCTGCATCATAGAGATAGGCAATATTTCCCTTGCCCAGGATGTGGATACGGGCCGGCAGGTTCAGGTGGTTATAACGGATGGAGTCGATCTGTTTGTTGTGGTCCTTGCGC
>NZ_JAWLKY010000021.1:0-328 GCF_039655965.1 Chitinophaga sp. YIM B06452 | reverse complement strand
CCTTCCAGATCAGTATCATTGCTAAGCACATTGCCTGATACAGGTGTGCTTTCATTCGTCGTTACAGAGTCTGCTATTGCTACCGGCACATCATTCACAGCAGTAATAGTGAATACCACCATTGCCGTATCCATCAATCCACCCCGATCAGCGATCGTGTAATAAGCGGTGTCGCTGCCGGAGAAGTTTGGAGCGGGTGTGTAAGAGAAAGAACTGTCCAAACCAAGTGTCAGCAAGCCGTTACGTGGCGCTGCCAATATTGCAACAGTCAATGTATCGCCGTCAGGATCGGAGTCGTTGCCCAGGAGACCTGGTGATGGTACATTCA
>NZ_JAWLKY010000020.1:0-345 GCF_039655965.1 Chitinophaga sp. YIM B06452 | reverse complement strand
CTCCGCTGTCGGTACTACATGCGTAGCCGTGTCTATTAAGTTAACCCTCAGCGACCCGACGGGCAGGGTGCTTTGGGCGAGTTGTGTAAGTTTTAGCCGCTTCGTCCACAACGTACTGCACGGCGATTCTGTTCTATATGACAATCACTTTGGGTTTACAGACATCCCCTGGTGATTGCTGGACCCGAAGGTACCAGAAGCTCAGGGCTAAGGCTGCTTACGCAGCGAGAGCGAATTCCTGGCCGTAGTTTTCGTCATTGGCAACTATAAGTAGTTGCAACAGTGGATTTACGAGTTCTGTTACCAACTCGGCATGCACCTAAAGTTTCGCAACCGGCGTCGAAT
>NZ_JAWLKY010000002.1:1722500-1737261 GCF_039655965.1 Chitinophaga sp. YIM B06452 | reverse complement strand
TGGTCCGGCGGCGGCGGTGGCTTCGGCGGCTTTGGCGGCGGCTCCGGCGGTGGCGGCGGCGCAAGCGGCAGCTGGTAACTCATTATCAATAACGGATTTTTGATGTGAAAACGCGATTGATAAACAAGGTTGTCAGCAGCATTTCCAGCATCGAAAACCTGTTATTATGTTCCTACATATTCTTAATGGCGACGCCACGCGTTCCATTTTCCAGGACAGTGGCATCGAAGGAGACGTGATCGTTTGGCGCGAAATGCTCTGCGAAGGCAGAACGCCCGCCACGCGCAACATGCCCCGCTTCTTCGAAGAACGCGCCGCTTTCCTCCAGCAGGCTTATGGCATAGACAGCGCAGCCTACCTCGCAGACGTGGAGCGGGACAAACAACTGCTGCAAAAAGCATCCGGTTACGATGAGATCGTACTCTGGTTTGAATTTGATCTCTTTTGCCAGGTGAACCTCGTGTTTGTGCTGTATTACCTCGGCCAGTTATCCGTAAAGCTGCCGCCCGTCAGCATCGTACAGCTCGATCATCACCCCGACGTGCCAAATTTCCGCGGCCTTGGCATGCTGCAATCCCATCATCTGCCCCCGCTTTTCGAAACCCGTATTTACATTCAACAGGAAGATTGGCAACTGGCCCGCGCCGCCTGGGAAGCTTATAGTGCAGACGATCCGCTGGCGCTGGAGGAGCTCAGCCGCCGCCCAAGCCGTCACCTTCCTTACCTCGGCAAAGCCTTGCAGGCGCACCTGCAGCGGCTTCCCAACGCATCCAACGGCCTCAATGCAGTGGAACATTTTTTCCTGGACAGGCTGGCGCTGGGGAAATTGCGCGAACGCGACCTCTATTACCAGTTTTGGGATGAGTTGAAGATCTATGGCTTCGGGGATTTCCAGCTGGACCTCTATACCCACCGCTTACAGCAGGCCGGCGTAGTGAAACGCGAAGACGAAATGCTGAGCATCACCGGGCTGGGAGAAGAAGTGCTGAAACAGGAAGAAAATTACCTCTCGTTCGCCTCCAGCCAAAACATCTGGATAGGCGGCATCCCGCTGGATCAAACCCCCTGGCGCTGGGATGATGAAGAGGGCAGGGTGGTCCATTCGTAAACCCCAGGCAACCCCCGGGCATATGCCTTCGTATACTTTTCAAACACGAACGCTATGAAAAAAATGTACGCCTGGGTATTTATCGTAATGGGGCTGTTCTGCACACTGGCAGTGGCCTGCAGTAAGGATGACGACAAAAAAGAGGAGAAAAAACTCTATAAAGTAACCAATGCTCCCATGACCGGGGCGCAGGAAAACCCCGCCAATGCATCTGCCGCCACCGGCAGCTTCGATGCCACCTACAATCCCGAGAGCAAAGAGCTCACCATTACCGTACGCTGGCAGGGCCTTACAGGCAATGCTACCCTCATGCATATTCACGGCCCGGCCGCAAGAGGCGTTAACGCAGGCGTATTGCACAACTTCGCGACGTTGTTCAGTTCCACGGCCAGCGGCAGCTTCACAACGAAATTTATCATCAACGGCACTACTGAAAAAGAAGAAGACCTGCTGGCGGGCAAATGGTATGTGAACATTCACACGGCAGCCTTTGGCGGCGGTGAGATACGCGGACAGATAGAACTTACCTACTAGTGAGATAAAGGACGGCTAAAGGAAAACGGCTGTTCTGCATTGGCAGAACAGCCGTTTAAAACAATCCGAATAATAGAGTGAACAATACAAGGGTCCGGTTGCAACCATTCTGCTTTCTGTGACCGGAGAAGGGGCTGCTGCTACGGCGGCCCTTTTTGTTGCCGGTCATTTCCAGGCATCCATTAAGAAACGGATCCAGTTCTTGCTGGTGATGTTGTCGATATCTTCTTCGGCATAACCGCGCTTGCGCAGGATCTCCGGGATCTTTTGCAGCCCCGCGATGGTGCCGAGGTCATAAGGGGATTGCTCCGTACCGAAAGCCCCGTCCAGGTCGGAGCCGATGGCGGCGTGGCGGCTGTTGCCCGCCAGCTGGCAGATATGATCGATATGGTTCACGACATTTTCCATGCTCACGTTCATTTTTTCAGGCGTGCTTTCACCGCGCACCCAGCCGGGCGTAAGCATCCAGGCATCGAGGGCTGTGCCTATCACGGCGCCGCGCTGAATGAGGATGGAAAACTGCTCGTCCGAGAACTGCCGGTTGTGCGGTACCAATGCGCGGCTGTTGTGATGGCTGGCCCATACCGCGCCTGAAAAATGATCCATAGCTTCAAAGAAGCTCTCGTCGCAGAGGTGCGTGGCGTCGAGGATAATGCCGAGGCGCTCCATTTCTGTGAGCAGCGCTCTGCCTTTGGTGCCCAGGCCGCCGCTGGAATCCGTTCCGAAAGCATATACGCCCGGGCCGTAATGAGCTGGCCCGATAGCACGGAGGCCGGATGCATAGGCTTTTTCAACGCAGGCCAGCTCAAAGAAGGAATCCGCTCCTTCAAGACTGAGTATGAATCCGACCGGCAGGGAGCTGGTGTCTTCCGCATTTTCCCAGAGTTTAAGGTGGGCGCCCAGTTCCGCCGCATTGGTGATCTGCTTCATTTCGCCGCGCGATTCCATGGCCTGGTACCAGGCCAACTGGCCCTGCGTTTGCGCCCAGGCCTGCTCCTGCGAGTGCCAACCGGGCAAAGGATTGTCCAGCCCCACATACCTGGCTATCTGCGTGGCCACGCACAAGCCTACGCGGCCCTTGCGCATTTCGGGCAGCGACACGGTGCCGCGCCCGCGGTCCGGTTTATCTGAAAGGCCCTTCTCACGGTCGCGGATGGCCTGAATGGATTTGGTGAGATCGCGGTTCCATTCCAGGGCGTTCATGCTCAGGTCCAGGTGCGCGTCAAAAATGAAAGATTGCATAGGTCTATTTGGTTGTGAGATATTTCAGTTGATCCTGCGGCCTCTTGCAATGGCCCATGTACCGGTGTTTGCGCCGTTCTCTATCACCTGCGCCTCGTTGTACAGCGCTACCGTGGGGCACACGTGCCAGGGCGTGCCCAGCAGCATATCGCCGATATTGAATTTATCCGCATGCGGCGTTTTCACCACCAGGTGCTCTTCGCTCTGGGAGATCACTTCGTATTCCGGCAGTTCATGGAAAAATACGCGTTTGGTAACAGGGTTTTCGGCAGACACTGCTTTATGCCCGAGATCAAGCGTGATGTGGCCTTCCATGGGTTTGGACAGTACGCGTGTGAGCAGCAGCGCGGCTGGCACATAATCCTGTTCGGGACAACCGGTGGCATAACCTTCGTCCCACAAAATGCAGGTGCCCGGGCTGAGCATGACGTTGCTGCGGCGCGCATGTACCGGGAAGGTAGGCGTGCCGCCGGCGATGATTTCCGGGAATTCCATGTGTTGGGCGAGTTCGGCAACAGGCGCAAACGCTTCGTCGCACCGGGCGGTGCGTTGGGCGTAATCCGTTTCGCGGATGTGGCCGTCGTAAGCATGAAGGCCGCGGCAGAAAACGTTCGGCAGCTGCCGCAGTTCTTTGTACAGCGCCAGCGCTTTCCCTGGCGCAATGCCGGTGCGGTGCATGCCGTTGTCTATATCGATGTACACGCCGGCTTTGGCGTTGATGGCTGCGAAAATGCGGTCGAGGAGTTGCGCGGAGGCGAGGTTGTCTACCAGTGAGGCGAACGAGCTGCCGGGAAAACGCTGGGTGAGCGCGGCGTAAGCTTCTGCTGTGGGAGAATTCTGCTGGTAAGCGATCACGATGTCTTTGGCGCCGGCTTCCGCCAGCATGAGGGCTTCCGCGTAAGTAGCGCATTTGAAGCGCGTGATGCCTTTGGCCAGCTGCATCTGCACAATGGGCGCCATCTTGTGCGTTTTCACGTGAGGGATGAGCCTTTCGGCGCTCCCGGCCATGGATATCATCTTGTCGATGTTGCGGGCAACTTCCTCTTTAAATACCAGGAGCGCCGGTGACGCGATGTTGTTACGATAGTCAGGTTGCATATGCTAGTCTTCCAGTTCAAAAACAGCTTCAATTTCCACGGTGATATCGTCTGGCAGGGAGCCCATGCCCACGGCGCTTCTTACGCCCACGCCATTATCCGGCCCCCATATTTTTACGAACAGTTCGCTGCAGCCGTTGATCACATAGGGATGTTTGCCGAAATCGGGCACCGCATTCACCATGCCGAGTATTTTGATAACCCTTTTGATCCTGTTGAGGCTGCCGAGCTGCGCCACCAGGGTGGAGAGAATAGTGAGCCCGACCTGCTGTGCGGCCAGCTTTGCGCCGTCTGCATTCACATCCAGGCCGGCTTTGCCGTGAAGCAAAGTGCCGTCCGGCAAAACAGGGCCGTGGCCGGATACATATACAAATTTGTCCACGATCAGTAAAGGCTTGTAAACCCCTTTGGGGGCGGGGGCGGGAGGTAATTCAAGGCCGAGCGATTCAAAATTTTCTGCTGCGTTCATCACGAATTTTGTTTAAAGTTATCCAATAAAATGATTTTGCTCCTACACAAATTGCTGCAATACCAGCACGCCTGCCAGCCCGCTGAGCGACACGATGGTTTCCATGACGGACCAGGTGGCGAAGGTCTGTTTCAGGCTGAGATTGAAGTATTCTTTGAACAGCCAGAACCCGCCGTCGTTCACATGTGAGAACATCAGGCTGCCCGCGCCGATGGAGAGCACCATCAGCTCCGGGTGCACCACATCCTGCCGGATGAGCGGAAGGAGAATGCCGACCGTGGTAAGACCCGCCACTGTGGCTGATCCTACGCATACCCTGATGGTCGCTGCGATGATCCAGCCCAGCACCAGCGGCGAAACCGGCAAATGGCTGAGCGACTGCCCGATGTAAGTATTGATGCCGCCGTCTTTGATCACCTGCATAAACACGCCTGAGCCGGCAATGATGAGCATGATGGGAGCCACTTCCTTAAAAGCGTTTTCCATGGACTTCATCACCTGCTTCATGCCCTGGCCGCGGCGCAGCCCCAGGAAATATGCTGCCACAAGTACAGACAGCAGCATAGCAATGTTCGGGTCGCCGATGATGGCGATGAAGCGCTGCAATGCGCTGCCGGCTGCCAGCACGGGATCCAGCGCGGTGGTGATGGTGAGCAGGATGAGGGGAAGCAGGGCAGTGGCAAGACTGATGCCGAGGCCCGGCAGTTCGTTCGCTTCGCGGAAATGGATATTGAGCAGGCCCTGTTCCGGCGTGATCTGCATTTTTTTGAGCGTGCTGCCAAACAAAGGCCCTGCAAGCGCAATGGTAGGCACGGCGATGATGAGGCCGTATACGAGCGTTTTGCCAAGGTCTGCACCCAGCTGCTGGCAGAGCGCCGTAGGCGAAGGATGTGGCGGCAAAAAGCCGTGGGCGGTGGAAAGCGCGGATATCATGGGGATGCCGAGGTACAACAGCGGCAGGCGGGTGGAAATGCCTGTGGCGAAAATGAGCGGCACCACGATCACGAAGCCGGCGGTGTAGAACATGGGAATGCCCACCAGCAGGCCCGCCAGCGCCATTCCCCACTGGATGTTCCGCAGGCCGAAGAGGCGCACCATGGAAGTGGTGATCTGCTGCGCCGCGCCGCTGTCTGCCACCAGCTTGCCCAGCATGGCGCCGAAGCCGAGAATGGTGACCAGCGAACCCAGCGTGCTGCCAATGCCGGTGGAAATGGCTTTGCCTATCTGCGGCCCGTCCAGCCTGCAGGCAAGGGCGAGCAATATGCTTACTACAATAAAAGAGATGAAGGTATCCAGCTTTGCCCACATGATGAGCAGGATCAGCAGCAGGATGGCAAACAGGACGAGTAACAAGGGTGAGATCATAGCAGACGGTGGAATTTTAGTGCTACCCAATATAAAAAATAATGAGCGGGCATTTATAAATAAAATAATTATCCGCTTGTTTGTGCCGATATGGAAAAGACCGTCATTGAGAATGGAAAACCCGTCATTGCGAGGAGCAACAGGGCATCCTGTGCGGCAGGAAGCGCGACGAAGCAATCTCCTAACATGAGGTGTGTCAATCAAATGCAGGAGATTGCTTCGTCGCTCCCCCCGCTTTGGCTCTGCAGCTCCTCGCAATGACGGCTTTCCCGGCTTCGTCGCGCCTCCTGCACAAAATCCGCACTCAACTCCCAGCAATGACGGTCTTTTTAAATAAAAAAGCAGCTCCCTACGAGAGCTGCTTTAAAAAAGCTGAAAAGAGATGTAAAGCTGAAGAGTGCGACGCAACGGCGGTTGAGGATGGTTCCGGCGCCGGCGTCACCCCAGCTATTCGTCTTTGCTGTTTTCTTTTATTTTGGCGGCGGCCTTCAGGATGTGATCCGCCTGGCTGTTCAGCGCATTGCGCAGCTCGCCGGAAGATGCGGCCGCTTTTTCCTGTTTCTTTTTAGCGATGGGGCCCAGCAGGTTCACAATGTAGTCGTTCACCCAATTGTTGTTGAAGCCGGTCACCACATCCACTACCTCGTCGATGCCCTTGTTGACAGTGGGCGTATCGTCTACCATCGCGAGGATGTTGAGGTACATGATGGCTGCGCCGATCTTTTCCTGGCCGGTGCTTTCCTTCAGTTTGGCTGCGAAGAAAGGCACATCGCTCACATCGCCGTTTTTCGCGTATACGCTCGCAATACCGCTGTTCAGCAGGCCTTTCGCGTCTTTTTCCATGATCTTGGCCAGCTGGTAGGCTTTTTTAACATCCAGCTCGGCAATGGCGTTCAGCGCGGTGCCTTCCACCATGTAGGAACGGTCTTTCAGCGCGGCTTCGAAGAGCTGCATGTATTGCGGGTCTTTCAGCTTGCCCAGCTGCTTGAGTGCCGCGGCGCGCACGGGGGCGAAGGCGTCTTTCGTTGCCAGCTCTTTCAGCACGGGCAGCGCGGCGGTTTTGATATCGTTGCTTTCGATCTTCAAGCCTGAAATAGCCAGTACGCGCAGGCCTTCGTATTTGTCTTTCAGCGCGGCGATCAGCGTTTCGCGGGCGCCGGCGTTGCTGGTCTGCTGTTTGGTACAGGCTTCGATGGCCTCGCGGCGGTCCAGGTAATTGGGTGCATTTTTATACTGGAAAACATAGGTGTTCAGATCCCTGCGGTCGGTCTTTTTCACGATCAGCACCTTGTCTGCATCCACATTCACGAAATCGGGCTTGCCGCTCACGGGGAAGGAGAAAGTGGCTTTTTTCTCGCTGAGGCGCACTTTGTGGCGTTCCTTTTTGCCGCCGGCATATACGTCGATGGCGAAAGGCAGGTCGAATATTTTGTCACCTTTCTGCTCAATGATCACTTTGGCCTTGCCGGTTTCGTTGTAATCGTAGGAAATATCGAGCGTGGGATAACCTTCGCCGAAATACCATTGGTTGAAGAACCAGTTCAGGTCCTGGCCGGATACGTCTTCCATGGCCAGGCGCAGCTGGTGCGCTTCGGTGGCTTTGAAAGCGTTTTCGCGCAAGTAGAGGTTCAGGCCTTTAAAGAAAGCGTCGTCGCCCAGGTAATTGCGCAGCATATGCAGGATGCGGCCGCCTTTCTGGTAGCTTACGGCATCGAACATATCTTCTTTGTTATGATAGTGGAAGCGCACCAGGTGGCGGTCTCCCTGGTATTCGGCGGATTCCATGTAGTTATTCATGGCGGAATAACTGTGCTCGTCCGCAGCGTCTTTCCCGAATTTATGCTCAAACCAAAGGTATTCGCTGTAGTCCGCGAAAGATTCGTTCATGGTGAGGTTGCTCCAGGATTCCGCGGTGGCGAGGTCGCCAAACCAGTGGTGGAACAGTTCGTGCGCGATCACGGATTCGCCGAGGCGGTCGTCGTCGTCCAGCAGCTCGCGGTCCGTTTTCTGGAGGAAGTCGCCGTGAATAGTGGCCGTGGTGTTTTCCATAGCGCCGGAAACATAATCCCGTACTACCACCTGCGAATATTTCACCCAGGGATAGTCGTAGCCCAGCAGCTTGGAAAAGAAGGTCATCATTTCGGGCGTGTTGCCGAAAATGGCTTTGGCATGAGGGGCGTAGGCTTTTTCAACATAATAGTTCACCTCTTTCCCGCGCCAGCTGTCTTTCACGATGGAGAAGTCGCCCACGGCCATCATGAACAGGTAGGGGGCATGCGGGAGGTCCATGCGCCAGGTGTCTGTCCGGGTGCCGTCTGCATTGGGTTTCTGGCTCACCAGCTTACCGTTGGAGAGGGTCACGTATTTCTTTTCCACCGTCATGCTGATCTCGGAGGTGGTTTTCTGGTTGGTCCTGTCTATCGTGGGAAACCATACGGAAGAAGATTCCGTTTCGCCCTGCGTCCATATCTGGATGGGCTTGTTGGGGTCTTTACCGTCGGGGTTGATGAAGTAAAGGCCTTTTGCTTCTGTAATGGCCGCGCTGCCTTCCACTTTCGCCTCGTCGGGTTTGGCGGTATATTCAACGTAGATCGTGTAGGATTCGTTGTTTTTATAAGTGCGGTTGAGCTGCACGCGGATCTGCTGGTCGTCGTAATCAAACTTCAGCGGCGTGGTGCGTGCGGCCTTCAACATAGCCTCGCTGGGGAATTTGATAGTGGACGTACCGCTGGTTTGCACCAGGGATACGGATTTTACGTCCATTCCTTTCGCGTCGAGCGTCAGGCTGTCCGTGGGGTAGAAGTGAGGTTTGAGGGAGATCCAGGCTTTCCCGTAGAGGTAACGTTTCGCATAATCGAAACGCACGTCCAGCTTGGTATGGATAAGGTCGTTGATCTTAGTGGCTGTAGCTCGATAGATTTTCATTTCCGGGTCTTCCTTCCCCGCTGCGGGAGATTGGGCGTTAGCCTGCAGGGTGAGCCCCATGATCGCGAGGCTGGCCAGCAGAAGGCCGGGTAATTTCCTGGTCTGTAAATACATGAAGAGACGTTTTGTTCAAAAATAGGCCCTCCTGTTGAGGGCAGGGGTCAAATTTAAACAAATGGCCCAAATACGAGGCAAGCGGTTAAAATTGTTATTTTTGTATGGACAGGACAGTCCAGATAAGATAATATGATCAAAGCAACAGTGAATGGCAGCCAGCCATTTGAAATAACCCCCTCCGGGGCCGGAAATGTGGAATGTAACGGGAAACAGGTGAGCTGGAGCGCGGAAGCGCTGCCCTCAGGCGGTTTCAGCATTCTCATGGATGGAAAGAGCTTCGTGGCGCAGGTGGTAAAAACAGACAGGGACACCAAGACAGTCAGCCTCCAGATAGGCCAGGCCTTGTACGAAGTGGTGCTGGAAGAGCCGATGGACCGCCTGCTGGCTTCCATGGGCATCAGCGAAACATCCAGCCGGAAGCTCAATGACATCAAGGCGCCCATGCCCGGCATGGTGCTTAAGGTGCTGGTAACGCCCGGGCAGGCCATCCAAAAAGGCGACCCGGTACTGATCCTGGAAGCCATGAAAATGGAAAATGTATTCAAAGCTGCGGCGGACGCCGTGGTGAAGGAAATAAAAGTCTCCGAGCGCACCGCCGTCGAAAAAGGCGAAGTATTGATCGTGCTGGAATAATATTTGTTACAGGTAACGTTATGCACCGATTCAGAATGAAACTGGTATATCTGTTCTGCTGCCTCCTGGCCGCCAGCGGCCTTTCCGCGCAGGACCCATCGTATTTTGTTTACATACAACACGAAAAGCAGCAGCCTTTTTATGTGAAGGTAGACGGGAAGCTGCTCAGCTCTTCCCTTAAAGGGTATGTGATACTGCCCAAGCTGCATGCCGGCAAAGTGCCGGTAACCGTAGGTTTCCCGAAAAGCGAAGACCCCGAGCAGCAGTTCGTGATCAGGTTGAACGGCAGCCGCGATTACGGTTACCTGCTGAAAAACACCGGGGAGAAGGAATACGCGTTGTATGACCTGCAAACTTTCGCCACGCTCAAATCCGCCGGCGGCGCACCGCCTCCCCCGGCTGAAGACGTTACCGTTACCCGCGTAACGAGCGAAACTGCCACCCCCGAACAGAAAGAACTGATCAATAACGTGCAGGCCGACGTAGAAGCCGCGCTGGCTAAAAAGCCCGATACCGCTGAGCCGAAGAGCACCGAGCCTGCGAAGAAAAGCAGCTTTGCCTCTGCGCTTGATAAAGTGGTGACGGACGACCGGCCGGACGATATGCCGGCGGAGTTACCCAAACCCAAGCCGACACCGCCGCCGGTAACGGAAACCGCGCCCGTGGCAACCGTGGTAACAGAAGGTGAGGCGCCGGCAGTGAAAAAGCCCAGGAACAGGAAACGCGGTAAAGAGCGCGAACCGCTCACCGAAGAAGAGCAGGCCCTGCTGAATAACGTGCTGGAAGACGAAAAGAAGGCCGCGGCCGATGAAGCGCTGCTGGTGGCAGATACTACCGCAACCGCCGCTGCGCAGCCCGATAGTGGCGAGTCCCGGCCCGTTGAAGAGCAACCTGTGAAAGAAAAAAAAGAAAAGAGATCCAAAAAGAAGCGAGACCAGCCTGAGCCCGAGTTCATCGATTTCGGATCGGCGCCCGCAACAACACCGGCTGCACCCCCCGCTGCCGCGCCGGCGGAAGCTGCAGGCGAAGTAGTGGCAGAAGCGGCGGGCGAAAGCACTGAAATGAGCGCCAAAGAAGCCCGTGAAGCCAAACGGCTGAAGAAAAAGGCCGAGCGCGAAGCGGCCATCCGTGAAGGAGAGATCAAAGACAGCATTGCCAATGCCGAATTCAATAAAGAAGAAGTAGCGGAGGGAAAGAAGAAGCCTGCGCTCAACATGGTGAACTCCGATTGCCAGAAAGTGCTGGAAGTAGATGCTTTCCGCAAGCTGCTGCGTACCATGAACGGTAAAAAGACCGACGAGGACATGGTGGATGCGTTCCGGAGGGGCACCCGCAGCGTATGCGTGAGCACCGAGCAGGTGAGGGCGCTTACACAGCTGATATCTACCGAGGAGAACCGTTACCAGCTGCTGGATGCAGCTTATGCGCGAACCTATGATTCGCAGAATTTCGCGGGCCTGGCAGACCTGCTGAAAGAAGATTATTACAAGGGGCGTTTCAAGGCCATGCTGAAGAAATAGCCGCTGCAGACCGATATTGGCAAATGGTGAATGACGTTGTTGTTCACCATTTGCCGTTTTAAAATTCCCTACTTTCGCGCATCATGGCCAGGTATTTCATTGAAGTAACATATATGGGCGCCCGTTTCAGCGGTTTCCAGGTGCAGGAGAACGCGCTGACCGTGCAGTCTGAGATAGACCGCGCCATCAGCCTGCTGATGCGGGAAACCGTGGAAACGACCGGCTCCAGCCGCACCGATGCCGGCGTGCATGCGCGGCAGAACTTCCTGCATTTTGATACAGGGAAGGAGCTGCATCCGCAATTCATGTATAAGATGAACGCGATATTGCCGCCGGATGTGGCGGTGAAGGGCGTTTACGCGGTGGCTGATGATCTGCACAGCCGCTTTGCGGCCATTGGGCGGGCTTACGAGTATACTTTGTATTCGTTCAAGGATCCTTTCATGCGCGACCGTGGGTATTATTATCCGTATACGATCAGCATGGAGCTGTTGCAGGAAGCGGCGGCGGCGGTGATGGAGTATACCGATTTCAGTACGTTCAGCAAGCGGAACACGCAGGTGAAGACGTACAATTGTGCTATAAAGGAATCTTACTGGGAGCAGGAAGAAGGTCGTTTAGTCTACCACGTTAGTGCCAACCGTTTTTTGCGTGGGATGGTGCGGGGATTGGTGGGTACGATGCTGCGGGTGGGCCGGGGGAAACTGACGATGGCTGAATTCCGCGCTGCTGTTGAGAGCAGGGACTGCACGCAGGCAGATTTTGCGGTGCCGGGGCATGGGTTGTGCCTGATGCAGGTGATGTATGCGGAGGGAGTGTTGGGGAAAAATATTGGAAGATAGGATTCGCTGCTGGCGGGCGTTACGGCTGTTTGTGAGAAATAATTGCTGAAAACATTTGGAAGTACCGGGAAAAAGTCTCTACCTTTGCATCCCGCTAACACGGAAAACACGTAGTTCTTTGCATGGTTTTTCTTTTCTTCTGCACGGCTTACAAGCTGTACCAGCAGGGGTTTTCCGGGGTTTCAACATCAGGGAGGGAGAATAAATATTCTAAAGAAAAATTTGGTTGTGAAGAATTCTTCTTCTACCTTTGCGACCCGCTAACGCGGTAAACTACATCAGTTCTTTACATGGTTTTTGTTTCTGAAAGTCTTTGCAGGCTTGGATTTCGGGAGAAAATGATCTCAAAAAAAGATTGAAATTTTCTTCAGAAATATTTGGAAGGAAATAAAAACTCTTCTACCTTTGCACTCCCTTCCGAAACGGTTGAGTGAAACGAAAGGAATTAGTTCTTAAAATCAGCAAGAGATATGGCTTTGGGCCGGGAGGATCGGATCCTTGATATCTGCGAAGAGGTTAACGGTAAACAACTGCGGAAGCGCAGCTGGAAGTTGGCCGANATGCTGGAGCGTATAGAAAAGAAAATGTAGGCATAAGTAACGATAAAAAAGATGAAAAATCTTTTCGCCGTAAGACTAAGGGTTCCTGATCAACGCTAATCGGATCAGGGTTAGTCGGGTCCTTAGGCAAAGCCGAGAGGCGTAGCTGATGGCAAACTGGTGAATATTCCAGTACCTGCTATAATTTCGATGGGGTAACGGAGTAGTGAAAGGACTGCGCACTTACGGAATAGTGCGTTAAAGGGTGTAGGTATATTTTCTGTAGGTAAATCCGCAGGGAATGCTGAACCTGATAGTACAGCAAAGCTTCGGCCGCGCTGATAATGTCCCTAATCAGACTTCCAAGAAAAACCTCTAAGGTTAGGTTATAGCAGCCCGTACCGTAAACCGACACAGGTAGTCGAGGAGAATATCCTAAGGCGCTCGAGTGATCCGTGGTAAAGGAACTAGGCAAATTGACGCTGTAACTTCGGGATAAGGCGTACCACAGTGATGTGGTCTCAGTAAAATGGTCCAACCAACTGTTTAACAAAAACACAGGGCCCTGCAAAATCGAAAGATGACGTATAGAGCCTGATACCTGCCCGGTGCTGGAAGGTTAAGGAAGGGTGTTCGGAGTAATCCAAAGCTCCTGACTGAAGCCCCAGTAAACGGCGGCCGTAACTATAACGGTCCTAAGGTAGCGAAATTCCTTGTCGGGTAAGTTCCGACCTGCACGAATGGTCTAATGAGTTGGACACTGTCTCTACCACGAGCTCGGTGAAATTGTAGTATCGGTGAAGATGCCGGTTAATCGCAACGGGACGGAAAGACCCCGTGAACCTTCACTACAACTTAACATTGATTTTGAATGCCAGATGTGTAGGATAGTTGGGAGACTATGAAGCGGCTTCGCCAGGAGTCGTGGAGTCAACGTTGAAATACCAACCTTCTGTTATTTAGAGTCTAACTCCTGTAAGGGAGGACATTGTTTGGTGGGTAGTTTGACTGGGGTGGTCGCCTCCTAAAAAGTAACGGAGGCTCGCAAAGGTACCCTCAGTACGGTTGGTAATCGTACGCAGAGCGCATTAGTAAAAGGGTGCTTGACTGTGAGGCTCACAAGCCGAGCAGGTGCGAAAGCAGGCTAAAGTGATCCGGTGGTTCTGTATGGAAGGGCCATCGCTCAAAGGATAAAAGGTACTCCGGGGATAACAGGCTGATCTCCCCCAAGAGCTCATATCGACGGGGAGGTTTGGCACCTCGATGTCGGTTCGTCACATCCTGGGGCTGGAGAAGGTCCCAAGGGTTCGGCTGTTCGCCGATTAAAGTGGCACGTGAACTGGGTTCAGAACGTCGCAAGACAGTTCGGTCCCTATCTGTTGTGATCGTTAGTAAATTGAGAGGACATGACCTTAGTACGAGAGGACCGGGTCGTACGTACCGCTGGTGTATCTGTTGTGCCGCCAGGTGCAGTGCAGAGTAGCTATGTACGGGCAAGATAAACGCTGAAAGCATCTAAGCGTGAAACTTACCTCAAGATGAGTTTACTTTTAAGGGCCGTCGGAGACTACGACGTTGATAGGTTACAGGTGTAAGGGTGGTAACATCGCAGCCGAGTAATACTAATTGCCCGTAAGCTTTAATTTTATTTTAGTACTCCCCGCCAAGAGGCGTCCAGCGCAAGCCGGCTCCATCCAAGCGGATGTTTTACAACTTCCCAATATGTAAATTATTGATGGGTTCCGCTCCACAGGACGAACCCGGTATATGAAATATTTATANATGTTTTACAACTTCCCAATATGTAAATTATTGATGGGTTCCGCTCTGAAGAGCAATCTGAAAGAAGAACCCGGGCCGTCCGCCGCCACTCCTTCACATCCGCTATGCCATAGGCAGGGATGACAAGCAGGGACCTGGCAGGAAAGGACAATGAAGCCCAGAAGATCTTATGGTGGTTTTGCCGAGGGTGTTCACCTCTTCCCATTCCGAACAGAGAAGTTAAGCCCCTCATGGCCGATGGTACTGCACTATCATGCGGGAGAGTAGGTAGCTGCCATATTTATTGAAAGTCCCGGTCTGGTACCGGGACTTTTTTATCTTCCCCCTCCCACAAAGTTCTCCTGCAAAATTTTGTAGTAATCGATTAAGTTGCTATCTTTGCCATCCGCTTTGAAAAAAGCGCAAGCAGTTCTTTGTGTCTACGGTCTTCCGGCAGTGCTTTCAGTATAGGTAAAACTAAGATGTAAGTGCTTGAGGATCAGGAAAATAAAATCTAAAAATCCTGATCAAAAATTTGGAAGAAAGGAAAAAAGCACTACCTTTGCACTCCCATCGAAACAGAGTGTGCGGCAGGGCTGGGAAAGCGGG
>NZ_JAWLKY010000002.1:0-1717500 GCF_039655965.1 Chitinophaga sp. YIM B06452 | reverse complement strand
TATTTCGGTGTTACGGAAAACAACTGGAAAGAAGGCACAAAGAAAGATAAGAACTTCATCGCCTCGGAAACCCCATGGTTCGTAGGCCGCGCTGCCGCTGCACTGGCCGCCGATCCCAATGTATTCTCCAAAACCGGCAAGGTCTTCAGTTCCTGGAACCTCTCCGATGAATATGGCTTCACAGACCGCGATGGCACCACCCCGCACTGGGGCAACCATCTCCGTGACGTGATCCCCGATTATCTCTACAAGCCCCTGGATGATGAGTTCTACAGCTACTGGCGTTTCGCTTCCGGCAAAAAGGTGGGAACCGGAGCCTGGGAATAACACTAACAATTCACTGGAACAGACATATAGAGTTTAGTTATGTAAAAAAAGCGTCCGGATTCTTCCGGGACGCTTTTCTCTTAAAACTCAAAACCGGCCAGTTCTTCCGGCTTGATATTATATCGTTGTTTAAGCGGGATGTTCTTGATGGAAATAACGCCCGGGGCGCTGTCTTCCAGGTAAGCGATGAAAGGGATGCCGCGTTTCTCGGCATACTTATATTGCTTATCCTGCTTGATATCGTCCGGGTAAAGTTCGGCAACGATTCCCCTTTCGCGCAGCAGGCTAACATACCCGAACACCTCAGCCAGCTTCTCCGCGCCGGGGTGGAAAAAGATCACCCTGGTGCTTTGCTGTGCTGTGGCGGGAAACAGCTTCAGCTCTTCCAGCACGTCATAGATCCTGTCTACCCCAAACGAAATACCTACGCCTGAAATACCCGGCAGACCGAACAATCCCGTGAGGTCGTCGTAACGGCCGCCGCCGCCGATGCTGCCCATATTCACCTGTGCCGGCGCTTTCACTTCCACGATCATGCCGGTATAGTAATTCAGCCCGCGCGCCAGCGTAAGATCGATGATGGGAGCGGATTTGAAGCCGGTGAGATTGCTGCTGACGATGAACCGCAGTTCTTCCACCCCCTTTAAGCCCGTGGGCGAATCCGCCAGCAGCTTGCCGAGGCGCTCCAGCTTTTCATCATTGGTACCTTCTGCGGAAATAAAATCCATCACGGTATTGATCTCCGCAGGCTGCAGGCCTCTCTCTGCCAGCTCTTCCCGCACGCCGTTCGCACCGATCTTGTCCAGTTTATCGATGGCGATGGTGATGTCGGTCATGAGGTCGGGACGGCCCACCAGTTCGGCAAGACCGGCCAATACCTTGCGGTTGTTGACTTTCAGCTGATACCCGTCCAGGCCGAGTTCGGTCATAACGGTATCGTAGATCTTCAGCAGCTCCACTTCATTGACCAGGGAAGGACTTCCCACCACATCGGCGTCGCACTGGTAGAACTCGCGGTAGCGGCCGCGCTGCGGCTTGTCGCCGCGCCACACCGGCTGTATCTGGTAACGTTTGAAAGGGAGGTTGAGCTTGCCATGGTTCATCACCACGTAACGGGCGAAAGGGATGGTGAGATCATATTTCAGTGATTTCTCACAAAGCAGCAAACCCAGTTCCCTGCTGTCTTTCGCCATCTGCGCCTGCCCGAGGATGTCGCCGTTGTTGAGTATTTTAAAGATCAGCCGGTCGCCTTCCTCGCCGTATTTGCCGAGCAGGGTGGAGGTGTTTTCCATGGCGGGCGTTTCCAGCGGCTGGAATCCATACAGTTCAAAGGTCTTGCGGATAGTGGAAAGAATGTAGTTGCGCTTGCGCACCACTTCCGGCCCAAAATCGCGGGTGCCTTGCGGGATACTAAGTTTTATCATTATGCGAAAAATGTAATGTTTGAATAAATCAACTGTTCCTGACGATGCGCTCGCACGCGGAAAAGATCAGCTTGTACACAGGCTCGAAAAGGGCATCGTCGTACCACGGATCGGGCACGGGCTGCTGGTGTTCCAGCAATAATTGTACCTTCCCCCGATCCGCGTCGCTGCGCGCTTTGCGCAGTACGTCGCGGTAATTGTCCAGGTCCATTACGAATATCCTGTCGAAGGTATCGAAGTCTTCCGCCTGGAACTGCCGCCCCCGGAGCCCCGAAATATCGATCCCATGCAGCCCGGCTACCTTTACCGAGCGGGGATCGGGAGGATGCCCCACATGCCAGTTGCCCGTGCCCGCCGAATCGATCTCCCAGCCCAGGCTCCGCTGATCGGATAAATGCCGTAGAATGCCTTCCGCGAGGGGCGAGCGGCAGATGTTGCCGAGGCAGACCATTAAAATTTTCATTGTGTTCAGATTGCTTCCGGGATAAACAACTGTAAACCAGCTGGTTAATTTCCTTTGCCGGCCTGCGTTCCCCCCGTTTTTTCAGATCGCAAAACTACCACATTTTCAGGGAAGTGCGCAACGTATTCCGGCACAATTGCATATGTTAAAACTTTAGTGTAATATGGAATCCATATGGAAACTGTTAGCCGGCGCATCTTAATTGCAAACTCCCGAACCAGGCCTGGCGGGTTTTTTAACAAACGAATAAAGTTTGCATAACTAGAATAAAACAATTTTTTTTGTATACTTGTAATTTGCCACTAATGCAACAGGAGAACGATAACACGAACAAACGGATGAATGTGTCATACCGCCCCATGGGCGAACTGATAAGGGGAGTCTTCTTTATCCTTTTCGGTTTGTATGCGCTATTTTCAGAGAAGCTGGGATTTGGTAAGCTGAACATTTCCACCGAGCTGACCTATGCATTGGGCGGCGTATTATGTGCGTATGGATTATTTCGTGTGTACAGGGGCGTTAAGCAATTATTTTTTTGATCAATTTTTCACCATTAGACTGTGTGTATGTTTTTAAAAGCTAAAAACTGGATGGGCTCGTTATTGACGGCTTCTGTGCTCGCAATAACCATCGCAGGCTGTGCCGGCGGCTCATCCCAAGGCGGTGAGAAAGATACCCCCACTTCAGGTACCATGCGTATTTCGGTGGATGAAACTTATCAGCCGCTGATAGAATCAGAGATCCGTGTATTTCAGTCACTATACCCGAAAACGAAGATCATCGCAGAATACAAACCGGAAGCGGACTGTTTCAAAGATATGTTCAACGACAGCTCCCGCATGATCATCGTTACGCGCGACCTGAAAGAGGACGAAAAGGAATTCTTCAAAAAGGAAAAGATACGCCCGCAGAGCCTGCAGCTCGCTACGGACGCCATCGCCCTGATCGTGAACAACAGCAACCCGGACTCCATCCTCACGATGGACCAGGTGCGCAAGATCATGGACGGCACCAGCGAACGTAAATGGCAGATCGTATTCGACCACCAGAATTCCAGCACCGTGCGCTTCATCCGCGATTCCATCAACAAAGGGAAGCCGCTTCCCGCCACTACCATGGCGGCCAAGTCGAACCCGGAAGTGATCGATCACGTATCAAAGAATAAAGACGCCATCGGCGTGATCGGCGTGAACTGGATATCAGACACGAACGACACAAAAACGATCGAGTTCACCAATATGGTGACCACTGTTAAATTGCGCGCAGATAATAACACAGACTTTGTAAAACCTTACCAGTTCTACATTGGCATGAAATCATACCCGCTCACACGGGGAATGTTCTACATTTTGAAAGAGCCCTATCAGGGTCTTGGCGCGGGGTTTGCTACCTTCCTCGGCGGCCAGGAAGGCCAACTGCTGATAGGCAAGTATAAATTGTATCCTGCAAGATTGAATATTGTCTTCAGGGAAGCCACTTTAAAGTGAAAAAATAAATACTGATAAACACAACTAAAACCGGATTGCTCATGAACAGAAGGAACAGTTTATTTGTAGCCATGCTTTGCATAGCCAACGGAGCCATGGCACAATCTGTGGAAGATGGTTTAAAGGATTTGTATTATGGCAAATACCAAACCGCGAAGCAGAATCTTGAAAAAGCCATCACTGCAAAACCGACGGATGACCGCGCTTATTACTACCTGGGGATAGCTGAACTGGGATTGGAAAACAAAGACGCTGCCGCTGCCGCCTTTTCCAAAGGCCTCACCGCAGTGCCCAACTCCCCCCTGCTCACCGCAGGCCTTGGCCGCATAGATCTGCTGAACGGTAAGTCTGCAGAGGCCAAACAGAAATTTGAAGCGGCCAGCACCGCCACCGAAGGCCGCGACGGCGACGTTGCACGCGCCATCGCAGATGCCAACTCAGAAATTATCGGCGGCGACCGCGGTTATGCGCTCAGCACCATGGAAAAACTGCTGAACAACGAAGGACGCAAGAAAAAACAAATGTATACAGCCACCGCAGCCGATTATATCGAGCTGGGCGACGCTTACCGCTTCCTGGGCGGTGAGAACGGCGGTAAAGCTATCAGCACTTACGAAAAAGCGCTGGAGCTGGAACCCAACAACGCCGAAGCGGTAATGAAACAAGGCCTGGTGAACTACAACGCCAAGCTGCTGAAACAAGCCGTGGAAGACTGGGCTAAAGCCACCAACATGGACGCTAACTACGCCCCGGCTTACTTCGAGCTGTACCAGTTCTACATCACGCAAAGAAAAGAACAGTTCTCCCTGCCGCATGCTGCGCAGTACCTGCAGAAATACGTTGAAGTAGGCGACCCGTCAGACAAAGCGAAGAACGAATATTACCTAGCCGCCATCGCTTTCTACCAGAAAGACTACGATGCCGCTATCACCAAGGCAAAATCCCTGATGGCTTCCGCTAACGAAGTGTATAAAGGCAAGCTCACCCTGCTGGCCGCTGACGCGCACCTGCAGAAAGGCGATTCCCTTTCCGCAAAAGCCCTCATGGACGAGCACGTAAAAACTACCGGCGAAGACAAGCTGAGCTCCAACGACCTGAAACTGCTGAGCGCCATCTACGGCAAGCTGAAGACTTCAGACTCCGCAACCCAGGCTGGTTACAAAGACCTCGCCGGTAAATACCTGGAAAGATATGCAGAGACCGATACGGCAAAAGATGCTGAATCTTTCAGGAACGTGGCAGAAGCGTTCAAAGACATGCGTAACTATGCTAAAGCAGCCAAATGGTATGGCAAAGCTGTGGAGGTGAAAGAAAATCCCGGCGCAGTATCCGACCACTTCTATAAAGGCTTCTATGAGTACTACGCAGGCAACTACGCCGCTTCAGACAGCTCCTGGACTGCTTTCACCGCTAAATATCCTGAGCAGGTGACCGGCTTCTACTGGCATGGTATGGCCAACGCCGCACTGGACCAGCTGGCGAAAGAAGGCAGGGCTAAAGCGCCGTTCGAGAAATACGTTTCCCTGGTAAAACCGGAAGACGAAGCCAAGAACAAAAGGTTCCTGACCAACGCGTACACTTACCTGATGCTGTACTACTACAACCTGGACGACAAGACCAACATGCAGCCCTACATGGACAAACTGCTGGCCTTCGACCCGAACAACGACACCGTTCGCCAGGTGAAGGAAAACCTCGCATCCACTGAAAAGGCAGCCTCTGCTGCGGCCACCAAAGCAGCCGCTTCAAAAGGCACCAAATAAGATAAAGTATTTTCCTGCAAAAGGGCAGCGCTGTACCGGCGCTGCCCTTTTTATTTGCGCTCCAGGCAAGGTTTTAACGTTTCCTTGCATTGTTTTTACCGAAATAAATGAGTAAATTCAGTAATGACTGAACAGCCATCGTGGCTCACTCTGGCATGTTTTTTTATTACATGAACCCATATTGCAGCCGAACTTATCTGGCCGCAGTAATGTTTAGATTAACGGATTAAATTAAAAAACCATGAAGAAGCGTATAAGTACACTCATTGCCCTGCTTTTCCTGGCTGGCGGGGTAATGGCTCAAACGATAGACGATGGGTTGAAGAACCTTTATTATGGTAAATATGCAACCGCAAAATCTGATTTCGAGAAAGCGATAGCCGCCAAGCCGAATGATGACCGGGCGTATTATTATCTCGGTATAGCGGAACTGGGGCTGGAGAACAAAGACGGCGCCGCCGCCGCATTCCAGAAAGGCTTGCAGGCTGTTCCCAATTCACCGCTGCTGAATGCCGGTTTAGGACGGATAGAACTTCTCAATGGCAACGCCGCCGCGGCAAAACAAAAATTTGACGCCGCCACTGCCGCCACCAAAGGAAAGAACGGCGACGTGGCCCGCGCCATTGCAGATGCGAATACGGAAGTGAAAGGGGGAGATAAGGCTTACGCCCTCACCACCATGGAAACCCTGCTGAACGGCAACGACAGCAGGAGAGGGTATAAGCCCGTTGCAGCGGATTATATAGAACTTGGCGACGTTTACCGCTACATGGGCGGTGAGAACGGCGGCAAGGCCATTTCAGCCTACGAAAAAGCGCTGGAGCTGGAAGCCAACAACGCTGAAGCCGTCATGAAGCAGGGGCATGTGAATTATAACGCCAAGCTGCTGGAACAGGCCGTGGGCGATTATGCCAAGGCCGCGCAGCTGGACCCTAACTACGCGCCCGTTTTCTACGAATTGTACCAATTCTACTACACGCCGAAGCCGCGCCAGTTCTCGCTTCCAAAGGCTAAAGAATATTTGCAGAAATACCTCGCCCTGTCTGACCAGGCGGATAAAACCAAGAATGAGTACTATTTAACTTCCATCATGTTCCTGGACAAGGATTATGACGGCGCCATCACCAAGGCTAAAGGCCTCATCCCGCAGGCCAACGAGGCTTATAAGATGAAGCTGGAACGCCTGATCGCGGATGCTTATTTGCAGAAAGGGGATTCCCTGGGCGCGAAGAAGTCATTTGACGAATACGTGCAGAAAACCGGCGAAAGCAAGCTGGAGCCGATCGACTATAAACTCGGCAGCGAGATCTACGGCCGTATCAAATACCAGGATTCTGCCACCCAATCCGGCATAGACCAGAAAGCGCTGACCTACCTGGAACAATACGCCAATGCTGATACCGTGAAAGAACTGGACCGTTACGAAGAGGTGGCCAAAGCCTTCCAGGCGGCCCGCGTGTTCGGCAAGGCAGGGGAGTGGTATAAAAAGTATGCGGACCTGAAAATAGAACAGAAAGAAAAACCGGCAGCTGTTGACTGGTATAACGTGGGTATCAACTATTACCTGGCTTCCGCCGGTTCCACCACCGATACCACTATGCTGGTAAAGGCGGATTCAGCCTTCAGCCAGCTGGCCACCAATTACCCGGACCTCACCACCGGCCACTATTGGCAAGGAATGGCCGCCGCGGCGCGGGACGTGGAGGCCAAAACAGGCGTAGCCCTGCCATATTTCGAGAAATACCTGAGCATGGCTGAGGCAGACCCGGTGAAGAACAAGGCCGGCCTGATCAAAGCATATACTTACCTGATGGTGTACTATTATAACAAAGAAGATAAGGCGAACCTGCAGAAATACATGGACAAGCTCACCCCGCTGGATCCGAACAGTGAGCCTGTGAAGCAGATCAGGGATATCCAGAACCAGAACAACAACAGAACCTCGAACAACCGGAGCGGCGCCGGGCGTACAACGCCGGCCAGGCCAAATAATTAACATTCAGAACCTTAGCATATCAAAGCCCGGGCAACCTGCCCGGGCTTTTTATGTTACGCATTTAGAGTCAATCCATTATGTATAAAGTACCCTAAGCCGGAAACTATGGAAACCAAGTAATCATATCTTATTATATTACATATACAAAAAAAAGATTAGATTTCTTGTCGTCGTCGATTTGATTTCTAGTTTAGTTGCAGTATTTTTGCGCTTTCGGACAATTTATATGGGAAGCTTATGTTTTTTGCCTCTGAACTTTTGACTGCTAACAACACTCCATTCAGTTATTTTCCTATCATTTTACAACTGATTGCGGCACTGGGTTTTGTTGGTATTACGATGATCGCCACCCATTTTTTAGGGCCTAAACGGAAAACCAAGGATAAGCTTGAGAACTTTGAAAGCGGCATCGAGCAAATGGGAAATGCCCGCCAGCCGGTTGCCATCAAATATTTCCTGACCGCCATCCTGTTCGTTTTGTTCGACGTGGAGGTGATCTTTTTCTATCCGTACGCTGTTAATTTTAAAGAGCTGGGCTGGGAGGGTTTCCTGGCCATGCTGGCATTTGTGGCATTCTTTATGGGCGGTTTCTTCTACATTATCAAGAAGGGAGCGCTGCGTTGGGAAGACTAGTACTTCGATTAAGTTAACTATTAATAATATTCCCGCTGTTTTTCGTGTGGCGGGAAAGGAGGGTAAAGAATATGTCTCGTCCTGTTCAGTTTAATAATAAGGTGAAGCTGGTGGAAATGCCGGAAGGCTACTCCGGCGAAGGTTTTTTTGCCACCTCTTTCGATAAGGTGATAGGCATGGCGCGTAAAAACTCTATCTGGCCTTTACCGTTCGCTACATCCTGCTGTGGCATTGAATTCATGGCTACCATGGCCGCCCACTACGACCTGGCGCGTTTCGGTTCCGAGCGCCTGGGCTTTACGCCCCGCCAGTGCGACCTGCTGATGGTGATGGGCACCATCGCCAAAAAAATGGGTCCTGTACTGCGCCAGGTATATCTGCAAATGGCCGAGCCCCGCTGGGTAATAGCCGTGGGCGCCTGCGCCAGCAGCGGCGGTATCTTCGATACCTACTCCGTATTGCAGGGCATAGACCAGATCATCCCGGTAGACGTATATGTGCCGGGCTGTCCGCCCCGCCCGGAAGCCATCCTGGACGGCGTGATGCGCATCCAGGACCTGGTGGGCGAGGAAAGCCTCCGCCGCCGCCACTCGGACCGGTACAAGGATCTGATGAACTCCTATGGAATAGAATAGAAACGATAATAGCTTATACATGTCTTTGACGAACGAGCATATAAAAAACAGGCTGGTTGAGAAATTCGGCGAGGCGTTGACGAACTTTGAAGAGTCGCACGGCATCATGTCCTTCCACGCTCCCAAAGAGCTGAACCTGAAGGTGATGCAGTTCCTGTACGACGAAGAGGACCTGCAATTCCGCTTCCTGTCCGACCTCACTGCCGTGCATTATCCCGATCAGAAAGGGGCGGAACTGGCCGTGGTGTACCATCTCCATGCCTTTGTGCCCAATGTGCGCCTCCGCTTCAAAGTGTTTACCGACATCCAGGCGCCGCAGGTATTTACAGCCTCACAGCTGTTTGCCAGTGCCAACTGGATGGAAAGGGAAACGTACGATTTCTTCGGGGTCGATTTTGTGGGCCATCCCAACCTGATCCGCATCCTGAACGTGGATGAAATGGATTACTTCCCCATGCGCAAGGAATTCCCGCTGGAAGACCAGAGCAGGGTAGACAAAGATGATGAAATGTTCGGCCGCGGAGGAAGCGTCGGGATTTAATTTAAACTACTATTAGCAAGCTAGGATATGTCAGAGCAGCAACATATAAAATTACCGGAAGGCTCCATCGAGAAGCAGACCAGTACGCTCAACCTGGGGCCTACCCACCCTGCCACGCACGGTGTGTTCCAGAACATTCTGGAAATGGACGGCGAGCGCATCGTGTCTGCCACGCCTACCGTAGGTTATATTCACCGCGCATTTGAAAAGATCGCGGAACGCAGGCCATATTACCAGATCACGCCGCTGACGGACCGTCTCAACTATTGTTCCGCTCCCATCAACAACATCGGCTGGCACCTCACCGTAGAGAAGCTGCTGGGTATTCAAACGCCCAAGCGCGTGGATTACCTCCGCGTGATCATCATGGAGCTGGCGCGCATTACGGACCACCTGATCTGCAACTCTGTGATCGGGGTAGACAGCGGCGCTTTCACCGGCTTCCTCTACGTAATGCAGTACCGTGAGCTGGTATACGAGATCTATGAAGAGATCTGCGGCTCCCGTCTTACAACCAATATCGGCCGCGTGGGCGGTTTCGAAAGGAACTTCACCCCCGCCGCTTTCCAGAAAATAGAAAGGTTCCTCGCTGAATACCCGGATGTGCTGAAAGAGTTTGAGAACCTCTTTACGCGCAACCGCATTTTCATGGAACGTACCCAGGGCGTAGGCGGTATTTCCGCTGAAAGGGCCATGAGCTACGGTTTTACAGGTCCTAACCTCCGCGCCACCGGCGTGGACTACGACGTGCGCGTGGCCAACCCGTACAGTTCTTACCAGGACTTTGAATTCAGCATTCCTGTTGGCAGCACCGGCGATACATACGACCGCTTCCTGGTGCGCAATGCGGAAATGTGGCAGAGCCTGAGCATCATCCGCCAGGCCATGGAAAAGCTGAAACAACTGCCGGAAGATGTATATCATGCCGATGTTCCGGCATATTACCTGCCTGATAAAGATGATGTATATACGAAAATGGAAGCGCTCATCTATCACTTCAAGATCGTGATGGGTGAGAGCGATATACTGCCGGGAGAACTGTACAACCCTGTAGAGGGCGCAAACGGGGAGCTGGGCTTCTACCTCATCAGCGATGGGGGCCGTTCGCCGTACAGGCTGCATTTCCGCAGGCCCTGCTTCATCTATTACCAGGCATATCCTGAAATGGTGAAGGGTGCGATGCTTAGCGACGCGATCATCTGTATGAGTTCGCTGAACCTGATCGCGGGAGAGCTGGATGCTTAGCAACAATTACGTTCCTTATGATACCTGTGAAAAAAGTTCTTTGTTTTTTAATATGCATAACCGCCCTGCAGGCGGCCATGGCGCAGGGAAACCTGCCGAAACCCTGCACAGGGCCGAGAGCGGCGCTGATCCCTTTCCTGAAAGGCACGAAGTGGGGATTTTGCGACAGCACGAAAAAACTGGTGATACCCGCAGTGTACGACGAAGTTTTTCCCTTCGGACAAACGCCGGGAAACACGGAGAACTGGCATTGGGCGAAGGAAGACGAAGCCTACGTGCGCAGAGGCAAACAGGCCTTCTGGGTGAACAGGAACGGAGAAACCAGGCCGGTGACCGGTGGGGATGAAAAAAAGCCGCAGGAAGTAGTGCAGTTCGAACGGGAAGGTTCATGGCCATCCAATTATTCTGCCAACGGCAAGCAGGGTTTTATCCTGAAAGAAGACACTACCGTGCCGGCGATTTACGATGAGGTACGCCGCCTGACCGCTACCGATTACCTGGTGAGGACAGGCCGGAAATTCGGCGTGGTGGACGACAAAAAGAATGTCATTGTGCCCATTGAGTTTGAAGAGATCCGGGGCATGCGGCTGAAAGATGATACCAGGGCCTACGAAGTGCTGAATGAAAAACTCCGCTGGGGCGTGTACGCGAAAGGCAAAGTGGTATTGCCCGCGCAATACCGGAGCATCGAAAAGATGGAGGCCTGGAGCCTTGACTGGTATAACGTAAACAATGACGACAATACCTGGGCACTGCTGGACGGCCATGGAAAAATGATAGGAACAACGCACCAGCGGATAGAAAGATACGACGCGGAAACCGACCGTTTTTGCGTGAAGGACAAAGAGAAATGGGGATTCATGGACAGAAAGGGAAATGTAGTGATACCCTGCAAATACGACAGCGTGGAACCTTTCGACTACCGTTGGGGGATTGCGCTGGTGACAGCCGGGAAACGCTCATTCTACGTGGATTGTAACGGAGTGGAATACTGTTCGAAATGATACACAACGATAAAGGACAAAAGCAATTTTAAATAAAGAAGATTAATCAATGGCCGTTCAATTTTCTGAAGAGAAGCTGAATAAAGTAAAAGAGATCATAGCGCGCTACCCGGAAGGGAAGCAGAAGAGCGCGTTGATTCCGGTGCTGCACCTGGCCCAGGAATCGTTCGGCGGCTGGCTGAGTTCCGAAACGATGGATTATGTGGCTTCACTGCTGCAGATCACGCCCATCGAAGTGTATGAAGTGGCGACTTTTTATTCCATGTACAACCTGAAGCCGGTTGGTAAATATCTCTTCGAGGTTTGCCATACCGGTCCCTGCATGGTAAGCGGGTCAGACAACATCATTGAATATATCAAACAGAAGCTGGGGATCGAAGTGGGAGAGACGACGGCCGACGGGCTGTTTACCCTCAAAACGGTGGAATGCCTCGGCGCCTGCGGTTATGCGCCAATGATGCAGCTGGGCAAGTTTTACAAGG
This sequence comes from Chitinophaga sp. YIM B06452, assembly GCF_039655965.1. Lineage (NCBI taxonomy): Bacteria > Pseudomonadati > Bacteroidota > Chitinophagia > Chitinophagales > Chitinophagaceae > Chitinophaga > Chitinophaga sp. YIM B06452. The sequence continues at coordinate 1,705,500 of NZ_JAWLKY010000002.1, read as the reverse complement.
AGCACCTGACCAAAGAGAAAGTGGACCAGATCATCGCGGAGTGCCGGGCGCAGGCGAACTGAGCCTGCCGGGGTGAGAGCTGAAAGCTGAAGAGTGCGACGCAACGGAGCTGACAGGAGCGCTGCGGCCGGATACATAAAAACAAACAGGGCTGCAAAGAGCGGCCACAGCAGAGAAAAATAAAACACTTGCCGCGGGAATGCAATACAGAAGCGGCAACCTTTACATAAAGCGAGACAATGGGACGTAAATTATTGTTAGATAAGGCGCATATAGAAGGCATCCGGTACTATGACGTATACCGGAAGAACGGCGGTTATGCCGCTGCTGAAAAGGCCCTGAAGAGCATGAGCCCGGATCAGGTGACAGAAGAAGTGAAGAAAAGCGGCCTCCGCGGCCGTGGCGGCGCGGGTTTCCCGACGGGCCTCAAATGGAGCTTCCTGGCGAAACCGGAAGGAGTGCCCCGTTACCTCGTTTGCAACGCGGACGAATCGGAGCCCGGTACTTTCAAAGACCGCTACCTGATGGAATTTATCCCTCACCTGCTCATTGAAGGCCTGCTGATCTCCAGCTTCGCCCTCGGCGCTAACCGCACTTACATCTACATCCGCGGCGAATACGCCTGGATCCCCGATATACTCGAAGAAGCCATTGCAGACGCGCATAAGAACGGCTGGCTGGGTAAGAACATCCAGGGCAGCGGTTTTGACCTGGACATCTACGTCCAGCGCGGCGCCGGCGCTTACATCTGCGGAGAAGAAACCGCGCTGATCGAATCGCTGGAAGGCAAACGCGGCAACCCGCGCATCAAGCCACCTTTCCCCGCTGTGAAAGGCCTCTGGCAGAGCCCTACCGTGGTGAACAACGTGGAAACGCTCGCTGCAGTAGTACCTATCATCAACATCGGCGGCGACGAATATTCCAAATACGGTACCGGCAAATCTACCGGCACCAAGCTCATTTCCGCCTGCGGCAACCTCAACAAGCCTGGCGTGTATGAGATCGACATGAACATTTCAGTAGAAGAATTCATCTACTCAGACGAATACTGCGGCGGCATTCCGAACGGCAAACGCCTGAAGGCCTGCATCCCCGGCGGTTCTTCCGTACCCATCCTGCCCGCCAACCTGCTGCTCAAAACAGCCAAAGGCGAAACGCGCATGATGACCTACGAAAGCCTGAACGACGGCGGCTTCGCCACCGGCTCCATGATGGGCTCCGGCGGTTTCATTGTGCTGGACGAAGACCAGTGCGTGGTGCGCCACACCATGAGCCTGGCCCGCTTCTACCACCATGAAAGCTGCGGCCAGTGCAGCCCCTGCCGCGAAGGTACCGGCTGGATGAAAAAAGTGCTGCTGAACATCGAGAACGGGAAAGGCAAAATGAGCGATATAGACCTGTTGTGGGACATACAGCGGAAAATAGAGGGCAACACCATCTGCCCCCTCGGAGATGCGGCCGCATGGCCTGTTGCCGCTGCCATCCGCCACTTCAGGGACGAGTTCGAATGGCATGTGACCCACCCGGAAGAAGCCGTGAAACGGAACTTCGGGCTGGCGCATTATGCGGACCCGCTGCCCATACCCGCGGCGGTAGTGTGATAAGGAAACAACATTATTTTTCTTTTTTACTTTTTTATAATGGCGGAAGAAAAGAAATTATTCAAGGTCAAGATCGATAACATACCGGTGGAAGTGGAGCCCGGCACCACTATCCTGAATGCCGCCCGCATGATCGGCGGGGATATTGTGCCGCCTGCGATGTGTTATTATTCCAAACTGCAGGGCAGCGGTGGTAAATGCCGTACCTGCCTGGTGAAAGTATCCAAAGGCTCCGATGCGGACCCCCGCCCCATGCCCAAGCTGGTAGCCAGCTGCCGCACCACGGTGATGGACGGCATGGAAGTGGCCAACATCACTTCGCCCGAAGTGCTGGACGCCCGTAAAGGCGTTGTGGAATTCCTGCTGCTGAACCACCCGCTGGACTGCCCCGTGTGCGACCAGGCCGGCGAATGCGACCTCCAGGACCTCAGCTATGAGCACGGCGTATCAGGCACCCGCTACGAATTCAAACGCAGGACCTTCGAAAAAGAAGATATCGGCGAGCACATCAAACTGCACATGACGCGCTGCATCCTTTGCTACCGCTGCGTGTTCACCGCAGACCAGCTCACCAACAACCGCCAGCACGGCATCCTTGGCCGCGGCGACCACTCCGAGATCAGCACTTACATCAAAGCATCGCTTGATCATACCAACTTCATCGGCAACGTGATAGACGTTTGCCCGGTAGGCGCACTAACGGACAGGACCGCACGGTTTAAGAACCGCGTATGGTTCCTGAAACCCGTAGACGCCCACCGCGAGTGCCATGACCCGAACTGCTGCGGCAAAACGGTGCTCTGGATGCGCGGCGACGAGATCTTCCGCGTAACCGCCCGCAAAGACAAATACGGCGAAGTGGAAGCATTCATCTGCGATACCTGCCGCTTCGAGAAAAAAGATGTAAAAGACTGGGTGGTTGAAGGCCCCCGTAAAGTGGCGCGTTACAGCGTGATCTCACAGGGCCATTACGTAGGCGTACACAAGCCGCATGAAACCGTGGCCAAAGTGATGGACGGCCGCCAGCCCAAGCTGCTGATGAACATCCATACCGTGAGCGAAGTGAACCAGCCCGCGGTGGACCTCAGCAAAATTGAAGGGCCCGCGCACTCGACAGATTTTCCTAAAAACAATGGCGTTCAATAAAGCGAGATATGGATCTGATGACATCATTTGACTGGTCTTTTGTAATTGAAAAACTGCTGCTGATCTCGGCGGTGCTGGGCCTGTCCCTGCTGATCGCGATGTACTCCACCTGGGGCGAGCGTAAAGTGGCAGCCTGGATACAGGACCGCCGCGGCCCTAACCGTGCGGGTCCTTTCGGCCTGCTGCAACCATTGGCAGACGGGGGCAAGCTGTTCTTCAAAGAAGAGATCATCCCCGCCACGGCCAACCATTTCCTGTTCGTGCTCGGTCCTTCCATGGCCATGCTCACCGCCTGCCTGACCAGTGCAGTAATTCCCTGGGGCGACGTGCTCACCTTCGGCGATTATGCTGTGAGCCTGCAGATCGCTGATGTGAACATCGGCGTACTGTGGATCATGGCCGTTGTAGGTATGGGCGTATACGGCATCATGATCGGCGGCTGGGCTTCCAACAACAAATTCTCCCTGCTGGCCGCCTGCCGCGGCGCTTCGCAGGTGATCTCCTACGAGCTGCCCATGGGGCTTTCCCTCATCGCGCTGTTTATGATCAGCGGTTCCCTCAGCCTGAAAGACATCGTGGAGCAACAGCGCGCCGGCGTTTGGTTCGTAGTGCTGCAGCCCATCGGTTTCCTCATATTCCTCATCTGCGCATTCGCGGAATGTAACCGTACCCCCTTCGACCTTCCCGAAGCGGAAAACGAGCTGAACGGCGGTTATCACCTGGAATATTCTTCCATGAAACTCGGTTTCTATCTCTTCGCCGAATACATCAACATGTTCATCAGCTCCGCGCTCATGGCCACGCTGTACTTCGGCGGCTACAGCTTCCCTTATATGGACAGCCTGGGCCTCAGCCCGAACCTGGTGACCATCCTGGGCATCTGTGCATTGTTCCTGAAAACATTCGTTTTCATCTTCTTCTTCATGTGGGTGAGGTGGACGCTTCCGCGCTTCCGCTACGACCAGCTGATGAAGCTCGGATGGAAAGTATTGATACCGCTGGCTTTGCTGAATATGATCATCACCGGCGCGGTGATACTGTACCGCCAGAACGGTTTTAACTAATAACGCTGAAACTCTTTATATGCAAGCATTAACAAACAGGGCGCAACCGGTAGACAGGAGGCCCATGACATTCTGGGAGAAATTGTATTTACCGGCCATTGCCAAAGGCATGGGTATTACCCTTTCGCATATATTCAAGAAAAAGGCCACGGTAAACTACCCTGAAGAGAAACGCCCCTTCAGCCCCGTGTTCCGCGGCCTGCACATCCTGAACCGCGACGAGGAAGGACGCGAGCGCTGCACCGCCTGCGGCCTGTGCGCGGTTGCCTGTCCCGCCGAAGCCATCACCATGGAAGCCGCCGAGCGCCTGCCGGGTGAAGAGCACCTGTACCGTGAAGAGAAATATGCCGCGCGTTACGAGATCAACATGCTGCGCTGCATCTTCTGCGGATTCTGTGAAGAAGCCTGCCCCAAACAGGCCATCTATATGACGGAGACCTTCGCGCCGGCCAACTACCAGCGTAAAGGCTTCATCTATGGGAAAGACGACCTGCTGATCCCCGATCCTAAACATCCAATCACTGTAAACAAGTAAAACGGCAATGGGAATAGATCTGATTATTTTTACGGTGCTTTCCGCGGTTGCCATTGCGGCGGCACTGGGCGTCATCCTGAGCAAAAATCCCGTTAACAGCGTGCTGTGCATGATCACCTGCTTCGTGGCCATTGCCGGGCATTACATTATGCTCAACGCGCAGTTCCTGTTTGTAGTGCACCTCATCGTATACACCGGCGCCATCATGGTGTTGTTCCTGTTCGTGCTGATGATGATGAACCTCAATGCAGACATTGAGCCCCAGAAACGCAACTGGCTGAAATACGCCGGGGCCATCAGCGGCGGCGCATTGCTGCTGGTGCTGGTAGCCGCCCTGAGAGACGCCAGTGTGCCCGCCATACAGTCCGGCAACGCTACAGACATCGGGCTGATCTCCAACCTTGGTAAAACATTGTTCACCAACTACGTGGTACCCTTCGAGCTCAGCAGCGTGCTGTTCCTGAGCGCAATGGTAGGGGCTGTGGTCATCGGTAAAAAATAAAAAAACGAATTCATGCCGGTTCAATATTACATCTTTCTCAGTATCGCCCTGTTCTGCATCGGGATCATGGGCGTATTGATGCGCAGGAATGCGATCATCATTTTTATGTGCATAGAGCTGATGCTGAATGCCGTAAACCTTTTGCTGGTAGCCTTCTCCAAAATGTGGGTAGACGCCGGCCGCATAGACGCCGCCTCCGCGCAGCTCTTTGTATTCTTTGTAATGGTAGTGGCAGCGGCAGAAGTGTCCGTGGGCCTGGCCATTATCGTGATGATGTACCGCAATACGCATTCGGTAGACATCAATATTCTCAGCAGACTGAAAAACTAGGAATTTAAAAATAGTATAGATCGATGATACATCTTGTTTGGCTGGTACCGTTCTTACCGTTGTTAGGTTTCCTGATCAATGGATTGGGCCGGAATTTTTTACCTAAATCGCTGACCGGCGTGATAGGTAGCGGCACTGTGCTGGCGGCTTTTGTGATCAGCCTGCTCATTTTCTTTGAAGTGCGGCAGCCGGGCTTCGCCCCGCAGGTGGTTTCACTGTTCGATTTCATCAGCGCAGGCAGCCTGCACATTCCCTTCGCTTTCCAGGTAGACCAGCTGAGCGCATTGTTCCTGCTGATCATCACCGGCGTGGGATCGCTGATACACATCTACTCCACTTCCTATATGCATGAAGAAAGCAGCGAAAGCTTCGCGCGCTACTTCGCATACCTGAACCTCTTCGTGTTCTCCATGCTCATACTGGTGCTGGGCGCCAACTACGTGATGATGTTCATCGGCTGGGAAGGCGTGGGCCTCTGCTCTTACCTGCTCATCGGCTTCTGGTTTAAGAACATCAACTACAACAAAGCCGCCAACAAGGCTTTCATCATGAACCGCATTGGTGACCTGGGCTTCCTGCTCGGTATCTTCCTGCTCATCCAGCAGTTCGGTTCTGTTACCTTCATTGAAGTATTCGACAAAGTGCCCGCCCTCGGTGAAGGCAGCGGTGTGCTGTTTGCCATCGCCATGCTGCTGTTTATCGGCGCCATGGGGAAATCAGCACAGATACCTTTATACACCTGGCTGCCCGATGCGATGGCCGGTCCTACCCCGGTATCCGCCCTGATCCACGCCGCTACGATGGTGACTGCCGGTATTTACATGGTGGCCCGCAGCAACGTGATCTATTCACTGGCGCCGCACATCCAGGCGATCGTTGCGATCGTTGGCCTCGTAACCGCGCTGCTGGCGGCTTCCATTGCACTCAAACAAAACGACATTAAAAAAGTGCTGGCATACTCCACCGTGAGCCAGCTGGGTTATATGTTCCTCGCGCTGGGCGTTGGCGCTTACACCGCCGCCGTGTTCCACGTGATGACGCACGCTTTCTTCAAAGCGCTCCTGTTCCTTGGCTCCGGCTCCGTGATCCACGCCATGGGCGGCGAGCAGGACATTCGCAAGATGGGCGGCCTCAAGAAATGGATGCCCATCACCAATATTACTTTCCTCATCGGCTGCCTCGCCATTGCAGGCATACCGGGGCTGAGCGGGTTCTTTTCCAAAGACGAGATACTGGCCCACGCCTGGGGATATAACAAGGTCATGTACGCCCTCGCGCTTATCGGTGCGCTCATGACGGCCTTCTACATGTTCCGCCTCTATTACATCACCTTCACCGGCAAATTCCGCGGCACGCACGAGCAGGAACATCACCTGCATGAAAGCCCCGCCGCTATTACCCTGCCGCTGATCGTGCTTGCTGTACTTTCTGTCATCGGCGGTTACGTAGGCCTGCCCGAAGTATTCGGCGCGCCGCACCTGCTGGCGGAATACCTTAGCCCGATCTTCGCGCCTTCCGCTCCGTACCTGCATGTCCACCATCTCAGCCACGGGCTGGAATGGGGACTGATGGGCCTGAGCACCGGCCTTGTGATCGTAATGATCCTTTTCGCCCGCAGTAAATTCATTAACTATACAGACGGCGGCGCCGAAAACACCGGCATCGCGAAAGTGCTGGAAAATAAATGGTATGTGGACGAACTCTACGACGCCATCATCGTAAAACCCCTCATGGTGCTCAGCCGCTTCTTCCAGGACGTGGTAGAGAAAGCCGGGATAGACGGGCTGGTGAACGGCGTTGGCACCGGTGTGAAATGGGGCGGCCGCCAGATCAGGCTGCTGCAGAACGGCCAGGTGGGTTTCTACATCTTCGCCATGGTGATAGGTATGATCGTATTGTTTGTGATCAGTTTGTTTTTATAAATCAGTAGCGGATTAAGAAAAAGATATGTTGACAGTATTACTCATATTGATTCCTTTGATAACAGGTCTGATCACATTCGGACTGAAAGGGCCGGGTGCAAAGGTATTCAGCCTGTTGTCGTCATTAGCCACGCTGGCCATTGCAGCAGTCGCCTGGACGCAGTACCAGTCTGCCCCCGATTCCCTGCAATTCACAGCGGATTGGATACCGCAGCTGAACAGCCAGTTCAAAGTAGGCCTGGATGGGTTGAGCCTCATGCTGGTGCTGCTCACTACCATTTCCTTCCCGCTGATCTTCATCACTGTTTTTAGCCGGAGCTATGAAAATGCAGGCAGCTTCTATGGTCTTATGCTGCTTTCGCAGGCCGGCCTGCTCGGCGTATTTCTCGCCTACGACGCGCTGCTGTTCTACTTTTTCTGGGAACTGGCGCTCATTCCCGTGTATTTCCTCTGCTCCATGTGGGGTGGCGAAAGAGCGGTGCCCGTTACATTCAAATTCTTCGTATACACCTTTGCCGGTTCCCTGCTGATGCTGGTAGGCATTATTTACATCTACTTCCAGACGCCCGGTTCCTTCAGCTGGCAGGCTTTCACCAGCCTCTCCCTGAGCAATGGTGAACAATCCTGGTTGTTCTGGCTCTTCTTCGTGGCATTCGCCATCAAGATGCCGGTGTTTCCTTTCCATACCTGGCAGCCCGATACTTACGAACAATCGCCCACTCCCGTTACCATGGTGCTGAGCGGCATTATGGTGAAGATGGGTCTTTTCGGCGTAATGCGCTGGCTGGTGCCCGTACTGCCGCAGGGCGTGTACATGTGGCAGGAAGCGGCCATCGTGCTGAGCGTGATCGGTATTATCTACGCCAGCTGCATCGCCATCATGCAATCTGATCTCAAGAAACTGATCGCGTATTCTTCCATCGCCCACATCGGGCTGATGAGCGCGGCCATCTTTGCGAATAACGAACAAAGCCTCGCAGGCGTGCAGGTGCAGATGTTCAACCACGGTATCAACATCATCGGTTTGTGGATCATCGTGGAAGTGATAGAGCAACGCCTGAAAATAAAGAACATGGCTGAGCTGGGCGGCATTGCCACCTATGCGCCCAAACTGGCCATCCTGCTGGTGATCGTGAGCCTGGCCAATATCGCCCTGCCGCTCACCAACGGGTTCGTCGGCGAGTTCCTGATGTTCAGCGGGCTGTTCCAGTACAATCCGTGGTTTGCCGCCATCGCCGGCCTGGCCATCATCCTGGCCGCCGTGTATATGCTGCGCATGCTGCAGAAAGTATTGTTCGGCGAAGCCAATGCGCTTACCGCCACCACTACAGACCTGCGCGCCGGCGAAATGCTGGCGATGGCCTGCATTACAGCTGTTATCTTTGTGCTGGGCGTGTATCCCAAACCCCTGCTGGACCTCGCGTCAGGCTTTGGTTTGCAGGAAGCCGTAACCGCTGTTATCCGCTGATTATTAAATTGAGATTCTGTAACGCTAAGATATGAACGCAATAATTACAACTGCTGTATTCGGGATTGTTCTGATGTTCGTGGGCCTGTTCGTGAAGAATAAGCAGCAAATAAAATATTTCGCCATTGCAGGTACCATCCTTGCATTCATTGCAAACTGGTACGACGGCATGCTGGCCGGCGGCAGCAGTGTAGTGCTGCACGGCATGGTGGAAGCAAGCAGCTTTTCCGTGCTGTTCAACGGGGTGGCCATCGCTTCCACGTTCCTCTATTTCCTGCTGTGCGGCAGCGCATTCGAAAGAGTAGGGGAAGACGTTGCGGATTATTTCGCCCTGGTGTTCTTCATCCTCAGCGGCATCACCCTTACCGCATCTTATAGCAACCTGCTGATGCTGTTCCTCGCTATCGAGATCATTTCCATCCCCCAATATATCCTGGCGGGCGCAGATAAAAAGAACCTGAAAAGCAACGAAGCTTCCCTGAAGTATTTCCTGACAGGCTCCTTCACCACCGGCATCATGCTGATGGGCATTGCCCTCATCTACGGCGCTACCGGTACCTTCAATCTCCGTGAAATGGGCCTTGGCGCTGGAGACCTTAGCCCGCTGGCATTATGCGGCATCATCCTGCTCGCGTTTTCCCTGGCCTTCAAAGTATCCGCCGCCCCCTTCCACTTCTGGACGCCCGACGTATATGACGGCTCACCCACCGTGTTCACCGCCTTTATGGCCACCGTGGTGAAAGCAGCCAGCTTCATCGCTTTTATGCGCCTTTTTTATGTGAGCTTCACCGGCGGCAACCTTACCCATCACTGGCAGCTCATCATCGCGCTGATCACGGCTGCCACGCTGCTGGTCGGCAACTTCACGGCAGTATTCCAGCAGAGCGTGAAAAGGATGCTGGCCTACTCCAGCATCGCGCAGGCCGGTTTTATGCTGTTTGCCGTTGTGGCAAACAACGAAACGGCCACCCAGGGGCTGATACTGTACGCCGCGGCGTATAGCGTAGCTACCATCGGCGTGTTTGCCGTACTCCTGAAACTGAAAGATTATACATTCGACGGATATAACGGCCTGGCCCGCAAAGAGCCTTTGCTGGCGCTGGTTACCACCATCTTCCTGCTGAGCCTCGCAGGCATCCCGCTGACGGCCGGCTTCTTCGCGAAGTATTTTGTGCTAAGCGCAGCCGTGCAGGCAGGCGGTTTGCTGTGGCTGGTGATACTGGGGGTGCTTTGCGCCGCCATCAGCGCCTACTATTACTTCCGCGTGATCATCGCCATGTATTTCAAAGCCGGCGACGCTGAGACCCTGCCCATTACAGGCGGCTTCAAAGCGGCGCTGCTATTGGCCGCGGCCGTTGTGATCATCCTCGGCGTGTTCCCCGGCCTGCTGCTGCAATTCCTGTAAGCAAAAGGCATTCAACTGATTGAGCAGCACAACCTAACCGTTGTGCTGTTTTTTTATACCCCTGCCACTCATCCTGAAAGGTGCTTTTGATAAGGGAAATCCGTTAACTTTATACTAACCGTCGTTATGCGATTAAGAGATACATTTTCCCTCGCCATGCGCTCCATCAGCGCCAACCGCCTCCGGGCCGGGCTTACCATTTTCATTATTGCCTTCGGCATCATGGCATTGGTGGGCATCCTTACCGCTATAGATTCCATCCAGAGCTCCATTTACAACAGCTTCGCCAGCATGGGTGCCAACGGCTTCTCCATCCGCAACCGCGAGCTGAAAGTGCGCATCGGCGGGCCGGGCAACGCCACCCGCGGCACTACGAAAAAAGGGAAAGTGCGCACCTCCAACCAGAATAAAGTGATCACTTTCCAGGAAGCTATGGCCTTCAAGGAAAGATATACCTTCCCCGCCGTGGTCAGCGTGTCTTTCAGGGCAGGGGGGAATATGACGGTGTATAAAGACGATAAGAAGACCAATCCCACGGTGCAGGTGATCGGCGGGGATGAAAATTACCTGGGTTTGTCGAACTATGAACTGACGATGGGCCGCAATTTTAACAAAGCAGACATCGAATCCGGCCGGAACGTGGCTGTGTTGGGCAGCGATGTGGCCAAGAAACTGTATGGCGACCATCCCGAAAGGGCTGTGAACGATAATATCCGCATCGGCAACGTACGGTACAAAGTGATCGGGCTGCTGAAGGAAAAAGGAAGCAGCAACATGATGAGTGCGGACAATGTGGTGATCACCACCGTGACCAGCACGCGCCGCGTGTTCAACCGCCCCTGGGCTTCTTACCAGGTGAATGTGAACGTAGATGATGTGTCCAAGATGGATGCCGCGATGGGCGAGGCTACCGGCGTGTTCAGGATCATCCGGAAAATGGATATCAACGAAGAAAATAATTTCTATATGAGCCGCAGCGACAGTATCGCGGAGCTGTTGTTTCGCCAGCTGGGCACGGTGACCGTGGGCGCTGCGCTGATCGGTTTCATTACCCTGTTCGGCTCCGCTATCGGGTTGATGAATATCATGCTCGTATCTGTGGCTGAACGCACGCGCGAGATCGGTGTGAACAAAGCGATGGGGGCCACTGGCCCGGCCATCCGCCAGCAATTCGTGTTCGAAGCGATCATTATCAGCGTGATGGGCGGGCTGCTGGGCGTTTTCCTGGGAATGATGCTGGGCAACCTCATGTCGCTGCTGCTGGGCTCTGCCTTTGTAGTGCCCTGGCTGTGGATCTCCATGGGCATTGCGCTGTGCGGGATGGTAGGACTTATTTCCGGGATCTATCCTGCCATAAAGGCTTCTAAACTGGACCCGATCGTAGCCCTGCGGTATGAATAACTGTCAACAAAAAAAGAGGAGGGTGTCAATCAATGTTGACATCCTCCTCTTTTTTATTCGGATATTTTACAACGTCAATTCTCCTGTTTCCATATCAAGCGCCGTGGCTTCGGGGTATTGTTTGGTGATATAAGGAATGGTGGTCACCATATACGGCTTCATGGCAGATGTGGTAATGGTAGTCCCGATAACGCCGCCAGCCACGGCACTCCAGAACACTGCCTGGTTGCGTCGTTTCGCTTTCTGCAGGTAGTTGGACAGCACGAAGCCATGCCCGCTTTTTTCAATGGGGAGAACCGCGCCCTCACTGACGCGGTACAACTCACCTTTTATACAAAAGCCCCAGGCATTCTCAAGGGGTGTATGCGCTGCGTCGTCGGTATACAATTTGATCCCCGTTCTTACTTTTTCCGTTTTGAATGCCGTGATGGAAGGCTTGTTGGCCTTGAATTCCTTAAAAGAGGTATACACACCTTCCACATAGGCTGCGTCCTGCAGGATGGGCATCTCCTGTACGGCCAGCTGCGCTGTTTGAATAGTATTCTTTGGTTGCAGGGAAGGCTGCGCATCCAGCAGGGGCAGGCCTTTTTTCAGCGTAGTGCGCAGCAGCTCGTACAGGGCCTCCGCGACATTCTCATCGTGGCGTTTGGTAACATCACCGCCGTTGCGCACGATCACGGTGTCAAATGCCTGTACAAATGCGTACTGCTGGCCGTCACGCGAGATGTAGGCATCTGCTTTCAGCCGGCAAAAGGCCTTTTCTTTGAGCTGAAAGGTCCTTTCGTTGACGCGCACATCTTTCACTGCCCAGAGCAGGTGCACGCCGGAAGGAGACAGTTTGCTACCGTACTGCTGGTTAATGTACTGCTGCAAATATTGATTGTGGGGCAGGTCGGGCACCACTTCTATACGCCGGTTGGCCATGCCTACCTGCGCAAACCCCAGCCGGGCGGTATCCCATTGAACGGAAAGGACTTCAATGGCGGCTACTTTATCCAGCTGTAATTCGTATTGACTGTATGTTTTCAGGTGAATGGCCCTTCTGTCGGCGGAAGAGTTTTTGTCGGGCGCGTTATCCGCGTACACGGCGTCTTGTGCGTAGACTGTTTGTACCAGGAAAATAGCGCTGAAAAATAATGGCAGATGTTTCATGGTATGGGTTTTTATCTCTACTAAAATAAGCGTTTTCCGTGTTCCAGGTCAAGATCGTAAATGTTAAAGTTGCAATAATACCCGGCCCGCCTTCTCAAATACCGGGTTATCATAACGGTGATCTTGATAATTATATAGCGTACGACCGCCCGGCAAGGATCGAATTTTTGTGAGTGGCGGATTAATTGGGAGCCGGGCTCCCGCCCGCTATGAAGCCGCCGTTGCGTCGCACTCTTCGGCGCTGATACTTTTTTCTGCTTTTGGGGGGGAAATAAAAAAGGTTGCCCGCTTTCACGAACAACCTTTTTTAATATCAGGTGAGCGGATTACTCAGCTACCACTTCAAATTCCAGCTCAGTTTCATTGCCTTTGCCGAAATCGAGGCGGGCTTTGTAGGTGCCCAGTTCTTTCACGTCGCCGATGATGTGGATGCGGCGGCGGTCGATCTCATAACCTTTCTGTTCTTTGATAGCGCGGGCGATCTGAACGCCGGTAACACTACCGAAGATCTTGCCGGAAGTACCGGTCTTGGCGCCGATCTTCACGGGAGAAGCTTTCAGCACTTCAACCACTTTCGCGATCTCAGCCAACATCTTCTCTTCCTTCACCTTAGCCACTTTCAGACGTTCGTCCAGCTGCTTCAGGTTGGAGTTGCTTGCTTCAACAGCAAACTTTTGAGGGATCAGGAAATTCCTGGCGTAACCGTTCTTCACGGTCACCAGCTCATTCTTCCCGCCCAGGTTGTCTACGTCTTGTATTAAGATTACTTGCATTGTTTCTTACTTTAAAAGGTCAGTAACATAAGGCAATAAAGCCATTTGACGAGCTTTTTTGATAGCCTCAGCCACCTTGCGCTGGAATTTCAGCGAGTTGCCGGTGATACGGCGAGGCAGCATCTTACCCTGATCGTTCAGGAATTTCTTCAGAAACTCGGCATCTTTGTAATCTACATACTTGATACCTAATTTCTTGAAGCGGCAGTATTTTTTCTGGCGCTTCTCTTGCTTAACCGCGGTTAAGTACTTGATCTCTTGTTTAACTGCCATAACTTTAAGCTTCTACAGGTTTAGGTTCAGCATCGTAGGTACCCCTCTTTTTGGCATTGTACGCCTGAGCGTGCTTGTCCAGTTTGGTTACCATGTAACGCAATACATTTTCATCGCGGTTCAGCTGGATCTTCAGCTTCTCATTGAAGTCGGATGGCGCCTTGAACTCCAGAACCAGGTACATGCCCGTGGTTTTTTTCTGGATCGGGTACGCCAGTGATTTTAAACCCCAGGGATTTTCGTGCACTAATTCGCCGCCATTGTCTTTCACCAGGTCAGCAAATTTTTTCTGGGCAGCTTTGTAGTCTTCCTCAGAAAGCACAGGGGTAAAGATCACCATCAATTCGTAGTTTGACATAATTTTCCCTTGTTTGTTTGTAATAAAAATTAAAATGGAGTGCAAAGATAGGGGGAATTTCTGATTCTTCCGCTTTACTGGCGCTAATTTCCGCTTTTTTTCAGCCACAACCCCCCATTATTCCGCATAAAAAATCCGGAGCCCGCTTTCCAGGCCCCGGATTGGCTCATAAAGTACTACATATCAGCGACTAATGAATATTTTCTTTACTTCCGACTTATTCCCGCACTGCACCCTCAACAAATAAATTCCCGTAACCAAATTCCCAACGTCTATCGTCTTGAAATTCATGCCTTTATGGAAATTCATCTGTGTCTGGTACCGTGGGGTGCCTTGTATATCAAACAGTTGTATCGTAGCCGGACCACTCTCGCGGGCGTCCATGTAAATGTACAGCTGCCTTCCCAGGATAAACCACAGCAGGCGGAACCAGCTTTCCCGGCTCAGCACCAGCACGCTCTGGATCGCGCTGTATTGGCTGGTACTGTCCAGCCCGAACTGGTGCAGGCGGTAATGCCAGTACCCAGGCAGCACCGTACCGTCGAAGCTCCGGTAACCCGCGCCCTGGCCGTTGAGAGCCGCGGCCGGAAGGGTATCTACCGGCTGCCAGTTATTCCCGGTCAGCGAACGTTCCACCACGAAATGGCTGTTGTTGATCTCGCGGGTCGTGTTCCAGGTAAGGACCACGCCGCCGTTGTCTTCCCGCGCGGTGAACTGGGTGATCACCACGGGATGGGCCAGCACCCGCAGGTCGTAGCGGCTCAGGATGGGGAAGTGGTCGGAGGTTGAATTGGAATAGGAAGGGACGAGCGATTCCACATTCCGCGCTACCCTGGCGGAACCCGGCATATAAGCATAGAGCATTTCGTTGGTGCCCATGGCATGGTCTATCATATCCGGGAACGATGCGGTGGACCGCTGGCGCGCCAGGCTTAAGGCGTAAGTGAACGGGATATAATCCAGGCTGTCCAGCTTGAAATCGATGTAGGAGGTAGTGGTATCCGGCGCCACCTGGGAGGTGATGGTCCGGTCGAAATCGTCGTTGAAATCGCCCAGCACCAATACATTTTTATATGCAAAATGTGCATCCAGCGTGTCTTTCAGCTCTTTTGCCCCATTCTTCCTGCGGTGCCAGCTTTCGATGAAGTCCGCCGGCCCATCGCCGGTATTGGCTTTGGCGTGGATTACGATGAAGTGGATGCGCGCGGAATCGCCGCCCAGGTTCACCATGGCCTCCATCAGGTAAGGGAACCTGCCTGACGACCAGTTGAAATATGCGTCGGCGCTGGCGTTCCTGCGCAGCACGCCGTAGGTGCGAACGTTTTTCACCAGGGCTTCGCGATATACGAAGGCCAGCTTCTGCGCGGAATCGTATTGAGGCGAAGTAAGGCTATCCACCCGGCTGCCGAAATCGGAAACGGTGAACCGGTAGCCCGGCATGGAATCCACGAGGGCTTTCAGGCGGATGGTGTCTACCACTTCGCAAAGCGCGTACACGTCCGCATCCAGGCTTTTCATCACTTTCAGCGCATTGGCCTGCTGCAGGGCTTCGTTGGTGGGACCGAATTGCAGGTGACCAAACCATTCCATGTTCCAGTTCACCACCTTCAGCGTGCGCAGGCTGGTGCCCGACAGCGAAACTTTCTGCTGCTGCAGGCCCGCGGAACTGAAGGAGATGCTGCCGCTGTAAGGCTGGTTGGCAGCGGAAGGCGCAAAGCGCACCCAAATGGAATCCAGCGCTGCAGTAGCTTCCGCGGCAGGGATCGTGAGGCTGGACTGGTATTGGATATTATCGGCTGAAAGCTCGAAACCGGCCGGGGCGGTGATCACCAGCGGAGCGGTGAGATCGCTGGCCCAATAGCTGAAGGGCTGTGGAGCGGAGCGCTGGCCGGCAGGAGCATAGTCGAAGTCCAGCTGCGCGGGCAGGACATATACATCTGGCGCGGGCGCGGCGCTGGTATCGGAAATATGGATATCGTCCAACGTCCAGCGGCTGGCTTGCAGCGTGGGTGAAGAGGTATACACCCAGGCGATGTATACGTCGGCGCCTTTGAAATTGCTGAGATTGATGCGGGAGGATGTTTTCCAGACATCGGTGCCCACTTCCGGGAAACGCCCGCTGATGCTGGTCCAGGTGGCGAGGCGGGGATCGCCGCTGCCGGAATAGTTGGTGGAAATGCGCAGCTCCAGCGACGGGCCCTGGAAGGCGCTCCTGCTTGCAAATGCCAGCAACGGCACGTTAAAGCCGCCCAGGTCGAACACGGGACTGATGAACCAATCCTCGTTTTCCCTGGCCCCGCCTGAAAAGCCATTGATCTGCACGCCGTTCCCGCTCTGCCCAAATGTCGTGCAGGCCCAGGTTTGCGCGCCGGTTACGCTATATTGCGTAAAGCCGTCCGGCAGGGTGCTGCCGCAGGTGCTGAAGGTGAAATCGAGCAGCTGGCTGCCGGTGATAAAGCGCCAGCTCAGGCTGTCCGATATTCCTGGGAAGCCGTTGCCGTTGGAATCCTGTATGGCATTGCTGTCCAGCGTAGTGAAGTATTCCCTGTCTGCGCGCAGCGCGGCAGGAATGGTAAGGGTATTGGCGGAAACAATTACGGAAGGATCGGTGATATTCAGCACCAGGCGCGTGCCCTGGCTGAGATTGTGCACGGTAACGGTGCCAGCGTTTTTCCGGATATTTTCGTCAAACGTGATCACAGCATTTGTGCCGGGAACCACGCCGGTAGCGCCGTTGGCCGGCAGCAGGCTGCTGAGGACCGGGGGAGTGGCGTCGCCGCTCACGCCCCAAACGGCCACGCTGTCTATCGCAAAAGAAGGCCTGGAGCCCGCGCCGCCGATCTGCCGGTTCACCCAGCGCAACTGCACAACAGGCTGGTTCTCGCATTCCGCAGGCAACAGCGCTTCGATGGACATGAGCTGCTGCGGCGTGGTAACGCCCGAAGCGGTCTGCGTAACGGTATTGTTCTGGTAAACGGTGCCGGGAAGCGTGGTGAAATTGCCGCTTAACCCCACCCGGTACTGCAACACGGCCTCATTGATGCGGGTGTTGGTATTGCCGTCGTAAGGATTGCGGAGCGTCATCACCTGGTACCTCACACGCACGTTGGTGTTGGCCGTGGTATTCAGGCTCAGCGCCACGGCATTGTCCATGCTGCCGCTGTTCAGGTAACCGATCTTGCCATTGTAGTTATGCACGCCGTTGGCCGTGGAAGACGCACTGCTGTTGGCCACCAGCGCCTTATCGCCCGCCGCGGGCAGCAGGTTGAAGGCGGAACCCGGGGCGCCGCTCAAAGCCCATCCCTGCCAGCCTTCCGGGTATGCCGTGGAAGTATGGGGCAGGGCGGAAAAGTCCTGCAAATACGGGATACTTTGTGGGGCAGGGTTGGTGCCTTGCGCAAAAACCAGTAAGGGAGACAGTAAAATAACCAGGAGTAGAGGTTTTTTCATAAAGGGTTTTTCGTTTTTAGTGGATTAATCGGGGTTATAATTTTGTATCCCTAAATTACGCCGGTTATTTTATCCGTAGATGAAATGACATGATGATTTTGTTAATTTAAGGTGTGAAAAATATGTGACGCCCGGTCAACTTGTCAGCCCCGGGGCCATGGCACATCATTTGAAAGCATTTCTCCCGTTAAAAACTGATATCATATGCAGAAAGGTGCCATACGTGTACAAACAGAAAACATTTTCCCCATTATCAAAAAATTCCTCTATTCAGATCACGACATTTTTTTACGTGAACTGGTGAGCAACGCGGTAGACGCCACACAGAAGCTGAAAACGCTGGCCAGTGTAGGGGAGTTTAAAGGAGACATCGGCAGTACCGATATTACGGTTGCATTGGACAAAGAGAAAAAAACGATCACGATCTCGGACCGCGGCGTAGGCATGACGGCCGAAGAAGTGGATAAATACATCAACCAGGTGGCATTTTCCGGCGCAGAAGAGTTCTTGAAAAAATATAAAGGACAAGCCGAAGGCGCCAATATCATCGGGCATTTCGGCCTCGGGTTCTACTCTTCTTTCATGGTAAGCGGCCAGGTGGAAATATTCACAAAGTCCTGGAAGCCGGAAGCACAGGCCGTTCGCTGGGAATGCGACGGCAGCCCGGAATACCAGCTGGAAGAAACAGGAAAAACAGAACGCGGTACAGACATCGTGCTGCACATCAACGAAGAAAGTGAAGAATTCCTCGATGAGCACCGCATCCGCACCATCCTCGAAAAATTCTGCCGCTTCCTGCCTGTGCCCATCAAATTCCAGGACACACAGGTCAATAACACCACGCCCGCATGGGTGAAAAAGCCCAGCGAGCTTACCGCGGAAGACTACCAGAATTTTTATAAAGAACTGTATCCCTTCGCGGAACCGCCGCTGTTCTGGATCCACCTGAACGTAGACTATCCTTTCAACCTCACCGGCATCCTGTACTTCCCGAAGATCACCAAATCGTACGAAATACAGAAAGACAAGATCAGCCTGTACAGCAACCAGGTGTTCGTAACAGACGAAGTGAAGAACATTGTGCCGGAATTCCTGATGCTGCTGCACGGCGTGATCGACTCGCCGGACATCCCGCTGAACGTGAGCCGCAGCTACCTCCAGGGCGATCCCAACGTGAAAAAGATCAACGCGCATATCACGAAAAAAGTGGCGGACAAGCTCGATGAAATGTTCCGCACAGACCGCAAGGCTTTCGAAGAAAAATGGGAACACATCGGCCTGTTCGTGAAATACGGCATGATGACGGAAGACAAGTTCCTGGACAAGGCGAACAAATTCCACCTGATGGAAGACGTGACCGGTGGAACTTTCTACACGCTGGACGAATATCGTACCGCTACGTCTGCCCTGCAGACCAATAAAGAAAATAAACTCGTGATCCTGTATGCTACCAATCCGGTGCAGCAGGACAGTTACGTCAACGCCGCCACTGCCAAGGGTTTCAAAGTAGTGAAGCTGGATACGATGGTAGACGCCGGTTTTATCAATCACATGGAACAGAAATGGGAGAACGTGCAGTTTACCCGCGTGGATGCAGACATCCCGGACAACCTGATCGACCATGAAGCTACAGCGCAGAGCGTGCTGAGCGAAGAGCAGGAAGGAAAGCTGAAGGAACTGTTCGGCGCACAACTGGCCTTGCCGCATATCAAGGTGGAGCTGAAGGGGCTTGGCACGCAGGACCAGCCTGTGATCGTTACCCGCGGCGAGCTGATGCGGAGGATGAAGGACATGGCGGCGATGGGCGGGTCCGCAGCCAGCTGGTATGCCGGCATGCCCGACGAGATCACGATGACGGTAAATGCAAACCATCCTATTTACCAGGACATCCTGCAGGAAGGAAATGGCGAATTGCAGCAAAAGCTGGTGCGCAACCTGGCGGACCTGGCGCTGCTTTCACAGAACCTGCTCACCGGCGCGGACCTCACCGCCTTTGTGCAGCGCAGCGTTGAACTGATGGGGAATAAATAATAGATAACCAAATATATTCCGGGCGGATAGTCTGAAAGGGCTATCCGCTTTTTATTTTTGACGGGAGTAGCGCGGCTAAAAAAATACCATGGAAATAACTTAGCCGCAAGAGTCACCGCGGCCACTATACAGTCTGGTTATTATCACTTTGGTTGCATATATGAATTTCCAATAGATTATATTTTTTCATAAGCCGGTGGCTGGTTTCAGGGCGATGGGCAGTAATGATTGGTATAATCATTGCCTGAGCAGTATTAATTGAAAAACCGATTTAGTAAAACCATATCTCTCCTTTATGCGTTACAAAGTACTCCTTGGCGTCGCTATTGTATTAATAATGGCTGCGTGTTCAAAAACATCGACTGTAGAGCCTTCTGGCAAAGATTCAAAAGTAGTGCCCGGGACAGAGGCTCCTGATCTTACAAAGGACCCTGCCTCATTTACACCTCAACAAACTGGCGTCACTTTCCGGAAAGTGAATAATCCCAAAGGTATAACTGGCTACGTGCTGCAGATTCCTGCCACTTATAATACGGAAACTACCAAACGCTGGCCGGTGATCATTTTTCTGCATGGGATAGGAGAAAGGGGGAACGACCTAAACATGGTTAAGAGAGCGGGCCTGGCGGCGATAGCAGCTAAAAATGCCAACTTCCCCTTCATTGTAGTATCGCCGCAATGCCCGTTAGGCACTTGGTGGAATATTCCAAGCCTGAATGCTTTGTACGACGACATATTGAAACAGTATAATATTGATCCTAAAAAGATTTATGTGACGGGTCTTAGCATGGGCGGTTTCGGCACCTGGGAGTGGGTGGCAGCCTATCCTTCAAGGTTTGCGGCGGCAGTGCCCATCTGCGGGGCCGGGCCGGTGGCTAAAGCCTGCGCGTTGAAAACCAAACCGGTATGGGCTTTTCACAATGCGGACGACCCGACGGTAAATGTATCTGGTTCAAGGAATATGGTGAATGCCATCAAAGCCTGCGGCGGTCAGCTGGTGAAATATACGGAGAATCCTACGGGCGGCCATGATGCCTGGACGAAAGCCTACAACAACCCGGCACTGTTCACCTGGCTGAGTGCACAGCGCCTGCCATAGATCTAAGCTGAAGCACGGATGTCTATCACTTTCAGTTGAAGGGATACTGTTCCGTTCCATTCATTTTCTTCTACTGTGAAAACCAAATCAAAGGGTTTTTTGTGGTTGATGAGCTCGAATTTATCGGCCATGAAAAACCCTATTCCTGAGAATGATCCCCCATTCCGTTGTTTGACAGACAATTTCAGGTGCTCTTCTTTTACAATCTTTGAAAATCCTGTATCCATCAGGTTCCTGGCGAGGAAGACGGGCCGCAGGTTCTCCGGGCCCAGTGGTTCAAATTGCCGCATGATGTTGTAGAATGCGGGCGTTAGGTCAGCCAGGTTGATCTCCGTATCGATCACGATCTCCGGGATCAGCAGGTCCGGGTTGATGGTAGAGGCCACCACTTCTTCGAATTTGGCCTGGAAGGCGGTCACGTTTTCGGGCTTCAGCGTCATGCCGGCGGCGTAAAAGTGCCCGCCGTAATTCTCAAGGAGGTCCTTGCACTGGTGGATAGCTTCGTACACGTTAAACCCTGATACAGAGCGGGCGGAGCCGGCTACCTTGTCGTTGCTCTGCGTAAGTATGATGGTGGGCCGGTAATAATATTTATCGATCAGGCGGCTGGCTACGATGCCCACTACGCCCTTGTGCCAGTGGGGCTGGTAGAGCACGGTGGATTTGCGGCCATGCAGTGAAATATCATTCTGGATAATGCTCACTGCTTCCTGGGTAATGCTCATGTCTATCCCTTTCCTTTCCATATTGTCGCCATGCAGCATTTCGGCGAAAGCATACGCCTTGTCGAAATCCTTTTCAATGAAGAGGTTCACCGCTTTGCGCGCATCGTCCATCCGGCCGGCGGCATTCACGCGCGGGGCGATCACGAATACGAGGTTGGAAGTGGTTAGCTTTTCTTTCAGGTTGCTGAGCTGGATGAGCGCTTTAATGCCCGCGCTGGGCGTTTCGTTCACCTGTTTCACGCCATGGAAGGCGAGGATGCGGTTCTCGCCGGTCATGGGCACAATGTCTGCCGCAATGCTGGTGGCCACAAGGTCCAGGTAAGCATACACTTCCTGCATAGGCCGGCCTTTTTTCTGCGCGAGGGCGCTGATGAGCTTGAAGCCAATGCCGCAACCGCTCAGTTCCTTGTAGGGATAAGGGCAGCCTTCCTGCTTGGGATTGAGGATAGCCGCTGCAGGCGGCAGTTCCGGGTCGGGCAGGTGGTGGTCGCAGATAATAAAATCTATGCCGATGGATCTGGCATAAGTGATGTATTCAATGGATTTGATCCCGCAGTCCAGCGCAACAACGAGGGTGAAATCGTTGTCCCTGGCGTATTCGATACCCTGCATGGAAATACCGTATCCTTCGCGGTAACGGTGCGGGATATAGAATTCGATATTACTATAGAGGGATTGGAGAAAGCCGTATACGGTGGCAACGGCCGTAGTGCCGTCCACGTCATAATCGCCGTATATCAGGATCTTTTCCTGGCGGAAGAAGGCTTCTTCCAGGCGCGAAATGGCTTTGTCCATGTCCTTCATGATCCAGGGATCGTGAAGGTCTTCCAGGGAGGGACGGAAAAAATGTCTGGCCTCGTCATACTTTGTAATGCCGCGTTGAACCAGCAGCCGGCATAGGATGGGATGTATTTTCAAAGCTGACTGAAGCTGCTGCTCCTGTATTGGTTGATATTTTTTGACTGTCCAGCGTTTCTGCATGAAATTGTATTGGCGGGAATTGCTTCCTCTTGTTGGTTCTGACTTCTGTTGTAATATAAGGATGATTAGCGTATTTGCGCTAAAAGCGGGAAATTCTCCGGTATAGGGAGAGGAAACCTTAAAATTTCCGGTCCGTGGTAAACCTTACGAGCGTTTCGAGCCCCGCCCTGATATTGCTTTCGGGCAGTTCATGGAGAATGGCCAGGGCCTCGTCGCGGTATTGCAGCATTTTTTGCCGGGTATATTCGATCCCGCCGCTTTCTTTTACGATGGCAATTACTTCGTTGACCTTCTCTTTATCTTTATTATGATTTTTTACTATATTTATAATATGCCGGCGTTGTTCCCTGCTTCCGTGCTGGAGGGTATAAATGAGGGGCAGGGTCATTTTCTTTTCCCGGATGTCTATCCCTGTCGGTTTGCCGATATTGGCGGAACCGTAGTCAAACAGGTCGTCTTTGATCTGGAATGCGATACCGACCTTTTCGCCGAAGAGGCGCATTTTTTCGGTGAGGGTATCGTCTGCCGTGGTGCTCCAGGCGCCGGCCGCGCAGGCGGAGGCGAGGAGGGAAGCGGTTTTGCGGCGTATGATCTCAAAATAGATATCTTCTTTGATGTCCAGCTTGCGGGTTTTTTCGATCTGGAGCAATTCACCTTCGCTCATTTCCTTTACGGCCTGGGAAAGGATCTCGAGACTGCGGAAATCTTTGTTGCTGACGCTGAGCAACAGGCCTTTGGAAAGGAGGTAGTCGCCCACGAGCACGGCAATCTTATTTTTCCAGAGCGCGTTGATGGAGAAGAAACCGCGGCGTTCGAGGGAGTCGTCTACCACATCGTCGTGCACGAGGGTGGCAGTGTGTAAAAGTTCCACAAGGGCGGCGGCGCGGTAGGTATTTTCATTAATGCTGTTGGAGAATAACCTGGCGGAGAGGAGGACGAACATGGGCCTGATCTGCTTGCCCTTCCTTTTCACGATATAATGCATAATCCTGTCCAGCAGAGGAACATGGCTCTTCACTGCATCTGCAAACTTTCCCTCGAAATCTTGTAATTCCTTCCCGATCAGTTGTTTAATTTCCTCCATGGATATAATAAAAAGGTTTGCTAAGCTAGGCCTAAAATAGGACATTTTGCAAAATTGGCCCCGAATTTGTATACATTAGGTGGATGTTCTTTAAATTATACTCTAATATTGAGTCAGTTATCAATACAAATAAAATCGCAATAAAAATTTGTATATTCATTTAGGATTTTTACCTTTGCTTGGTAAAAAACGCGTTAATTGTAAAATCTTTAACAGTTTTTAAATAAAAAAACAATTATGGCAAGCAAAAAGTACTTACTACTGGCAGGTGCAATGACTCTTCTGGCAGCATCTCCTGGTTTTGCGCAGGTTAAACCCACATATGATGCCCTGGACTCCTCAAAAGTTTCGGCAAAGAATATGGCGCAATTTAACAGCTTCAGAAACAACCAATCCGACTACCCCGCTAAACCCCGTAACATGTGGGAACTTGGTTTCCACGGTGGTTACCACTTCATTAAAGGTGACGTAGCTGCTCTCCCCGGCTTCGGCGGCGGTATCTCCCTGAGAAAAGCTATCGGTCATACTTTCTCCATCAGAGGTGAATATACTGGTTCTTTCGACTATGGTCTGGATTACCAGCTGAAACCCAACAATGGTGGTTTTGCCGCTTACAATGCCACTGCTGCATTGAACAATGGCAACATCGTTCCTGCTTACAAAACGGCTACTCACCAGCTGTCCCTGGACTTCATCGCTTCCCTCAGCAACATCCTGTTCTACAAGGCTCAGCCTAAAGTGAACTGGTATGTATTTGGTGGTTACAGCATCCTGATGGCAGACGTTGACGTTGACGCTCTGAACGCTTCCGGCCAAGGTTACGATTACGGTGCAGCCGGCATCAACTTCAGCGGTAAAAAGAAAGACATCCGCAAGGCGTTGAAAGATTTCCATGACAAAGAATACGAACAAAACGCTCCCGCTCAGGGCAACCGCGTTCAGATCGGCCGTAACGACGACAACCAGCTGCTCCGTCACGCTGTTGACTTCGGTACTGGTATCGCTTTCAAAGTTTCTAAACGCTTCAACATAGGCATAGAAGAAAAACTGACCCTGCCCTTCGACGATTATCTGGACGGTTTCACCTCCGCTCAGTATGATAAAGGCCAGGATTTCTTCTCTTACACCAGCCTGCGTCTGAACTTCAACCTGGGTAACCCGAACAAACGCGTAGAACCCCTCTGGTGGGTTAACCCGCTGGACTTCGCCTACAACGAGCTGAACAGCCCCCGTCGCATGAAACTGCCGACTCCTGTTCTGCCTGATGCTGACGGCGACGGCGTAACTGACCAGTTCGACCGCGAACCCAACACCCCTGCCGGCGCACCTGTTGATTCTCACGGTGTAGCTAAAGATACAGACGGTGACGGTGTTCCTGACTACAAAGACAAACAGCTCATCACCCCGACATATTGCCAGCCTGTTGACGCTGACGGCGTAGGTAAATGCCCGGATCCTGAGTGCTGCAAGAACATGGTTCAGCAACCTGCATGCGCTAGCCTGGTATTCCCCAGCGTAGCCTTCAAAGGTTCTTCTACCAAAGTATCTTCCGACAACGAAGCCATCCTGAGCAGCGTAGCTAACACCCTGCGTCAGAACCCCTCTTGTAACGTACTGGTTACCGGTCACGCTGGTGCCAAAGGCAAGAAAGGCGGTGTTGACCTGAGCTCCCGCCGTGTGGATGCAGTGATCGACTACCTGGCTGAAAAACAAGGTATCGACCGCGGCCGCTTCATCAAACAAAACACTCCTGGCGAATCCAGCACTGTAGACTTAGCTCCTGCTAACTAATACAGACCGGATAACCACGGTAAATATTTCAGAACAGGCTGCTCAAACGAGCAGCCTGTTCGCTTTCAGGCATGTCCTGAAAATAAATCTCCTGCCGATTGAACCCCCGCCCCCCATTACCCGTTATACAATAACGCGTTTTTTACACTTGCAAATCCTGATTAATTATCACTAAATTTGACCAGCCTTAAACTTATACTGTTTTTAGCGTGGTAAAAGACTTCAATAAAGCTACCCTGGCCGGTCTGATTGTGGCGTTGGGTATCATCTACGGCGATATCGGTACCTCTCCGCTTTACGTGTTCAAAGCCATTGTTGGAACCAACGAGATCAGCGAACTGCTGGTGATCGGCGGCATTTCCTGCATCATCTGGACATTGACCCTTCAGACCACAGTCAAATATGTAATTCTCACGCTGAAAGCTGATAATAAAGGAGAAGGCGGTATTTTCTCACTGTACGCCCTGGTGCGGCGGCATGGCAAATGGACGGTCGTTTTCGGTATGATCGGCGGCGCCGCGCTGCTTGCAGACGGCATTATTACGCCTCCCATCACGGTCACCTCGGCCGTGGAAGGCTTGCGCACACTACCCGTTTTTAAAGACCTCGGCACCTGGACCATCGTAAAGATCGTGCTGGTGATCATCACACTGCTGTTTTTTATGCAGCAGTTCGGCACTATGTCTATCGGCAAAATGTTCGGCCCCATCATGGTCATCTGGTTCACTATGCTCGCCGTATTGGGCATAGCGCATATTGCGGACGACCTGTCCGTACTCAAGGCCTTTAATCCCTACTACGGCGTGAAGCTGCTGTTGCTTTACCCGCATGGTTTCCTGTTGCTGGGGGCGGTCTTTCTCTGTACCACGGGGGCGGAGGCCCTCTATTCGGACCTTGGCCACGTGGGCCGCGGCAACATCCGCGTTTCCTGGATATACGTTAAAATAGCGCTGATACTCAATTACCTGGGCCAGGGCGCCTGGCTGCTCACCCAGCAGGGCCAAACGTTGAACGGGGAAAATCCCTTCTTCCTGATCATGCCCGAATGGTTCGTGATCTTCGGGGTACTGATCGCTACCATCGCATCCGTTATCGCCAGCCAGGCCCTAATCTCCGGGTCGTTTACCCTCATCTCAGAGGCCATGCGCCTCAACCTCTGGCCCAAACTCAAGATCAATTACCCGACGGAACTGCGCGGGCAGCTGTATATCCCCGGCATCAACTTGATGCTGTTCGTGGGCTGCGTGTCCATCGTACTGCTGTTTAAAGAATCATCCGCCATGGAAGCGGCTTACGGGCTGTCCATCACCATTTGCATGCTGATGACCTCCTGCCTGTTCGCTTTTTATTTATATACCCGCCGCGTAAAACTCGCCTGGATCGCCGTGTACCTGGCCGTATACCTCACCATCGAGTTTTCTTTCCTGCTGGCCAATCTTGTGAAATTCACGCATGGCGGCTATGTGACCGTGATCGTGGCCGGCGCGCTCTTCCTCGTCATGTACGCCTGGTTCAGGAGCCGGAAGATCAAGAACCGTTACGTGGAATTTGTGCGGCTGGAAGATTACCTGCCCATCCTGCAGGAACTCAGCAACGACACGTCTATTCCAAAATACGCCACGCACCTCGTATACATGAGCAGCGCGGATAACCCGAAAGAAATCGAGCACAAGATCATCTACTCCGTTCTCAACAAAAAGCCCAAACGCGCCGATATCTATTGGTTTGTGCATGTGGATGTGGTGGACGAACCGTATATGAGCGAATACACCGTGCAGACCATCATTCCCAATGAAGTGATCAGGGTGGAATTCAGGCTTGGCTTCAGGGTGGAGCAAAGGATCAACCTGATGTTCAGGATGGTGGTGGAAGATATGGTGCGGAACAAGGAAGTGAACATCACCAGCCGCTACGAATCCCTTAGCAAAAACAACGTGGTGGGCGACTTCCAGTTCATCGTGATGGAAAAATTCCTTTCGCACGATAACGACCTGCCCCTGCACGAACGGATCATCATGCGGATATACTTTATGCTCAAAAAGATCGGGCTGTCTGAAGAACGCGGTTTCGGGCTTGATTCCAGCTATGTGACCATTGAGAAATTCCCGCTGGTGGTGGCGCCTGTGACCAACCTGCAGCTCAAGCGCGTGCAGGACAGGTACCGCTACGATATCGAATAGAATGGGTTTGCATGAAAGCGCAATAGATATTATATTGTGAGCTTCCAAACATGCTACTCGTTATGCTTAAACACGTCTTTGCCACGGGCCTGTCCCTGGCGTTTACCCTGACTTTACATGCCCAAAACGGCGTTTCGGCCGATTACAAGGAACTGAAAGACCCGCGTGAAGTGGACCATGCGGCCTGGCGGAGTGTTCGTGCCGGCATGAATGTGGCCTTCGGCAGCGCCGATGTAAGGTACGACAAGATCTTCGCCCCCGAATCCCGCTCCCTGCGCTCATCCTGGAGCACAAAGGCCTGGAAGGGCGAGAAGGTACATACACAGTTCCTGCTCTGGTCTACCCTCCCGGAAACCGGCGTCAGCATCGTGACCAGTACGCTCAAAGACAAAAATGGCAACGTGATCCCTTCAGGGGTCATTACCACGGGTTTTGTGCGGTATGTGATGACTGATGAGCTGAACAGTGAAGGTGGCGGATGCGGGCACCGCAAGCCCGGTCAGTTTGATTCTTCCCTCGTGGCAGACGGTATCGATTTTATCAAAAGCATCAATATGGAGGCGCACACCACACAGCCCGTCTGGCTGAGCGTGGCCGTGCCGCCGCAAACGCCCGCCGGTACCTATTCCGGCAGCATCCAGGTGAAAACAGCCAGGGGAGCCGTTATGAGCAGCCTGGAATACGAGATCACTGTGCTGGACCGTGCGCTTCCCCAGCCGAAAGACTGGGCCTTCCACCTGGATCTCTGGCAAAGCCCCTACGCCGTCGCCCGCATGCACAACACGCCGCTGTGGAGCAAAGCGCATTTCGAGGCGATGAGACCTTACATGAAGATGCTGGCCAACGCCGGACAGAAAGTGATCACCACCAGCATCATTTACGATCCATGGAACAGCCAGACCGAAGACATTTACGGCGACATGGTGAAGTGGACCAAAAAGAAAGACGGTTCCTGGAACTTCGACTATACCGTGTTCGACCAATGGGTAAGTTTCATGCAGGAAATGGGCATCAAAAAAGAGATCGCCTGCTTCAGCATGATCCCCTGGAACCTGAAATTCTATTACTTCGATGAAAGCACCGGTAAAAACGAAGTGCTGGTAGCCAAACCCGGCACCGCTGAATACGACAATCACTGGCGCCCCATGCTGGCGGACTTTGCCAAACACCTGAGGTCAAAAGGCTGGTTCGACATTACCTGCATTGCCATGGACGAGCGGCCGATGGAGGCCATGCAAAGCGCCATCAAGCTGATACGCAGTGTGGATAAGGATTTCAAAGTCTCCCTCGCCGGCAACTACCACAAAGAACTGGTGAACGACATCTTTGATTATTGTGTAGCCTCCGGCCAGGATTTTACCAAAGAAGAAAGAAAATGGCGCCTGGAGAAAGGCTGGCCTACCACGTATTACACTTGCTGTTCCGAAGGTTTCCCCAATACCTTCACCTTTTCGCCGTTGGCCGAATCCGCATGGCTGGGCTGGCATGCCGCCGCAAAGAATTACACCGGCTACCTGCGCTGGGCGTTCAACTGCTGGGTGAAAGAGCCTTTGCAGGATTCGCGTTTCCGCACCTGGGCTGCGGGCGATACCTATCTCGTATATCCCGGCCCGCGCTCTTCCATGCGCTTCGAAAGAATGATAGAAGGCATACAGGCGTATGAAAAGATCCGTATTCTGAAAGCAGAAGGGAAGGGCCCTCAGCTGGAAAAGATATTGTCAACTTTCGAGATCAATGCATTGAAAGCAAAGAAGGCGGGAGATATGGTGGACGCGGGAAATGCAGTACTGAACTCGCTTTAAGCGCATAAAAAATCCTCCGAAGAGTCGGAGGATTTTTTTTAACACAACTAAAAAACAATCAAACTAATTTTCTTTTTGTTGCATCAGTCGGGTTTTTTGCCATCCAGGAAGGTGTTGATCGTGTTGATCTCCGCCTGGTCGTTTTGCCCGTTGCCAACGGTGTAGCTGGAGTAGAAGTGTTCGGCGGAGCCGGCACCATTATCCAGGTTCACATTCCGGCGAAGGTATGCCGGCACATTTTCGATCTCCTGGTTGTTTTCCATATTCTTCACGTTGAAGCTGATGCTGCGTAATTTCGCCACCCTTTCCATTTGCTTGCGTTTTTGCTCTTCCTGCTGTTCGTCCAGCAGCTGCTGGGGCTGCGGTTGCGCCTGCTGCTGTGGTTGAGCGGGTTCCGGTTCGGGGGCGGTCTCTTCTTTGTACACCATTTTCATTTCATCCTGCTGGTTATTGTTCACCGGTTCCACGTAGATGTTGGAAGGGCGGTTCAGGTAACCTCCGGAGGAGCTGCCTGCCGGTGCAGAGGGCTGCTGCTGGGCCTGTTGAACAGGTTGTGGCTGCGCCTGCTGAATGGGTTGCGGCTGTGCCGGCTGTTGGGGCTGCGCGGGTTCTTCTACCGGCTCAATGTTGAGCGTATAGGTTTCGCGCGGCGGCGCCGGCGGTACAAAGGCTGCTGTAGGTGCGGGATGGGCCACCTGCGGTTCTACGAGCTTCGGCGCCATCACGTCTTTGATCTCTTCGTCGGGCTCGTCGGAAAAGAGCATGGCCTGGCTGTTCATTTTCTTTTCGTCGCCTTCCTGGCCGAGGGTCATCACGATCTTCGGCTCTTCTTTCACGGGCTGGGCGGCCACGCTGCCGGAAGGTTTCTGCTGCTGGATGGGGTTCTGCTCAAAGCCGGTGGCAATGATGGTAACGCCCAGGTTGCGCTCCAGCGACTGGTCGTAGCCCACACCGAGGATCACGTCGCAATCCTCGCCCGCCATGCTTTGCACGTAGGCCTGGATGGTGTCCATTTCGTCCAGCGTATGCTCAAACTCGCCTTCGGCGGAAGAGATATTGATAAGGATCCATTTGGCTCCTTTGATGTCGTTGTCGTTCAGCAGCGGGGAAGTAAGCGCTTCCTCGATGGCTTTCTGCGCGCGGTATTCGCCTTCGGCCACTGCTGCGCCCAGGATGGCCACGCCGCCGTTGCGCATTACAGTGCAGACGTCCGCAAAGTCAACATTGATCTGGCCGGTGCTGTTGATCACGTCAGTGATGCACTTGGCAGCGGTAGCCAGCACGTTGTCTGCCTTTTCGAATGCGGCCTTGAATTTCAGGTCGCCGAATTTCTGGCGGAGCTTATCGTTGGAAATGATCAGCAGGGTATCCACATAATCTTTCAGGCGGTTGATGCCTTCTTCCGCCTGCTGCATCCTCTTCTTCCCTTCGTAAGAAAAGGGAGTGGTAACGATGCCGACAGTGAGGATGCCCAGCTCCTTGCATATCTTGGCAATGATGGGTGCGCCGCCGGTGCCGGTGCCGCCGCCCATGCCTGCGGTGATGAACGCCATCTTGGTATTCACCTCCAGTATCTTTTTGATTTCTTCAAAGGATTCTTCCGTTGCCTGCTCGCCGATCCGGGGATTGGCGCCGGCTCCCAAACCCTGTGTGAGGTGTGGCCCCAGCTGTACCTTGTTCGGTACGGGACTGTTTGCAATTGCCTGTGCATCGGTATTGCAGATAATGAAGTTCACCCCCTCGATGTTCTGGCTGAACATGTGGTTCACCGCATTGCTACCACCGCCACCAATGCCTATCACTTTGATGATGGAGGATTTTTCCTTTGGAAGATCAAAATGTATCATGACTCTTTCTCTTTAAATGGGTTAGTATTGGTGTACCGTTTTCCTACGCTACTATTTTTGATCGTGTTTTTTAAAAAATTGATTATTCATGCAACAATCACGCCACGCTGCGGCTGTTACAGCTTTGCGTCTTCCTCTTCGGTGAACATGTCGATGATCTTCGTTTTCATCCTGTCCAGGAAACCTTTGAGGGAAGCGTTCCTTTCGGCTGCTTTCCTGTGCTGGCGCGCATCTGCTGTTTCTTCAGGCTGTTCGTCTTCTGTCCATTCTTCGCCATCTTCTGCCAGGCGGGAAGCTTTTTCTTTCGCGAAGTAGCTGGTGTTGATCTTCACGTAATTTTCTTCCAGTGCGCGTTTATCGTTTTCGTAATCGTTGTATCCTTTCAGGATGAGGCCAACGCAGGTGGCATACATGGGCTTGGTAAGCTCGTCTGTATGGCCGCTTGCCAGGTGCTCGTTCGGGTAGCCGATGCGTGCGCTTACGCCGGTGGTGTATTCCGTGAGCTGGATCAGGTGTTTCAGCTGGGAACCGCCGCCGGTGAGGATGATGCCTCCGTTCAGCATCTTGTTGTCCATCCCGATCTGTTTGAGGTGGTATACCACGAAATCGAGTATCTCGCTCATCCTGGCCTGGATGATGTGCGCGAGGTTCTTCACCGAAATTTCTTTCGGGCTCTGGCCGCGCAGGCCGGGAATAGTGATGTATGCGTTGTTCTTGGCCTCGTCTGCCAGGGCGTAACCGAACTGTACCTTCATTTGTTCAGCCTGTGTTTTCAGCACACCCAGGCCGTTCTTAATATCGTTGGTGATGTTTTCGCCACCATAGGGGATCACAGCGGTATGTTTCAGTACGCCTTCGTAGAACACGGCCAGGTCGGTTGTGCCGCCACCGATGTCCACGATCGCAACGCCGGCTTCAAAGTCCATATCGCACATAACAGCCGCGGCGGATGCAAGCGGTTGCAGCACGAGGTCTTTGATGCGCAGGCCGGATTTCTCCACGCTGCGGTTGATGTTACGGATGGCGTTCTTGTCGCCGGTAATGATGTGGAAGTTCGCACCCACTTTCACACCGCTCATCCCGATGGGATAGGTGATGTTCTGCAGGCTGTCCACGATATATTGCTGCGGGATCACGTCAATGATCTGGTCGCTGGCGGGGATCACGGTTTTGTACTGGTCGTTGATCAGCTGGTCGATGTCCTTCTGGGAAATTTCCGCATCGGTATCGTTGCGCACAATGTCTCCGCGGGTTTGAAGGCTTTTGATATGGTGACCGGCGATGCCTACGTATACTTCGTTGATCTCGAGGTTTGGATTGGATGCATAGCAGTTCTCAAGCGCCTGGCGGATGGCCTTGATAGTTTGATCGATGTTGAGCACCATGCCGTGCTGCACACCAAATGATGGGGCTTTCCCGAATCCGAGGATTTCCAATTTCCCGTATTCATTCTTCCTTCCTGCGATGGCTGCTATCTTCGTGGTACCAATGTCGAGACCTACAATGATGGGAGCTTCCTGATTCATGGTTCTTTATTGTTTTTAGTTGCGATTACGTTGATTAGGTTTACTATACACTGCTTTGGGCGTTGGGCCGGAATTCCGGCTGGCTGGCCTGGCAATGGGTCTGGAAGCGGGTTTTACCGGTTTAACTGGCTTTGCAGCCGGTTTTGGTTTTTCAACCGCCGGTTTATCCGCTGGCTTGGGGTTCGTTACGGCTGCCGGTGGCGCCAGGTCTGCATCCATCGTTACGTCTGCAATGGATGAATCCCGGTACATCGGCGGCGGGGGAGCGCTCTTTCCATCTCTGCGTGTTCCGATCACTTCTTCATGATACGCTATGTTTATCCGTGAATAAGTATTCCAGCCTGCCTTGCTTAATCCTTCGCGGTAGAAGATCAGCA
This sequence comes from Chitinophaga sp. YIM B06452, assembly GCF_039655965.1. Lineage (NCBI taxonomy): Bacteria > Pseudomonadati > Bacteroidota > Chitinophagia > Chitinophagales > Chitinophagaceae > Chitinophaga > Chitinophaga sp. YIM B06452. The sequence goes on along the minus strand of NZ_JAWLKY010000002.1, from coordinate 1,672,677 downwards.
GTTTGGAAAATTTAGTGTCTATATCTGTACCATCCCCGAATACGATCACATGATCGCCGAGTTTGGGGGTGATCTCGAATTTCCTGTCGCCCGTGATCATCACCTGCTCTACCTGCGCATTCCAAAATGTATCGGCGGAGATGAAACGCGCCATGTCGCCGATCTGCGCATACAGCAGGCTGTCTTCTTTCCGGAGCTGCACCGCGTCGGTGGGGAAGCCGGTGAACACGGGCACCCTGGCGGAAAAACGGTCAGACACCGGGATGCGTTCGCCCTGTTCGTCAAGGTAAAAGCTGCTGCCCGAGAAGGTGAACACCCGCGCTACGGGATCGCGCTGCACCACGTTCACGTTGAGGACGTCCTGGTTGTCCAGGTACAGTTCCGCGGAGCGCACCCAGGGATCGCTTTCCACCACGCGTTCCAGGTTGGCCAGGTTGATCTGGCTGATGGGCGTGCCCACGGGGTTCTGGCTCTTATCGTTGACGATCAGTTGTTTGATGTCTTTTTCATTGATGAATGCATTCCGGTCGTCGCCCCGGAGGGTAACGTGAATGCCTTTACACTTTTCACTTTCCTTGTCATGCACCGCGGCCGCCAGCAGCACGGCAAAGCCGGCCAGCACGCCGCTCCAGAGGAGCACGAGGCCGATGCGTTTGAGGGCTGTTTTGGTTTTAGGTTGCATGTTCTAAATCAGTTTTTATCAGTTCAATATTTCAGTCAATGGTTCGCGCAGCAGGTCTATATCTCCTGCGCCCGCGGTGATCAACAGTTCCGGCCGGTGGCTGCGGATCCAGTCCGGCACGGCGTTCCTGTCCATGATGGTCACTTCAGGCCCTTTGATCTTTTCCGCGATCATTTCGCTGGTCACGCCTTCTATCGGCAGCTCGCGCGCCGGGTAGATAGGCAGCAGTATCACTTCATCCGCCAGCGACAAGGTTTCTGCGAAGCCTTCGGCAAAGTCGCGGGTGCGGGTGAAGAGGTGGGGCTGGAAAATGACCGTGCACTTCTTTCCCCTGAAAAGGGTTTTGGCGCCGGTGATCAATGCCCGCAGCTCTTCCGGGTGATGTGCATAATCGTCGATGTATACGATGCGGTCGTTTTTTACCAGGTAATCGAAGCGGCGGCGGATGCCTTTGAAATCGCCCACGGCTGCGCGGATCTTTTCGTTGCTGATGCCGAGCAGGTGTGCCACACCAATGGCCGCTACCGCGTTCTCCACGTTGTGCATGCCGCCCAGGTGCAGCTTTACGTTGTCTATGATCCAGTCCTGCCGCACTACGTCGAATTCATAGCCGCCGTTTTCCATCCGGATGTTGGTGGCATAGATATCCGCCGCATCGTTCTGCAGGCTGTAAGTGATCTGGTGGTCACCTTTCAGCTCAGCGCCGCGCGGCAGGCCATGCCTGGCGAGCAGGGTGCCGTTCGGCTTGATGTTGCCGCTGTATTCAATGAACGCTTCTTCCACGGCCTGTTCTGTGCCGTAGATGTCCAGGTGGTCCGGATCCATGGCGGTAAGCACGGCGATATCCGGGCTCAGCTTCAGGAAGGAGCGGTCGTATTCGTCGGCTTCTATTACCGCAACGGCCTTTTCGCTGCTCCAGAAATTTTTGCCGTAGTTGGAGCTGATGCCGCCCAGGAAAGCGTTGCAGCCGTAACCGGAATGGCGCAGCAGTTGCGCGATCATAGTGCTCACGGTGGTTTTACCGTGGGTGCCGGCCACGGTGATGGCAAACAGCTCGCGGGTGATCTCCTGGAGCACATCGCTGCGTTTTACCACTTCATAACCGTTTTCACGGTAGAACACGAGTTCTTTCTGTGAAGCCGGTATGGCAGGTGTATACACCACCAGGTCTGCCGCACGGTCTATCTGCTCCAGGTCTTCCGAATAATGAATGCGGATGCCTTCGGCTTCGAGCTGCTGCGTGAGCAGGGTGGAGGTACGGTCGTAGCCGCTCACCGCCGCGCCCTTCTCGTTGAAGAAACGCGCAATGGCGCTCATACCGATGCCGCCGATGCCTATGAAATAGATCCTATGTATCTTCTTTAGCTCCATCCGGGGATAAATATTATCTGATCAGTCCGAGCACGGCCCGGGCGATCGTCATATCTGCGTTTGCATTGCCCATGGGGGCAATGTTCGTTTCTAATTTTTCCATCAGCGCTTTGTTTTGCACCAGGCTGAGCGCTTCATTGGCCAGCCGGGAAAACGCTTCATCGTCTTTGATCATCAGCGCGGCCTGTTTGTGCACCAGGCTGAGCGCGTTCTGCGTCTGGTGGTCTTCGGCGGCGAATGGGTACGGCACGAAGATGGACGGCTTCTTCACCACGCAAAGCTCGGCAATGGCCAGGGCGCCCGCGCGGGAGATCACTGCATCGGCGGCTTTGTAAGCAAAGTCCATCACGTTGATGAAGTCGTACACTTTCACATGCGTGCTGAACGGTGCGGCGGCGGATTTGGCCTGTTCGTAGAACAGTTTGCCGGTTTGCCAGATCAACTGCACATCCTTGTTCACAAACTCCGCCAGGTGGGGGAGCAGCGCTTCGTTGATGGACTTGGCACCCAGGCTGCCGCCTACGGCCAGTATGGTGGGTTTACCCATCATCAGCCCGAAGTGGCGGAGCGCTTCGTCTTTCGTAACGGCGCTTTGCGTGATAGCGCCGCGAACGGGGTTGCCGGTGTAGAGGAGTTTTTCAGCGGGGAAGAACTTCTCCATTCCTTCATACCCTGTGCATATTTTTTCTGCCTTTCGGCCGAGTATCTTGTTGCTTTTGCCGGCCCAGGAATTTTGTTCCTGTATCAGCGTGGGAATACCCCGGCGCTGCGCCTGGCGAAGGACGGGGAAGCTGGCATATCCGCCAACGCCCACGGCCACATCAGGCTGGAAGCGGTTCAGCACGCCCTTGGCCTGGTTCAGGCTTTTCAGCAGCTTGAACGGCAGCAGCAGGTTCCTGAGCATGTTGCTGCGGTTGAAACCCGCGATCTCCAGGCCTTCTATCGGGTAACCCGCCTGCGGCACCTTTTCCATTTCCATTTTGCCCCTGGCGCCTACGAACAGGATATCGATATCCGGCTCCAGCTTGCGGAGGGCATTGGCAATGGCAATGGCCGGGAAGATGTGACCTCCTGTTCCGCCGCCTGCTATGATTACTTTATGTGCCAAGTTCAAAAATATTATTCCTTTATGCGGCAACTGCAGGATTGGTAACCTCCTGCTTCGTGCCTATTTCTTCAACATTCCTTGATACGCTCAAAATGATGCCGATGGCGAGACTCGTAAATATCACCGAAGAACCGCCCATGCTCACTAACGGAAGCGTTAAACCCGTTACCGGCAGCAGGTGAACGTTCACCGCCATGTGCATCAGCGCCTGTATCACCAGCGTCACACTCAGGCCCAGGGCCAGGAATGCGCCGAAGGCATAGGGGCAGTTCTTGAAGATCCTTATGCTTCGCAGGAGCAGGATCAGGTACGCGCCCAACACCAAAAAGGCGCCAAAGATACCATACTCTTCAAGAATAATTGCATAAATAAAGTCCGAATAAGGGTGCGGCAAAAAATTTCTTGCCGTACTGTTACCAGGGCCTTTTCCCAGCGTTCCGCCGCCTGCGATGGCGATCATGGATTGCTGCACCTGGTAGGGTACATCGCTTTCTTCGTTGCTGAAAAAACTTTCAACACGCTTCTCCCAGGTTTTGGTACGCCCTTCCATCCCCGTCACCTTCGCGATGAGGAACATCAGCAATACCAGTACGATCGCGCCGCCTACCATGCCGAGCAGGAATTTCAGCGGCACGCGGCCGATGAAACACAGCAGCATGCAGCTGGCGCCGAGCAATAGCGCGGTACTCATGTTCGCCGGCATGATCAGCGCGCAGATGATGCCCACGGGCACGATGATCGGGAGGAACCCTTTCCTGAAATCCGTGATCACCGCCTGCTTCCGGCTCAGCTGCCGGGAAACGTACATGAACAGCGCCAGCTTCGCGATGTCGGAAGTCTGGAACGTGAGGTTGATCACCGGCAGCCTGATCCAGCGGCTGGCGTCGTTCAGGTTGGAACCGAACGCCAGGGTATAGACCAGCAGCGGGATAGACACCAGGAACCCGATCTGCGCCACGCGTGAGTAAATGGTGTAATTCACCCGGTGCGCGAAGTAAATGATCAGGATGCCCAGCACGAGCACACTCAGCTGCTTGAACAGGTAATATTCCGTATGCCCGCTGTAAACGCGGTATGCCAAAGAGCCGGTTGAACTGTATACTGCCAACAAGCTTACCGCAGACAGGAAGAACACGATCGTCCAGATCACCTTGTCACCTTTCGTCCTTTGAAGTAAGTTGTTCACGTTGTTCGTTTAAATGATTAAAGTTCTCTCACTGCCTCCTTGAACTGGCGGCCTCTCTCTTCGTAATTCTTGAAGAGGTCGAAGCTGGCGCAGGCGGGGGAGAGCAATACCACATCGCCTTTGCTGGACAGTTGGAAAGCCGCCGCTACAGCGTCTTTCATGTTGTCGGTGTTTACCATCACTTCCATGTCTTTAGACAGGGCTTCGTGAATAGGGCGGTTATCTACACCCAGGCAAACGATCGCTTTTACTTTTTCCCTTACCAGGTCGCGAATGGCGCTGTAATCATTGCCTTTGTCCACACCGCCCATGATCAGTATCACGGGGCGTTCCATGCTTTCCAGCGCAAACCATACGGAATTGACGTTGGTAGCTTTGCTGTCGTTGATAAAGTCCACACCACGCACGGTTGTCACATATTCCATCCGGTGCTCCAGGCTCGAAAAAGTGCTGAGGCTTTCGCGGATCTTTTCTTTCCGTATATCCATTGTGCGGCCTGCTATGCCTGCTGCCATTGAATTGTATAAGTTATGCTTACCTTTTAAAGCCAGGTCGTACATAGACATAATTACCGGTTCATCCTTCACCTGAATGTTCAGCTGGTCGTTTGCTATAAATCCTCCTTCGTTCAATGGTTCCATAATGCTAAAAGGTATTGGTTCTGAAAAAATGGGTTTTGTCTCTAAATATTTCCTGATCTCAGGATCGTCTTTACAATAAATAAAATAATCTTCCTTCGTTTGATTCATGGCTATGCGGAATTTCGACGCCACATAGTTCTCCATTTTATAATCATAGCGGTCCAGGTGATCGGGCGTGATATTCAGCAGGATCGCCACATCCGGCTTAAATTCCACGATATCGTCCAGCTGGAAACTGCTGATCTCGATGATGTAATAGTCCGCGGGCTCCGTAGCCACCTGCCTGGCGTAGCTCACTCCAATGTTCCCCACCAGCGCGGCGTTCAGCCCGGCGGTGCGGAAAATATGGTGGGTGAGCGCCGTGGTGGTGCTTTTCCCGTTGCTTCCCGTGATGGCAATGATCTTTTGCTCTTTACTGAAACGCCAGGCCAGCTCTATCTCCGATATCACCGGCGTCCCGCGTTCCCGCACTTTTTTCATCAGCTCGCTTTTTTCCGGTATGCCCGGGCTCTTCACGATCTCATCCGCGCCAAGTATAATGTCCCAGGAATGGTGGCCTTCCTCGAAAGGAATATGGTTCACCGCCAGTTCCTGTTTATAGATATCCTTTATCTGCCCGCCGTCCGACACAAATACGTCGAACCCTTGTTTTTTCCCCAGCAGGGCCGCACCTATTCCGCTTTCTCCGGCACCAAGTATAACGAGTCGCATTATCTCATTTTTAAAGTGGCGATTGCAAATACCACGCACATCACGGTCACGATCCAGAAACGCACGGCTATCTTGCTTTCATGGTAACCGAGCTTCTGGTAATGGTGGTGCAGCGGGCTCATGAGGAACACGCGGCGGCCTTCGCCATACTTCCTTTTCGTGTATTTGAAATAGGTCACCTGTATCATCACGCTGAGGCTTTCCACGAAAAACACGCCGCATATAATGGGCAGCAACAATTCTTTTCGCACGATGATCGCCAGGGAAGCAATGATGCCGCCCAGGGCAAGACTCCCGGTGTCGCCCATGAAAACCTGCGCCGGGTAAGCGTTGTACCAGAGGAAGCCCACGCATGCGCCCACGAACGCGGCGATGAAAATGGACAGCTCGCCGAGGTTCGGGATGTACATAATGTTCAGGTACTCCGCCAGCAGGATGTTGCCGCTCACGTAAGCAAATATGCCCAGTCCTATGCCGATCACGGCCGAAACGCCCGTTGCGAGCCCATCCAGCCCGTCCGTCAGGTTGGCGCCGTTGGATACAGCTACGATGATCACGATCACGATCAGGATATACAGCACGAAAGTGTATTTCTCCGCGCCGGGTATCCAGGAGATCAGCCTTGCATAGTTGAATTCATGATTTTTTACGAAAGGGATCGTGGTGATGGGCGTTTTTACGTCCACGAACTTATGCCCGTCTTCCGTTACCCTTTCGGTGCTGCTGATCACTCTTTCGTAGGGCGCCAGCTTTTTGCCGGTCATCACCTCCCGGCTCATCACCACGTTGTCGTTGAAATACAGCGTGGTGCCGATGATCAGCCCCAGGCCAACCTGGCCAAGGATCTTGAACTTACCGGCAAGCCCTTCTTTATTTTTCTTGAATACCTTGATGTAGTCGTCGATAAACCCGATGAGGCCCAGCCAGATGGTAGAGAGCAGTATCAGGAGGATGTATACGTTCATCACCCGGGCAAACAGCAGGGTGGGGATCACGATGGCAGACAGGATGATGAGGCCGCCCATGGTGGGAGTGCCTTTTTTGGTTTGCTCGCCCGCCAGGCCCAGGTCGCGGATGGTTTCCCCGATCTGCTTGCGCTGCAGGTAACGAACGATCCTTTTACCGAGCAGTAACGAGATCACGAGAGACAGCAGTAACGCCATCGTAACGCGGAACGTGATGTACTGCCACATTCCGGTGCCGGTGTAGTTGAATTCTGTTTTGAGATAATTGAAAAGATAGTATAACATAAAAACGGATCGTGATCTGGTTATTTTTCTAAAAGGCTGAATAATTCTGTCAATACCTGTTTATCGTCGAACGGGTGTTTCACTCCTTTGATCTCCTGGTATTTTTCGTGGCCTTTCCCGGCCACGAGAATGATGTCTTCCTGCTGCGCAAAGCTCACCGCTGTTTTGATGGCTTCTTTGCGGTCGGCGATCGAAATGGTTTTGCGGCGCTGATGCACGGCTACGCCTGTTTCCATCTGCCGGATGATCTCCTGCGGGTCTTCCGAGCGGGGATTGTCCGAGGTGAATATCACCCGGTCGCTGTGTTCCGCCGCCACTTGGCCCATCACGGGACGTTTGGCGGTATCCCTGTCGCCGCCGCAGCCTACTACGGTAATGATCTGCTCATGTCCTTCGCGGAGGTTCTTGATCGTGGCGAGCACGTTCAGCAGGGCATCAGGCGTATGCGCGTAGTCCACGATGCCGATCACACGGAGGTTTTTTGAAACGATGTAATCGAAACGGCCTTCGGCGCCCTGTATGTCGCTGAGGGCGGCCAGCACTTCGTCTTTATCTTTACCCAGCAGCACGGCCGCGCCGTACACTGCCATAAGGTTGTATGCGTTGAATTCGCCGATGAGCCGGAAATGCACTTCCCTTTCGCCTACCTGCATGATGAGGCCGGTGAGGTTGTTTTCCAGGATCTTGCCTTTGAAATCGGCCATGGTGCGGAGGCTGTAAGTGGCCTTGCGGGCTTTGGTGTTCTGCAGCATCACGTTGCCGCGCTTGTCGTCCAGGTTGGTGAGGGCGAAAGCGGTGGCGGGGAGGCCGTCGAAGAAAGCCTTTTTCACCCGGATGTATTCGTCGAATGTTTTATGGTAGTCCAGGTGGTCGTGCGTGATGTTGGAGAAGATGCCGCCGGCAAACTTCAGCCCCGCGATCCTTTGCTGGTGAACGGCGTGGGAGCTTACTTCCATGAAGGCGTAATCGCAGCCCTGCGCCACCATGTCCGCCAGCAGGGCATTCAGGCTCACGGGGTCGGGCGTGGTATGGGTGGCGGGAATGATATTGTCCCCGATCTGGTTCTGCACGGTGCTCAGCAGTCCGCAGGTATGGCCGAGGCGGGTGAACAGGCGGAACAGCATCGTGGCGATGGTGGTTTTGCCGTTGGTGCCGGTTACGCCTACCAGTTTCAGCTGGTTGGAAGGATTGTCGTAGAAGTTACCTGCCATCACGCCGGCAGCCTGATGGCTGTTGCTGACCTGCACATAACAAACATCCGGCGAAATAGTATCCGGCACGGTTTCGCAGACAACGGAGGCAGCGCCCTGGCTGATGGCCTTGGAGATGAAGTCGTGCCCGTCTGCTGCAAGGCCGCGGATGGCAATGAAAGCATCGCCCGGCCTGATCTGGCGGGAATCTATATGCAGGGCGTGAATGGCAATGTCATTATTGCCGAGCACCTGCACGATGTTTACATTGTATAATATTTCCCGCAGCGTTTTCATAATTTATACTCCATCAGCTTAATTCAATAATGATCGTCTGTTCCTTCCCGATGCTGGTGCCTCCGGGCAGTGACTGGCTGGTCACCCTTCCCGCTCCTTTGATCACTACGCGCAGCCCTGCGTTTTCCAGCAGGTAAAGCGCGTCTTTCAATCCCATTCCCTTCACATCCGGCACAGTGCCAGCCGCGGCTTTAATCGGTTCGAAGCTCAGCTTGTTGCCTTCAACGGCTGCGCTTACCCAATTGGATGCCGTCAGGCTTCCCTGCCAGGGCAGGTTGAGCGCGCGTGCCACGCTGCGCCATTCGCTGCCTTTGCCGTTCTTGATAGCCATCAGCGTATCCAGGCCGCCGGCCTGCTGCACCGGCAGCGGCTTCTGCACAGCCAGCGCATATAATTTATCCGCCACTTCCCTGAACACAGGACCAGCTACAGAGCCGCCGTAGAACTTAGCGGCATGCGGCTTGTTCTTGATCACCACCACACAGGTGTATTGCGGATCGTCTGCCGGGAAGTAACCCGCGAAAGACGATTGATAGATCTTGTCTACATAACCGCGGTTGCCATTGGCTACCAGCGCAGTGCCCGTTTTGCCGGCGAAGCGGTAATAGGGTGTTTGCAGTTTGGCGGCCGTGCCGTTCAGTACTACGCCTTCCAGCATATCTTTCAGGCTCCTGAGCGTGCGGGCGGAGCAGATGCTGTCCATCAGCACCACCGGTTCAAACTGTTTCACGGGTTGACCGTATTCCATGACGCTGTTCACCAGGTAAGGCTTCATCATTTTGCCGTTGTTGGCTACGGCGTTATACAGCATGGCCGTTTGCAGCGGGCTTTGCAGCACTTCGTAACCGAATGCCATCCAGGGCAGGGTAACGGCGCTCCAGCTCTTGTTTTCCGTTGTTTTGATGCGCGGTGTGCCTTCGCCTGTGAGGTCTATGCCGGTCGGTTTGTCCAGGTGCAGCCTTTTGAGGTGGGCGGAAAAATCGTTTGGCTTTTTATAATAATACTGGTAGGCGAGCTTTGCCATGCCCACGTTGGAGCTGCGTTCGAATGCCTTTTTAACGGTCACGGTGGTAAAATGATGAGGCTCCGAATCGTACACTACCCGGCGGTTGATGGGCCAGCGGCCGTAGTTCAGGTCTACCATGGAGTTGGGCGTTACGAAGCCGTCTTCCAGTAGCGCGATCATGGTGGCCAGCTTGAAGGTGGAGCCGGGCTCGCCTACATGGAGGGCGTAGTTCTGGTCTTCCCAGTAGCTGCCGTCTTTCTGGCGGCCGAGGTTGGCAATGGCTTTCACTTTTCCGGTCTTCACTTCCATGAGGATGCAGGTGCCGTGTTCTGCTTCGTTGGAGATCATCATTTTCATGAGGGCGTTCTCCGCGATGTCCTGCATGTTCACGTCCAGGGTGGTGATGATGTCTTTGCCGTTTTCCGGTTCAATGTCGTAGCCTTCCACGGGCATATAGGTGCCGCCGGCGATGCGGCGCATGAGGCGTTTGCCGGTCACGCCGCTGAGGCTTTCGTCGTAAGTCCTTTCCAGGCCTACGTTCTGCGCGTTTTCGCGGGAGAGGCCGATGGTGCGGTTGGCGAGGAGCTTGAAGGGGTTGATGCGTTTATTTTTCGTTTCAACGATCAGGCCGCCCTTGTTGCGCCCGAGGCGGAAGATGGGGAAGGTGCGGAGCTGCTGGTATTCGTCGAAGCGGATGTTGCGTTTCAGTAAAAAATAGCGGTCCTTTTCCTTGAACCCCTCTTTCAGCAGTTTTTTGTAGGCTGCCGCAGGTTTGTCCATGAAAAGTTCCGCCAGGCGGGTGGAGAGGGAATCTACGTTCTCTTCGGTGAAGGTGGGCTTCTTGGGATCATGCAGCCCGTCTGCCCCGAAGTCTATCCTGATATCGAAATAGGGGATGGAGGTGGAGAGCATGCGGCCTTCTTCGGAATAGATGGTGCCGCGGTCTGCATCCAGGTCCATGAACTCGGTGTGCAGACTGTCGGACATGCTGCGCCAGTAATCGCCCTGGATGTGCTGGATAAAGAAAACCCTGCCCAGGATGGCCACAGCAAATACGCCCATGCCAATGAGGCAAAGATATGCTCGCCATAGTATGTCCTTCTTGATCTCCATGCCGGGTTAGGTCAGTATCGTTTTATTTGTTATTCCTCGGTTTTCGTTTTCACTTCAATGCGTTGCGGCGGGGTGCTCAGTTCTTTCAGGCCCAGCTGCTCCACGGCTTTGCTCACTTCGCTCAATTTGCTGCGGAACATCAGTTCGCTTTTCACGCTCAGGTATTCCCATTTCAGTTCCTTGATCTCGCGGCTCAGTTTGTTGATGCGGCGTACTTTCTTTTCCGCGAGATGGCTGTTGGCGATGTACACCAGTGCGATCACGGCGAGGAAAAGCAGGAAAGGCAGGTTCCTGGTGATCAGCTGGTAGTTGATCCGCAGGCGCCACTCTTTCCTGGGCTCCCGGGCAAGATCTTCCGGGATCAAATCTTCCTGTATGTGCTTTTCTTCTTCCTGCAACGCTTACAAGGTTTACGACAGTTTATCCGCAATAATTTTTCTCAGTAACCAGGGGATAGGATGGAAGTAACAGTAACGGCTATATTTTTTCAGCGACCCTTAATTTGGCGCTCCTGCTGCGCGGGTTGGCCCGCAATTCCGCTTCACCTGCCGTTACGGGCTTTTTAGTGATCAGTTTGAATAGTTTGGGCGGGGTTTCAAAGCTGTACGGGTTTTCATCCGCTGCTTCGAAGGCGCCTGCTTTCATATAGTTCTTCACCAGCCTGTCTTCCAGCGAATGGAAGGTGATGATGGCCAGCTTGCCGCCCGGCTTCAATACCTGCGACGATTGCGTGAGCAGGTCTTTGAGGGCGCCCAGTTCGTCGTTTACCGCTATCCGCAGGGCCTGGAAGACCTGTGCGAGGTATTTTGCGGGGTTGCCTTTCACGATAGGCTGTATGAGTGATTTGAATTCGCCGATGGTGCGTAAGGGGTGCGCTTTCCGCAGCTGTACGATCGTTTTGGCCAGGGTACGGGAGTTGGTCACTTCGCCATAGTCCTGGAAGACCTGGTGCAGGTGCTGCTCGGAGTAGGTCTGGAGCACGTCCGCGGCGGTCAGGCTGTTGCGCGTGTCCATCCGCATGTCCAGGTTCCCGTCGAAGCGGGTGGAAAAACCCCTGGCCCCGGTGTCGAACTGGTGGGAGGAAACCCCGAGGTCCGCCAGCAGCCCGTCTGCTTCCAATGCCTTGTGCAGCTTGAGAAAGCGGTGCAGGTGCCGGAAATTCTCCCGTACGAAAGTCACCCGCTCATCCACGATCCGGTTGCGGTAGGCGTCCTCATCCTGGTCGAACACAATAAGCCTGCCCTGCGGGCCCAGTTTTTCAAGGATGGCCCTGGAATGGCCGCCACCGCCGAATGTCGCGTCCACATAGGTTCCGTCTGCACGGATATCCATATTGGCCACCACTTCGCGGAGGAGAACGGGCAGGTGATACTGTGAAGGTTCCATATGCGCCGTTTTACAATCCAAGGTTTGGCCCATCGCCCCCCGTCATAACCTGTTGAGCCAGATCGCTGAAGGCTTCCGGTGAAAAATTATCAAAGAACTCCTGGTATTTCTGTTTATCCCAGATCTCAATTTTGTTGTTGGCCGCCGTGAGCACAATGTCCTTGTCCAGCCCGGCATGCGCCATCAGGTTCTTGGGGATGTTCAGCCTGCCTGCGCTATCCAGCTCCAGGATGGTGGCCCCGTTCAGAAAATAGCGGCGGAATTCCCTAACTTTCGGATCAAAATCGTTCAGTTTGCCGATCTTCTCCTGGATAGGTTGCCACTCGTTCATCGGGTACAACGTCAGACATTTCTCAAACCCACGGTTCAGCACGAACTGGTTACCCGCACTTTCTGCGATCTGCCGTTTAAATCCGGCAGGGAGCAGGAAACGCCCTTTCGCGTCCAGCGTTGCTTCATATTCACCTAAAAATCCCGTCATGCTGAGTTTTAGTACCTGATTTCCATTTTCTAACACAAAATAACACTTTTTCCCACTTTTAACCGAAAAAATGTATTATATATTTTTTCCACAGAAGTATAATGCCTGTAAGCCCGACTTTGAAGCCTGTTGTTTAGGGCGGGATGTGAATAGATGCGAGTTATGTGTGGATAAAATGTGAACAATGTGAGTAAAAATGTTGACAACTCTGAAAGGGCTCATTTTCACCATTTTTGCAAAATTTTAACTGCCCCTTTCTTCTTTGCTACCTTTATTTGCTTTTAATTCGTACCTTCGCGACTCTTTTTTATGAGGAAAATTCTCTTATATACCGGCCTGCTGGCCCTTATCATCAGCTCCGCCTCCTGTAACCGGGAACTGCGGAGGATCGAAAAAAGCAACGACCTGGAAAAGAAACTTGCGTACGCCGACAAGATGTACGAAAAGAAAAAATACCAGATGGCGCAGACTTTATACGAGGAGATGATCCCCATTTTCAAAGGCACCGACAAGTTCGAAGGCCTGTATTATAAATATGCCTACTGCTCTTTCTATCTGAAAGACTACACCCAGGCCGCTTTCCATTTCAAAAACTACCTGGAAGCGCTGCCCAGCAGCCCCCGGGCCATGGAGATCGACTACCAGCAGGCATATTGTTATTACAAGCTCTCGCCCAAAGTGCCGCTGGACCAGACCAACAGCATGAAAGCCATCGCCGCCATGCAAACCTTCATCAACACCTATCCCAATTCCGACAAAGCCGCGGAAGCCAACGTGGTGATAGACCTGCTGAGAAGGAAACTGGAACAGAAAGAGTACAACGCTGCCGAACTGTACTATAACCTCGGCCACTACAAAGCCGCCGGCGTGAGCTTCAAAAGCCTGATGAGGGCATACCCCGATTCAGATAAAAGCGACAGCTACAAGTACATGGCCATCAAAAGCTATTACCTGTACGCCAAAAACAGCGTGTATTACAAACAGAAAGAACGCTACGAAACCGTTTTAACAGAGTACCTGGAGTTTTCAGACCGCTACCCGACCAGCAAACTGAAGCCGGATGCCGAAAAATACTTTACCTTAGCAAAAAATAACATCAAATCCCTGGAAAATGAGCAAAATAAAGAGAAGTCTAACCAGTAGCATAAACCCCTGGGTAGAAACCAGGAACACCACCGATATCAAGAACAGGACCGGTAACCTGTACGAATCGATTGCCATTATTGCCAAAAGGGCAAACCAGATCAATATTACCGTAAAGGAAGAACTGCATTCCAAACTGGAAGAGTTCGCCAGCCATACGGACAACCTGGAAGAAGTGCATGAGAACAAGGAGCAGATCGAGATCTCCCGTTTTTACGAAAGACTGGCCAATTCCGCCATCCAGGCTACCAATGAGTTCCTGGACAACAAGATCTACTTCCGTAAGAACGACGACGATCTGTATAGCTGATCCTCATCGGTTATCGAAAAAATATTACCTTCATAGCGGCAGAATGTATCGTTCTGCCGCTTTTGTTTTGCCACCATGTTACAAGGGAAAAAAATTCTATTGGGCGTATCAGGCAGCATCGCGGCTTATAAAGCAGCCCTGCTCGTGCGCCTGCTCGTAAAGGAAGGCGCCCAGGTGAAGGTGATCATGACCCCCTCCGCCTGCGATTTCATCACCCCGCTCACCCTTTCCACCCTCTCGAAAAACGAAGTAGGCGTGCACGTCAGTGAAAACGGCAGCTGGAGCAACCACGTGATGCTCGGCCGCTGGGCGGATGTTATGCTCGTTGCCCCCGCCTCCGCCAATACCATCGCCAAAATGGCCGGCGGCATCTGCGACAACCTGCTGCTGGCGGTTTATCTCTCCGCCACCTGCCCGGTATTGTTCGCCCCCGCCATGGATGAGGATATGTGGCTGCACCCTTCCACCAAGGCCAATGTTGCCAAACTCGTCAGCTATGGCAACCGCCAGCTGCCCGTTCACCGCGGGGAACTGGCCAGCGGCCTGTTCGGCGAAGGCCGCATGGCAGAGCCGGAAGCCATCGTTTCTTTCCTGTATTCCTTTTTCCGGGAGCCGGTGGTGGAGCAGCCGCTCAAAGGCAAGACCGCCCTGGTGTCCGCCGGACCTACCCAGGAACCGATAGACCCCGTGCGTTTTATCAGTAACCATTCCAGCGGTAAAATGGGCATCGCGCTCGCCGAAGCCCTGGCCGATGCAGGCGCTGCGGTACAACTCGTGCTGGGCCCCACGCCGCTTTCCACCCTTCACACCGGCATCACGGTTTCCCGTGTGGTAACCGCCGCCGATATGTTCGACCGCTGCACGGCCTTGGCCCCGCAGGCGGACATCGTTGTGATGGCCGCTGCCGTAGCGGATTACAGGCCGCGCAATGTAGCGGATAAAAAGATCAAGAAGAAGGAGGATGATATGAGCCTGGAACTGGAAAAAACGGCGGACATCGCCCGCACCATCGGCGGCAGTAAAAAGAACGGCCAGCTGCTGGTCGGCTTTTCGCTGGAAACCAACAACGAAAAGGAGTACGCGCTGAAGAAACTGAACGACAAGAACATGGATATGGTAGTGCTCAACTCCCTCAATGATCCCGGCGCCGGGTTTAATTACGACACCAATAAAGTGACACTGCTCCGCCGCGACGGCCGGGAGCAGGCGCTGCCCCTGCAATCCAAGCAGGACGTGGCGCGTACCATCGTAAAGGCTATAATTGAATTGCAACATGCTTAGAAAGATTCTGTTTTCCTGCCTATGCCTGTTAACCTGCTTCCTATCAGCGGAAGCCCAGGAACTCCGTGCCAACGTTTCCGTTCAGCCCGGCGCGCAACTTGGCAACAGTACAGACCGCAGGGTGTTTACCACGCTGCAGACGGCCATGGCAGAGTTCATCAACAACCGCCGCTGGTCAGACGATGCGTATGCCCCCGGCGAAAGGATAGAATGCAACTTCATGCTGAACGTGACCCAGGCGCTGGGCAACAATACCTACAAAGCAACGCTCACTATACAGGCTGCGCGCCCGGTCTTCAACTCCGCTTACAATTCCAGCATCCTCAACATACAGGACCCGAACGTCGTGTTCCAGTACGTGGAGTTCCAGCCGCTGGAATTCAACGAGCAGCGCATCGTGGGCAACAACCCGCTCGCGTCCAACCTCACCGCTATCCTCGCGTTCTACAATTACATCATCATCGGCCTCGATGCGGATTCTTTTTCACCGCGCGGCGGCGATATTTTCTTTAAAAAAGCCCTTAATATTGTGAATAATGCGCCCGACGGGAAAGACATTTCCGGCTGGAAGGCATTTGAAGGCAACCGCAACCGTTACTGGATACAGGACAACCTGCTGAACGTGAAGTTCAGCCGCTTTCATGACGTGATGTACCAGTATCACCGCCTTGGCCTGGATATGATGTACGAGGACATGAACAAAGGCCGCGCGGCGATCATGAACTGCCTGAACATGCTCATGGGCATCCATGAAGAGCTGCCGAATTCCATGATCGTGCAGGCGTTTTTCCTCGCCAAAAGCGACGAGCTGCTGAAAGTGTTTTCCAAAGCGCCGCCGCAGGAAAAAGTGAGGGCAGGGCAGCTGCTTTCCACGCTCGACGTGCCGAATGCCAATAAATATCAGCAATTAAGATAAATGAAGAACATGCGAAAAACGGCCGGGATATTACTGATGGGTTTGATGCTGGCCTGCGGCGACGCAGACCGCACGCCTTCCGACGTGATGCCGAAAGAGAAAATGCGGGATGTATTGCTTGATATGAATTACGCCGAGGTATGGGGCCGCGACCAGCAGATGGATACCGCGATGGTGCCTGATTCCGTGAAAGAGCTGCGGGTGAAGACCTACTACAGCCAGGTGCTTCAGCTGCATGGCATTACCCGGGAGGAATTCTCGCGCAGCTATAAGTTCTACGAAGCGCACCCTGACCGGCTGGAAACCATCTACAAAGAAATGGGAGAGATCGTGAGGCGTAAGCGCACCGTGATGGATTCCATCGAAAACATACAGCGTGAGCGCGAAGCAAGGGCCAGCGGCGTCCGCACGCGCCGCGATTCGCTGTTCTGGCCCAGTTCAGACAGCCTGAAACTGATATTACCCTGATCCTGATATAACACCAAAACATGAAGAAATTAGTTGCTAACGCCGATGAAGCCATCGCCGGGATAACCGACGGCGCGACCCTGATGCTGGGAGGTTTCGGTCTTTGCGGCATTCCTGAAAATTGTATCGCAGCCCTCGTCCGCAGCGGCGCCAAAGATCTTACCTGTATCTCGAACAATGCGGGAGTAGACGATTTCGGCCTGGGTCTCCTGCTTAAAACAAGACAGATCAAAAAGATGATGTCGTCGTACGTTGGTGAAAACGCCGAGTTCGAACGGCAATTGCTTTCCGGCGAGCTGGAAGTGGACCTCATCCCGCAAGGCACGCTGGCCACGCGGATTGCGATGGCAGGCATGGGTATTCCCGCATTTTTTACACCGGCCGGCTTCGGCACCGAAATAGCGGAAGGCAAAGAAACACGCAATTTCAATGGCAAGGATTACCTGATGGAACTGGCGCTGCATGCGGATTTTTCCATTGTAAAAGCATGGAAAGGCGATACCATGGGCAACCTCGTATTCCGGAAAACCACCCGCAACTTCAGCACTTCCATGGCCAAAGCCGGGAACATTACGATCGCTGAAGTAGAGCACCTCGTGCAGCCCGGCGAGCTGGACCCTGACGCCATACATGTGCCCGGGATCTATGTGCACCGCATTTTCCAGGGCAGTAATTATGAGAAACGCATTGAACGTAAAACCGTAAAAATCTGACACATGGCGCTCGATAAATATGGCATTGCCAAACGTATAGCACAGGAACTGCGCGACGGGATGTATGTGAACCTCGGCATCGGCATACCCACACTGGTGTCTAACTTCGTGCCCGCGGGCATTTCCATTATGCTGCAAAGCGAGAATGGCATGCTGGGCATGGGCCCTTACCCGACGGAGGAAGAAATGGATGCAGACCTGATCAACGCCGGCAAGGAAACCGTAACCGTATTGCCCGGCGGCGCATTCTTCGATTCTGCAGAAAGCTTCGGTATGATACGCGCAGGCAAGGTGGACCTTACCGTGCTGGGCGCCATGGAAGTGTCTGACAACGGCGACATTGCCAACTGGAAGATACCCGGTAAAATGGTGAAAGGCATGGGCGGCGCGATGGACCTCGTGGCTTCGGCAAAGAACATTATCGTGGCCATGATGCATACCAATCCCAAAGGCGAAAGCAAGCTGCTGCCCCAATGCACGCTGCCGCTCACCGGCGTGCATTGCGTGAAGAAAATCGTGACCGAGCTGGCCGTGCTGGATGTAACGGACCAGGGCTTTAAATTGCTGGAACGCGCCCCTGGCGTAACTGTAGAAGAAATAAAGGCTAAAACCGCAGGCCGGCTGATAGTTGAAGGAGATGTTCCTGAAATGGTTTTATAATCGTAACTTTCAGTATGCAATTGTGTTATAACGGAAGATTCATGGCGGGAGATAAGCCGTTGCTGACCGTGGATAACCGCAGTTTCAGGTATGGCGACGGATGTTTTGAAACCATGAAAGTGTACCAGGGGCAACTGTTGTTGGCAGATCTGCATTTCGAGAGGCTGATCGCCAGTTTGCATCTCCTGCATTTTCACATACCCGCACACTTTACGAAAGAATATTTCACAGGCCTTATCAGGGAGCTATGCCGCCTCAACAGCGTCAGCGATCTTGCGCGTGTGCGCCTTACCGTTTGGAGGGCTGGCACCGGGCTGTACGACCCTGTGGACCATACCCCTCATTTCATTATTCAAAGCTGGGAGCTGCCCGAGCATATCTTTGAGCTGAACGCTACCGGCCTGCTGCTGGACGTGTTCCCCGACGCAGTGAAGACCTGCGACAAGATCTCCAATGTTAAATCCAACAATTGCCTGCCTTATGTGCTGGCTGCGCTGCATGCCAAACAACATCATGTGAACGAAACCGTGCTGCTCAATCAACACGGCCGTGTGGCGGATACCACCATCGCGAATATCTTCATTGTGCGCGATAATAAAGTGTATACCCCGCCGTTAACCGAAGGCTGCGTATGCGGCGTGATGCGGAAATACCTGCTGCAAAAGGAACTGCCCTTCAAAATAACGGAACAGCCGCTTACGCTGAAGGACCTGCAATATGCGGACGAGATCTTCCTGACCAATGCCATTTACGGCATCCGCTGGGTAGGCCGCTTCCGTGGCAGCAGCTATAGCAACGCGACATCCGCCATCCTGCATGAAATGCTGTATGAATCCATGCTGTAGCGTTTATTCGTGAGGGTTGTATTATGCAGGGAATATGTTACGGCTGTTGCGCCGCCATCTCTTTGAGTTTCTCCACCGCGGCTTTCCCTTTCGTTCCAAGGTCAAGGCTATACTCGTTTACGTAGAGGTCAATATGCTGGCGCATGACGTTCTCGTCCATTTCCTGCGCATGCGCTTTTACATAAGGAGATAGGGCAGGGTATTTCGTATAGGCGTGCTGCAGGCTTTGATGGATCAGCTGATCCACTTTAGCGCGGCGCTCCGCAGGAATGTCTTTCCGGATAAAAATGCCTCCCAGCGGGATAGGCTGGCCGGTTTGGGTTTCCCAGAATTCACCCAGGTCTATGAGCTTTACCAGCCCTTTCTGCTGGTAGGTGAAACGGTTTTCGTGGATGATCACCCCTGCATCCGCTTCCCCGGACAATACAGCCTGTTCGATATCAGAAAACAGCATGACCTGTTTATTGGCCGCCCCGGGGAAAGCAATGGAAAACAGCAGGTTGGCAGTGGTAAAAGCGCCCGGTATCGCGATCTTCATGTCCTTCACGCGTTCCAGCGGCACGGCTTCCTTCGCGATCAGCAGTGGGCCGCAGCCACGGCCCAGGGCGCTGCCGCTGTTCAGCAGTTCATATTTGTCGGCCACTTTCAGGCCGGCGGCAAAGCTGAGCTTGGTGATATCCAGTTTCCCCTGAACGGCCCACTGGTTGAGGGTTTCCACGTCTTCCAGCTTCGTGTCGAACCGGAGGCCGGCAGCATCGATGGCGCCGTTCACCAGGGCGTCAAAAATAAAAGTATCGTTCGGGCAGGGCGAAAATCCAAGACTCAGGTTCATCTGTTGTATTTTTTGACGGTACAAATGTAAGCAAACGGCATAAAACCCGCTGTTGCTCAGGCAGTCAGCTCAATGATCAGTTCCTGTAATTTTTCATTTAACTCCTTCACTGCCAGCGGGATATTCCATTTGCTCTTGTCCCTTACCTCCACGTAATTGGATATGGCACGAAGCTGCAGGAAAGGAACATTGTCCATGAGGCAGGCGTAATGGAAAGCCGCGCCTTCCATGCTCTCGAGGTCGGGCTGGTACAGCTGTTCCAGTTGCGCGATGGTGGCGGTTTCCCCGCTCACGGTATTGACCGTCACGCCGGTAAGCTGCGGCAGCTGTTGCAGGCTTTCAGGCAGGAGGGTCAACGGATTTATTAAATAATGATGCGTAAACGGGTGCATGCCATGCTGCCAGAGGCCTATTTTGAACAGGTCTGCAAACCGGCCGTGATCTTCCGCGCCCAGGTCGCCAAATACCTCGCGGGTAACCAGGGCCACTTCGCCCAGCGGCCTTTCGTGCCTGAAGCTACCTGCAATGCCCGCCTGGATGGCAATTCCTGGGCGTTTATTGGAAAAGCGCCTGCCCAGCGAATAAGCGGCGGCGGCCATGCCGATGCCCGTGATGAGCACTTCCACGCCGGGTGTCTGGGATTCGGACAGCCAGTCCAGCAACGGCTTTACCTCCGCTGCTGTAGCAGCGGCAACGAGTACTTTCATCCTGCAAAAGTACGGTTCTCATTGAATTGCTTTATTTTTGCAGAAATTTATCAGACTAAGATGATCTATCTGACGCGCGTGGAGCATTTTAATGCGGCACACAAGTTATTCAACCCGCAGTGGAGCAAGGAGCAGAACCTGGAAGTTTTCGGAAAATGCGCCAATGATAACTGGCATGGCCATAATTATGAGCTGCACGTCACTATTAAAGGAGAGCCCGATCCTGAAACCGGGTTTGTATTCAATGCCAAGACCCTTGGCGTGCTCATCAAAGACGTGATCGTGGAGAAGCTTGACCACAAGAACCTCAATATGGACGTGGATTTTATGAAAGACAAATTCACTTCCGCCGAAAATGTTGCGATTGCCATCTGGGAACAACTGGAACAGCACCTGCCGGGCACCGTTCAGCTGCACTGCATCAAGCTGCACGAAACTCCCAAGATCTACGTGGAGTATTACGGCGGCAAATAATCATAACGCAAAGACATGGCTTATAACAAGGAAGAATCGTACGACGATAAGGTAACATCCGGCTTGACTGATCATTACAAGGATGCCATCAGGCTGTTGGGGGAAGACCCGGAGCGGGAAGGATTGCTGAAGACGCCTGAAAGGGTGGCCAAAGCCATGCAATTCCTCACCCAGGGCTACCAGCAGGATGCGAAGGAAATACTCAGCAGCGCTAAATTCACCGAAGCATACAGCGAAATGGTGATCGTGAAAGATATAGAGCTGTATTCCATGTGCGAGCATCATATGCTGCCGTTCTTCGGGAAAGCGCATGTAGCGTATATCCCTAACGGTTATATCACCGGCCTCAGTAAGATCGCGCGCGTGGTAGATATTTTTTCCCGCCGCCTGCAGGTGCAGGAGCGCCTTACGCACCAGATACTGGACGCTATCCAGGAAACGCTGGAGCCGCAGGGCGTGGCCGTGGTGATAGAAGCGCAGCACCTTTGCATGATGATGCGCGGCGTGCAGAAACAAAACTCCGTGACCACCACTTCCGCCTTCAGCGGGCAGTTTGAACATGGTGCCACCCGCGCGGAATTCATGAAACTGATCAGCTCAGACCTCATGGGCCGCCGTTAATAGTTTTTTTACAGGGAAATTTTTGATGGTTTGACCCGGCCGAAT
Organism: Chitinophaga sp. YIM B06452; assembly: GCF_039655965.1. Classification (NCBI taxonomy): domain Bacteria; kingdom Pseudomonadati; phylum Bacteroidota; class Chitinophagia; order Chitinophagales; family Chitinophagaceae; genus Chitinophaga; species Chitinophaga sp. YIM B06452. Next base: position 1,651,240 of record NZ_JAWLKY010000002.1, on the reverse strand, counting down.
TGTACAAGCCGGGTTAAACCATAATTTTTTATATATATTTGCCACCTGATAATTAATCATATCAATGAAGCACGCTTACGTTTTTCCCGGTCAGGGAGCACAGTTTACCGGAATGGGTAAAAGTTTTTACGACAACGATCCCCGCGCAAAAGAGCTTTTCGAAAAAGCCAACGATATACTGGGATTCCGTATTTCCGATGTGATGTTTACCGGGTCGGACGAAGACCTGAAACAGACCAAGGTAACGCAGCCCGCTGTGTTCCTGCATTCCGTGATCGGCTTCCTGTGCCTGAACAATCCGAAGCCCGATATGACCGCCGGCCACTCGCTGGGTGAATTCTCCGCCCTGGTGGCCAACGGCGCCATGGCGTTCGAAGACGCCCTGCGCCTCGTGAGCATCCGTGCAAACGCCATGCAAAAAGCCTGCGAGCTGGTGCCCTCCACCATGGCCGTAGTGCTCGGGCTGGACGATGCCAAAGTAGAAGAAGCCTGCGCTTCCATTACCGACGACGTAGTGGTACCTGCCAATTATAACTGTCCCGGCCAGCTGGTGATCTCCGGTACCAAAACCGGCATTGCCCGCGCTATGGAACTGCTGAAGGCAGCCGGTGCGAAAAGGGTGATGGAACTGGCTGTGGGCGGCGCTTTCCACTCACCGCTGATGGCTCCCGCACAGGAAGAGCTGAAAGCCGCCATCGAAGCAACCGCTTTCAACACGCCCAACTGCCCCGTTTACCAGAATGTAGTCGCCAAAGCAGTGACCGACCCGGCAACGATCAAGCAGAACCTGATCACGCAGCTCACCGGCGCCGTTCGCTGGACGCAGTGCGTACAGGCCATGATCGCAGACGGCGCTTCCCGCTTCACCGAAGTAGGCCCCGGTAAAGTATTGCAGGGCCTCATTGCCAAGATCGACAAAGCAGCGGTTACAGACGGCATCAGCACCGGCATGGAAGAGGCAGTTAAATAATTTATCATGTAACTATTCCGGCGGGAAACCGTTTCACTAGTATAAATGAACCGCGATGCGCTGTATATCCTTATCCCTGGTATTTGCAGGGCTGCTGGCCTTGGCGGCTTGTAGCAAGTCCGAAAGTGAAACGGAAGAACGATGGCTGGAAACGACCCAGCGGCAGGAAGTGATCGTATTCAACGACCAGCTGCCTGAGAAAAATGCCCTGATCGAAAGAAGCTTTTACCTTCAGACCCGCAAGCTGCCTGTAAGCTCAGGCCAGGTAAACGAATCAGGCATTTATTTTTACCGGCTGGAGGGAGACAGCCTCATCCTGCGCTCCCGCGACCAGAAATATTATTTCAAAATGGGAAACGATGGCAAATCGTTCATCATAGGCCGGTTTTTCCACGACCCCGGCGGGTTACCGGAAAAGCTGGAGTTTGAAAGACAATAAAAAACGGGGCTCACATTTGATGAGCCCCGTTTTTTATTCCGGCTATGTTATAATTCTATGCTCGCATTCCACCACTCCGGGTCGAATTTTGCATTGTATTTTTTGTAGAAGTTGATAGCAGGCTCATTCCATTCCAACACCTGCCAAACCATGCCGGAGAAGCCTTTTTCCTTCGCTTCTTCCACCAGCCTGTCGAACAGCAGCTTGCCGATGCCCTTGCCGCGGAAGCTTTCCGTTACCACGATATCTTCCAGGAACATGCGGCTGCCTTTCCAGGTGGAATAACGGATGTAATAGAGCGCGATACCTACGATCACCCCGCCTGATTCGGCTACATATGCCCACCATACCGGGTTCGGGCCGAAGCCGCTTTCTTCGAAATGCTCCAGGGTAACTGTTACCTGCTCCGGCGCTTTTTCATACAATGCCAGCTCGCGCACCAGTTCCATCATACGCGGGCAATCTTTCTTTTCTGCTTTCCTGATCGTGATCATGTGTTGTGTTTATTGCAATGCCTGGTCCAGGTCGTTGAGAATATCTGTTACCGACTCGATGCCCACGCTCACGCGGATCAGCCCGTCGGTAATGTCATATTTTTCCCGCAGCTCTTTAGGAACGCTGTAATGCGTCATGGAAGCGGGGTGGCAGATGAGTGTGTCGCAGGTGCCGAGCGATACGGCCCGCAGGCACATCTGCAGGCGGTCTATGAAACGTTTGCCTGCTTCCAGCCCGCCTTTCAGCTCAAAGCTCATCATGGCGCCCGCATGTTTCATCTGCCGGCTGGCAATGGAGAAGTCAGGATGGTCCGCAAGGCCGAGGTAGTTTACTTTCGCTACGGCGGGGTGCCCGTCGAGGAAACCGGCTACTTCCATGGCGTTGTGGCAATGCCTTTCCATTCTTACTTCCAGCGTTTTGATGCCTTGCGTGAGCAGGAAAGCATCGAAGGGGTTGCTGTTGGCGCCGAGCAGGCGGTGCACTTTTTCCACCGGGCCTTTCATCAGCTCTATGTCCCTGCCCACCAATACGCCGCCGATCGCGGTGCCGTGGCCGTTCAGGAATTTGGTGGTGCTGTGAAACACGTAATCTGCCCCGTAAGCAAAAGGCTGCTGCAGGTAAGGCGTGGCGAAAGTATTGTCCACAGCGGATACCAGCCCGTTCTCCTGCGCCATGCCAAGCAGCGCTTCCAGGTCTACACAGCGGAGCGTAGGATTGGCGGGCGTTTCAAGGTACATCATGCGGATGGAAGGATCGGCTTTGATGGCGGCGGCGGTTTGCTCCAGGTCGCGCATGTCCATGATCACGGCTTCGATACCCAGCGGCGGGAGTATTTTCCTGAACAGCTCTTCCGTGCCGCCGTAAAGCGAATAGTGAGAGATCACCTTGTCGCCCGCCTTCAGATGCGCCAGGAACAGGGTAGACAGCGCGCCCATGCCGGATGCATGCAGCTTGGCCTTCACCTGCAGCGGATTGCCGTCGGGCCCGGTGAGGCCGAATGCTTCCAGTGCGGCGATCTTTTCTTCCGCTTCGCGGAAATTAGGACTGTCCCAGCGGGTGTAGATATAGCCGTCCTCTTCGCCCGCAAAGCGGCGCATGCCTTGTTCGGCGGAGTCGTATACGTAAGTGGAAGAAGCGTATATGGGCGTGAGGTGGGCGTATCTCGGATCCTGCTCGTGGCCTGCGTGTATGCAAACGGAACTGAACCCGGAGAGCGGTGATTGTTTCATTATCGGGCTATTTGATTGTTTTCCTCTTATGAGTATCTTGTTAGTGAATTTACCTTGTAAAAATAAGAATTAGATGAGGGAACTCCTACTGCGGTACGCGATGTATAACAGCTGGGCCAACCAGCGGATATTGTCTGCGCTCAACGGGCTCACGGAAGAGCAGCTGGACAGGGAGCTTGCGAGCAGCTTCCCGACCGTCCGCCTCACAGCTTACCATATCTGGAACTCGGCAGGCATCTGGTTGCAGCGTTTACAGCTGGCCAGCCCCGTTATCCCGCCGGCAAAGGATTTCACGGGTTCCTGGGCGGAGTTCGCCCAACATTTTACCAGGCAGGGCGAACAGCTGAAAGACTTTATCGCAACGGCTTCCGACGCCAAGCTGGCCCATACCATCGAGTATAATCACCCCGCAAAGGGCATCTGCAAATCATCCGTGGAAAATACCATTATGATGATCTTTAACCATTCCACGTACCACCGCGGGCAACTGGTGACCATGCTGCGCCAGCTGGGAGTTACAAAGATCCCTTCAACCGATTTTATCGAATACACCGGCGTAAAAAAATAAAATACCTGTATTTTACGGTTATTATGAGCCCAGATCCATTTTATGCGAGCGTCCCCCGGCACCTGGTGGCAGTAGACTGTATCATTTTCGGCTTCGAAGATGGCAAGCTGAAGCTGCTCATTATCAAGCGCAAGGTAGACCCTATGGAAGGCGCCTGGAGCCTGGTGGGCGGGTTTGTGCAGGAAGGGGAAAGTACAGACCATGCGGCCATCAGGGTACTGCGGCAAACCACGGGCATTCATGATATTTACATGGACCAGCTGCAGAGCTACGGCGATACCGGCCGTGATACCGGCGCGCGGGTAATATCCATCGCGTATTACGCGCTCATCCGCATCAGCGAGCACGACCGGCTGCTGGCCAATGCCCACGGCGCCCACTGGCTGAGCCTGCACCAGATACCCGAGCTGATCTTCGACCATAACAAAATGCTCAGTGACGCGCTCACCCGGCTGAGGGATAAGGCGCATTTCCATCCCATCGGTTTCGAGCTGCTGCCGGAGAAATTCACCCTGCCACAGCTGAGGAACCTGTACGAAGAGATCTACCAGCGCCCGCTGGACAAACGTAATTTCAGGAAGAAGATACTGGCGATGGACATCCTGGAAAAGCTGGAAGAAAAAGACAAAAGCACCTCCAAAAAAGGCGCGCACCTTTACCGGTTCGACCGGTTGAAGTACGATGCGCTGGCCCGGCATGGCCTGGTGTTCGAGATCTGACGCAAAAAAAAGTGCAAGCCGCGGGGCCTGCACTTCTGTTATAATTTGAGGTAAGGTCAAAGTTATTTGACGGAGCCGTTACCGTTGTAGGCCCACTTCACATAACAGGCGCCCCAGGTGAACCCCCCGCCGAAGGCCGCCAGTACCAGGTTATCGCCTTTTTTCAGCTTGCTTTCCCAATCCCAGAGGCACAAAGGAATTGTACCGGCCGTGGTATTGCCATAGCGCTGAATGTTGACCATCACTTTTTCGGAAGGCACGCCCATATGGTCTGCCGTGGCGCTGATGATGCGCAGGTTGGCCTGGTGGGGCACCAGCCAGGCGATATCGTCTGCCGTGAGGTGGTTGCGGTCCATGATGCTGCGGGCAGCGTCTGCCATGTTGGCTACGGCGTATTTGAATACCGTTTTGCCTTCCTGGAACACGTAATGTTCGCGGGCGGCAACGGTTTCGGCGGTGGCTGGTTTTGCGGAGCCGCCGGCTTTCATGTTAAGGAATTCCCTGCCGTGGCCATCGCTTTTCAGCACGCTGTCCAGCAGGCCGAGGCCTTCCGTGTTAGGTTCCAGCAGCACGCCGCCGGCGCCGTCGCCGAAGATGATGCAGGTGGCACGGTCTGTATAATCGATGATGGAGCTCATTTTATCGGCCCCGATGATCATTACTTTTTTATAGCGGCCGCTTTCGATGAATTTGGCGCCGGTATCCAGCGCGTAGAGGAAGCCTGAGCAGGCGGCGCCGATGTCGAACCCGAAGGCATTCTTGGCCCCGATCTTATCCGTAACAACATTGGCGGTGGCGGGAAACACCATATCCGGCGTAACGGTGGCCACGATCAGCAGGTCTATCTCTTCGGGGGTAATGCCTCTTTTGCGGCAGATCTCCAGCGCAACGGGTACGCAAAGCTCGGAAGTACCCTTACCTTCTCCTTTCAGTATCCTTCTCTCCTTGATGCCGGTCCTGGTGGTGATCCATTCATCTGTTGTTTCTACGAGTTTCTCTAATTCCTGGTTAGTCAGTACATAGTCGGGAACATACCCACCCACCGCCGTTATGGCGGCTGTAATTTTGCTCATATTGTTCGGATAAGTTATTAAAATGGGCGTAAAAATACGACTTAAACGAATAATTCTATTTATAAGTTAATTTCGCCGGCAGATAATTCCCATATGATCGCATACCTGAATGGCAAATTAGCCCACAAAACGCCTACCCTGGTGCACCTGGACGTGAACGGGGTAGGGTACGAGGTGCATATCAGCCTCCATACCTGGAGCCAGATCCAGCAACTGGAAACCTGCAAGCTCCTTACCTACGTACATATCAAGGAAGACGCCCACACCATGTTCGGCTTCTTTTCCGACGCGGAAAGGGCCATGTTCCTGCAACTGATCAGCGTTTCAGGGGTAGGCGCCACCACCGCCCGGATGATGCTCAGCTCCCTGCAGCCGGACGATGTGCAGCGGGCCATCCTCATGGAAAACGAAAAAATGCTGGAGGGCGTAAAGGGGATCGGGGCGAAAACCGCCAAGCGCATCATTTTGGAGTTGAAAGACAAAATGAAAAAACACCGGGAAGATATATTACATTTATCGGTAAATACCCACAATACTATACAGGATGATGCGTTAAATGCTTTGGTAACCCTGGGTATAGCCCGCAACATGGCTGAACAGGCAATACAAAGGGTGCTGAAAGCCGAGCCACAATTAAATGAATTGGAGGCACTTATCAAAAAATCCCTTAAAAATCTATAATTTTAAGTCCTTGACCTCTATAAAACCTAAGAACGCTTGGCAAGAAAGAAATACTATGGTGCACTTGCAGTAATAGGTGTTGTATCTTTTATCATTGTTGAATCGGCCGCCAGAAACAGGAACAGTTCGGGATATACCTATAGAAATATAAGCGGAGTTGTGGAGAAGGGGGAAACTGATATCACTAATGTTCCAGATACTACTGCTAAACCGGATACCCTGAAGTATCCTATCCGCGACCGGAGGGGCACTTCGGCAACGGATCCCGTGCGTAATGCCATCGACCTCAAAGACCCCGCCAGTATTAAGAAAGAAGTCGAATACGACCCCGTCACCAAACAATACATCGTTACCGAAAAAATAGGCAACCAGTTCTACCGCCAGCCCACCGTGATGAGCTTCGGCGAGTTTTACCGCATGCAGGCCGCCCAGAGCGAAAAGGACTACTGGCAAAAAAGGGCCGGCACCATCGGCAACCTCAACCAGCGCGCCGGCGCCCCGCAGCTCTATTACGGCGATAAACTCTTCGACCGCGTGTTTGGCGGCACCAAGGTAGACATCAAGCCACAGGGAAGCCTGGGGCTTACTTTCGGTTACCAGGGCCAGAACGTGAAGAACCCCGTGCTCGTTGAAAGAGCCCGCAAGAACGGCGGCTTCGACTTCGATATAGACATCAACATGAACGTGACCGGTAAGATCGGCGACAAACTCAAGCTGATCACCAATTACAACACCCAGTCCACGTTCGACTTCGAAAACCAGGTGAAACTGGAATATACCGGCTACCAGGACGAGATCATTAAAAAGATCGAAGCGGGCAACGTGAGCTTCCCGCTCAGCAGCTCCCTCATTCCCGGGGTACAATCCCTGTTCGGTATCAAGACCCAGCTGCAATTCGGCCGCCTTACCATGACCAGCGTGCTCAGCAACCAGAAATCGCAGAAGCAGAACATGGTATTGCGCGGCGGCAACAGCGTGACGGACTTCGTACGTCGGGCCGATGAATACGAGGACAACCGGCACTTCCTGCTCAGCCAGTACTTCCGCGATACTTTCAACTACGCCATGGCCACCCTGCCCGTGATCCGCACCCAGGCTTACATCAACCGCATCGAGGTGTGGGTGACCAATAAATCCGGCGCCACCACCCAAACGCGCGACATCGTGGCCCTGGCAGACCTCGGGGAGAACAGGCCTTCCAACCCGAATGTTACCAGCCGGACCAGCCAACGCCTGCCCAACAACGGATCGAACGACCTGTACGAGAACCTTGTGAGCGATCCCGGCGCCCGCTTCACCGGCACCGTAGTGAGCCGCCTGCTGGCCCTGCAGCTGGAGTCTGTGCAGGACTTTGAAAAGACCTTCGCGCGGAAGCTGGATTCAACAGATTTCATCCTCAACCGGCAGATCGGTTTTATCTCCCTCGTGCAGCAGCTGCAGCCGGATGAAGTGCTGGCCGTGGCTTTTGAGTATACCTACAATGGTAAAGTATACAAAGTGGGTGAGTTCTCGCAGGACATACCGCCCGACCAGAATAATTCCGCCAACCAGCGCATCCTGTTCCTGAAAATGCTGAAAGCCACCTCCGCAAGGCCGGCCCTGCCTATCTGGGACCTGATGATGAAAAATATTTATTCCACCGATGCGTTCCAGATCAACCGGGCGGATTTCAAGCTGGACGTGCTGTATAAAGACCCGGGCACCGAAACCCGCGCCCCCAGTGAAAAGCGCTACCTGCCTGATGCGCAGGGCCAGTATGCCGGCGCGCCTATCATTACCCTGCTGAACCTGGACCGTCTCAATAACCAGAACGATCCGCAGCCGGACGGTGTGTTCGACTACGTGGAAGGCTATACTATTTTCCCGCAGAACGGCAAGATCATGTTCCCCGTACTGGAGCCTTTTGGCGCGGCGTTGAAGCCTGTATTCGGCGGCAACCCGGTGCTGGAGAAGCAGTACATGTACACCACGCTCTACGATTCCATTAAAGTGATCGCCCAGCAGTTCCCCAACCTGAACCGGTACGTGCTGCGCGGCTCCTATAAATCGGCCAACTCTTCCGAAATTTCCCTGAACGCCCTGAACATCCCCCGCGGCTCCGTGACCGTTACGGCGGGCGGGCAGCAGCTTCGCGAAGATGTGGACTTCATCATCGATTACAACCTCGGCCGCATCAAGATCATCAACGGCGGCGTGCTCAGTTCCGGTGTGCCTATCAACGTCCAGTTCGAGAACAATGCGTTGTTTGGCCAGCAAGTGCGCAACTACATGGGCACCCGCTTCGATTATTATGTGAACGACAAGCTGAACCTGGGCGGTACCATCGTGAGAATGAGCGAAAGGCCTTATTACCAGAAAGTGAATTACGGGGACGACCCGATCAAAAATACCGTGGTAGGCCTCGACGCGAACTACATTTCCGAATGGCGCGGCCTTACCCGCCTGCTGGACAAGCTGCCCAATTACCAGGCCCAGCAGCCTGCAACCATCAACTTCACCGGCGAGGTGGCCCGGCTGTTCCCGGGGCACAGCAAACTGGTGAACGAGCCGGGCAGCAAGCAGGGACAGGTAATGATAGACGATTTCGAAGGCGCCCGCAACGGTTACGACCTGAAATTCCCGGCCACAGCCTGGAGCCTGGCTTCCACACCCCGCGACGCTACCGACGCGGGCGGCAGCATCCTCTTCCCCGAAGCGGCCCTCAACGATACGCTGGCCTATGGCAAGAACAGGGCGCTGCTGGCATGGTACATCATCGAGCCCACGCTGCAGATACCGAAATCGCCCAACCTGCCGCCCGGCGTAACCGACGCTTCACAAAGCGACCCGCGCACCAGGCTGATCTATCAGAGGGATGTATTCCCCAACCGCTCTACCGACTTCGGCCAGAGCCAGCTCAGCACGCTCGACCTTGCTTATTATCCTGAAGAAAAAGGCCCCTATAACTTTGAAGCCGACGCTGCTTCGGTTACTCCACAAGGCAGGCTGCGGAACCCGGCTTCCCGCTGGGGCGGCATCATGCGCGCGATAGACAACAGTGACTTTGAGACCGCGAATATCGAATTCATCGAATTCTGGATACCCGATCCTTTCTTCAACAATCCCGGCAGCGCCGGCGGTTCGCTTTATTTCAACCTGGGCAACGTTTCTGAAGACGTGCTGAAAGATTCCCGTAAAGCTTTTGAGAACGGCCTGCCCGATCCCAACACCGGCCTGAACAAATTGGATTCCTCCAAATGGGGCCGTGTGCCGAAGTTCCAGCAGCAGATCACCCAGGCGTTCGACAACGATCCCGCCATCCGCCGCTACCAGGACGTTGGTTTCGACGGGCTTGAGAACAGCGACGAGCATCATTTCCGCGCCAAATACCTGTCAGACCTTGCAGCCGTGTTCGGTGGTTCTTCGCCTGCATACACCAACGCGAAAGCCGACCCGTCCAACGACGATTACAAATGGTACCGCGACCCGTCATACGATGCCGCCAGGACAGACATCCTCGGCCGTTACAAAAAGATCAACGGGCCCGACGGCAACTCGCCCGTTTCCAACGATAACTCGCAGTTCTCCAATGCGGCCACCAACTACCCTGAGTCTGAAGACCTGAACCGCGACAATACCATGAACGAAACGGAAGAATACTTCCAGTACCGCGTGGAACTGAAGCCCGACATGCAGGTGGGCAGCAACTACGTGGTAGACCGCTTCGTGACCCGCGTAACGCTTCCCAACGGGCAGCAGGCGGACCAGACCTGGTACCAGTTCAAAGTGCCCGTAACACAATACGACCGGAAAGTGGGCAACATCCCCGATTTCAAGAGCATCCGTTTCATGCGTATGTTCCTCACCGGCTTCGAAGACTCCGTGGTGCTGCGTTTTGCCAAGCTCGACCTCGTGCGCAACCAATGGCGCCGTTATCTGTACGAGCTGAAGCCCGGCGATCCCATCCCCGTGGACCAGAGCACCGTTTTCAATGCTTCCGCGGTGAACATTGAAGAGAATTCCAAGCGCCAGCCTATCCCGTATGTGCTGCCTCCCGGCATCCTGCGGCAGAATACGCTCAGCACCAACAGCACCAACATATTGCTGAACGAACAGGCGCTTTCCGCGCAGATCTGCAACCTGAAAGACGGCGAAGTAAGGGCCATGTACAAAAACGTGCCGCTGGACCTCCGCCAGTATAAACGTCTGCAGATGTTCCTGCACGCAGAAGCCGTAAGCGACCCGCTTTCCCTGAAAGACGGCCAGCTGGAAGCCATCATCCGCGTGGGCAGCGACTTCACCGAAAACTACTACGAGTACCGCATCCCGCTGAAAGTAACGCCCTGGAACTCCAACCGCGATACCGAAATATGGCCCGAGGAAAATGATGTGGACCTGGACCTGGATAAATTCGCCCGCCTCAAGCAGGCCCGTAACATGAGCGGCGCCAGCCCGCTGGTGCCTTACGAACAGCGCGAGGGCGCCAATGTATTGTCTGTAGTAGGTAACCCGAGCCTGGGAGACGTGCGCAACGTCATGATCGGCGTACTGAACCCGAAAGACGACGGCCTGCCCAAGTGCACCGAAGTATGGTTCAATGAGCTGCGCCTCACCGGCCTCGATGAAAAAGGCGGCTACGCGGCGCTGGCAAGGGCAGACATCGGCCTGTCTGACCTCGGTACCATTACCGTGAGCGGTAACATGCACACCGCGGGCTTCGGCAATATAGACCAGCGTGTGAACGAACGCTTCAGGGACAACTTCCTGCAATACGACATCGCCACCAACCTCGACCTCGGCAAACTGCTGCCGAAAAGTGCAGGCGTTACCGTGCCCGTATACGCCGGTTATTCACAGACCACCAGCAATCCCGAATACGATCCATACGACCTGGACATCAAGCTGAAAGATAAGCTGGCCATGGCCCGCGACCGCGAAGCGCGCGACTCCATCAAGAAAAATGCGCAGGACTTTACATCCATCACCAGCCTCAACCTTACCAACGTGCGTAAGATGGCGCTGAATAAAAAGAAGAGCAACCTGTGGGATATCGAGAACTTCGACGTAAGTTATTCCTATTCACAGATCTCCCGCCACAACCCGCAGATACAAAGCGACGTGCTCACCCGCCACCGCGGCGGCCTGGGATATAATTTCGCCGGCACGCAGAAATTCATTGAGCCGCTCAAAGGCCTGATAAAGAGCAAGAGCCCGTGGCTGGCGCTGCTGCGCGATTTCAACTTCAACTATGTGCCCACGCTCATCAGCTTCAGGGCAGACATCACGCGGCAGTTCGGCGCCACGCGCATGCGCAACATCGGCGGCGGAGAGTTCCTGCTGCAGGAAACCTATGATAAGTATTTCCGCTTCGACCGGTATTATTCCCTGAAGTGGGACCTTTCCCGCAACCTGTCTTTCGACTTCAACGCCGTGAACAACGCGCGCATAGACGAACCGGCAGGACGGATCAATACCAGCGCGAAGAAAGACAGCGTAAGCTCCAACTTCTGGAAAGGCGGCCGCACCACCAATTATTTCCAGAATGCGAACGTGACCTATACATTGCCTACCTCCAAAGTGCCGGCGCTGAGCTGGACGAACGTTGCGCTGAGCTATGCCACGGAATACCGCTGGATAGGAGCTTCCAGGCTGGCCACTTACCTCGGCAACGCCATTGAGAACTCCAACCAGAAAACACTGACCGCTGAATTCAAGCTCAACGAGCTGTACAACCGCAACAAATGGCTGCGGAAGATCAATGCCAGCGCTGCATCAGGCGGCGAATATGTACCGCCGATGATGAACAACACGCCGGCAGCGCAAAAACAACAGCAGGATAAAAAAGAAGAAGACGACGGCATTTCGCCCGTGGTGAAAGGCCTCATGCGCGTCGTGATGGCGTTGAAACGCGTGAACGTAAACTATTCCGAAAACGCCGGCACCCGCATGCCGGGCTACCTGGACAGCACCAAGCTGGTAGGTATGAACTGGCAATCCATGGCGCCGGGCCTTGCTTTCACCTTCGGCAAGCAGCCTGATAAAGCGTTTATGGACGACTTCGCCAAACGCGGCCTGCTGAGCCCTGATACGCTGTTCAACATACAGTTCCAGCAGCAGTTCACCCAGAAGCTGGATATACAGGCCCAGCTGGAGCCCGTGCGCGATCTTCGTATCGACCTCAACCTGACGAAATCCTTCTCCAAAACGCATACGGAACTGTTCAAGGATACCCTCGGCAACGGCGTGTTCAATCACCTGAACCCCTACGATGCGGGCGGTTTCGAGATCACCTTCATTGCGATCAAAACCATGTGGGGTAAGATCAATACGGAAGATGGCGTGTCGGAGACGTTCAAGAATTTCGAGAGCTTCCGCCAGCGCGTTTCCGAACGCCTCGGCGATGCAAACCCGTACAGCAAGGATCCGAGCCTGCCGAAATATGATCCGAAAGACCCGACATACCGTTATGGTTACGGCCGTTATTCGCAGGATGTGCTGATCCCCGCGTTCCTGGCGGCTTACACCGGTACTACGCCCGAAGATGCGCCGTTGTTGAAGAACTATGCGAAAAACGTACGTTCCAATCCTTTCAAAGACATTCTGCCACGGCCCAACTGGCGCATCAGCTATAACGGCCTTAGCCGTATCAGGCCCTTTACGGACTTCCTGACGAACTTCACGCTCACGCATCAATACACCGGCCTGCTGAGCATGAACTCCTACAACACGGCCCTCGTGTTCTACGACCCGCTGATCCTGGGTTATCCCGCTTTCAGGGACACGGTGAGCGGCAACTACGTTCCTTACTTCCTCGTGCCGAACCTTACAATCACCGAATCGTTCGTGCCCCTGCTGGAAGCGGATATGACCTTCACCAATTCCCTGAACCTGCGCGTAGGCTTCCGCAGGAGCCGCACGCTCAGCCTTAGCCTGATCGATTACCAGCTGAGCGAAATGCGTTCCAGCGAGATCACCGTCGGCGGCGGTTACCGCGTGCGCGGCCTGCCCATGCCGATCAAGATTGGGAAAGACGGCGGCAAAAGATTGGAAAACGACCTGAACTTCAGGCTGGACCTTAGCTTCCGTGACGATAAGACCGTAAACAACAGGCTGGATGCAGACCTGGTGATACCCACCAGTGGCCAGAAAGTAGTGAGCATCGCACCTTCCATCGATTACGTGGTGAACAACCGCCTCAATATTAAATTCTTCTACGACCGCCGCCAGACCATCCCGGTGATCTCCACCGCGTACCCGGTTACCAATACGCGCGGCGGCATCACGCTCCGGTTCATGCTGGCGCAATAACCTTTACAGCAGCAGATGCGGCAGCGGGGAATCCGGGAACATGGATTCCCCGCTTGTTTTTAAGGACGATGACAATGATCACCGGGAAGCCTGCCGGCAAAATGACAGAAATCATTTTGACAAACCGCGTTAAACTGTACTTTTGAGCCATCTATGAGGTATTTATTCGTCATAACCGTTCTTGCAGGGCTGATGTTGCAAACATTCGGCAAGGGCCTGGTATTGGCTGAATTCATGCTCAACCAGGACTACATTGCAAGAGTGCTTTGTATCAACAAGGCCAAACCGAAACTCGCCTGTAACGGCCAATGCCAGCTCATGAAAAAGATGGAGCAGGAAACGAAGAAGGAGCAGAGCGGCAATGCGATCAAGGACAAATACGAGGTTATTTTCTCCGAAGTCGCGGCCAGCTTTACTTTCAAGCCCGCCGTTACAGCCGTAAAATTGTATTCAGCCGGTACCGGCTATATCCCCGCCCGCCCGCTTTATGCGGTATTTCACCCACCCCGGGCCTGATTCCTTTCAATTCATACATGACTTGCTTATCCGCCTGAAGGGTAAGCGCAACTTTGCACAACGTTGCACGGCGATTGCGTTCCCATACTATGCGGATGCATGCCTTCACGGCACCCCGTGACCGTTCGGCATGAACGCCCGGCAACGGAATTGTGCCCCCATACGTAAACGTTTTAAAGCAAATCCATGCATCGCATATCCATCCTTATATGCCTGACACTTTGCAGCTTTTCAACATTTGCGCAGGAAGCTTTGCAGGGCAGGGTGATAGACGCCCAGACCCGCGAAGCCATTTCCGGCGCGAGTATCCTGGCAGCCAGCGGCGGCTGCCTGTCTGACCGGCAGGGCGAATTTTCCCTGCCGGCTGTAAAAGCGAAAGATTCCATCCGCATATCCATCATTGGTTACACGCCCGTTCGCCTGGCGGTGAACCAGGAACGGAACATGACCATTTACCTCGAGCCGCTCACCACCCGCCTGAACGAAGTGATCGTATCTGCCGGGCGCGACAAACAGTACCGTACAGACGCTCCCGTGGCCATCAGCAGCATTTCCACGCAGATGATCCGCGAAACGAAAGCCACTTCCCTGGAACAGGTGCTGAATAAAGTGAGCGGGGTGTATATGGTAGACCTCGGGAACGAGCAGCATACCATGGCCATCCGCCAGCCCATCGGCTACCGCAGCCTCTTCCTTTACCTGGAAGACGGCATCCCCATCCGCACCACCGGCGACTTCAACCACAACGCGCTCATCGAGATCAACCTGGCTGCACTGAAAACCATAGAAGTGATCCGTGGCCCCGCATCCTCCCTTTACGGCAGCGAAGCGGTGGGCGGCGCCGTGAACTTCATCACCGCTTCACCTGCCTTGCTACCTACCGCGCGCATCCAGGCGGAAATGAGCAACTGGGGCTACAAGCGGACGGACTTCACACTCTCCGCCACCAGCGGCAAGCTGGGCCTGCTCGTCGGCGGTTATTATGCAGACCAGCGCAACGGCTACATCGACCACAGCGACTTCCGCAAGCTGGCGCTCACGCTGAAAGGCGTGTACAGGATCAACGACCGCAACACCTGGACGAATGCTGTTTCGTACGTGGATTATAAAACTGATCAGACCGGCGGGGTAGACAGCGCTAATTTTTATTCCCGCAACTACAAAAGCTTCCACACTTTTTCTTACCGGCTGGTGAAAGCATTCCGTGTAAGAAGCACCCTGGAGCATACCTGGAACAGCCGGAACAGCATGAATTTCACCGCATTTTACCGTAACAATGAGATCGGCCAGAACCCTTTCTACGCCATCAAAACCACGGCGGACCCGCTGAAAGCGCGGGGGGAGATCAACAGCGACCAGTTCAATAGCTATGGCGTACTTGTTCAGCACAAAAAAGAATTCGGCTGGAAGCAAGCCTCCGTCATTGCAGGTGTGAGCGTGGATTACAGTCCAGCTACTTATTTTGCTGAATACATAGACGTAGACCGCAATGCCGAAGGTTACTTCACTGGCTATACTTCCACCGATTCGGTGCTGACCGATTACCGCGCCGGCCTGCTGAACACGGCCGCTTACATACAGGCGCAAATGAACCCGCTGGAGCGTTTGAAACTCGTTGCCGCCCTGCGTTACGACCGCATGGATTACAACTTCGACAATCATCTTCCTCCTTCCGCCTTTACAGGATCGCCGGACGAACGCAATCATTTCAAAGCATGGTCACCCAAGCTGGGGCTTACTTATGACTTCGGCCGCGACCGTGGGCTGTATGCCAATTACAGCGTGGGTTTTGCGCCGCCTAATATTTCCGAGCTGTACCGCGGCGTGAAAGTGCCCGTGCTCAAACCCGCTACGTACAACAACTACGAAGCCGGCGGCTGGTTTGCTTTTGCAGGCAGCAAAGGATATGTGGATGTAAGCATCTACCGCATGGACGGCGCCAACGAGATCGTAAGCGTAAGGCTGGCGGACAATTCGTCAGAAAACCGCAATGCCGGTAAAACCCGCCACAGCGGCGTGGAATGGAACCTGCGTTACGCGCCTGTTCCGTCTTTGTTATTCCGCACCGGCGGTACTTTTGCGAAACATGAGTTCATCGAGTATGAAGACAAAGGGAAACATTACGGTGGCAACCGTATGAACGGTGCGCCGGAAGTGATCACCAATACGGAGGTCACTTACAAACCCCCGTTCTTCAAAGGCTTCCGCGTGGGCATGGAGTGGCAGCACGTGGGCCAATACTTCATGGACCCGGCCAATACCGAAAAGTACGGCGGCTACGAACTGCTCAATGCCCGCGCCGGTTATACGCTGGGCGGGTTTGAGTGCTGGGTGAACTGCCGGAACATAACCGATGTGATGTACGCTACCACCGCGGAAAAGACGGCCTTCGGCAAAAGCTACCGCCCCGGCCCGAACAGGACCTTCAACTTCGGCGTAGCATATACTTTCACCTGCAAGCAAAAGACCTGATGAAAAACCTGCTTATCGTATTCGTTATATTCCTGGCGGCCTGCCGGGGCGGGCAAATGACCGGCAACGCGGAACGCCTCGTGTCTGATACCACGCGCAATGCATCCTGCACCTATCTCACCCGCGACGCTTCCGGGAAACTGGTGCTGAGCTGGGTGGAACAGCAGGCGGGTGAAGAAACCGGCATGTTGTATTACGCAGTTTCGCCTGACGGCGGAAAGACCTTCCCTGCAGGGAAGCCTATCCCCACTGCCCAGGGTATCCAGCCACATGGCGAGAATATGCCGAAGATGATCTTCAGGCCCAACGGGGAAGTGATTGCCATGTATGGCGTGCAAAGCAACGATCCGCGCAACAAATACGCCGGCAAGGTATTTTATACGCTTTCCGAAGACGGCGGCAACACCTGGCAACCCGCCGTTCCGCTCGTGACGGACACTGCCGGCTACGACCAGCGTTACTTTGATATGGCCGTGCTGCCTTCCGGCGAAGCGGTTGCCATCTGGCTGGACAACCGGAAGTTCCATCAAAAGGAAGGCTCCACCCTCTACATTGCCATCACCGGCGCTACGCCTGGCTTCCACCGCGAAAGGCCCATCGTACAGACCGTTTGCCAGTGCTGCCGCACAGCGCTTTATGTAGACGCACAAGGCGGCCTGCATGCGGCTTTCCGCGATATTATCCAGGACACCATCCGTGATATGGTTCATATTTTTTCGAAAGACGGTGGTGAAACCTTTACCCAGCCGGTGCGCATCAGTGCAGACAACTGGGCGATCAACGGCTGCCCTCATACGGGGCCCGCCATGGTCCGTAATGGCAACGGGCTGCACTTTGCATGGTTCACCATGGGAAGCGGCGAAGGTGTGTTCTATTGCCAGAGCCCTGATAACGGTATTAGCTATACAAAAAAAGAAAGCATCAGTGCGCTACCCACTGCCAAACATCCGCAGCTGGCGGTGATGGAAAGGGGAGACCTTGCGCTGGTGTGGGACGAAGCGGCGGATACCAGCGGCAACCGCATCGGCATCCTGCATAAGTCGGCAGACGGGCGCACGCTGGAACGTGATTTTCTTACCGCCAAAAACGAATTTGCCGGCTTCCCTGTCGTGGAACAAACCGGGGAAGGCATGCTGGTGGCCTATAAGAAAAGAAAGAACGGGAAGGAGGGGATCTATGTGAAGAGCGTGAAGTTATAAACAAATAAAAAAGGCCTTCGTACAACGGAGGCCTTTTTTATGAAAAGCTTGACTTTCAATTATAACCGAAAGAGTACTGTTCTTTACCCTTCCAGGTTTGACGCATGGCCCAGCGGCCATAATTGTTCCGACGTGAACTGTCGAAGTAGAAACTTAAGAATTCTTTAATTCTAGGATAGTACAGCCTGAGGACGTACATAGTAACAAATGTTAGCATAGGGATATGGTTATAGGATTATCAATAAGGTCGTCATTTCGTCTTACGCCCTTTTGGCGCAACTGTATCTCATATCACTTTTTTCTGCTTCTGGTGGTATTTATAAGGCACCCGGCTCCCCGTGTCCGTAACCCGCTCATGCTCCACTACTGATCCGCGCTTATTTTTACATAGGATTTCAAATATAGAGAATTATTATAACTTGTATTGTAACACTTATGTGTAATTTTTACCGGTGGATATAATAAGCGTTCGCCTGCGCCGTTGGCGTGAGTACCAGGTCGTTGATGCACACATGCGGGGGCAGCGAGCAGCAATAATAGACCACATCCGCCACGTCTGCCGCGCTCAGCGGGGTAAAGCCTTTATACACGTCCTTCGCCTTGTTTTCATCGCCTTTAAAACGCACCAGGGAGAATTCGGTTTCTGCCGCGCCGGGATGCACCGCCGTTACCTTGATGTTGTAAGGCAGGAGGTCGATGCGCATGCCCTGGGAAAGCGCGTCTACCGCCGCCTTGCTGGCACAGTACACATTGCCTTTGGCATACACCGTTTTGGCCGCGGTAGAGCCGATGTTCACGATCTGACCCTGCTTCCGTTCCTTCATCCAGGGTATCACCGCGCGGGAAACGTATAGCAGCCCCTTCACGTTCGTGTCGATCATGGTATCCCAGTCATCGGTATTCCCCTCGTCTATCGTGGACAGGTCCAGCGCGAGGCCGGCATTGTTTACCAGCACGTCTATTGCCTTCCAGCTGTCTTCCAGTGAGTTGAGGGATGCTTTTACGGCATCGTTGCTCCGTACGTCGAAGGCCAGCGCCTTCACCTGTATACTGAATTCCTTTTCCAGCTGCGATTTGAATGCTTCCAGCCTTTCCGCCCTGCGGCCGGTGATCACGAGGTCATAACCTTCCGATGCGAACCTTCTTGCGCAGGCTTCTCCGAAACCGGCTGTGGCGCCGGTGATAAGGGCTGTTTTTCCAGTCTTCATATCTGCTGTTTATCGCAGTAAAGTTACCGTTCCTTTTTTGGAAATCCGCCGGCCGTTGAGGTCAATTCCTTCGAGGATCCACAGGTACGTGTCGATAGCGGCCGGCCGGCCCCCATGGTACCCGTCCCAGCCATGGCGGAAGTCCAGCGAGTTGTATACCAGTTCGCCCCAGCGGTTGAATATCCTGAAGTAAAAGTACTCCTTGATGCCCACGGGGATGAACCGGAAGAAATCATTCATGCCGTCCCCATTTGGGGAGAATGCGTTGGGGATGTAGAACTCAGGACCGGTGTAATATTTCACATTGATGGAATCGAAACCGAAGCAGCCTTGCTGGTTGCTGACGCGCAGCTGCAACGTGATCTCGTCGTTCCAGGTGAGCAGCGGGTCGCGGATGTTGGGATCGCTCAGCCCGGTGCCCGGGCTCCAGGCATAGGTATCCCCGCCCGTGCCCTGCAGGCGCAGTGTTTGCCCGCGCGCCAATATCGTGTCGTTCCCCGCGAAGGGGTTCACTTCATACAACCGTATATTCTGCGTGACGGTGGCTTCGCAGCCGCGGTTAGTGCGCAGGGTAAGGTTGATGGAATATACGCCGCCAGCGGGGAAGCGGTAAGTAGGGCTGACGGCATTACTGGTGTCCTGCGAAATATCTTCCACCCCAAAGTCCCACTTCCTGTACACGATGCTGCCGTTGCGGTAACTGGAGGTATCGGTGAAGAACACGGGGTTCTCCCTGCAAAGCCCGCTCAGGGTAAAGCCGGACCGCAGGCCGGGATAGTTATTGATGCGCCCGGTCATGCTGTCTGTACAGGGCAGCCCGGGGTTCACCACCAGTTTAACGGTATATACGCCGGTGTCGGGAAACTGGTGAAAGAATACGTTGCGGGTAAAGGTGGTGGTATCGGTGCCGTCGCTGAAGGTCCAGCGGTAAGTGGAGGTGAAGCCGGCCACGCTGTTGTTGGTAATGGGCACATTCAGCCCCAGGCTGTCGTTGCAATGGTTCAGCAGCGCGGGCGTAGCGGCGGTGATGCGTGTCTCGCAGTTGTATACGGTAATGAGTATATCCTTATGATGCACGCCCAGCAAACGCCTGGTGCGCCTGTCGTATTCTGATACGCAAACGGATACCACGAATTTCCCCGAACGGTCCGGTACGCCGGTGATCAGGCCGCTGTTATCTATGCTCATGGCCGGTGCGCCGCCCATGGGCGAGCCGCCGTGGTAAGGCGGTATGTAACTGACGGTAGTGGTGTATGGCGGCGGGCTTACCGCTTCGTTCGTCCGGCTGTTGCCGCCCGCCAGGGCGCTGCAAAGGGAGTAGGTGAGACTGTCGCCGTCAGGGTCTGTGGCGCGGTAATTATACCGCAAGGGGAGGCCGGAGCAGATCACGGGCGCTTCGTCTATCCCGAAATAAACGCTGTTATTGCCCGGACGGCTTTCGGAGCCGGGTATCCAGGTGTAAAAAGTGGAGCCTTCCCTTTCGGAGTTGTAGATGTTGGTAAGCGCTTCACCGCGGCAGCAGCGCTGGTAAGAAATATAATAGCCGCCCTGTATCGGCGGCAACTCTATCGTATCGCTTCCGTAAAAGGCTACTTCAAGATATATGGTTTGTGGTGCAAGGCATGGATTCTTCAACGTATCGCGGATAGGCCTGGTGTATTGTATTTCCATCAGCCGGGATGGCCCTATGCGGTTGCCGGCTGAGTTGAAGATGTTGATGGGAACGGGGTTTTCGAAATAATCAAGGCAGCCCTGGCGGCTGCCGCAAACAAAATCGCCGTCGCGGTATAGTTTGAGGATGAAGAGATACCTGTAATTCCCCGTGGCTGAATTATACCCCACAGTCCGGTAATAGATCTCCCCGCCGATAATGTGGTATGCGTTCACTGTCCCGTAGAGCGAGCAGGCCAGAATGAGAAAGAGGATAACAGATTTGCCCATGGGGTAAGGCGTTCTTGTTACTCTGAATTTACGGAAAATAAAGGGCTTGCTGAAATATAAAAAGACAGGAAATGAATATGAAAAAGATAATAAAGTGTAATGCTTTAGTTGTTAGAATACTCATTTTTTGGGGCTGAAAATATTTGTTTTACCGGCGCTGGAACCGGCCCTTTTATACCTGTCCAGCCGCGGAAAAACGGGGATTTCGTACAGGCTTTTCCGTTCAGGAGGAACAGGATCTTACCGGATAAGCGTCACCGTTCCGCGCTTTTCTACCAGCTGCCCGGCAATATTGGTGCCGCCCACGATCCACACATAAGTATCGGCGGCTGCGGGGCTGCCGTTCTTTTTGCCGTCCCAGCCTTTGAGGTATTGAACGGAATTGTATACTTCCTGGCCCCAGCGGTTGTATATCCTGAAGTACTCCATTTTGGTAAAGCCCACCGGCATCGGCCGGAATACGTCGTTCACCCCGTCGCCGTTGGGCGTGAAGGCATTGGGAATGTAGATCTCGGGGCCGGTCATGAAGCGGATGCTGATATCGTCTTCTCCCACGCAGCCTTCAGCGGTATAAACTTTTACGCGGTAGGTAATGTCGCGGTTGTAGTTGGTAACGGGGTCGGGCACGGTGATGCTGCTGAGCCCGTCTGCCGGCGACCAGCGGTACTGCACGCCGCCGCTGGCATTCAGGCGGAAAGGCTGGCCTTTCAGCACGATGGTGTCGTTGCCGGCGAAAGCAGGCACAGGTGGAATTACGGTGATGGTCCTTTCAGCGGTTACAGCTTTGGGGCATCCCAGTGTATCCGTTACCGTTACAACATACGTGGTGGTCTCTTTCGGCCATGCGATGGTGTTCGCTTTCCGCGGACTGGTCAGTGTTTCAGGAGGAGCCCAGCTGTAGAATGCGCCGCCGCTGGCCTGGAGCAGCACTTTATCGCCGTAACAGATCGTGCTGTCTGTACCGGCAAACGCTGCCGGCGGGTCCACCGTCCTGAAGAAAACGGAATCGCGGGAGTTGCAGCTGCCAAGGTCTACCTGTACGTAGTAAGCGCCTGTTCTTACAGGTGTTACAGTAACGGTGTTGGTCCGGCTGATGATCTGCCGGGTGTCTATGTTCGTCCAGGTGAAGCTGTAATTGCCATCGGCTTCCGCTACAAGGTCTACCGGGTCGCCGGTGCAGATCACGCTGTCCGCGGAAGTTTTCACGTAAATGGTATCTCTAACGTCAATGGCTACACGTTTGGTGTTCACGCAGCCGGTGAGGTCGGTGAAGGTGACGTTGTAAGCCGTATCTTTTTTGGGTGAAACAACGGGGTTGGCGGTGTTGGCCCCGGTGATGTTGTACAGCGGCGACCAGCTGTAACTGCCTGCCATGGCGCTTTCCGAATGCAACTGCAACGGGTCTTTTATGCAAAGCAAGGTATCGCCGGTGGCGGTGAACGGCGGTTTGTCGTAGATGTTGATGGTTTTTGTGACCTCTTTTTCGCAGCCCTTGCTGGTGCTCATATAAAATTTGACCGTGTAATTCCCGGGCGTCGTGTATTGCCAGGTGGGCGATTGCAGGTTGGAAGTATCATTCGTGAGCGCGGCGTCGCCGAAGTCCCATTTAAAATAATCGAAAACGCCGACGTCGGTGGTGGAAGTATTGTTGAATTGCGTGGGTTTGGTGGTGCAAAGCCCGCTGAAATCGAAGGAGGGCGCCAGCACGGGGTATACTTTCACGGTGGAAAACGCGCTGTCGCCACAATTGCTGGTGGGGTCCACGGTGAGCTTCACGATGTAAGTGCCGGTGTCTGCATAAGTGTGCGGGAAGGTAGCAAGACTGTTGGTGGAGTAGGTGGTGCCGTCCCCGAAATCCCACACGTACGGTTTGTTAGGGGTGCTGTTGTTCACGAAGTTGATCACATAACCATCGCAATCCGCGAATTTATCCGGCAGCGCCGCTACCACCTGCCTTACGCAGTTTTCCACGGTGAACTGGAATTCTTTTTTATGCTCGCCGATGAACACGCCTTTACGGTATTCATGAACAGATACGGTAACGATGTACAACCCGCTCCTGGGTGCGGTACCGGAAATGACGCCGGTCTTCGGGTCGATGGTCGCTTTATCGCCCAGCGGTTGTGCTGCGGTAAAAGGATCTTTATAGGAAACCGGGTCGTAAGGAGGTGCGCCGGATACTTCGGGCTTGGGAAAATTGCGGTCGCCGCCGGTATAGGCAGTGGAAAAAGAGTATACGAGCGAGTCGCCGTTGGGGTCTGTTGCGGCGTAGTCGTATTTGAATTTGCTGTTGGCGCAAACGATGGTGCCCTTTTCGGCGCTGAACCGCGGGCCGCTGTTGCTGTCGAAATTATTTTGCGCGCCGGGTATTTTAGTGAAATAGCTGCCCCCTACATTATTGTCGTCCGAAAAGATATTGGTGAGCCGGGTGCGGCGGCAGCAGCGCTGGAAAGTGGCGTAGTAGCCCGAAGTATTGAAGGGAAGGGTAACCTGCGTGGTGTAAAAAGCGATCTGGTAGCAGACGTATGGTGGGTTCACGATGCATGGATCCACGTCCGTGGCGGTGTATTTTTGAAGATCGTTGCGGGGAATGCGCTCCAGTACATCGAAATAATTGCCGTTCCCGTCATATAGCGTAATGTTCACATCAGCGTCGATCTGCGCGGTGGTGGCGTCGCAGCGTACAAAAAGCTTAAGCGTGATCTGGTAAGTATTGCCGCTGCCGGTGGCGCTAAGCCAGTTGTAATACATCTCTCCGCCGATGATATGATCAGCCCTAGCAGCCAGGGATACCAGGCCCAGGAAGGTTATCAGCAAAGCTTTCCGCAAATGGCTTGAATCTACTTGTTTTTTAAACAGTCCGTTGGCAGAACTCGACAAACTGGTAAAGTATCAGGTTACTTTCCTCGTATACCTCCAGGTGCCCTGTGTGTCCAACCTGGTCTATGATATGAATGCTGGCAACGGCCGGCATGGTTACCTGTGGCATGATATTGTCCAGGGGCACGGCCTGGTCCTCTTTCCCGATAAAGAACAGCACCGGCACTTTGATCTCTTTCAGTACAGCCGTACGGTCCGGCCTTTCCATCATGGCCTCGTAATAGGCAATGAGCGTTTCCTGGGGTATCTTAATGGCTTGCTGGATGAAATTGTCCACCCTCGCGCCCTGGTTGATCCTGAAGCTGGCGGCGAACATATTGGGCAGCAGCTGCCGCAGGAATTGTTCTACCCCGTACTGGTTGAGCATACGGATAGATTTCCGGCGCGCCTCTTTTTTCTCTTCACTGTCTGGCCTGGCGGTGGAACTGAACAGGCCCAGCCCTTCCAGCAGGTGCGGATATTTTTCGGCAAAGGCCAGCGCCACGTATCCTCCCATGCTATGCCCGATCACCGTAGCCTGGCTGATGCCTTCGGCGGTCATCATGCCATAAATGAATTCTCCAATGCTGTCCATGGAAAGGGGGTGGGTGATGGCTGATTTGCCTGTGCCCGGAAGGTCTGGCACCAGCACGCGGTAATGCACCCTGAGGAAAGCGGTCTGGTGTTCCCAAACCGATTGATCTTCTCCATAACCATGGATCAGGATGACGGCTTTGCCTTCACCCTCTGCCCAGTAAGTGCCTTCCTGGCCTCCGTTGTTAAATGTTTTCCACATATCGCCTGCGAATTACCCGTAATACAATGGTGTATGCTACCAGCAATATACAAAAGATAACGGGAGCCCTGGCGATGTAACCGCTATATTTTACGTAGAACGTTTGATGGTAGTAAGGTGTTACAGCATGTTCGATAACAGCCGGTTCCCAATAGGGTTGAGCATCAATCACTGCGCCCCTGGGCGTTATGAAGGCGGATATGCCTGTATTGGCGCTGCGGGCCACCCATCGGCGGGTTTCTATGGCGCGGAGGCGGGCGTACTGCAGGTGCTGGCGATGGCCCTCTGTATTGCCCCACCAGCCGTCGTTGGTGCACACTACCAGCAGGTTAGCGCCCTGCCGCACCTTTTCGGCCACAAAATCGC
Organism: Chitinophaga sp. YIM B06452; assembly: GCF_039655965.1. Taxonomy (NCBI): domain Bacteria; kingdom Pseudomonadati; phylum Bacteroidota; class Chitinophagia; order Chitinophagales; family Chitinophagaceae; genus Chitinophaga; species Chitinophaga sp. YIM B06452. The sequence goes on along the minus strand of NZ_JAWLKY010000002.1, from coordinate 1,626,422 downwards.
CGTAAACGGATTCGTAGCAGATAGCGGTGAAAATATTGCATTGCTCATCCGGGTTGAAGAACAGCGGTACGCCGGGCGTAAGGCCATAACTGCCTGAAATACCGCCCATATCAAGGGCCAATTTTTTCATGAAAGGCAGGTAACGCATGTAGGGCGTCAATTCCACACCGGGCACCAGCTTGGCTTTATGATAGATCTGTATGTTCTGCGAAGTGTCTACCTGGATGGAAGAATTAAATGCGTCGTAATAGGTATCCCCGTTCGTCACGCGTGCGGTGGACGGCACGTCTTCCGTGCCCGCATAGCGCCTGAAGGTGGAAGCGCCGGTCACGATCTTCGCGCGGGGATATTGGGTGAGGAACTGGCGGATGGCCATGATCTCCGGCTGGTCGTTCAGCAGGTGCTCCCACGCGCCGGAAGGGAATAAGGCTGTCTCCGGCCATATCACGAAGCGGGTGCTGCTGTCTGTTTTTTCTTTGGTAAGCGCCAGTAATTTGTGCAACTGGTCCATAGCGGCGCCTTCGGTGAATTTTTCGTCGTAGGGGTCTATGTTCGGCTGCACGATCACCACGTTCCTGGTATTTTCGGATACACCGGGTTTGTACACACCCGTGGCAAAGGAGGCCGCAAGTGGCAGAATTAGCAACAACAAAGGTTTCCAGCCTTCTTTCCAGAGAAAGAACCATCCCGGCTCATGCTGGCCGCGGCGCCAGGCCTGGTAAACGAGGATGTTCATCAGCAATACCCACAACGAACCGCCTGTGGTGCCGGTGTATTCGTACCACTGCACCCAATCGGGCCGCATGGCGAAAGCATTGCCCAGCGTAAGCCAGGGCCAGCTCAACTCCCATTGCTGGTGGATATATTCGAACGTCAGCCAGTAAACGATGAGCGCGAAATACCCAGTAAGGCGGCCCGTTCTGGCCAGGGCGCTCCTGTAACCCAGCCAGGGAATGCTCATCAGCAGGGCGTTGAATGCATTGGCGAAAATGCCGCTGGCCGGTACGGTGGTGTTGCCCACCCACCAGGTACTGCCGGTGTTCCATATCCAGAATGCGAGGAATACCAGCCCGAAATGCGCACGCCCGTCTTTCACACGGTCTGTGATAGCCAGCAGGGGCACGAGACCGATAAAAACAAGGAAGGTCAGCGGGGAAGTAGGCCAGCCGGCCCACATGAGTAACCCCGCTAAGATACTGAGCAGCAGGGGAAAGCGTTTTCGCAGGAATGCATTCATCCTTCAAATGTAAAAAGGAAAAATGTAAATACCGGCAGCCGGGGCAAACCTAACGGAAATGTAAACACGGGATGGAAGTATGAAAAAGGGCGCACCGTTTTGGTACGCCCTTGTATGCCTGTTATTTTCTTTCGTTGGATTACCTGCTGTAGTTCGGCGCTTCTTTGGTGATCACTACGTCGTGAGGGTGGTTTTCTTTCACCGTTGCGGAAGTGATCTTCACAAACTGCGCGTCCTGCAGGGCCTTGATGTCTTTGGCGCCCACATAGCCCATGCCTGCGCGGAGGCCGCCTACAAACTGCTGCACCACTTCAGCCAGCATGCCTTTGTAAGGAACGCGGCCTACGATGCCTTCAGGAACCAGTTTCTTGATATCGGCCTCAACGTCCTGGAAGTAACGGTCTTTGCTGCCTTCGGCCATGGCTTCGATGGAACCCATGCCGCGGTATGATTTGAATTTGCGGCCTTCGTAAATGATGGTCTCCCCGGGGCTTTCTTCCACGCCGGCGAAGATCGAACCAGCCATGATGGTGGATGCGCCTGCTGCCAGGGCTTTCACCATATCGCCGGTATAGCGGATGCCACCGTCTGCGATCACAGGGATACCTGACTTTTTCAGGGCCTGGGCTGCGTCGAGGATAGCGGATAATTGCGGGAAGCCTGCGCCGGTCACAACGCGGGTGGTACAGATGGAACCGGGACCTACGCCTATTTTTACAGCGTCTGCACCTGCGGCTGCGAGCGCCAGCGCGCCGTCTGCCGTAGCTACGTTACCGCCTATCACCTGGAGTTTCGGGAAGGCTTTTTTCAGTTTTTTGAGTGCTTCGAGTACGTAGATGGAATGGCCATGCGCACTGTCGAGCGTTACAACGTCCACGCCCACGTGCAGCAGCGCAGCAGCGCGGTCTTGCAGGTCCGGCGTAATGCCGAGGGCAGCGCCTACCAGCAGCCTGCCGTAGTTGTCTTTGGCGGCATTGGGGAAGCTGGTAAGCTGGATGATATCGCGGTAGGTGATAAGCCCTACGAGCTTGCCTTGTTTATTCACTACCGGCAGCTTCTCGATGCGGTGCTGCTGGAGGATCTTCTCAGCTTTTTTCAGGTCGGTGTTCTCAGGGGCGGTCACCAGGTTGTCTTTGGTCATCACTTCGCTGATCAGCCTTTTGGTATTGGCCTTTTCGAAGCGGAGGTCGCGGTTGGTGAGGATGCCGATGAGTTTTTTATCGCCGTCTACGATGGGAATGCCGCCGATGCCGTTCTCCTTCATCAGGCGGAGGGCCTGGCCTACGGTGGAGTCTGCGCTGAGGGTAAGCGGGTCGAGGATCATGCCGCTTTCGCTGCGTTTCACTTTCCTCACCAGCTCGGCCTGTTTTTCCACGCTCATGTTCTTATGCAGGATGCCGATACCGCCTTCCCGCGCCAGGGCAATGGCCAGCGTGGCTTCGGTAACAGTGTCCATAGCAGCAGATACCATGGGAATGTTGATCCGTATGTTCTTGGTAAGTTGGGTGGAAATGTTTACTTCTCTGGGCAGTACTTCTGAATAAGCTGGCACAAGTAAAACATCGTCGAAGGTGAGACCGTCAGCTACAAATTTCTGTTTGGATTTTCCCGCAGGCATATTGCAATTATTTTGATAGTTTCTTAAATAATTGCACGCAAATGTACGACTTTTCCCCGTATTCCAATCAGTGGCTATTCATGTGCTGATTAATTGATATGTATGCCCCGGCAATGCCCGCACCAGCCCCAGCATTTCGAGCTGCATCAGTTCCGCCGCAATGGCGCTTCGTGCAATACCGCTGTGGTACTGCAATTCGTCTATATCCAGCTGGCTATGCCCGGATAATATATGTAAGATGTTCTGCTGGGAAGGCTCCAGGGAATGGAACAGGCTGCTTTGTGCTACTGGCTTTACTGTGGGAGCCGCTGGCCGCCAGTCCAGCATGCGCAGCACATCTTCAGGACTGGTTACGAGCGCGGCTTTGTTTTGTTTTACCAGGTCCAGGCAGCCGGCTGAACAACTGTCGCCAATGCGGCCGGGAATGGCCAGTACGTCGCGGTTGTAGCTGCCCGCAATATCTGCCGTGATGAGAGAACCGCCCGTGCTGCCGCTTTCCACGACCAGCAATGCATCGCAAAGTCCCGCCACTATGCGGTTGCGCCGGGGGAAATTCTGCCGGTTCAATTCTGCCCCGCTGCTGAAGTCGGACAACAATCCGCCTGTTTCCAGCATCTGCGCCGCGATCCGGGCATGGGCCGCGGGGTACAGCCGGTTCAGTCCGTGCGCAAGTACGCCGATAGTAGGCAGCCCGTTTTCAATCGCGGCCTGGTGCGCGGCAATGTCTATACCATAGGCCATACCGCTCACAATGGTAATGCCATGCGGCGCAAATGCTTTCACGAACTCCCGGCAAATATTGCTGCCGTAAGCCGTTGGCCGCCGCGTGCCCACAATGCCGAGCACTTTTTCAGGATGAAGATTTCCTTTGCCTTTATAATACAACAACACCGGGCTGTCATAACAATGTTTCAACCTGCCCGGGTAATCTTCATCTGTATAAAATACTGTCCTGATCTGGTGCCGTTGCAAAAAACGCGCTTCCGCTTCCACCCGGTAAAAATCACGGAAGTTCTTGATCGCCGCCGCTTTGACAGCGCCAATACCGGCAACGCTTTCCAGCTCGCGCCTTCGCGCCTGGAAGATCGCTGTAGCCGAACCAAATATTTCCAGGAGATTTTTCGCCGCCACATCCCCCACCAGGGGCAAAAATGTAAGCGCAATACGGTAGTGAAGCTCTTCGCGCATGGGTTAACAATTTTCTCTAATTTACGCCAAATTACCCGGGCTTTTTTCAAATCCACCCATTCTTTTATCCACACTCAAATTATCGTATATGCGTTATAGTTACCTGCTTATTGTATCGGCCTTTTTTGCCTGCAAAACCCCGCAGCCACTGGCTACTGCCCAGCCTTCCATCGGAGGACCCGCCTGGGCAGCCCTCTGGCAGCAGCGCGCTGCGGAATACAAAGCGTTATGCCTGCAAGCCTACCGGATTGCCGGCGAAAGGGTGGAAGTAATGAGCCACCAGCAAACGCTGCGGCCACGAGCCATCGTGACGGACATCGATGAAACGGTGCTGGACAACAGTCCCTATACCGCCAAAACAACCCTGGCGGGAAAAACATGGAGCCAAAGCACCTGGGAAGAATGGACCGCCAAAGCTGCCTGTGATACAGTACCCGGCGCGCCCTCATTCTTTAAGTACGCCGCGGAAAAAGGTTTCACCGTCTACTATGTTACCAACCGCCTGGAAAGCGAACGCGCAGCCACGCTGAAAAATCTCCAGCGCTACAATTTCCCCTTCGCAGACAACGAGCACCTGATCCTGTCGTCCGGCAATTCAAATAAGGAAGAACGCCGCAACGCCATCGCCCAAAAATATGAGATCGCGATGCTGGTAGGCGACAACCTGGGCGACTTCGCGGAAGACTTCTACAAAAAAACGCCCGCCGGGCGGAACGCCGCTGTAGAACGCCTGCAGGAGCAGTTCGGCGCACGTTTCATCATGCTGCCCAACGCAATGTATGGCGACTGGCTCAGCGCGCTGATACCCAAAGGCGCTGATGCAGACAGTGCTTTGCGAAGCGCAATAAGAACGGAATAAAAAAAGCGCCGGAACGCCGGCGCTTTTTTTACAGGTTATTCCTCCAGCAACCCAAACTGCGTGAGGTGATGCCTGAAATGTTTTTGGTGGAACCGCATCCAGCCTTCGTAATCCAGCGGCCCGAACACCGGGTGGATGGAAGTATGCTCCGGGGAGGCAATATATACGTGATGGAAATGCGCCAGCCCTTCATGCAGCGATAGTATCGCGGTGCCGAGGCCGGGATGCAGGAGCGTGGTATTCCTGAATGTTGGATTTTCGATCATTCTCTGCAACGGTTTATCTGTTTCCAGCCAGCGGCGCAGCTTTGGCAGCATTTCTGCGGAAGATACCACCGCCATTTCTTTATTGCCTGCGGAATGGCGTACGATCACATCCAGGTGCTCGATCATCTGCTGTGCCTGCATGCTGCCCCATTTCGGAGAAGTGCCTGGCCGCAGCTCTTCGAGGATAGCGGCCAGTGTAGCGGGTTGTGACAAAGGGAATAACGCGATCATACCGGCAAGTTATTACAAACTGATCACTTTCAGCTCGGTGCGCCTGTTTTGCGCGCGGCCTGTTTCAGTATCGTTACTGTCTATCGCTTTAGTTTCACCGTAGCCTTTCGCTTTCAGGCGCCCAGCCTGGACACCATGTTGAACAAGGTACTCCACCACAGATTTGGCGCGGTTTTCAGACAGTTGCTGGTTGGCCGCGTCGCTGCCCACATTGTCTGTATGGCCGCTGATCTCTGCCACCATCGTGGGGTTTTCTTTCAGCAGGGCTACAAGTTTATCCAGCTCGGTGGCTGAAGCAGGATCCAGCGTATATTGATTGGAAGGGAAGAAGATGTTCCGCAACACGGCCACCGCATTGGGTTCCAGCGGCGTCAACGGGATGTTCTTCTCGAAGGGCTGATCTGTTTTTGCTTCTTTCAGTGAAAAATTATCGGAATAAAAAAGGTAGCCTTTGCGGTTCACCGAAAATGCATAGTCTTTACCGGTAGGCAGCGGCACCAGGTAATCGCCGTTGTCGTTGCTGCGCACGGTGGCAATAGTGAGCTTGGTGGCAAGATCGATCAGGTCGAGGCTGGCTTTGAGGCGGGTATTGGTTTTGGCGTCGTATACATAACCTTTAAGGTAAAGCGTGGGCATGGGCCGCGCGCTTTCATACAGTTCAAAACTGTAAATGTCCAGCGAGCCTTTGGAATCCGAACGGTCGGATGCGTAGTAGGCTGTTTTGCCATCGGCTGCAACGGTAAGGCTGCCTTCCTCTTCGATCGTATTGATGGGATAACCCAGGTTTACGGCGGGCCCCCAGCTGCCGTCCGACTGTTTGCGGGAATAGAATATATCCAGCCCGCCAAAGCCAGGATGCCCGTCTGACGCGAAGAACAGCGTTTGCCCGTCCGCATGCAGGAAGGGCGTTGTTTCGCGCCCGCGTGTATTGATCTGCGGGCCGAGCCTTTCAGCGGGGCTCCATTGTCCCGCTGCATTGCGCACGCTTACAAAAATATCTGCGCCGGCATCCTGCGTTTCGCGGGTGAAATACAGCGTTTGTTTATCAGGCGAAAGGCAGGGCTGCGATTCCCAGAACTCTGTATTGATAGCGGGACCGATGTTCCTGGGCGGCTGCCAGCCTTCGGGCGTTTTGATGGAATAATAGATATCGCAGCTGCCGCGGCCGTTCGGGAAATCACAACCGGTGAATACGAGCATTTCGCCATCCTGCGAAATATTCTGCGCACCTTCGTTGAAAGCGGTATTCACGGGTTCTCCCATATCGCGGCTGGCCTGCCATTGCAGGCTGTCGCGGTCAGCGATGAAAAAATCCTCGTTGCGGCCGCGCACGCGGCGGGTATACACGAGGGTTTTACCGTCTATGGTGGGAGAGGGGAAATATTCAGGATCGGGGGAATTGATATGATCGCCGAGATTCTGCGGCTGGAAGGGCACGGGCTGGGTGGCGATGGCGAATTCCATGTTCTTCTTCAGCTGTAAGGCTTTAGGAGAAGGGTTTTTAGCGGTCTGCACATATTCAGAGAGCACGGCCAGCGCTTCTTTGAACTGGCCGGTGCCGGCCAGTGCGCGGGCATAGGAAGGGCGGATGGAACGAAACCCGTTAGGATCCAGCTTTTCCAGCTGCGAAAAAGCCTCCAGCGCGGCGGGGTATTGTTTCATGGCGATATAGGTGAGGCCCAGCTGACCGTATGCGTCAGGAAAGGTAGGTTTCACCTGGATGGCTTCTTTGAGTAGCTTAACAGCGTCGTTGTATTGTTCGATCCGCATGGCGTCCATGCTTTGTTCGAACAGGGCCATCGCTTTTTTATCGGCCTTGTCCGTCTTTTGCGCCATTAGCGGCAGGCTGGCAATGCAGCAGAAGAATAACAGGAGTTTTTTCATAGTTGTTGCTAAATAACGAAAAAAGAGGGGGATTTATGATAGGGGGTGTTAATACTGATACAGAAAGGGGCATTGCGGGGAGCAGCGGAGCCAAGCCGTCATTGCGTAAAAGCACGTCATTGCGAGGAGCCGCGGAGAATTCTTTGCGGCAGGAAGCGCGACGAAGCAATCTCTTCTGTATTGCATCGGAGTATCAGCATTCAACGCAGGAGATTGCTTCGTCGTCCCGCCCGCCTCGGCTCCGCGGCTCCTCGCAATGACGAACTCATCTCTTCTGCCTTGGCTCCGCTTCCGCAATAACCTTTTGCAGGTACCCAATTTGTTTAACAGTGGAAGAATATTAAGGAACGTTGATATACTTATGTATCTGCAGCGAGATCTGCCACTGCGGGTTGTCTTTCACGTAATCCACGATCAGCGGGGTCATATCTGCGGCGCGGCTCCATTCGGGCTGAAGATACAGCCGGCATTGTTTGTTCACGAGCGCGGCGTATTTCTCTGCCCAGGCAAAGTCGGACTTATTGTAGATGATGATCTTCAGTTCATGCGCCTGCCTGCAAACCTCGTCCAGCGGGGCTTTGAACTTCTTTGGGGAAAGCGTGATCCAGTCCCAGCTGCCGCTGAGCGGCGAAGAGCCGGATGTTTCGATATGATTGCGGAAACCGGCTTTGTGCAGGGCTTTCGTAAGCCCGCCGAGGTTATGCATGAGTGGCTCGCCGCCTGTGATAACGGCTATGCGGCCGGGATTGGCGGATGCTTCGCTCACCAGCGTGGAAATTTCCACCTGCGGGTGTTTGTCCGCATCCCAGCTTTCTTTCACGTCGCACCATACGCAGCCCACGTCGCATCCGCCGAGGCGGATGAAATATGCGGCTTTCCCCTGGTGAAATCCTTCACCCTGAAGGGTGTAGAAAGATTCCATCACAGGCAGCGCTGCTGTTTGTATGATGGTGGACTGCATAGTGCAAAGTTAGCTTAAAATCAGTTCTGGTTGCCTTTCTGGCCGATGGCGGCGTGATAGGTGTTCTTCAGCAATGCCGCGATGGTCATGGGACCTACGCCGCCGGGAACCGGGGTGATGAAGCTGCATTTGGGCGCAACTTCGGCGTAATTCACATCTCCCACCAGGCGGAATCCGCTTTTTTTGCCGGCGTCCGGCACGCGGTTGATACCCACGTCTATCACCACTGCGCCTTCTTTCACCATGTCGCCGGTCACGAAATCGGGGCGGCCGATGGCTGCTACAACGATATCCGCCTGGAGGCAGAGTTCTTTCAGGTTGTGCGTATGGCTGTGGCAGAGGGTTACGGTGCAGTTGCCGGGATTGGTGTTGCGGCTCAGCAAAATGCTTACGGGCGTGCCTACAATGTGGCTGCGGCCGATCACTACGGCATGTTTGCCTTTGGTGTCGATGTTATAATGTTCCAGCATCAGCATGATGCCGAAAGGTGTGGCGGGTATGAATGCGGGTAGGCCGGCCACCATTTTGCCCACGTTCATGGGATGGAAGCCGTCTACATCCTTACTTGGATCTATGGTATTGATCACGAGCTCTTCATTGATATGCTTCGGCAGGGGAAGCTGCACCAGGATACCGTCTATATCCACATTTTCGTTGAGCATGTTGATATGGTCCAGCAGGTGTTTTTCTGAAATGGTATCCTCGAAACGGAGAAGGGTAGAATTGTAGCCGATCTCTGCGCAGGATTTCACCTTAGACGCAACATAGGTTTCGCTTGCGCCGTTGTTGCCTACCAGGATGGCGGCCAGATGGGGTACTTTCTTGCCCTGGGCTTTCAATTCAGCCGTTTTAACGGCCAATTGATCTTTAATTGCCTGTGAAGTGAGTTTACCGTCTAAAATTTGCATGCGCAAAGGTATGAAAAATGACGGACAAATGGAAAGGGACTGCCCTAGCCCGAGCAGTCCCCTTAACCAGATTGATAAATGAACGTAGGAATCTAAAAAGGAATTAATAAAGGCAATTAAACTTTCGGCGCGGCCTCCAGTATCTCCGGATCGGCTTTGCCTGCATATTTTTCGAAATTCTTTACAAATTGTGCCGCGAGGTCTGCAGCCTGCTTATCGTACGCGTTGCCGTCTGCCCAGGTGTTGCGCGGGTCCAGCATTTCCGCGGGTACGCCGGGCACTGCTTCGGGAATGGCTACGCCAAACACTTCGTGGTTCTTGTAAGCTGCTTTTTCCAGCTCGCCTTTCAGCGCGGCGCTGATCATGGCGCGGGTAAAGCTGAGCTTGATGCGGTTGCCGGTGCCGTAGGGCCCGCCCGTCCAGCCGGTGTTGATCAGCCATACGTTCACGTTATAGCGGCGCATTTTTTCGCCGAGCATCTGCGCGTAACGGGCAGGGTGCAGGGGAAGGAATGGTGCGCCAAAACATGCACTGAACGTGGATTTTGGTTCTGTAACACCTGCCTCCGTGCCGGCCACTTTGGCGGTGTACCCTGAAATGAACTGATACATGGCCTGCCCGGGCGTAAGCCTGGAAATAGGCGGCAATACGCCATAGGCGTCGCAGGTGAGGAAGAAGATGTTTTTGGGCGTAACGCCTACAGACGGCTCTTTGGCGTTGCTGATGTAATGCAGGGGATAAGATACGCGGGTGTTTTCCGTGATCGTTTTGTCTGCATAATTTACAGTATTGGTGCCGGGGAAGAAGCCGGTATTTTCCAGCAGTGCGCCTTCGCGGATGGCGTGGAAGATGGCCGGTTCTTTTTCCTCGCTGAGGTCGATGGTTTTTGCATAGCAGCCGCCTTCGAAGTTGAAGATGGCGGAGGGCGTCCAGCCGTGCTCGTCGTCGCCGATGAGCTTGCGCTCTGGATCTGCGCTGAGCGTGGTCTTGCCGGTGCCGCTGAGGCCGAAGAACACAGCGGTGTCGCCGTTTTTGCCTTCATTGGCGGAGCAGTGCATGCTCAATACGCCTTTGGTATGCGGCAGCAGGTAGTTCAGGATGGTAAACACGCCTTTTTTGATCTCTCCGGTATAAGCGGAGCCGCCGATGATGATCATTCTTTGGGTGAAGTTCACCACGGCGAAGTTGTGCTGGCGGGTACCGTCCGTTGCCGGGTCCGCATGCAGGCCGGGGGCCTGTATCACGGTCCAGTCGGGCTCGTAGGTTTCCAGTTCTTCTTCCGCGGGGCGGATGAACATGTTGTAGGCGAATAAGCTTGCCCAGGGCGTTTCCGTGATCACACGGATGTTTACGCGGTACTCAGGATCTGCACAGGCCTGGCAATCCCTTACCCAAACGGATTTGCCGCTGAAGTAACGGGTGATCTTGCTGTAAAGCCTGTCAAAATTTTCGGGGGTGAACGGCAGGTTGAAGTCGTTCCAGTTCACGGTATCAGCGGTGATACTGTCCTTTACGATGAATTTGTCTTTGGGAGAACGGCCGGTGAACTCTCCGGTGTTGACCACCAGGGCGCCGCTATCGCTCAGGCAGCCCTGCTTCAGTGCAAGGGTCTGCGCTGCCAGATCGTCCGGGGAGAGTTGGTAATGTAGGTTGGCTATGTTCTCTATGCCCAATTCCCGCAATTCCCTGAGTGTATCTCTAACACTGCTGATTTGCATAAAGAAAGATTGTTTTGGTGTATTGGCAAAACTATGAATTTTTTGATACTATCAAATTTTATGGGTGTTGTAACCTTTAAATTTATAGAATTTTCTAGTTTTGCAGCATTGTTTTTAGAAATTATTTAATTGCATCGATTTCAATTTGCCGGAAAGTCAAAAGAACTCGTGAATAATTATTTGTTAATACAGCACCGGTTTGGGTTAATGCAGTATAACTTTTGTGTTACTGTTCCCTGCTGTGCTGCAAAGCGCTTGTTTTTGCGGGTTCCTGATTTTCCGGTAAGTTTGATCCTCCAAGACAAAAAAATCATCAATGAAGTACCTGCCACTCGATCAGAAGATCTTTATCAAAAACCGGGCACGGTTTACCGCGAAAATGCAGCCGGATTCCATTGCCATTTTTAATTCGAACGACGAACTGCCCACCAATGGCGACGCACTTCATCCTTTCCGCCAGAATGCAGACCTGTACTGGCTTACCGGGGTAGACCAGGAAGACACCATGCTGGTGCTGTACCCGGACAACCCGGATCCCAAATACCGCGAAGTGCTTGTGCTGGTGCGGCCTAACGAGCTAAAGGAAAAATGGGACGGCCACCGCCTCCGCCGCGAAGAAGCACAGGCCGTTTCGGGTATAGAGACCATCGTGTGGCTGGACAGCCTGGATGCGCTCCTGCAGCCATGGATACACGAAGCGGCCAATATTTACCTGAACAGCAATGAAAATAACCGCAAAGCCAACCTGGTGCCCGTCCGCGATTACCGTTACGCCCAGGAGCTGCGCAGCCGTTACCCGCTTCACAATTTCCTCCGCTCCGCCCGCATCCTCAAAGAGCTGCGCGCCGTGAAAACCGAAGAGGAAATAGCCGTGATGCAAACGGCTATAGACATCACCGAAAAAACTTTCCGCCGCTTATTGCAGTTCATCAAACCCGGCGTATTCGAACATGAGATACACGCCGAAATACTGCACGAATTCCTGCGCAACCGCGCTACCGGCGAAGCTTACGGCTCCATCATCGCTTCTGGCGACAGGGCGCGTACGCTGCATTATGTGAGCAACAACCAGGAATGTAAAGACGGAGAGCTGATCCTGATGGACTTCGGCGCTGCCTATGGCGGCTATAACGCCGACCTGACGCGCACTGTGCCGGTGAACGGTAAGTTCACCCCGCGCCAGCGCGATGTGTACAACGCCTGCCTGCACCTGCACAACTACGCCAAATCCATCCTCAAACCCGGCATCACCATCAGCAAATACCATGAAATGGTGGGCGTGGAAGCGGGGAAAGAATTCGTCAAACTGGGGCTGCTGACGGACGCGGACATTAAAAACCAGGACCCAGAAACACCCGCTTACCGCAAATACCTCTACCACGGCATTTCCCATCACCTGGGGGTGGACGTGCATGACCTCGGCCCTTCGTTCTTCCAGCCCCTCCCTGACGGGGCGGTGATGACCGTAGAACCGGGCATTTATATCGAAGAAGAGAAAATGGGTATCCGCATCGAGAACAATATCTGGGTGAAATCTACCGGCAACGTAGACCTGATGAAGAACATCCCCATCACGGCGGAAGAGATCGAAGCCCTGATGAAGCGATAAATCAACAAAACATACAAGGCTGGCCGGAATATACAAACTGTTCCCGGCCAGCCTTTTTTTGACCCGCCCTAAAACAGGTTTATACCCGGGATGACTGGAAAAAATGTATAACTTGCCCCGCTGAAGAAAATCCGATCAATGAAACAGATTCCCAATATCCTTACGCTTTCCAACCTCTTTTGCGGTGCGCTGGCCATCATCTTCATTTTGCATGCGCCGGAATACATCGCAGAGTTCAACGGCACCACGTACACCGTTACCAATCCCGAGCCCATCTACTGGGCTTCCGGCCTGGTGGTGCTCGCCGGTATCATCGATTTTTTTGACGGATTTGTGGCCCGTTTGCTGAAAGTGGCTTCCCCCATGGGCCGGGAGCTGGATTCACTGGCGGATGTAGTAACGTTCGGCGTAGTGCCCGGCATGATCCTTTTCCGGCTGCTGCGCAGCGCCTACCTGCAAACCCCCGATGTGTTCGACGTTTCTTACTTTAACCTGGCCCCGGCCCTGCTGGTGCCCTGTTTTGCCGCATACCGCCTCGCCGTGTTCAACCTTGACACAAGGCAGAGCGAGCATTTCATCGGCGTGCCTACTCCCGCGGTAGGTTTCCTGGTGGCTTCATTCCCGCTTATCGTGCTCTACAATCCCTTTAACCTCGCGCCGCTGTTCGGTAATGTCTGGATACTGTATGCCATCATTGCCGTGCTGTGTTACCTGATGGTGAGCTCCCACCCCATGATCAGCCTGAAGTTCAAGAACCTCTCCGTGAAAGACAACTGGCCCCGCTTTTTGCTGGTGCTGTTCACCATTGCCAGCATCCCGGTGCTGAAGTATGCCGCCGTGCCTTTTGTGTTCATCGTATACGTGGGCCTTTCCCTGGTGGTGCCTCCAAAGGCCAGCCATGGCTGATCTTCGAAATTGGTAAACCGGAATTCGTAATAAATTGCTAGGTTTGCGTCTAAATTTTTTAGAAAAATGACATTTACTGCGCATATCAACGTGATGCCGTTGAAGGAACTGCTGGACCCTCAGGGTAAGGCTGTATTGGGCGGATTAAAGAACCTGGGCCTTGGAAATGTACACGACGTACGCATTGGCAAACATATTACCCTGCAAATTGAAGCTTCCAGCCGCGAAGAAGCGCAGCAGATAGCAGAGAACGCCTGCCAGAAACTGCTGGCCAACCAGGTAATGGAATTTTACGAAGTTAATATCCAATAAAATTGTCCCGGCTCTACCTCATTCCTTCACCCATCGGCAACCTGGCGGATATCACTTACCGCGCCGTGAAAGTATTGGAGAGCGTGGAGCTGGTGCTGGCGGAAGATACCCGTACTTCGGGCGTTCTGCTGAAGCATTACAATATCAACAAGCCTGTAACGCCTTATCATCAGCACAATGAGCATAAGGTGTTGCAGCACCTTGTACAGCAGCTGCAAAGCGGCAAACAAATGGCCCTGCTTACGGATGCGGGCACGCCGGGCGTTTCAGACCCCGGTTTCCTGCTGGTGAGGGAATGCATCCGCGAAGGCGTGCCGGTGGAATGCCTGCCGGGCGCCACTGCCTTTGTACCCGCGCTGGTGAACAGCGGCATCCCCATGAACCGCTTTGCGTTTGAAGGTTTCCTCCCTCCCAAAAAAGGCCGCCATACTTTACTGACGCAACTCTCCACGGAAGAACGCGCCATGGTGTTCTACGAATCTCCCCACCGCCTCGTCAAAACGCTCGAAGATTTTATACAGTATTTCGGCCCGGGAAGACAATGCTGCGTATCCCGCGAGCTCACCAAAATGTTCGAAGAAAACAAACGCGGCACCTTGCAGGAAGTGCGCGACCACTTCCATGAAAAAGGCGTAAAAGGCGAAATTGTGATCGTCGTGGAAGGGTTTGCCGGTTAATATATGCAGGTCATATTTGAAAACGCATTCATTGAAATTTTTTGCAGATTGAATTTTATTACCTAATATTACAACGAGCATTTAGTAGAAGTTAGAATAGTAGATTTACCCCAAAGGAAAAAAGAGCATAACAAGATTCTGACAAAGATTCGAATAAAGAGTAGCATAACCCCGGTTTCAAACGACATATAGCTGGACCCCATAAATCTTAAATCAATGATTGATCAGGTATTGAGCGCAATCATTAGTAAGCTGAATACGTATATCGGTACCCTTGACCCCGAAGTAACGCCCGGGAACATATCCTTTGCCGATGCTTTCCAGGATACGCCCTCGCAAAACCTGACCGATAAGATCGTGGTGTCTGTTGTGAACATCCAGCAGGAAGAAAGCCTGCGCAACATCCCGTTCCGCCGCACCGTGCAGGTGGGCGGCCTACCCCAGGGCGTGGAGCAGCAGGCTGAAATTTACCTGAACGTGTATGTGCTGTTCAGCGCCAATAAAAACAATTACCTGACGGCGTTGCAGCGCATCTCACAAGTGATCGCATTCTTCCAGCGGCAATTCGTTTTTACCCCGGCGGATACGCCCGTGCTCACCGCCCTGAACCTGAACAAACTCATCTTCGACCTGTACAGCACGCGTTTTGAAGAACTGAACCAGTTGTGGAGCATGATGGGAGGGAAGTACATCCCCTCCGTTATTTACAAGATGCGCATGGCCGTGATACAGGATGCACCGGTGAGCGACGCTGGCATTATTACCGAGATCAATCTGCAATCCCAGTTGCTGAGTACACAAACTGAATAGCATTCCGTTATGGAAAAAATTGTTTGGCGATACACCCCCGAATTCAGGATCGGCATCCGTGTGAACGGCAACGATCCGGGAGAGACCTTCCGCCTGCGCCCTTCCCCGGCCAGCGCCGAAACGATCCGTAATTACGGGTTGCTCACCAGGCCCGTGCCCGGCGGACTTGTGGCATATATGAAACAACACCATAACGGCATCGCCTGGGTGCCCGCGGTGCCTATCACGCAGCCCATACTTTTTTCTTTCTGGCTCACGGTGGCCAATGGCACACCTTTTCCTTCGATAGATTTTTTTGAGCAAGGCACGCAGCAGTTGGGAAGAAAAATATTCTATGCGAATAATCTTTCCGCCGCAGGCGCTATTGATGCGAACCTGGCTGCCAATACCGTGGTGCTCACTGCCGCGGCTGCAGCAGGCAACGCCGAGCGCGGCGCACTGAGCGGTTTCCTGCTTTCCAAAAAAGTAGCGCCGGGCGCATTTACACAAATAAGAGCGGGGAAGATCGCGGCAGGCGCGCCGGTGAGCTTTACGCTTAACAACGCCATCGCCGCTACGCAGGAGCTGGTGGGACTTGACCTCCGGCTGCTGCCCAAAGGCGCGTACGTAGTGCGTTTGGAAGGAGGCAGTCCTGTTGAAGAACGCGTGGTGTTCGACCAGCAGGCGGCGGGCGGAGAAGTGAGCGGCATGATCGACCTGTATAAAAGTGCATGGCATATGGCTCCCCAGCCACGGGAATACACGATTAATTTTTTAAGTACTTGATTAAACTTTTCGCAAATGTTAAATCTAGCTAACCTCAAAACACCCGGCGTATACATCGACGAGGTGCCTAAGTTTCCGCCCTCCGTGGCGCAGGTAGAAACGGCCATCCCCGCATTTATCGGGTACACCCGTTTAACCACCCTCAACGGGGAATCACTCATCAACAAACCGGTGCGCATCACCTCGCTCGTGGAATACGAAGCTATTTTCGGCGCCCGGCTGGAAACCTTTACTGCCGCGGTGAACACCGTTACCGGCGTGAACGTGGTGGCCACTCCACCCGCTGCGCCCACGGCCCTGTACAGGATGTACTATTCCCTGCAGATGTATTTCTCTAACGGCGGAGGGCCCTGCTACATCGTTTCTATCGGAGCTGACACTACCACCCCCACCACTTTGCTGAACCACACCGCCGGGCTTGCCGCCATTGGCAAGGAAGATGAGCCTACGCTGCTGGTGTTTCCCGATGCGCTGTCGCTTGCCCGCGGCGATTTCTATAACCTCTACGCCCTTGCCCTGGCGCAATGCGCAGAGCTGAAAGACCGCTTCGCTATCATCGACGTGTTCAACGGCCACCTGGACTACACCATTCCCGCCGGCGACAATGTGATAGACGACGCCACCAACGGCTTCCGCACGCTCATCGGCAACAGCAACCTGCCTTATGGCGCGGCGTATTACCCCCAGCTGGAAACATCGCTTTCCTTCAACTACAACGAAGAAGCGGTGACTATCACCGGGACGCTTAACGGCGCGCCCGTGGTGGCCAACTCGGTGCTGCGCATCTTTGAGCCCGCCAATGCGGCGGCAGAAGCGCGTTCGCTGTACCATGTATCCAACAAACTATACCACGAGATAAAGAACAGGATCACGGCCATGCCGCTTGTATTGCCGCCCAGCAGCGCGATAGCGGGCATTTATGCACAGGTAGACGGTACGCGCGGCGTGTGGAAAGCGCCGGCCAACGTAAGCCTCCGCTTCGTGCGCCGCCCGATGGTAGCGGTAGACGACAATTCGCAGGAAAACCTGAACGTGCATACCACCGGCAAATCTGTGAACGCCATCCGCACCTTCAGCGGCAAAGGCGTGCTGGTATGGGGCGCAAGAACGCTTGCAGGCAACGACAACGAATGGCGTTATGTGAGCGTTCGCCGTTTCTTCAACATGGTGGAAGAATCTACCAAAAAAGCCACCGAGCCTTTCGTGTTTGAACCGAACGACGCCAACACCTGGATCAAGGTACGCGCGATGATCGAGAACTTCCTCATCCTGCAATGGCGCGCAGGCGCATTGGCCGGCGCAAAACCGGAACATGCTTTCTACGTGAGCGTGGGCCTGGGCCAGACCATGACCGCGCAGGATATCCTGGAAGGGAGGATGATCGTGGAAATAGGCATGGCCGTTGTGCGCCCTGCCGAGTTCATCGTGCTCCGCTTCAGCCATAAAATGCAGGAATCTTAATCACTAATCTGAACGAACATGGATTATAAAACCCCGGGCGTATTCGTGGAGGAATTGCAGCTCATCCCGCCTTCAGTAGCCTCCGTTGCCACGGCCATACCGGCCTTCATCGGCTATACCGCCATCACGGCAGACGCCAAAGGCGCCACCCTGGTGAACGTGCCCGTCCGCATCACTTCGATGCTGGAGTTCACCACCGTTTTCGGCGGCGGTTATTCCCCCGCTTCCTATACGATCAGGACAGACGCACAGTTCAATATCACCAGGATAACACCCGTGAACGGCAGGCGCTACCACCTCTTCGACGCCATCCAGCATTACTTCGATAACGGCGGAGGCCCCTGTTACATCGTGACCGTAGGGGATTACACCGCGGACATTATCCTCGGCACTGCCACCACCGGCCTGTTGGGCGGCCTTCAATCCCTCGAAAAGGTGGATGAGCCCACGCTGCTCGTTTCGCCGGACAGCGTTTCCCTCCACCTGCCCGACGGCTCGCCGGATTACATCAACGGCGGCAATTTCCACCAGGCCGTGATCGAACAATGCGCGCGGCTGCAGGACCGCTTCGGCATACTGGATATGCTGGGCGGCGGGCTGGCGCTCAGTCATGCAGACAATCCCGTACAGAAATTCAGGACCGGCGTGGGCAACCAGGAATTAAAATATGCCGCAACATATTATCCCTGGCTGCAAACCTCTTACCTGAAAGACATCAGCTACTCCCAGCTCAACATCGTAGATGCCGGGGATGTGGCCGTTACCCCCGCAACGCTGGAAGGCATGCTGCAGAACCCTGCGCTGGACGGGCTGGTGGTTGACATGCATACACGGCTCGCAGAAGAGAACCGCGTGTTCAGCAAGATCACGGCGCCGGCGTTGAACAGGAGCAACTACAACCCGATGTCTGCCCATCTCGCGCGGCTGCGCCAGGATGTAGTACTGGCGGGCAATGCAACCCAGGCGCGTAATGCTTTTTCCGCACTCATTAAATTTGTGCGCGATCTTGCACTGGCGCTCCGCGACCTGGAAGATGATGCAGGCAACCCTCCCGGCATGATCCACGTGATCGCCGGGCTGAAGGCCAACACGGCGTTGCGCACACAGATCATCAATCTCATTGCTTTCGAGAAGAACCAGCATGTGCGGGGCTCTGTGGCCGCAGGCCGTTTAGAGACCCATGTGGATACGGATTATGTCACATTAAATACGCAGGATTGGGTAGCCGGCGCTGCTATTAATACCATCGGCGCCAATGGCACCAACTTTGATGGCGGCACCGTACAGGCCACGGCTATTAACGTTGCCAACGCAGTAATGCTGCAAACTGCTTTCGAAGCCATTTCCGGCGCTTACCTCGCCATTTTACAGGATGCCATTTTCAGGACGGACCAGGCGCAGCAGCAGCTGTTCCTCAAACATCCGTTCTTCAAAGCCGTGTACGAACGCGTGCGTGCAGAGATGAGCCTGCTGCCGCCTTCGGGCGCAGTGGCCGGTATCTATGCCGCTACAGACCGTTCGCGGGGCGTATGGAAAGCGCCTGCCAATGTGAGCCTCCGCTCAGTGGTAACGCCCGCATACAAGCTCACGGACCAGGAGCAAAGCTCGCTGAACGTACATGAGACCGGCAAATCCATCAACGCCATCCGCGCCTTTACCGGCAAAGGCATCCTCGTTTGGGGCGCGCGCACACTGGCGGGCAACGATAACGAATGGCGCTACATCAACGTGCGGCGTTTCTTCAATTACGTGGAAGAGTCCACCAAAAAAGCGTCCGAGCCTTTCGTGTTCGAAGGCAACGACGCCAATACCTGGGTACGCATCCGCGCAATGATAGAAAATTTCCTCACGCTGCAATGGCGGCAGGGCGCGCTGGCAGGGGCTACCACCAAACAGGCTTTTTATGTGAAAGTGGGACTGAACGAAACAATGACAGCGCAAGACATTCTCGAAGGCCGGCTGATCGTGGAAATAGGCATGGCGGCCGTACGCCCCGCAGAATTCATCGTGCTGCGCTTCAGTCACAAAATGCAGGAATCTTAATCACCATTGATAATTAACATCCAAAAACCATAAGTTATGGCGAATTATCCGCTTCCCAAATTCCACTTCCAGGTTGAATGGGGTGGTGCCAGCATCGGGTTCACAGAAGTTTCCGGGCTGGACGTGCAGACCGACCCCATCGAATACCGGGACGGCGCTAACCCTGAATATGTAAAGACCAAAATGCCCGGCATGCAGAAATTCAGCAACATCACCCTGAAACGCGGCACGTTCAAAGGCGACAACGAATTCTACGCCTGGTGGAACACTGTAGCACTCAATACCATCGAACGCCGCAACGTTACCATCAGCCTGCTCAACGAAAACCACGAGCCGGTGGTAGTATGGAAGGTGAAGAATGCCTGGCCCATCAAAGTGCAAAGCACAGACCTCAAAGCCGATGGCAACGAAGTAGCGATAGAATCCATTGAACTGGTACATGAAGGCCTGGTGATCCAAAACGAATAACCGATATGTCTGCATTTGATACCCCGCAGGTCGGGTTCCATTTCCTGGTGCTGTTCGAAATACTGCCCCAGTTTCCCAACGATGTGCGCTTCCAGGAAGTATCCGGGCTGAGCGTGGACATTGAGATGGAAACGAAGCCGGAAGGCGGCGAGCACCGCTTCGTGCACAACCTGCCTGTGCGCACCAAGTACGGGGATGTAACGCTGAAAAGAGGCAAGTTCCTCGGCTCAGGTATCCTGCACTGGGCGCGGCAGGCGATAGACGAATTCAAATTCAAACCGAGCAATGTCATGATCTCCCTCATGAATGCCGATCATGTGCCGCTGTACAACTGGTACCTGATCAACGCCATTCCCAAAAAGCTGGAGGTCAGCGGCATCAACGCCGGCAACAACGAGATCGTGGTGGAAACGCTGGTGCTGTCGTACCAGTATTTCAAATACTACGACCCCGTGAGCGTGGCGCTCGACCTGGCCGCAGGGCTTACTGCTTCGGTAAGTGTTGATATCAGCATCTAAAAAAATGCACACATGCCCATAGAGATCCGAGAACTGGTGATACGCGCGCGCGTGGAGAACAGTCCGCAGGCCACATCCGGCGGCAGCTCCGGCGGTTCGTCCCCGCAAAGGGGCATGAGCCCCGCAGATATGCAGCAGATCATTGCCAGGTGTGCGGAAGAAGTCATGAAAGCGCTCAATCAACAAAAAGAAAGATAACCGATGTTGGACTCCTTATTTGGCACCGGCAAGCTGGAGAAGATGATCATTGTCGCCTTCAATCCCCCGCAACAAGCGGGAGAAGCGCCCGTGCTGAGCACAGACGATAAGGACAAATACAGCGTGCAGGTGAACCCGGATAATTATACCATCAATTACCAGGTGAACTACGACCGCGCACCCGCTCCCGGCAACTCCGGCAGCGATGCCAAATATGTGAGCACTTCCCCGCCCGCGCTGGAATTCACTTTCCTGTTCGACGGCACCGGCGTGATACCGCCGCCAGCCGGCCCGCTGGATAATGTGCCCATCGCAGGCGCGGTGGCCGGCCTGTTCAGCGGCGACGAGCCGTACGATGTGACCAAAGAGCTGCAAAAATTTGCCAAGGTCGTATACACTTTC
This sequence comes from Chitinophaga sp. YIM B06452, assembly GCF_039655965.1. Lineage (NCBI taxonomy): Bacteria > Pseudomonadati > Bacteroidota > Chitinophagia > Chitinophagales > Chitinophagaceae > Chitinophaga > Chitinophaga sp. YIM B06452. Next base: position 1,605,383 of record NZ_JAWLKY010000002.1, on the reverse strand, counting down.
GACAGCAGCGGCCACTCGCCCCGGCGGGTGCAGCTCACCTGGGGCAAGCTCGTGTTCGAAGGCGTGCTCGGGAGCCTTTCACTCAACTACAAACTTTTCGGGCCCGACGGTTCACCGCTTCGCGTGGAAGCGCGGGCCACTTTCGAAGGTTCCATTTCAGACATACTGCGCGAGCTGGAAGAAAACAAGAACTCGCCGGACCTCACGCACGTGCGGAAAGTAGTGGCCGGCGACAATATCCTGCTGATGAGCAACAGCATTTACGGCACGCCGGGTTATTACATCGAAGTAGCGAAGGTGAACAAACTTTTCAATTTCAGGCAACTCAGGGAAGGACGGGAAATCTTCTTTCCTCCCGCTAAAAAAACTAAACCATGAGCGGCGTTGGATTATTACCGGTAGAGCAGGACATGGGCCTGGTAACCTTCACCGTGAATGTAAACGGACAGCCCATACCCGGCGACATCCCCGTGTATTCTATTTCCGTTCACAACGAGGCCAACCGCATTCCTTCCGCATGCATCGTGATCTCGGATGGAGACGCTGCGCTGGCAGACTGGCCCGTGAGCAACCAGGACCATTTCCTTCCCGGCAACGAGATAGAGATACTGGCAGGTTACCGTATGGTGGATGAACTGATCTTCAAAGGGATCATCACCCGCCATTCCATCCGCGTGCGCCAGCAACGGTCTGAACTGGTGGTAGAATGCCGCGACAAGGCCGTGCTGCTCACCATTGGCCGCAATAGCGCTTTGTATGAAGAGATGAAGGACAGCGATATCGCCTCCGCCATTCTCGACAAAGAAGGATTGACCGGCGACGTGGAAGACACGCCTGTAACGCATGCCGGGATGGTGCAGTTCGATTGCACAGACTGGGATTTCCTCGTGAGCCGGATAGAATCCGTGGGTTTCATCACGATTGCGCACGATGGGAAAATAGACGTTAAAAAACCGTTGGTGGAATCCACCGCGCTGGCTACGTTGCGTTATGGCACGAACCTCATTGAGTTCGACGCGGAGATAGATGCCAACAACCAATACGGCAGCGTGAAAGCCCAGGCCTGGGACCCCGCCGGCCAGGCTTTGCTGGAAGCGGAAAGCAACGACCCGGGCTGGACGACGCCCGGTGATCTTGACCCCGCGGAACTGGGCATACCGCTTTTCACCGTACGCCAAACCGGGCGTATGAGCGAAGAAGAAGTGCAGAACTGGGCAGATGCCCGCGCGCTGCGCAGCCGCATGGCATTTATGTGCGGCAGGGCCAGGGTGCAGGGGTTTTCAAAAGCGCTGCCGGGCATCACCGTGGCGCTGGAAGGCGTGGGCACGCGTTTCAACGGCATGGGCTGGGTGAGCGGCGTACGCCACGAGATCAGCTGCGGCAACTGGCTGTGCGACCTGCAATTGGGGATGACGCCCGAACTGCATACCGAAAAATTTGACGTGCAGGCCAAAGCCGCCGGCGCATTGCTGCCCGGCATCAATGGTCTGCATATCGGGATCGTGACCGCGCTGGAGGGCGACCCCGAAGGCGAAGGGCGCATCAGGGTGAAAGTGCCGTCTGTAGACCTGGAAGGCGAAGGCGCCTGGGCGCGTGTATCCACGCTGGATGCAGGCGGTTCCCGCGGCAGCTTCTTCCTCCCTGAAGTGGACGATGAAGTGATCGTAGGTTTCCTGGACGACGATCCGCGTTACCCCGTAGTGCTGGGTGCCCTGCACAGCAGCGCAAAAGCTGCCCCGCTTACCGCGGCTGACGATAACCACGAAAAAGGTTTTGTGACCCGCAGCGGCATGCGCATCCTTTTCAACGACGACAAAAAAACACTCACCATAGATACCCCCGGCGGCAATATGCTCGTGATGGACGAAGACGCGAAAGAGATAAAAGTGGAAGACCAGCACGGCAACAAGATCGTGATGTCGCAGGACGGTATCAGCATCGAAAGCGCGAAAGACCTGGTGATGAAAGCCTCCGGCAGTGTGAAGCTGGAAAGTTCCACCGGTTGCGAAGTGAAGGCCGGCACACAGTTCAAAGCGGAAGGATCGGCGGGGATGGAGATCAGCTCGAGCGCGAATACGGTGATCAAAGGAGCGATTGTACAGATAAACTGATCAGATATGTCATTGGCAGCAAGAGTAGGCGATATGCATGTTTGTCCCATGGTAACGGGAACAGTGCCCCACGTGGGCGGCCCCGCACTGCCGCCGGGCGGCGCCACGGTGATGATAGGAGGAGTGCCCGCGTTGCGCGTGGGCGATATGTGCACCTGTACCGGCCCGCCGGACACAGTGGTGAAAGGCTCCGCCACTGTGATGATCGGCGGAATGCCCGCGGCCCGGCTCGGCGACAGCACAGCGCATGGCGGCACGATAGTGGCAGGCTGCCCGACCGTGATGATCGGCGGTTGAAGATCACGCTGCTTGTTTGAAATTACACGTTTGAAGACAGTATGATGTTCCCCAGGACGAAAAGAAAGTTTGTTGTGCGCCCCGGTTGATTAATGAAGACCTGAAGAATTAAAAATTGTTTTGCGATGCCCCAGGAAAATGCTTTTCTCGGAAGAGGATGGAGCTTCCCGCCCGTCTTCTCCAAACTCGACAAAGAAGTGAAAATGCTGGAAGCGGAAGAAGACATCCGCAGCAGCATCTCCCTGATCCTTTCTACGGAACTGGGTGAGCGCGTTATGCAGCCCGGCTTTGGCTGGAAGCGCGACCGCTGGATATTCGAATCGCTCGGTACTACCACCGCTACCGCTATCCAGCATGAGATCAGGACAGCGCTCCTGCTGTACGAACCCCGCATAGACCTCAACGAAGTGAAGCTGTTGCCCGAAGACAGGGAAACCGGCAAAGTGAGCATCCATGTGGATTACACCGTCAGAAGCACGAACAGCCGCAGCAACCTGGTATTTCCTTTCTACCTAACAGAAAAGTAACATGAGCATTACCAGTAAAAATATTTTTCAATACCTGCTGTCTACCGACGGCGTGAACCAGACTGCCCGCGTGCAGCCCGCGCTGGACCCCGGTACCGTGAAGATAGACGGCCGTACAACCAGCGAACTGGTACGCTTTGTACATCAGATGGCCGGGCAGATCAGGTATTACGATGAAAACAAAATGCCGCAGGGCGACTGGCAGGCCTTCTTCGACCTTTTAAAGAACATGGACGAAACCGGGCTCCAGGCCTTCCTTGCCAATACCCGTGACCTCAGCCCGCACCTGGCCCTGCTGCTGGCCTACCTCCGCGTATATGCCATTGCGCGCGACGATATGAACCAGCTCACCAAAAAGCGCCTCGACTATTACTACGAAGAAGTTCTGCAGCTCAAAAGAAATCCCGCCACGCCCGATAAAGTGCATGTGCTGTTTGAGCTGGCGAAGAACGCGGCGCCGCTGCTGGTAAACGCCGGCACCCTGCTGGATGGCGGGAAGACCGCCACGGGCCTGCCATTGCATTATGCGCTGAATAACGACCTCGTGATCACGCAGGCCGCCGTGGGCATGCTTCGCAGCAGCTTTACCGAATATTCCATCAACAACAAGGGCATCATATTTAAAGCAGACGATGCAACGCAGGTGCTCAACAGCACGGCCACCGCTTTCAGGCCGTTCGGGGCGCGGCAGTTGTCTACCCCGCAGGAATCGCGGCTGATGCAAACGGCCTCTCTCGGGTGGGCGGTTGCTTCGCCGAATCTTTTCCTTTCAGAAGGCAAAAGGGTGATCCTTATGAAAGTGCGGCTCAAGTCCCTCCCGGGATTCAAACATCCCTTCCAGATATTCACGCCTTTTTTTGAACCGCAGCTCACCACCGAAAAAGAATGGCTGAGAACCGGTATGGAAACCAAAGTGGAACTGAAACCGGATCTGACCGTTCCTAACCAGTCCAGTACTTTACAGAATGATTTTACGCTGGAAGTGACCGTTACCCTGAATGAATCGCTGCCCGCTGTTACGGCTTATAACGAAGCCGTGCATGCAGCGTCCTTTGGCACCGCCTGGCCCGTGATGCGGGTGTTGCTGCTGCCGGATAGTTTCCTGATGGAGACCTTCCGGAATTTCACCGTGGAAAGCGTGACGGTGGATGTGGCCGTAACAGGGATGAAGAACCTCGTACTGCAAAACGACCAGGCCATACAGCCTTCAGACAAACCGATCCTTCCCTTTACGGCGCAGCCGCTGATCGGTTCCAACTTTTATATCGGCAACAACGAGATCTTCAGCAAAACGCTGAAGTCGCTGAACATAAAACTTGAATGGCAGGACGCGCCCGCTGATTTTGGTTCCCATTACGCCCACTACGGCAGCAATGAAGAACTGAGCCCTTTAAGCTTCCATGTGGCGATAGACCTGCTTAGCAAGCGCAACTGGAACACGCGCCTGCTGCATACCTTCCCGATATTCGACGCGGGAAATACAGCTAATCCCAAAGACCTCACCGTCAACGAATTCACCTTTTCGCTGAAAACAGCCAACGCGCCTTTCGTGCGTGACCCCTCGCTGCAGATCGGCGCAGGTTTCACCAACATGGTGAACCAGGGATTTTTGCGCGTGGTGCTTACGGGCCCTACCAAAGAAGAGCTGGGCAATGCTTCATCTGAAGCACCTTTCGAAGCTTTTGGCCACAAAGCGTTTTCAGCCGCTTATACCAAACAGGTGATCGCATTGAGCAAACATACCGGCAGCAGCGCTACGGCGCCCAAGCTGCCGAAACCGCCGTATACGCCTACGCTCAAGACTGTCACGATGGACTATGCCGCAGCGGACACTTTCCGCCCGGATGCCCCCAACGGTACAGACCAGTTCTTTTTGCAGGATGTGTTCGGTCCTGCTGAATCGCAGAAGAGCGATATCTCTCCATTGATCCCCGCGCAGCCCGGCGATGGCGCTTTATATATCGGCCTGCAAAATGCGAATGCGCCGCAATCCGTATCGCTGCTGTTCCAGGTAGAAGAAGGCAGCGTGGAAGGCGATGCATTGCTGGACAGCAACGACCTGCAATGGAGCTATCTCGCAGGCCACCGCTGGCAGCCTGTAGCCGTTGCGGATATTCTTGAAGAAAGCACCGGCGGCTTCCAGAAGCCCGGCATCATTAGGCTGAATATGGGGCGCGATGCATCGCTACAGCACAGCCTGATGCCTGCGGGCATGCGCTGGCTGCGCGTGCACGTAGCCAATAATCCCGGCGGGGCGGCGGCCATTGGCAAGATATTTACGCAGGCCGGCACGGCCACACTGGTGTTGCCCGATGCAGGGGCCGCGGGCTACGAAGCGCACCTGGCGCAGCCGCTGGCGCCCAATACCGTGGGCAAGCTGGTGCGCAAAGTGCCTGCGCTCAAAAAAGTAACACAGCCTTACCCTTCATTCGGCGGCCAGCATCCCGAAGCGGACGCCGCTTTTTACCGCCGCGTAAGCGAAAGGCTGCGGCATAAGAACCGCGCTGTGGCGGGCTGGGATTATGAAAGGCTCATCCTCGAATATTTCCCCGAACTGTTCAAAGTAAAATGCCTGCCCCATACCGATACCGAAGACTGGTTCAGGCCCGGCAACGTACGCCTGGTAGTGGTACCGGATTGGCGGCAGCGGCCCACCGGCGACCCGCTTCAGCCCAAAGTGAACCTCCAGCGGCTGCGCGAGATCGGCACTTTCATGAATGAAACATTCACTTCACCCTTCGTGAAGCTGCATGTTACCAATCCCGTGTACGAAACATTGCTGGTGGATTGCAAAGTAAGCTTCCACCCTGAGTTCGACCCCGGGTATTATGCAATAGTGCTGGAAGAAGAGATCAAAAAATTCCTCAGCCCCTGGGCTTACCGGGAAGGGCAGGACATCATGTTCGGCGGCAAGCTGCATGCATCTGAGATACTGGCTTTCATTGAAGGGCGCGGGTATGTGGATTTTGTAGTGGACTTCGAATTATACCACCGCCACAACAGCAACATCGGCGGTGGTATCGGGGAAATGGAGATCGGCGCGGATTTTATCATCGGCTTTTCACTGGAACCCTCCGTGTCTGACTCCGTGACGGGATTAGGCGGGAAGGCCATCAACGTGGATTTTGTGATCGGCGAGCCCGTGGATGTGGCCATGGCAACAAGGCCAGACACCATCCTGGTATCCAACACCGCGCACCGCATCGAGGCATTGCAGGCAGGCGCTTCCGTTTGCCAGGGCACGCAGATCGGTATCGGGCAAATGATCATCGGACTTGATTTCATTATTATTTCATAATTGTTTAAAAACTTTCATCATGGCGGAACGTAGCAAAACCCATTTAAAACAGGAATTCAGAGATGGGGAACGCCCAACCGGAGCAGATTTTGGAGACCTCATCGATTCCTTCATCAACAAGCTGGACGATTCAGTGACCGTTGACCCGGTGAACAGGAATCTCAACATCCCCGCCGGCCTCAACCTGGCGGATGCTACCGTGGGCAAACCCGGTACCCTGCGCTTCAACAGCGGGCAGGTGCAATTTTTCAACGGCGCAGTATGGGGGGCCGTAGCCGGCGCCAGCGGCCCGTTTGTATCTGTTGCCAACAGTCCGCACTTCGCTTATGGCGCCGGCAACATCGGCCTCGGCAACTTTGGCGTGCCGCCGGTGAACAGGCTGGATGTGAACCTGGCCAGCAACGAAGTAGCAGGCGAACGCGTGCGTTTCGGTACAGCGGTGATCAGCAACGGACAAGGCGGCTCAGTGAACATGGCGCAGTTTGCGCATGTGAACCAGGCCACCGGTAATAACACCTTCGCTTTAAGGCAGGGCCCCAACGGCGACGTGAACATCAACGCGCCGGCAGGCCAGCCCATTGCTTTCACACATGGCCGCCTTACTCCCCGCATGCATATCGATCTGAACGGCATCGTGATCATAGGCAACAATGCAGTGCTGCCCACGACAGACGGCACGCACCTGCTGCAGGTAGCCGGACACGCCGCCAAATCAGTAGGAGGCGGCACCTGGTTCGCCGTTTCGGACGAGCGCGCCAAACAGAACGTGCGCGACTTTGAAGACGGCCTGGAAAAACTCATGAAGGTGAGGACCGTACGTTTTAACTACAACGGCAAATACAACACGAACCCCGACATAGAAGAATTTGGCGTGATAGGGCAGGAGATCCGCGAGATATTTCCCTACATGACCTCTACCGGCGCTGTTACAGACGATGGTTCGAAAAAAGAGGAAGACCTCGTGATGTTCAACAGCAGCCCGCTGATCTTCGTGATGGTAAACGCCATACAGGAGCTGACGCAGCGGGTGGCGGGCCTTGAAGCGCGCATCAAAAAACTGGAAGGAAAAAAATAACCGATGGACGAAGTAACCCACATCTATACCGGTCCGCCTGAGATGAAGAGCCAGGACTTCGCCTTCCTCCGTGAAGAAGGCCTGAAGCTCCTGCGCAGCGTGGCAGCTACCAGCTGGACGGATCACAACCTCCACGATCCGGGTATCACGCTGCTGGAAGCATGCTGTTATGCCATCACCGAAATGGGCCTCAGGAGCAGCATGCCCATGCGCGACCTGCTGGCCAGCGATGCAAACGGCCGCCCGCAGGACTTCGTGACCGCCGCCAACATCCTGCCCGTAGCGCCTGTCACCCAGAGGGATATACGAAAAATCCTCATCGACCACCCGATGGTGCAGAACGCATGGGTGTTCCCGCTGGAATCAGAACCCGCCGGCAAAATAAAGGTGCTGCTGGAATTCGCGGACAAGCAGCTCAACAGCAACAATTTTGCCGTAACCGTACTGCCATTGCTGCTGGGGTTTGAAGTGGAAATAGATGTGGCCCTGCCTTTCTGGGACGAAGAAGAAGCCCGTCCTTTCAGCCAGGATGTAACTCTGCAGGATGTGACCTTCCAGGCTTTTGCCCCCGGCGTATTCTGGACGCCGATCGAAGGCACTACCTCCTGGTTTGCCCGTATCACCGTGCAATACCAGCCGCCGGTAGGCCCCGTAGCCAACCAGGACCTTACCATAGTGGCGCAGATCAACACTCCACTGGCGGACCCGCTGACGCAAATACCGATTGTGCTGAACGAGCTGATGACCTTGATAGACACGCTGGGCGATAATTCCCCGGCAGACCAGTCGGTGATGAAACAATACAACCGCTGGGTAACACGCGCCGGCAGCGCCGTACAAACCATCCAGCGGCACATGGCCGCTTACCGCAATCTCTGCGAAGATTTCACCGCGTTCAAGGCCGTGAGGTTACAGGAAGTGGCCGTTACCGCGAACATCGACGTGAATGCCGGCGTGATACTCGAAGAACTGCTGGCAGACATCCTGCTGAGCATAGACCGTTATATTACACCTGTAAACCTCTTCCGTAGCCTGCCTGCGCTGCAGCGGCAACTGGAAGCAGATGATATCTTCGAAGGGCCGCAGATGGCCTCCGGTTTTTTGCCGGATGCTGAGCTGACGGCTACCAACCTGCCGGAACACGTATTCACTTCAGATATCCTGCGCCTCATTCTCCAGCACCGCGATTCGCGCCTTACAGACGTAGAGCAGCGCGAAGACGTGACCTCCCGCCGCATCAGTGCTGTGCGCAACCTAAGCCTGGCGCTGTTTATGGACAACCGGGTGATCACCACCAATGCCCGCGACGCACTCTGCCTGATCAACAGCCAGCAGCATGTGCCGCATCTCAGTCCTACCAAATCGAAGATCGTATTTTACAGGAACGGGCTGGCCATCCCTTACGATCTGAACCTGGCCATCACCTTGTTTGAAACCCGGAAGCAGGAAGAATTGAGCAGTCCCGTTACAGGGCCTGACGACATCCCGCTGCCTTCCGGCGACAATTACCCCGTATCTTCTTATTACCCGATCCAGCAGGATCTGCCGGTGGTGTATGGCGTAGGTTATGCCGGCCTGCCGGAAACCGCCACTGAGGCCCGACGTGCGCAGGCTTTGCAGTTGCAGGGTTATCTTTTCTTTTTCGAACAGCTCACTGCCGGCCTCTCCAGCCAGCTGGGCAATCTGAATTCATTCTTTTCCACTGCGCCTGATGAGGAAAGGACCGTGTTCCAGCAACCGCTGTATCACCTGCCGCAGGCAGCGCAACTGCTGCGCGGCTTTAACGGTACAGACTTCGGGCAGTTCATGAACGACGAAAATAACAGCTACCGCACTGCGCTGACGCAGGCCTCCGAAAGCAGGGAGCAGTTCCTCGCGCGCCGCAACCGCGTGCTGAATCATTTGCTGGCCATGTTTGGCGAAGACATGTATGATACTACTTCGCTGGCGTACCATGAAGCTTCCATTGTGCCGAACGCCGCATTGCTGACTCTGCCGCAGCTGTTGCAGGTGCAGCAGGCACAGCGTGACCAGGCTTCGCAACAGCTGATCCGCGAGAAGTCTGCCTTCCTGCGCGACCTGCCTGCCCTCAGCCGGCACCGGGCGCAATCATTCGGCAATCCCGTGTGGAATGCGGCGCACCTGCTGCGGGTATTTCCCGCACAAGGCGCTACCGGCTGGCAGCTGCTGGATGCCGCGGGTGTGCCGGTACTGCGCCATGCCGTGCCGGTAGCCTCCGAAGCCGTTGCGCATATGAATGCGGCCACGGCTATGGCGCTTGCCAAATTCACCGCGAACTTCAGCACGCAGGCCGAAGGCGCATCGCTGAGAGTAGTGCTGAAGCCGCATCCTGATGAAGACGCCGTGGCAGTAAGCCAGGTCGTATTCCCGGATCCGGCAGCGGCTACTGTTGCGATCAACTCCATTGTGGACGCGATGTTGCAGCACTGGAGAACCTATTCTTTGACACCCCTGGAACGCCGCCTGCACCACCTGCTGGAAGTAGTGGTGAAAGAACGCAGGCCATTGCTTTTTGAGCCGGGCGTTTATTTTGAAATATACGACGAGCCACCGCCTATCCAGAAGATGTTCAGGTTATGGTCGCTGCCGGGCTTTGCCGGCGTGGAACTGCTGCGCAGCAGCGCCGGGTACACAGCCGCTACGGACCCGCTGGCCGTTGCCGCCGCGGAAGCCGCCATTCAAACTACGATCAGCCGCGGTCTGCGTTATGATAATTTTCACATCACCCAATCGGGCCCGAACTTTTTCGGCGTGGAGCTGCGCCTGCAAGATGGTACACCGTTAGCGGAGGCGCCGGCGGTATTCGCCACCATGGCGCAGGCCAAGGCCGCTGTAATGCAGATATGGCAGCATCTTCACCGCTTTATGAGTGCGGAAGGCTTTTATATGGCCGAGCATATTTTGCTGGCGCCGAAAGAGCCGCCTGCTACGGAGCTGGCGATCAAGGATGTGAAAGACCCGTATTCATTCCAGGTGACTTTTGTATTCCCTTCAGGATATGCGCAGGACTTCAACGGCGGGCCAAGAGTGCTTTCCCGCCCGGAAAAATACCGTGACGCCGAGTTCCGGAAACATGCGGAGCAGCAGGTACGCAAAAGCTGCCCTTCACATATTCTCCCGCGCGTGTTGTGGGTAGACCGTGAGTTGCCCGGCGCGCCGGTGAACCCGCCAGGCTTCGGGAATTTCGAGACCCGGTACCGTGCATGGCAGGAAGCATGGATCGCAGATGAAACCAATGAAACAGTGATCGCGCCATTGAGGAATTCGCTGGTAACAGTGCTCAACCTTATTTACGAAGATCTTGAAAACGGATAAACATATCATCCAGAAACAGGTATTCGAAATGCAGGGCGATAGCAAGCGCCCTGGTTTTGAATGGGAGCAGTCTGTGGCAAACCACCACAGGACTATCATTGCGCCTGGCATTGAAGAATGTTTTGATGCGCTGCCGCCCTCGGATGAGCACCTGGTCATCGATTCCATTGAAATTGACCTTGGCGTTTTTACGCAGGAAAGTTTCGTGAAGGAAGGGCGAGGACGGCTCGTGCAAATGCTTAGCGAGCGCCTGCTGGAATGCAGGGAAAAAGCAATCGCGCAGGAAACACTTGTTTCTCAACAAACAGCCAGTCAATCATCTGCTAGTGTTTCCCCGGCTGAAGTTCCGCCTGAAAGAGTATTGAACACTGCCACGGCAGATGAGGAAGCGCTGTTATATTTTTTATCGGAAGGCCGGTTGCCCTGGTGGTTTACGGCAGCCGAAAGACTTTTCAATGCCAACATCTTCAGCGAACAACTCATTTCCCGGCTGCTGCAATTATTGATGAGGAACGAAGTTGCGCTGGTGAGGGCCATTAATCATTTTCCTGATGAAATGATGCTGGAATTCCTGCACCGGTGCGGATTACATGGCATGTCGGCAAAGAAAGAGTGGGAAGTGTTCGCGGATGTTGTGAGGAAAGATATTTCCATGTACCCGTACTTCCGCGAGCGCTTTTGGAAGGCCCGCGTGAATGCCACGGAGGAGATGCTTTCCAGGGAAACAGTCCTGCTGCTCTTTTCAGAATGCAACAAAGAAATTGTCGCTGGAATATATGCAGCATGCGCTGAACGAAAGGATCATGAGGCTTTGAGGCAATATGCCCTTTACCTGGAGCCGCTGGTAACCGGGCCAGGGAAATATGATGTCGATAAAAAATCTGCGGAGGCTGACGAACATGTACCGGTTAAAGACCCCGGCAAACTTAATACCCGCAAGGAAACTCCTGATGTAGAAGCAGGAGATACAGCGGCAGGGAAATCTTCCGGCAGCGAACAGGCATCAGGAAAACAACAAACATCTCAGCATACCGCAGCAACAGCGAATGCTCCGAAACCTGGTTATGCCGGAGAGAAAGGAGAACCAGCATTCCCCGCACTCCGGAAACTATTACCGGACGAGGCTTTATATGTGGAAGCGGCCGGCCTCATATTGTTACACCCCTTTCTTACTGAACTGTTCAGCAGCACCGGCCTGTGGAAAAACAAACAATGGTCCTCCGCGGCAGCGCCTTTTCGTGCGGTGCGGCTGATGGCATACCTCACGTACGGCAACAGCGAAGTGCCGGAATACAGGTTGTTGTTCCATAAAATACTGGCCGGCATGGATGCTGCCACGCCTTTACCCGCCGAAGAGCCGCTGCTGCCTGAAGAGACAGCCACCTGCACGGAACTGCTCGAAGCAGTACTCCGCCACTGGACAGCCCTGCGCAATACCACGGCAGACGGCTTACGCGAAGGATTCCTGTCGCGCAATGGCAAGCTGCAACAATCGCCGAAAGGCATCCAGCTGGATGTGGAGCGCCTCGCGCAGGACGTGCTGCTGGCGCGCCTTCCATGGGGCTGCTCTACCGTGAAGCTGCCCTGGCTGGAACCGTTGCTGCTGGTAAACTGGATGTAGAACTAAAACAAAAAACCAAATATCATGAAGCCAAAAGTGAAAAACTTACTTCAAATGTTCAGGCAGCTATTCCTGTGCATCCTTGTTGTATCCCTCCCCATCCTGGTAAATGGCCAGGAAACGATCAATGTAGGCGTGGTGAATCCAGACCACATCTATAACCTCCCTATCAACGTAGCCATACCCATGGGATCCCCATTAACGATCAAGCCAGGCGGCACCGGTGGTACCGTGTTATGGGAATTTGCCGCGGCGTTCCCCGGCGGGGCAGTTGCTTTGCCAGGCGGCGACGGGTTCACCAAAGACGGCCTTACCATTCAGCTGCCTGCCGCTGAAAACGCGCCGATAAGCGACCTGGAGACGGTGAAGATATTCGGTACCCCCACAGTAGCGGACGCCTGGAGCTTTTCCCTCCGTGTAACAGACCAGGCTTCTGCCACCAACGGAACGCGTAATTTCGAAATACGCGTCACCCAATCGCTGGACCTTGTGCTGGTGCTGGACCGGTCAGGCAGCATGCTGTCGCCCACCTCGGCCGATGCCGGCGCGCCCACCCGCTGGAATGCCCTCAAGGAGGCAGTGAGCGGGTTTGCTAACCTCTACCAATCCATCGGCGGCAGCAACCGCCTTGGCATCACTTATTTCGCCACTACGCCCACACCGGCTTCCACCTGCTGCGGAACGCTTCGCGCGGTAGACAATACGCTGGCCACAGCAGTGGGTACAGATATCGATAATGTTGCCGTAACGCCTGTTCCTACCGGCATGACCGCGTTGGGCGCAGGCCTGAAATCAGCCACCACCATGCTTTCCGACGCAACGAAAGCCCGCAGCATACTCGTGTTCACCGACGGTGAGCAGAACCAGTTGCCCATGGTTAACGCGATGGGCACAGGTTACAGCGATGGCACCACTATTCCCGGCGGCGCAGGCGCGGGCGGTATTAAAATAGCGACCATCGGCATCGGCAGCCCCAGCGGCCCTTTCCATACTACCTTGCTTGCATTGGCCACCGCCAACCGCGGCAGTTACAACACCACGCTGGACGGTACCAACTTCACCTTCGTGGGCGGTCTGGCAAGCGGCAGCCTGTCTATGGGCTTCGTGAACCAGTTCGTGACCATGCTCTCGCAGTTCAGCCCGCAGATCGTAACCACTGCGTTCAAATCGTTACCCACCATGGGCGCCGTTCCCGTAGAAACATTCCCGCTCAATAAAAGAGTAGACAAGCTCCTGCTTGAATTCACCGTAGGCCGCAAGCTGGAAGTGCCGCAGCTGATGCAGGTATACAAACTTCTCCGCGTGGAAAAGGACGGGAAGGATGTGAAAAATTATGCCAGGGTGACCTGGGTAGGCAATTATACCAACAGCATCCTGCTCACGATCGATTTCAGCGATCCCCCGGAAAGCCATCCCCCGCTGGATCCGGCCGGCAAATGGAGCGTACAGGCAGCAGATTCGGGCATGAACCTGCGTTTCGTGAACCTGAATGTATTGGCAGACGATCACCGGCTGCACATGAAACGTACGCTGGGCAATACTGCGCCGAAAGTGAACGACAAATTGCCCATTTCATTTTTGCTCGATAAACTGCGGCTGCCTGTTAAAGACGCCGACGTGAAATGCGTGGTGCTGCGCCCCGGCGAAGACCTGGGTGATGTGCTGGCCCGCAGTGAAAAGAACATAAAGCCGGATGGTACAGACTCCGCATCGGCAGGCGTACAGAAATACAACAAGCTGTGGGAAACGGATTCCGCTTTCCGCGCGCTCTTTAAACCAGTGGAAAACATCGTGCAGCTTAAACATACAGCCGACGGGAAATACGAAGGCAGCTTCGATGGTTTATCCGTAGCCGGCGTGTACAAACTCGTGTACCTCGTGAAAGCGAAGAACGACGACATTGGCGAGTTCCAGCGTACATTCATGGAAAGCATATATGTGACCTTCTCCAGCGTGGACCTTTCCAAATCCGAAGTGACCTCCACCATCCAGAACGGCCAGCTGGTAATGAACCTCAGGCCCATGACCAGTTACGGGAAGTATGTCGGTCCTGCTATGGGCCCCGCTTTCTCCGTTTCCAATACAGATATAAAGATCGCGGGCGTGGTAGACCACCAGGACGGCCGTTACACCATCACCTTCACCGGCGCGATAGACCAGCCTACCAAACTGGTGTTGCTCGGCCAGGAGATCTATACCGGCAAGCTTGAAAATGCAGGCAAGAGCGATTCTTTCATAGACAAGATCAAAAAATGGCTGGAATCCATCGGGCTGCCGGCATGGAGCATCTGGATCATCCTGTTGCTGATCATCCTGCTGCTGTGGCTGTTGTTCAGGAAAAAGAAACCGTAAAGTTCTTTTAACCACGGATCATGAACAGAGAATTAAAGGCTAATACTGCAAAAAGGCATCCTCCTGTTCCTGGAGGATCGCCTTTCTTCCAGCCCAAGCTCACCGTAAACGAGCCGGGCGATGCGCATGAAAAAGAAGCCGATGCGATGGCAGACCAGGTGATGCGCATGCCTGCCGCACAACCTTCCTTTTTCGGCAACGGCGTGCCCGGCCTACAACGCAAATGCGCTGCATGCGAGAAAGAAGAAAAAGAACATGCCCAGCGAAAGCCGCTGGCAGACGGCATTAGGCCCGTTCAGCGGCATGGCGCGGCACCTGTGCCCGCTGTAGGCGCGCATACCGAAGGCGCGATCAACAGCAGCCGCGGCGGCGGGCAGGCTATGCCCGGCGAAACGAGAGACTTTATGGAATCTCGCTTCGGGCGGGACTTTAGCGACGTGCGCATACATTCAGACAGCAATGCCGCGCAGCTCAGCAATGCGCTCAGCGCGCGGGCATTCACTACCGGTAAGGATATTTATTTCAACAAAGGCCAGTACTCCCCGGATTCGACATCCGGCAAACAATTGCTGGCGCATGAACTGACGCATGTGGTGCAGCAGAACGGATCGCTGCAGCGGAAAGTGATACAACGTTATCCATGGCCGTACCGGCTGCATATGCGCCGCGAGGTGAACGAGTCGCAGACGGAAACCATTTCCAACGCGCCCGCCGCCTTTGCAGCGTGGAACGGCACTTTCACCTGGGATGCGAAATTCACCATTGATCTCGATGCTATTTTCGGCAGGGTTTCCCTCATCATGCGCCTCAACTCCACCGCGCCGCGTGCCGTGAGAAGGGCCTGGGAACGGGCGATTGAACGGAAATGGAGCAACCGCATGTTCCTGCGCATCACACCTCCGGGTGTGGCTGAAGGGCCCTGCAAGCTGCCTATTATTGTCAACATTCAATGGGTGACAGACCCTGCGCGGGCCCACTATACCATCAACCCGCAGGCGCCCGGAACGGTTTCCCCCGGCGGCATTGCCGGCCTGGGCGGCACCACCAGCATGACGGACTGGGGCACGGGAGACACTGTGGATGTAACCCATGAGTTCGGTCATATGATCGGCAATGCAGAAGAATATTTCACTACCAACGGCACCAATTTCGCCACGGGCGGCCGTACCGGGTTCAGGGATCCGGGTGGCGGAGTGATGAACAATCCCGCCGAACGCGCGCACCGGCGGCACTTCAATCTTTTCCGCGAGCAGGTGGCCGCCATGCTCGGGCTCAGCACTTCCCGCGTGCGCGTGATCTACGACAACGACGCTCTCCCCAATTGCCAGGCGGACATTGGCGACTTCCCCGTTCCTGAAAGAGAACCCGGGGATTTTCCCGTAACGCCCGGCACAGATACTGGAACCGCAAATGCTTAAACCATCCAACATAACGCCCCCGCGCGCAGCCGCCAACGGCCTGCAGGACCCTTACCTCGTAACGGGCCTTGAATACCTCCGCGCCTTCGCCCATGCACGCCTGGCTTCGCATTTCAGGAATGAGGCCATGACCGTTCCCGAAGCGCCGCAGCCGCTGAAAACAGATGATTCTTCTTTCGCAAAATTTGTGCGGCACGCACAGCCTGCGCCGGAAGAGCTTGTGCTGTTGCTGAGCACGCTCGCGCCTTTCGTGGTCACCGGGTTCTTCGATCAGCTCATCCAGCAATTCCTGCCGCAGGGCGGGGAGTTCCCCGAATTCGGCGGCGTAAAAGGCGCCAACCACCGCGGCACGCTGGCTACCGGGGAAACCGTGCTCTTCCTGCTCGCAGGCGCCGATGCAGCGGCGAGGCTCAGAATGCTGCCATTGTTTGCCGAAGAAAGTTATTTCTTCAAACACAAGATACTCAGCATCGAAACCGTACGCCCGGGAGAACCCGCGCTGAGCGGCCGCCTCATTGCCGACCCCGAATATTCCGAAGTGTTCACCACCGGCAGGATCGGCCTGCCCCGCCTCAGCATGCACTTTCCCGCGGAGCACATCACTACTATGATGGAATGGGACGACCTTGTGCTGCCCGACGGCGTATGGCGGCAGATACGCGAACTCGAAAGCTGGATCAAACATCATGATACCCTCATGCAGGATTGGGGCATGAAACGCAAGCTGAAGCCCGGTTACCGCGTGCTGTTCTACGGCCCGCCCGGTACGGGGAAAACGCTCACCGCCACGCTGCTCGGCAAATACACCGGCCGCGAAGTGTTCCGCATAGACCTGTCGATGGTCATTTCCAAATACATCGGCGAAACAGAAAAGAACCTCGCTTCGCTGTTCGACAAAGCGGAGCATAAGAACTGGATCCTGTTCTTCGACGAAGCGGACGCCATTTTCGGGAAACGCACCGGCGTTCGGGATGCGCATGACAAATATGCCAACCAGGAAGTGTCTTACCTGCTGCAGCGCATCGAAATGCATTCCGGGCTTACCATCCTGGCGTCCAATTTCAAGAACAACATGGATGATGCGTTCATCCGCCGTTTCAGTTCTATCATCTACTTCCCGCCGCCCAGGCCTGAAGAGCGTCTGCAGCTGCTGCAGAAGGCCTTCCCAGGCGAGGTGAAGCTGCAAAAGGATGTGGATCTTCCGGCTATCGCCGCGGCGCACGAGCTGACGGGTTCCCACATCATGAACATGGTGCAATACGTTTGCCTGAATGCGCTGGAACGGGGGAACCTCGCGCTTTCCCACCAGGATATTCTCAGCGGCGTAAGGCGGGAGCTGGAGAAAGAAGGAAAATAATTTACTCACATCACCATAAACATGCATTATGATCACACCCGCAATTAAGAATAAGATCATGTCTGTCGTGAACGTATTCGAAACCGGCACGCCGGAAGGCAAATACGATGCGATCGCGATATTTCCCGACGGCAGGAACGGGAGCCGCCAGATCACTTATGGCCGCAGCCAGACCACCGAGCAGGGCAACCTGCGCAACCTGCTGGAACGGTACATTTCCCTCGGCGGAAAATTCGCCGGCGAATTCTCGGCCTTCCTCCCGAAAGTAGGTTCCGTACCGCTGGTAGACAACAAGCCGTTCAAGGACCTGCTGAAGCGCAGCGCGCAGGAAGACCCGCTGATGCGGCAGGCGCAGGATGAAACTTTCGAGATACTGTACTTCCAGCCGGCGCAGCATTTTTTTACGGCTGAGCAGTTTGCATTGCCATTGAGCCTGCTGGTGATCTACGACAGTTACATCCATTCCGGTTCCATCCCCGGTTTTCTCCGCACCCGTTTCCCTGAGCGCACGCCGTTGCGCGGCGGGGATGAAAAGGCCTGGATCACCGCCTATACCAAAGCCCGCCAGAACTGGCTGGCCACGCATAAGAAAAAAGTATTGCACCCGACGGTTTACCGCACCAAAACCTTCCTGGACCAGATGAGCAAAGGGAACTGGATGCTGGATCAACCGGTGACCACGCAGGGTAAAACGATCGCGTAGTTGTGGAGACTGTTGCCAAAACGGGTACTGCCGGGCATGTACATGCCGGGGCTGCGGCGTTGCATCACAACGCCGTACCGGATGTTGCGCCTGCAACGGAAGGGGCGCTACCTTTTTTTGGCGGATTGCCTGTGCAGGCAAAGCTGGAAGTGAGCCCGCCGGACGACCCGCAAGAGCGGGAAGCCGATGCCGCGGCAGACGCTGTGATGCGGATGCCGGAGGCGGGAGATATGGTACAGCCTTATACAGAGCCCGTTTCAGACGTAGTGCAACGAAAATGCGCATCCTGCGAAGCAGAAGACGCCGTTCATCGTTTCCCTGAGGCCGCCGTTTCCCGCCCAGATATTGTGCAGCGTAAATGTGCGGCTTGTGAACAGGAAGAACAGGTGCAACGCACATGCGCATCCTGCGAAGCAGAAGACGCCGTTCATCGTGTCCCTGAGGCCGCCGTTTCCCGCCCAGATATGGTGCAGCGTAAATGTGCGGCTTGTGAACAGGAAGAACAGGTGCAACGCACATGCGCATCCTGCGAAGCAGAAGACGCCGTTCATCGTGTCCCTGAGGCCGCCGTTTCCCGCCCAGATATGGTGCAGCGTAAATGTGCGGCTTGTGAACAGGAAGAACAGGTGCAACGCAAATGCGCATCCTGCGAAGCAGAAGACGCCGTTCATCGTTTCCCTGAGCCCGCCGTTTCCCGCCCTGATATTGTGCAGCGTAAATGTGCGGCTTGTGAACAGGAAGAACAGGTGCAGCGCAAATGTGCATCCTGCGAAGCAGAAGAAATGGTTCATCGTTTCCCTGAGCCCGCTGTTTCCCGCCCAGATATTGTTCAGCGTAAATGTGCGGCTTGTGAACAGGAAGAGCAGGTACAGCGCAAATGTGCATTCTGCGAAGCAGAGGACACCGTTCATCGTTTTCCGGAACCGGCTGTTGCGCGTCCGGATATTGTGCAGCGTAAAAACGCGGACTGTGACGCCGGAATGCCCGTTCCGCGCCGTTCCACGGCACATCATACTAACATCATCCAGCGGAGCTGCGATGAGTGCAGCATTGAGAAAGCTACGCCGGAAGAAACCAGTGAAGAGAAAGAAACCGAAAACCAGGAGGTGGAAGCCGGCAGCGACAACGACGAAGCAGGACCGGGCGGTGGCGGTACGGTAAATCCCAAAGCCGCCCCGGGCGGGCCGGGACCAGTGTCTTCCCAGTTCGAGGCAGGCCTGCAGGCATCCAAAGGCGGCGGCCAGCCCATGAACGCGCCGCTGCGCAAAAGTATGGAGAACCGGTTCGGGCAAGACTTCAGTCATGTCCGGATACATAACAACCACGCCGCGGGCAACCTCAGCGCAAGCATCAACGCGCAGGCCTTCACACACGGTTCGGATATTTATTTCAACCAGAATAAATTCGACGATACCTCCGCCAGCGGCCAGCGCTTGCTGGCACACGAGCTTACGCATGTGATCCAGCAAACAGGGCCTTCGGCCGTCAAACCGAAAATACAACGGGAAGAAGAAGACAAGATCAGCAACTGGGCGCATACCTGGATCGAGAACCGCATGCGCAAAAAAGACGGCAACCTCATCACCGAAGCAGGCGTGCCGGGTGCGGTGCGCTGGGGTAAAGGCATCAACCTGGCAGGCTTTGCGGACCTGTATAAAGCTGATGACAGCATCGTATCCGGCATGCAGGCCCATTATTCCAAGGCGAAAAAGAATTACGACTACATCCGTTTCATGGATAGCGGCAAAAGACTGGCGGAGATGAGGCGGGACGGCGGTCCTGTGAAACGCGGCCCTGTTAAAAAGCCGGACAATACATGGGATTTCACTATCAACTTCCCGCCCAATTTCGAGATAGGGGAGATCAAACCTTTGTTCATTACTGAATTCGGGCTTAAGTCCGCCGGGCTCGTAGGCAAAGGCATAGTACAGCAAAGCAATTACATCCTGGGTTTCAAAGAATTCGTAGAGCATGTGCATTCCGTGTTCCCCGATTCCATTCCTACTACCAAAGGTAAGACCATGGATCTTTCCAAGCTGCTGCCTAACTCGCTGAACTACGACCTCTTTGACCAGGAGCACACCAAGATGGATGCCGACGCAGTGATGAAACGGAATTCTAACCAGCGCCTATGGGTGGCCCTGCTGGGCGACGGCCTGGCAGGATACTTCCTGATGCCGCACCCCTACATTCCCAAAGAATATGCGGAAGACAAAAAGAAACACCGCGCGAAACTGGATGCGCTCATTTTATCCCTGAGAACAGAAGCGGGCAAATCCAAGATGCCGGGCGCTATTTCCCGCAAACCGATCCAAAGGAAAGTCATTCAAAGAAAAGACAACCCCAATGCCGCTGCCGAAGCCTGGGAGAAAAAACGGAAAGCATGGGCGAACGGAACGGAAGGAGACGTGCCGCAGAAGCCGAAAAAATTCCTGAAAGAGCGCGCGAAAGGCTTGCTCAAGCGGCATAAAGTGGATAAAGAGCTGAAAAAGACCACTCCTCCCGATCCCGCAAAAGAGATCAAAGATGTGAAGGACGTGAAGTTCTGGAGCAGCTTCAAAGGCCGCGTGTATGGCGCTTTGCGCTTCCGCTTCAGAAGGGCCTTCGATAAGATCGAGGAGCTGTTCAAGAAGATAAAGACCAAATTCGAAAAGCACCGCGAAAAATCCAAGACCCTGAAAGGCGGGGAGACGATGGAGTTTTCCTGGAAGAAACAGGCCGTGAACCTGATCGTCAAGCTGGCGGTAGACATCTTCCAGAAGATGATCGCCATTGCGTTCGAAGGATTTTCCAAATGCATGGACACCATCGTGGAGGCCGTGATCGGCAAATACGAAAAAGCGCTGGAAACCGCGGCGGAAGAACAGCTCAAGGAACACGAGCCCCTGTGCTGCAAGATCATGGAGTTCAAGAACAAGTGGGAGGCAGAGATAGACAAATACGATAAAACGATCGAAACATTCACCCTCACTGTGGATAAAATGCGGGAATGGACTGCCATCCTCGACAAAGTGGAACTGGCCGTGCGGCTGGGCGTTCAGATCATTTCCTGCGGCACGCCGCCCGCTTTGGGATGTTTATGGGGATTGGTGGCGCAACTCGGCATATCGGCCGGCATGGCTTTGCTGCAAAAAACGGATTTCTGGGAGCAGAATATTGCGAAGCCCGCCGCTCAGTCACTGATGGATGCCATCGTGGGCGATAAGCTGCATAACCTGATGATCGAAGCGCTGAAAGGCACGCCCCTGGCTGCATATATGGGAGATAAAGCCTGCCAGCCCAGGGCCAAAGGCGCTGGTGGCGGCGGTTTGGGAGCCATCGGGCAGGGGCTGGATAAAATAGACCCCAACGATCCTGCCATCGCCAAGGCCCGCGCGGAATGGGAAGAACAATACAAAGACCAGATCATGGCCGATCTGAAAGAAGTGTTCGAGTCCGGGGAAAAAGGGAAGAAACTCACACCGGAAGACATACAAAAGCTGGTGGACGCCATCAAAAAATCGGGCAAGACGCCGGAAGACATCAAAAAAATGATCGAAGCGGGCAGGAATGTAAAAACAGGCAAGGTGGATATGACAAAAGCGCTGACCACTGTAAACAGCGGCACCGTACCCGCTGATCAGCCGAAAAAAGAAAGGAAGATCAATTACGCTAAAGCAACCGCCAACAATAAATATTACGCCAGCGTTCTCGGCTGGCTCGCTACTTTTTTCATCAAGAAACCCGGCATCCAGCCCGGTTCAGAAGAATTTGCCGATGCCGTTTATGATATGCAGGAAGCGCTGGGCATCAAGGCAGACGGCATTGCAGGCGGCGCCACCACCCAGAAATTCTACGAAGCCAACGGTATTTCCAAAGACAAAGTGTACAACAAGGCAGGCGAAGTGCTGGCCCGCGAAAAAGAAGCAAGGGAACAGCAAAAAGTGCTGGCCGAAAAGAAAGAAGAACTGGAAGCCCTTCTCGCCGATCCCAAGGTGGAAGAGGCTTTGAACAAATCTTTCCCCTCTGAGAGCCAGCTGAAAAAAGACCTCAACAGTTATGCCGACTGGGACCAGATAGCGGCCGGTACAGGGAAGTTCGTGGATTTTAACGGCAGGATGGCCGTCGTGATCGTAACGGCGAATGGCGCTAAAATAGGCGCTTACCTGAAATCCGTAGAAAGAGATGAGAATGGCGAAAAAGTGACCAGGATACTGACCAACGGGCCATTCTATGCGATAGACGCTGTAGTGGAAGACGCCTTTGCCATGGAAGGCAAAGCGAAAGACGGGAAAACGCAGATCGTGCTGCTGTACTTCCTGAAGGACCAGGCTGCCGGCTCCGTTGCTCACCAGAACGAGCTTTTCTTCTTCAGCCTGCGCCCGCCCAAACCATGACCACACATCCCAATATGCCGCGCTCTCCCGCGAAATTTCCTATTTTCGCCCCTTAGACCAATGATCTGAGTATGAGAAAATCAATCATCCCGGCGCTAATCATTCTGCTGGGAGCTTCTTCAGCCATGGCACAGACGGACCGCTGGCAGCAACGCGTAAAGTACAAAATGGACATCCGGATGGATGTTAAGACCAACCAGTTCACCGGCAAACAACAGCTGGAATACACCAACAACTCACCAGATACGCTTTTCCGCGTTTTTTACCACCTCCAGTGGAACGCGTTCCAGCCCAACAGCATGATGGACGTGCGCAGCCGCGAGCTGGGCAGGATCATTGTCGGGAAAGACGCCAAGGGCGTGAATAAACATGATTGGGACAGCCGCGTCACAGACCGTATTTCCAAACTGCAACCCAACGAGATCGGCTACCAGAAAGTGCGTTCGCTCACCATGAACGGCCGCCAGCAACAGTTCCGCACCGAAGAGACCATTCTCGTGGTGGACCTGGACAAGCCCATCCTGCCCAGATCTGCCGTTACCTTCGATATGGAATTTGAAGCGCAGGTGCCCGTACAGATCCGCCGCAGCGGCCGGAATAACAAAGAAGGCGTGGATTATTCCATGGCCCAGTGGTATCCCAAAATGGCCGAATACGACTACGAAGGCTGGCATCCCACGCCTTACATTGCCCGCGAGTTCTACGGCATATGGGGCGACTTTGACGTGAAGATCACCATCGATAAAAAATATGTGCTGGCCGGCACCGGCTACCTGCAAAACCCGCAACAGACCGGCTACGGCTACGAAACAAAAGGCGCCAAAGTAACGCGGCCGGCGGGCAATACGCTCACCTGGCATTTCGTGGCGCCCAATGTGCACGATTTCGTTTGGGCGGCAGACCCGGATTATAAACATATCACGCAGCAGGTAGACGATTTCACGGCGCATTTCTTTTACATCGAAAACGATACCACGCGCAGCACCTGGCCGCAGCTCGCAAAGATGATCCCTGCGGCTTACGAATACATCAAAAAGCATTACGGAGCTTACCCGTATAAGCAATATTCGTTCATACAGGGAGGAGACGGCGGCATGGAATACCCCATGGCCACGCTCATCCTGGGAAATGGCAAATTGCCCGGCCTTTACGGCGTAGCCATGCACGAATGGATGCACAGCTGGTACCAGGGCATGCTGGCCACCAACGAAAGCCTGTACCCCTGGATGGACGAGGGTTTTACCACCTTTGCTGAAGACAATACCATTGGCAATACCGTAGATTCGCTGGCAGGCAGATGGCACCAGGCAGACAGCTACCGCAATTATTTTGCCCTCGTGCGCAGCGGCTTCGAAGAGCCGATCAGCACGCATGCGGATCATTACAATACCAATTATGCATACAGCGTCAGCTCTTATTCCAAAGGCGCCGTTTTCCTGGAGCAGCTCGGTTACGTGATCGGCGCTGCCAACAGGGATGCGGGTTTGCTGAGGTATTACAACGACTGGCGTTTCAAACATCCCAACGCCAATGACTTTATCAGGGTCATGGAAAAAGAAAGCAGCCTCCAGCTGGACTGGTACCTGCAATATATGCGGAACACCACCAAACACATCGACTACGCGCTGGACAGCATTTATGAAACGAACGGGAAAACCATAGTGGTGCTGCGCCGCGCAGGCGAATTCCCCATGCCCATAGATCTGCTGGTGGAGATGAAAGACGGGCGGAAAGAAATGCATTACATCCCGCTCACCATCATGTTCGGCAACAAACCCAATGAAGACGATAGTATAAAACGCATTGTGCACGACGGCTGGCGGTGGACGCATCCTACTTATTCGCTCACGCTGGATGTGCCCATCGGCCAGCTGCGCAGCATCAATATCGATCCCAGCATGCGCCTGGCAGACATCGACAGGAATAACAACAAAGCGGTGGCTCCTTAAGCTCCGCCGGGAAAATACAGCAAGGGCGCTCCGCTATCCGGGGCGCCCTTTTTTATGGAGGTTTTCCAATATTACGCGCAGTCTCTTTAGAGGTTCTCGAAATACTTGCGCGCAATTTCTTCGCCGTAGGCTACCATTTTTTTCATTTCAGGAGGATCGAAGGTGAGGCCGCCGGGGCCGCCGTTGAGGGGCTTTTCAGGGCGGATGATGTGCAGCTTCAGATCAGTTTTGCCAAGGAAAGGATTGTCGAACGGGATGTTGAAGAAAGACTCGATCTCCTTCGGTTTAAGGCCCGCTTCTTTCATTTTCGCTTTCACGGCTTTCAGGTATTCAAGGCTGCGGTTGATGTACTTCGGCATGCGGAGATCGTTCACCGCTACGTCCATCGTGAACCAGTCCATCGTTTGCTGCAGTATCTCGAAAGGGCTTTTATATACATGCTCTTTTTCCACGGGTTCCTCCGGCGTGAGCAGGATAGCGTATATCTCGGTAGCTCCCGTATCTATCGCGAGGTCTACCGGCGCATATTCGCGCAGGCCGCCGTCTACATACTGCCGGGACTGACTTTCTATTACCTGGTATGGCGGCATGAACACGGGCTGGCAGGCGGAGGCGAACATGGCGCGCCGGAAAGTGCTGGCGTCCGGTATGCGGATCACGTCGTATTCCGGGGAGGTCATGGGCAGGTCGCTGGTGGTGAAGTAGGTGATGCGCCCGGTTTGCAGGCATACGGTGGTAAGGTAAAGCGATTTGCCGCTGTCCAGTATCGCCTGGAACATACCGTCCGTAAAGGTTTTTTTGATAAGCAGGCTCAGCGGCTGCGCATCGAAGAGGGAATAGGTGTCTTTCCCCGCGAAGCGGTTGATCACGTTGCCGGTGATGATGATGTCGCTGGTGGTGTGAGTGGTGTATAATTTCTCCAGCAGGTTGATCTCCCCGATGGAGGCCAGGGGTATGATGAGGGAGCCGGTGCTGGTTCCGCAGAGCGTGTCGAATTGAATTTTAGGCGTAGCGGCCATGTATTTAAGCACGCCCACGGCGAATGCCCCTTTGGAGCCTCCGCCGCTGATCACCAATGCTGTTTTGGACATGATGAGGATTTTTTTAAGGGTTACAATTCAGGGAGTTTGGGGGCTTTCTTTTTAAAGCAGTGAATGCCGAGGCTGCCGGTGAACCACCAGCTGTTCCAGGCATAGTCGCGGTGCACTTTGGCGCTGATGGTGGCCATCTGCCCGATCTCCGTGGCAAAGCCGCCGCCCACCAGGCGCTGGTTCTTTGTGCCGAACAGGTATTCGCCTACCAGCTGTATGTTCAGCACGGTGCTTTCCAGCACTTTCGGGCCTTGTGACAGCATCAGCGATACGCGCCCGCCGCCGGTGCCGTATATACGTTTGTTGTAAAAAGCGCCTCCGCCGGTAAGCCCCAGCCGTAGCCTGCCGGGCACAACCGTTACCTGCGGCGAAAAAGCCAGCGTAGCAACAAAAAGATCGGGATCGGCGCCGTGAAAAGATGTCACCATGCCTCCTCCCATTTCCAGCGGAAATATCCATCCCTTCGGGAACTCGCTCTGGGCTTGCACTTTAGGGGCAATGCACAGCAGCAGCAGAAAAGCAGTAAGCCATTTAATTTTCATGCACACAATATTTTGCAGCAGGCAACGGCGTGGAAATATTTGGGGTAGCCTGGAGCCTGCCTGAGTTAGCAGATTGGGGTTTCGCTGAAGGTACGAATTTGCCGCGGTTTGGCCATAGGAGGATATACGCTTTCTGAAAAAACAAACCCGTTCCCGGGAAGGGAACGGGCCGTAAGAACTTAAGAGCACAGGTTAGAATATCGCCCTCTCCAGCTGTTCATGCCAGGGTTGGTCCGGCTGTTCGCGGAGCTGCAGGGTATGCAGGTGGTGATAATTGTGATAGGCTGTGAAGTATAATATTTCGCGGATAGTGAGCTTGCCCATCAGCGGGTGCGGGCCCTGGTAGCGGTCCAGTTCCTCTTCGCTCCAGTTGTCTATCTGCTGTATCATTTTGTCTTTCTGCAAAGCGAACTGCTTCAGCAATGGCTGTTTCTGTTCTGCTTCGGTTACATGCGGCACATAAGGCCGGGTGGTCACCGCGCCGTTTTTCAGCAGTGTGCGGTAGTTTTCCTTTATGTCTTCGAAGGAGCGGGAAGGCGCGGCGGGCGTGCCAAACCAGCGGAGGAAGAACCGGGGAAAGCCAAGGGCTTTATTCACCGGCCTGGCGCTCCTGATGAGATGGTCCAGCTGCTGGGCGGCAGACCATTTCCCTTCGGGAGACACAATAAAACGATGATCCGAAAGTGTTTCGATAAATGCAGCGAAGTCCGTAAAGCTGTTGTTCAGTAGGGTCTGTATGTCTGTCTTTTGCATAAGGTCCGGTTAAAATGTTTCATTCAAGCACTTCGCAGTGGAACCCCTGTTCCTGTACAAAGCGGATGATGGAATGCTCATCCACTTTCATATCTACCACGCGCAGCACTTTGTCGCAATCTTCAATGTCTACGTTGCAGGAGGATACTTCAAAGTTACTGCAAATTGCGCGGATGATGAGGTTCCGGTCGTGGTACGTTCGGATATTCGTTTTGAAGATGCCGATCATGGCGCGGGTGTTTGATTCGGGTTGCATAAGGTTAGGTTGTAGGTTATTGCTCTTCTGCTGTTCCGGGCTTTTCTGCTTCTTCGCGGGTTTTGAACCCCCAGCGGCCGGACATGCAGCGGTCAAAATGGTTCTTTACTTTCTCTTTTTCTTCCGGGGAAAGGTGTTCCATCCTGTTCTTTACGTGTTCCCTCCACCTTTCCTTGTTCCAGCGCCAGTGTTTTTTCTCATGATGCCCTTTCGGGAAGCCGAACAGCAGCTTGCAGAGCAGCAGCAGTCCCAGCGCCTGCCAGAAAGTGATCACCGGGCCGGAGAAAAGTGCGGGTACCAGCCAGTTCCAGAGGTACATGGTGGCAAATCCGAAAGCTGTAACGAAAACAGCGCCCAGCACAATGCCGCCCAGAATTTTCCACACAATATATTTTTTCATGTCAGTACTTTTAATCGTTCAGTAATTCTTTATACAATTGCGCCAGCCTTTCGCGCAGGCTCAGCACTGCGTAACGTTTGCGGCTCAGCAGGGTGTTCACGGAAATGCCCGTTTCGGCTGCAATTTCCTTGAATGAACGCCCTTCCACCTCATGCTGCAGGAACACGTAACGCTGTTCCTCCGGCAGCTCGTCGATAGCCTCGGTGATGGCCTCGGACATGAATTTACGCAGCATGGGCACGTCTGTTTGCGCGGAAGCGTCGGGCAGGATGTCTGACAGGTAGAGGGGCCCCTCGCCGTCTGCCATTTCGATGGCTGTGTCCGAAAAACGGTCTTCTTTCTTTTTCCTGAACCAGTCTGTAATGCGGTTGCGCGTAACCGCGAAAAGCCAGCCGGTCAGTGAATCAATATCCGAACCCAGGCGGAGGTATTGGGTGAACTGGTACAGCACGTCCTGGAGAATGTCTTCCGCATCGGCCACATTATCCACCCGTTTGCGGATGAATTGCAGGAGCCGTTTGCGTTCCTTCTCCACCGTTCGCTGTATGCGCTCGTTTTGTTCCAGTGCCATGGGTTTTTTTATGGAAAGCCACTCGTTCATCTTAGTTAGGTAGACGAACCAGCGGATCGCTTATTGTAATGCTGCCGTATTTTTTTTAAACAGGTCTTCGTATTTTTAATATAATGCACGATCATGCTCACGCTCCCACAGGAGCTTCCCACCTGAACAGGGCCTTCCTGGCGGGCATCGGCCTGAACCTCGCCTTCGTGGCCGTGGAAGCGGTTGCTGGTTTTACCACCGGCTCCCTGGCCCTTTTGTCTGACGCGGGGCACAACCTCAGCGACGTGGCGAGCCTGGCCCTGTCCATGCTGGCTTTCCGGCTGGCCCGCATCCCGCCCAGCAGCAGGTACACCTATGGTTACCGCAAAAGTACTATCCTGATCTCATTATTAAACGCCATTATCTTGCTGATTGCCGTCGGGGCCATTGGTTATGAGGCGATTATGCGTTTCAGCCATCCCGTTGCCCTGGCCGGAGGCCCGGTGGCCATCGTGGCGGGCATCGGTATTGTCATCAATTCAGCCTCTGCCTTTCTTTTTTTCCGTGACAAGGAAAAAGACCTGAACGTGAAAGGCGCCTACCTGCACCTGGTGGCCGATGCGCTGGTGTCTCTCGGCACGGTGGCGGCAGGTTTGCTGATGGTGTATACCCGCCAGTACTGGATAGACACCGCCGTGAGCCTGCTCGTGATGGCCGTGATCGTTTACGGCACCTGGGGCCTGCTGCGCGACAGCCTTCGTTTATCCCTCGACGGTGTGCCCGTTGGCATTACCGTTTCGGAAATAGAGGCCGCCGCCAAAAAGATCCCCGGGGTGGCAGACCTGCACCATGTGCACGTCTGGGCCGTGAGCACCACGGAAAACGCCCTTACCGCCCACGTCACCGTTCAGCCCGGACTGGCCCCGGAGCAGGTGGACAAGCTGAAAACCGAGCTGAAGCACATGCTGCATCACATGAATATCACCCATTGCACGCTGGAAACGGAACTCAGCCATACGGACGAGGATATCGGGTTCTGAGAACATAATATGGGAAATTTTCCCCGTATTTTATATACCGCCTCCGCAAAATGGCCTCTTACCCCCGTTTCTTATACGTCTTGTTTCAGCAGGTAGATAGGATTTTGACGATCATCGTCTTGCCCGCGGCGTTGGAACCGAGGAGGGCGAAAATGCTGCCCTTTTCCACCTCGAAATCTACGCCCTTCAGGACATGAAGCTCCCTATAGGACTTTTGAAGTCCTTTCACTTGAATTGAATTTTGCATGTATTTTTTCTTTAGATGATGGTGACTTTCGACAGATCGGCTCCGATACCTTTGAGTGCGGCGAAGGTGAGCTTATCCATCATTGCGCCGTCGAAGCAGATGGTTTTGATGGCGCGGTAGTATTTGTTGGTCAGGGCAAACGTTGGGATGAAAGACACATTTTTAAGTGTTGCGCCCTTAAACGAAACCTCGTTCAGCGTCGCTTTGTCGAACTTGACGCCGGTAAAGGTCAACCCGTCAAGACTCAGCCCCCGCAGGTCGCAGTATTTGAAGTCGGTATTATTGAAGGTGCATTTTTCAAAGACCGTATTTCTCAGGTCGAGCATGGTCAGCCTTACGCCGGTCAGCGTTATATTGGTGAATCTTGCCCCGTCCAGCCCCGTCTTGTTGAATTCGGTGCGTACAAGAATGGTCTTGTTGAAACTTGTACCGGCCATATCATTCACAGAGAAAAGGCAATCTGTGAGGTTTGCGCCGTCGAAATTGGCTTCGCGCATATCGCTGACCTTAAATGAGCTGCCGGTCAGGTCCGCGCCCGAAAAGTCGGAGCCGGCCAATGTACTTGCATCAAATTTACTTTTATGTGCGGTGACGCCGGCGAAGTCGCTTTTAGCCAGGTTGCCCGCGCTGAAGTCCGTTACCAGCTGCCGCTCGGGGCCAGGGAAATGGGGGATATCCTGTGTTTCAGTGTCGTCAGCATTATTAATGGGCGCCTTCACTGCTGTTTCATCAACCGTGGATTGGAAGTTTTCTGAAAAGTAATTAAGGTCAACGCCCAGGATTTCCGCGAGACTGTTAAAGGTGGTGATATCGGGCATCGATTCCCCGCGTTCCCACTTTCCAACTGCCTGGGAACTGATGAACAGGCGCTGGGCAAGTTCTGCCTGGGAGATATTTACCTTTTTTCGTGCTTTGGCGATCTTCTCGCCGATCATCTTTGCGTTCAACATACGTACAATGTTTTTGTTTTTTTTTGACACTTCAAAGGTATCCACTTCATTTGCAGGATCAGTAAAAACAGCCGCCACTCTTAGTTGTGAACACGCCACTTTTAGTTGTTATTTGACAACCGGGGGTAGTTTATGCCGGAATTTAAGATGAATGTCCTGTTTACGACAGGAAATCACGGGCGGTCATTATATTATGGAGAGAGAAATCCGGGTCCTGGTCTATCTTACCGCCACCACATATTTTTCCTGGAAAAACTCTTCGGGAAAGAGTTTATAGATATTCACCATTTTGGGCCTGGTGCCGCTTTCGGAGATCTCCTGCGCCAGGTCGCCCCCTTTAAGGCAGATGAGGCCGCCGGGCCGGTCTTCCGCCGTGTTCTTCTTGATCAGAGGCTTGCTCCACTGCCAGAGGTCTTTCAAAGGCGCTACTGCGCGGGACACCACCAGGTCGAACTTGCGGTTTTTGATGTCTTCCACCCGGGAATGGGCGGTGGTCACGTTCTGGAGGTTCAGGGCTTCGGCAACGCCTTCCACTACTTTTATCTTTTTACCGATGGAATCCACCAGGTGAAAATGTACTTCAGGAAAGAAAATAGCCAGGGGAATGCCGGGGAAACCGCCGCCGGTGCCAAGGTCCAGCACCTGCAGGCCGTCGGGGAGGTCTGCCACCGCTGCAATGGCGAGCGAATGCAGCACATGTTTCTCATACAGCGCATCGATATCCTTACGGGATATCACGTTGATCTTCTCGTTCCATTCGCTGTAAAGATGCCCCAGCGCCCGGAACTGGTCCAGCTGCTTGGGTGTAAAGTCACTGAAATATTTTAAAACGGTCTCCATGCTATTTCCACTTGCTTCTCCCTTTCTGGAAGAACAATGCGGGCGTGAAGATAACATAATAAAGGAACATGAGGATGTCCATCAGCCAGCTGTACCAGAATAAGTCCTTCTCATCCAGCTTCTTAAGTGCGAAGAAAGTGATCACGGACTGGATCAGGATCTTGCCGCCCAGGATGCCCAGGGTGATGTACAGCATGGGCATGTAGAACAGCGCCGCCATCATGGCGGGGTAGAAGAGGAAATGGGAGAGGGAGAACAGTCCCAGCAATACTTTATGGCCGAAGCGGTAATGTTTGCCGGTGCTCATATGCCTTGTTTTCTGTGCGAACCAGTGTTTCCACTTCGTTTTGGGCTCGGAGTAGGCGAAAGCGTGTTTGTTGATCACCACGCCCACATTGCTGCCGTTGGCTGCGCGGTTCACGAACAGGTCGTCGTCGCCGGAGGCGATGTGCTGGTGGGCGGTGAAACCTTTATGTTTAAAAAAGAGCTCCTTTTTATACGCCAGGTTGCGGCCCACGCCCATGTAGGGAATGCCGGCCATGGCGTAGGAAAGGTATTGAAGGGCGCTGAAGTAGGTTTCGTAACGGATCACCTTGTTGAGGAAGCCGGGCTTTTTGTAATAAGGCCCGTAGCCCAGCACGATCTCTTTACCATTCTCAAATCCCTGCGCGATCATAGACAGCCAGTGGGTGCTGCCGGGCTTGCAGTCTGCATCCGTGAGCACCACCGTATCATATTTGGCGCCTTTGATGCCGATAGACAGCGGGTATTTTTTCCCGGGGATAAACTGGGCCGCCTGTTTGATCTCGATATGCCGGTAATGGGAATAGCCGTTTTCGATGGAGGCGAGATAATATTTGGAATCGTCTTCCGAATTATCGTTTACCACGATCACTTCGTATTCCGGCTGCTGGTGGATGTGATAGCGCTGCTGGAGCACGGTGGGCAGGTTCCTGGGCAGGCTTCTCTCTTCATTTTTGGCGCAAATGATGACAGACATGGCTTCCTGCGGCGGATGATCTTCATCAAACCGGCGTTTGTAGAATGCTACTCTCGAAAAAAAGACGAGGTAATACAATACCTGAATTCCCGCCGCAGCGGCGAAAACGTAAAAAATGATGATCCCCAGGTTGTCCGACATAGTGGGGGCAAAAATATATGTTTTTATTTATCTATGTAAGGTTGTGGAAAAATTAATACTAGGCATGATCAAGGATAAATTTGGGATCGAGGTGAAGTTTATGGTAAATGACCTTGAGAAATTCCACATCCGGTTCCCTTTTTTGATTCAGGATCTGGGAGAATTTTGAAGGGGAAATACCAAGGAATTCAGCCATTTCCTTTTGGTTCATTTTCTTATGGAACATTTTCAGTTCGATCATGCCCAATAGCGTATCGGGCCTGGGCAGGCTGATGTAATGGTCTTCGTAATCCTCTGCGATCTTTACCAGCACCTGCAATTCATCTACATCACCCTCTGTAAGCGCGGCCGAACCCTTTTTCATCAAAAGGTCGATACGGGCCATGATGCGCTCATATTCCGCCGCAGATGCAATTTTGGGTTTGCGTGATTTGATGGTCTTTTTCATCATGTTGATAATTTGGGGGATCATAATTTTTTAAGCTGTACAAGGTCATATTCGTGATGTGTGCCTATCCATCGTATAAATACCGTCCTTACCCTGAAAATGATCCGTGCAATAAGCCGGTACCTGTTGCCGCGGATATTAAACACGTATAGATCATTCCCGACATAATCCACGCTGTTGAATGTTTCTTTTATATCCTTCAGGCAACTCCAATCCGATTCGCAGGTAAGCCTGAACCAGGCTAACAAAGCATCGGAGGAACCGGGCTGTTCTTTTGAAAAATCTTTCAGGATTTTCCTGCTAATAACTGTCATACAAAATTACGGTTAATCAAACAATATTTCAAATATTGAAATTTTTACTAAATAAATTAGTTAATTGCCCGTTAATGATCCTCCTCAATATTCAATACCTTTGCCCCCTGAAAAATACAGACCATCTTGCAATTTGATCTCATCACCACCGATCCTTCCGGAGCCAGGGCCGGTACCATCACCACCGCGCATGGTACTATCCAGACGCCCATTTTCATGCCCGTAGGCACCGTTGGCTCCGTGAAGGCCGTTACCCAGGAACAGCTGCGCAGCGATGTCAACGCGCAGATCATCCTCGGCAACACCTATCACCTCTACCTGCGCCCCGGCATGGACGTGCTGAAGCAGGCCGGCGGCTTGCACAAATTCAACGGCTGGGACCGCCCCATCCTTACGGACAGCGGCGGATACCAGGTGTTTTCCCTCGCCGCCAACCGCAAGATCAAAGAAGAAGGCGTGGTTTTTCAAAGCCATATCGACGGCAGCCGCCACCTCTTTACCCCCGAAAACGTCATGGACATCCAGCGCACCATCGGCGCGGATATTATCATGGCCTTCGACGAGTGCCCGCCTTACCCCAGCGAATACGGCTACGCCAAACGCAGCATGGAGCTGACCCACCGCTGGCTGGACCGTTGCATCAAACGCCTCGGCGAAACCGCGCCGGCATACGGGCACGAACAAACGTTGTTCCCTATCGTGCAGGGCAGCACCTATAAAGACCTCCGGAAAATATCCGCCGAAGCCATCGCTTCCCGCAACTGTGCGGGCAACGCCATCGGCGGGCTAAGCGTGGGAGAGCCGGAAGCGGAAATGTATGAAATGTGCGGGCTGGTAACCGAAATACTGCCGGTAGAGAAACCCCGCTACCTCATGGGCGTGGGCACACCCTGGAATATCGTGGAGAACATCGGGCTGGGCATCGATATGTTCGACTGCGTAATGCCTACCCGCAACGGGCGCAACGGCATGCTGTTCACCTGGCAGGGCGTCATCAACATCCGCAATAAAAAATGGGCGGATGATTTCAGCCCGCTGGATGAACAAAATCCTTGTCCTGCTAGCCAGAACTACTCCAAGGCCTACGTACGCCACCTGTTCGTTGCCGGTGAGATACTGGGCATGACGCTTGCCAGCATCCACAACCTCTGTTTTTACCTGGAACTGGTAAAGGCCGCGCGGGAACAAATATTGCAGGGCACTTACGGCGCGTGGAAGCAACGGGTGATACCCCAGCTGAAAACAAGGCTGTAGTATTTATGTTAAAATTGCACATCATAGAATAAAATTGCATATTAGATGCAAGCGGAATACTAGCTTTGCACCTTTAAGCCCGGCCGCCTCATAACATGAAGAAGATAGACTGGTACATATTACGCAAGTTCATCGGCACGTTCGTTTATTCCCTGATGATCCTGCTGGTGATCTCGGTAGTGATAGACATCACGGAAAAGATCGACGACTTCCTGGAGCATAACCTGTCCATTGGGTTCGTGTTCATGCACTATTACATCGGCTTCATCCCCCACATCGCGGCGCTGCTTTTCCCTTTGTTCATCTTCATTTCGGTGATATTTTTCACCTCCAAGCTGGCCTATAAAACAGAGATCGTCGCCATCCTGAGCGCGGGCGTGAGCTTCAGGCGTTTCCTGCGGCCTTACTGGGTAGGCGCCATTCTTTTCGCCTCCATTCTCTGGGCAGCCAACCGCTGGGTAGTGCCGGCCGCCAACCGCATCCGTACTACTTTTGAGAATAAATATGTGAGCGCGCCCAAAGATGCCGAAACGATGAAAGACCGGACCATGCGGGTAGACAGCCTCACTTATATCACCTTCGGTTTTTACGATCCCAACTATAAGAACGGTTCCAATTTCGTGATGAAGCGCATCAAAGGCCAGCAGGTGATCTACAGCCTCAAGGCCGACCGTTTTTCATGGGATTCCGTGGGCCGCAAATGGAAGCTGGACTTCGTTACCGTGCGCACCATCAGCGGCATGAAAGAAACCCTGCACACCCGCAATGACACCACCGTCAAAATACCCCTTCACCCTGCGGAGCTGATCGAAGAAAAAAATAAAGAGCAGGCCATGACGACCCCCGAGCTGAACCGTTACCTGGCCAGGGAAGAGCTGCGCGGGGCGGAAGGGCTGAACGTTTATTACGTGGAAAAACACCGGCGTACCTCTGCGGCCGTGGCGGTGATCATCCTGGTACTGATCGGGGCCATTATTTCCAGCAAGAAGGTAAGGGGCGGCAGTGGCCTGCACCTGGCGCTGGGCATCGTGATCTCCGCCCTGTATATCCTCTTCATGCAGTTCTCCACCGTATTTGCCACGAAGGCCGATCTGAATCCCTTGCTGGCGGCATGGATACCCAACTTCGTTTTCGCCGGGCTGGCCCTTTATCTCTATTTCCGCGCCCCGAAGTAGTTGTTTTGACGTTTTTGATCAAAAGCCTGAAATAATACGTTAAATCTCCCCTTAAGGGTA
This sequence comes from Chitinophaga sp. YIM B06452, assembly GCF_039655965.1. NCBI lineage: Bacteria > Pseudomonadati > Bacteroidota > Chitinophagia > Chitinophagales > Chitinophagaceae > Chitinophaga > Chitinophaga sp. YIM B06452. The sequence continues at coordinate 1,569,911 of NZ_JAWLKY010000002.1, read as the reverse complement.
CGGTTTTTATGATTTATCATTACTTTTGTCTATTGATCGATTTTGTTAATTTTTCTAAATCATTGCGGGAAAATGAGTTATATAAAAGAGAAATTCAAGGCTAAGGCAGATGAACTGGGCGCAGAGGTAAAGGACCTGCTCAAGAATCATGGTACAAAGAAAGTAGATGATGTAACAGTGGCCCAGGTTTATCAGGGCATGCGCGGTATTACCGGGCTGGTTACCGAAACCTCCCTGCTGGATGCCAATGAAGGTATCCGCTTCCGCGGTTATTCCATCCCCGAATTAAGGGAACATCTTCCGAAAGCCCCGGGTGGCGCAGAGCCCCTGCCGGAAGGGTTATTTTATCTCATGCTGATCGGCGAGCTGCCTACCGAAGCGGACGTGCAGAACCTGAGCAGCGTACTGGGCCGCCGCAGCCATGTGCCGAACCATGTATTCGACGCCATTGAAGCGCTGCCTGTTTCCACTCACCCCATGACCATGTTCACCGTGGCCGTTATGGCTTTGCAGACCGAATCCGTGTTTGCAAAAGCGTATGCTGACGGGATGAATAAAAAAGACTACTGGAGCTACATGTATGAGGACACCCTGAACCTCATCGCGCGCCTGCCGCGTGTAGCCGCTTATATCTACCGCCGCAAATACAAAGACGGCAAGCACATCCAGCCCGATGGCATGCTGGACTGGGCGGCCAACTTCGCCCACATGCTGGGGTATTCAGACGAAGGATTTAAAGAACTGATGCGCCTTTACATGGTGATCCATGCGGACCACGAAGGCGGCAACGTGAGCGCTCACACCACGCACCTCGTAGGTTCCGCTCTCAGCGACGCTTACCTGTCGTTCGCAGCCGGCATGAACGGCCTTGCAGGCCCGCTGCATGGCCTGGCCAACCAGGAAGTGATCAAATGGATACTGAGCATGCGCGAAGAACTGGGCGGCGGCGTTCCCACCAAAGAGCAGATAGCGGCTTACGTAAAAAAGACCCTCTCCGAAGGTAAGGTGGTGCCGGGCTATGGCCATGCCGTATTGCGCAAAACCGATCCCCGCTTTACTGCACAGATGGAGTTCGCGAAGAAACACCTCCCCGAAGATGAGCTGGTGCGCATCGTTTGGGCGATATATGATACCGTGCCCAACATCCTGCAGGACCTGGGTAAGGTGAAAAACCCATGGCCTAACGTAGACGCACATTCCGGCGCACTGCTGGTGCACTACGGCCTGGTGGAATACGAATTCTACACCGTACTGTTCGGCGTAAGCCGCGCCCTCGGCGTATTGGCCTCCCTTTGCTGGGACCGTGCGCTGGGTCTCTCTCTCGAAAGGCCCAAATCCGTTACTTCTGAATGGATGAAGCTGTTCGTGGAAGGGAAAGTGGAAGCGATCGCTGAATAATTATTTTTATGATACTGGCCGGCCTGGAAGCATTGCAGCTTCCGGGCCGGTCTTTTTTATGCGCCGCTGCTGTTTGCCTTTTTTTCTGAAATTGCCGTACTTCGTACCCTCATTCAACATGCGTTCTTGAACTATATCTCTTCCATATTATCCAATCCGATCGAATACCTGAAAGGCGTAGGCCCCCAGCGGGGCGAACTGCTGCGGAAGGAGATCAGTCTCCATACTTTCCGCGACCTGCTGGAATATTACCCGTTCCGGTATGTGGACCGCACCAAGGTGGAAAAGATACGCCAGCTCAGTGGTATGGAAGAATTCGTGCAGATCAGGGGGCGCATTGTGCATATGGAAGTAGTGGGAGACAAGCGCTCCAAGCGGCTGGTAGCCACACTGCAGGACGAAACAGGCCGCATAGACCTTGTTTGGTTCCAGGGATGGCAATGGATGCAGAAGTCGCTGCGCGAAAATGCCGGCTATCTTGTGTTCGGCAGGCTGTCGCAGTTCAATGGCATTTTGCAGATGGCGCATCCCGAAATGGACCTGCTCACAGAAGAGACCGCTGCCGGCAAACAACACCTGGAACCGGTGTATTACACCACTGAAAAACTGAAAGCCCGCGGCCTTACCGCCAAGGCCATTGGCAAGCTGACGCATAATTTGCTGGAACAGCTGTCGCTGTCTGAGATCAGGGAGAATATCCCTGCCCCGGTATTGCAGCAGTTCCGCCTGATGCCGCGGTCGCAGGCTTATTTCAAGATACACCTCCCCGCCACGGAAGAAGAAGCACGGCAGGCGCAGCGGAGGCTGAAGTTTGAAGAGCTTTTCCTGGCGCAGATCCGCATCTGCCGCCTCAAGATCCGCCGCCATAAAGCCAGCCACGGTTTCGTCTTCAACGCCGTAGGCGACGTGTTCAACACCTTTTATAACAACCACCTGCCTTTCGCCCTCACCGGCGCGCAGAAGCGTGTGCTGAAAGAGATCCGGAAAGACACGACCACCGGCCGGCAGATGAACCGCCTGGTACAGGGGGATGTTGGCTCCGGCAAGACCATGGTGGCGCTTCTTTCGCTGCTTATAGCCATAGACAACGGTTTCCAGGGCTGCCTGATGGCGCCGACTGAAATACTGGCGCAACAACATTACAAAGGCATTTCAGAACTGCTGAAAGACATGCCGCTGAAAGTGGCACTGCTAACCGGCAACATCAAAGGAAAGGCCCGCAAACAAATACTGGCCGACGCTGAAGCCGGGAACATCCATATCCTCATCGGCACCCATGCCCTGCTGGAAAACGAAGTGAAATTCCATCACCTGGGCCTGGCTATCGTAGACGAACAACACCGCTTTGGTGTGGCACAGCGCGCACGGCTCTGGGAAAAGAACGATATGCCCCCGCATATCCTCGTGATGACCGCCACGCCCATCCCCCGTACCCTGGCCATGACCGTGTACGGCGACCTGGACGTGTCTGTGATAGACGAGCTGCCGCCGGGCCGCAAGCCCATTACTACGGTGCACCGTACAGAATACCAGCGGCCGCAGGTCATGGATTTTATCAAAGACGAGATCCGCAAAGGCCGGCAGGCGTATATCGTATACCCGCTCATCGAAGAATCCGCCAGCCTTGATTTTGAAAACCTTACAAAAGGATACGAGGAAGTAAAGGCCTTTTTTCCCGAACCGAAATATTACATCAGTATGGTGCACGGCCGCATGACCAACGAGTTGAAAGATGCGAACATGCACCGCTTCGTGACGGGCGATACGCAGATCATGGTGGCTACCACGGTGATAGAAGTAGGCGTGAACGTGCCCAATGCTTCCGTGATGGTCATCGAAAGCACCGAGCGCTTCGGGCTGAGCCAGCTGCACCAGCTGCGCGGGCGCGTGGGCAGGGGAGCGGAACAGAGCTACTGCATCCTGATGACGGGCAACAAGATCGGGAAAGACAGCAGTGAAAGAGTGAAAGTGATGGTACAGACCAACGACGGTTTCGTGATCTCGGAAAAAGATATGGAGTTGCGCGGCCCCGGCGATATTGAAGGCACCCGCCAGAGCGGCCTGCTGGACCTCAAGCTGGCAGACATTGTACAGGACCGTGCCATGCTCCAGGCCGCCCGCGACTGCGCCGAAAAAATACTTTCCGAAGACCCCGACCTCGAACTCCCTGAAAATAAACCCCTGCACGATTTCCTGGCCACACAAAGGTCAAAATCTGCATGGAGTAAAATATCATGACGGCTTTTACGTTGAATTCTCGGAATGACTGGCAGGGATGGTTGATCCTGAATATGTTGCTTGCCCAATACCTTCGTGGACCGTCCTCTGCCAGTCGCCAACCAATTCCGCTGCCGTAACATTTTGACGGTTCTATCCGTTAAATAAAGTATATTAGTTATTACTAGGCACAATCTTAAATACGAAACCGCTTGAAATCTTCGCGCCCTACCGGTCTTACCAGTGCTTTGCAAGTTTGGATACTGTTTATGATGATTGGATCACCTGCCTTTTCACAGGACCATCAGCACAGCCCAAATTCTTCCCCATTGGAATTTGTGGAAAACAAAGGGCAGTGGAACACAGATTTCCGGTACAAAGCTTCCCTTGGCGGCGCCAGTATTTTCCTCCGCAACAACAGCTTCCGGATATTGCTGATGCACCCTGAAGACATGGCACGCCTGGAAAGGTCCCGCCACGGCACCGTAAAGGATTCAGGCTACACGTATTACCCGGACGGCGTTCCGAAAGACAGGCAGCGCAACGATGCCAACAACAAAGTAAGCGCGCCGGCAATTCCTACCCCCGGTGGCGGCACGGGCGGCAATCCGGCGCCGCCGGTCAGGGTAAGAGGCCATGCTTACGACATACAATTCCTGAACGCGGCCGCTAATCCCGAGATCATTCCCTCCAAAGCCACCCAGGACAATATCAGCTACTTTATCGGCAGCGACCCGTCCAAATGGAAGTCCGGCATCGGCGCCTATACGAATATCCTGTACAAAAATATGTACCCTGATGTGGACGTGCAGGTATACTCCGAGTCCGGCCAGATGAAGTACGATGTGATCGTGCATCCCGGCGGCAATCCCGGTAATGTGAAACTGCAATACAACGGCGCCTCTTCCATGTCGCTTAAAAAAAATACCCTGCGTATTCAAACCTCTGTTGGCGAGGCCATTGAGCTGGCTCCTTATGCATATCAATACGTCAACGGGCAGCGTAAAACGGTGAAAGTGGAATACCAGCTTTCCGGCAATACCGTGAGCTACAAAGTTTCCGGCCGTTATGACCCGCAATATCCGCTGGTGATAGATCCGACCGTGGTTTTTGCGACACTTACCGGTTCCCGTGCGGACAACTGGGGATTTACCGCCACTTACGACGCCGCCGGCAATTTTTACGGAGGAGGCATCATATTTGGCCAGGGCTACCCTACCAGCACAGGCGCGTACGACGGCGGCTTTAACGGTGGCACGATAGACATTGCTGTTACCAAATTTAACCCGGCAGGCAGCCGCATTATATATTCCACTTATATCGGCGGCTCGGCAGACGAGCTGCCCTGCAGTATGTTCGTGGATGCTGCCGGCAACCTGGTGATATCCGGCAGAAGCAATTCCACTGATTTTCCCGCCCTGACTAAAGCAGGCGCAGGCGGCGGCTACGATATCATAGTGGTAAAACTTAACGCCAATGGTACGGCGATGATCGGTTCTATGATGATCGGCGGCACCGGCACAGACGGCGCGAATATGAGGCCGGACAAAGGTACGGGAACGGATGTGCTGCTTCGCAATTATGGCGACGATGCCCGCAGTGAGGTAGTGGTAGACGGCAGCGGGAACATTTACGTGGCCAGCTCCACCCAGTCAGCCGACTTCCCCTTTACTCCCGGCGCTTTCCAGACCACTTACGGCGGCGGCCGGCAGGATGGCGTAGTGATGAAGATCAATCCCAATTGCAACGCATTGATATGGTCAAGCTTCCTGGGCGGCGGCGCTGAAGACGCGGCATATGTGCTTGCATTGAATGGCGGCAACAGCGTGTATGTGGCCGGCGGCACCGCCAGCAGCAATTTCCCGATGCGTGGCAGCGGCGTATGGAGCAGCTATCGCGGCGGGGCATGCGATGGTTATATTGCGCACTTCTCTGCGGATGGCAGCACCTTGCTGCAGTCCACCTTTGTTGGTTCAGACAACGGGAAGGCAGACCAGGTGTACGGCATCCAGCTGGACAGGCAGGGCTCTGTATACGTGATGGGCACCACCGAAGGCGACTGGCCTATCCAGCAGCCGGCCGGCACGCCCACTTTCTACAACGACAATTCCAAACAGTTCATCACCAAGCTGCGGCCTGACCTTTCAGGGCTGATATATTCCACCACCTTCGGTAAAAACGCAAGCTCTCCCAGCATAAGCCCAGTGGCTTTCCTGGTAGACCGCTGCCAGAACGTTTACGTTTCCGGGTGGGGCGGCGATTTGAACTCCGGTTCGGGCCACGCCAATTCCGGCACCCGCAACCTGCGGGTAACACCCGATGCGCGCAAGTCCAGATCCGATGGCAGCGATTTTTATTTCTTCGTGATGAAAAGAGATGCGCTCGGCATTCTTTATGGTTCTTTTTACGGCGGCGACGGCCTGCTTGAACACGTGGACGGCGGCACCAGCCGCTTCGACCAGAACGGCGTGATCTACCAGGCCATCTGCGCTTCCTGCCAGCTTCACCAGGGGCCGGCCATACGTTTCCCGACAACGCCCGGCGCTTATTACACCGGTTACACCACCAACTGCAACCTCGGTTCCCTCAAGATCGCATTCAACCTCGATGGCGTGCGCGCCGGCTTCACTACGCAGGAAAGAAGACGGAACTATTGCGTGCCAGCCAATATCGATTTCATTGACACCACCGGCGTAACCGCGCAGAGCTGGACCTGGAACTTTGGCGACGGCTCGCCCGACGTGGTGACCACCGTACCCAACACTTCGCATTCTTACCCGAACGTAGGCAATTACCGCGTGCGGCTCATCAAGTATGACCCGGCCAGCTGTAACCTGGCAGATACTGCGTATATGGATATCCGTGTGCGGGAAGACCGCGCGCCGATGGGCTTCACGGAGCAACGCCTGCCGCCATGCACCGCGCTGGAATATCTTTTCGTGAATACCTCCACACATCCGCCGGGCAAACCTTTTAAAAATAATTCCTTCACCTGGGATTTCGGGGACAATACCCCGCAGGTGATAACAGATACCACGCGCCAGCGGCACCGCTTCGCCTCCGAAGGCATTTACAACGTAAGCCTGACGCTTACCGATACCAACTATTGCAACGCCCCTGAAACGCAAACCATTCAATTGCGTGTAGCCGCCAACGTGGTAGCTGCATTTACAATACCAGACAGCAGTTGCGCGCCTTTCATTGCCAACTTCGACAATATTTCCAAAGGCGGCGTTACCTTCAACTGGGACTTTGGGGATGGTACCACCTCCACCGATGCATATCCCACCCACGTTTACAACACGCCGGGCCGCTACCCGGTAAGGCTCGAGGCATATGACCCGAACACCTGCAACCAGCGGCACGATACGACGATCATCATCACCGTAATGCCGCCGCCCACCGCGCAGTTCACCTTCCAGCCCAACAAGCCGGTGGAGAACACGCCGCATATGTTCACCAACCAGAGCACGGGGGCCGCGCGTTATCATTGGGATTTCGGCGATGGCAATACTTCCACTGAAGTGAATCCTACCTACCAATACCTGCGCACCGGCACTTACGACGTATGCCTGATCGCGATCACCGAGTTCGGCTGCCAGGATACGGTATGCCAGGAGGTAAGCGCCATCGTGAACCCGCTGTACGATGTACCCACGGCATTTTCTCCGAATGGGGACGGGGTGAACGATATCTGGGAGATCAAAGGTTTCGGTATAATTCATTACGACATGAAGGTGTTCAACCGCTGGGGCCAGCTGGTGTTCCAGAGCAACGACATGAAACTGGGATGGAACGGCCGCTTCAATGGCACCATTCAGCCGATGGACGCTTACGCCTTTGTGTTGAACATTGAATTCACGGACGGCAATAAGGTTACCAAAACAGGGAACGTTACATTATTAAGATAAAGGGTTTGGTTATGAGAAAGTACGTCTACCATATTGTCCTGATTTGTTGCCTCGCGGGCGCCATACCGGCTTCCGCGCAAGACCTGCATTTTTCGCAGTTCTTCAATTCACCGCTTTCCACTAACCCCGCCAACACCGGTTTTATCCCCGACGGCAACTACCGTATCGGGATCAATTACCGCAACCAATGGGCTACCATACCGGTGCCGTACAAAACCATGTCTGCCTTCGGCGACTTCCAGCTCTTCCGCGACCAGCTTACCTATGGCTGGGTCGGCGTAGGCGGCATGCTGCTGCGCGATGTGGCGGGCACCGGCAACCTCACGTCCACCAAGGCTTATGGCTCTGTGGCCTATCACCAGCTGATGGGGCAGAGCAGCCTGCTGAGCGCGGGTTTTAACGTGGGATATGCAGACAAAAGGGTAGATCTCACCAAGCTCACCTTCGGCAGCCAGTGGAACGGCCAGTTCTTCGACTCGCAGATGTTTTCCGGCGAACCTTTCACCGCGGCTTCAGTAGGTTATTTCGACATGCAGGTGGGGATGAATTACGCATACTTCCCGACCGATAACATTTACATCAACGGCGGATTTTCCGTACATCACATCAATACGCCCCGCGAAACTTTCTATAACGGCAACAACCAGATAGACCGGCGTTACATCGGCTTCCTGAATGCCAGCCTGAAGCTTAACGACAAAGTGATCCTCAACCCGGGCGGCTATTATGCCCGCCAGGCAGGCTCCAGCGAAACCATGGCAGGCGCGTACGCCGCCTACAATCTCTCCGGCGACGGCAACCAGCAGTTGTTCGGCGGCCTGTATTACCGTTTGAAGGATGCCTACGCATTCCTCGTGGGCTACCAGGTGGCCAATTTCAGGCTGATGTTCAATTACGACGTGACGTCCAGCACGCTGTCTGCCGCCAACAGCCGCCAGGGCGCATATGAGCTGAGCCTGCTGTACATCGGGCTATACCCTAACAGGAGCTTTTCCCATGCCAAACGCTACACGCTCTGCCCGTCTTTCTAAACCTGTTATTTTCCGGGGAAATAACGGCTCGGCCTTCCGGGTTTGTCTGTATAGTTATTCCGGATTGATAACTATTTTTGCTGCATGAGCACATTCGCTAAAGTCACTCCCGCTCACATAGAAGCCCTGAAAGGCATTGTAGGGGAAACCTATGTTTTGACAGACGAAGAGAACATAGAAAAATACGCGCACGACGAAACCGAGGATCTCCGCTTTCCGCCGGAAGTGGTCGTGAAGCCCGCTACCACGGAAGAAGTAAGCCGCATCATGGGGTTCTGCAACGAATCGCTGTTGCCCGTAACGCCCAGGGGCGGCGGCACCGGCTTAAGCGGCGGCGCGCTGGCCCAGCATGGCGGCGTATTGCTGTCTACCGAAAGACTGAACAGCATCATTGAAATAGATGAACGCAACCTCCAGGTAACCACCGAGCCCGGGGTGATCACGCAGGTATTGCAGGAAGCTGTAAAAGAAAAAGGCTTGTTCTACCCGCCTGACCCCAGCAGCCGCGGCACCTGTTTCATCGGCGGCAACATTGCCGAGAACTCCGGTGGTCCGAAGGCTGTAAAATACGGTGTGGTAAAGGACTATGTGCTGAACCTCGAACTCGTGCTGCCGAATGGCGATGTGATCTGGACGGGCGCCAACGTACTGAAAAATGCTACCGGTTATAATCTTACCCAGCTGGTAGTAGGCAGCGAAGGCACATTGGGCATCGTCACCAAGATCGTGCTGCGGCTCATCCCGCTGCCGAAGCACGACCTGCTGATGCTGGTGCCCTTCAACTCCGCGGAATACGCCTGTGCCGCCGTGAGTGCTATTTTCCGCGCTGGATACACACCTTCGGCCTTAGAGTTCATGGAAAGGGATGCGCTGCTGTGGGTAACGCAGTTTGTGGACAGCAGCATGGTGAAAATAGATGACGACGTGCAGGCCCATTTGCTCATTGAAGTGGACGGCAACCACCCGGACATGCTCTTCCAGGAAATGGAAGCCATCGCCGCGGTAGTGATGGAATTCGGCGCGGGGGAAATACTTTTCGCAGACAGCCACCAGCAGAAAGAAGAGCTCTGGAAGCTGCGCCGCAGGGTAGCCGAAGCCGTGAAATCCAATTCCATTTACAAAGAAGAAGATACCGTGGTGCCGCGCGCTGAGCTGCCTTTGCTGCTCAACGGCGTGAAAGCCATCGGGCAGCGGTTTGGGTTCAGGTCCGTGTGTTACGGGCATGCGGGCGACGGTAACCTGCATGTGAATATCATTAAAGGCGACCTGACAGAAGAAGCCTGGAACGGTACGCTGAAAGACGGTATCCGCGAGATATTTGAGCTGGTGAAGCGGCTGGGCGGCACTATATCCGGCGAGCATGGCATCGGGCTGGTGCAGAAAGATTACATGGAGATCATTTTCAGCCGGCAGCAGCTGCGGCTGATGAAACAGATCAAGCAGGTGTTTGACCCGAACAACATCCTGAACACCGGGAAAATATTTGACTGAGATAAGATACCCGATTAAAGAAACGTTAATGCGCATGGCAGACCGCCGAAAATCAGATAATTTAGCTTGTAATAAAGTATGATCATGAAACGTATATACCTGGCCGTTATCCTGTTAGTTTGCGCGCAGGCAGCCACTGCGCAGTTTTATAAGACCGATACCGCGCGGGGCTTCGACCGCAGCCGGTTAATGGTGGGTGGCAGCTTTGGCGCAGGCTTCGGGGATTATACGCTGGTGAACGTCTCACCCATCATTGGTTATCGTTTTTCCCCGATGTTCGCAGCCGGTATTGCAGTGAATGCACAGCTTTCCTGGGAAAAGCTGAGAGCTTTTAACGGGGAAATTATTTCACGCTATAATTACAATATGTTCGGCGGCGGGCTCTGGGGCCGGTTTTATCCCATTCCCCAGCTATTCCTCCAGGCGCAGCCGGAATACAACAGCATCGGCGAAAAGCTCAGGGATTATACACGCGATCCTGTTACCACTACCAAAACCCGCTATGGCGCGCCGGCGCTGCTGCTCGGAGGTGGCTACGCGCAGCCGATCGGCATGGGCAATTCCGCTTTCGTGATCATGATCCTGTATGATGTACTGCAGGACGATAGATCTCCCTACAGGAACCGCCCCGTGATCTCCGCAGGGGTGAATGTTGGATTCTGATATCACCAGCCATTATTGCGTGAAAATCCGTCATTGCGAGGAGCAATAGGGAATTTTTATGCAACAGAAGGCGCGACGAAGCAATCTCCAGATATGGAGTATGTCAATCCTATACAGGAGATTGCTTCGTCGCACCCCCGCCTTGGCTTTGCTGCTCCTCGCAATGACGGATTACTGGAATGAGCACAAAATAAATTTTATGTTATTTTGTATATAATAACTAAACAATTATTTACAAATACTGCTATATTTGTTCCATGCAACAAGCAGACTGCGCCGTTGTAGGCGCCGGGATCGTAGGGCTGGCCATGGCCTACCACCTTGCCCTCAAAGGAAAAAAGGTGGTTGTTTTTGAACGCAACCCGCGCGCCACCGGCGCGTCTTACCGCAATTTCGGGCTGGTGTGGACCATCGGGCAGCAGGCGGGTCAGGTGTATGAACGCGCTTTGTACGGGCGTGGCATCTGGAAAGAAATAGCGGGCAGAACAGGTCTTTCCTGCAAGGAAACCGGCTCTTTGCACTTAGGTTATCACGACGATGAAGTGAGCGTGATGGAAGAATTTGCGCGTACCGGCCATGCTCATTGCGAAGTGCTCACAGCTTCCGCCGCTGCTGAAAAAAGCAGCGCCTTTCAACCTAAAGGCCTTAAAGCTGCACTATGGAGCCCCATGGAAATGATGCTGGACCCCCGCGTGGCAAGCGCCACCATCGCGGCTTTCCTGCATTCAGAATACAAGGTGGACTTTCATTTCCACACCGCTGTGAACGGCATCAGCATGCCCTTCGTTGAAACAAAAGAAGGCAAATGGAAAGTGGAACAGATATACATATGCAGTGGCCAGGACTTTGAAACCCTTTATCCATCGGTGTTTGATGCCGCCCCCATCACCCGCTGCAAGCTGCAGATGATGCGCACCGTTACCCAGCCGGGCAACTGGAAGCTGGGCCCCGCCCTCAGCACCGGCCTCAGCATGCTGCACTACGCATCTTTCGCACAATGCCCTTCACTGCCTGAGCTGCGCAAAAGAATTGAATCCACCCTGCCGGAATACCTGCAATACGGCATTCACCTGCTGGTATCGCAAAACGGCGCTGGGGAGCTTTCCTTAGGCGACAGCCATGAATATGGAAAAGAAGTAGATCCATTCGATAAGGAACATATCAATCAACTCATTCTTCAATACATCCGGACATTCCTGCTCGCGCCGTCTTTCGCCATACAGGAACGCTGGCATGGCGTGTATCCGAAGCTCACCAATGGTGAAACGGACCTTATACTGCGGCCTGAGCCGGGTGTTACCATCCTCAACGGTCTTGGCGGCGCAGGCATGACGCTCTCCTTCGGTCTCGCGAGGGACGTTGTAGCAGGGCTTTGACAATACATTGTATACAGTGAACAGGGGCAGCGGAGAAGCTGCCTTTTTTTATGCTTTCTTGGCTGAAATCCCTATTTTTATTTTTATTCTAACGTTTACGTCAAAATCTGTACATGGCACCTGACCAGAACCAGTTCATGTCGCCTGGGATATTTATCGTTTTTATCGCCAGCTACTTTTTCCTGCTATTGCTTATCTCATATCTGACCACGCGGAAAGCGGATGCACAATCTTATTTCATCGGCAACCGGAACTCCGTATGGTATCTCGTGGCCATCGGGATGATCAGCGATTCCTTATCGGGCGTTACTTTCATTTCCGTGCCGGGCAAAGTGGAAACTGGTTCTTTCTCTTACCTGCAAACCATACTGGGCTACATCCTGGGTTATGTGATCATTGCCACGGTATTGCTGCCTTTATATTACAACCGTAATCTCACTTCGATCTATACGTACCTGCAACAACGTTTCGGTCCCATCACGCAGAAAACAGGCGCGGTGTTCTTCATCCTTTCCCGGCTGGTGGGCGCGGCGGCGCGCTTATTCCTCGTTGCCGGCGTGCTGCAGCTTTTCGTGTTCGACTATTATAATGTTCCCTTCGTTTTATCCGTTTCCATCATGATCGCGCTGATGCTCGTGTATACTTACCGCGGCGGCATTAAAACGCTGGTGTGGACGGACGCCATGCAATCCACTTTCCTGCTGCTGGCCGTAGTGCTCACCATCGTGGTGATCTGTTCGGACCTGCATTGGGGCCTGGGCGATCTTATCAGCAATGTGGCCAATAACCCGCGGTCGAAAACATTTTTCTGGGATTGGAAAGCCGCCAACTTTTTCCCGAAAGAATTTTTCGGCGGCATGATGATCGCCGTAACCATGACCGGCCTGGACCAGAACATGATGCAGAAGAACCTCAGCTGCCGCTCCCTCGGCGAAGCGCAGAAGAACATTTATTCCTTCAGCATTATGCAGCTGGTGGTGAATGTGTTCTTCCTCAGCCTGGGCGTGCTGCTGTACGAATACATGAGCGCAAACGCCCTGCAGATCCCGCTGGGCGCGGATGGAAGGAAACTCACCGACCAGGTGTTCCCCATGCTGGCGCTCACGCAACTGGGCACTTTCGCCAGCATTATTTTCATTGTAGGCTTAACAGCGGCCACTTTCTCCAGTGCAGACAGTGTGCTTACCACGCTCACCACTTCCTTTTACATAGACATCCTCGGCCATCCCACCGAGGGCATGGACGCCCGGCGGAAGCGCACCAGGAACATCATACATATAGGCTGCGCCGTTGCCTTGCTGCTGACCATCCTTTTATTCAAGGTGTTCAACCAGAGCGCGATAATAGATACCGTACTGTTCCTCGCTACCATCACCTACGGGCCGATGCTGGGACTGTTTGCCTTCGGCATCCTGAACAAGCGGCCCACGGCGGATTATGGCTCGGTGATCGTATGTCTCATTTCACCAATCCTTTGTTTTATCCTCAAACAATATTCAGAACAATGGCTGGGCGGGTATAAATTCGGGAATGAACTGCTGATCGTGAACGGCCTGTTTACGTATATCGGTTTATGGTTGTTTTCCAAAAGCAGGGCGTCCCTGCAACCGTTGCAGTAAAAATGTGTAGATTGTAAAACAAAATAGAACAGCAGATGAATGATATGTTAAAGAACCTGCAGATGCGGGACTGGACGGAAACCAAAGCCCATTCCAGCTGGCAGATATTCAAGATCATGGCGGAGTTTGTGGAAGGGTTCGAAGCGCTTGCAAAGATTGGCCCCTGTATTTCCGTATTCGGTTCCGCCCGCACCCGCGAAGGCAATCCCTATTACGAGCTGGCCTGCGAAATAGCGCAGCGCCTGGCTGAAGACGGCTTCGGTATTATCTCCGGCGGCGGCCCCGGCATTATGGAAGCGGCCAACAAAGGCGCCAAAAAAGCCAATGGTAAAAGCGTAGGGCTCAACATCGAACTGCCGCACGAACAATATGCCAATCCTTTTATCGATAACGACAAAAGCCTCAACTTCGATTATTTCTTCGTCCGCAAAGTAATGTTCGCCAAATATTCCCAGGGCTTCGTGATGATGCCCGGCGGCTTCGGCACGATGGACGAATTCTTTGAAGTAGCCACCCTCATCCAGACGAAAAAAATGACCGAGACACCGCTGGTGCTCGTTGGAAAAGAGTACTGGAGCGGCTTGCTGGCCTGGATCGATGCGGTGATGATGAAAAAAGAAAGCAACATTCACCCCGAAGACCTGGACCTGCTGAAGGTGTTTGATACTGCCGACGAAGTGGTGGAATACTTCCGCGTGTTCTACACCACCAACAAACTCCGTCCCAACTTTTAGTATTACTCCATTAACATATACATATGGATGATATTTATCCAGTGTAAAAAAATTAAATACATTTATACAGTCACAGCCTATAGCGGACCATTACAAGATTTGTTATATGGTCAATAGTTGTGTCTTTTAATGGTTAACATGGGGTAAAGAGCCTGATAGTACTATCAGGCTCGATTTGTTTGTGGCTGACTGATAATTGCTTAGGTTTGCAAAAAAAAAGGCATGGAGGTAATATCGCAGGACATTCAGGCGTTTGCAGAGAAGTACACCACTCCTGAAACGGAGTTGTTATACCGTTTACACCGCGAAACGTACCTGAAAGTGGACCAGCCTCATATGCTGAGTGGCCATGTGCAGGGCCGTTTTTTAACAATGGTGAGCCAGATGATGCGTCCGCAGCGCATCCTTGAAATAGGTACATACACCGGTTATTCCGCCATCTGCCTGGCGCAGGGCCTCGCAGATAACGGGCATCTGCATACGATAGATATCAACGAAGAGCTGGAAGAAATGAGCGGCCGTTATATTACCGAAGCCGGTTTAAGGGACCGCATCACGCAGCATACCGGCAAAGCCGCGGAGATCATCCCGCAGCTGAATGAAGTGTTCGATCTCGTGTTCATCGATGCTGACAAGGCCGGTTATATCGGTTATTACGATCTCGTTTGGGAAAAGCTGCGGCCCGGCGGATTCATGCTTGCAGACAATGTGCTGTATCACGGCGAAGTAGTGCTGGCGGAAGAAGAACAAAGCAACAACGCCAAAGCCATGATCAGCTTCTGCCGGAAAGCAGTGGCAGACGAACGCGCTGAAACACTGCTGCTGAGCCTGCGCGACGGCGTGCTGATGATCCGGAAAAAATAGAACGAGGATCATCCCGGAACAAGACCCATTAAATTCAACATATACATGCAAAGAAAGTCATACTGCCTGGCCATCTGTCTGCTTATCTGCTTGTCTATAGGCGCAGCTGTAAACGCAGTTGCACAGAACATCAGCACCACCCAGTACATAGACACGTATAAGAACATCGCCATGGAAGAGATGCGCCGCTCCGGCGTACCTGCGGCCATCAAACTGGCGCAGGGCATCCTCGAAACCCAATCCGGCAACGGCTGGCTGGTGCTGAACAGCAACAATCACTTCGGCATTAAATGCAAGAACAACTGGACCGGGCCTTCCGTGAACTACGACGACGACGCGCGCCAGGAATGTTTCCGCAAATACGGATCCCCCGCAGAATCCTGGAAAGATCATTCAGAATTCCTCCGCAACAATCCCCGTTACAAATTCCTGTTCGACCTGAACCCGGACGACTACAAAGCCTGGGCCTACGGTCTTAAAACGGCGGGTTATGCTACAGACAGGAATTACCCGCAACGCCTGATCCAGATCATAGAAACTTACCAGCTGCAGCAATACAACGCCATTGCCATGGGCAAACAGCCCATCCCCGCAAGCCCGTCACTGGCCGGCGATCCATCATCATACGAACCGGTACAATCGCCGGACCGTGACAACGTGATCACGCCGCAACCTGCCGCAAAAAAATATCCCGTTGATACAGAGTTCCGCATCAACAACCGCAAAGTAATATTTGTGAAAGAAGGCACCGCATTGATACAGATCGCCAGCCAGTACGACATCCGCCTCAGCTCACTGCTCAAATACAACGATCTTGCCGAAGACCTGCCGCTTGAAAAAGACATGCTGATCTTCCTGCAAAGCAAAAGCAAACGCGGCCAGAACGACTACCACATCGTAACGCCCGGCGAATCGCTGCACGATATTGCGCAGGCCGAAGGCGTTCAGCTCCGCTGGCTGCGCAAGCGCAATAAGCTGGATGAAGGCGATCAGCCCGCCGCAGGCGAAAGAGTGGCGCTGGACGGGTTTGCATCTTCCAAACCGCGCCTGGGCAGCAATTCAGTAGCGAAGGTGGACGATCACAAAGACCTGGAGCCGAAAAAGATCATCAAAGAAATAAAAGAAGAAATAGCCAAAGCCAGGACCGCGCCCGAACCCGCGCCGGCCACCTCCGGCCCTGCGCGCGCAGAAGAAAGGAGCACCGGCATCCCGCCGTCTATGGTGGAAGACCTGAAAAAAGCCGGCAGCACGGTAACGCCCGCCGGCACGCAGTACCACACCGTAACGGAAAAAGAAACGCTGTACAGCATTTCACGGCGGTACAACATCACCGTGGCGCAGCTCCAGCAATGGAACAACCTCCAGGATAACGGTATTAAAATAGGACAGCAGCTTGTAGTCCGCAAATAATCCATCGCCCATGACGACGATACAGGTACACGATAAAAAATTCATCCCCTTCATCAGCGAAGCCGACCTGCAGGCGCGCATCAAAGAGATGGCGAAACAGCTCAGTCACGACCTCCGGGGCGAACGCCCGCTGTTCATCGGCATCCTCAACGGCTCGTTCATTTTCGCGGCGGATATGTTCAAACACCTCAGCATCGAAGCGGAAATATCCTTCATCAAACTGGCTTCCTACAAAGGGACCAAAAGTACCGGCAACGTGATCACGGCCATCGGGCTGGAAGAAGACCTGTATGGCCGCACCGTGGTGATCGTGGAAGATATCGTGGACACGGGCAAAACGCTCAGCCAGTTCCTCCCGCAGCTGGAGCACCAGCAACCGAAGCAACTGATGGTAGTGGCGCTGCTGCACAAACCCGACGCAATGACGCATCCCGTCAAGATCGATTACCTGGGCTTTTCAGTGCCCAATAAATTCCTGCTGGGCTACGGCCTCGATTACGACGGGCTGGGCCGCAACCTGCCGGAAATATACCAGCTGGCCGAGTAAAGAATTACCACGCAAATTTTAACCGGGTACACCAACTGATTAAAAATTTTCTTAATTTAGATATCGTTGGATGTAATTAGATTACTATGCATAAGCTCCTCATGCTGCTCTGCTGGCTTTGCGGGAGCATGATGGCAGAGGCACAACAAAAGACCAGGGGAGTAGTGTCTGGCGCAGTGCTGGACAGTGTGAACCAGGGCCCTTTGCAGGGCGTGCGCGTGAGCATTCTGAAAGATACGGTTACGGTTAAGACAAACCAGTATGGACTATTTCGTATAGACGTTCCCGATGGCAGCACGCACCTTGTATTTGAATATCCCGGTTATCACACCAAAACAGTGCCCCTCAACCATTATGATCGCATGCTCATTGAGCTGAACCCGTTATCGAAAAATCCCGGTACGAATGGCGACGTTGCCAAAGCCAGGGCCCGGGCGAGGTTTGCCCATAGCTCCAACCCCAATTACGGCAACGTGGGCATGGGCGTGTCCGCCTTTTTTGATGAAACTTACGGCAAGCTTTACGAGAATAAATTCGTGGACGCTGAAAAGAGCAACCACTCGTCTTTCGCGCTGGATGTGGATCGCGCGGCCTATAGCAATATGCGCCGCTTCGTGAAGCTGCGGGAACATATACCCGTGGATGCTGTGCGGATAGAGGAGCTGGTGAATTATTTCCATTACAGCTACCCTTTGCCGCGCGGCGACAGCACCTTTGCATTATACGCCCATTACACAGACTGTCCCTGGGCGCCCGGCCACAACCTGCTGGAGATCGCAGTGAGGGCGCAGCAGATCGAGACGGACAGCCTGCCGGCCAGCAACCTCGTTTTCCTGATAGATATCTCCGGCTCCATGGGCACGGCCAACAAGCTGCCGCTGCTGCAGGCCGCCTTCCGCGTACTGGTCAACAATCTACGCCCGCGCGACAGGGTGGCCATCGTAGCTTACGCCGGTACACCCGGGCTGGTATTGCCCTGCACACCGGGAAATGAAAAGGAAAAGATCCTCAACGCCATCGACTACCTCAGCGCAGGCGGCGCCACCGCCGGGGAGGCTGCTATTAAAATGGCGTACCAGATCGCGGAAGAAAATTTCATCCCCAACGGCAACAACCGCGTAATAATGGCCACAGACGGCGATTTTAACGTAGGGCAAACCAGCGACCAGGATATGGAAGACCTTATCCTGCAAAAAAAAGAAAGCGGCGTATTGCTCACCTGCCTTGGTTTTGGCATGAAAGATTATAAGGACAGCAAGCTGGAAACCCTGTCGAGCAAAGGCAATGGCAACTTCGCGTATATCGACGATATGGAGGAAGCCAATAAAGTATTCGCCCGCGAATTCGGCAGCACCCTATTCACCATCGCGCGCGACGTGCGGGCGGAGATCACTTTCAATCCCCGGCGGGTAAAGGCTTACAGGTTGATCGGTTATGAAAACAAAGTACTGAAGGAAGATAATTCCAATGGCGAACGGATCGTCGGTGGCATTGTAGGTTCAGGCAACTGCGTGGTGGCGCTGTATGAGATCATTCCCGAAGAACAGGATACCAACGGACAATTGGGCGTAACCCGCATCACTTACCGCACTGAACAGGACACTACTTTGCGTGTCATGCAAAAAGAGATCGCCGGTTCGCGCCAGGTATTTGCCGCCGCGCCGGACGATTTCCGCTTTGCCGCGTCTGTAGCACTGTTCGGCATGCTCGTGAAGAACTCCGCATACAAAGGCACAGGCAATATCGCTATGGTGACAGACATTGCGAAAAAAGCGCAGGGGCCCGATAAAGGCGGCTACCGCATGGAATTCCTGAAGCTGGTAAAACTGGTGAAGAAAAATACTACCTGGCTAAAGTAACGGCGAACCGCTTCCATCCGAAAGTGCCCGCCAGCATTCCCGCTATACTGCAAAGCAAACCCACGAATAAAGAAGGCGTTTCCGTGCCTGCAACTTCACTGTAGATGTAACCCGCTGTGCCCAGGATAATGGAAAGGATGGCCCCGCCTTCGTTCGACCGCTTCCAGTAAAGCCCCGCCGTGAGCGGCACAAAGAGGGAAACAAGGCTCAATACGGAAGAAGATGCTACCAGCTCGTAAATATCCTGGCTGCCGAAAGCCATGCCCATTGAAATGGCAGATACGATCACCACTGAAATGCGGATCACGCGCAGGAACTGTTTGTCTGTAATGTCTTTGAAGAACGGGCGGATGATGTTTTCCCCCAGCACTGTGGCCGGCGCCAGTATTGCGCCGCTGGTGGTGCTCATCACGGCAGACAGCAGCGCGCCGAAGAACAATACCTGTATGAAAAGGTTGCCGTGCTGTAATACCATGTTCGGCAGTATTTTTTCCGTGCCTTCCGCGGCCAGCCCGGGATACAGCTGCTGCGCGCACAGCACGATCAGCAAAGGCACCGAGCCGATCACGAGGTACATCAGCGCGCCGAGATAAGAAGAATATTGCGCCACGCGTTCGCTCTTGCTGCTCATGAGCCGCTGGAACACGTCCTGCTGCGGAATGGAACCCAGCCCGATGGTGAACCATGCCGCGAGGTAATGCAGCCAGCTGTTCCAGTCCTTTTCCGGCAGGAAGCGGAAAGTGCCTGCCGGCGCGCGTTCTATCACCGTTTGCATACCGCCTGCATCATCCACCACTATCACCGCGATCACCACGATGCCCACGATGATCATGATGGTTTGTATGAAATCCGTGATGGAAACGGACCACATGCCGCCCATGTAAGTGTAGGCCATCACGATCAGCCCGCTGGCTATCATGGCAGTGCCATGCGGAACCCCCATCACGGTGTTGATCACGATGCCCATGGCCACGATCTGCGCGGCGATCCAGCCGAAGTAAGAGGGGATCATGAGCAGGGCAGACACTACTTCTGCCTTCCTTCCATATCTTTCCCGGAAATAATCGCAGAAGGTAAGCAGGTTGGTGCGGTACAGCTTGCGGGCGTAGAACAATCCCACGAGCAACAGGCACAACGAAGCGCCGAAGGGGTCTTCCATAACGCCGATGAGCCCGTGCTGCGCAAATTCGCTGGTAGCGCCCAGCATGGTCTCGGAACCGAACCAGGTGGCGAATATCACGCAGGTGCTGATGCCCAGCGGCAGGCTGCGCCCCGCCACGATGAAGTCTCCCGCGCTTTTCACTTTGCGGGCGGCCCAGCGGCCGATAAGTATGGTGATCAGGAGATAAACGAGTACGAATGCAGTGAGCATCGGCGGTACTTTATTTGATGATGCGGAAACAATGCCTCAGCAGCTTGCCCTGGAAATCGAAAGGAACGGTTTGCGCGGTGATGTTCTTAATGGACGAAGCTTTGATGGCGGGCTCGTCCAGCTCGAACCTGCGCAGGTTGTTGCTGAAATACAGCACACCGTCTTTTTTTATGGTCAGCAGCACTTTATTGACAAGCTCCACATGATCCCGCTGGATGTCCAGGAAGTCTTTCATGCGTTTGCTGTTGGAAAAGGTGGGAGGATCCAGCACCACGAGGTCGTAGGTGTTCAGCTTCAGCTCGTCCAGGTACTGGAGCACATCTGCGTGGATATATTGATGCCTGGCCGGGTCCAGCAGGCCGTTTAGCCGCATGTTCTCTTCAGCCCAGGCCAGGTAAGTCTTTGAAAGGTCTATGCTCGTTACGGATGCGGCCCCGCCCGCCGCCGCATACACGGAAAAGGAACCCGTGTAGCAAAAGAGGTTGAGCACCTTTTTGTCTTTGGCTTCTTCGCGCACCATGTGGCGGGTGATGCGGTGGTCGAGGAAAAGACCGCTGTCCAGATAATCGCTGAGGTTCACTTTGAATTTGAGCCCGTCTTCCTGCACGATCAGCTCTTCTCTTGAAAAATCTATTTTTTCGTACTGGCTTTGCCGGTTCTGCTTTCGCTGGCGGGTGCGCAGGTACAGGTCGTCGCGCTGCACGCCCAGCACTTTGGCGACCACATCCAGGCTGCCCTGCAGCCAGGCTTCGTAAGCGTCTTCGTCCAGCTTGTGGTCACTCTGGTATTCGGCTACATATACCTTATCCTCGTACAGCTCAATGATGAGGGGGAATTCAGGCAGGTCCCTGTCGTAGAGCCGGAAGCAGGTAATACCCTGGCGCCTGGCGGTTTTACGGAGGTGCTTTTCTACTTTGCTGAGCCTGTTCTCAAACATCTGGAACTTGTCTGACATAGGTGCAAATATGGGATTTTTCGCGCGCTTATGCCAGCGCAAAAAAATCCCCGGCCTGGGTAGGGCCGGGGACCGGGAATATTTTGATCAGCTTTATCAGCTGAAGATATCTTTTACTTTTTCAAAAAATCCTTTCTCGTTTTTTTCAGGGTTCGGCTTGAAGTTGCCGGACTCCTGCATTTTTTCCAGCATGGATTTTTCTTCTGAAGTGAGCGACTGCGGCGTCCATACGTTCACATGAATAAGCTGGTCGCCTTTTTCGTAGCTGTTCACGGAAGGGAAACCTTTGCCTTTGAGGCGGAAGATCTTGCCGCTCTGCGTGCCCGCCGGTACTTTGATCTTGGCTTTCCCGTCGATGGTAGGCACTTCCAGCGATACGCCGAAAGCCGCGTCGGGAAAGGAGATGTGAAGGTCGTAGGCCACGTTCAGCCCGTCACGTTGCAGTTCCGGGTGCGGTTCTTCCTCGATGAGGATGAGCAGGTCGCCGGGTGCGCCGCCTCTTTCGCCGGCATTGCCTTTGCCGCTCATGCTCAGCTGCATGCCTTCCATTACGCCGGCCGGGATGTCAATAGACACGGTTTCTTCACCGTATTGGCGGCCTTCGCCTTTACAGGTGGTGCATTTATTGGTGATGATCTGGCCTTCCCCGTTACAGGTAGGGCAGGTGGTCACGGTCTGCATCTGGCCCAGGAAAGTTTGGGTCACTTTGCGCACCTGGCCGGAGCCCTGGCAGGTGGTACAGGTCTGGAAGGAATTGCGGTCCTTGGCGCCCAGCCCGCTGCAGGTAGTGCAGGTCACGTGTTTTTTTACCTTGATCTTTTTATTGGAGCCTTTGGCTATTTCTTCGAAGGTGAGCTTGATCTTCACGCGGAGGTTGCTGCCGCGGGTGCCGCGGTTCCTTCTCGCTCCGCCGCCCTGGGCGCGGCCGCCGCCGAAGAAGCTGCCGAAAATGTCTTCGCCGAAAATATCGCCAAAGTTGGAGAAGATATCGTCCATGTTCATATGGCCGCTGCCATAGCCGCCGCGGTTGCCCATGCCCGCATGGCCAAAGCGGTCGTACTGCGCCCGCTTATCGGGGTCGCTGAGCACTTCATAGGCTTCTGCGGCTTCTTTGAACTTTTCCTCCGCCTCTTTATTGCCGGGGTTACGGTCAGGGTGAAACTGCATCGCTACCTTGCGGTAGGATTTTTTGATCTCATCCTGGGAGGAGGATTTGGAAACTCCTAGTATTTCGTAATAATCTCTTTTGGTGGACATGTTTATACACTTGAAAAGCCCACTCCATTAAGCGGGCTGTGATAATGATTCACTGGGTATGATGCTGCGCGGGTTATTTTCCAACCACCACGCGTGCATGTCTGATGATCTTGTCGTTCAGGTAGTAACCTTTTTGCAATACGTCCAGCACTTTCCCTTTCAGTTCTTCTGTGGGGGCGGGTATTTCGGTGATGGCATCGTGCAGGTCTGCGTCAAATTCCTGGTGCAGGCTATCCATAGGCTTCAGTCCTTTGCTTTGCAGCGCGCTGTACAGCTTGTTGAATACGAGCAGTACGCCCTCTTTCACGGCGTCCACATCAGTGGCTGTTTCCAGCTGTTTGGCGGCCCTTTCGGAATCGTCCAGCACATCCAGTAAGGCGATAATTACTTCCTTGTTGGCTGTATTTATAAGCTCAATGCGCTCTTTGGCATTGCGTTTCTTGAAATTATCGAAATCCGCGTTCAGCAGCAGGTACTTTTTTTTCAGCTCCTCCAGTTCAGCCCGCAGTTTCCCCGCTTCATCCTCTTCAGGCAGGGCATCGTTCAAATGAGTAGACCCGCTCTGGTTCTCGTCTGCGTTTATGTCCATATCATTCGGCACGGTCTGCCCATTTGCCTGCATATCTTTGTCTTTTTCTGTCATGATGGTATAAATTGTCTGCAAAGGTACCACCGTCAATAATTTTGCCAAGCACTCCGGCGGGACAATTTGGCAGGAAAAACCAGGTAGTTATTATGGTAATTCATAATAACATGGCATCCATTTCTTTAGAATGATAGTTGTATTTTTGCGCACGAATTGCAATAAATGACTAAAGTTTTTTTAAAGAAGAAGATACAGAACCGCGTGCTGCTTGGGCATCCGTGGATCTTCGGGAATGAAGTGGGCCAGATCGAAGGAGAGGTGAATGCGGGCGATACGGTAGACGTATTCCTGCACAACGGCTCTTTCCTGGGCCGCGGCTACATCAATCCCCAGAGCCAGATACTGGTGCGCCTGCTCACCCGCGACCGCAAAGAAGAGATCAACGAAGGGTTTTTCCTGCACCGCCTGCAAAAAGCCTGGGATTACCGTAAAAAGATCGGTTACGTGGAAAACTGCCGCCTCGTGTTTGGCGAAGCGGATGAGCTGCCCGCCCTCATCATCGACAAATTCAATGACTACCTGGTGATCCAGACCCTCGCCCTCGGCATGGACCGCTGGAAACCCGCCATCGTGGATGCGTTGAACAAAATATTCTCCCCCAAAGGCATCTACGAGCGCAACGATGTACCCGTGCGCGAGCTGGAAGGCCTGCCCCAGCAAAAAGGTTTCCTCAGCGCCCCCTTCGATACCAATATTATCCTCAACGAAAACGGCCTCCGCTTTCATGTGGACATTGAGAACGGTCAGAAAACCGGCTATTTCCTGGATCAGCAGGACAACCGGCGGGAGATCAAGCATATCGTGAAAGGAGCCGACGTGCTGGAAGCATTCTGCTATACCGGCACCTTCAGCTGCCATGCCGGCTATTATGGCGCTAAAAGCGTGCTGGGACTGGATATTTCCGAGCATGCCGTGGCCACCGCCCGCCGCAACGCGGAGCTGAACAACCTGCAGGATATCTGTAAGTTCCAGGCCGTGAATGCTTTCGACCAGCTGAAACAATGGACCAAAGAAGAAAAGAAATTCGACGTGGTGATCCTGGACCCACCGGCCTTCACCAAAAGCCGGGAGAACATCCAGAAGGCGATCACCGGGTATAAGGAGATCAACCTGCGCGGCATGAAACTGCTGAAACCGGGCGGCTTCCTGGTCACCGCCAGCTGTACCAACCTGGTAAACCCTTCTATGTTCCTGGAAACGATCGATATGGCAGCGAAGGATGCGAGAAAGAAGCTGCGGCAGGTTACGTTCCAGACGCAGGCGCAGGACCATCCCATTCTCTGGAATATCGAGAACACGACCTACCTGAAGTTCCTGATCGTGGAAGTACAATAAAACTGATGGTATTTTCGCCCTCTTCGCGGAGGGCTATCCTTTATCTATCCCATAACTATCCTATATGGATCGTATAGGTGGAAGGATTGGGTAAAATAATATTAAAAAGGCCGCCCCGGTGAGGGACGGCCTTTGGCTTTATAAAGAATATTTTTATTTGACGACGTTGAATTTCCCCGATTCTACCAGCGTTCCGTTCTTCTCACGTAGCTGGAAAATATATAAACCGCTGTAGTAGTTGTCGAGGGGTACTTCAGTGCGGCCAGCCAGATTTTTAATGTGATCCACTTTCTTTCCAAGGAAGTTGTATACAATAATCTCGTAAACCTTATCGTTATTACGCTGGATTTCGAAATAGATCTTACTGGTCGCAGGGTTAGGATATGCCTTAACAACTTTACTCGCACCCTCCGTAGTTTCAGGAAGGGATTTGCTTTGGGACCACGCCGGGAAGGACAAGGTACAGAGCAAAATAAATAAGATGAGAGTAGAGTTTCGTAACATAGTATTCCAAAGATAATGATTTTTTTAAATATTTGCCAAATGTTTCTGAGTTTGGTTCTATTATAAAGATAACAAACGGCGAGCCAAATTGTGTGGATAAATTGTGCTTTTTTTGAAAATTTTAACGCTTGTTAACAGAACCGCCCATTTCTCCCCCGATCGTCAAAAAACAGCCTCATTCCATCCTTGAAATTAATTGGTTGCAAAGC
The DNA here is from genome assembly GCF_039655965.1 of Chitinophaga sp. YIM B06452. Lineage (NCBI taxonomy): Bacteria > Pseudomonadati > Bacteroidota > Chitinophagia > Chitinophagales > Chitinophagaceae > Chitinophaga > Chitinophaga sp. YIM B06452. Next base: position 1,544,513 of record NZ_JAWLKY010000002.1, on the reverse strand, counting down.
GGAGTTTAAAAGCTGGGACACGTAACGCTGTTCAGCGTGGTGTTACGGCTGTTCAGGAAATTCTTGAAAACCATGCTTACTTCAAAGCCTCCCATGGCCTGGCTGGCCGTTCTCAGTTTTGAAACGTTCACATCATAACTCATCCCGATCTCGTAAGCGCCCATATCCAGCCTGATCACCGGCACAATAGCATCGTTCCAGCGGAAGAACAGGCCGCCGTAAAAGCCCCTGTCAGACTCCAGTCCCTGGTCCATCAGCCCGTAACCCAACAGCGCCCCGCCGATGAATTCCGAGTAGGCGCCCTGGTGCACCTGGTTGTAGTGTGCCACTACTTTCACCCTTTCCGAAACGGGAACGGTTATCCCCATGTTGAAGCTAAGTTTCGCATCCAGTTCCACCTCCGAATCGTTGTAAAAAGAAACCCTGGGATTGTTGAAATGGTAATAGGCCGCCCCGATGTAGTAGAAGGTGCCTTCATTCAGGTCGCCATTGTAGCTCATGCCCACGCCCATATCCCAATACCCGTACCCGATCTTGGCCAGCCTGCCTTCTTCGCCGGTAGGGGCAAACGGGTCGAAGCGGCCGCCGGTGTACTGGTTGTTGAAGGTCATATGCTGTGGGTCGAACTGGCGCTGGACATAGCCGCCGGTGAACCCGAGGGAAAGAAAGCTGCTCCTGTCTTCGCTCAGCGACTTGTGGTAATTGATGGCCGGCAGGATCTGCACAGAGCGCAGGTTGGAGGTGCCCGCCTTATCGTAGGTGAGCTGCATGCCTGCGGTCACGTGGTCGTTGTAGTTCCCTACCGGGAATTTCATTTCCCCGCTCAGCGTGCCCGTCTGGTAAGGGATAGTCACACTGTTCCACTGGTTGCGGTACACGCCCTGTATACGCACGTCTCCCTTGAAAAGCCCGATCAGTGCGGGGTTGCGCAGGATGGGCGTTTCCGCGAACTGGGACAAATGGATATCCTGCGCCTGCGCGCCCAATGCTCCCGTTGCCAGGAGAGCGGCGCTTAACCACAGCTTTTTCATGTTTTGCAGCATTTTCACGTTATCGTAATAAGGTTACATTTCCTTTTAATTCAAATCGTTCCCCGGAGTCGCAAAGGCCGTCGAACAGCCAGATATATACATCCGGGCTCAGCGGCCGGCCGTTCACGGTGCCGTTCCAGCCCTGGCTCATATCGTCTATATTGAAATTCTCCCTTCTGAATACTTCCTGCCCTGTGCGGCTGTAAATGCGCAGGGAATGGATGGTGCGGATGCCTTTGCCGCGCGGGTAAAAGATGTCGTTCATCCCGTCGCCGTTAGGTGAAAAACCGTTCGGGAAAAACACCACGCCCTGGTCGCAGAACAGCTTCACATTCATTACATCTGTTTTTTTGCAACCCTGGTTGTTTGTCACCTCGAAGGCATAATCTGTTGCAATGCGCGGCATGGCCACGGTTTGTGGGCAGGTCGCACAATCGATGTTCGTATTGGGCTTCCATTCACCGCTTACTACATCGGCGCTGAAAGTGGCGGTAAGATATACCACGCTGCCTACGGTCACCACCTGGTCTGGCCCGGCATTCACGGTGGGAGCGGGTTTCACGGTCACGGTCACCTGCGCCGCCGCGGAAGGGCAGGCTGCATCGTTGCCGGCGGTTACCGTATAAGTGGTAGTAGCTTCGGGCGTTACGATGGGCATGGCGGTGTTGGCGCCGCTGATGGTGTTGGGCGTCCAGCTGTAGATAGTGGCGCCTGCTGCGCGCAGCTGTGCGCTCGTGCCCTGACAGATGGCCGTATCAGGGCTCATCACGAGATTTACCGTTGGCACCACTTTGATCTGCACGGTGTCTTCTGTGGTGCAGCCGAAGTTGTTGGTGGCAATGGCTTTGTATACGGTATCGATCAGCGGTGTAGCCACGGTGTTGGCGCAATTGGTGCAGCTAAGCCGGTAAGCGGGCTGCCATTGTACGCTGCCGTTGCTTACGCCCGTGAGGCTCACGCCGGCGCCCTCGCATATTTTGGATTGGGCGGCCACAGCGTTGATGAACGGCGTAGGGTTTACGGTGATCTGCCGGCTGATGGAATCCACGCAGTTCCGTGCATCGGTCACCACCAGCTTCACGGTGTAGTTGCCGCTGGCGTTGTAAGTGGTAGCGGCGGGAACGGATTGGGTGGACTGCCCGCCGTTGCCCAGCGTCCACCGCCAGGTGGTAAGCGGTATGTTGGGCGAAGGCAGAGACATTTGCGTGAATGTAACGGGCTGGCCTTCGCAGGGATTGGCCGCCAGCACAAAGTCCGCCTGTGGCGCAATTACCTGGAGATGATCCGTTTTTACGATGGTATCGCTGCAATAAGCAGGGTCTTTGTAGTGGATGATCAGCATATCCGAAAACGTGCCGGTCACTTCCACTTTACGGCGTATATCCACGTCCGTAGTAAGCAGCGTGGTGCCGTCGCCGAAGCGCCAGTCGTAGCTTTCCACCAGCGTATGCGGCACATGTACTACGCCGTAGGGTACTTCGCTGCTGCGGCAGATGGTGCCTACGCCGGTATGGAAATCGGCGGAAAATACCTGTATGGTGTGGTAAATAGAGCTCATGCAATTCTGCGCGGCGTTCCGCACGGTCAGCCTTACGTTGTAGGTGCCGGGCTGGCTGAAAGTGTGGGTGGGATGGGCGCTGTTGTCTGCCGGCGAATTATCATCGAAATACCATTCGTAGGTATCGGTAGGCGAGCCGGCGGAAGTATTGGTAAAGTTGAAGGTATTCTTTGAATCGCAGCGGCGCAGGAAGCCGAAACTGGCCACTGGTCCGGTGCTGCTGATGGTGACGGGCGCGGCCTGGGCATAGCACCCGTTCGAGCCGGCGCTGAGTTGTATGGTCACGTTGCCGGATGTACGGAAAGTGTGGTTCACATCATTTTCCGGTCCTTCGTGCGAAGTACCGTCGCCAAAATCCCAGCGGTAGTGATTGGCGCCCGTGGCGGAAGCCAGCAGGCGGGCGCTGGTGCCGGCGCAGTTATCCGGCCGGGTCACGGAGAAGCTGACGTTTTGCGGCGCTACGCCTGCCTTTACCAGCTGCGGGAAATTTTTCAGCACAGTGCACCCTTGCCGCGTGGTAACGGACAGGCTTACGTTGTAAGCCCCCGCTGTAGTGTATACATGGGAAACATCGGGCGTGGCGGAATTGGCGCTCTGCCCGTCCCCGAAGATCCAGGAATATTGTGTAACGGGGTCGTTGTTGCTGGAAGTAACAGTCACGTCCATATTGGCGGTGAAGGGAATGCAGCCTTCCAGCTGCGGCGTGTTCAGCGTGATCACAGGCGCGGCTATCATGATGTAACCGGGTTGGATAAGGGTAGAGGCGCAACCGGTGGCGTTCACGACGGTGAGCTTTACATCAAACGTATCTACCCGTGTATATTGGTGTTGTACTACGGCGTCTGTAGTGGTAACCGGCGCGGTGCCGTCCCCGAAATCCCAGGTGCGGTGATGGCCGCCGGGCGTGTTGTCTGTAAATGTCGCGGTGTAAGGGCCGCAGCCTTTCTGGTTGTCCACGGAAAAGGCGGCTACGGGCACCGGGTAAATATCGAAGTTTCTTGTAGCGGTGGCAGTGGCCAGCGTATAATAGGCCGTCAATTTTACGGATACGGGCCCGGGCGTGGTAAATGTGATCACAGGGTTGGTTTCGGTAGACGTACGCCCGTCACCAAACTCCCAAAGATAATTGAGGGGGCTGCCGGTGCTTGTATTCTGAAAAGCAACCTTTACCGGGGCGCATTGGCTCAATGGCTCGGCTGTATAGGAAAACCCCGCCTGCTGGGCTCGCACCAGGGCAGGACAGGCCAATAGGCTGATAATCACTGCATACAGGTTTTTCTTAGGTAACTTCATTTTTCACAGATATGGGACACTATAGGTTATAAATTACACAAATCTATAATATTATTTCTATATAACCAGCGCTTATCGCAGCAGGGTTATATTTCCTTTCAGCAGCATCTGCTCATTCCCGTTACAAACCACTTCCACGTAGTAGATATACACATCGGGGTTCAGCAGCGCGCCGCCAAAACGGCCGTCCCACCCGCAGGAGGGGTCGTCGCTCTGGCAATTGTTCCTTTCAAACACCTGTTGCCCCCAGCGGGAGAAGATCCGGAAAGATTTCACCGCGCTGATACCTTTGCCGCGCACATAGAAAATATCGTTCATGCCGTCGCCGTTCGGGCTGAAAGAGTTGGGTATGAACGCTGTGCTGCCGTTGCAGAACAGCTTGATGGGCAGCAGGGCAACGGTCACGCAGCCGAAGCGGTTGGTGGCGGAGATGTTGTAGGTCACGTTGGTTAGCGGCGTTGCTTCCGGGCTGGGACAGTCATAGCAGTTCAGGAATTTTTCCGGGAACCAGCTCCAGCTGATGATGTCTTCGCTGCCGGCAATGTTCAGCACCTGCGAAGTGCCCGCGGGAATGATCCTTTCCCCGCCGGTATTCACTTCCGGTGAGGGATTAACGGTAACGGTTACACGGGTAGTGTCTGTAAAGCAGGCGTCACTGCCATAGCCCACCACCTGGTAAGTGGTCGTTTGGGCCGGGCTGGCCACAGGATTGGCCACATCACTGTCGCTGAGGCCGGTAGCGGGTATCCAGCGGTAACGTACGGCGCCGGCTGCGCTGAGCACGGTCTGCCGGCCATGGCAGATCGTGGCATTGGCGGAGCGCACTTCAAAGGGGTGGCTCACGGTAACGCGCATGGAATCGCTGCGTATGCAGCCGAAGCTGTTCACGGCTGTTACCCTGTACGTGGTATCGCGTACAGGGCTCACACGGGGTGAAGGTGATGCAGGGTCAGAGATGTTGTAATCCGTCCAGCTGAATTGGGCCGGTGAAGCGTTGGTTTGTAATTGCAGGTCGTCTCCTTCGCATACCACGGCCTGCCTTGGCGTTACGTTCAGCACGGGCAGCGGGTTCACGTTAAAGTTGACGGTGGATGTATCGGGGCAGGTGCCTTCGTTGTTGCGGATGATCAGGCTGACGGTATGGGTGCCGGGCTGGTCGAATGGCAGTCTCAGCGCGGTGGCGCCGGTGTTGAAAGGCGCATTGTCTACCACCCAGCTCCACCTTGTACCAGGCATGTTCTTATTCTCAAGGCCGTTGATGAGAGCGGTTTCTCCTTCGCAGATAGGCGTTACGGGTTGAATGAGCGCATCGGGTTTGGGAGATACTTTCACCGGCATCGTTTTCGTATCGGTGCAGCCATAGCGGCTGGTAGCAGTAAGGGTCGCGGTGTAAGCGCCTACGGCGTCATAGAGGAAGCGCGGGTTCTCGGCGCCGCTCACATCGTCTGTGCGGTTGGTCATGCCAAAATCCCAGGCATAGGTAAGCGCATCGCCATGGTTGTCTTTGGAAAGCGCGGTAGTGGTGTTATTGAACAGGATCTCGGCCTGGTCGCAGGCCTGGCTGTCGTCCAGGGTGAAAGAGACTTTTACTTCATCCACAATAACGCTGTCTCTCGGCCCCTGTGCGGGCACCTTACAACCCTGCACATCTTCCAGCACCACGCGCGGGTAATACACGCCGGCCCTGTCGTATTTGTAAGTGATGGAATTAGTGGTAGTGGTTTGAACGGTCCCATTGTCAAGATCCCAGATATATCGCACGCTGTTGGCAGATGATGCGCTGAGCGTAATGTCGTGCGGCACGCAGCCGGTAAGCGGCGAGATCGTACGTGTGCCGATGGGGCCGTCTATCCTGATCTCTTTTTCGAGAGATGCGGGACATTCACCGTCTGAATACACCTCCAGCCGGATGGTATACGTGCCCGGAAGGTTGTAGATATGCCCGGGCGATTCCAGGTCTGAACGGCTGCCGTCGCCGAAATCCCATACGGAGCGTACGAATTCTGTGCTCTGGTTGGTAAGCTGCACCAGCGCGGGCGGACAAACATTCAGTGTAGGCGGCACCGTGAAATCCGCTTTCGGATCGGGCACGGTAATATATTCGATCTTTTCTATGGAGGAAGAACAGCCTTCGTTGTCTGCAATATTCAGCTTCACGGTGTATTTGCCGGGCGCGGTATATACTTTAACGGGATGAAGGGCGGTGCTGGCGGTATTGTCCCCAAAATCCCAGGCGTAGCTGAGGTTTGCGCCGGTGGAGGTATTGCTGAACTGTATGCCGAGGTTCTGGCAGGCGATCTGCGTGGCAGTATTGAAATTTGCATTCACGGCAATCACAGTCACCGGTTTCGTGACCTCGGTGCGGCAGCCGGCCGCGTCTACGATAGACAACCGCACATCGTACGTGCCGCGGGTGCTGAAGATGTGCTGGTAATCCTGCGGCCTGGTCTGCACGGTTTCTTCCGGTGTGCCGTCGCCAAAGTTCCAGGTCCAGGAAGTGATGCTGTAACCATGCAGGGAGGTGGAGGCGTCGGTAAACAGCCGGTCTTCGTTCACACAGCGAAGCCCGCTGGCATTGAAGTTGGCGATGGCGCCATTTACCTGGATGGGCAGTACGTTGGATTCGGACATGCAGTTATTCCGGTCCGTGATCCGCAGCACCACGTTGTAGGTGCCGGGGTTGCGGTATTCTTTGGAAATGCCGTTGCCTCCGTTGGGGGAATAGGTACCGTCGCCCCAAAGCCACTCCCAGCGGTCGATATTATTTTCGTTCAGCGTGTTGCGGGAAATGGTCACGGATTCGCCTGCGCATATCTCGGATTCGTTGCTGGTGATCACGGGCTTTTCGTCTATCACTTCCAGCGTGAGGCGCATAATCGATTCGCAGTTCCCGTCGGAAACGGTGAGGGTGATTGTGTACTCGCCCGTTTGTGCGTATACGTGAGCGGGGGATTGTACGTTGGAAGTATTCCCGTCCCCGAAATCCCAGCGCCAGAAACGCGGTGTTCCCATGATCGGCCCGAAATCAGACCGGTCTACGAACTGCACGCGATAGCGGTCGGTGCACACGCGCGTGAAGGTGAAGTCTGCCACAGGCGGCAATATCCTGATGAAGTCTACTTTGGTGAGGCTCCTGCGGCAACCGTAGTTGCTCACTTCCAGGGTAACGTCGTGCAGGCCGATGCGGCGGAAAATATGGTCAGGGTTCTCCGCATTTTCTTCGCGGTTGTTGTCTTCAGGGAATATCCAGCGCCATTCGGTGCCGCGCGGTACAGACAGGTTGGTGAAATGCACCGGTTCGTCTGCGCAGGGCGCTTTGGGTGTTCCGTCAAAATCCACAACGGGTATTTCGCCGGCGCGCACAGCGCCCGTCAGCACAAGGCGGCAGCCGCCGCTGATCTCCAGTGTAACAGTGATAGTATAAATGCCTTGCCGTGTATAGGTATGCGAAGGGGTGGGCAGGTTGGAGGTGGCGCCGTCGCCAAAATCCCAGCGGTAACTTGTGATACTCCCGGCAGTGGCGAGCGTCACGTTGAAGCTGGTGGCAAGCGGTATACAGCCCTCGCGTTCGCTGATATTGAGCTGTGCCCGCGGCTCTTCCACGCGGATGTAATCCGTGATGGCCACCTGGTCTGTGCAACCCTGTGCGCTCGTCACCCGCAGCGAAACATCGTAAAAGCCAAATGCATTGTAAGTATGACTGGGATTGGCGGCCGTGCTGGTTTGCCCGTCGCCGAAGGTCCACTGGTAGCTGGCTGCGCCGATAGATTGGGAAGTGAACTGCGTGGTGAACGGCACTGCGCAACCGTTTTGCGGGTTGGCGGTAAAGCTGGCCTGCGGCGGCTCGTGCACGGTGATCGCTTTCGTAATGGTCTCCTCGCAGCCGGGCGTGCCGGATGTAAGGGTGACGTTGTATGTACCAGGTTGCGCAAAGAAGAAGGACGGGTTGGTGGCATTGGAGGTACGCCCGTCGGCCAGCGTCCAGAGGCTGGAACTGGGCGCGGGCGTGGTGGTATTGCGCAGCGTTACGTTGGATCCGGCGCAGGCCGGGCCGTCTACTGCAAAATCCGCTCTTGTTCTTTCGATGAGAATAAAAGCCGGTTTGGTGACCACGCTCCGGCAACCGAGGGTAGTTGTGGCTGTAAGCGTAACGCTATAGCGGCCTTCAGCATTGTAAGTATGTGAAGGGAATTGCGCGGTGGAAGTGTTGTTGCCTCCTGAAGCGGCGTCCCCGAAATTCCAGGCGTAGGTCAGCCCGCCGGGACCGGTGCTGCGGAAGTTGACGGTATGGGGCGTGATGCAGCTGCCGGGCGCATCCGCTGTGAAGTCCACGCGGGGCGTTTCATCCACCCTGATGACATTGGGCATGGTCACGCTCTTCCTGCAGCCAAAGCTGTTTTCCACGATGGTGGTCACGGAGAAGCTGCCGCCCACCGTGTAGGTATGCGCGGAGGTGGCGCCTTCAGCAGTATTGCCGTCCCCGAAGTCCCACACGATCCTGCTGATGGTACCCGAGCCGGGCGTGCTGTTGTCTGTAAACGATACAGCCAGCGGGGTACAGCCGGAGGTGATGGAAGGGGTGAAGGCCGGTGAAGGAACGTCGTGCACGGTGATGGTGACGGTGGCTGTCCTGGTGCCGCCCGGGTAAGTAACTGTTAATGTAACGTTATAGGTACCGGGATCGGTGAAAACCTTGCTCGCATCGCGCGTGGTGGCGTGGGCGCCAAGGCCGAAGTTCCAGTCGTAAGCTGTAGCGCCGTTATCTGAATTGTTTGTAAACGAAACAGTAAGCGGGGCGCAACCGGATGTGGCATCAGCGGTAAAACCGACATTTTGGGCATGGGCAGGCAACACAGCTGCCAGGATAGCCAGCAGTAAGCCCGGAAGAAATTTCTTCCAGTGGCTGGAGCTTAGTCGGTGGTTCATAGGTGGTTCCTGATGTAGGTGTAACGTTGCAGCATTACTGCTGCTAATAAAACTTAAAAGTAATATTTAAAAAACAATTATCTGTCTATATTAACATTATGTTTTCAATGTGTTAACTGATTTATTGCTTATTTGCCACAAATAAGGAAGTGTACCTTTTACATGATCCTCATAACGTAATCAGTACAAACAGTATATGGACATGCAAGCATTGGATAAAGCTTACTGGAACGCACGCTATGAGCGTGGGGAAACGGAGTGGGATATGGGTGCCGTATCGCCCCCGTTGAGGAATTACATTGATCAGTTACCGAACAAGAACCTGCGCATCCTGATCCCGGGCGGCGGCAACAGCTACGAAGCGCGTTATTTGTGGGATAGCGGGTTCAAAGACGTGACCGTGCTGGACATTTCTTCCGTGGCCGTGGAGCGCCTGAAACGCGAGCACCAGGGCACAGGGATCAAATTCGTGGCGGGCGATTTTTTTGAGCATGAAGCCGAATACGACCTGATCATTGAGCAGACCTTTCTTTGCGCGCTGGACCCCGCATTGCGGCAGGCTTATGCGCGGCATATGTACGACCTGCTCTGGGAAGAAGGCCGCCTGGTGGGAGTCCTCTTCAACCGGGAATTCGACCAGCCCGGCCCTCCTTTCGGCGGCGGCATCAAAGTGTACCGCCGCATGTTCGAGCCATATTTCGGTTTCAAAACATTCGCGCCCTGTTACAATTCGCACCCCGCCCGCCAGGGTAAAGAGGTGTTCATCAATTTCAGGAAGCTGGACAGCCTGGCGAAACGCCGTAATTAACGACTACTCTTGAGTTTGGCGATCTTCCCGGGAAACCGGATACCCGCGCAAATGCTTATCTTTACAAGCATTATTCTCCATTAAAAGACAAAACCAGGATGAAAAAATTGATATGGACCGCCTGCATCATGCTGGCCGCAATGGCCGCCTGGGCGCAGGATGCGGTAACGCCCGACGCTTTTGAGAAAGGCATGAAGCAACCTGGCGTGCAGGTGCTGGATGTGCGTACCGCGAAGGAATTCAATACCGGCCATTTGCCTGATGCGTTACAGGCCGATTTCACCAAAAAAGAAGAGTTCTACCGCCGCCTGCAATCCGTAGACAAAACGAAACCCGTGTACATCTACTGCCTTAGCGGCGGCCGCAGCACCGCAGCCGCAAAATGGATGCGCGAAAACGGTTATAAGAAAGTGATTGAGCTGAACGGCGGCACCATGGCCTGGAAGCAGGCAGGAAAACCGCTTGCCGGCACAGAGCGCGTAGCGCAGATGAGCGTTGAAGCGTTCGGCAAAGCAATCGCCGGTAAATGGGTGCTGGTAGACGTTGGCGCCGACTGGTGCCCGCCCTGCCGTAAAATGGAGCCCGTGGTGAAGCGGTTCATTAAAGAAAATAAAGTGAAGCGGGTGAATGTGAACGGCGGAAACGATATCGAAGTGATGAAGAAGATCAATACGGCAACGTTGCCCACTTTTGTGTTGTACAAAGATGGGAAGGAAGTGTGGCGGAAAGAAGGGATCGTGAGCCTGGAAGAATTCCAGGCAGCGATGAAATAGGTTGAAATACTTGAAGAACGGGCGCCGGCGTGCATTCGCGGTGCCCGTTCTTTTTTTATTTAAGCATACTACAGGTTATAGATCCCCCCGAATTTCTCCGTAGCATATTCAAGAAAATAACGAAAATCCAGTTTCTCCCCCGTCACTTTTTCGCATAATTCGTTGGAAGTCCAGAACCTGCCGTGGCGGTGGATATTTTCGCGCAGCCAGTGCAGCAGCTTGTCGTATACGCCGGAAGCGATGTCGTTTTCCAGCCCCGGTACCTGCTTTTTGGCGGCGGAATACAATTGCGCCGCGTAGAAGCTGCCGAGGGAATAGGTGGGGAAATAACCGAAGCTGCCGTGACTCCAGTGGATGTCCTGCAAAATGCCGTGCAGGTCGTCCGTTACGGTGACCTGTAAAAAATCCTGGTAATATTTGTTCCACACGTCGCGCAGGTCGCTGGTTTTGAGGTTGCCGGCGATCAGTTCCTTTTCGATCTCGTAACGGATCATGACGTGGAAGTGGTAGGTAAGCTCGTCCGCTTCGGTCCTGATCAGCGAGGGCTGCACGAGGTTGATGGCCCTGTAGAAATCCTGGATGGGAATGGCCAGCAGGTTGCTGCGGAACAATCCCTGGAGGTTGCCGTAATGGTGCTGCCAGAAAATGAGGCTGCGGCCTACATTGTTCTCCCAGAGCCGTGATTGCGATTCATGAATGCCGAGGCTGGCCGCTTCGCCGCAGGGCAGGCCGTATTCCTCGATGGGCAGGCCCTGCTCGTAGAGCGCGTGACCGCCTTCGTGGATGCAGCTCCAGGTCATATTGCCCAGGTCCTGCTCGTCTATGCGCGTGGTCACGCGCACATCCTGCGGGTTGAAGCTGGTGGTGAAAGGATGTTCGGACACGTCCTGCCTGCCGGCCTTAAAATCATAGCCCATGGCCTTCAGCAGTCCCAGCCCGAATTCCCATTGCTGGTCTTTGGGATAATGGCGGGAAAGGAATTTTTTCTCCGGCACGTCCTGCAACGCGATCTTTTGCAGCAGCGGCAGCAGGGAGCTGCGCACGTCACGGAAAATAGCGTCCAGCATGGCTACGTCGGCTCCTTTTTCGTATTCGTTGAGCAATGCGTCGTACGGATGGCCAGTATAGCCCAGGATGGCGGTTTCCTGCTGTTTGAGCGCTACCATTTTTTCGAGAGCGGGCTCAAACACGGCATAGTTCTTTTCCTTGCGGGCGCGTATCCAGGCGTGATAGGCGGTATTGGTGGCGTTGGAAAGCTCGGCCACGAATGCGGCCGGGTATTTCCGGTTCTTTTCATAGTCTTCCAGCGAAAGGGCTATGTTCTTTTGCTGGATGGCGGTGAGGTCGCGCCGCTGGTGGAGTTCCTGCAACAGGTTGCCCAGGGCTTCGTGGGTAAACAGCTCGTGTGCCAGGGTGCTGAGCGTGGTGAGCTGCTGGCCGCGGAAGGCGGCGCCCTTTTCCGGCAGGTAGGTTTCCTGGTCCCAGCCCAATACGGCCATGGCATTCCGTACGTCTGCTATCTGCTGCATCTTTGCTTTGTACTGTTCGTATAGCTCTGCTGAAGTTTTTTGCACTGTCATGAAAAGGGTTTTAATTTACAAATCTATTAAGATATGACCATCCGCGATATTATACAAGTCATCGAAACATTTGCACCCCTGAGCTACCAGGAGCACTACGACAATGCCGGGCTTATTTTCGGGCGGCCCGAATGGGAAGTGAAAGGTGCGCTGCTCACCCTGGATGCTACAGAAGCCGTGCTGGACGAGGCATTGGAAAAAGGCTGCAACCTGGTGATCGCCCATCACCCCATCGTTTTCGGGGGGCTTAAAAAGATCACCGGGCGCAATTACGTGGAAAGGGTGGCCATTAAAGCGATCAAGCACGACATTGCGGTTTATGCCGCTCATACCAATCTGGACAACGTGAGGGCGGGGGTGAGCGCCATGATGGCGGAACGGCTGGGCCTCACCGGCACTAAAGTGCTGGATCCCAAGCGGGAGCTGCTGCGCAAGCTGTTCACCTTCGTGCCGGCAGATAAAGCCGGAGCGCTGCGCGACGCCCTTTTTGCCGCGGGCGCGGGCCATATCGGCAAATACAGCGAATGCAGCTTTTCCCAGGAAGGCACCGGCACTTTCAAAGGCGCGGCGGATACCGATCCCTATGTGGGCAAGCCCGGCGAAAGGCATGCCGAAGGGGAAACGAAGGTGGAGGTGATCTTCCCGGCCTGGATGGAAGGGAAAGTAATAGCCGCCCTGCTCAAACATCATCCTTACGAAGAGGTGGCCTACGACATCGTAAAGCTGGAAAACAGCTACGCAGAGGTGGGTTCGGGCCTCGTAGGGCAATTGCCGGGGGAAATGGAGGAAATGGACTTCCTGCGCCTGGTAAAAGAGCGTTTCCGGACGGGTTGCGTGCGATACACCCCTCTGCGGGGCAAAAAGGTGAAGAAAGTGGCCGTTTGCGGCGGGGCAGGCAGCTTTTTGCTGAAGCAGGCCAAAGCGGCGGGGGCGGACGCTTACGTGAGCGCCGACTTCAAATACCATGAATTTTTTGATGCTGAAAATCAATTAATTATAGCGGATGTCGGACATTTTGAGAGCGAACAGTTCGCGGTAGACTTATTTTATCATATATTGACCGAAAATTTTCGTAACTTCGCGCCTCTAAAATCTACCATCAACACAAACCCGGTAAATTATTTGTAATACATGGCTACTGTTAAAGAATACAACGTTGAGGAAAAGCTGGTTTCTGTACTGCGGTTACAGAAGTACGATTCCAAGTTGGACGAAATCCAGATCCTGAAGGGTGAGTTGCCGATCGAAGTGCGGGACCTTGAGGATGAGATTGAAGGGCTGAACCACCGCCAGGCTCATATTGAAGATGAACTGAAAGGCATCCAGGATTTCGTAGCCGCCAAAAAAGCTGCCATCAAGGAAGCGGAAGCGCTGGCCAAGAAATACGAGAAGCAGCAGGATAATGTAAAGAACAGCCGTGAGTTTGAAGCCATTTCCAAAGAAGTGGAAATGCAGAACCTGGAGATCAAGCTGGCTGAGAAACATATCAAAGACGCCAACGAAGAAATAAAAGAAAAATCCCGCGCCCTGGAAGTGGCTAAAAAGGCTGTATCTGATAAAGAACTGAACCTGAAGCACAAAAAAGGCGAACTGGAAAAGATCATCGGCGAGACTGACAAAGAAGAGAAAGCATTCCAGAAACAATCTGAAGAAGCCCGCGAAAAAGTGGACGCACGCCTGCTGGCCGCTTACGAGAAGATCCGTAAGAACTACCGCAACGGCCTGGCTGTAGTAACCGTTATCCGTGATTCCTGCGGCGGTTGCTTCAACGCCATCCCCCCGCAAAGGCAGGCTGAGATCCGCCAGCGCAAAAAGATCATCGTTTGCGAACACTGCGGCCGCATCCTGGTAGACAACGACCTGGAAGCTACCGTTACTATCTGATAGTATCTAAACGGTCCCGCGGAACCTCCGCGAAAAGATATAAAGGAACTCCGCGCATGTCCATTGCGCGGAGTTCCTTATTTTTGTCCCTATGCGTTTCATTTTTCTCATAGCCTTTTTTTGCAGTATAACCGTAACCGTGAGTGCGCGGCAAAAAAAGTTCGAATTCAATGCCCGCTGCCAGGAAGCTTACGACGCCATCATGCAGCTGCGTCTTAATACCGGCAAGGCCCTTCTTGAAGAAGAAAAACGCGCCAACCCAGACAACCTTATTCCTTATTTCATCGAGAACTACGCGGATTTTTTTATCCTTTTCTTTAATGAAGACCCGGCCGTATACGCCCGCCAGCGCAAGCAGCGCGCCGCGCGGCTGGACCTGATGGAACAGGGGCCTGAAGATTCGCCCTATTACCTCTACACGCAGGCCGCCATCAAATTCCAGTGGGCCATGATCAGGGTGAAGTTTGGCGAAAAATGGGACGCCGTGTGGGAGATCCGCAAAGCCTACCTCACGCTGAAAGACAACCAGCGCAAGTTCCCGAAATTCCTGCCCAACAATATGATCGCCGGTTCCATGCAAACCGTGTTCGGCACCATTCCCGAAGGTTATAAATGGATCACCAACATCCTCGGCCTCAGGGGCAGCATCAAAGACGGCATGGCTTCGCTGCAAACCGTGATAGACAGCAACGATCCCACTGCGGCGCTCTTTAAGGAAGAATCCTATTACTATTACTGTTACCTCAAACTTTTCATAGAGAACAAACCCGAGCAGCTGTGGGCCTTCATACAACGCAAGCAGCTGGACACGAAGAACAACTACCTCTTCGCGCTGATGGTGGCCAACCTGAGCCTGAATAACCAGAAGGCTGACCAGGGCATCAGGGTGCTGGAAGAACGCAACCAAAGCCCTGAGTACGCCGAGATCTGGTACAAGGAATACGTGCTGGGCCTCATGAAGCTGGAGCGCCAGGATGACGACGCCATTGCGCACCTGGAGCGGTTCGTGAACAATTTCAAAGGGAAATTCTACGTAAAAGAAGCCCTGCAGCGCCTGAGCTGGGCGTATTACATGAAGGGAGACATGGCCGGCGCCAACCGCTACCGCAGCATGATCGCCCAGCGCGGCAACACCGAAACGGACGCAGACAAACAGGCGCAGAAAGAAGCCAAAAGCGGCAGGTGGCCGGACCCGCTGCTGCTGAAAGCCCGGCTGCTGAGCGACGGCGGATTTTACGAACAGGCGAGGCAACTGCTGCTCACCAAAAGGGCGAACGACTTCCCGACCGTTGAACTCAAACTTGAATATGCTTACCGCCTCGCGCGCATCTACGACGAAATGGGCATGGACAGCAGCGCCATCAAGCTCTACGAAGCGACCATTAAAATAGGCAGCAACCGGCCTGAATATTTCGCCGCCCGCGCGGCCCTGCAATTGGGGTATATTTATGAAAAAATGGGTGATAAGGCCAAAGCGAAACAAAGCTTCCAGACCTGCCTGGACATGGAAGGGCACGACTACAAGAATTCGCTGGACCAGCGCGCAAAATCCGGGATGCTTCGCCTGGAAGGGAAATAATTCGCAATTAATTAAGAACTTAGACCTGGAAAATCTTATATGCTATACCGCTTAGTTATTCAGAATTATGCGATCATCGACAACCTGGAGGTGGATTTCTCCCGGAACCTCAATGTGATCACCGGTGAAACAGGCGCCGGCAAATCTATCCTGCTGGGCGCGCTCAGCCTCATCCTGGGAGAGCGGGCAGACCCTTCGGTGCTGTTCGACAAAACCCGTAAATGCGTGATAGAAGGCATGTTCAAAGTGAAGCCGCAGCAAGTGCAGGCTTTTTTTGATACCCATGAGCTGGATATGGATGAAGCGCTGATCATCCGCCGGGAGATCAGCTCCGCCGGCAAAAGCCGCGCGTTTGTGAACGATACCCCGGTGAACCTTTCCCAATTGAATGAACTGAGCAGCCTCCTGGTGGACCTTCACCAGCAGTTCGACACGCTGGAGCTTGAAAAATCCGGTTTCCAGCGCGAAGTAATAGACGCGCTTGCCGGCCACCAGGAACAACTGGCCGCCTTTACCCGTCAATACCAGCAATACGCGCGCCTGCAAAAAGAGTTGAACGACCTTCGTCATCAGCGCGAAAATGCCAATAAAGAATCCGATTACAACAAGTTCCTGCTGGATGAGCTTTTAGAGATCAACCTGCAGGAAAATGAAATAGAGATGCTGGAAGCCGAGCAGCAGCTGCTGAGCCATGCCGAAGAGATCAAAGGCACGCTGAACCGTATTTATTTCCAGCTGAAAGAAGATGAAACGCCGGTACTGCAGCAATTGCGGCAGCTGCAATCGTCCCTGCAAACGCTGGCCGCTTTCCATAAAGAAGTGCCGGCCCTTGCGGAACGCATGCAAAGCTCTTACGTGGAGCTGCAGGATATTGCCGCCGAAGTGGAACGCCTCAACGACCAGGTGCAATACGACGGCGAGCGCATGGAACAACTGAACGAAAGGCTGGCGGCGGCTTACAGGCTGCAGAAGAAACACGGTGCGCAAAACACGGCGGAGCTGCTGCAGATCAGGGACAACCTGCAGCAAAGCCTGGACGGCGTATTGAACCTGGACGACCGCATCCAGGAACTGGAAGAACAAAGCGCCGGGGCATTGGCTTCACTGGATGCAACAGCCGCACAGCTGTCTGCCCGGCGCAAGGCGCAGGTAGAACCCTTCGAACAGAAGGTGAACGCCCTGCTGGCGCAGGTGGGCATGCCCAATGCACGCATCAGGGTGGATACACAGGAATGCCCCCTGCATGCTTTCGGGAAAGATAACATAGAATTCCTTTTCGACGCCAATAAGAGCAATAACTTCGGGCCTATCCGCAAAGTGGCCTCAGGCGGCGAGCTAAGCAGGCTGATGCTCTGTATCAAGAGCCTGGTGGCGCGTTCTGTGGCATTGCCCACGCTCATATTCGATGAAATAGACACCGGTATTTCAGGTGAAGCGGCCAAACAGGTGGGCGTGATCATGAAAGAGCTGGCCAGGGGCCACCAGGTGATCTGCATCACGCACCAGCCGCAGCTGGCCGGCAAGGCAGATGCGCATTATTTTGTGTACAAGCACATGGAAGATGACAAGGTGAAGACGCACGTGCGGCTGCTTTCGCAGGATGAGCGGATCACCGCCATCGCCAAAATGCTGGGTGGCGAAAAGCCAACAGCAGCAGCGATCGAGAATGCGCGGGAGATGGTTATGCAATAACATTTCAATTTTCGACTTTAACTACTAAATTTGCCCAAATTTTAATCAATGGCCCACAACTTATTACAAGGGAAGAAAGGTATCATCTTTGGCGCGCTGGACGAGAATTCCATTGCCTGGAAAACCGCAGTGCGCTGCGTAGAAGAAGGCGCGCAGATCGTGCTCACCAATGCGCCTATCGCATTGCGCATGGGTGAGATCAACAAGCTGGCCGAAGCCTGCAAAGCCCCGGTAATACCGGCTGATGCCACCAGCATGGAAGACCTGAACAACCTCTTCACCAAATCCATGGAGCATTTCGGCGGCAAGATCGATTTCGTGCTGCACTCCATTGGCATGAGCGTGAACGTAAGAAAAGGCAAACCCTATACAGACCTGGATTACGACTTCTTTCATAAAGGGCTGGACATTTCAGCGATGAGCCTCCACCGCGTGCTGCAAACCGCTTACAAGCTGGATGCGCTCAACGAATGGGGTTCCGTAGTGGCGCTCACGTATATCGCAGCGCAGCGCGTGTTCCCCGACTACAGCGATATGGCGGATGCCAAATCCATGCTGGAATCCATTTCCCGCAGCTTTGGCTACCACTATGGCGTGAAAAAGAAAGTGCGCATCAACACCATTTCACAGTCCCCCACCAGGACCACGGCGGGCAGCGGCGTGAAAGGCTTTGGCGACTTCATCAGCTACGCTGAAAAAATGAGCCCGCTGGGCAACGCTTCTGCAGACCAGTGTGCTGACTACACCGTAACGCTGTTCTCAGACTACACCCGCATGGTGACCATGCAGAACCTGTTCCACGATGGCGGTTTCTCTTACACCGGCGTATCGCAGGCAGTGATCGAATCAATGGGAGAATAAGACTGGAAAAAGGCTCAGGCCTGAAAAATAAAAACCGTCCCGGTAGTGCTTTACCAGGACGGTTTAATTTTTTCCAGCATAGGCAAACGCTGTGGGGCGAGTGATGATGGGGCGGAAGAGGCGAAGGGCTAATATTCGTCTTCGTTGAAGAAGAAGTCGTCTTGCGACGGGTAATCAGACCAGATATCCTCTATGCCTTCATAAATTTCACCCTCATCCTCCAGTTCCTGAAGGTTTTCGATAACTTCGATGGGTGCACCGGAACGGATGGCGTAATCTATGAGTTCGTCTTTTGTGGCTGGCCATGGAGCATCCTCCAGGTACGAGGCCAATTCTAAGGTCCAGTACATCGTATATAAATTTTTACTTTTCCAAATTTTCGCAAAAGTATTATTTAATTTGAAATAAACAACTATTACTATTTTAACGGCTAATTTACTTCGCTTGGTTATGCTTACCGCTCGCAATGTTACCAAAAATTATTCCAACCTCCAGGTACTCCGCGGGGTGGATATTTCTGTCAGTAAAGGGGAGATCGTTACCATTGTCGGCTCTTCCGGGGCCGGGAAAAGCACGTTGCTGCACATCCTGGGTACGCTGGACAGTCCTACCGGCGGGGATATCTCTATAAACGGGATACAGACCAGCACCTTGCAGGGCAGGCGCCTGGCAGACTTCCGGAACCGTCATATCGGCTTCATTTTCCAGTTCCACCACCTGCTGCCGGAGTTCAACGCGCTGGAGAACGTGAGCATTCCCGGGTACATTGCCGGCGCAAAGAAGGTTGCGGTGAAGGAAAGGGCGGAATACCTCCTGGAAACGCTGGGGCTGAAAGACCGGATGGATCACCGTCCGAAGGAGCTTTCAGGCGGCGAGCAGCAGCGGGTGGCGGTGGCCAGGGCGCTGATCAATAACCCGGCCGTGATCATGGCAGACGAGCCTACCGGCAACCTGGATTCACGCAATGCCCGGGAGCTGCACCAGCTTTTCCTACAGCTCCGCGACCAGTTCAACCAGACTTTTATCATCGTCACCCATAACGAAGAGCTGGCCACGCTCAGCGACCGCCAGCTCGTAATGAAAGACGGGAAAATAGTCAGTTAAGGGATCATTTCCCCAGGCAAACTGCCAAACTGTCCCTCCAGTAGGGTATTTGTAACCCGAAAACCGATTTGATCTTTTCTTTGTTTAAGACGCTATAAGCCGGTCTTTGTGCCGGGGTGGGGTATTGATCCGAAGTGACGGGATTCACCGCGCATTTGGACCCCGTAAGCTCCTTTATGGCCACTGCAAAATCGTACCAGCTGGCCACTCCTTCGTTGCTATAGTGGTAAATGCCGCCTTCGGCCAGGGATGGGTGCCCGAGCATGGTGAGAATGGCGTTGGCGAGGTCGGGCGCATAGGTGGGCGTGCCCGTTTGGTCGAACACTACGTTCAGGCTTTCCTTTTCCTTCATCAGTTCCTGCATGCGCAGCGCGAAATTGACGCCGGTACGGGAATACAGCCACGATGTGCGGATGATCACCGCCCGGGGATGGTAACCCAGTACAGCGGCTTCTCCGCGCAGCTTTGACGCGCCATATACGCTCTGGGCGGAAGTCTCATCTTTTTCGGTATAGGGCCGGTTGCGGCGGCCGTCAAAAACATAATCCGTGGAAACCTGGATAAACGCGCTGTTGTGCTGTGCGGACACTTCAGCCAGTATCAGCGGCGCCTGGAAGTTCAGCAGGAACGCGGCTTCCTCGTCCTGCTCCGCTTTGTCCACAGCCGTATAGGCGGCGCAGTTGATCACAGCGTCTATTTGCCGGCTGCCGAAAAAGGCGTTCACCGCTTCCGCATCGGTGATGTCAAGTTCTTCCCTGTCTGTATAGATCAGTTCAAAATCAGGATACTGCGCGGCTGTGGATTGCAGCGCCTGGCCCAGCTGGCCTTTGGCGCCTGTTACCAGGATGTGTTTCATATTCGTTTATTGCTGAAAGATAAAATTATGTTGAACGTCTGCCAGCAGCGGCAATACTTTGTCTTTTTCAGACACCACTGCTTCCGTGAGGGGAATGCCCCAGTCTATCGCCAAAGCAGGATCGTTGTACAGGATGCCGCCTTCGCTGGCCTTGTTATAAAAATTATCGCATTTGTACATTACTTCCGCGGTAGGGCTCAGCACGGAATACCCATGAGCAAAGCCCTGCGGTACCAGCAGCTGGAGTTTGTTCTCGGCAGACAGCTCAATGGAAAACACTTTGCCATATGCGGGCGACCCTTTGCGGAGGTCCACCACGACGTCAAGAATACGGCCGTCGAGGGTGCGTATCAGCTTGGCCTGCGCATGGGGGGGCAGCTGGAAGTGCAGGCCGCGTAATACCCCGTAGTTGGAACGGGCCTGGTTGTCCTGCACAAACTGTATCTCCACGCCTTCATCCCGGAAAGTGCTCTCGTTGTAGCTTTCGAAAAAATATCCCCTTTCATCTTCATGCACCTTCGGTTCGAAGACCAGGAGACCGGGTATACCTGTTGGTCTGAATGGCATTATCGTTGCTGGTATTGTTCCTGGTAATATTGTTGATAAGCCCCGCTGGTAACGTGTTGCAGCCATTCTTCGTTGGCAAGGTACCAGTCTACGGTCTTTTCGAGCCCTTCTTCGAACCGGAGGCTTGGCGCCCAGCCGAGTTCTTTGTTTAGTTTGGTGGCGTCTATGGCGTAACGCAGGTCGTGGCCGGCCCTGTCTTTCACGAAAGTGATGAGCTTTTCGGAAGTGCCTTCTTTACGCCCCAGTTTGCGGTCCATCACTTTGCACAGCAGGCGGATGAGGTCTATGTTCTTCCATTCATTGAACCCGCCGATGTTGTAGGTTTCGCCAATGCGGCCGTTGTGGAAAATAGTATCGATCGCGCGGGCATGGTCTTCCACGAACAGCCAGTCACGCACGTTTTCGCCTTTGCCGTAAACAGGCACGGGCTTGTTGTTTTTGATATTGTGAATAGCCAGCGGGATCAGCTTTTCAGGGAAATGATTGGAGCCGTAATTGTTGGAGCAGTTGCTCAGCACCACGGGTAAATGGTAGGTGTGGTAATATGCTCTCACAAAATGATCGGAGCTGGCTTTGGAGGCGGAATAAGGAGAACGCGGATCATAAGCGGTCTCTTCGGTGAAAAAACCTTCCTCTCCGAGTGAGCCGTATACTTCGTCGGTAGACACATGATAGAAACGTTTGTTCTCCACATCGTCTTTCCAGTATTTGCGTGCGGCATTCAGCAGCACGGCAGTGCCCAGCACATTGGTCCTGATAAAGGCCAGCGGGTCCTGGATGGAGCGGTCTACATGGCTTTCTGCCGCGAGATGGATCACTCCGTCAAATTTATACTTTTCAAAGAGGCCATTCACAGCATTTTCGTCTGTGATGTCCACTTTTTCAAAAATGTAATTGGGGCTGTCTTTAACGTCAGACAGGTTTTCGAGGTTACCGGCGTAGGTGAGGGCATCACCGTTAACAATGGTGTAGGAAGAGTATTTGTTTACAAATAACCGGACCACATGGGAGCCGATGAAACCGGCTCCTCCTGTGATCAGTATAGTTCTTTTCTTCATACGAAGATTATTTTCCCAATGCTTTTTTGAAATATTCGTATGTGATCTTCAATCCTTCCTTGCGGTCCACTTTCGGTTCCCAGCCCAGCAATTGTTTCGCTTTGGTGATGTCCGGCTTCCGTTGCTTCGGATCATCTTTCGGCAGGGGATGGAATACGATCTTCTGTTTGGTGCCGGTGAGTGAAATGATCTCTTCCGCGAATTGCAGGAGCGTAATTTCCGCCGGGTTGCCGATGTTCACGGGCAGGTGGTAATCGCTCAGCAGCAAGCGGTAGATGCCTTCCACGAGGTCGTCCACATAACAGAAAGAGCGTGTCTGCGAGCCGTCCCCGAACACGGTAAGGTCCTGCCCGGTAAGCGCCTGGCTCATGAACGCGGGCAGCGCGCGGCCATCGTCGAGCCGCATGCGGGGGCCGTAGGTGTTGAAGATACGGATGATACGGGTTTCCACGCCATGGAAGTTATGATAGGCCATAGTGATGGATTCCATGAAACGTTTGGCTTCGTCGTACACACCGCGCGGGCCTACGGGGTTCACATTACCCCAGTATTCCTCCGGCTGGGGATGCACGTTCGGATCACCGTATACTTCCGAGGTGGATGCTACCAGGATGCGCGCGTTCTTTGATTTGGCCAGGCCCAGCAGGTTGTGAGTGCCCAATGAACCCACTTTCAGGGTCTGGATGGGCATCTTCAGGTAGTCGATAGGGCTGGCAGGTGAGGCGAAATGAAGGATATAATCCAGCTCGCCCGGCACATGCACGAACTTGGTAACATCGTGATGGTAATATTCAAATTCCTTGAGCGGGAAAAGATGCTCAATGTTTTTGATATTGCCCGTCAGCAGGTTATCCATGCCGATAACATGATAGCCTTCTTTAATGAAGCGGTCGCACAGGTGGGAGCCCAGGAACCCGGCAGCACCGGTGATCAGTACGCGTTTTTTAGTCATAGTGTATATATTTTAGCGCTTTACCGCCTGGCGGCCAACGCTTTCATAATGGAAACCAAGTTCTTCCATGCGCGGAACTTCGAAGAGATTCCGGCCGTCGAAAATGGTTTTATTTTTCAGGGTACTTTGAATTTTATCGAAATCGGGCGTACGGAATACGCTCCATTCTGTTGCGATGATCAGAGCATCTGCATCCTGCAGGGCTTCGTACTGGTGCTCCGCAAATTTGATCTTGTCGCCGACCACCTGTTTCACATTGGCCATGGCCTCGGGGTCGAAAGCGGTAACGGTTGCGCCTGCGGCCGTCAGCGCATCGATGATGTACAGGGCCGGGGCCTCGCGGATGTCGTCTGTATTGGGTTTGAAAGCCAGGCCCCACAGCGCGAAGTGTTTCCCTTTCAGGTTACCTCCGAAATAAGCTTCGATCTTGGGCAGGAGGAACAGTTTCTGTTTTTCGTTCACATCCATAACGGCTTCCAGTATTTTAAAATCGTATTGGGCTTCCTGCGAAGATTTCACCAGCGCCTGCACGTCTTTCGGGAAGCAGCTGCCGCCATACCCGATGCCGGGGAAGAGGAAGCGTTTGCCGATGCGGTCGTCGCTGCCGATGCCGCGGCGCACCATGTCCACATCCGCGCCCAGCCTCTCGCAAAGCACGGCGATCTCGTTCATGAAAGAGATCTTGGTGGCGAGGAAAGAGTTGGCAGCGTATTTGGTCAGCTCGGCGGATTTTTCATCCATAAAGATCACCGGGTTGCCCTGGCGCACAAACGGCGCATACAGATCGCCCATGATCTTGCGCGCACGTTCGGATTGTGTACCGATCACCACGCGGTCAGGCTTCATGAAATCCTCAACGGCAACGCCCTCGCGCAGGAATTCCGGGTTGCTCACCACGTCGAATTCAACTGTCGCATTTTTGGCGATAGCAGCGTGCACTTTGTCTGCTGTACCAACAGGAACGGTGCTTTTGTCTACAATAACCTTGTAATCTTTCAGCATTTTCCCTAACTGGTCTGCCACCCTCAGGATGTAGGAAAGATCAGCGGAGCCGTCTTCCCCCGGAGGAGTGGGCAGGGCCAGGAAGATCACCGCTGCATCGCGGATGCCTTCTTCGAGGTCGGTGGTGAAATGCAAACGCTCTTCTTTCAGGTTGCGTTCAAATAATTTTTCCAGGCCAGGTTCGTAAATGGTGATCTGTCCGGAAGAGAGCTTTTTTACTTTGTTGACATCTATGTCGACACAGGTTACATCATTGCCGGTCTCGGCAAAACAGGTACCGGTAACGAGTCCTACGTATCCGGTGCCTACTACGGTAATTTTCATGCGGGGGCTAGTTTAAAAATGATTTAATCGAATAAATAATATGGTCTAACTGGTCACGATCCATTTCCGTGTGAATGGGCAGGGAAATACATTTCCCGGTCAGGGCATCTGTTACAGGCAGGAGCATGTTGGTTGCGGTCATGCCTTCGAACATTTTCTGACGGTGTGCCGGAACAGGATAATAGATCATGGACGGTACTTGTTTCTCGGCCAGGTACGCCTGGAGCTTGTTGCGGTCCGCGCCTTCCAGCTGGAGGGTGTACTGATGGAATACATGTAGCTGGTTGGGAGCCTGGTAAGGTGTTATGATCTGTGGGGTATTGGCAAAGGCAGTGTTGTAAGCGTTGGCAACTTCCCTTCTGGAAGCGATATATTGATCCAATAATTGCAGCTTGATGCGGAGCACTACGGCCTGAACGGTATCCAGCCTGCTGTTCACGCCCACTTCGTCATGGTAATACCGCTGGCTCTGGCCATGGTTGGCGATCATCCTGATCTTTGCAGCCAGGGCATCGTCGTCGGTGAACAGGGCGCCGCCGTCTCCATAACAACCCAGGTTTTTGCTGGGGAAAAAGGAGGTGCAGCCGATATGGCCGAAGGTGCCCACTTTTTTGGTGGTCCCGTCTTTTTTCGTGTAATGGCTGCCGATGGCCTGCGCATTATCTTCTATCACGTAGAGATTATGACGCTGCGCTATGTCCATGATCGCCTCTATATCAGCGCTGTGGCCGTACAGGTGAACGGGCACGATGGCTTTTGTTTTGGGAGTGATGGCTTTTTCGATCGCCTGCGGGTCAATGCAGTACGTTTTCGGATCGATATCCACGAACACGGGTTTGAGCCTCAAAAGGGCGATCACCTCCGCGGTGGCGATAAAAGTAAAGGAAGGAGTGATCACTTCGTCGCCCGGCTCAAGGCCCAGGGCCATCATGGCTATCTGGAGCGCATCGGTTCCGTTGGCGCAGGGGATCACGTGTTTCGTGCCCAGGTATTGACCCAGTTCCTGCGAAAACTGTTGTACGGGGGCCCCGTTAATGAAAGCGGCACTTTCCAGCACATCCTGAATGGCTGCATCTACCTGCGGTTTAATTTTGCTGTACTGGCGTTTCAAATCCACCATCTGAATAGGAACCATGTAGGATACTAATTTTAGAGTCCGCAAATTTACAAATTTTGGGATAGGTGTAGGGACTATATTTGCGAAGGATTCGATTTATTGGATTAATTATCAATTCTGTGAGTTTATCGATTTTTTGCTATAACGCCGGCATCCGTGCCTACCGGGCGGTTTTGGGGCTGGCGGCAGGTATCGGGGGGAATAAAAAAGCGCAATTGTGGCTGAATGGCCGGAAAGACCCCTGGCCCGCCCTGGAAGCTGCTTTGAAGGGAGCGGAACGGGTGCTTTGGGTGCATGCGGCCTCGCTGGGGGAATTTGAACAGGGGAGGCCCGTGCTGGAAGCGCTCCGCAAAGAATATCCCGGCCTGCGCATCCTGCTCACTTTTTTTTCGCCTTCAGGCTATGAAGTGCGGAAAAACTATCCCGGCGCCGATCACGTTTGTTACCTCCCGCTGGATACCCCCGCCAACGCCCAACGTTTCCTGGATATTGTGAAACCTTCCCTCGCCATCTTCATCAAATACGAATTCTGGTATCATTACCTGCATAATATGTATGCCCGCAAAGTGCCTGTGATCCTCGTTTCCGGCGTTTTCCGTCCCGGGCAGGTGTTCTTTAAATGGTACGGCGGCATGTTCAGGGGGCTGCTCAGGGGCATGGACCGGCTTTTTGTGCAGGATGATGCTTCCCTTCGCCTGCTGAACGATCACGGCATCAGCCAGGCGGCGGTGGCGGGCGATACGCGGTTCGACCGGGTATGGCAGCTGCGGCAGCACCCGGTGAGCCTGCCGGAAATAGAGCGGTTCATTACCGCAAACGACGTACTGGTAGCGGGCAGTACCTGGGAAGCGGATGAAAAAGTGATTGCCGGATGGTGGTATGGCGGCGGCCGGGAAGGCCGCCAGCTGGTGCTGGCCCCGCATGAGATCAATGCATCGCATATTGAGGATATACAAACGCTGTTCCCCGATGCGGTAAAATATTCGGAATTTGCCGCGGGCAAGGCCGGACCGGCAGCGGTGCTGATCATCGATAACGTGGGCATGCTGTCTGCCCTGTACCGTTATGGCCGTACGGCATACGTAGGAGGCGGTTTCGGG
The DNA here is from genome assembly GCF_039655965.1 of Chitinophaga sp. YIM B06452. Lineage (NCBI taxonomy): Bacteria > Pseudomonadati > Bacteroidota > Chitinophagia > Chitinophagales > Chitinophagaceae > Chitinophaga > Chitinophaga sp. YIM B06452. Next base: position 1,518,448 of record NZ_JAWLKY010000002.1, on the reverse strand, counting down.
AAGGAAGGCATTCACAACCTGCTGGAGCCCGCCACTTACGGGAAACCGGTGATCATCGGCCCCGTTTTCCACCAGTTCCTGGAAGCGGAAACGCTGGTGCAAAACCGCGGTGCGATCGTGATCAATAATGCGGAAGAATTACGCAGGGCTGTGGACGCGCTGCAAGACCCCTATTTTTACGGGCAGGCGGAGGAGACCGCCGGGCGCTTCGTAGAGCAGAACCAGGGCGCCACGGAAAAGATCGTGCGGTATATTCAGGAAAAACGTTTCCTCACGAGCGAATAGAACTGTTTCACCAACTGGTCCGATTCATCCCATCCCAGCTTGATCTTCAGCTCGCGCTCTATCCAGTATTCGGCGTCCTGGAGGGAAGCGGCCTCGTTGATGGTTTTGAGCGAACGCTCGTACATATTATGATCGCCGCGGAAAAGCTCCTGTATGAACTGGAACTTGTCGTTGATGCCGATGGCGCTTTTCAGGTCGTTGATGCCGGCGCCGCTCAGCTTTTCACCTACTTCAAGATTATTTTTACGGAGCGTATCGTTCAGGGAAGGGGATTGTTTGCCTACGAGCTCGTTCAGCTCTTTGCGGATATTGTTGCCGTTGGTATGCTCGGGCTGCGCAGGTTTGGGCTGCACGGGAGGCGGCGGATCGAACAGGGTGGCGGCGGCCGGCCTTTCTTCAGGGCGCGGCGGTTTTACCGGCACACGGTCCGGCGCATAACCGTTCGGTTGTACATTGGATGGCAGCACCTTTTCCTGGACAGGCTGGGCCTTTTCCGCGGCCGGCTGAAATTTCTCAGGCGAAGGCTCCTGCGGGGGAGGCGGAACAACCTGTTTTTCCATAACAGGCATATGCGCGGGCATGATCACGGCCACATGGCCATTGCCCCGCTGCTCCTGTTGTTTCTGCAGGTTGCGCTGGTGAAGTATTTCAGCCTGGAGCAACTGCGTGTAGTAGGATATGGTTTGCAAACCGGCAGCTGAATTTTTCAGTTCCTGCAGTTTGTCAATTAATGCATTTATTTTTTCCATGCCTTAATTGTTAACGCCATCTAATGGAAATTATTTTAATTGCACTAAGTTATACTTTTTTAACCACTTAATAATCAAAATACTATAATATGTTTATTGAACCTTCTCTTACGGGAGGTCGCCGCGGATGGATCGAAGTGATCTGCGGCTCCATGTTCTCGGGCAAAACGGAGGAACTGATCCGCAGGCTGAAACGCGCCCGCTTTGCCAACCTGGGAGTGGAAATATTCAAACCCGCCATCGATACGCGCTATGATGAAGAACAGATCGTGTCTCACAACGAGAACAGGATCTTGTCTACGCCGGTAGACAGCTCGCAGCAGATATTGCTGCTGGGCCAGGGTGTGGATGTAGTGGGCATAGACGAAGCGCAGTTTTTTGACATGGAGCTGCCTAATGTTTGCGACCAGCTGGCGCTTGCAGGCATGAGGGTTATTGTGGCGGGGCTGGACATGAATTTCCAGGGAGAGCCTTTCGGGCCTATTCCCGCATTGCTGGCCAAAGCGGAATACATTACGAAGCTGCATGCCATCTGTGTGCAATGCGGCAACATCGCCACGCACAGCTACCGGAAAAGTAAAAATAAACAAGCGGTATTATTGGGGGAAACCGATCTGTACGAGCCGCGGTGCAGGGTTTGTTACAACCGGGGCGACGAATTGCCTTCTACCGTTCCACCTTCACTTTAAAAGTGAATTTCTTTTGCGTGATATAGCTGAAAGACACGACGATAACGGTGGTGAGCACCTTGGCCACCGTCGGGTAAAAATGGCAGTATTCCACGAACAGCTTCATGCATATATAGTTCAGCAGCAGGCAAACGCCCACCAGCATGAAATACCGCACCAGCTGCACCCTTCCGCGCAGGTTGGAATCCGAGAACACGATGTATTTATTCAGCAGGAACCCGGTGGGAAAGCTCACCAGGAAAGCCATAAGCACCGCCGCGATATGCGGGCTGATGGTGAGGAACGGCAGGTGCACCATCTGTTTGTTGAGAATGAAATTGTAGCTGATGAAGAACAGGAAAATATCCAGCAGCGTATTCCCTCCTCCGCAGGCAATATAGCGGAAGGTCTGGAAGGGCATTATTTTAGCGAAAGGCTTGTAAAAGAATGCCAGGATATTGAATATCAGCTGTTTCATTGGTAAAACGCTGCAAAGCTACAAACGGAATTTTAATTATGACATACGGGAGCGGGATTTTAACATCACTATAATGTAGCCCTCGCCTGCTACCGGTATGTTTTCCTCGACTTCCATTTTGAAACAGGCGCTTCTGCTACGCCATTCAGCGCCGCTGCGGGCCGGGCCGCGGATTGCCAAAGTTGTGCCGCCAGGATGGCCGCTGCGCGGGCAATCTCTTCATCTTTATTTTCCAGCGCCTGCGGCGTGAAATACCGGGCAATGAAATTGGTGTCGAATTTCCCTTCGATGAACGGCGCCTGCTGCAGGGCCCATTTGCCGAAAGGCAGGGTGGTGCGGATGCCGGTTACGCGGTATTCGTCTATTGCCCGGAGAAGCCTTTCCCTGGCTTCTTCCCGGTTGGCGCCCCAGGCAATCAGCTTGGAGATCATAGGGTCGTAGAAAATGGGGATGTCCATGCCTTCTTCATATCCATCGTCTACCCGCACGCCGTATCCCTGCGGGCGGATGTAGGTTTCGAGCCGGCCGGTATCGGGCAGGAAGTTGTTGGCGGGGTCTTCGGCGCAGATGCGCAGTTCTATGGCATGACCGTTGATCTTCAGTTCGTTCTGCGTAAAGGGCAGCCTGCCGCCGTCTGCAATGCGGATCTGTTCTTTCACCAGGTCCAGCCCGGTGATCATTTCGGTGACGGGGTGCTCTACCTGCAGGCGGGTGTTCATTTCGAGGAAATAAAAATTCAGCTGGTCGTCTACCAGGAATTCCACGGTGCCTGCGCCGTAATAGTTGCAGGCGCGGGCCACGTTCACCGCGCATTCGCCCATGGCCGCGCGGATGGCTGGAGTGAGCACGGAAGAAGGCGCTTCTTCGATCAGCTTCTGGTGGCGGCGCTGGATGGAACATTCCCTTTCGAAAAGATACACGCAGTTGCCATGCTGGTCGCCCAGCACCTGTATTTCAATATGCCGCGGGGCGGTCACATATTTTTCGATGAACACGGCATCGTCTCCAAACGCGCTGAGGGCTTCGCTTTTGGCGAGCCGCACCTGTTCTTCCAGCTCGCTTTCCTGCTGCACGACGCGCATGCCTTTGCCGCCGCCGCCGGCGGATGCTTTGATGAGGATGGGGAAACCGGTCTTTTTCACCACTTCCCGCGCCTCTCCGATGCTGCGAAGCGGCGTTTCCGTGCCGGGCACCATGGGCACGCCGAACTGCTGTGCCGCCTGTTTGGCCGCCAGCTTGCTGCCCATTACTTCAATGGAAGCGGCGGAAGGGCCGATGAAGATGAGGCCAGCTTCGGTCACCGCGCGGGCAAAACCGGCGTTCTCGCTCAGGAAGCCATAACCGGGATGGATCGCGTCAGCCCCAGTTTGCCGCGCCACTTCAATGATCTTGCCGCCCAGCAGGTAGCTCTGGCTGGAAGGGGCGGGGCCGATGCAAACGGCTTCATCTGCATATTGCACGAATGGCATGGTGCGGTCCGCTTCCGAGTATACTGCAACGGTGGCAATGCCCATTTCCCTGGCTGAACGCATAACGCGGAGGGCTATTTCCCCGCGGTTGGCAACTACGATCTTCTTCATACGGTATTGTTCGCTGGTTGAATCAAAGGGCTAAAGTTAATGGATTTCAATTTCGCCGGGCAAAGTTATCTTTGCTCCCGTGAAAAGTCCTTTATCGCAGATCGCTGCGCTCGTAAAAAAAGACCTGTTGCTGGAATGGCGGCAGCGGCATGCCCTGTTCGGCATCCTGCTCTACGTATTCTCCACCGTGTTCGTGATCAACCTGATGGTGAAGGAGCCGGAGGATAAGATGTGGAACGCCATGTTCTGGGTGGTACAGCTGTTCGTATGCGTCAATGCGGTGGCGAAAAGCTTTATGCAGGAAAGCCGCGGCCGGCTGCTGTATTTTTATTCGTTGGTCCATCCCCGTTATTTCATCACGGCCAAGCTGATCTACAACGTACTGCTAATGCTGGTTTTCAGCGTGGTAACGCTGGTGTGCTGCCTCCTTTTCCTGGGCAACCCGCTCAGCCACGGCCTGTATTTCCTGGGCGTGGCCCTGCTGGGCGGCATCAGCCTTTCCCTGCTGTTTACCATGCTGGCGGCCATTGCGGCGCAAGCCAGCCAGAACGCGGCGCTGATGGCTATCATGGGTTTCCCGCTGATCATGCCCATCCTGATGCTGCTGAGCAATATTTCCCAGAGCGCTTTTGCGCCGGTGGTACAGCCGGGCCTGGCAGGCATGTTCCTGCTCCTGGCGGGCATGGACGTGCTGGTGATCGCCCTGGCGCTGATACTTTTCCCTTTCCTCTGGAAAGAATAAATTTTAACAAATACCCTCCGGGGGTATAGGTTTTTCAACGATCGGGCAGCCTGTTGCACGAACGTCAAAATCGGCAAATTGCTTTGCCGTTAGCGTTAAATCGTGTAGGTTTGCCCCCACATATTTCAATTGAATAATGGCTAAAAACTGGTGGAAAATCGCCTGCGTACTTATTCTCCTCTATGTGATCATCGGAGGTTTCAGCGTTAGGGTGCCGTCTATCGGCAACAACCTGCAGGCAATCAGGGGCATTTTCTTTCACTTGCCGATGTGGATGGCAATGTACACCCTGCTCACTATTTCCGTCGTAAATTCCGTGTGGTACCTGTCCACCAACGACCTCCGCCGCGACATCCGCGCTTCCAGCGCAGGCAGCGTGGGCGTACTGTTCGGCCTCATGGGCTTTGCCACCGGCATGCTGTGGAGCACCTATACCTGGGGCGGCACCATCGTGAGCGACCCCAAACAGATGACCACCGCCATCGCCCTCACCATTTACATGGCTTACCTCGTGCTGCGCCTCTCGTTTACCGACCTGGACAAAAGAGCCCGCGTATCCGCCATCTTCAACGTTTTTGCCTTTGCCCTGCTGATCCCGCTGACGTATATCATCCCGAGAATGGTGGAATCCCTTCACCCGGGCAGCGCCAGCAGCCCCGGGTTCAGCTCGCAGGACACTGCCGGCACCATCAGGATGGTGCTCTGGCCCGCATTCCTCGGCTGGACGCTCCTTGGCATCTGGATCTATACTTTACGGAACCGCTACAAAAGATTAGAGCTTAAAAATATCCTTCATGGCTAAAAGACTTTCTTATCTCCTCTTCGCATGCCTGATGCTTTCCCTTACCAGCGTTTTTGGACAAGACACAGCACGCGCGGTAACGGAAACCGTTCAGCAGCAAAACACCGAAACCGGCCCCGTCAACGAATTCTTCCGCAGCAACGACAAGATCTACGTGGTAGTGGGCCTGCTGGTGATCATTTTTGGCTTTATCGTGTTTTACCTGGTACGGCTGGACCGGCGGCTGGCCAAACTTGAAAAAGAATAAGACCGGATTTTTCTATACCCTGCTTACAACAACACCAAAACAACATATCTAAACCGTTTTTTATGGCTAAAGCAAAAGCGCTGACGCAAGAACAGCACTATAACTTTTTCCACAGCGTGGAAATGAGCTTCGACAAAGCCGCTCAGTTCACCAAATGGGAAAAAGGGATACTGGAACAGATCAAAGCCTGTAACGCTGTATACCGTATTAAATTCCCCGTGAGAGTAGGGGACAGCATCGACGTAATTGAGGCATACCGTGTGCAACACTCCCACCACAAACTGCCCTGTAAAGGCGGTATCCGCTTCAGCGAAGAAGTGAACCAGGATGAAGTGATGGCCCTCGCCGCGCTGATGACCTACAAATGCGCCATCGTGAATGTGCCTTTCGGCGGCGCGAAAGGCGGCATCAAGATCAATCCCCGCAACTACACCCCCTTCCAGCTCGAAAACATTACACGCCGCTACACTGCGGAACTGGTGAAGAAGAACTTCATCGGCCCCGGCATCGATGTGCCCGCCCCGGATTATGGTACCGGCGAACGTGAAATGAGCTGGATACTGGATACCTACATGAGCCTCCGCCCCGGGGAAATTGACGGTTACGGCTGCGTAACCGGTAAACCCGTGCCTATGGGCGGCGTGCGCGGCCGTAAGGAAGCCACCGGCCTCGGTGTGTTCTACGGTCTCCGCGAGCTGTGCAATGTGAAGGAAGACATGAAAAAGATCGGCCTGGAGCCCGGCATCGAAGGTAAAACCGTGGTGGTGCAGGGTATGGGCAACGTGGGTTACCACGCCGCGAAATATTTCCATGAAGCCGGCGCCAAAGTGATCGGCCTTATTGAGTACGACGGCGCTATCTACAACTCCAAAGGCATGGACCCCGACGCTGTGCTGAAACACCGCAACGAAACCGGCTCCATCACCGGCTTCCCCGGCTCCAAGACCCTCAAAAAGAATACAGACGGCCTGGAACTGGAATGCGACATCCTGATACCCGCCGCGCTGGAAAACGTGATCCACGAAGAGAATGCGCCCCGCATCAAGGCGAAGATCATCGGCGAAGCCGCCAACGGCCCGCTGACGCCTGAGGCAGACGAGATCCTCGCCAAAAAAGGCGTGATCGTAGTGCCGGACATGTTCCTGAACGCCGGCGGCGTGACCGTTTCTTATTTCGAATGGCTGAAAAACCTCAGCCACGTGCGCTACGGCCGCCTCGGCAAACGCTTCGATGAGAACATGAACGTGCACATCCTCGGCCAGATCGAAGAGCTGACCGGTAAAAAGGTATCTGAAAAAGAAAGGAAATTCATCGCTCACGGCGCTGATGAGGTGGACCTGGTGTATTCCGGCCTGGAAGAGACCATGATCACCGCCCTCCACGAAGTTCGCGAGAAATCACTCGAACATAAGAAGATCAGGGACATGCGTACCGCGGCTTATGTTTGCGCCATCGACAAGGTGGGCGTGGCATACGAGCAGCTGGGCATTTTCCCCTGACCGGATTTTATTTTTAAAGGCGGAGATGGCCGGGCGCATGCCTGGCCATTTTTCGTTCAGGCATCCTTATGGTTTGAACGCTTTTACCCTATGGTATCCTTACGGTTTCAACGCTTTTACCATATAGTTTGAACGCTTTTACCCTACGGCATCCCTACGGTTTGAACGCTTTTACCCCCAAACGGGCTTGTATTGTTACAGGGAGATCATGCCCCGGGAAGTTCAGGGTGATGCGGCATTTCAGGCTCCGCAGGTGGTGCAACAGGCGGGTAATCCGGCAGGTCGTTCTCAAATTCCCAGCTCCCCGCTTCGGTGTTCAGCTTGCAGCACCAGGTATTGGTACCGTTCGTGATCACCAGGTAAGGCGCCGGCAGGGCCATATGGTACCGCACGATCTGCTCCAGCACCGGCAGCCCCAGCGGCACGCCCATTTCCTTGCACTCCACGATCATCCAGGGAGCGGCCTCCCGGGTGTACACCACGATGTCGCAGCGTTTTCTCAGCTCTCCCAGGTTCATTTCCTTTTCTATGCTCAGCAGTGCGCCGGGATATTGCCGGCTTTTGACGAGGTAATTGAGGAAATTCTGTCGCACCCACTCTTCCGGCGTCAGGCTCACGTATTTTTTACGGAAGGGGTCAAAGATCATCTCCTGCCCGTTGCTGGCGGTGATCTTGAAATCGGGAGGGGGGAACTGTATCGCGATCATGCTGTAAAACTATGCAACTCGCGGCGCTTTCGGGAAAAAACATTACATTCACTTGTCAAAAAGCTATGAAGACGAAAGAAGAGATAGTAGCTAATTGGCTTCCCCGCTACACAGGAGAGAAGCTGGAGAACTTCGGCTCGCATATCCTGCTCACTAATTTTTCCAATTACGTGACGATGTTTGCCAAATGGAACAATGCCAAGATCATTGGCGCAGACCGGCCTATGCAATGCTGTACTTCCGGCGACATTACCATTATAAATTTCGGGATGGGCAGCCCCGGCGCGGCTACCGTAATGGACCTGCTCAGTGCCATTTCTCCCAGCGCCGTGCTGTTCCTCGGCAAATGCGGGGGACTGAAAAAGAAAAATGCCATCGGCGACCTGATACTACCCATTGCGGCCATCCGCGGGGAAGGTACTTCCAACGACTATTTTCCCGCCGAAGTGCCCGCCCTTCCTGCCTTCGCCCTTCAGAAGGCCATTTCCACCACCATCCGCGAATACGGCTGCGACTACTGGACGGGCACCTGCTACAGCACCAACCGCCGCGTGTGGGAGCACGACGCCGAATTCAAAAAATACCTGGAACGCATCCGCGCCATGGCGATAGACATGGAAACGGCCACCATCTTCTCGGTAGGCTTCTATAACAAGATCCCGACCGGGGCGCTGCTCCTCGTGTCTGACCAGCCAATGGTGCCCGAAGGCGTTAAGACAGAAGAAAGCGATAAAAAGGTGACCAATGAATACGTGGAACGTCACCTGAAAATAGGGGTGGATTCCCTGAAGAACCTGATCAACAGTCACCAAACCGTTAAACACCTGCGCTTTTGAGTTCCGCTCCGCTCGTATCCATCCGCAACTTAGAGGTCACTTTCCGTACTGAAGAAAGTCTTGTAACGGCTGTAAAAGGCATTTCACTGGACATTCAGCCGGGAGAAATTCTCGGCATCGTCGGCGAGTCCGGTTCCGGCAAGTCCGTGACGGCGCTGAGCCTGATGCGGCTGATCGCTGCGCCGGGTAACATCAGCGGGGGAAAGATACTGTATCAGCCGGATGGCAAAGCGGCCACAGATTTGCTGGAACTGCCGCCCATGGCGCTCCGCAGTTACCGCGGGCAGGAAATAGCCATGATCTTCCAGGAACCCATGACCTCGCTGAACCCGCTGCATACCTGCGGGCGGCAGGTGGCGGAGGCGATCAGGCTGCACAAAAAGGTTTCCGTGGCTGCCGCGAGGAAACAAACCATCGCCCTGTTCGAACGGGTGCGGATACCCGATCCGCAGGAGGCTTTCGACAAATACCCGCATGAGCTGTCCGGCGGGCAGAAACAGCGGGTGATGATCGCCATGGCCGTATCCTGCGGGCCGCGCCTGCTGATTGCGGACGAGCCCACCACCGCGCTGGACGTTACCGTGCAGAAAACTATCCTGGAGCTGCTCCGCGAATTGCAGCAGGAGATGGGCATGAGCGTTATTTTTATCACCCACGACCTGGGCGTGATCGCCGAAATTGCCAGCCGGGTAGCCGTGATGTACAAGGGTGAGATCGTGGAAGAAGGCGCCGTGGAAGATATTTTCAACAGGCCGCAGCATCCCTATACCAAAGGGCTGCTGGCCTGCCGCCCCCCGCTGGACCTTCGCCTCCGGCGCCTGCCCGTAGTGCGGGACTTTACAGAAGGCGGCCAGGCGGCCAATGTGGACGCGTTCGTGCGCTCGCTGGTATTGCCCGATGCAGCGCAAAAAGCAAGAGAGGATTTGCTGAGCACCCGCCCGCCATTGCTGAAAGTGGAGGGCCTCAGCACCTGGTTCCCGGGTAAAAAGAGCCTGCTGGGCAAGGTGCGGAGCTATACCAAAGCGGTGGATGACGTAAGCTTTGAAGTGCGGGAAGGTGAAACGCTGGGGCTGGTAGGGGAATCGGGCTGCGGGAAAACCACCCTCAGCCGCACGCTTTTAAGGCTGATAGAGCCTACCCACGGCAGTATCCATTACCGGGGCAAAGACCTCCGCAGCCTGGGCGCCAAAGAGATGCGCGCCATGCGCAGGCATATCCAGCTGATCTTCCAGGACCCATATTCTTCCCTCAATCCCCGCCTTACCGTGGGCCAGGCCATCCTGGAACCGATGGCGGTGCATGGTTTGTACGACAATGACCGTACCCGCAGGGAAAAAGTGCTGGAACTGCTGGAAAAGGTGAACCTCCTGCCTGAGCACTATCACCGGTACCCCCACGAATTCTCCGGCGGGCAGCGGCAGAGGGTGGTGATTGCCCGGGCGCTGGCCGTGAACCCGGAGTTCATCATCTGCGACGAATCTGTTTCCGCGCTGGACGTGAGTGTGCAGGCCCAGGTGCTCAATTTGCTGACCCGGCTGCAGCAGGAATTCAATTTCACCTATATTTTCATTTCGCACAACCTTTCCGTCGTGCATTTTATGAGCGACCGGATGATGGTGATGAATAAGGGTAAGATCGCGGAGATCGGCCATGCGCGGGAAGTTTACCATCACCCGAAGAGTGCTTATACCCGTGAACTGATAGCCGCTATCCCGGGGCGGTGAACCTTTTTTCGTAAAGTATGTTATATTCCGTACCTTTGCACACTTTAAATTCATTCATACCGTAATATGAAATTATCACAATTCAAGTTCGATCTGCCGTTAAACCTGATCGCACAACATCCCTCCAAGACAAGAGACGAGAGCCGCCTGATGGTTGTCAACCGCGCAACAGGCAAGATTGAGCACAAGGTATTCAAAGACATCCTCGGTTATTTCAACGACAAAGACGTAATGGTGGTAAACAACACCAAGGTATTTCCTGCGCGCCTTTACGGCCGTAAGGAGAAGACCGGCGCCAAGATCGAGGTGTTTTTGCTCCGTGAGCTCAACAAGCAGAACCGTCTCTGGGACGTGATCGTTGATCCCGCGAGGAAGATCAGGGTAGGCAACAAGCTGTATTTTGGAGATGATGAGAGCCTGGTAGCTGAAGTGATCGACAACACCACCTCCCGCGGCCGTACCATCCGTTTCCTGTTCGAAGGCAACGATGAGGAGTTCAAAGCTGTGCTGGACAGCCTGGGAGAAACACCCCTTCCCAAGTACATCAAGCGCAAACCGGAAGAAGACGATAAAGAGCGTTACCAGACCGTTTACGCCAAGTACGAAGGAGCAGTAGCCGCGCCTACCGCCGGCCTGCACTTCAGCCGCGAGCTGATCAAACGCCTGGAGATCAAGGGCGTGAAGTTTGCGGAGGTGACCCTGCACACCGGTCTTGGTACTTTCCGCCCCATCGAGGTGGAAGACCTGAGCAAGCATAAAATGGATGCGGAATATTTCCACATCGATGAATATGCGGTGAAGATCGTAAACAAGGCGAAAGAAGAGAACCGCAAGATCTGCGCGATCGGTACCACCACCGTGCGCGCCGTGGAATCTTCCGTTACTGCGCAGAACCACCTGAAAGCAGCGGAAGGCTGGACCAACACCTTCATTCACCCGCCGTACGATTTCTCTATCCCGAACGCGCTGGTGACCAATTTCCACCTGCCCAAAACCAGCCTCCTGATCATGGTATGCGCCTTTGCCGGTTACGACCTGATCATGGAAGCGTACCAGCAGGCCATCAAGGAAAAATACCGCTTCTTCAGTTATGGCGATGCAATGCTCATCATCTGATGAAACAAAACATTACCGGAAAGGCAAACAGTAACACGCTGTTTGCCTTTTTTTATAAAAATTACCTTACTTCGTATTCATGGCCGACAGGATCAAAATAGCCGTTATCGTTGCCGGAGGTTCCGGTACCCGGATGGGCAGCGCCACGCCCAAGCAGTTCATGGAAATCGGCGGTAAGCCTTTGCTGTATCATACCATCAGCGCGTTCCTGCAGGCGTACGACGATATGCATATCGTGCTGGTGGTGCCGGAAGCGCACCAGGGTTACATTGCAACATTGCTCACGGCTTTTGACAGGCCGCCTTCCATTACGCTGGTGCATAGCGGTGAAACCCGTTTCCATTCTGTGAAGAACGGCCTGGATGTGATCCGGCAGAGCGCTGTCATTTTTGTGCACGACGGGGTGCGCCCGCTGCTGAGTCCTTCGTTGATCCGTCGCTGTTATGAAGGCGCGCTGGCGAAAGGTAATGCCATTCCCGCTGTTGAAATGAAGGACAGTATCCGCGAAGTGGACGACGAAGGGAATATGGCTGTAGACCGCAGCCGCTTCAGGATCATACAAACGCCCCAGACATTTTTATCCGAAGTGCTGCAACCTGCCTTCACACAGCCTTACGATCCTTTATTTACGGATGAAGCCAGTGTAGCGGAAAGGGCGGGAGAAGAAATTCATCTCGTGGAAGGAGAGGAGCAAAATATCAAGATCACCCGGCCCGTGGATCTGGCAATCGCCAACGCTTTCCTGGCCGGGCATGGTTTATAGCATTATCGTTTCGTGAAACCCAGATCTTCCGCTTTCTTCACGTCATCGGCACTTACGCCGATCCTGATCTCATGGCCGGTTTTGCAGTGGCAGGCGTAACAGCCATCGCCCGCACTAACCCTGACGATTTTGAGTTCATGCGCCTGGATATCTTTTTCCTCATCCAGCCATTTACGCAGGCTGACTTCCAGCGCGACGTTGCCGTCAATTTCAGCGGACCAGGGGTTGGAACAGCCGGTTGTTTCATACCCAAGCTGGATATAAGGCGACGGAGTTTTGTTGCGTTTGCAGGCAAGTGCGCAACAGGCAAATACGAGTAAGCAGTACAGGGTTGTTTTCATCTTCCAGGTTTAAAATGAAACGGTGCTGTACGCCGGAATGTTACAGCAGGGCTGTCTACTCGGGCTGCTGCTGGCCTTTCCCGATCTTTTGCAGGATCTGGTGCGCGGCTTCAAGCGCCTGGAAACCATCTATCACGTTCACAGCCACGGGTTTGTTTTCGAGGATGGCGTCGCGGAACAACTCCAGCTCCATGCGGATGGCGTTGGATTGTTTGATCTCCGGGTTCGCGATGGCAATGGTCTTTTTGCCGTTGTTGGTAGCGATGTCCAGCGTAAAGAGCCCTTCGTCTGCAGGCGTTTTGAGCTTGATGATCTCTGTTTTTTTGTCCAGGAAGTCGATACCGATGTAAGCGTCTTTCTGGAAGAGGCGCATCTTTCTCATTTTTTTGAGGGAAATGCGGCTGGAAGTAAGGTTGGCCACGCAGCCGTTGTGGAACTCGATACGTACGTTGGCAATATCGGGCGTATCGCTCATGACGGCCACACCGCTTGCGGAAATGCGGCTGATGCTGGATTTCACAATGCTCAGCACGATGTCGATGTCATGGATCATCAGGTCCAGGATCACGCTCACGTCCGTACCGCGCGGGTTGAATTCAGCGAGGCGGTGCACCTCGATGAACATCGGGTTGAGGTCTACACCCTTCAGCGCGAGAAAGGCCGGGTTGAATCTTTCAACATGCCCCACCTGGAATTTGATATTGGCTTCCTCCACCAGTTTTACCAGCAGTTTGGCTTCTTCCATGGTATTGGTCATGGGCTTTTCCACGAATACATGCTTGCCGTTGCGGATAGCCATTTCGCAGAGTGAAAAATGTTGGGTGGTAGGGGCAACAATGTCTATGGCATCCGAAGCCATGATCAGTTCTTCCGCGGAATCGAAACGTTTGATCTCGTATTGCTCGTGAACGCCGCGGGCATTATCATCATTGGGATCAAAAAATCCGGTTACTTCCACATCTTTCATCGTGGCAAGCTGGGATAAATGGATCTTGCCTAAATGCCCTACACCGAACAAACCTATTTTGAGCATGAATTGAGTTTTTATAGAAAATTCCTGCAAATGTAACAAAAGCGTATGTTATTACTTTATATATTAATTCTATATTGGCTCAAATAATTCCATGCGTTTTTTCTTCCTGATCATATTGACCCTGGTGCTGACAGTTCGCTGCGCGATGGCGCAGAACTGTACCGTGATAGGCCAGACGCCGCAAAGCGCGTTCCCCATCTGCGGTACCAAAGAGCTGAAGCAGGCATCTGTGCCGCCCTGTGCGGGCAGGAAGATCAATATGCCTTCCTGCCGGGACGCTAACCCGCCTACCGAGTTTACCGACAGGAATCCCTTCTGGTATAAGTTCACCTGCTACCAGGCAGGCACGCTGGGTTTTACCATCACTCCCAACAACCTGAACGATGATTACGACTGGCAGTTGTTTGACGTGACCGGCCGGAACCTGAACGAAGTATACACTAATGCTTCCATACAGGTGGCGGGCAACTGGAGTGAAATAGAAGGTCTTACCGGCGCCAACAACACCGGCACGCGCCTGATGAACTGCGAAGGCAGGGCATACCCGAAATGGAGCAGCATGCCGACGCTCCAGGTAGGGCACGATTATCTTTTGCTGGTGAGCCACTTCACCGATCACAACCAAAGCGGTTATGAGCTCGCTTTCGGCGGCGGCACTGCCGTGATCACCGATCCTAAAACAGGAGAGTTCTCCCGCGCCGAATACCGCTGCCTCAATAACAGGATCACTGTCAAATTCAACAAGTTGTTCCGCTGCAATACGCTCGCCGCCAATGGCAGCGATTTTGTACTGACCGGCAGCACGGCCAATATCATCAGGGCCACCGGGGTGAATTGCGGCAACGGGTTCGATATGGATTCGGTGGTGCTGATGCTGGACCGTCCTTTACCCGCGGGGAACTATACACTGCAGGTAAAAACTGGTTCAGACGGCAATACGCTGCTCGACGCCTGCGACAATCCCATCGCCGCGGGCCGCAGCATCGCCGTCAGCGTACCTGTGCCGCAGGCTGTGCCTTTCGACAGGATAGCGCCAATCGGCTGCAAGCCTGACAGGATCAGGGTGCTGTTGAGCAGTCCTGTATTGTGCAGCTCCGTAGCGGCCAACGGCAGCGATTTCAGGATCAGCGGCACCGGTCCTGCCGTGAATGTAGTGGCTGCAACCACCAATTGTGCCGGCCAGCTGGCTGACACCCTCGAGCTGCTGCTCAACGGCCCGGTATACCTGGAAGGCAATTTCAGGATAGACCTGGTGCGTGGCACAGACGGCAATACGCTCGTCAGCGAATGCAGCGTGGAAACACCGCTGGGCCAGATGGTGCCCTTCGCGACCAGGGATACCGTTAACGCCCGCTTCGACAACCGCGTGCGCCTGGATTGTACCTACGACACTATCTTCCTCCATCACAACGGCGCCCACGGCGTCAATTCCTGGAACTGGACTTTCGAGGACGGCGATACCCGCAACACGCAATCGCCCATCAAAGTGTACAGCCTGTTCGGCCAGAAAACAGTGAACCTGAAAGTGAGCAACGGCGTCTGCGAAGCGGAGCATACCGAAAATATCCTGCTGAATAATACGCTCACCGCAGCTTTCACGATAGGCACGCCTGTGCTTTGCCCGTTAGACATGGCTACTTTTACCAACCAGAGCATAGGTAATATCACTGGCCACCGCTGGGATTTTGGTTTTGGCGCCGGTACGCGGCTCGCAACGCCGCAGCCTTTCCGCTTCCCTATGAACAGCCGCGAGCAGGTATACCAGGTAAGATTGATCGTAACCGATAACCTGATGTGCGAAGACACAGCGGTCCATACCCTGAAAACCGTTCCCAGCTGCCGTGTGGCCGTGCCCACGGCCTTTACGCCGAATAACGACGGCGTGAATGATTTCCTGTACCCGCTGAACGGGTATAAAACAGCGGACCTTGTGTTCCGCGTGTTCGCGCGGAATGGCCAGCTGGTGTTTGAATCGCGCAGCTGGACGCATAAATGGGACGGCAAGATCAACGGCTCTCCTGCAATGACCGGCACCTACGCCTGGGTGCTTGAATATACGGATACAGAACTGGGGAACCGGGTGTTCCAGAAAGGGGTGGCAACGTTGCTGCGGTAGCGTTGTTTCCACCGACACTTCCTTCATTACCCGCTTCACGAAGGCGAATACCAGTTTTCTCCTGATCCTAAACCGGTTCGTCCTTTCAAAAGCGAAAGGCCGGCATCGCCGTTACCACAACTTCCCCGGTCGCCTCTTTCTTCAAAAAACGAAAATACTGCGGCCTCCTCCTCAATCGTCCATCAGCCCGTCTTCCAAAAGACTGAAGTATCCGTTTTCGGTAACGATGATATGATCTACTACCTGGATATCCAGCATATTGCCGCCCTGCTTCAGCTTGCGGGTGATGCTCACGTCTGCCCGGCTGGGCCGGAGGTTGCCGGAAGGATGGTTGTGAACCAGGAAAAGCTTGGTGGCCTTGTAGTTCAGGGCTGTTTTGAAAACCACCCGGGGATCGACGGTGGTGGATGTAATGCCGCCGGTGCTGATGCAGGCATGATGCAGCAGGCGGTTGGCGTGATTGAGGAAGAGCACGTAAAAGCTCTCATAGAATTGGTCGGTTAGCAGCGGCCGCAGCCAGCAGGAAGCTTCCCTGGCCGTGCGCACCAGGGCCTTGCGGCGGAGCGGGCCGATCTGCTTGCGCCTGCACAACTCCAGCGCCGCCAGGATAGTTACCGCCTTTTTGACCCCGATGCCGGGAAAGCTGCATAACTGCGAAATTTCGAGGCGGCTGAGCTCGGTAAGATTGTTGTTGCAGCTGTGGAGGATATCTTTGGCCAGCTCCAGCGCGGAGCGTTCCTTATTGCCGCAGTTGATCAGGATGGCCAGCAGCTCCGCATGGCTAAGCGTACGAACGCCGTTGTACAGTACTTTCTCACGGGGCCTGTCATCTTCAGGCCAATCTTTAATGGCCGGCAGCCTGGAAGGCAGAAAAGCAGAGATCGGGGGTAACAGCCCCTGGTTAACAAACATCCTTTTTTCCATACCCAAATGTACAAATCCTCCTCTGGTTTTGCTAATATTTTTAGCATTTTCTTTTCAACATTTCCCCCTGATTTTTTTTCTGACATATCCACTATAAAGTCATAGTTTTGCAACTTCTTTCTTTATCATGAATCCATCGGTAAAAATCTTCACAGGGAACAGTAATCCCGCACTGGCAGAGCGTATCGCCGCCAGATATGGAAACGGGCTGGGTAAGGTGAATATTCAGAAATTCAGTGACGGCGAATTTCAGCCGGTTTTTCTGGAAAGCATCCGCGGCCATTATGTTTTCCTCGTCCAGGGCACCAGTGCGCCTTCTGACAACCTCATGGAGCTGCTGCTCATGATAGACGCCGCCAAGCGCGCCTCCGCAGGCTATATCACGGCTGTTATCCCGTATTTCGGGTTTGCCCGGCAAGACAGGAAAGACAAACCCCGTGTGGCCATCGGTTCCAAACTGATCGCCAACCTGCTCACCGCGGCAGGGGCTAACAGGGTGATAACCATGGACTTACATGCTCCGCAGATACAGGGTTTCTTCGATATCCCGGTGGACCACCTGGACAGTTCTGCCATTTTTATCCCGTATATAGAGAATCTGAAGCTTAAAAACCTTACCTTTGCGTCCCCTGACGTGGGTTCTACCACCCGGGTGCGCGAAGTGGCCAGCTATTTCAACGCCGAAATGGTGATCTGCGACAAGCACCGCAAAAGGGCAAACGAAATTGCCTCCATGGTGGTGATCGGTGATGTGACGGACCGGGATATTGTGCTGATAGACGACATCTGTGACACAGCGGGAACCCTCACCAAATCAGCCGCCCTGCTGATGGAAAAGGGAGCAAGAAGCGTAAGGGCATTCTGTACGCATCCCGTATTCAGCGGCAAAGCGTACGAGAACATTGAAAATTCGGTGCTGGAAGAACTGGTGGTATGCGATACCATCCCGCTCAAACAGCAAAGCTCAAAAGTGAAAGTGATCAGCGTGGCAGACCTTTTTGCAGTGGCGATCCGCAACATGCATGAGAACAAGTCCATCACCAGCCTGTTCGTTCACAGCAACCGCCGGATGCAATAAACAAGTGTATTCTTTTATATCATAAATGTTTAAACAATGAAAACAATAACCATCGAAGGACAACTCAGGAGCGAATTCGGCAAACAAGCCACCCGCCTTCTCCGTTCTGAGGAAAAAGTGCCTTGCGTTATTTACGGGGGTGCAGATACAGTGAGCTTTTCCGCTCCTGCCACTGCGTTTAAGAGCCTGGTGTACACCGCTGACTTCCAGCTTGCTGAGATCAAACTGGACGGTAAATCTTACCGCTGCATCCTGAAAGATCTCCAGTTCGACACTGTTACAGACGAGCTCACACACGTGGACTTCCTGGAACTGGTGGAAGACAAAAAAGTGGTTGCCACCCTGCCGCTGAAACTCACCGGCCAGTCCATCGGCGTAAAAGGCGGTGGCAAACTGGTAGTGAAAATGAAATCACTGAAGGTTAAGGCGCTGCCGAAACACCTCCGTGAGAACCTGGAAGTGGACATCACCAACCTGGACCTCAACGAAAACATCCGTGTGGAAGACGTGAAAGCTGAAGGCATTGAAATCCTCAACTCTCCCCGTATCCCGGTTGCTTCCGTTGTAATGACGCGTCAGCTGAAACAGGAAGAAGCTGCTGCAGAGAAGGATGCCAAGAAAAAATAAATACGCAAAATATTTATATAACAAAGCCCGGCGTAAATTCAGCCGGGCTTTTTATTTTTGGCATCCTGTTATCAATCGTATAGCAAAGAAGTATGAAATATCTGATCGTAGGATTAGGCAACATCGGAATGGATTACCATCACACCCGGCACAACATCGGTTTTGATGTGGCGGATGCATTCGCTGCGAAACACGCTGCCCTGTTCCGGAGCGACCGGCTGGCAGACGTAGCGGAGATCAAATGGAAAGGGCGCATACTTGTTGTGATAAAACCAACCACTTACATGAATCTCAGCGGCAAAGCCGTGAAGTACTGGATGGACAAGGAAAAGATCCCCGCGGAAAATATCCTTGTGATCATGGACGAACTGGCGCTGCCACTTGAAGTGATCCGCCTCCGCCCCGGAGGAAGCGACGCAGGCCACAACGGCCTGAAAAGCATACAGGAAGCCATCGGCACCAATCAATACCCCCGTCTTCGTTTCGGTATCGGCAACGATTTCCCGAAAGGCAGGCAGGTGGATTATGTGCTGGGAAGATGGACTGCAAAAGAAGAACCTGTGGTGCAACAAAAGATCGATAAATGCACTGAAGTGATCGAAAGTTTCGCTTCTATTGGTTTACAGCGGTCTATGAACAATTATAACAACCTTACTTTTCCATTATAGAAGTAAATTGTATATTTCATGCCTGAAAGGTACCCCTACCTTAACCGCTATAGGTCATGATCCGTGTACCACTGATCGTTATATCACCGGCATTGAAGATGCCAATCCGGGGGATAGTGCGCACAGTGGGCAATGTATTGTGGGCTATGGGTAAAACCATAGGCTTTATTTAACCTTACAAAATACACGCATTATGAAAATTATCTGCGTTGGAAGAAACTATGCCAAACATGCAGAAGAATTGAAGAACGAAGTGCCCTCCGAACCCGTGATTTTCATGAAACCAAAGAATGCCCTGCTGCAAAACAACCATCCTTTCTACTATCCGGAATTCACGGATAATCTCCATTATGAATGCGAGCTGGTATTGCGGATATCAAAAAACGGGAAACACATTCAGGAAAGATTTGCCAGCAAGTACTACGACAGCATTTCCGTTGGGATCGACTTCACGGCCAGAGACCTCCAGGAAAAACAAAAAGCGAAAGGCCTGCCCTGGGAAATAGCCAAATCGTTCGATAATTCAGCCGTGGTAGGCAAGTTTGTTCCCATTACCGAAGCAACAGATCTGAAAGACCTTAACTTTTGCCTGTACAAGAACAAAGAACTTGCGCAACAAGGAAACACGAAAGACCTGCTCTTCACATTCGACAAGCTTATCGCCTATATCTCGAGATTCTTTACGCTCAACATCGGCGATCTCGTATTCACCGGCACTCCCGAAGGAGTAGGGCCTGTGGAGATCGGCGATTCCCTTGAAGCGTTTATTGAGAACGACAGCCTGCTTGAATTCATGGTAAAGTAGCCCACAGCATGGGCCTTAAAAAGTAAAAATTAAAAAGTTAAAAGAGTGCGGCTTTTTTCTTTTTAATTTTTTCTTTTTACGGGATGTTCGCGTAGATCACATCCAGTATCCGGGTCAGTTCATTATAATCTTTCTCGCTCAGGTTGTTCCAGCCTGTTTTCCGCATTTCCAGCACCAGCGGCCGCACTTCCTTATACTTGTTCACCCCCTGGGGCGTCAGCTGCACAAATACCTTTCGGCGGTCGTCTGTAGACCCCTGCCTTTCCACCAGGTCCTTTTTCACCAGCAATTCGATAATGCGGGATACCGTAGTGATATCTTTCGAGGTGAGACGGGCTAACTCGTTGTGGGTTATGCGTTTATGTTTGTAGAGGTTCTCGATCAGCAACCACTGGTCCACCGTAATGTCCATCTGCCGGGCATCGAAATTCTTCTGCCAGTAGTTACGAATTTTTTTGAGGGTGGCATCCAGCTTAAAAAAAGATGGATTGCTCACAAAAGTATCGTGCATATTATTTAATTTGCAGTAGCAATAGTTGTTATAGCAACTAATATTTAGTCTGGTTACACCAAAACTCTGTTACGTGCTTAAAGATAACATAAGCGTTCCGACTTTTAAAGCCACCATTACTCACCGGGAGCGTGATCCGGAATTCCAGGCCCTGCTGCTGAAGGCTTACCGCATCATGTTCACCGCCCGTACGATGTCTGAAAAGTACGAAGCCAACCGTTCCATCTGCAAATACGTTCATTCCACTTCCGCAGGGCACGAAGCCATCCAGATCGCAGCCGGCCTGCAGCTCAGGGCCTGCGATTACGTGAGTCCCTATTACCGGGACGATAGCATGATGCTCGCCATGGGCTACGCTCCGCAAACGCTGATGATGCAGCTGCTGGGTAAAGCGGGAGACCCTTTCAGCGGCGGCCGTTCCTATTATTGCCACCCAAACAGCCGCCAGCCAGGCAAACCCGTCATTCCACACCAGAGCAGCGCCACCGGCATGCAGGTGATACCCACTACTGGCATGGCACAGGGCGTGCAATACCTTGAAAATGCCGGTCTGCTGCATGATGCCGATAATCCTGTAGTGCTTTGTTCCCTTGGCGACGGCAGCGTAACGGAAGGAGAGGTGAGCGAAGCCCTGCAGTTTGCCGTGCTGAAAGATCTTCCCATTATCTACCTCGTGCAGGACAACGAATGGGGCATTTCCGTTAGCGCCGGCGAAGCCCGCGTGATGGATGCATTTGAATATGCCGCCGGCTTCAAGGGCCTGGAACGTATCAGGGTAGACGGCAGTGATTTTGAGGCCAGCTACCATGCCATGGAATCGGCTATCCGCTACGTGCGCTCGGCGCGCAAGCCGGTGCTCGTGCACGCCACTACGCCCTTGCTGGGCCATCACACTTCCGGGGTGAGAAAAGAATGGTACCGCTCAGACGAGGATTATGCCAAACATCTTTCCCGCGACCCGCTGCCTCGGCTGCAACAGCTGCTGGCCGACCAGTCGGACCTCCGCCTGATCGAAGAAGAAGTGATACGCGAAGTGAATGAAGCCTTTGAAGAAGCCGCCGGCAGTGCCGATCCCGATATTTCCACTGTAAAAGATCATGTGTTCGCACCCACGCCCGTCGCCATAGAAGCCGGCACCCGCGTGCCTTCCGGCGGCAGCAAGGTGGTGATGGTGGATGCCGCCCTGCATGCCATTGAAGAGATCATGCGCGACCATCCCGAATCTATCCTTTTCGGCCAGGACGTAGGCCGGAGGCTGGGCGGCGTATTCCGCGAGGCGGCTACGCTGGCGGAAAAATTCGGTGATCACCGCGTTTTTAACACCGCCATCCAGGAAGCATATATTATCGGGAGCACCGTGGGCTTATCGGCGGTAGGCGTGAAACCCATTGTGGAAGTGCAGTTTGCAGACTATATCTATCCCGGTTTCAACCAGCTGGTCACCGAAATATCCAAGAGCTGTTATTTGTCCATGGGCAAATTCCCTGTGCAAACGCTCATCCGCATTCCCATCGGCGCATACGGCGGCGGCGGGCCATATCACTCCGGCTGCATCGAAAGCACGCTGCTCACCATCAAAGGTATCAAGATATGTTACCCTTCCAACGCCGCTGACCTGAAAGGATTGATGAAAGCCGCTTTCCTCGATCCCAACCCGGTGATCATGCTGGAACATAAAGGTCTTTACTGGAGCAAAGTGCCCGGCACGCTGGAAGCCATGACCATAGAGCCTTCCGCCGATTACATCCTCCCACTGGGCAAAGGCAACACCGTACTGGAAGCCAATGAAGGCATGACCATCATCACCTACGGCATGGGCGTATACTGGGCAAAAGCCGCTGCTGCAAAGTTCCCCGGCCGCGTGGAGATCATTGACCTGCGTACGCTGTACCCGCTGGATGAAGAACTGGTATTTGCTTCCGTGCGCAAGCTGGGGAAATGCCTGGTGCTGACAGAAGAACAGATCACTAACTCCTTCGCGGAATCGCTGGCCGCAAGGATCTCCAAAGCCTGCTTCCGCTGGCTGGATGCGCCGGTGCATACGATGGGCGCGCTGGACCTGCCCGCCGTGCCGCTTAATATGGCATTGGAAAAAGAAATGCTTCCCACCGCGGATAAAGTGGCGGATTGTGTGCGGGAAATACTGGAATTTTAAGTTTCCTTTTCTATCTTTGGCCTTCCAAAAAACATGGCGAGGTAGCTCAGGTGGTTAGAGCGTTGGATTCATAACCCAAAGGTCTCGGGTTCAACTCCCGATCTCGCTACCAGAAAACTTACAAGGATTTAAGCTATCATTTATTATGGTAGCTTTTTTCTTTTACTATACGTTGATAGTTAGCGCTTCAGTATAAAAATTTTCTAAGTTGATTAGATTTTCCCAATTGTGCTTAAAATTCAAGCAAGTTTTTCAGGTTGTAACGAGAAAAAGGAAGATAATATATCCAAATATTTCATCAAATTTTAGTAATCTTAATGCCTGGAAATCGTTAGGTTGACGTGTCCACTCTTGTAGTATTCCACATGAAATCCCGATACCGCAATATCGCTAAGCCCCGGCTATAAGCGGCAAGTTTGTAGGGCATCGCGTAAACAACAAAAAAAGATGCAAACGATTAATAATGAGATTTTTGATATTGCAGCCCAAGCCAGCTTAAAAATTACAGTTGACAACAATAACGTGGACATAAAACACAAATTTCGTTTGGGTGACAAATCATTTTGGGGAGTGTTGTTCTTTTTATTCGGTTGTTTCTTAATTGCGGCTCCTTTTATCAAAACATCAAATACGACATCTAAAGTAATAGGGGTTACAATAGGACTTCTATTTTTGACATTATCAATTTTGTCACTTATTCGACAAGCTGCTGACAGCCTAAAAATTACAGGTACAGAAATCAAATTTCGATATAATCTACGCCGGACGACAATACCTCTTGGCAGGCATATGACAGTAGAAATGAAAACGGAAATAATGAAGATTAGAAGATTTGGAACATTGGGTTCGGACTTCATTATTATTTCTTATTATCTGCAAGATTTGAACAGTGAAATTCCCATTCTGAAATTTCAAATGGACAATTTCTATGCAGACAAAGCAAGAAAATTGGGAAACGGAATAACTCAAATAGTTAATGACAAAATTCGACAAATAACCTGACAAGAAAGCAACTGCTAATACGGGTTTTTTGCGTCAGACACTTTAATAATGAAAAGCACCAGAATCATTATCCATATACTTACGTGGCTTTTTTTGTCGCTGTGCTACTTTTTCCTGGCAGAGCCCATTACTGCATATTTATTTCCAGGAATATCCAATGTAGGCATATGGTTAGCGGTACTGTCGGTAGGGCTTCTCTTAATTTTTATAGGTACTTTGATCTCACTAATCGTAAGTCTTAAAAAGAGGAACAGAATCTGATGTTTATCAGTAATTGATAATCAATTTTTTGTCAGTTTATTTATTTGGTCTATTTGAAATGATGATATCAATTTCCCTTTGATTCTCTGTCGACCGTTTCCTGTGATTCAAATCCAATAAATACATTACTTCTTGCTTGTTGTGGATAACTATGCGTTTCGAGTAATGACCTTAACGTTACAAGTAGGTCCTTATTAGCTTCCAGTTTTTTCTTCATCACGTCTCTTTAAATGATCAGCCTACCTCCATACATCAACAAAAAAAGGGATGAACAAACCGCCCATCCCTTTCTTGTTTTAAATTAAAACCAGTTAATACGTCCAGGCATTTTCATATGCCGCAATGATCACATCCTTCACAACACCGATCTCGTTCGCAATGGAATTCGTATTCCAGGTCAGCTGCACATTGTTGGCAAAATGCACGATCATCGTATTGGTGCCGCAGAAGTTGCTGTCGTAAGACATGCCGGTCTTCCAGTAGTAGGTGCCATGCCGTCCCCTGTATTTGCCGTCGAAGCCCATGAGTTTGTCTTTCATCCGCTGGAACATTGCGGCAGATACCAGTTTTTTCGACTCCGCCGCTGCATGGACCAGCGCCATTTCAGTTGGGTTCATGTACCAGTTGCCCGCGCCGCCTGATTTGTAATCCGTGTAGATGGTGGAGCCGTGGAAAACGGGCTCTGAGTAATTATAGTACAGTGTTTGGGAACTCCCGGGGGAATTGGGTTTTGAAACGAGGCCCAGTTCATTCCAGGCGGTAAGGTCTATAAGATGGAAGTAGGCACGCCGGAAGGGTAAAAGATCAGTTGGCGCACATAGTTGCGGTGGAATTGGGATACGGCTTCATCGGCATTGTGATCGGGCATTACTGCATACCACCCTGCGCCGTTTACGATACAAGCCAGCAATACGCGGCAAAGATGGTAGTTCACCGCGGTGTTTTTAAAATAAGCATCTCCGTAACCGGTGGTGGGCGTTTGCATGGTGGCGCGCAGTGACGCATAGTCGTAACCGATATACTTCAGGCCGGATTTGTGTGACAGCAGGTGGGCAACGGTGATCTTCCTGTTTGCTGCGGGAATGTTCCAGTTGAGCGGCAAAAACTGCCATACATATGTGTTTTCATCCAGACCTTTGGCTTCCAGCGCTTTTAAAACGGCCAGCGCGGTGATCGTTTGTGTAGCGTCGGACGTTCCCTGCCTTGTGGTTGGCAAATAAGGATGATGCCCGTCCATGAGCCGGCGTGAATCGCCGCCTGATATCTTTGTGACCACCCCGCCGTTTTGTGCGATGGCGAAACCGTACCCCGTTGTTTTACCTGTAAAACTGTTCATCAGGTTTTGAGCGAAAAGGGCTGAGTTGAATTTGAGGGTGGCGCCCGGTTCCAGGGCGAGGGCGCCGTTTAATTTTTCTTTGGGGAGGACGTCGCCCGGCTTTTCACAGCCGGCCAGCAGGGCAGCGGCAAGCATCAGTGTAACAGTGGATTGTCTGAGTAATGTTTTCATTTTTCCGGTTTGAGGTTTTATGCCTCAAAGATGCGGCGCGCAAAACGACAGCATGTCCACGTTTTAATGAATGTGGCAATTGGGTTAACGGATGTGGGTCTTCAACAAAAATAAGCGGGCTGGCGCCATGCCAGCCCGATCTACACTGTCCGTATACAGGAGCTTAAAAAATTTTTACCTGGCTGCCGGCGGTTTCAACGCCTCCGGCGACCATTGCCTGAAGAACTGCAACACCTTCTTACTGCTGTGCCCTTTCCCTTCCTCCAGGTATTCAGAGTTTTGTGTATGGATGCGCTCGCCCTTGCCATTGAGGATCACGAACACCGGGAAGCCAAAACGTTCCGGGTGCGCGAGTGATGCGAAAACTGCTTCGTTCTTGTTCTCCTGGCTGTAGTTCACATGTACTACTTCATAGTTCTGTTCCAGGCAGGTTCGTAAAGTATCGTTGGCCTTCACCAGCTTATCAAAAGCGATGCACCAGCCGCACCAGTTACCGCCCATTTGCAGGAATACATGTTTGCCGGAAGCAGCGGCTTTCTTTACTGCGGCGTCTATGTCGGCCCGGGCATCTGCCTGTGGATTGTAGAGTTGCGGCTTGAGAGCTGCTTGTGCAAAGAGCGCGGCACTCCATAAGAGCATGCCGCAGAGCAGGAGCGTTATCTGTTTCATGATGGTTGATTTTTCAGGTAGAAGATACAAAAAATACGAATTTTTGGTTTCTTCTTACCGGGACATACCATATTGCTGGTATATGGAATAACCGGCGCCGTCCTTAAATTTGCCCGGTAATATACTCTGAAAGAATTTTTATGAGAATGAAGTTCACATTTTTCGCTGCTTTATTTGCCCTGGTGAATACGGCCCTTTATGCCCAGGAGCAAATTAATGTCGTATTGCCCGCAACCCCGTTCAACAAAGAGGAGACGAAAAATATGCTGGCGCCGGGCACGGCTACCATGAAAGGATTTGTTATGAAGAAGAAAAGAAATGCCCGCAATACTTACCTGGGTATAGTGGTAGCGCTTTTTCCCTGCACGCCTTATTTCAATGAATGGTATGAATTGCAGAAGAAGAACAAAAAAGGGAAAACCCTGGCCGTAATGTCACCCGAAGCATATTCTTACCGCATATTGACCAAAGCCTCCGATACGGATGGTTCCTTTGAGTTCCGGGATTTAAAACCGGGGAAATATTACCTGCAAACAACGGTCCGGCAGGGACAAATGGAAGAAATGTGGAACCGGGTAGGCACCGCCACCAGCACCGGCTACAACATCTATGGCCAGGCTGTTACCTCTTTTGAAAAGCCTATTTACGAGGATTTTAAATTGTTTTATGAAACGACAGACCTGGTAAAGACCTTCGTGGAAATTACCTCCGAAGGCCAGGTTGTAAATGTTAAGCTTTAAACCGGCGCCCTTATGTATACGAGAATCACGATATGCTTTTCCCTCCTGGTCATGCTTGCGTCCGCTTCACAAGCACAGGTCGTGCAAATACCCGATGCCGGTTTCAGGCAAGCGCTGATCAAGAAAGGTGTGGATACCAACGGGGACGGGCAGATACAGCTGGCTGAAGCCCAAAAGGTCACCAAATTGTACCTGGACGGCGGCAAGGGCGTTGAATTCTCTTCCATGGAAGGGATAAAATCGTTCACCAATCTCGTGGAATTCGGAACCTATGAGATAAGGATGAAACATGCGGACGTGCAAGGCATGACAAGCCTTAAAAGATTATACCTGCAGGCCGGTGGGATTGAATCGGTGAATATCAAAGGCTGCAGCAACCTGGAGCATTTATACCTGACCGGGAACCGCTTAACATCGCTTGACATCTCCGAACACCGGAGGCTGACAGAACTATATGTACCTTATAACCAGCTGACAGACCTGGTGATCAGCGATTACCCCAACCTGGAAAAAATAGCGGTGAAAGAAAACAAGATCAGCAATTGCAGGATCACCGGCTGCCCCAGGCTCAATTTCCTGGACATCAGCAAAAACAATATAGCCGGCCGGCTGGATCTTTCTGTTTTCCCGGAGCTTGTCTATTTCTCGGCAGACAGAAATCCCATTACCGCTGTAAATATAACCGGCTTAAGTAAGCTGGAATCTTTTTCCTGCCTGTATTGCAGCATTGTGACCCTGAATCTGAGCGGCGCCGAAAGATTGAAGGACCTGATCTGGTAAGATAAAAGCGTTATTCGTTTATTCCCTCTTAAAATACCGCCGTTCTCCCCGTGCTTCTGCTTCCACTCCCATAACATTCCCTTCTCCATCCTGCTGAAATGTAAAGTGTACATTCACTTTTTTACCAAAGAACCGGCCCTTCTCTTCAGGGAATATCTCAAAAGCAGGATTATTTCCCAGCTTAGCATACAGCCGGCCCTCGAGCAGTTGGATGTTCAACTCCTGCGACTGCTGCGCATACCGGCCTGCAAATGCCTGCAGTTCCCCGGCGCTCAGCTGGATGGCGCGATCGGTCTTCAATTCAAACGGTTCGTTGAAAATGATCTTTTCAATATCACTCCACATCTCGTTGACGGGCAGTACGGACACATTGCTTAGGATAACCACTGATATTTTTTCATCCGGGTACCAGGCGGATATTGCAGAGCAGCCGAAGGTTCCGCCGCCATGAAAGTACGCGCGCCTTTTACCCTGCCGGATGAACCACCCATAGCCATATGCGGGCGTTTGCTGCGTATGGGCTGTAAAAAGCAATTCCTGCAGGTTGTCATTCCAGGTGCTGTTGCCGGAGAAACTGTAGTTCCATTTTGCCAGGTCTTCTGCAGTGGAATACAGGTCGCCTGAACCTTTCATCAGGGAAAGGTCCCGGTGAGGGGCTGCTATGAGACTATCATTGAGCAGGTGGTAAGCGGATGCCATGCCCGGAACGATCCTGCCCGTGGTGAGCACCCCGGTATGCTTCATTTGCAACGGCTGTAATATCTTTTCTTCCAGGATGGCCGCGTAGGGCCGTTTATAAGCTGCTTCGAGAATGCACGCCAGCAGGAAATAGGCGGGGCTGGAGTACTTCATGCCTGTTCCCGGAGTGAATAGCAGCCTCATGCCGAATATTTCCGTGAGCGCCTGTTCTTTTGAAAGTGGCAAGCGGGATTTTAATATCCAATAATCGGTAATGCCTTCGTTATGGGGTACGCCGGAAGTATGGGACAGCAGCTGTTTCAGGCTGATCCGGCGCCATAGCGTGTCTTTTAGCGCAGGAAAGAACACAGCCAGAGAATCATCCAGCCGGAGCCTGCCTTCCTGCGCTGCCAGTGTCACCAGCATGGCGGTAAACTGCTTGCTGATAGACGCGATCCTGAACACAGCGTGGGGGCTCATGGGTACATTGAGCTCTTGCGAGGCTTTCCCGGTAATTTCCTGGTAAAGCGTCCTGCCATTTTTTGTAACCAGCACCACGCCGTTAAAACCAATTCTTTCCTGCTGAGCTGAAAGGTATTGATGCAGTAACGCCGATTGCCCGGAACATATTACCGGGAACAGCAGCGCAAAAAAGATCTTGATGGTCTTTTGCATATTTGATATTTACGGTATTAGTTGCCTGGGTCACTAAAAACTTACAGGAAAGGAAAAATAAAATAGTATGAGGGCCGCCCCTCAGGAAGCAGCCCTCAAATGAAAAGTATTTTAGCCCTCGTGATATCAATTATGCGTATTCGGTACAAACACGCAATTGGTAGTATCCTTCGCATAGATCTGCTGGCGCACCCTGTTCAATACAAAACGGTTATAGTTGATGGTGGAATTCTGGACATGCAGCACGTAGCAACTGTAAGCATTTTCATGGATATAGTTGTTGGTCACGAAGATATTCCTGACCTTGGCCGTGGTGGTCGTTTTGGCATTCATTTCAATCCCGTTCCCTACGTTGTTGGCGATCTCGCAGTTCCGGATGTACACATTCTGGGCGGTATCGCTGTCGGGCTCAATGTCGATGCCGTCTTGCGGGGCGGTGCCGTTGGTGTAGGTCAGCAGGCAGCTGTCTACTTCGAGCCCGTTCACACCGCCGATAGTGAGGGCCTGGCGGCGGTTGTTGGTGCTGGTTACTCTTAGCAGCGTTACGTCGCGGCTCACAACGGTTATATTGCTTGCATTCTTGCGTGCTCCCACCACGATGCCGTCGCCCCAGCAGTTTGAAACATGTGTGCGGTTCACTTTTACATCAGTGCTGCCATAAATGGCGATCCCCATGCCCCATTCCCCCGTAGTGCCGGTATGCTGATTACGGTCGCCCACTATTTTGCCGCCGAAAATGCTGACATCATTTACGAATTCCGCCAGGATAGCGTGATAGCGCGTAGACGCGGTAGGCCTTACGATCAGCTTGCGCGTGGTGTCATACATATACAACACCACATGATCTTTCATCCTGATGGAGGTGTCGGCGTCGATATAATAATTGCCGGTCCGCACTCTTACAATGCCGCCTCCCAGGCTGGCCATGGAGTCGATGGCTTTTTGAAATGCCCAGGTATCGTTCAGCGCATCAGTACCATTGGCGCCTACATCGTTCACATAGATCTCCGGTACCGTCAAAGTTTGATGATTGCTGAGTTTGGACAGACCCTCCGGGGAAACGGGCGCCTTCATTTTATAGCAGGCGGCAAAGATCAGCAGGGCTCCCAGGAAGAAAAGAAGCCTTCCTACAGACATAACAGGCATGCTTGCATACATTTTCCGGTTCATAACGAATTGAGTTTTGGTTTATAAAATGAATAATAAGAAAGCAAAAGGGGGGGCATGCCCATCCTTCACAAAAGCAATAACATGCCCTTCATGGCCGCGGGACCAGTGTACAGGCCAGCCTGGGGCGGCGGCCTAATGATAAGACAATCGGAAAACGGGCAGGGAGTACCCGGAATTAAAAAAAAGAAAGACGGGAATCAGCTGTGGGCTAGATGTTGATATAGTTTGTGTTTTGGGCGGAAAGGTACGCATGCCGTCAGGCCAAGGCTTATTGCGACCAGCGCAATCATAACTTTCAGCTTGTTCATTGTATAGGTAATGATGGTGAATGAAGCTCACACTTTCCGGAACTCCTGCTCACGCCCCGAACGGTCTTTTATCCTGAACGCCGTGATCACATCCTCCTCTTTTTGAAGAACGGTGAATAGATACGTCTCCTCTCGGGCATAGTTAAAAGCAATTTCCAGGTAATTGCCCTGCCGGTTGCTGTAAAACCGCCAGGTGCCAAGCTTTCCCGTGCCTTCCCACATAAATTTATAACCTTCCTCCTCCGGGTAGAACCGGATCGTTTGGCCGGATACGGCATCCCTGAAAACGGCAGCGAAAGGGAACGGCAACATGGTATCCTGTTTCGATCCATAATATTAGCAAAAAATCACAAGGGCAATAACCCGCAGCCCTGCTTCGTTAAATCTGCAGAGTCATAGCCATATCCATGTCGCATTAAATATAACATATATGCGTTTGCCGTTGTTGATAGTAACCATCCTGCTGTTCCTGTTCAGTTGTGCCCGCGTCAGTCATGTTTTTGAGCGTAAACAACGGGTCTACCAACCCCCGCGTATCGGGGCGGAGCATCGTTTCGAGGAAGGGCTCAGGAGAGAAAAGCGCCCGCAGGAGCTGTTCAGCAGGAAAGAAAGAAGGGATATGGAAAAAATGGGCCTCATCACCCCGAGGAGCCGCAATGCTCCCCAGGAACGGATCACGATCGGGCAGGCAGACAGCATCCTGACCGGCAAAACAAGAGACACAGCGAAAACTCCCGCAGCAGACAGCACAAAGGCCATCCCCGCCGATTCCACACTTCCCCGCCCGGCAGATACCACCAGGGATCAACAATAGCCGGTACATTTCCTGCCATTTGACAGGCAATGAGTATCATTTTTACGCTATTTTACAATTATGAAAACATCCATCACCGCCCTGGTAACCCTTTTGTTGCTGACCACCGGAAGCAATGCCCATCCACCATCCCCTCACCGGAGCGACAGCCTTTTTAAAAAAGCAATTGAGCGCTTCAGGGAAAAAATAACCGGGACAGACACCGGTTACGCGTTCTCTTCCCCGCGCGACTCCGTAGCATTTGTAAATTATTTCACCGGGTTGCTCGACAGGGAACTGAAAACCAAATTCCAGCGGCAACACCCGGCTTATGCCGACAGGTCGTTCGAAACACCAGGCTTCAGGTTAGCCATCCAGCAACTGGTATTCCGCCAAACCATTCCCCCGCTTGCATCCCAGGTCATAAGACCGGTAACCAAGGCGCCGCTGGAGTTTAAATTCCTCCACGTAAAAAACCGCCTGATCATTTTTTCCTATACGCCTTTTCAAAAAAGCGAGGCCCGCGATAAGGCCATTGCGGATTTTGAGAAAATTTACCTGGAATTGCTGGATGAGGTCAATAACGATTAATAGCATATTCCAAACCACAACGGTCATTTTCCTCCTGGCCGTCTCGGCTTTATCCTGCCGCAGCACTTGGGAGCTTCCCTTGCAGCCCCGGCAGCCGAAAGCCCTTACCGGCAGCGCATTCTACAAAGAAGTGGGCAGCATGAAATGGAATACCCGTGAACTCGTTGCGCTGAACGAAATATTATCCGGAAATGTGCCATCGTTTCTCCGGAGGTTCGTGCCTATCCACAGTTCCGTTACCGGGCCTGATGGAAAGAGGATCTCCGCCACATGGTTTGTTGCGCCGGATTACCTGTCTGTCGGGAGTGATGAGGACTTTGCAAGGATTCCCCTCACACCCATGACAGCCCAGCGGATCGCAGACAGCCTGCAATGTTTCCTGCCCACCCGGAAAATGGTGAACGACATCTACCTGGCCGCGAAAGTAAAGCTTGAACCCGTCCCGCTCTACGCTTTCCGCGACAGCGCCATCATTTTCCTTCACCATCACCTCATCATAGAAGGACAGCGGAAAGGAAGACGGGGGCTTATTGCAGGCATTAAGAAAGATGTGGTGATCAGCAGCAAAATATCCGCGGACCCGCGTCCGGAGCGCGTTGCCATTTACGGCTGGCACAAGCCTGACGGTAAACCGATCCAGCCTTTGTATACAGGGCATGTGAATTGGTATGTGGATTATTCCCACGGCATCAGGCTGGTATACCGTAAGATAAGAGTGGACGGGCGGTGGATGGACTATACAGAAGTACTGAAACACCCGGCGTATAAGGTGTTGCTGTGCGATGAAGATGTTTGCGGTTATTTCCGGTATGCTCAGTGATTCTCAGAAAGACAGGCTTCCGCGTAATCGAGTATGCCTTTGTCCAGCAACAGTTCCAGCTTCAGCTTGACCGGCCCGTAATCCATATCGGCGGGCACTTCCATCACGAAATAATTGTTTCCTTTTCCCTCGGATTCGCACCCCATTTCCCTGAATATTTCCCGCACGTCTTCCACGTTCTTCGAATGGTCCATCACGATCACCTGTATGGTGGAATTGCCCGATGGACGGATGGTTTCGCGATAGGTGAGGGCCGCTTCGTCGTCATCGAATTCGGCGAATACGATATCGCCGCAGGCGAGCCGGGGAACGTAAAAAGGAATGCTGTCTATCCGGTAATGGCCTTTGTCGCCGTTTATGACGGAGGCCCTGAGCGTTTCCACTACTGTTTCGTCTAATGTATCGCTGTGAAAGCGGAATAATATTTTTACTGAAGCCATTTATTTTAACCTTCCTGAATAAACTTTTGTTTCATAACTGATCCTGATCATGCCATTCTCCTGGTGTTTGTTGAAGAGGGTTGCAAGATCGCGCATCATTTCATCATGACCGGGCTCATGGCTCAGCAGTGCATAAGATGATGAAGAAAGCCGGCCCTTCAGCCCTTCCAGGTCAAACTGCTGGCCGTTGGCGAACAATGCCGTTTCCATCCGGAATGGTTCGAAGTATGCGGCAATGCGCGCGCTGTCTATATTCCGGTGTGGTTTTTTTGCGTAGTCCTTCGCATGTTTGTCTATCAGCAGATCATATTCTTTTTCGAAAGCGGAAAGCCTGTTGCGTTCGTTCCATATCAGTACGGCAATGCCGCCCGGCCTCAGTATCCGCTGGAATTCCGTTTTGCTTTTGTCTGCATCGAACCAGTGAAAGGCCTGCCCCGCGATTATTGCATCCACGCTTTCGTTTGCCAGCGTTGTGTTTTCGGCGGAGCCGTTCACAGCGTGGAACCCAGGGAATTTGCCCAGCGTTTCAACGGCTTTATGCAGCATTTCCATATTAGGCTCCACGGCAAATACGGTGTAGCCTGCTTTGAGGAACAAGGCTGTTGAAATACCCGTTCCCGCGCCCACGTCCGCTAATATTTTGCCTGGCGTCAGGCCGTGCTTTTCCTGCAGGTAAGCGACCACTTCCACCGGGTAATCCGGGCGGTAAGCGGCGTAGTTTTCCACGCGGTTGTTGAATCTTTGTGTATTGTCCATACCATAAAGTTTTTCAAAAAGAACCTGACTGCTGCCGCAAAAAGTCTTCAAGCCGTTTGCGCGTAATGGTCTGGTTGCCGCGGAAGAACGGCTCGGAGTCATTCAGCCGCGCCAGCGATGCGGTGGATTGAAAGGCAAGCCAATCCACAAAGGCTTTCCTGCTCCCGAACTTCGAAGGAGCTTTCAGAAGGCCGTCCATATAGCCATCGTGCAGCTCCCCGTAAAGGTATTCGCCTTTATCATTTTTCTGCAGCCCCATCCCGCAATAATCGCGGTGGAAATAACCGAGGGAATGCCCTTCGTCCAGTTTACCTGCTACCTGCGAGGCAAGGTGATAGCCGAAAAAAGCAGTGTCTGCCGCCAGTTCCTGAAGGTATGAAGCGCTCAATGGATACAGTTTTGCGGCAAGTTAACTAAACCCCGCCTGAAAAAAAATCCGGGTGCTTGTAACTTTTTCATTTTCACCGCCGTTTAAACCATGTTGCTTGAGGTATTTAACCTAACTATTATCTAAAATCGAAAAACATGATGAAAAACACATTGCAGTCGCCGGGGAAGGCACTGCTTGCCACTGCTTTGTTCGGGATCTTCTTTGCGGCCTGTAACGACGACGACACACCGAAACCTCCGCCCAAACGCAGTAAGGAATACGCGCTGACCGTATCCAACGGCACAGGCGGCGGCAAGATAACAGCCAAAGAACTCACGGACAGTACGTTCGACCTGATCATCCGTATCGACAAGTCCACCCGCGACACCACCTACAATTTCGCCCTCTACAAAGGCAAAAAAGAAGACGGCACGCTGGAGCTTTTCCAGAACATCACTTCCATCAAAAGCCAGACCACCGGCGCTGCCGTTGAAGCCAAATGGGCGAATGTGAAAAGTATAACGATAGGCGGGCAAACGAAAAAATTCAATTACGACAGCCTGCTGAAGTACAAAGCTTTTGCGCGTGTATCGTTCGTGAAGAAAAATGTTACGCCGAATGCGGACAGCGTGGTGGCTGTTGGTAACCTCGGCGGAAGCGCCCAGTAGTAGTTTCCCCCAGTTTTAAGTTGATATCGGAGAGCTGTTCCATACCGGAACAGCTCTTTATTTTAGTTTGGTTGTGAGCCGGAAAGAGATTTTCCTGCGCGTGGCAAACCCCATATGCTCATACAGCCCGATAGCCCTTTCGTTTTTTTCGGATACATGCAGGAAGGGGATCTTCCCTGCATCAAGATTACTGTTCACCAAATGCGTGATCAGCTGCTGTGCGTATTTGCGCCCTGTAAAATCCGGATGGGTGCAGATAGCGCTGAGTTCCGTGAACCGGTCCGTGCGCATGCGCTCCCCTGCAATGGCCACCAACTGGCCTTCCTGGCGGATGCCATAATAATGGCCCATGCGGTGGGTGCCCAGCAGGTAATAACCTGGCTGCACAAGCTGCACGAGGTCGTACATTTCCTGTGCATGTTTTTCTTCCAGGGGCTGAATGCCGCTGCTGGTGGGGTTTTGAGCTGACGAGCCGTATACCATCTGGAGGCAGACCAGTTCGTTCTTCACTTCCCAGCCCGCAGGCAATGGCGGCAGATCGCCAATAATGAAGAAATGTTCACCTGTCTTCATGAACGGGTCCAGCGAAGCCGTGGCCGCGGCGCTGGGTTCCGCAAATGCGGTAAACGATACGATATCAGGCCGGTACCGTTTCGCCAGGCTGCCGCCAACGGCAAACTCCTGGTGCTGGCTGGTGAGCGCGCTCCAGGCGGGGTTGTCCAGTTCGGCATATTGATCTTTCATTTTTTCTTTTTAAGCGGCTATAAAGATAATGCAAAGGCCCCCGTATGAAAACCGCTTCCCCGCTACAGGCAAAATAGGGGATCATACATCCGCATGCGTCATTTATATGATTATTTCTTATACATAACTTCTTTTCATAGATTAGCAAAGCAAAACAACCGACCTTATGAAGTACCGCTTGCGCCAGCTCCTCATTTGCAGCCTGTTATTGATGACCGGGCTGGCCATTCAGGCCCAGGACACTGTGCAGCCCCGGCAGCTCCGCCCGGGCGACGGCCGCCAAAGAGCTGAACCTGATACCGGCCGCAGGCGCTGGGATGGAGACACCAGCCGCAGGCGGCCCGGCGATTCCACCCGCCGCCGGGGAATGGGAGGCATGGCTTCGCTGTTTGCCGATTCCGCCAAAATGACCAGCAGCGATTACCAGCTGCAGATCGAGAATGCTTACGTGATACTCAGCAATGTGGAGAATAAAAGCGAGCTGCCCATTACCGTAGAGCTGGTGGCCATCAAGCTGCAGGACAGTGATTCGGTGCTTTCCGTATTGAAGGACAATGTGCTGAACAACAGCCGGGCGCTTAACCTCCGCAATTTACAAGTGTTCCGCACGTTGTTGCAGAACATCCAGCTGGACCTGCGGGAGCATCGCAAGCTACTGGACAGTACTGAGAATAAACTGAACAACCTCCGGACCAGCCTGAAACCAATCGTGGGCGATACCGTACTGCGCCAGCTGATGCGCGACTCCGCGCTTCGCCAGGAATTTGCGCCGCAGCTGAAAGACATGCGGGAAGCTTTCCGTGGCAGCACCCGTGCCCTGCGGGAAAGCCTTGCCCGGGTGAACAGCCTGCAGACGCATACTTCCGCCAATGCGATCACCACCAGCAAGCTGCTCGAAAAAGTGAACAACCTGCTGAACACTTCCGCCGCAAGGATATTCGGGAAAGAATATAACTACCTCTGGGAAAAAGATACAATAAACATCACTTCGGGCACACGCTCCTCTTTCGGCAAAGCCTATGAAGGGGAAAAGAAGGCGCTGAACTATTATTTTAAGGACAGCGGCAACAAACGCCTGTTCCTGCTGCTGATCGGCCTGCTCTTTTTTATCTGGATCTTCCGCAGCATCCGCACCCTCCGCCGGAGGGACGCACTGGGCGCCATCGGCGACCTGGGCTTTGTATACCTGCCTTCAGGTTACATCGTTTCTTCCTTCATCACCATGTTCGCCATCGCCCCGCTGTTCGACCTGCATGCGCCTTCCGCCTATATCGAATCCATGCAGTTCCTGCTCATCCTGATACTGACCATCATCTGCTGGAAAAAATGGCCGCGCAGGCTCTTCCTGTACTGGATCGCCATGGTGCTGCTGTACATCTGCTTCTCGTTCACCCATCATATCGTGGACCCCGGCTTCGGGCAGCGCCTGTGGCTGATATTGCTGAACGGGCTGTCTATATTGTTCGGCGTCCTGTTCCTGTCGCGGATGAAGGAGCACTTGCCGCTCAAAGGATTTTTGCGGTATGTGATCATCCTGCACAACGTGATGAATGTATTGTCTATCCTCTGCAATCTCTGGGGCCGGTTTTCCCTCGCCCAGATCTTCGGCAACGCTGCAATATTTTCTTTCACGCAGGCCATTGGGCTGGCGGTGTTCAGCAAGATATGCATGGAGGCGATCCTGCTGCAGATCGTGGCCAGCCGCGTGAAACGGGGCGTGCAAAGCCGCATCGACTACCAGCCCGTACTGGACAGCTTCCGGCGGCCGGTGCTTTTCCTCGTGGTCATCCTCTGGCTCATCGTATTCACCACTAACCTGAACGTCTATACGGTAGTGCTGAACGGGTTGATAGAAATATTGCAGGCAGACCGCAATATCGGCAACGCAACGTTTACCATCGGCGGCATTCTCCTTTTTTTCCTCATCATCTGGATCGCGCACCTGTTGCAGAAATACGTGGGTTACTTTTTCGGCGATGCGGGGCTGGACGAAGAGATCAGCAACAAAGGCCAGCGCAGCCGCCTGCTGATCGCCAGGCTGGTACTGCTTTGCCTCGGCTACCTGTTGGCGGTGGCGGCTTCCGGCGTGCCGGTAGACAAGATCACGATCGTGCTCGGCGCCCTCGGCGTTGGTATCGGTTTAGGTTTGCAGAATATCGTGAACAACTTCGTGTCCGGCATCATCCTCATTTTCGACCGGCCTTTGCAGATCGGTGATGTGGTGGAGATCGGCGATAAATCGGGAAAAGTAAGAGAGATCGGCCTGCGCTCCAGCACGCTGCTCACGCCAAACGGCGCGGAAGTGATCATTCCCAACGGAGACATCCTGTCGCAGCAGATCGTGAACTGGACGCTGAGCAACAACCAGCAGCGCCTGGACATGGAGCTGACCGTAAGCGGCAGCAACGATATGGAAACGGTGTCTACCGCGGTAAAGAAAGCGATCCGGGGTTCAAAATATGTGCTTGAGAACCGCGAACCGCAGGTGCTGTTCACCAAAGTGCATGAGAACGGATTCGACCTGAAAGCATACTTCTGGTGCAAAGACGTAGCACGCTCGGAGGAAGCGATGAGCGAGATATTGCTGCTGTTGCACAAAGGGTTGAATGAAGTGAATATCACTATTGAATAAAAAGAAAAAAGCAGCCAGCCGGCTGCTTTTTTCTTTTTATATTGTTCTTCCCATCACAGGGTCGGTAAACGATTCTTTTCCTGTTTCCACTCTCCCGGCATACCTTCTTTCGAAATCCTGCGATCCTTTTGCGAGCACGCTGAAGTCGTACCAGCCGTGCTGTTTGCCCAGCGGCAATATCACATCTTTGCTGCCGCCTTTGGGGATTTCCAGGGTTTTGTCCGCCTGTTTGTAACCATGATCTTTAAACACCACGGTGGCGGCCTCGCCGGTGTTCTGCACTTTCACCAGCAGGTTGCCTGTGGGTTTCTGCGCCCTGTCCAGCTCGTAGGTACAGCTTACTTCCAGGGAAGGGTCTTTTTTGCTGCCGCGGAACTCGCGGAAGAAACCGTTCGGGCCATGCAGGCGGAGGTGGTAGCGCTGCGCGTCAAATTCTTTAACGGGCCATTCGTATTGGATGGTATCGCCTGCAACAACGCCGAAATGCCAGTTGCGGGATACTTCGCCATCGAAGCGGGCAGGCGCGTACACGGTAAACGGCGAGCCCTGCGACCTTTTGCCGAATACCCGGTTGCCTGCGGACATACGGATGGTGAAATGATCTTTTTGACCGTTCCAGTTGCCGTCTGCATACAGTTCATACGGTAATGCGCTGGAGGGGCGGATGCCCTTTTCCTGCGCTGCCAGCGGGTTGGCGGTAGCAGGGTTGGCAATCATGCCGGAAATTTCTTCAGCGGTCAGTTTTTTATAACCGGAAGGCACATCTTTGAACTTCGCATTGTAAATGTCTTCCACGAATTGCGTCCTGTCCAGGAATGGCAGCTTGTCGTTGCCTTCGTTATACGGACTGAAGGCGGAGGTGAGGTCGCCGCAAACGGCGCGGCGCCATTTGCTGATATTTTCAAGGTGGATATTTTTCTTGAACTTGTTGTTCACAAAATGCTCCAGGAACTGGATGGTAGAGGTATGATCAAATACCTGCGAGCATACTTTACCTCCGCGGCTCCAGGGCGAAGCGATCATCATCGGTACCCTGTAACCCAGTCCGATGGCGGCTCCGCGGGCTTGCCGCTTAGGAATGCCCTGCGCAATTTCATTTTCCAGGCGCACGAATTCCACTTCAGTGTCTATGCCTTCAGATACTTTACCGGTGCCTGGTTTTTTGTTGTCGGGGATGGAGAAGGGCGGCACATGGTCGTAATAGCCGTCGTTTTCATCATAGGTAACAATGAAAATGGTCTTTTTCCAGACTTCCGGGTTGCTGGTCAGGATGTCCATTATTTCGGAGATGTACCAGGCGCCATACCAGGGCGCGCTCGGGTGGTCGGAATAATTCTGCGGGCTGGCCAGCCACGATACGGTGGGCAGCTTGCCTTCTTTTACATCCTGGCGGAACTGGTAGAACAGGTCGCCGGCGGGCACGGTGAGTTCGCGTGCATTGCCGCTGTCGCTGTATTTCAGCTGGGTAAGCTTGCGGAATTCAGGGTCGGCGCTGTTGATCACGAACGCGCGTTCGTACAACTCTTTTTCCTTCGGGGAAAGTTTTTCGAAATTTTCCCTGTTCCACTGCGCCAGTTCAGCCTTTGCATTATCCAGCGCTTCCTGTTTCTTCGCGATGGCGGCTTTCCGCTTTTTGGTTTCATCGTCGGAGCCGGAAGTGGCTTCGTTCAGTTTATTGATCTCATCGGGCAGCGTGTCTGCCAGTTTTTGCAGGTTACGCACGTAGCGTTCGGAGAATTTTACATTGAAGGCTTTGTAGAACTCCAGGTTATTGCAGCCGAAATTGGCCAGCCAGCTGCGTTCTTCACCCACGTAACCGCCGCCGCAGCTGAGGTCGTTCTGGTAGAATTTCCAGTTCACGTCATTTTCCGTCAGCAGCTCGGGGAAAGTTTTCCAGGGCTGCTTGCCATAGGTATAATCGGTATTGCGGATGTTGGCTTTGGGCAGGCCGGCTTCTTCGCTGAAGATCTGCCCGGTCCAGAAGTAGGCGCGGTTGGGCGTGGTGCTGGTCATTGCGGAACAGAAGTTCTGATCGCACACGGTGAAAGCGTCTGCCAGCGCATAATTGAACGGAAGGTCCTCGCGGGTGTAATACCCCAGGGTGAGGGGAATATGCCAGTATTGTTTATTACCCGGTTTCTTGGACAGCAGCCACTTATCGTATTTGCCGCCGTTGTTGGCGTCTACCTGGTCGTGGCGGCCATGGGGCAATGCGCCCATCCAGGTCACCTTGGTGTCTTTGATGTGCAGCCGGAACGGTGAATAGGTTTCACCCTGTTCGTTGGTTTGCAGCCATACCGGCTTTTTGTCGGGCAGGGAAATGGCGCGGGGATCGTTGAACCCGCGAACGCCCTGGAGGGTGCCGAAGCAGTGGTCGAACGAGCGGTTTTCCTGCATGAGGATCACGACGTGCTCCGCATCCAGGAAGGTGCTGCCCGGGGCGGGATTGATGGCCATGGCCCGTTGGATAGAGGCTGGCAGAAAGGCTTGCAGTCCGGCTGCGCCGGATAAGAGCATTGATTTCTTAAGGAATTCTCTTCTGTTATCCATTATGAAAAAAGTGATTTGAGTAGCGGTTTTTCCGTAATCAAGGGACAAAGTATAAAAATATGTCAGCCGGGTGTACTTTCCAATGTTAATTCTATTTTATTTCATTTGGTTTCGTAAATCTTTTTTTAGGTCGTGCCTGAGAGGGGCAGCGAAAGATAATTTAAGGGAGGAGAGGATGTAACCGGGGAGGAAATGTTGGCGGAGGAAGCCGTTTTCCAGGGCAAAAACGCTCTGCCCGTCTTCGGAAAAATGGGCGTCCGGGCAGTCGCGGTAGGTGAAAACGCGCTGTTCCTGGAGGTCGAACAGCACGGATTCCTTCCGGCCGTTCACCAGGAAATACTGGCCGTTGAAGGAGAAACGGGTGAATTCCAGGGATTTAACGGAAAAATGGATGTCTTTTTCCAGCTCTCCTTTCATATTGTATTGCTGGGTGATGTATGAATTGTCGAACTGCACGAAAAGTTTATCGTCCGTGCTGAAAACCCTGCTGATGAACCGCCGCCTGGTCTGTACTGTGGCAAGGCGCACGCCTTCCGGCGAAAAAAGATAGAAGGAATCCCGCAGGGCATTGGCCGGCAGCTTGCTGCCCATATGCGAAAGCGGGAGAAAAATGATGCCGCCGCATACGGTCTTCGTCCGGGAAAAAGTAGGCGAGCCGCCCGCGGCCTGGGAGGTGATAAGCTTGCCGGAAAAATCGAAGAACGCCAGCACATGGCCTTCCAGTGAAAGGATGATCCTTTCAGGACCGGGGAGAATGGCGGCCCGGAGAATCGCCTGGTTGGGTTTGATGCTGCATACAAACTGGCCGTTGCGGAAAAGATCCGCATGCCGTTTGTTTAACAGGTGCAATGTATATACGCTACTGTTACCACCTGCAGCAGCCTGTATACGCCCGGGCAATTCAGGATATGCTTTGAGTCCGTTTTCCGCGCGCAGCACATGCCAGAAGTTGTCGCGGGTTTCGATCAGCAGAGTGCCGGAATCTTCCGTGAACGCCATACTGCGGACGTGCTGGGCCTTCAGCGGGCGGCGCACCGGCAGGCTGCCGTCTGTCGGCAACAGCGACAAGGTGCCGCTGCCGTCCATGGTGGCGATCCTTTTTTCATCAGGACTGAAAGCGGAATTTCGCACCTCCGGTATTTTGGCGGAGGAATGCAGCAAGCCGCGGGTAGCGTGATGCAGGTAGCTTTTCCCGGCATGGGCATCGTGCAGGAAGAAGAAATTATTCGCGGGGGAAACGGTGAACTGCCGCACGCCTTCATTCACGGGGAAATGAATAAAAGGAAGGAACTGGTCTTCCCATACCCGCACCTTTCCATCGCCGCCCGCAGTTACGACGGTGCCGGTGCCGGTGCCAGGTATGGCAAGAGCTTTCACGATCTTCCTGCTATGATCGAAAGTGCGGAGCGGCTCGCCTTTAAAACTGGTTTCCACGGCGCTGGAATCAGAACCGGAGATCAGCAGGGTTTCGTCGCTGCCGGCTGCAATATAATTCACCAGTGCTTCGAAGTTGAAGCGGTGCAATACTGCGCCGTTCTTGTCACGCACGGATACGTTGCCGTTTGTGTCTGTACTGAAAATATATTTACCGTCTGCTGTAATGTGCACCACGCCAAGGTCTTCGCGCTGCGATACCACTTTGGTGAGCGCTCCGCTGCGGGAGAGGAAGTACCCGGCCTGGTATGTTTCCACGTATAATTTTCCCTGCTGCGTTTCACGGATATGGCGCACGCCGCTGAGGCCGGCCTTGCCGCTGAGCCGGAAGTTCGCGAAGCTGCGTATTTGCAGTTCGTCGTAAGCAAATAATAGCAGGCTTTTTCCTTTGTTCACCAGGTAAACTTCTGAAAATTCT
Source organism: Chitinophaga sp. YIM B06452 (assembly GCF_039655965.1). NCBI lineage: Bacteria > Pseudomonadati > Bacteroidota > Chitinophagia > Chitinophagales > Chitinophagaceae > Chitinophaga > Chitinophaga sp. YIM B06452. Next base: position 1,475,988 of record NZ_JAWLKY010000002.1, on the reverse strand, counting down.
TCCGGGATGGCTTGCTCATGCACGAGTTTCCCGTTCACATCCCACAACCGCCATTGCCCGCCGCCCAATGCGCCTACCTGCAAACCACCGGTTACGCGCTGCGCCTGGGTTACAGGCTGCCTGCCATTGAGCAGCTGCTTTTGTTTGCCCAGCATCCACAGTTTGCCATGCGAGGTCAGCGCCACTACGGTTTGGTTATCCGCCATCACTTCCACCCATTCTGCTTCGCTGCTTAAAGTATAAGTAAGGTGTTTCCCGTTTTGAAGGTCGATAATGAACACGCGGTTGTCTCCGCCCGCAGAGGCCAGCAGTCGCCCGTTTCCGGATAATGCGATATCGTTCACGGCGCGTTCGTGCACGTATTCCCATTTGTAAAGCCCCCGGCGCTTCAGCAGCCATTCGTTGTTGAACAGCTGGCAGAGTAAGTAATGCACACGGGCGGGCACAAAAATGTCGTGTTTATGGCAGATGCGCACTGCTTCCTCCAACAGGCGTAATGCCTGGGTAAGATCGGATTCTTCCAGCTGTTCAACGCGGTAGGAAATTTCCGAAACGGTGATGAGCGCAATGCGGCGCTGGTGCTGCTGCCGCCTGGTTCTCCGCAGCTCCCGGCTGTCGCGCAGGAAAAGTTCTTCCTGCTGCGTGAGGTACTGCGGATGTGAACGGAGCATATCGGCGAGGTCGTCGAGATAAGGACTGTCGTGCCAGAGCAGCGTTTCTTCCCCTGCGCCTGCAGTGGCTTTGTATTCGTTGGCCACGTCTTCCAGCCGTTTCAGCAACGCGAAGGCCTGCATGCCCAGCTCTTCCACCCACTTTGCGATCTGCGGCCAGGAGCGGAGGAATGATTCATGCGCTACTTCAATATGCAGGCCGCCGGCCACGAGCAGGCGGTAATCCGCGGAGGTCATCAATGTTATCACTGCGTCCATCCGCTGCTGTTCCGCCGGATTGCTGAACACCAGCGAGGACCGGCTGATGCGGCGGGAAATGATGCGGCCGCCGTCTGCATTGATGAGCCGGAAAAGAAGGTGGCGCATCGTGCGCTGGAGGTCTTCTTTGCTGCCTTGCGTTTTTTCATGGATGTGTTCGTACAATTCATCCGCCATGATGCTGATAGCGCCGTATACGCCGTTCAGTTCTCTGTATACTTTTTCCGACAACACATGCCCGCCGGAACGTTTGAATACGATAGACATGGTATACGACAGCAAAGGCAGCGGGCTGGGTGCCTGCGCCAGTTCCGTTACGATGTTCTCTTCCCATCCTTCCGTGCCTTCAAATAAAAGCACTGCCTGTTTAGCTGGCTGCAGCAAGGCTTCGCGCAGTTCGTCGCGGCTCATGGCCGGGATGGGGAAGCGGTTGGTTTGCCAGATGTTGCTGAAAGCGCCGGCAGTAAAATAACGTTCAAAATCGGAGCGCACGGTGATGATAATGCGCGTAGGTAGCGACGCTACCTGTTGCAGGAACGCAGCTGCCTGCGGCAGGCGCAGGGCTTCTTCAAACTGGTCGATGATGAGTATCTCCGGCAGCACAGTGGGCAAACCCTCATCAGGACGTATAATGGCAAGGCTGCGTTTTTCAGCGCGCAGCAACGGCACGAGCCCCGCCATTACCAGCGACGATTTGCCGCTGCCCGAAGAGCCGGTTACCACGGTGAAATCGCGTTCGCTGCAGAAATCATACAGCTCGCGCGTGACCCTTCTTCTCCCGAAAAAGAAATCCGCATCTTCTTCCCTGAATTTTTCCAGGCCTTTGTAAGGATTGAGGCCGGGCGGTTTAGAAGGAAGCGCAGGTGGATGAATATTGGGAATGAAAACGAATTCTCCTTTGTCGTGCCGCGCCAGCGGGAAGATGGCGGGCGTTTGCCGCAGGCTGAGACTGGCGGCCAGGCTGGTTTCTTCCACCTGCCTGCGTAAATAAAGATACAGTTCGGTAGCGGTCACGATGCCGTCGTTGATCATATCGGCTTCCCCGCGGATGCCCCTGAAAAGAAACTCCGCAAAGGGCGAATGCAGGCTGGCGTCAGTTTCTCCTCGGCTGCCAAGGCCCAGCAGCTCGTCGATCGCTTTCTGGTCGTGGGCCGATGAAGTGATCACCTGCCAGGCGGCTTCGGTGGTATACCTTTCAAACAATTCTTTGTACATCACGTTGGGCACGCCTTCGCCAAGGTCCCGCAGCCCGATGGACCAGCGGAATGCTCCGGAAAAACAACAATCCAGCAGCAGCAGGAAATGCCTGCAGGGCAGGGAATTGATGAGCTCAGACAGCCAGGCCATGGAAACGAAAGTGGACACGTCTTTCTGCCCGTCCCGCGGGATAAGCCAGCCTTCGGGCCTGTTGGCATGATCGCGCGCGAGGCCGTGGCCCGCGTAATAAAGTATCACGCGGTCATCTTCCCCGATCTCTTTCCGCATATTCTCCAGGAAATCCGTCAGTTCCTGTTTGTCCGCATCATACAGGTCCTTTACGGTAAACTGCTGCCCGCGCAGCAGCTTCGCCAGTTCTTTCCCGTCGTGCAGGGGTGTTTGCAAACGCGCGAAAGAATGGTAGTTGCTGATACCGATGATATAAGCCTTATGTGCGGCAAAGCTGAACATCAGTGATAGTTTGGCTCTTGATGTAAATTAATCAAATTTATAATGTGTTTGGTTTTTTTCCGCATGGGGATCAGCAGTAGCGATGATACGCCCCGGCTCAAACATTAGGAAATTCAAATTATTGAGTATCTTACCTGCCGCAAATAATCAGCCAGATCGGATTATTGCTGTGCGATCCGCTACTCTCGCATGGCCACACGCAAACCACGGTAAAGAATGTAAGCCAATGAATCATTCTCCGGATACTCTTTTATTGGACCGCCTGAAAGAAGGGGATGAGACCGCTTTTGAAGCACTTTTCGAAAAATATTACAAGATGCTCTGCGTAAACGCCTTTTGGTTCCTGCAACAGGAGCAGGAAGCGAAAGATCTTGTGCAGACGTTTTTCATTGATATCTGGGATAAGAAGCTGTATCATCATTTCCAGGGCGATGTGAAAGGATACCTGCACACCGCGGTGCGCAACCGTTGCCTGAACCATCTCAAAAAACAGCGTATCCGCCTGGATCATCACGAAGCATTTTTCAGCATGCACGAAGCCGAAGGTCATGAAGAGCCTGACGCGCCACTGGACTATTACAAGCAGCTGCATTCTTCCTTGAATAATATCACCGGCCAGAAACGCATGGCCATCCAGATGATCTATTTGCAGGGCAAGCGCTACCAGGAAGCGGCGGAGGAAATGGGCATCAGCCTGAATTCTTTTAAAACGCACCTGAAGCGCGGGCTGAAATTATTGCGGAGCACCGTACAAACTAAAAAATACTAACTTGTTAACCCGGCAACAATGAAAGAGCAGGAACACATATTCCAATTATACATACAGCACCTTTCGGGAGAATTATCGCCCGAAGAGGAAACCTATATCGAGAAAAAACTGAAGGAAGACGAAGGTTTCAGGGCAGTGTGGGCCTCATTTTCCGAAGGCGACCGCGCCCGGCGCACGGAAGCCTTTGCGCGCGATCTTTCCACTGACGGGGCGCTGGCCGAAATGAAAGACCGGAGAATCTCCCGCGGCGGCGTTCGCCGCATATGGTACGCGGCCGCCGCTGTGGTAGCGGGTTTACTGGTTACGGGCGGTGTGCTGATGTGGCCTTCCCAAAAAGATACACCCGCTGCGCAGCTGCCGGAATTGCCGCCCAGCGCGGTGAACCTGGTGCTGGCCAACGGGCAGACCATCACCCTGAACGGCGACAGTACACAAACGATCGCGCTGCAACAGGCTACATTAAGTAACAGCAATGGCACGCTCGCTTACCAAAGCACGGATACTTCCAGCAGCATCCTGCGCGTGCCGGCAGGCGGCAGTTATAAAATGGTACTGGCAGACGGTACCACCGTTTGGCTCAATGCCTCCAGCAGCCTGCGTTTCCCGTTCAGCTTCTCCGGCGCTACCCGCGATGTATACGTGGAAGGCGAAGCTTTTTTTAAAGTCGCCAGCGACGCGCAGCACCCGTTTATTGTCCATACACCCCAAACGAGGGTACGCGTGCTGGGCACTTCCTTTAACATAAACACCTACGAACCCGGCGCCGAGCGTACTTCCCTCGTGGAAGGCAGCGTACAGATGCAGGGCCGCAACGGGCAGCAGCTTATACTGAAACCGGGCCTACAGGCAGACTTCTCCGCCGCCGGCTTCAGCACCGCGCCTTTCGACGAAGAGGAAGTGACCGCCTGGATGAGCGGCGTATATTACTTCCATAAAATGCCCGTAACGGCCATTACCGCCGCCGCATCCCGCTTTTACGGCATCCGCTTCGAGACGGAAGGAGAGCGGTTTGCCAAAGTGACGGTTACAGGAGTGATGGACAGGGCGCGCCTCCAGGAATTCCTCAGCGACCTGCAAACCACTGCCGGCGCGGAAATCAAGATCGAGAATCAGACCGTTTACCTGAAATAAAGATAAGCCCAACATTGACCGGCCAAGGCGACCAATTGGAAACCCGCAATGACGGGCTTTTCCCTGCTTTGTCATTCCTCCGGCTTCAGCCCTGCTGCTTCCTGCAATGATGGAACAGACAATGATTAAAATTTTTTTTCTCCGGCTGTCACCCGTTTCAATTAAACAGGTGTAGTTATGCTGAATATCAACCAAACCAATTGTTCCGAGATGAGAAAATGTATGCGCAACCGGCAGGCTATGCGGCTCCTCGTGCTTAGCTGCATCCTGTTTTCCATGCTCCTGCCGGCCACGGGGCAGGTAAAAGATCCATCCCTTCAAACCCCGGTAACGGTAGCAGGCAGCAACATGAGCCTGTTACAGGTGTTCCGGAGCATCAAAAAACAAACCGGCTTCACCCTCGTATACAGCAACCAGCTGCTGAACGACGGTGAAAAGATGGACCTCAACTTCCGCAATACCCGCCTGAAAGAGGTGCTGGATTTTGTGCTGAAGAACAAAGGCATCGTGTACGAAGTGCGCAGCAACCGCATCGTGCTGGACCGAAAGCCGCCCGAAGAAGCGCCTGCAAAGGTTTCCGCGGTGCAGGACGAAAAGCGGGAAGAAGCCGTGAAAGGGCAGGTGATGGATGGTGAAGGTAATGCCCTGCCCGGCGTGACCGTATCTGTGAACGGCACCAGCCGCGGCGTGATCACAGATGCGCTCGGCATCTTCACCATTTCCGCTGCTCCCGGCGAAGTGCTGAAAGTGGTGATGATCGGCATGAATACCGAGGAAATAAAACTCGCCGGGCAAAAAGTGCTGAAAGTGACCCTCACGCCCAAGATCGACAAGCTCAACGAAGTGGTGGTAGTGGGTTTTGGCAAACAGAAAAAAGTGACCGTAACCGGTTCTGTGGCCACCGTAAACATGCAGGACATGCAGGCGCCCGTGCGCTCGCTTACCAACAACCTGGCCGGTAAAGTGGCCGGCGTTATCTCCATGCAAAGCGGCGGCGGCGAACCCGGCTACGACAATCCCAACTTCACCCTGCGCGGCATCGGCACCTTCGCCGGCAGCGTGAGCCCGCTCATTATCGTAGACGGTGTGCAGCGCGAAGACGTGAACAGCACTTACGGCGGCGCGTTCAACAACATCGACCCGGAAGACATCCAAAGCATCAGCCTGCTGAAAGACGCTTCCGCCACCGCCGTATACGGAGCCCGCGGCGCGAACGGCGTGCTCATCATCACCACCAAACGCGGCGTGGCCGGCAAACCGAAAGTATCCGCCAAAGTAGAAGCAGGATACAATGGTTTCACCAAACTGCCCAGCCTGCTGGACGGCGTGACCTTCATGCAGCTGTACAACGAAGCACAGGAAAACATCGGCGCCGCGCCGGTATATTCAGACGAAACCATCGCCAAAACCGCCAGCGGCCTCGATCCTTATCTTTATCCCAACGTCAACTGGATAGACCGCATTTATAAAGACTGGGCGCCCATGGCCAATGCCAACGTGAACGTAAGCGGCGGCGGCGAAGCCATGCGTTATTACGTATCCATGAGCTTTTACAACCAGGACGGTCAATACAACGTTTCCAAAGCCAACGGCTACAACCCCAACCTCAATTTCAAGCGCTACGATTTCCGGAGCAATGTGGACCTGAACGTTACCAAAACAACGACCTTATCGCTGAACCTCGCCGCCATGCTGGTAAACAGTCGCTACCCCGGTAATTCCGCCAACACCATCTGGTACAATTCATATTCCGCCAATCCCATTTCATTCCCTGTTCAATACCCCGACAATATGTGGGCCGGCCCGCGCAACAACGGCGGCGCCAACCCTTTCAACCTTGTGCAGAACAGCGGCTACAGCACCGAGTTCAGGCCTTCCGTGCAATCCGTGCTTACCCTCACCCAAAAGCTGGACGGCCTCACGAAAGGCCTCAGCGCAACAGGCCGCTTCTCCTTTGACAGCTACAGCGAATTCGGCAACTCCCGTCTCGGTACCAACGACCTCTGGTACGCCGGCTCCCGCACGCCGGATGGCAAGCTGAATTTCGAACGTGTGCGCAACGGCCAGACCTTCCTTGGCTTCAGCCAGTATTCCACCGGCGAAAGAGTCATGTACCTTGAAGGAAGCCTTACCTACGACCGCACCTTCGGCAACCATACATTTGGCGGCCTGCTCGTGGGCACCATCCGCAACCGCCAGTGGGGAACGCCCGGCGATGTGAAACGTTCCATTCCTTTCCGGAACCAGAGCCTGGCCGCAAGGGTTACTTACGGTTTCATGGATAAATATCTTTTTGAAGTGAACATGGGCGCTACCGGTTCGGAAAACTTTGAACCGGGCAAGCGCTGGGGCTTTTTTCCCGCCGTGGCAGCAGGCTGGGTGATCTCCAAAGAAGGATTCATGCAGGGGCAGGAAGTGTTTTCCCTCCTGAAGCTGCGCGCCAGCTACGGTTCCACCGGCAACGACGCGATCAGTGGCGACCGCTTCGGATACCTTACTTACCTCGAAGGAGGTGGAGGCATTTCCTTTGGTTCGTCCCCGCAGTTCTATGGCGGCAATTATGCCCGCGTGATCGGTACGGAAGACCTTACCTGGGAAACTTCCGCCAAGACCAATGTAGGGCTGGATATCGGGATTGCCAATAAGATCAATATCACGGTAGATGTGTTCCGGGACGAGCGTAAAGACATCCTCATCCGCCGCAACTCCATTTCTTCCATCGGCGGCTTCGGCCAGAGCGACATCTTCGCCAATATGGGAGAGATGGTGAACAAAGGAGTGGACGGAAGCATGGAATATCTCGCTCAATTCGACAAAAATATTTCCCTGCGCTTGTTCGGCAATATCACTTACGCCCGCAACAACATCGTGTTTCAGGACAATCCCAAATATCTCTACGACTACCAGCAGCCCGAAGGCCGCATGTGGAGGGAGTATTTCGGCTACAAAGCCATCGGCCTGTTTACCGACCAGGATGATGTGGAGAAAAGTCCCACGCAGCTGCGTACCGTATATCCCGGCGACATCAAGTACGAAGATCTCAATGGCGACGGCGTGATCAACAACAACGACCGTACTTACCTCGGCAAATCCGCTTTCCCGGTATGGTCTTACGGTTACGGCTTCAACCTGGGCGTCCGCCGTTTTGAATTCAGCATATTGTTTGCCGGCGTGGCCGATGTATCTATCATGGCCAACGGTTCGGAAACCACGCTGAACGACGGTTCCGCCAACGGCGTGGGCGTAGTGCCTTTCACCGGCATCGGGCAATACCCTGCGAACATCCTCAGCAATGTTACCGACCGCTGGACCAAAGACAATCCCCGGCAGGATGCCTGGTACCCGCGCCTGACCGTTGCCAACACTTCAGATAACAATTACGTAGACAGCGACTGGTGGCTGAAAGACGGCAGCTTCATGCGTCTCAAGCAGGCTTCGCTGAGTTATAACATCATAACACCCGCCAACCGCGTGAAAGGGGTGAGCCAGCTGCAGGTATATGCTGCCGGTACCAACCTGCTCACCTTTAGCAAATTCAAACTATGGGACCCTGAGCTGGGCTCCAACGGCGCCAAATACCCGTATTCCAAAACCGTCACCCTGGGGCTGAGGGCACAATTCTAACGTTAAAAGGATGATCATATGAACAAGCATACGTACCTGATCCTGCTGTTGTCTTTCGCTTTGTTTTCCTGTTCCAAATACCTGGACAAGAAACCGGACAACCTGCTCACCGAGGAAATGATCTGGACTACCCGCGCCAACGCGGAGAGTTATCTCTACAATGTCTACAGTCATATTTATAATACAGACGGCGGCGATTTCGCCACTATGGGCGCCAGCGATGAGTCGTCCGTTTCCATCGGCACAGTGAACGTGCGGCAGATGGTATCCGGCAACTGGAGCGCATCCAGCGGGTATTTTTATAACTGGGGGCCTTATTACACGGGCATCCGCAAGACCTTTGTATTTGAGCAGAATATAGACAAGGTGCCCGCCCATCAGCTGAGCGCCGAGCTGAAAGCGCAATACAAGGCCGAAGTACTTTTCCTGCGCGGTTATTTCTACTGGATGATCCTGAAACAATACGGCCCGTTTGTAAAAGTGACGGACCTGCTGAGCCCGAACGAAGATTATAACAAATATCCCCGCGCGCCTTTCGATGAATGCGTGGCATATATCAACGAACTGATGGATGCGGCGGCGGCCGTGTTGCCCGATGAATGGGAATCCAGCACCAACCTGGGCCGCCCTACGAAGGGAAGTTGCCGGGCTGTAAAGGCCAAGGCCGCCATCCTGGCCGCCAGCCCGCTCTGGAACGGAAACCCTGCTTTTGCCAATTTTAAGAACCAGGACAATACACCCCTGGCGCCGCTCACCGCCGATCCCAACCGCTGGAAGACCGCGGCGGATGCGGCTAAGAAAGTGATAGACGGTGGTAAGTACAAGCTGTTTACCAATCTTGACAACGGCGGCAGTACCTTCGACCCTTATGCCTCCGTTCGCGACGTGCATCTCACCAACTGGAACAACGAGATCATTTTCGGAGTGGTAGGCTGGAGCCGCTGGGGCTGGACCAAATGTGCGTCTCCCGGCCCGGGCGGATACAACATGTATTGCGCTACACAGAACCTGGTAGATGCATTTAGCATGAAGAACGGCCGTACGATAGACGATCCGCAATCCGGCTACGTAGAAACAGGTTTCGCCGGCTCCGGAGATGCTGCGCGCCCATGGGCGCACCGCCAGGGAGAATGGAATATGTACGCCAACCGCGAAGCGCGCTTCTATGCCAATATCATGTACAACGCAAGACCTGTGGTGCCCGCGCAGAATGCGGACGACCGCAATTATTATTCCTCCGACAACAACGCGGACGGGCAGGGGCGTGCGGAATTCTACTACAATGGCAAATCAGGGCAAAAGTCCGCCGGCAGCAGCACCATTACTGGCTACCTGGCGCTCAAACGTGTGAGCCCCAGCAGCAACATCCGCTACGACAACGTGAGCTTTCACGGCCCGTATATCCTTATCCGTTATGCAGAAATACTGCTGGACTACATAGAAGCCCTCAACGAATACGATCCTTCCAATGCCGATATCGTGAAATACATGAACGAGATCCGCACCCGCGCCGGCCTGCCCGGCATCGAAACCGTATACCCTGACGCGGTGGGCGACAAGGACAAAATGCGCGCGCACATCCTGCGTGAACGGCAGGTGGAACTGTGTTTTGAAGCAGACCGTTATTACACGCTCACGCGCCGCCTGTTGGCAGGCCTGCCCAAATACACCACCATCTATGGCCTCGACGTGAACGCGAACGACAACGGGCTGGGCTTTTCATTCACCCAGTTCTACAACCGGAAAGTATACCAGCAGCGGTACTGGGACAACAAGATGTACCTGTTCCCCATCAACCAGGGCGATATTGAGCGCGACCGTGCATTGGTACAGAACCCCGGCTGGTAATCCATTTTTTATTCAGACCAATCAATCATTCCCGATATGATCAGATCATTTTTCACTTATATCATCGCAGGCAGTCTCATGCTGGCCGCCTGTAAAAAGGACGATGACAACAACAAACACGTGGCCGGCGCGCCGGTAGTGGTGGAGAGTTTCCTGCCGGCACAGGGTGGTGGCGGCACTTCCATCCTCATCAGCGGCAGCAACTTTGGCGATACCACCGAAGTGGAAGTGAGCATCAATGGCAAACGTCTTGCCGTGACCGGCAGCAATACCAGGCAGATCATGGCCGTGGTGCCGAGGAAGTGCGGTTCAGGGAAAGTGGTGGTGAAAGTAGGCGGCAAAGAAGTGAGCAGCGATGTGGAATTCAATTATGTTTTCACGCGCAGCGTGACCACCCTGGCGGGCAGCGGCATAGCCGGCTTCGCGAACGGGAAGGGTGAAGATGCGATGTTCCGCTTCAACAGCGAATCATGGTACCGTGGCAGCGGCATTGCGGTAGACGATGACCTGAATGTATATGTAACAGACCCCGGCAACCATTGCATCCGCAAGATAGATAGCGCCGGCAGGGTAACAACGCTGGCTGGCAGCCCCGAAGCGGGCGACGCCGATGGAACCGGCGCTGCAGCCCGCTTCCAGATACCTTACGGCGTGGCCGTGGACGCGCAGGGCAATGTGTATACCGCTGATCCGGGGAGCTGGAAAATAAAAAAGATCACCCCCGCAGGGGTAGTCACCACCTGGCTGGACGCAGGCACTGAAACCTGGCAGGTGGCCGTGGATAAATCCTCCAACGAAGTATTCTATGCCAACAGCGGCGGCGGAGCGATATACCGCATTCCTTCACAGGGCAATAAAGTATTGGTGGCAGACGGCATCAGCACGCCTGCTGGCCTTGATTTCGACAAACAAGGCAACCTTTACGTGGCTGCCGCTACCAGGCATGTGATCATCCGTTATACCAAAAGCACCTGGGCTCCCACCGTGATCGCCGGCCAGAGCGATGTGCCCGGTTACCTCAACGGCGCAGGCACTGCGGCCAAATTCGCCAATCCATGGGGTCTCGCCGTAGATGCCGACGGCAATATCTACATCGCAGGCAACGGCACCTGGGACGGCGGCGCTTACAACCCCGACCAGAGCATCCGTTTCATTACGCCCAACAACTGGCAGGTAAGCACTTACGCCGGCAGCAATACATCCGGCTACGCCAATGCGATTGGCGAAGCTGCGGCATTTGCGGGCCCGCTGGGTGTAGCCGTGGATAAGAACGGCACCGTGTACGTGGTGGACAAAAATAATAACCGTGTAAGAAAGATCGTATCAGAATAAGAAAAACAGCACCGGACAAAAATGATGAAGACAATATTCCTGTTGAGCCTGATGGCGGTTGCGGGCTGCAGCAAAAGCAGCTCGCCCACCGCTACTGAACCTCCTTCCCGCCAGAACACCTTTTACGTATCACCCACGGGCAGCGATGCTTCGGCAGGCACCCTGCAGGCGCCGCTGAAAGGCATCAATACTGCACTGGCCAAAGCCGCGCCCGGCGATACCGTGATCGTAAGAGCAGGCCACTATTACGAAAAAGTATTTTTCCCCAAACCCGGCAGGCTCGAAAAGATGATCACACTCAAAGCTTATCCCGGCGAGAGGCCGGTGATAGACGGAACAGGGCTCACCGTAAACGGGAAAGAAGCGCTGGTAACCATCCGCAACGCCAGCTACATACAGCTGGAAGGTTTCGATATCTGCAACCTGAAAAGCAGCACGCCATGGGTGAATGTGAACGGCATCCTGGCGGATGCGGGTTCTTCCAACCTTATTATCCGCCGCAACAGGATCTATAATATCGAACACAACGTAGCGAAGGAAGATGGTCGCAGCGGTCATGGCATCGAGATCATCGGGAACACGGAAGTGCCGATGAAGAACATCCTGGTGGAAGAAAATGAAATTCACGACTGCAACACCGGCTACAGCGAAAACCTGACCATCAACGGGTATGTGGACGGGTTCACCATCCGGAAAAATATCATTTACAATGCAGAAAATATCGGCATAGACGCGGCGGGCGGCTATGCGGCGAACACGGTGCCGGCATATAATTATGCCCGTAATGGTCTGATCACCGAGAACACACTCTACAACATCGACATGACGACCGGCCCTGTGGGCGGCGTTCACGGGCATGGCGCCATTGCCATTTATGTGGATGGCGCGAGGAAGATCACCGTAGAGAGGAACCGCATTTACGACTGCGACCGCGGCATCGGCATTGTAAGCGAAACCGATGCCTATCCTACCAGCGATTGTATTGTGCGGAATAATATCGTGACCAATAGTTACCGGACCGGCATTTACCTCGGCGGATACCTGGGCTATACCAGCGGCGGCACACGCAATTGTTATGTGGTGAATAATACATTAGCGGGAAACAACCGCATGCGCGGCGCTTTCGGGGAAATAGAAGGGGAGTTGCGGCTTACAGAACAGTGTTTCGACAATGTGATCCGCAACAACCTGGTAGTAGCAGGGCCGGATGACCTTTTCCTGCACAAATACACCAATACCGGCAGCGGGAACGCGATAGACAACAACCTGTACTATTCAACATCGCCCTCCGGCTGGATCTGGAACACGACCAACGGTACGCCCTATACAGATTTTAATGCGTGGAAAGCCGCCAGCGGTGTAGATGCGAATTCCGTTGCAGGCAGCAACCCGCTGCTGACGCAGGATTACCGGATACCGGCGAACTCGCCCGCCAAACAGGCAGGGTATGTGTTGCCCGCGGACGTGCTCGGCGCCGTGGATTTTTCAGGGCAACCGCGTGTGCAGAATAACAAGGTGAGCATCGGCGCACATCAATAAAACAATGATCTAAAAGGCAGCCAGCAGGATGGCGATGGTAAGGCCCATCCCCACAATGCCGCCCAATATACTGGCAAGGGCATCCATCACGTCGTGATGCCCTTTGCCGGTGACTTTCGAGAAAAGCTCAAACCCGTAGCTGATACCAACCACCGCCAGCAACGCCAGAATAGAGGCCGCTACCATATCACCCGGCGATATGTAATGCGCCACGATCTGTACAATACTCCCCATCGGTATCCCCACCCAAAAATGCCGCCATTTATCTTCCGCTATTTTCATGCTTTGTTGCTGATGTGATCGTAAACTACGAAAAAACCGCTGAACACGGAGATTTGCATCTTTCAGGGATTGGCAGTATTTTATTCGCCGGTAAAAACCTGGTTCTTTATGAAATATTCCACACTTTGTCTTTTCTTCGGCCTGCTCACAGGCCTGTTTACCCATGTTTCAGCCAACACGCCTCCCGGCCGCGAATTCTACCAGATCAAAATTTATCATCTCAAAACGGAATTGCAGGTGCAGCGGGTGGACAGTTTCCTGTCCATGGCCTACCTCCCCGCGCTTCACCGCGCCGGCATCGCAAAGGTAGGCGTGTTCAAGCCCATCCAGCAGGATACGGCTGACCTGAAAATATATGTGCTCGTTCCTTTCCGTTCCCTGGAACAATTTGAAAAGCTGGCGGCCGTGTTGGAGAAAGATGCAGTGCTGGCCAAAACCGGCGCTTCGTACATAGACGCTGCTTACAACGACGTTCCCTACACGCGCATAGAAACGATCCTGCTGAAAGCTTTCCGCGACCAGCCCATGTTTCAACTGCCTAACCTCACCGGCCCCAAAAGTGAACGTGTATATGAATTGCGCAGCTACGAAGGGCCTACCGAAAAATATTACGTGAATAAAGTAAAGATGTTCAACGATGGCGACGAGATCGGCCTGTTCCGCAGGCTGGGCTTCAACGCTGTGTTCTATGGCGAAGTGATTGCCGGCAGCAACATGCCGAACCTCATGTACATGACCACATTCAAAGACCGCGCAGACCGCGACGCCCACTGGAAAACATTCAGCACCGACCCCGAATGGAAGAAACTATCCGGCATGCAGGAATATAAGAACAATGTAAGCCGCAATACCCAGTATTTCCTCCGCCCCGTTGAATATTCGGATATTTGATTAACTTGGCTGTACATTAAACCTATGCCATGAAACAAAAACCATCGTTAGCATTCGTAGCTGCCTCCTGGGTTGCCCTGTTCACGGGCATGCTGGGTTATGTGATCGGTCTCTGGAACGCTGAGATGCAGCTCAATGAAAAAGGGTATTATTTCACGATCCTCATGTACGGCCTGTTTGCCGCTGTTTCTGTACAGAAGTGCGTGCGCGACAGGTTGGAAGGGATTCCGGTAACAGACATCTATTACGGCATCAGCTGGGTGAGCATGCTGCTCACGATCATCCTGCTGATCGTTGGATTATGGAATGCCACGTTGCTGCCCAGTGAAAAAGGTTTCTATGCGTTCGCCTTTTTGCTGAGCGTATTCGGCGCTATTGCCGTACAAAAGAACACGCGCGATGCGCAAGCATTTAAAAACGGTCTGCCCGAAGAAAAGTAGATTTTTTGATTTTGTTATAAGAAGGCCGTTTCCATACTGGGGAGACGGCCTTTTTTATTATTGGATAACGGCAGGCTGAAAGTTGTCTGTCTTACTTACAGGTACGTTATGAAAAATGCGCGGTTGTTTTTCCCACAACGTTCATCACATCGCTAACCTGGTGAAAGCATGTACAATAAGCAAGTGGTTTTTATCGCGGCCTGCGCCGGCCTGCTTTTATTCGGCATCACGCTCATCACCCTTGGCGCCGTGGTGCTGGACCTGCGCCTGAAATTCGGGATGGATGGAGTTGCGGCGGGAACATTGTTTTCCATCATGCCGGTCGGTATTCTCGCAGGATCGCTTCTCTTTGGCCCCATCAGTGACCGCTATGGTTATAAATCCCTGTTGATAATTGCCTGCCTGGGCTTGTGCGCAGGCTTCCAGGGCATTGCGTACGCCGGTTCCCTGGCGCTGCTCAAAGCGTGCATATTTTTATTCGGGCTAAGCGGCGGGATCATGAACGGGGCTACCAATGTGGTGGTGGCAGACATCACTACCCGCGGGAAAGGCGCATCGCTGAGCCTACTGGGCGTTTCATTCGGTATTGGCGCGCTGGGAATGCCGCAGGTATTGGGCGCGCTGAAAAACCACTTCCAGTGGTTCCATATCGTGTCTGCCGTGGGCTGGCTGACGATGGCCATGGCGCTGTTGTTCGCCATGATCCGTTTCCCGCCGGCCAAGCAGCAGCAGGGCTTCCCGCTGGCGCAGGCCGGGCGTTTATTCGCTGACGTTACCCTGGTGATGATCGGCTTCTTTTTATTTTTCCAGAGCAGCTTTGAAGCTATCATCAACAACTGGACCACCACTTACCTCACCGCGGGCGGCCACATGGAAGAGCAGGCTGCTCTGTATGCCCTGTCGCTGTATGTGGCCGGATACACGGTGATGCGCCTGCTGGCAGGAAGCGTGTTCCGAATGGTTTCCCCTGCCAATATGCTCATAATTTCGCTGTTGCTCATGCCTGCGGGCATCGTACTGTTGCAGGTCAGCCACACATTTGTACTGTCCGCAACGGGATTGATATTGCTGGGAGCCGGGCTGGCCGGCGGTTTTCCTGTCATGCTGGGATTTGTAGGCGAACGGTATGCCGCTCATTCAGGCACGGCATTCAGCTTTGTGTTAGTGATCGCGCTGACGGGAAATATGCTGGTAAACTACCTGATGGGGCTCATCGTGCAGCAATACGGCGTACGGCACCTCACAACTGTGGCGTTCGCAGAATGGCTTTTGATGCTGTTGCTGTGCAGCCGCATCGTCAGGAGGTTGAAATAATTCCCCATATGCCTACGAACAATAGTTGGGCATAAAGGCGGAGCAAAAGGTATGAAAAAAGGCTGCCATGACGAAGCAGCCCTTGTTGTAAGTTGTTGAGACTAGTAATCGAAAAAAGGTATCAGCAGTCGGCCACCGGCGGAACGAGGTGCTTTTGCAACTCTGAAGGCAAGGCCTGTCCTGCTTTTTCCCGGAATGTCGGTTTGTTATATCGTGGCTGGTGCCATTTGATCTGTTTTTCGGGCGTTTTCTTCATTTCCTTTTCCGCACTCTTTTTATATGTTGCTTTGGGTTTGGAGGGAACGGTTTTTTCCTGTTCGTATCTACTGTACGTTACAGGTTCGATAAATAGCTCTGTCCTGGCTTCGTATGCTGCATGGGCTGTTGCCTGCATCCGCATGGTATAAGCAGTGGTGGCCTGACCTTTGACGATCATGCGCTGCGGCCTCGTCAGTACCTGAAATGCGGTGGGTCTGGATTCAATTTCCCTCGGGGCAGTTTTTTGTTTGAATTTTTTTATGGAAGAATCAGGCAGGCGTTTGAATTTACGCTCTTTCAGCGAACTGTCTGCCAGTTGCCATTTGTAATAAATAATGGCGCTGTCGTAGTGCAGTTTGTTCAGTTTGGCGGTTCTCATTTTATTGCCCTTGACCAGCACGTATGCGGAATCACTGTGTTTTAATGCGTTGAGGTGATATATCCTCGCCTGGTTTTTAAATGAACTGTCCAACACGATGAACGTTTTGTAAGAACTGTCCACGCTTATTGCCTGCAGCTTCCCTTTCATGGCCTTCAGCCGGGAAGAGTCCATTGCCAGCCGGTAGTATTTATGGATGAGCGTGCTGTCGCCTTTTATTTTATCGCTGTAAACCTTGTAATATACAGAGTCTGCGTGGGCGCGGAATACATGAAGGCTGTCCTTATGTTTGGTTTTGAGCTTATATTTCACCGAATCTGCCCGCCAATGCAGTTTTTTGGGATGTGTTGTATCCCTTTTTACTTTAACGGTCCTGAAAGGTTTTATAGTGGTGTCTTTCACCATCTCCACTATTTCCAGCTGTGCTTTAGGCACAGGTTGTTCCCCGGCCGGTACAAACCCGAATGCGGTGATACCGGCGAGCCCGAGGAGGAGAATGCCTTTTTCCATGATAGTCAGTTTTTTGTTTTCGTTGGTAAGGATGCGTTTCACCCTGTCCAGCAGGTAAAATTTCCTTTGACCTAAGGCCATGCCCAACTGTACTTGCTGGCCGGCGTTTTCGAAGGCCACGAGGGCTTGCAGGTAGCTGGCCTGGCGGGGAGTGTGGGCAACGGCAATGTCGTCGCAGCAGGCTTCCCTTTCCTCGCGGATGCAGGCGGAGATCCACAGCAGGGCGGGGTTAAAGAAGAAAATGATCTCCGCGAAACGCTGCAGGATGTTCACCAGGTAATCGCGGCGGCGGATGTGCGCCAGCTCGTGCAGCAAGATGGCTTCCAGCTGGTCTGCCGGCAGCTGCGCCAGCAGGCCCGCGGGCACATAGATGCAGGGCTTCAGCCATCCTACGGTGAAGGGCATTTGCACCCTGGCGGATTCCATCAGTTTCACCGGCGCATGGATGCCGAGGGAAAGGGCCAGTTGCCTGAGCTTCCCGGCCCATTCCACGGGCGGTTGAATGGTATTAGAATGGCGGATGCGGAAAATGTGGTAGAAGCCTGCGCCCAGCCTGATGCACTTCAACAGGAACACCAGCGCCCAGGCCATCATGATCTGTGCGGAATGCGCGTCTGTGAATTGCAGGAAACGCGTTAACAGGTCTGGCTGCGGCGCCGGTGCGGATGGCACGCCGGAAACTGCTATGACGGCCGTTTGCAGCGCCGGGGCAGGGGAGGCGGACTGCATTTCCAGGTAAAAGGTGAGGCCCGCTCCCCCGAGGAACAACAGCAGCACCGCGCCCAGCAGGTTGTACCGGAGGCTAGCCCTGGAGCGTTTGGTGAGCAGGAGCACCAGCCCGGCCAGCAATGCGGCGGGAATGCCCTGCCAGAGGGAGTGCAGGAAGGTGCGGCAAATAGCCTGCAGAATGTCGTCAGAAAACCATGCGGTAACAGGCATAACGGCAATTTTATTTTTCCATTTTTTTCAGGAGTTCCCTGATAGCGTCCAGTTCTTTTTTGGATGTCTTTTTATTGCCCAGCAATTGCATCATAAGGCTGCTGGCTGAGCCGTTGAACATCGTGTCTACAAACCGGTCCAGCAGGTGGCCTTTGGTGGAGCTTTCCTCCACGGCGGGGCTATAGATATGTTTCATCTGGCTTTCGTCGCGGTTGAGCAGCTTTTTATCCACCATGATCTGCATAAGCTTGAGCGTGGAGGTATACTGCACTTCGCGTTTTTGTTCGTTCAGCACATCGTTCACTGTTCTCACGGTGGAGGGCCCCAACTGCCAGAGCACTTGTAAGATCTCCAGTTCGGAACGGGTAGGCTCAGGGTTCATTTCTTGTTTCTGCTTCTTCATATACTAAAGGTAGGAAAATTTTCGTACGAACAAAATATTACCCGGTAAAAGTATGAGAGGAAGCGGAGGCCGGCTATTTAGTGAATTGATAATCAATGTAAAGGGTGCTTTATTTTCAGGCAAAAAAAATCCTACATTCGTTGTCTTATGAAAACTATTCCAACTTTATATGAATGGGCCGGCGGCCAGGAGGTATTTGAGCGGCTGACGGAGCTTTTCTACGGCAAGGTACTGCAGGATGAGCTGCTGGAGCCTGTTTTCAGGCATATGAGTCCTGAGCACAGCAAACATGTGGCGCATTTTATCGCTGAAGTATTTGGCGGGCCTAAGACCTACACTGAGGGCGACAATGGCAGTCATTCCGGCATGGTGCGCCATCACCTGGGCAAAATGCTCACAGAAACGCAGCGCAGGCGCTGGATGGCTTTGCTGCTGGACAGTGCGGATGAGATCGGTCTGGCGCAGGACCCGGAGTTCCGCTCCGCCCTGGTAGGGTATCTTGAATGGGGAAGCCGCCTGGCTGTGATGAACTCCAATACAGACGACAATCCTGTCAGCGAAAGCGAACCAATGCCGAAATGGGGCTGGGGTGAAACCGGAGGGCCTTACCAGCCATAAGCCGCCACCACAGCGGGATAAAAACTTTTTGCACTGAACTTTTGATTTTAAGCATTTAGCCTGTATCTTTGCACTCCCGAATTTGAAATGGCGGATATTGTCCCGGGTTTCAGGATCGGAATTTGGCGAGGTAGCTCAGGTGGTTAGAGCGTTGGATTCATAACCCAAAGGTCTCGGGTTCAACTCCCGATCTCGCTACGAATGGGAGAATCTCCTAAGTCACTTGAGGGCTGTTCTACAAAGAGCAGCCCTTTTTCTTTGAGCGTCACTTCGTTATGTATTAAGGCCGGATGGAAATAGGGTGTTCTAAATGCCCCTTCGCGATATGTGAGCCCACGTTTGAACACCCCGCGTAACAGATGATGCTTCTGCCTGACGCCGGCGTTTTGATAAATACTTTTGAGGGATGTTAAGTAGGGGAGCACTTGAAAAAGTTTTTCCAGTTTTTCGTGGCGGTTGCGTGTGAGGGAATTGATTTCTTCCGTGAGCAATGCTTTCTGAATCTGGAATTTCTTGTGCCACTTCCGGTACGTTTCCGGTTCTATCATGTCTTCCATAAACCGCTCTTCGTTCTTCTCGATCTTCCGGTTTATTTCTTCCAATTCTTTTGTTTTTATGGCTACCTGCTGGGTTCTTTCGGCGAGGGCTTCGTTCATTCGTTCCTTTGCTTTTTCTGCGATGTAGGTGGTTTGTTCCGGCTTGAAGCTGCACAAGTCGAGGATTTTATCCAGTTGATCGTGGACTTTGGTTGCGGAGAAGTTCAGGTTATTGTGGATGCGGCAGCGATAGTAATTGTAGTATTTCCGCTTGCCTTTGCTTTTGCCCGCGGTCATGTTGAGACCGCAGGTGCAGGTGAGGATGCCGCGTAGAGGCACCTCATCCACTGGCATGCATTTGATGGGTTTGATGTTGCCCAGCAATTCCTGCGCTCTCCAAAACTCCGTTTCTGAAATGATCGGTTGATGGATGCCGGGGATTATTTTCTCCGGGGTTTGTTTGCTGGCGGGAACTTTTATCAGTCCGGCGTACAGGTGGTTATTCAGGATGCGCGGGATGGCGGAGTTACCGGAATAGGTGAACCCGAGGGCGCGGGCTTCCTTGCAGATTTGCCCGAACGGGTGGCCCATCAGGAAATCCCGGAAGATCTTTTTCACGATGAACGAGCGTTCCTCGTCGATCACGATGAAGCCTTTGCCGCCTTCTGCTTTGACGTTTTTATAGCCGAAAGGGGCGCGGTTCACGAAGCGCCCGCTCTCCAGCGCCTGACGAATCCCGGCGGAGGTGCGGCGGCGGATGTTGAAAAGCTCGTTATTCGCCATCATGTATTTGAACGCCCGGGTCATGAAGACGTTGGGATCGGAGGGGTCGAGGTCGATGGGTTCGTTGGTCGCCAGTACCTTGATCCCGAATTTCATTTCCAGATGAGATATTTTGTTGAGGGCTTCCGGGAGGTTCCGGCTGAAACGGTCGTGATCCATGACGATGAGGTACTGGACTTTGCCTTTGTGCTTCTTGATGAAGTCTTCCAAGGCGATCCAGTCGGGGCGGTCGAAGGTGTAGCTGCTTTCGCCGTCGTCCTCGAAGAGGTTGACGAGTTCCAGTTTGTTCCGCTTGCAATAATCCCTGATGCTGTTTTTCTGATAGTCCAGCGAGTATTTGGACTGGTCCTTCGTGCTGATGCGTACATACCCGATTGCGATCATAACGTTTCGTTTAAAATGAGTTCAACAATGATACAGGCCACTAATTCACAAAATTCTTTCTCTTCTTGAGTCATATGCCCGGAGTTTATATTGTGGAGAATAATAAACTGGCTGCTGGGATGCAGTGGAGTGTGGGACGACGAATATACGTTGCGGAAGGGGCGGGTTCCAAATTTTTCTTTGGGAAAAATTGTTAAAATTCAAGCTGGTGGGCGATTATGAACGGAATTGAACAAATTTGAGTAAATAAAACTGTGTTTAAGGAAAGTCTAACGCCAACCATAAACAATGTGTCACAAAATCGCCTCCCCTAAAAATAGGGCGGGATAGATATCCCACCCGTAATAATCCCATTTTCGTCCGAACTAGTATGACTTACTTTCTTTTTTCACTGACGGAGGAGAAAGGAAAAAGGTAACCTCACTATGAAAATGCGGGTTCTCGATTACTTCCGTTGTGTAGTTGAGCGCATTTCCGCATACGCATGGTGTGACGTCTCCGTCCATGTGTACGTTGATGTAAACGGCCTTTATGTCGCTGGAAACATCGTTGAGGATGTCCATAATCCCTTCAAAGTAGAGCATGAAGGCTTCGTAGTTCTTAATGTTCAGCGGTTCCATCGGTAAATTTTTGGGTGAACAAGGAAACATGAGACTTGATGTAGTTGATTTCGCTATTCAGGGATTGGGCCTTTGTCTCTAATGCCGATATGTCAATCGTAAATTCCGTTTCCAGAACGCGGAAATTCTGCTTTATTATTCCCTCCAGCAGTTCATAAGCTACTTTGTGGATAGCTTCCCTTTCGATGTTTTTGGCCTCCCTTGAGGAATTCAGGCTATTATCGAAGGTGGTGGAAGTCCATCCCAGCTCAAGGCATAATTTGGCCTTGAACTCCCTGGATAGGTTGCTTAGCGACTTGAAATAGGAGTACTGATTGGCAATACAGTAGCCAATCCGATGTTTGATTTCTGTCATCGGTCAAGTTTTGGGTGAGGAATGTAAGGGAGACGGGGTAGGAACTAAGGGAAATGAAAATGGCGTGGGTTAGTCCCTACCTGTTCCCGATGGGCTACGACACCCAGACAACGAGATAAGAACGCCCACACCAGTATGATGCAGGCGATTTACCTTATCGCTCGTAGTCTTTGAAAGGTCGTAGTTTTCGGGTACGAGTGAAAAGCAAATGCGCTTGATATTTTCGTCAGACGCCAAAATTAAGCATCTAGGAAGAATTCATGGCTAAGAAGTTTGGTAATTTATTTAACCAAATATAGTGAAAAATTACACAAAACCACACATGTGTGGTTGATATTTTCTTTGGTTAGGCCGTGCTTTACCTCAAAATTCACAATGAAAAGCAAGCCGCACGCATCCAAGATTGATTTGTACGTTATCGAGAGGGTAAAGGAAATGAGAGAAAAGGCCCTGATGCGCCAGATAGACTTATCCCATCACCTCGGGCTTGCGGACAGTTTTGTATCGAATGTGGAGAGCGAGAGCCAGCGGCATAAGTATAATATCCGTCACCTGAACGACCTGGCTAGGATCTTTAATTGTTCCCCGAAGGATTTTTTGCCGGAGAGTGCGATTGGATAACGTATTTAAAAACTTTCTTCGTCGTAACTCTTTTCGTGTATTTTAATTCCAGTCGTTTAGCCCATCTTCGTTCAGACTACTCTCAATATCTCTGTTAAAACTTTTGAGTGCAGAGTGAAGAATTTGAATATTGTCAAATTGATCCTTAAATTTTTCTATAGATTCCTCAAAAAGTTTTTTCATTTCCAAATCTATGGGAAATGGCTGACCTGGGGTGCCAGTTTTAGCGCCAACTGATGTTAGGGCAAAGTAACAATCTGATAGAATTCCGTCTTTAACTTTGGAGGCATTATTAATTTTGTAAGCTACATTGTATAGCCGAAGTGCTAATGTGATAATCTGTTCATTTTTTTTCTTGAAGATTTGAAGAATGCTAGAAAGCCGTTTCAGAAATTCAACATTCGTAATATTAAAGTTCAGCTTATTATCTAGATATTCGAAGATTTCGCTTGTAATTTCATCTTTGGGGCGGAAGTATTTAACGAGATATATTGACTGATCACGATATCCCGGAGAAGGAGACACTGAAAAAAACCATTCTATTGCTTTAACGAAAATTTCAGAAATGTCCGTTTCAGACATTCCTTTTATAATTAAGCCGCTGTTTTCTCTTGGAACGTACTCATAAGTGTAATCATGCCCATTTGTATTTATAAGCTCCAGTTTTTTATCATACCTTCTAAGTAGATATTGCCAAACTGAATCAAAGCCATGTGATTTTATAACTTCGTTTAAGCACCTTTCTAATTCATAAGAAAGGTGGAATCGAACATTTCCCAACAGGATTTTTGTATACTCCTCGTTATAGTTACCAAAGTATGAATATAATGTGCGGAAAAGTAGGTCCGCTTCCCTTTGATTGCAATTAGTTACAAAGTCGGCGATTGCAGTATTCGCTTGACTTGCATTATTGTAATATAATACCCCTAAAACTTGGCTAACTACCAATTGGTTAACAGGCTTTTTAGAATTGTACAGGGAAAGTATTAGCTTGTGATCATCATTGTTAATCTTATCCTTCCAAGGAATACTATAACTGTAAACATCTAAAATTAAGTTTCTTGAAATTTGCGAGTCTTCATCCTGAAGCCGCTGTATGAATTTTGAAAAAGTAAGCCTGTCGTCGTGTCGGAAGCAAAGCGACTGTAAAAAGTATGATCCGTAATGATGGAAGAATTTTCGTCCCTTGAGCCAGGCAAGTTCGAAAAATTCTATACTTTTTATGTGATGATTTTGATGAATCGTTGATACAAATAGTGGAAACCTTGGATTGTCGGGGACTCTGGTGAAAATATCATAGGCGCTATTAAACAAGTCTTCGATTTTAAAGTCAGCGATTAATTGACCAGTGAATTTTCTTACTTTATCGTCACTTTCATCAAAACTAATATTGGAATAGTCTTCAGATAACTGAATCATTATTTTTTCAGTTAATGTTCCCGGGGTTAACTTACTTTCAATTTCATTTAGTTTTGTAATATATGGTTCGTCTTTAAACCACAACTTATAGAGTCGAAGGCTGTTAATTATTTTTGATAAGCATTCGAGGTTTGTCGAATTCAGTACGTTTTCTAACCACAAAAACACCTTCTGTATTTCTAATTCACCTTTGTAGGGATTTTTCCTTGATTTGCTACGAAGAATTGTGCCTGGAATTTCTAGTATGGTATCTAAAATTGCTAACTGTTTTGCGTCATATTTTTCCGTGCTATATCCACAAATTAATAGATCAATTATCTTATTTCTCAGTTGTATTATATCAGCTGTTTCTGGTAAGTAGAATGTCCGAATGTGATATTTTAGTCTATTTCCAGATATAGTGGTTAAAGTGAAATCCAGTTCCAGTAATTTATTTAGCCCATGAATAATAAAATCAGACAAAGTGGACTGCTCTCGTAGTAATTCTTCACTTTTCTGTACAAAAAACATTTGTCTTTCTAAATTGATACCGTAGTAAACTTCTAGCGAGGCATAACCAAATATATCTTGAAAGATGTTTTGATCGAAGGATAAATTATAAATGTCATTAGTGTACTGGAGTATTACGCTAAGATGATCCGAAGTGTTTGCGATGTTCGATAATAAAAATAGGATGGAACGATAGATGGAGCTGTCTTTTACAACTACGTTTGGATGAAAAGTGAGGGTTTTGCCTATGGCATTCAATGCAATTGAAGGATAAATATGAGCAACATGCTCTAATGTGTCAAAGATTTTCTCTAATTCATTAGTATCTTGAGTGTATTCCACTCTACCCAAATATTCAACAAGCATTTTTTCAAGTAGATTTTCCTTGATTTGTCCATCATGAACAGAAGCAATTGAACCTAAATTCCTAATTATATTATCGGTGAAATCTACGTAATTAGCTAAGACCGATTCAACCCAAGGCGTAGTTAGTTCATTATTCAAGTATATATCACTATAGTAATCGGGCTTAATTTCCTTCTTCTTTTGGCCAAAACTGAACTTCTGATTAACCAAGGTATTCAGGATAAACCTAGTTTCGTGTTCTGTTACATTCTCGTTAGATGAAATTTCCTTTAAGATATTTTGGTCATGATAATCAAAAGGCTCCAATAAGCATACTAATTTAATTATCCGACGAATATTTAGTTTCGAAATGTTTGTCTCACTGTTAATGTAATTTATGCAGCTTTCAAAGTAAGAAAGCACGTATTGGATTAAGAAATTTCCATTTTTTATTTCAGGAATAGAAATGTGCTCATGAGCAGCGCGGAGGAGGGCAACAATGAGAATAGGAATGCCTCTAGAAATCTGTACGAGGGAACTCACATGGTCTTCTAGGTAAGTTCCTTTAAGGTGGATTTCTAGATAATCAGAAGTTTCTTCGGGAGTAAACTTCGTAAGTTCAACTGTTTTTACCTTGAAAAGAGATTTTGAATTAATTAATTGCGTGGGGTAATATCCAATGAGGCTTCTGCTTGTAAGAAGAATTTTAATTTTGTTATGAGAACTTTCTGCAACTTTAAATATGTCTAAAATAAGTTGAGGAGAATGATTATGAGCATCATCGATGAAAACTAAATAGTTGGTCGTACCAGACAGTGCTTTGGCAATATCGGTTCCGCTGATATTGCCAGATTCCAATACTATGCAATGCCAGGAATCTATAGTCTGTATGTTATTTTGAATGTATTCTACAGCCAGCCGTGTTTTCCCTAGTCCGGCTTCTCCTGAAATATTTATTAATAATATATCAGGGTTAACCAGTGCTTGATGGACTTCATTCAATTCCTTCGTACGGCCGGCAAATTCGTTGCTTAATGTCTGCATGTTCTGCAAGCCTGCGTTCAATAAATCGCTAAAGGAATATTCAAAGGGTTTTAACTGATGGAAGCGTTCTTCTAGCCACGTATGTAGAATAGGGTATTTTAGATAAAGCGAGTGCAATTTTGCTCCATCCCAGAGTATAATTTGTGTTGTTGCTCCGCCTGGCTTATGTTTATTTCCAATTTCCAGTAATTGATCTTGTTGGGATTTGGAAAGTTCTACATTAGTTAAGAGAACAAAGTGATTTTCGTCTTTTATTTTCTTAGCCTCATTTTTAATGTCTGTTTTCAGACTGCTGAATGCCTTCGCAGTAGGGGTAGAATGATATTTATACTGAAAGCGCCAATTCCCCTCCTCTAAATCATATACTCCCTGGAATGATCCGTCAAATCCTTTGTCTTTTCCTTTAGCCCCATATGGAATAAATTGCTTGCCGACTTCAAAGGTCAGTAAGGAATTGCAGAAAAGTTGGAAGTCATCGGGGGTATAATTAGCCCAAACAATTTTCTTAATCATATTTCCCAAATCGTTGAAAGTTAGGCAATTAGTCTTGTGTTGTATGGTAGAAGATAATATACATAAATGATAGTAATAAAGATAAGATGTTTAATTACATATGTGCCTTGAAATGTTGGGTAATTTGGGGATTTTGAAAGGAGAAGGACGGTGTATTATCCTAAATGTGAATTCGTAAGACTTAAGATTCAATTTTGTTTGCTGATTGCTGTAGCTTAATTTTCTTTAAATTTAGTTTTGGATAAGGCCGGTGCCTTATTAAGATTTCTAATTTTTTTTGGATTTTATAACTATCGCTATATGCCCTTCCTAATATTTTACTCTTGGCAATCCCATACTGAATCTAAATACAATAAAAACTTTATTGAAGATTGCATTAAAAGTGCGATCAAGAAATTGAGGGCGGATTATCAACTGAATAAAGATTATTTTATACTCGATAAAGATACAAAGGATGTTCCCGGGATGCCCAATATCCCAACTAAAATAAGGGAGAAGATTTCACAGGCTGATGTTTTTATTGGTGATATTACTTTTACGGGCGTGAATGACGGTGTTGGAATGTCCAATCCAAATGTATTAATTGAATTGGGTTATGCAGAAGCAGCTATAGGAACTGAAAGAGTAGTGACGGTTTTTAACTTGGAGCATGGCGATCCAAAGGATATGCCATTTGATCTTATCCAAAGTAGATTTCCAATTTGCTATAAATACTCTGCCTCTATAGAAAAGGAGCAGGTTAAGAAAATACTAGTTGACGAATTAAGTAATAGAATCGGTGAGATATTTAAAACCGAATTAGAACGACAGAGAAAGGAGAATGCTCCGTTTGAGAATTGGATTACTTGGAGTCAAACGGTAACGAAACATTTTGGATTCGAAGTCTCTCCCTATACAATAGAACTTTTTGGAAGTTTAGACACACTATTGGCAACTTCTCGATCAGTAGTACGTTTGGTTGGACTTGCAGGATGTGGAAAAACAAGACTATTATTCGAGTATTTTCGGCTAAATCCTGAAGACGCAATTTCTGTATCAAAGTCTAATAAAGTATTATATGTAGACTGTAATCAGAATATAGAATCAGAAATTATAAGTACCCTGAAACAACAACTCATTGGGACTGATGAGAGAGTTTTTATTGTAGATAATTGTCCTAGTGAATTTCATGCAAAAGCTGCACGACTATTAAATGCTTCAAAGTCGAAGTCATGTCTTGTCACTATTGGCATTGATCCAAATGAAAGTGGTGAAGAGGTTATTTATGAGTTTGGTACAAATTACTTGCGGATTGACTTAATAAAAAATAGGGAAGTAGTAAAAGAAATATTAACGTCAAATTTTCAAGAATTTCAAGCTGAAGAAATTCAATTGTTAGTCAATTTCTCTAATGGCCTTCCTTTGCTTGCAACGATTATGGCAAAGAACCCAAACAGAGGCAAAAATCAGCCGGGAACGTTGAGACAAGCTGATTTAATAGAGAGATTGTTAGGCGACTTACACTCAGATAAGAATAAGAGAAACGTTATTACCGCGTGCTCATTATTTGCTTCATTTGGTCTTTTTGATGATTATGAAGTATTTAGTAACGCAATAGCTTTAGATAAGGACATTTGTGGATTAGTTTTTCCTGACGCGAATGAGGAGGATTTAAATGAACTAAAAATCAATTTCTTTCGACAGATTTGTTCCGAAATGTTAGATAGGCAATTGCTGGAGCGAGTCGGAAGAACTGTTTCATTTCGCCCTACGCCTTTAGCTTTAAGTTTGGCCGAAGAATGGTGGAGGAGTTGTACGACTACTAAGTTTGAGAGAGTAAGGAAGTTCTTATCTGAAAATAAGTTAGTTGAATCATTTTGTAAACAGTTTCAGTATTTAAAACATCTTGATAATGCAAAGCGAATAGTTGCTGATCTTTGTAATGGCCCTTTTCGTAATGCGGAAGTTTTAAATTCTGAAGCGGGTTCACGCCTCTTCCGCAGTTTTGTACATGTGAACCCGGATGCATGCGTTTCTGCATTGTATGATGCATTTAAAGATTTAAGTGAAGGCGACATTTCTGATATAAAGGAAGGACGAAGGAATTTAGTCTGGGCGTTGGAAGTATTATGTTTCAGCGAAAAGACATTTTATCAAGCAGTCAAAGTTTTGATAAAGTTTGCAGTTGGAGAGAATGAACCAATCGCAAATAATGCAACTGCACATTTCTTGCAATTGTTTCACATCTATTTACCTGGTACTACAGCAAATCTTGAAATCAGAAAGGAAGTACTTGCAGAAGTATTGAGTAGTTCTAGCGAGAGGGCGCGATTTCTGGGAATTGAAGCATTAAATGCAGCATTAAAATCTGATTCTTTTCACCGTATGGGAATTGAAGGCGGGGGGCGTTTTGAAGGGGATATGATGGATTTTAAACCCAAATCTGAAGATATTCGATCGTATTGGAATTGGGTTTTGGATCAGCTTTTCGCAAAAGTTGGATCTGGTAGTAAGGATGAACAGGAAAAGGCATTGGCAATTATTGTAAAGAAATTGTATTCATTAACTGAAATGGGGCTGGGTAATATTGTATTGCCTAGGCTTTCAAAGGTGTTAGGTAGCGATCAATTGGACAGAGTTGATTTAAAGAATAGAGTATCATTAGTATTAAGTCGTGGCACAGGGAGTGAAGCTGATAAGCAAAAATTGGAGGATATGCTTAAAGAGCTTGAGCCCAGGGACTTTGAAGAGAAAGTTAATTTTTGGCTAAGGAATCCGTCTTCAGCTGAAAAGAGAGTGGAAAGCGGTGAAGGAAGGGAATTGCTGCAGCTATCTAGATATGGAATTCTTAAGGACGATTTGATGTCAAATCAGGCGCTTTTAAGGGAGCGTTTACCATATTTGGCAAAAGGAGGTTTAGTTGAAGGGTTTCAATTCGGTTGGTACGTCTCTCAACATATAGACAGGGAAGAATTATGGACGATGTTAATCTCGTTCATTAATGTTATCAAGGAGATAGAGGAAAATGAGCGGAATTTTGTATTTCTTATGGGTTTAATGCATAAATGCAAGGACTCGCAGATTGTCAATGCACTAATGTCATTAATTACTGATGACTTAGATATCTGTAGGTATTCTTTCTTAGTAGCCAAAACACTTGAATTACCTATAGACAAGTTATTGTCAATGTTAGATATGGTGAAAAATGGACAAATTAGCCCTATCGAACTCGGTCATTTTAGCTTTGGATGGGGGGTAAAACATTTAGATAAAGAGGAAGTTTTTAAATTTTTTGAATCAGCGGTAGATAGTCCAGATGAATGTAAAGTTCAAGCGTTCAATATACTAGTAACATGGGTATCTGAGTCAGAAGAAAGCTGGAGTTTGTTCAGAGATACTTTATTGGAATACTTTTCTGACTTTGGAGAAAAGGTTTTGTACAATCTTCGTGACAATTTGAATGAGTTTTATATATTTCAGTTTTTAGAAAAGGCATTAACAGAATTAAATGATAGCAATTTTGCGGATGTTGTTTGCCTTAAGCTGTTTGAAACATTACGAAGTCCTGACCACTATATTGGGCGTGATTATGAATATAAGTCATTGTTTAGGATAATTAAGAATAAGTATTTTTCGAGTTTGTGGCATTCGTTGAGTGAAGTTTTCGAAAATGCAGATGCTAATGCTTTGTTATTGCTGGATTTGAGAGACATCCTAGGTTCATCAGATTCATCTTTTGGTGTTAATGATGGTATATTGTTTGAAATCGATGATGAAAAATTCGAAATTATACTTCAGTGGTGCATCGAAAATAAGGAGAAGGAACTATCGTTTGTTTCACAAATGTTACCTGTAATTGATACAAGAAATGCTGCTTTGCATAGATATGCGCAAAGATTTATCGACGATTTAGGCGAAAATGAATCAATATTAGATGGCCTAAGTGCCAGAATGGGTACATTTACTTGGGTAGGTTCGTTGGTTGAAAAGCTCGAAATTGAGTTACGGGCAATAGAGAAATTAGAAAGTCATGTGAAACCTAAGGTTCGTGAATGGGCGGCAAATTTGGCTGCATATTATACCAAACGAATAAATTACGAGAAAAATAAGGATGATGAGCTTGCAAATAGTTAGGGTTTTAACTTCTGTATGTTCGAATAGAGTTCAAGGTTGGGGCACTATTTCTTTGGACTAAATTCTCATTCCGCGATTTTGTTGGAGACTCCGGACTTGTCGGTTGTTCAATCGTTCGATTGTCTCCTGAATATTCTGCAAGGAATATCCAATCTCGCTGCCTTTCGTCCTTACCTTTTGGACGTCTACAAAAGCAATCCCCCGGCCCTTATCCACCTCATACCCGCTTAATTGCATCAGTGATAGGAAGGAGTTAAAGTCCTTTGCCGCCAGTAACGCCCTGTTCACCGCACGTTTCAAAGCATTTTTCCGCTGGTCCTCTCGGGGAATCAGTTGGTTTACGGAGGAAAGATACCGGCGAGGATTCAGGACTTTGGTGAGGTTATATTTCTGTTCCGTCTTTCTACAGAACCGGACGATCTGCCTGTAATTATTACTATCCGAAACCGTTTTCCCATTATACCGGACGCGGTTGGCGATAATATGAATATGCTGGTGGTGGGTGTCGTTATGAGAAATCGCGAGATACTGGCAGTCGGCAAACCCCAAATCCTCCGCGCACTCCTGGGCAATAGCCTCCTTTAGCCCTGGCCGAACCTTATCCCCCGGCGCCAGACTTAAAATCACATGCATGACAGGCTTCCCCAAATTAGGATTATGCCCCCTCAGTTCCTCAAACTGCCGGATTAGCTCGTTTTTATCGCCATAACAGTTATTGTAATGAATCACTTCCGCCCGTTCGGCTTGGCCTTGCTTCGGGCTAAGGCAATAACTAATGCAGCCTTTAAAACTTTTCCCGATGATAATTTTCCCGATCATGGCAGGCTGGATTTGATTTCGGAGGATAGTTTTTGCAACGTTTCAAGGCAGGAAACCAAAAGAAGCCGCTCCATTTCACCCAGTGAAAGTCCGCAATTTAGTTTCCGGGCCATCTGGTTTAGGAGCGCGGCGGTGTGGTTTATCCTCCCGGTGAATTGGAGTATCTCCCGGGGGATGTGCTTGATTTTAACAGGTGATCCTTTCCCGGCATGTAACAGATATTCCGAAATGGTGAGGTTAGCTTCCCTTGCTTTCGCCTTAATTACCAACCGATCGACCGGCGTACACATCACCGCCAGTTGCTCGGTTTTCTTAACTTGTTTCCGCGGCCTACCGCCCCTGTTTCGCTTCACTTGCATCGCATATAATTTTAAGAACAAAACGTAATCAATAACTCTCCCTGAATGCCGCAGGCATGAGGGGAGCCAGCGCGTTTTGACGAAGTCAAAACATAGCTGGCTCCTACCAAAAATCTTTTTCTTTCATCGGCCGGCGGGGGAAGAGGGAAGGAGGTGCCGGAGTGGAGTTGATCCGAAATGCCGGTGAAAAGAGAAGATAGGGCCGGGATACCTGTAAATTACTCAATCGGCTCATTTGCAAATATTTACAGGGTTAACAGGTTCGGCGGGGAGGGGTTCGATCACCGGCCCCAAAACCTCCGCCAACTCTAAAAAGTGTTCAAATAATCGCTCCTTCTCGCTACAGAAAGAAAAGGCTTTAGGGATACCCTTAATGCCTTTTTTATTTTATCAAATACCCGCGAGTTAATCCCTATTTTGTTTTTATATTCTTTATGATGAACACCCTGCAAGACTTCAGCATAATAAAACTGGTTGTAGACAAATACTTCGATCTTCTTGAAGAGAAAGGAGGCAACTTTTACATGTCAGAGTTTATCCCGGAGGTCATGCTTGACAGAAGCAAGGAGTATGACGAGGGGTACTCTTATTGGCTACCAGTTAAAAGTACTGTTTCAGAAAAAGATGTAATTGATATGGAGGTTTTTTTGGGGCATCCCCTACCAGAATCCTTCATTTTTTTTCTGCGACAGAGGCATTTTATGGAATTGCAGCTCGGTAGCCACGCTATAAATTTTTTTAGTATTCTCCCTGGAGAAGTGTTGTCAAAGTTTAAGGAGATAATTGAGATGTTATACTGGAATCTGTTGGAAAGAAATTATCTGCCATTTGCCCATGTTAGTGATTGGGGTGTTTTGTGTTTTGATGCAAATTTAAAGAGTCCAACGAACGATTATTCGGTTATTATATTGGATCATGAAGACGGCTATAATAAACCAACATTTTACGCTCGAAGTTTTAAGGATATGTTTAATGAGTTTAATGCTCTTGATTAGAATTCGGTTAGATAATCCACTACTGCATACCCAGCACATTTACCGTCCGTTCGAACTGCTCGGATTTTCCGAACAGTGCTTCCTGATCAAATTCCTTTGAATTGAATATATTTTTTATGCGCTCACAATGTTAGTTTTGCTGCTCTGAAAAGGACCATTTTATTTACGATGAAATAAAAACTCTCATCATGAAAGAAATTCCCACCATCATCAAAAACCTAAAAGAACTCCTGCACGGCGGCCATGCCCATGCTACATTTGAGCAGGCTGTAAAAGATCTGCCCGCCAGTCTGCGCGGCCAGGTGCCCGAAGGTATGCCGTACAGCATATGGCAGCTGGTAGAGCATATCCGCATTACGCAACTGGATATACTGGAATTCTCCCGCGATCCTGGTTATAAATCGCCGGAATGGCCGGAGGGCTACTGGCCAAAGGAACATGCTCCTGTAAATGCAAATGCCTGGGAAGAAAGTATTACGCAGATCGCTACCGACCGGAAAGCATTCATCGAACTGCTGGAAGCGCCGGGCGCCGACCTCTTCACGCCTTTCCAGCATGGCACCGGGCAGAACTTGCTCAGGGAAGCCATGCTGATAGCAGATCATACCAGCTATCATACCGGGGAGATCATTGTGCTGAGAAGGTTGATGGGCGCCTGGAAGTAAGGCTGTCAAGCCAGGTAGTAATGTTTATACTTGTTCAAGGCTCCAAAATGGACCTTAAATTTGTTCACTTGAAACGATCTCATCATGCCCGCACAATCCTTTAAAATAGAAGTTTCTCCTTCAATAGGACCGGTTTCGGCCAGGTATATCGCTCCAAACAAACCTGCCTGCATCTTTACGCTGGCGCATGGGGCAGGAGCGGGTATGGACCACCCGTTCATGGAAACGCTGGCCGGCTTGCTTTCAGATGCGGGCATCGCGACCTTGCGGTTTAATTTCCCATTTGCTGAAAATAAAAAAATAAGGCCCGATTCCCCGGCAGTTGCCCACGCGACGATCGCAGCTGCTATCGCAAAAGCGCGTGAGTTACACCCGGACCTGCCGCTCTTCGCATCCGGCAAATCTTTCGGCGGGAGAATGAGTTCGCAATACCTGTCTGCCAATCCTGAAAGTCCCGTTGATGGTATTGTGTTTTACGGCTTCCCGCTGCATCCCTCCGGCAAACCTTCCACGGAGCGGGCTGAGCACTTGAAAGCGCTGAAAAATCCCATGCTTTTCCTTCAAGGCACTAAGGATACGCTCGCCACCTGGGAGCTGATCGAAACGGTGTGTAAATCTTTGCGAAAAGCGAAGCTG
Source organism: Chitinophaga sp. YIM B06452 (assembly GCF_039655965.1). Classification (NCBI taxonomy): domain Bacteria; kingdom Pseudomonadati; phylum Bacteroidota; class Chitinophagia; order Chitinophagales; family Chitinophagaceae; genus Chitinophaga; species Chitinophaga sp. YIM B06452. Next base: position 1,442,418 of record NZ_JAWLKY010000002.1, on the reverse strand, counting down.
GTAAAACTGGAAGGGGCAGACCATTCTTTTAAAGCAGGAAAAAAAGATATCCTTCCTTTATTGGCGGATGAAACAAGGAAATGGGTGGATAAGGTACTTGGATAGTGAGAAACGATCATATAAAAACACTGTCCTTATTCCCCCCTTAAGTTGACAAAACATCACCCATAGATTTATTTTATTCTGGCTGAAATTTGTTTTGATAAACGCCACATCAAATCATTTTAAAAGCCAGATTATGTTAACAACAATTTTCGATGAACCAGCCAGGAACCAGCTGATTAGCCGGATCAATTTGCTGAATGAAAACAACCAGCGGCAATGGGGGAAAATGAATATCTACCAAATGCTGGGTCATTCCATCTTTTGGAATGAATGGATATTGGGAAAAAATGATCTCGTCTGCAAGCAATCATTCTTAGGACTTATTTTCGGCAAGATGGCGCTGAGAGGCATGGTAAAGGATAACAGCCCGATGAAGAAAAATATGCCGGCGGGCGCCGCTTTTATCGGTAAAGAAAAGGATGGAGATATAGAAACGCAGAAGAAAGAATGGATGGACCTGGTAGCCGGTTATGCTGATTTTTCCAACCCCGGCTTTGTGCATGATTTTTTTGGAAAAATGTCCCGGGAAGAAATCGGTATTTTAGCATATAAGCATACGGACCACCATTTAAGGCAGTTCCAGGCATGAGATCATTAAAAACATCGCAATATGCCCAATATCCATCACCAGCTTATTATAGCAGCTCCTGCTGAAAAAGTTTACCACGCCATCACCACCCAGGAAGGCCTGGCCGCCTGGTGGACGCCGGGTGCAGGGGCAAAGCCCGAACCAGGCAGCACCGCACGTTTCCCTTTTGGCCCGCATTATCATAAGGAAATGAAAATTACAGCGCTGAAACCATTCGAACAGGTGAAATGGCTCTGCCTGGAGGGAGCCCCGGAGTGGATAGATACCACTCTGTCATTCCACTTGAAACCAGGCAACCAAGAGACGCTGCTGCATGCCCATCCTGAAATGCAGGGACAGCTGCAGCAACTGAGCAACAGCGAAAACCTGACGCTCCTGATCTTCCACCATGATAATTGGAAAGACTACACGCCGATGTATGCAGAATGTAATTTTACCTGGGCCCGGTTCCTGCGGAGCCTGAAGTTACTGTGCGAAACCGGGAAAGGCCTGCCCTGGCCGGATCAGCACCGCGTATGAAACAAACGGTTCCCTATTTTTTCCTGTCAGCTTTTCCTTCTAACCCGCTGATAATATTGATGCACGTTTGCAGGCGGGTATAGCAGGTGCTGCCATCGAGGGCCAGGTCTTTTTTCGTGACCTCGAAGCCGGCCAGGAATGCTTCCAGGTGCGACAGGTATTGGTTAGGCTGGGTATATAACGTATTATATATCGCGTCATTGAGTTTATCGCCCTCCTTCCTGAGCTCTTCGTTGGTGAGGTCGGTCACCTCGCGCATGCGCCGCATCACATCGTTCATCTTCAGTTTAAGGGCTTCCAGGTTTTCAGGATCTTTTTTTCCCGGTGCGGCATTGTTCCGGAACAAGCTGTCTGAGAGCCGCTTCCGGGCTTTCATATAGTCGCCGAGGTCCTGTTTCAGGTATGTGAAACTTTCTTTTAGCTGTGCGCTTTTTTCGTGAGTGTAATATTTATTGAAATCATTGTCAAGATGCTTGACCCAGGTTTGCAGCTGGTCGGTAACATCTGTAACCACCGGCGTTTGTCCGTATGCGTTAGTGGTAAAGATCAGGAACAGGAAAAAAATGAACCTGGAAAATACATGGCCCGTCATTGCTTTTTTTTGTGGAATTTAAGTTAAATATCCGGGTTTCCGGCCAGTTCGTCCAGCAGTGCTACCTGCGCGGGGTTGATCTTTTCCCGGGCTTCGGGCAGGGTGAACCATGCGGCCTTATCCACTTCCGGGAACATTTGTTTTTTGCCCGACCGGGGCGGCCATTCCAGCTCAAAGGTATTGCTGCTGATCGCGGTTGCATCCAGGTCGCCCTTCATGGCCCAGGCCAGTATGAGCTTGCCGCCTTTTTGTGTTACGGGTGCCAGTGGTATGCAGGCGCCTTTTTTCACGGGGAGGCCGGTCTCTTCCTGCAATTCGCGCAAAGCCGCATCCAGCGGTTCCTCGTCTCCGGCAAATTCGCCTTTGGGAATAGTCCAGGCGCCGGCGTCTTTATTTTTCCAGAACGGCCCGCCAGGGTGGACAAGCATCACTTCAGGCAGGTTATTCTTAACCCGGTACAGCAATATACCCGCACTTTTTTTCATAATAGAAAGATACTGATTTTGGCGCCGAAGCCGGCCCTCAAAAGAAGAAAGGGAACAGCACCAAACGATGCGTTCCCTTCCTGGTTATTAAAATCAACATTAGCTTTAACTATGACCTTCCGCCGCGCGGAGCCCGGTTGTGTTGTATGCTCCTTTGCGGTGCGCCGCGGTTGATCTGTCCTCCCTGCGGCCTTGAAATGCCAGAGCTGCGATCGAATTGCCGCTGCGGCCTGTCAAAAGAACCGGAGCCGCGGTTTATCTCGCGTGGGGGAGCAGAAGAACGGCGGTCGAACTGGCGTTGCGGCGCCGCGCCGCGATCGAATTCACGGGAAGGCGTGCTTCGGTCTGTGTTCGAATTGCGGTCAAACTGCCGGGAAGGTGTAGTCCGGTCCACGTTCGGATTACGGTCGAACTGGCGGGAAGGCGCAGTTCTGTTCCCATTCGAATTGCGGTCAAACTGCCGTGAGGGTGTAGTCCTGTCCACATCCGTATTCCGGTCAAATTGCCTCGACGGCGTGGTTCTGTCCACTCTGTCCACGTTCGCATTGCGGTCGTACCGGCGGGACGGTGCGGTCCTGTTCCAGTTTGAATTCCGGTCGTACTCACGGGGAGATGTGTTCCTGTCAAACTGCCGCGGCTGCGTGGTCCGGTAATTCGTGCGGTAGTTATTCACCACCACGCGGTTCCTGCTGTAAACGGCCTGGGAAGTTACCCTCATCGGGCGATAGATACGCGGCGCACGCAGTACGCGGTGCGTATGCACTACTATATACCTCGGGCGGTAACGATAGCAGATCGGCTCATAAACGTGCCATGCCAGCGGCTCCCAGGGATCCCACCACACAGGGTAATGGTACCATCTCCAGGGAGATACCCAAACGGTATAATACGGCGCAAACACGAAACGTACCGACGGCCAGAACCACACGTTCACCACCAATCCTGAAGGTGAATAAGCCGCATTCGGCCCATGCGCGCTGGCAAAGGTCATGTTGTCAAAAGTGTCGTCATTAAAAGCGGTCTCATCGCCGGGCGAAGGCTCCACGATCTTTGATACACCGTAAATGTCCTCATCACCTACGATCTGGATCACCGCGCGGCTATCGCCGGTCTTCTCCAGTTCTATCACGGCAACGTCCTGGCTTTCTGAAGCCGACACCAAAGCCTGTAATACAAAGAGCTGCACATCTCCGTCTTTTTTATTGATTACGCGGATATAATCGATATCCCCGTCGTTGTTCAGATCCAGGTTATTTACGCCATTCTCTTTTGTATTCAGCATTTTCTCAAATTCCCCGGGATTTTCGGCCTTTTTGAACATCTCCAGTGCTCCTTCGAGGCTGAAGTTATCCCCAGGCAATCCTGTTGCATCCTGCGCCTGTACGCCCGTTGTCAGCGCCAGGCTGATCAGAAGGACTGGCAATGAATGTAATATTCTCATACAATAGGCTGTTGTTACATATATAAGACGACTAAAGGAGGGAAAAGTTTATACGGCAGTTCTAGTAGAAATGTTAAAGTTTTGGCCCATGTTGGTTTTTCATTCATTATAGTTGACACATTACCAGCCGTATGTGTAAAAATCACAAATTGATGCTATTCGTTGCCCAGCAGGATATTTACCATTTTTTGATAATTGTTCATAAAGTGGAGGGAGGTTCGGTAGTTTTCTGTTTGTGTATAGCTGACAGGTTTTATGCCCGCTTCGGTGATTTCGTAGATATCAGACTCCGGGTAAGCCATTACAATAGGGGAATGCGTGGCGATGATGAACTGCGAATCCTGCTGGATCAATTGGTGCATGCGGGAAAGCATGGCCATCTGGCGGTTGGGAGATAGCGCGGCTTCCGGCTCGTCCAGGATGTAAAGGCCATTGCCCTGGAAGCGGTTCATCAGCAATGCCCAGAAAGATTCTCCGTGCGATTGTTCGTGCAACGGTACGCCGCCAAAACTGTCGATGATCTTCCTGCTGTTTCCAGGTTCCTTATCCAGCTGATCTATATTGGTGGCCACATTAAAAAAGCTTTCACCCCTGAGAAAAAAACCATCTCTGTGTTTCTGGCCTTTCGCCAAAGTGATGAACTGGTGTAATGCGGAATGGGAGGCGTGGGTCGTGAAGTTGAAATTTTTGGAACCGCCTTCAGGATTGAATCCATAGGCGACCGCGATGGCTTCTACCAGGGTTGATTTTCCCATCCCGTTTTCTCCGGAAAAATAAGTCACCTTCGGGTGGAAGCTAAGGCTGGTCAACGTTTTCAGAGCCGGAAGATTAAAAGGGTACTGGTTCGTGGCAGGCACCTTGTCCCGGCGGTAAGTAAGATCGATCAATCCTTTTTTTAAGTTCACGGGACTATCGCAGGTTGTGTTGAACAACCAAGTTACTAATTAAAACCTATTCGCCCAGCCAGCTTTCCAGGATAGAAGCCTGCAATGCATCGGGGTTTTGCATACGGGTGATTTTGAAATCAGCGTCCATCGTAAGGCCCGCATAGCCGAGATATTTCTGGTAATTGATCTCTTTGGTGGTGTAGATGTAATCAAACAGCTCGTCCAGCTTAGTGCCTGCGGTGTTTTCGATGACTGTCCGCAGTTCCTGTTCGGTGAACCCTCTTTGTTTTTGCTGGTAGAATTCCCGGTACAGCTGCCGCATAACATCGTCCAGCGATCTTTGGTTTTTTGTAGCGTGGCGTATCGCGAAATCGAATAACATTCCTACAACGGGGCCTTTGTCGTAATACGAGATCGTTTTGACCACGCTGTCGCCGGTGCGGCCAAAGGGGCCGTCGCGCCAGGTTTCATAGCTCGCTTCTGCCAGTGTCTGGTATAGTTTGCCCGTTTTGGTTTCAAAGGCCATGGTATTCGAGCGGATGTTGCTGAAAAGATCTTCCTCCGTTGAAATGCCCGCTCGCCGCAGGATGAGGTATTCATAATATACGGTCAGCCCTTCAGACACCCACAGCATCTTTGTTTTGCTACCGTGATCGTAGTCAAAAGGTCCCAGTTCGATGGGGCGGATGCGTTTCACGTTATAGTGATGAAAATATTCGTGCGCGATGAAATTCAGCAAACGCAGGCGTTCCTTCGGGGAGCTTAAACCGGAGCCGTTGAAGCTGATGGTAGTAGAGTTGGCGTGTTCGATGCCGCCGGCGCCGGGACCAATGGCAATAAATACGTATTGCCTGTACGGGATGTGCCCGATGATGGCGGAACCGGCTTCCACGATCTTCTTCAGATCGTTCATGAATTTTGCTTTATCGAAATCACCGGGGTTGTATGCGATGAAGCGGTGTGGGATACCGGAGACGGTAAAGGCAGGAAGCTCTTCCAGGTTGCCGATCAGCAGGGGAGAGTCGTACAGCACATCGTAGTTGGGCGCGGTATATGTATACGGCTTGCCTGCAACGGTATCCAGCCCGGTGGCCACGTTTTTCCATGCCGCAAAAGGTTTGACGACCACCTGCACGGGCTGCTGCAATTTGTCCGCAGGGTGCAGGAAAACGCCCGCGGGGGAAATGTAGCCACGGGTTTCATCCAGGTAGGGCGTGGCTACGAAGGGTCTTTTTGTTTTGATGATATACGAAATGGTGAGTGCAGCGGCGCCATTGCTGTGCACCCGCCAGGTATTGTCGCCGTTCTTTTCCCAGGCAAGCGGCCGGGCTTTTCCATCGGTGACGGAAAAACTGTCGACGTGATGGGCGAAATCGAGCCGCTGGTAATAGCCCGGGGTCCACACGGGCATTTTAAGATCCTGGGTCTTTCCTGTCAGGCCGCGGCACTGCATGACCACCCGGAAATAATGTGCGGCGGGGTTTTCCATGGAAACGGTAAAAGTAACGGACTGGGCTGCCGCAGCCAGGGTCAGCAGCAGGCAGAGCGTTGTCAGGTATTTTATCTTTGTCATACAGGGAGCATACTGCGATGAATAGATGTAGATTTTGGTACTGTGGGCCAGGCTAAAAAATTGGCTGTTCTAAAATACGAAAATTACCCGGCACAATATCTTCATGCAAAAAAGGAACTCCCGTTTATTTCACGGGAGTTCCTTTTTATTTTGGCGTTGAAATGCAATAATACTATTTCAGCTGGATGGCAGGCTGATCGCTGATCTCCGCGGCACTGAAGGATTGCTGCGTTCTGCTCAGTGTACCAGTGGCGGTATTCCGGATGATCACGACCCTGATCCTGTGGTGCCACGATTGGGTGGTAGGCGAGCCGTTCTGGTCTTTCCGGAGCATGATACTGCCTATCCTGACCTCTGCGGTCACGCGTATATTCCTTTCCGTGTGATAAGGCACGAACCCCCATCCGCCGCCGAAGTCGGAAGTCATAACATATACGAGAATGGTGCTGTTGGCCAGTACATCGGAGGTGAGCACATTGGGCGCAGGAACGTTGAGGTAAGAATAAGTGCCGGATGCGGTCCAGGTCATGGTGGAAATATCTTTTTCATATATCCGCACATTGGCGTTGCCCTGGGCGCCCTGCGTGCCTTGCGGACCCTGTGGGCCCTGCAGGCCTTGTGGTCCCTGTGTTCCTTCAGGGCCGGCGGGGCCCTCTTTGCTGCAGCTAACAAACAGTAGGGGGAAGACCAGGAGTAACAACAGTAAATGTTTCATAACAACAGATTTTTAGAAAGATGAGGCAGGAACCTCACCCGGGGTCAGGAAAAAAGTATTTGTAAGACTTGTTCAAAATTAGACCGGCGGCGGGGAGAGGACAAGCGTATTAATACGTGTTCCGGGCAGGAGTTTATGCGCGATGATCCCGGTAAAAAATACCGGCAATTTTATTATTTTGGAGTTACACAAACGCTGCCGTGTTGTGCTTACAAACCCGGCGGGACATTGAACATAATTCCACGTAATATGCATCTGAAACACTTTTCCCTATTCATTACTGTTTTATTGTTGATGGTATCCGGCGCGGGCCGCGCCCAGGATATACAAGTCATCAAAGAACGCGTGACAGGCGATCTGCTGGAACCCGCCGTCAGCAACCATTCCATTACACAGCTGGTTCAATCCATCCAGCCCGGTGGAACCTGGCCTGGCATTAATTACCAGGATGTTTCCCGCACCGGTTTCCAGCATAAAGACCATTTGGAAAATATGCTGTCGCTGGCGAGGGCTTATAAAAAGCCGGGCTCTTCCTTCTTCGGTGATCCTTCCGTAAAAAAAACCTTTTCCGCTGCGCTTGATTTTTGGCTGGCAAAGGATTTCAGGTGTGATAACTGGTGGTGGAATGAAATGGGCACGCCCAATTTGATGATCAATATTTTGCTGGTGATGGACAGCAGCCTTACGGAGAAGCAAAGGGTGGAAGGGCTGCGCATCGCCCGCAGGGCCAACCTTGAGACCTTTGGCGCCCGCCCCGGCGGCGACCTTATGCCTATTGCCGGCATGCTCGGAAAGCAGGCATTATTCACCAACAACCCGGATACCCTGCAGCGCGTTATCCGTGTAATGGCCGCGGAGATCAAGATCAGCACGGGCCGTGGGCTGAAGCCGGACATGAGCTTTCACCACCGTACAGACAATGTGATCTCCACGCTCACCTATGGCAGCAACTTTGCCGCTTCTTTTGCTTACTGGGCGTCCAGGATACGCGGCACGCAGTTTTCTTTTCCTGATACATCCATCAGGCTGCTGGTGGATTATTTTCTTGACGGCATCTGCCAGTCGCTGGTATACGCCACCTATCCCGATCCCGGCGCAATGAACCGCGATATCAGCCGGCGGAATGCTTTGAGAAAAGAGGACGTCAGCCTGCCGCAAAACCTGCTGGATGCTGTAAGCTACCGGGTGCAGGAGCTGGAAGCCGTTATCCGTGCGCGCAAAGGGGAAATAAAGTATAACCGCACGCGCGACCGCTATTTCCGGTATTCACATTATTATACCCACCAGCGCCCCGGTTATTATGCTTCCGTGCGTATGCACTCCGCGCGGGCAAACAATATGGAAGAGCCGCACAATGAAGAAGGCATTCAAAACCATCATTATGGCGACGGTTCTATTTTCATTTCACGGACCGGCCACGAGTATTTCAATATTTTCCCGGTATGGGACTGGCAAAAGATCCCCGGCGCCACCATCCTGCAAAAAGCCAATGTGCCCCATTGGCGGCAGCTGGCGAAAAAGGGCCGGACTGATTTTTCCGGCGGAGTATGCGATGGCGTTTACGGCGTGGCGGGATTCGATTTCGCCAGCGTGCACGATCCGCTGAAAGCGCACAAAGCGTGGTTCTTTTTTGATAAGGAGATCGTATGCCTTGGCGCGGGTATCCATGCGGATACGGCGTTGCCTGTGCTCACTACCCTCAACCAGTGTTTATTGAACAAACAGGTGACTGTCGGAGCAGGCAGCAAGGTCAGCACCCTGGAAACAGGTAGGCATGTGCTGCCTGCTGTATCCTGGGTATGCCACGACAGTGTGGCTTACATTTTCCCGCAGCCAGCCAGCGTAAACATCAGCAACGGGGAAGCTGCCGGCAACTGGCGCCGCATCAACCACCAGGCCTGGGCTACGGAAGAAACAGTAAAGGAAAATGTGTTTTCCCTCTGGCTGGATCACGGGGTGCAGCCACAGGATGCGGGCTATGCATGGATCGTGGTGCCTGGAGCAGATGCTGCTTCGGCGGCGGCTTATAGCAAAAGAACTCCTGTAAAAATATTGGCCAATACGGCTGAACTGCAAGCGGTACAACATAGCGGCCTGCAACGGACGGGCATTGTTTTTTACAAAGCAGGATCCGTCAGGATCAATGATAAGCTGACGCTGGCTTCCACGGCGCCCTGCATAGTGATGGTGAGAGCGGAGGGAGCGGCTGTTGAGGCGATTGCAGTGGCTGATCCTACGCAGAAATTAAATGCATTGCAATTAAAGGTGAATGACCGCGCGATAGATGTGGCTTTACCCAAAGGCGCGGAAGCCGGGAGCACGGTCGTGGTGCGGTAAACAGGTCATGGCAGCAAAGTGTGTGCTTCCGGCGTATGTTTCAGCACTTTATCCATCAACCGGTAGGCCTCAAGCCGCTGGGCCGGCGGAAAGTCATGCGTCGCATCGGGGTAACTTGCCCGTAAATGCTGCGGCGCATCAAACAGGGAGTACACCGCCGCCGCATTGGCCATTCCTTCCTTTACACCTTTTACATCGAAATTGCCGTCATTCACAGGCGAGTTGGAGAAGAAAGGACGCGGGGCCAGGGTGGCGATCACTTCATCAAAATCGAAAGGCATGCGCTGCTGGTCCAGCCCATATTTTTCACGCAACATCGGCATATAGCGCGTTTGCGCCCAGGGGCCCAGCCGGCCGCCATAGCGTTTTGAAGCTTCTTCCCCGATATTGTAATACCTGAACTTCGTCCAGCCGCAGCTGGCTGCGATCACTTTGATGCGCCTGTCGAAAGCCGCCACGAACATGGCATTGTGGCCGCCGAGGGAATGGCCGATCACGCCGATACGCGCGGAATCCACATATTCCAGGGATTGCAGCAGGTCGATGCAGCGTATGTGGTTGAAAATGGCTTTCATGGTGCCGGACGCGTAGCGGTCGTGCTCAAAGTCATAGTCCTTCAGGTCTCCAAAGCTGGGATAATCGGGTGCGATCACGACATATCCCCTGTCTGCCAGTTCTTCCGCGTAAGCGCGGTTTGCCTTGCCGCCATTTTCACTGGTAATAGACCGTTTGCCCAACGGGCTGGTGCCATGCAATGCCAGCACGGCGGCATGTTTCCCCTTCCGTAGAGGAACGAACAGGAAAGCGGGCACCGGTTCGTTTTCCGCCGCCATAAAAGTGATCTCATAACGAATGTGGTTGCGCTGGCGGAGGCTGTCTTTTACCACGACCTGCAACGGCACGGCAGGAGTGAGCGCAGGCCGGGGGCCCATGGCCAGCTGCATGCGGTCCAGTATCTGCTGCCGCCTTATTTCCCAGCCGGCAGTAGTTTGTATCTTTTTGACGTTGCCGCCGGCATCGGTATACGTCAGGAGCCTGGCCGCTGTCTGCGCATGCAGCGGAGTGCCGGGGAACAGGGCCACGGCAAAGGCCAGGATCATGAAACTCCGGCGGATAGTACTTCTTGTCATATTAACAAGATAATAAACCAGGAGGGAAAGCGTAACTTTTATAAATAATTTTATTATCTTATTTGATAAATTAGGTCCGTATGATAAAGAAGAACAGTATTTTATTGATAGCATCGGTGTTGCTATCTGTCACCCTTTGTTCGCTTTCGCTGCCGCAGCAGCACGAAAAAGCCAAAAATTTAAAAGTGCTCCCCAAAAACATCAGTCATGAAGAACTGGACAATGTGATGAAAGGATTTAAGGAAGCGCTGGGAGTGAAATGTAGTTTTTGCCATGCTCCCCGTAAAGACGATCCCAAGAAACTGGATTTTGCCAGCGACGACAACGATCACAAAAAGATTGCCCGCGATATGATGCGTATGACGCAGCGGATCAACAAAAAACATTTCAAAGGCCGGACGGCGGAAGCAGTTACCTGCTATACCTGCCACCGCGGCAACGAAGAGCCGCTGACGAGCCCGGAGGTAGCGAAATAAATGCAGACATAAAAACGGCTTTAAGATATTTACTTAAAGCCGTTTTTATGTCAACTGAACAGTGTTCCCGTATCCAGGACCTTCCAGCTGCCTTCAGCTATTTCTACCTCCAGCTCATGGTGATCCCAGCCACAATAGCCGATAAATATTTTAATGTCCTTTTTGTCGAGGATGCCGGTATTTAAATATTTCAGGGCTTCTTTAAAGTCGCCTCCCATAAAGACGCCGTCCGCCACTGGCGTGCCTCCCGGTATCAGGTCTGCCCGGCGGTGCACAAAATAAAGATGCTCCTGGTCTACCGGCCCGCCATGATACAGCGGGAAAGCCATGCCATGCTTAAATTCTTCCAGCTCATTTAATCTTCGTGGAAACCTTTTGTTGACAACAAAGCCGAGCGCACCCTTTTCGTTGTATTCAGTGATAAATATCACTGCTTTCTCGAAAAAGGTATCATCCAGGAGGGAGGTGCTTGTCAAAAAGATACCAGGTTCCATATGCGGCAAAGGTACTTAAGATATCACTTCCGGCTTGCGCGCCGTTCTAAGCTTTTCTACCAGTATTACAAACGCGGTGCCGAGCGTATAAGCGAGTATATCAGCCCAGGTGAAATAATTGCCCAGCACGATATTCGTGATCCGGGAATGTTCGAGCCCGAGATGTTTTACCATATCCAGGTATTGCAGGCCTTCCACCAGGTAGGAGAACAAAAGCACAGCCACGGCCACGGGCACCGCCGGCGCCTGGATGAAACTGCGCACAAAACAATAGATGAGTATCACCACCAGGAAATCACCCGCATAAGGCCGTATGAATTCATCATGCAGGTAGGCGGCGATCAGTACTTCCGTAACGAACAACAGGACCGTAAGGATGAAGTACCAGCGGTTAAAACGTAGTTTCATGGAGGGAAGATAAACAATGTTTTATCACGCAGCAGCAGGATGCCGCAGCTTGCATTTTTCGCGGGAATCTGTATTTTTGTTCATACCCTTCTTAATTGGCGAGCCCAAAGAATATGCCACATACCCTTGCAGAGAAAAACGGAAAACTTGCCGGCCTGGACCACCTGAGGGCCCTGGCTATTATTATCGTGTTGTTCTACCACTACCGCATGTTCCGGCACCCCGGATGGCTGGACGATATCATGGGTTTCGGCTGGACGGGCGTGGACCTTTTTTTCGTGCTGAGCGGGTACCTCATTTCTTCCCAGCTGTTTGCAGCCATGGTGGCGCTAAAACCGGTGTCGCTGCCGGAGTTCTTCATCAAACGTTTTTTCAGGATCATACCGGCGTTCCTCGTGGTGCTGGCTGTTTATTTTTTGATACCGGCATTCCATGAAAGGGAGGCGCTGCCGCCGTTGTGGAAGTTTTTGACATTTACGCAGAATTTTGGGGTCGACCTTAAGAACCTGGGCACCTTTTCGCATGTATGGTCGTTGTGCGTGGAAGAGCATTTTTACCTGCTGTTCCCCCTGGTGCTGGTCACGATGATACATTTGCGGGCTGAAAAACGGGGAGCCTTGCTGCTGCTGGCCGTTTTCATTTTCGGTTTTATCGCGCGCCTGCTGAGCTGGTACCTGTTGATCGCGCCTGATGCGGGCACCCCCAGTTTTATTTTCACCTGGTACAGCCACATGTATTACCCCACCTGGAACCGGCTGGACGGCCTGCTGGCGGGCGTTTCCATCGCCGCGTTATTCGCGTTCAGGCCGTTGGTAAAGGAAAAGATCACGAAGCATGGGAATAAGATACTGGTATTGGGCCTGGCGATTTTAACAGGCGCCTGGTTCCTGTGCGAAGATCAGAGCGGATTTTATGCTTCCATCGCGGGTTACCCGCTGGTATCGGCAGGGTATGGTTTGCTGGTAGTGGCGGCGGTAAGTCCCGGCAGCATGCTTTACAAATACAGCAGCCGCTTCACCGCGCTGATCGCCAAATTATCATTCGGGCTGTACCTGAGCCATAAAGGCGTGATCCATCTCGCGCAGCCGCTGCTGAGCAAAACGGGTATTGAGCCCGAAGGCAGCCTGATGCTGTTGTTATGCTTTACTGTGGCGGTTTTGGCCGCGCTGGCGCTGAATAAGGCAGTGGAAGAGCCCTTCCTGAAGCTGCGGCAGCGGATATTGGAGCGGCGGCGGATAAAGAGCGCGGAATTAAAAAAAGAAGTACCCGGGCAGGAGAAACAAATTGCATAGGCAAAGCGGGTTACATCCCCATATTTCACGTCTTCCTTTTTTGGATGATATGCGTAATTCCATCTGCTATCATTTTTTCAAGCAGGTCATATCCACCGTTGGGTTTGCTGTGAGCACTTTCTCTTTCCTGAAGGGTAATGGGAACCGCCCAATATAAGTTGATGCGGTCTCCTTCCATGGCTGGCAACACTATTTCCGGCCCGCTGTAAAGTGCGGATGAAAGAATAAAGCTATCGTATCCCTTTGGAAGGCCGGAAGAGCTGATGGTGTGACCTTCTCCCAACCAGCTGAGATTTCGCCAGGGACTGTCTGCCATGCCGGATAACGCCTGTGCCATGCTCATGATCTCCGGTTCGGTAAAATCTTTTTTGCTGACGGCGAGACCGAGTTCCATTCTTCTGAAGCCGGGCGCCTGGTCATTGTACAGGAATTCTACCCAGGGCATGGGCCGTATGCTTACGCCAAGGCTGAGAAAATATACGATGTCATCTTTCCCGAACATTGCCAGCGCCATAGGTGGCCATTGCTCCTGGTCGATGGCGTAGTATTGCAATACGCGGCCAAATTGCGCTTCGTATGATTGCAGGAACTGTTGCTGGATGGCAGACCAGGGATTGTTGTTCTCCTCGCTCCATTTATCCCAGAACAGGGATGTTTTTTGAAGACGTTCGTGGAGCGCATCGGCATCCTTTAGCGGGAAAAGGATGTTGTCGACAGGAGCGGTACAATCAAGCGCGTAACATATAAGTTGTTCAGTTGAAAGGCTCCAGCCGGGGATGACGCCGATAGGCTCGTTTTGGTAAAAGACCGCGGCGCCATCGTCTTCTTCGCTCCACATGATGCTCAGGTGCTCTGCCTCTAAGGGTTCACGGCCAAGGGGATGGTTGCAGTAAGGGGCTTCCAGCATGGGAGCGGTCCCTTTTTCCATGGCGGGATAATCGCGTTCTTTGGGGGCGGGTTGCAGGTTCCTGAGCCAGCATGCCCGCATGCCATAGCGGTCGGAGAATTGTTCCGCCGGGTAAATATAAAAATAGGCAGTGCGTTCGTCCTGCTCCACAACGGCAATTAAAGTGCCGCGATTGTTTGGCTGCTCCAGCAATATTTCTGGCTTGTTCATCTGGTAAGTATGATTGTGCTTTGCTTAAGCTATTAATTTAAAGTGGAATTCCTCAATATTTTTACGGTCACATGCAACTGCCCGATATGCCGCATGGTATGCTCCGCCGCATGCACCAGCAGTCCGATCACCGTGGTGGGGATCTGTTTCCGGCCTATGCCGCGGAAATCGTTGAGGGTGGATTCATCCGTTTGGGAGAGTTGCTCCAGCGCCCGGTCTGCCTGATCCCGGAAGCGGGCCAGCAAATGTGCCACTGTGAGCCCCGGTTGGGGAGAAACATTTTCAAGCCGCAATAATTCCAGCTGTTCTGCCGTCAGCACTTCACCGCGGGCGTAGGTAAACAAACGGTCTATTACCCCGGAAAGATGCTGCAGGTGAAAGCCTGGAGAAGCAACGCCGGCAGGCTTTTCCCACAGCAACGTTTCATTGAAATCCTGCATTAAGGCTTCCAGCTCTTCCCTGGCCTGCAGTAAAGAGTGGGCCACCGGCTGCAAAAGAGGAGGGATGCCCTCTACCGGGCCGCGCTGCCATACTTCGGGCGCTGAAGGTGTTGCCATTCTTTTTTTATGGTCAATTTAACGGTTATTCTTCACCTGCTCAAAATAATACACGCCCTTCTTGTTGGACGTGATCACGTCTTTCAGCCCGTCCCCGTTCAGGTCCGTCACCACAAAGCGGTTGCCGATGCCGGAGTTGTTATCGATCTCATGCGGTATCCAGGAAGGCGTTTTTCCGGGTTTGTACTCGAACCAGTATAACACCGCGGGTTCAAACTCGCCGGGGTCTTTGCCGTTGTGCGCGAAGTAACGTTTGCCGGTTATAAGGTCCGGGTGGCCGTCTTTATTGATGTCTTCAAAAACCATGGCATGCGTTTGCGAGAACTGTTTGTTGATCTCGTGCGTAGTAAAGCCCTGCGCCTGCTGCTCATGCCACCAGATGCCGTAGTTATGCGCGGAAGAGCTTACTACGTCCATGTCGCCGTCGCCATCCGCATCCAGCACGAACATATTGGCGCATTCTTTCCCGAGATCTGCGGGGTGGAAGGTCCATTCAGGCCGGGTTACATTGGCCGGGGATTCCCACCAGCCGGTGTTGATGATCACGTCGTTGCGGCCATCTTTATTGATATCGCCCCAGCCAAGGCCATGCGTGTATTTGTGCGTGCCTCTTTCACTGTGGCTGCTGATGATGGTTTTGGTCCACTGCGAGGCGCCCTTGCCGGACGGGGCCTTTAGCCAGATCACCTGTTTGGCTTGGGAATCATTGCAGATAATATCCTCTTCGCCGTCAAGATCCACGTCTGCGAGCAGGGGTGTTTCGTTGCCCGCTGTTTCCAGGATGGTATGGGATTTCCAGGGTACATCCTTTCCCTTCGGGTTTTCGTACCATACGCAAAGGCCGCCCGGCTGGTCGAAGCGGATGAGATCGGGCCAGCCGTCGTTATTGACGTCTGTACAATAATTCAGGAAAGTGGTGCAATAACCAGGCACAGGGTTCAGCGTATCTGCATGTATACGGTGCGGCTTCCAGGAAGGGGCTTCAAACCAGTAAACGCCGGCCAGGATGTCGGTTTTGCCATCCTTGTTCACATCGCCGGTGGCGGCGCCTTCTGAAATGAAAACGGGGTGGATGGCATGTTTTTTAAAGCTGACCTGGGCCTTCGCGGCCAGGGCGCCAAACAGCAGGCTTGCGAGGATCGTTGCGCATGTCTTCATAAATGGAATTTACCTTCTTTTAAAATAGGCAATAAAGCCGGGCTTTCATACAATAAAAGGAAAAACTCCGGGCCCCGCAACCCGCACCATCCTGTTGCAGGCGCCCGGCCGGGACAGTGTAAAGAACATGCGTTTGCACGCACAGGCCACCAATTAACAGGAACCTTGTCATAAAAAAAAAGGACTGTTCGTTTGAACAGTCCTTTTTTTAGTACTCCGATTTGATAATGACTATCTTGACGTCCATTGGCGCGGTGACCTTCACCGGCGCAGTACCGGCGGCGTTCTGCGCGTCGAGGTAGAGCTTGCCGGGGCTGTAGGAATACAGGTAAGAAACGCCCTGGAATACCTGCGGCAACGGTTCCCAGATATTGGAACCAAAGGAAATGTACACCTGGATGGCATCCAGCTCCACCGTTTGCCCGTCCAGCTCGGGGAGGTCCAGCGTAGCCTGGTAGGAATTGTTACCGGTGTTCAGCACCCACATATTCGTTGCAACGCTCCCGATGATGGTCTGGTTCGGAATCACGACTTCGTTGGTTTCCTTTGTGCAGGAGCTGAACAGTACAGCGCCTAAAAAGAGGAATGGCAGAATGAATGTTTTCATGTTGATCGGGTTGAATACAACTGTAAATACCAAAGGCTATGCCAATCAGCATAGCCTTTGGTATGAAAAAGGATGAGCGGTGTTTATCTTCTTATATCATCTATCGTCCCTTTG
Organism: Chitinophaga sp. YIM B06452; assembly: GCF_039655965.1. Classification (NCBI taxonomy): domain Bacteria; kingdom Pseudomonadati; phylum Bacteroidota; class Chitinophagia; order Chitinophagales; family Chitinophagaceae; genus Chitinophaga; species Chitinophaga sp. YIM B06452. The sequence goes on along the minus strand of NZ_JAWLKY010000002.1, from coordinate 1,425,822 downwards.
TCGAACAGTTCTTTCAGTTCGCTTTTGGCCAGCACTTCCGGTTCAGGGTCAAACTCCTTGCCCAGCAAAGCGGAAAGGCCGCTACGCTTGTTGCTTTCGAACATGTTGTGCAGGATGTATACGCTGTCGCCTTCCACGCGGGAAACTTTATAAAGTGTGTAGCTGCCGGGTCCCTGCTTTACTTCGTAGATGTCGCCTGCCTGCGGGGCCAGGATCATTTTGGCGTTTGCGGCGGCGGATTGCCGGGCTGCGAATATGCCCCAGCCTACCAGCAGTGCGAATATGGTTAAGCCTGAAAAGGTCCAGAAAGGTGTTTTGGAGCGGGAACGCAGGCCGTCGTATGAAAGCTTCAGGTCCTGCGGCATTTCTTTAGGTTTCAGTGTTTGTTTGCAATGGGAACAGTTGGAGCCGCCGGTTTTACCGATGGGAAAGGCAGGTATCCAGAATATGTGGGCATATTTTTGAAAGACAAATACCTGGACGGAAAGCATCGTTCCGCAATGGGGACATTTGGAGCCGAGGTCTTCGTGACCGATGGGTGTTGTTCTCCAGCCATAGATGATCATAGTGTATGGGATTTAAGGGTTTAATGGTTATGACGAAGATAACCATTAAATATGATCATTTTACCGGCCCGGGGACTCCTTTAATATATTGATAACCAGCACTAAGCCATCAATTCCTGTATCCGCTGCCGGCTCGTAACAACATCTGCCTTCAGCTCGCTGAGCATGGAATATAGGCCGAAATACGTACGGTTGATATACAGGCTGTGCCTGCTGCCCCTGGCTACTTTCGATTCGCGCACTTCTTTCAGGTTGTAAACGTAGTCCATGTAAGCGTATATCTCGTTGAAATATGCTTCGTTCCCGAAATCGAAACGCTCAACTGTAAAGGGATAGGTAGTGAGGCCGATCATTTTCTGGAACAGCGCGGAGAAAAAGACGATCTCTTTTTCGGTATCGCTCGGGTGGATCATTTCCAGGTTGGTATAGATCTCTCTCCGGCGCGCGTCATCTTTCAGCACTTCCTGGTCGGTGAGCAGAAAATAATTCACGTAAAAATCTTCCGGTATTTCTTTCACGCAACCGAAATCAAAGATGCCCACGGTACCGTCCCCGCGCAGCAGGAAATTGCCGGGATGCGGGTCTGCATGCACTTTGCGCAGCTTATGCACCTGGAACTGGTAGAAGTCCCACAATGCCTGCCCGATCTTATTCCGGATCTCCTGGCTGGGATTGGTTTCCAGGAATTCTTTCAGGTGTTTTCCATGCAGCCAGTCCATCGTAATGATGCGGTCAGACGACATATCGGGGTAATACGTGGGGAACACGAGGTTCGGGATGTGCGCGCATTGCTGCGACAGCTCCTGCGACCTGCTCAGTTCCAGCTTGTAATCCGTTTCTTCCAGCAGCTTGGTTTCGATCTCGTCAAAATATTTATCCATGTCCACTTCGTTCATGCCTACAATGAGCACGGCGAAGGGTTTCACGATCCTCAGGTCAGACTTCACGCTGCTGGCTACACCGGGGTATTGTATTTTCACGGCCAGCTCTTTGCTGTCTTTCTCCGCTTTGTGCACCTGCCCGATGGATGCGGCGTTGCAGGCTTTCAGGTCGAATTTGTCGTAGAGCTGTGCGGGGGATTTACCGAGTGTTTTCACGAAGGTGTTCACCACCAGCGGTCCGGATAACGGGGGAGCGCTGTATTGGCTCATGGCGAAACGTTCGGTATATGCTTTGGGTAGCATGCCCCTGTCCATACTCAGCATCTGTGCTACTTTCAGGGCGCTGCCTTTGAGGTTGCTGAGTGTTTCGTAGATATCTTCCGCGTTCTCCTGGTGCAGGGCTTCCTTGGTAATGGAAGGGTCCATCAGCTTGCGCGTATAATGTTTGATGTAGTTGGTGCCCACTTTAAGCCCGGTAGTCACAAAACGCCCTGCTCTTTCCACTTTGCCGGTGGGGATGTTGGTCTGTTCCTTCATTTTTTTCCTCCAGTGTCCTTTACTTCCTTGTCAAAATAAACTTCCCGAAATCCAGCAGGCTGTCCAGCGTATTGGAATGCATCAGCTGGAAGCTCAGGTTCACGGCCTTTTCGATGGCGGCGTCCGTCATTTCGAAGTTGACGCTGCTGTCTTCGATCCAGTATTTCAGTACGAACAGCGCCTGCACCCAGAAACCATGCACGTATTTATCGGAAATGTATTTGCGTTCCTTGATCTCGGTGGTGGTATATCCTTCCTTGATCAGGTCTGCCGCGTATTCATAGAACGCTTTTTTGAAGGCATTCAGCTGGCCCAGCTGGCTGAGCGGCAGGCGCGAACGGTCTGCCTGCTGGAGAATGTAACTGCGGTCTTCCTTCAGCTTCTGCACCCACAGGAAATAAAAGGCGAGGAGCTTTTCCTGCGCGTTGTATTGCTGGTAGGTTTCGTCTGTTTTCAGCTGGCTCAGTGTGCGCTGGAACACTTCCAGCCAAATATCTTCCTCCACGGCTTCAAATGTGCTGTAATGTTCGTAAAAAGAAGATTCGGGAAGGTCGAGTATTTTACAAAGCGCATACACGGATACGGGCTTTTTGCCGTTCTCCAGCCAGTAGCGTTTGTAAGCTTCGCGGATAGTGCGTTTTTCCATATGAAAGATCGTTTTAACGATGAATATTCGGAGCGGGCCAGGGATACTGTTACAAATTTACGGACGCAATGGACACGGGCCGTTAAAAGAGAGAAAATACTTTTTTAAGATAAGTTGAAACGCCTTACAGGAAAGGGTTACGGCTGATATGTTAAATATTTCCCAACGGAATTATTGCGTATATTCGGCATGACAAAAATCATGTTTATGCCACAACATTTTAAAGGGCTGAGAACAGCCATTTACCGCGTTACCGATATCCGGAAAGGGAAGGAATGGTATGCGAAGGCTTTTGGTGTTGAACCTTATTTTGATGAGCCTTTTTACGTGGGGTTCGAAATAGGCGGGTATGAGCTGGGCGTGCAGCCGGTGGAAGGAGGGGCTGAACATCCCGGCCAGGGCGGGGTAGAAACCTTGTGGGGTGTAGAGGATATCGATGAAGTATACAACCACCTGCTGTCTCTCGGCGCAACGCCGCATCAGCCGCCAACGGGCGTGGGCGGGCCTTTGAAGGTGGCGGTGGTAAAAGACCCCTGGGACAACCTGCTTGGATTGATATATAATCCTTTATTCAACCCGGAAGTGCATGAAAAAAGGAGCTGACCTAAAAGAAGCCGACCAGCGAGAGGAAAGAGCCCGTCATTGCGAGGAGCAGCAGGGGATGCTATGCATCAGGAAGCGCGACGAAGCAATCTCCAAACATTGCGTATATCAATCCAATGCAGGAGATTGCTTCGTCGCCCCACCCGCTTTGGCGCCGCTGCTCCTCGCAATGACGGGCTATCCCGGCTTCATTGAGTGGGCCACACTTTGGCGCTGTTCGTCGCGCAATGGTGCCACTTAATGCGCTGCCGCTACGTTCTCCGGCGGCCTTACACCGGTGTTCGTTTTCTCCGAGGTTATCTGCCGGTTCAGCAACGTGATCATGACGGTCGTGATAATGAGCGCGCCCACGATCACGAAACCCAATGTATCGTAATGTTCCAGGTAACCCGTGCTCGTCTTGTGGATGATCTGCCCGGCCAGTACCGCCGCAAGCCCGCCTGCCAGCTGCTGGATGGATGCGTTGATGCTCATGAAAGCGCCACGGTCCTGCAGCGCAGGCATGGAGGTCATGAGCGCCTGCACCGGTATCATCCTGCCAAATACCCCGATCATCATGATGGAGTTGATAATGATGGCCAGCCACAGCGGCGTGATGCCCCTGTGCGTAAATATCACTACCATCACGGTCGTGATCAGGCTGGCGATGTAGAATACGTTTACCCTGCCGAACTTATCGGTAAACCTGCCGATGAAAGGCGCGGAAACCAGGTTGGCCGCGCCTACCGCCATAAACAGGAAGGTGATCTGCCCGGGATGGATGCCCATGTTATGAATGGAGAATGCATTGCCGAAAGGCATCAGCATATAGCCGCCTGTGGCCATCAGCACCATGGTGCCGAAAGCAAGGGTGTACCGGCGGTTTCGCAGGGTATCCCACAGGTGCCTGAAGGCGTTTTTCTCTGTTTTTTTCGTGAGGTGCTCAGTAATGGGCCTCATATACACAGCGATCAGGATACCCATCATGGTGCCCAGCACGCCGATCATCCAGAAGGGCGCATGCCATTCGAAGCGGATAGCCAGTTCCCAGCCCACGGGGATGCCCACGATCTGGCTGAGGGCAAACGCCATCTGGATAAAACCCATCACGCGGCCTCGCGTTTCAGGCCTGAAAAGGTCCGCCACGATGGCCATGCCGATGGCGCTGATCACGCCGCCGAACAGGCCGGTCACAACGCGGGCGGCCAGCAGCATGATGTAATTGGGCGCCAGGGCGCAGAGATAAGTGCCGATGATGAAGCCGGTGTAAAACACGAGCAGCATCTTTTTGCGGTCGAACTTGTCCGCAAACCCCGCGGCCAGCACGCCGGAAATGCCCGCGCTGAAAGCGTAGCCGGACACAACAAGGCCGAATTGCGCGGCGGTGATGTCCCATTTCCGCATGAGTATTTCGCTCAGCGGGTTCAGCACCATGAAGTCGAGTATAACGGTGAATTGCAGTAATGCCAGGATGGCTATGACAAAGACCTGGTACCTGGTGAAGATCCTTTCTTTAGGAGCGTTGGTGGTGTCCATAAAATGTTTTCGTAGTGTGTGTTGAACAGTGGTTAAGCTCAGCCAGGCAGTTCCTCGCAGAAGAAACCTTCGCGGCTGATCAATTGAATGATCGTTTCAGGCGTTACCTGCATGGATTCAATGCGCAGTACCTTGTCGGTATCTTCGCGGTCCACATTCCATTTCAGCACGCCGGGCTCTTTTTCCAGCGCCGGGCCTATCTGCCGCAGGTCTTTCTTGAAACGGATGTTGGTGCGGAAAACCAGTACTTCGCGGCCGGTGGCGGTTAAATATGCTGTGTTCATGATCATAAGCATTTAGCCAGGTTAAATAATAATATGGTCTTTTACGGTTTGAGGGCTTTTAGTACAAGCTGAAGGGCCTGTTCCATGTCGTCGTTGGTAAAGGTATATTTCTTATGTCCGAAGGTCGTTGCCTGCGTATGAAATTTAATGAGCTGGTACAGCGGCGCAAAAGCTACGGCCCAGTACACTTCAAAAGGCAGCGGTATCAGTTCTTTCCTTGCTACGGAATTGTTGTAGAATTTGCCCATCACCTCCTTGAAGGTCATATGCATACGCTCCGCCACTTTATCGTAGAGGTGTGAGTAGCGCATTTTTTCAATGAACTCCACGTCCAGCGGGTTGTTCAGGAAATACCCGGCCCTGTTCTGCCACTGTTTCCGCAAGCCTTCCTCGAAGGTCATATCTGGACTGAACCCGTCCAGGCTTTCTTTGAGCATTTTGTCGGACACACGGAGGGTTACCTGTAAGATCAGGTCTTCCCTGTCCTTGAAATAAATGTAAATGGTAGCGGGAGACACGCCGGCCGCTTTGGCCAGCTTGTTCACCCCAAACCCGTCCAGCCCTTCCTGCACGATCATTTCCACGGCTTTACGGTGAAGCATGCATATCTTGTTTTCGTCTCTTGCCCGCATTGTAATGCAAATATAAGTGAGCGTTCGCTTACTTAAGAAAATTATTTTTCAGCTAGATAAAAAAACGGGGCAGTTCCCTCAGAAACTGCCCCGTTGCTTTGCGCCCATTGCTGTAAGTTTCCCCGGGAGGGCCGTTCTTAACAGGACGGGCCATGCCCTGTGCGGCCGCGGGAACGGTACTTCCGGGGTGGTGAAACAACCCTGCAAGGCTGTACGGCAGGCTGCCCGGTATGCGCGCAGGTTGAAGCTTCCGCCGGCGAAAGCTCCAGCCTGCGCCGGCATGGGCCGGGGCAACCTGTTCTCATCATGCCTCCAGCGGCGGCTTCCGCCGGCCATCCGGGAATGGCGGCTATCCCGCGCAGGCAATATCCATTGCAGTGAAGCAGGTATCCGCCGGGCAAAACGCAAACGTCAAAAGCATTCGGCGGGCGGGCCTGGTCCGCAACGTTCATTGCGCGGTGCGCTATGCACAGCTGTTCATTCCCTGCGGAAGCCGCATACGGGAACATGATGATCTCACCCGCGGCAGGTCAAAAAAATGATGCCGGTGATGTCTTGGAAACTGGTACGGACGCACGTTTTTTCCAACCGTCAGGTGAAAAGATGACAATAAATAATGATTACATAAAGAGAAGGGAAGCCTTACAGGGAGGATGGAAGATTGCGCTCACCCCGGTGTACCGGTATTGGCTGGGAAGCATGCCGGCAACAGGGCGGGAGGGAAGCAGCACGGGCTTAAGCAGTACGTCGGCGGTAACAGGAACATAATCCTGCACCTTCAGTTCCTGCGGTTTCGCCTGCATATGCTGGTTCCCCGAATAATCGTCGCCAAACGACGCAGCCAGGTGACGGATACACTCGCAATCCACCGCAAGATCGCCGCGGTTCACGATGTAGGCCGTAACCATACATTGCACGTACCCGCTGAGGCGGGCGGCAAACTGCATGCTGAGGGCTGCAAAAAGGCATATGGCGAGTAAAGGTCGCAAAGCATAGTAAATATAGTGAAAATATCGAAAGTGTGTATGGCTTTTTTCCGGATCGCGTATAATATTTTCCCGATCCGAGTTGCGGGGCCGGTCCTGCTTTCGGACTTTTGCAATGAAAGTTTTAAAGGTCAAATGAAGAAGATCATAGGGAAAGTGCATCTATGGCTCGGGCTAACGTCCGGGCTGGTGGTATTTATCATCAGTGTCACCGGCTGCCTGCTGGCTTTTGAATGGGAGATCCGGAGCCTTTTCAGCCGTGATTATTTCCACATTACCCCGCAGGCCAATGTGCAGCCGCTGCCCCCTACGGTACTTCGTGGGATCGCTGAAAAACAGTTTCCCGGCATATCCGCCAACGGCATCAACTACGGCGGGAACAGCTACAGCACCGTAGTGCAGTTCTACGGCGGAGACCCCGAATATTATTACCAGGTATTCCTCAACCCCTACACCGGCGAAGTGCTGAAGGTCTGGGATGCGAAGGAAGACTTTTTCCGCATCATCCTCGAAGGACATTTTTACCTCTGGCTGCCGCATCACATCGGCCAGCCTATTGTCGCATACGCCACGCTCATTTTCTTCCTCATGCTGGTAACAGGGCTGGTGCTCTGGTGGCCGAAGAACAAGGCCGCGCGCAAGCAGCGCTTTTCCATCAAATGGGATGCGAAGTGGCGCCGCCTCAATTACGACCTGCATAACGTACTGGGCTTTTACGCGATGATTGTGGCGCTGGTGCTGGTCATCACCGGGCTGGTATGGGGTTTTGAATGGTGGAGCAATTCGCTTTATTATGCCACTACCGGCAAGTCGCTGAATGACGCGGTATACCCCGTGTCTGACACTACCGCGAAGCAACGGCCTTATACGCTGCAACAGGCCACAGACCTGGCCTGGCGGCAGGTGCGCCGGAAGGCCCCGGCAGGAGCAGGAACCTCGGTCTATTTCAGCGCAGGTACCCAGGGTACTATCAGCGTGGCCGTCAACCACCGCCCCGGTACTTATTATAAAACAGACAATTACCAGTTTGACCAATATACCCTGCAACCCCTGGAGGCCAAAGGCCCGTACGCCGGCAAATACGAGGATAAAGGCGCGGGCGACAAGTTCCGCCGCATGAACTACGATGTGCATACCGGCGCCGTATGGGGCCTGGCGGGAAAGATCCTGATGTTCTGCGCCAGCCTGATATGCGCCAGCCTGCCCGTTACCGGCGTGTATATCTGGTGGGGGCGGAGGAAAAAGAAACCCGTGGCCCAGAAGAAAAAGCTGGCGCAGCAGGTGGTGGCGGCTTCCTGATCCTCTTCTCTTTTTCCCGCTTAAAAGAATTCCCAAAAAAACGCTGTATGTTTAGTGCATGAAAAGAACAGCAGCTTACTGGCGGGATACACTGCAACTGACCAAACACGTGGAAGGAGGTTCTTTCCGTGAAACCTACCGCTCGGCCGCAACAGTGGAGCCTGCTGGTTTTTCAGGTCCCAGGAACGCATCCACCGGCATTTATTTCCTGTTGGAAGACGGTGATTTCTCCGCTTTTCACCGCATAGGTTCCGATGAAATGTGGCATTTTTACGATGGCATTACCCTGCATATTTATGAGATCACGTCCGAAGGACTGCTGAAAGTGCACCGCCTGGGCCGTAATTACCACCAGGGCGAACAATTGCAGCTGGTCATCCCGGCAGGCAGCTGGTTTGCTTCCTGCGTGGAGGAAACAGGCGGCTTCGCGCTGGTAGGATGCACCGTGGCGCCGGGTTTTGACTTTGTGGACTTTGAGCTGGCGGGCAGGGCCGAACTGTCTGAACTATATCCCCAGCATGCGGGGCTGATCGCTTTGCTGACAAGATCGTGATGAGTGAATCATTAATTTGTTCTACATTTATACAAAATACCGAACCCAATGGCAAAAACTGATCTAATAAAGGATCTGGGCCCTATCTCGCAACGCACTATGGCCGATGTAGTGGAAAAGGAGCTGCGGGAATACCTCAAAAAGAAATTGTTTAAACCCGGAGATGCGCTTCCATCGGAGCTGGAACTGGCCGATGCGCTGGGCGTGAGCCGCAACGTTGTCCGTGAAGCCCTCAGCCGCCTGCGTATGCTGGGCATGATAGAAACAAAGAAGCGCCGCGGCATGATCCTCTCTACGCCTGATATATTAGGATCTTTCGAACGCGTGCTGGACCCGCTGATCATAGACGACGGCACACTCCAGGATATATTTGAGCTGCGTCTTACCCTCGAAATGGGATTGGCTGATATACTCTACCTCCGCAAAAAGAAAAAGGACATCGCGGAGCTGGAAGCTATCGCCAAGAGCCAGGACCCTGGCGGGAAAGGACAGGCATTCCGTATCAACAACGAGATCGCTTTCCATGGCAAAATATACCAGATGACGGGCAATGAGACCCTCATGCGTTTCCAGAACATGCTGCTGCCCATATTCGGGTATGTGATCAGCCTTGAAAAAGTACCGCAGATCGGCAAGGTGTCGCACGTGGACCTGGTGAATATCCTCAAAGACGGCACCAAAGAGGAATTCAGGCAGGGGATGCACGAGCACCTGAAGCCGCATTTCAACAGGTTGAAATAATTTACAGGAGAGCGTTTCCTGGCGGGTATTGCCCGCCGGGAGAATCTTTCTTCATTGGTTCAGTGCTTTTTGTTTTGTTTAAACCTTCCTCCAACGCGCTCTATCCACTTGGCTTTGTCAATCCCGTTCAAATCTTCTCAGCTATCTTACTTGCGATCCGCTTTCCGAGACCTCTGCTGAACCTCTTTTCCCGTCGGCAAACCCGTCATTGCGAGGAGCAGCAAGGGATTCAGTGCAGCAGAGAACGCGACGAAGCAATCTCCTCGATGTATTGGAGTATATCAAATTCTATGAAAGAGGTTGCTTCGTCGCCCCACCCCGCATTGGCTTTGCCGCTCCTCGCAATGACGACTTTTTCACTCCCGCTTTAACCCTGCTACTCTGTGCAATGACGGACTTTTTCATGCCCGTATAAACAAGCGGATAAATCTTCCCATATTAAATCTTCCCGCCTCCAAAAAAATTCTTTGAAGATTGAAATTATTTCCCCTATTTTTGATTTATGTAGGACATATATACAAGTCAACTTAGCAATCAATTTTAGTAGCAATCCAATTCCATTACTGTCTAAACAGTGATTCGTTATGAACCTGATCCAATCTATATCTAAATCCAAGCTATGGAGGCTCGCACTCATTGTCTCCATCATCCTGCTTCCACACTTTGCAGGCGCGCAATCTGCCACCGTTAAAGGAAAAGTGACGGACTCCACCGGCAGGGCCATCGAATTTGCCAGCATCCAGATCAAAGGCACCACCAAAGGCGCCTTCACGGCTGCAGACGGCAGCTTCAGCATTGAAGCGCCCGCCAATGCCGTGCTGGTCGTTTCCAGCATGGGGTTCGTTTCCAAAGAAATTACCCTCAACGGGCAAACCGCCGTGAATGTTCAGCTGGGCTCCGCCAACCGCACGCTGGAAGACGTGGTGGTAGTAGGTTACATGCAGCAGTCGCGCACCAAAACGTCTGCTTCCATCTCGAAACTGAACGCGGCGGAACTGAGGAACACCTCCAATCCCAACCCCGTGCAGGCCATGCAGGGTAAGATCGCGGGCGTGTCCCTCCCCATTTCTTCAGGCCAGCCGGGCGCCGGCGCCGCCAACATCATTATCCGCGGCGGCACCAAGCTGAACGTGTACGGCTCCGGTCAGGGCAATTCCGGCGGCACCGTGTCGAGCGTAGACCGTGGCAGCAATGTATTGTTCGTGATCGACGGCGTATTCCGCAATTCCATGAACGACGTAAACCCGGACAACATCGAATCTGTACAGGTGATGAAAGACGCGGCTTCCACCGCCATCTACGGCGCCCGCGGCGCTAACGGCGTAGTGGTGATCAAAACAAAATCAGGAAAATTGGGTTCGAAAATGAACCTCTCCATCAATCACCGTGTTACCTGGGAAACCAAAGCGCGCGATTATAAGTATCTCAACGCCACCGACTATCTCCGTCTCGCCCGTACTACCGTTAAAAATACGGATGACCGCCTGGTGAAAGAGAACCTGCTGAACAACGGCGGTTTCTCCGCGGGTACCCGTGTATATACGGCCCCGGGCCAGTATGGCAAAAATGTCAACCTTACTGCCCTGTACGATAATATCGTGGCCGTTGAAGGACAGGCGTATGTAGATAATCTCCTCGCCAACGGATGGATGACAATGGACGATCCGATCAATCCCGGCACCAAACTGCTTTATGCGGACAACAATTACCAGGACCTGATCTGGAACACCGGTCTTACCAACAATACCAATGTTGCCGTGAACGGTGGTACCGAAAAGGCAAACTATAATGTATCCCTGGGGTATACAGACCAGGCAGGCATTTTCATTGGCACGAAATATAAACGGTACGACGTGCTGGGCAACTTTGGTTTCCAGGCTACGGACAATTTTAAGATAGACGCGTCCGTCAACTACCAGAACGTACTGCCCAACTATGTGGAAAGCTTCACCAACGAGCTCACCCGTGGTACACGCCTCACGCCGCTGATCCGCATCATGAAGGACGACGGCAATCCCGCGCTGGGCGAGCTGTGGTCAGCCCGCAACCGCCTGCATACCATTAAGTACGACGACGTGCGTTCTAACACGGAACGCCTCGTGTCCCGTCTCGCGGGCGACTGGACGATCACCAAAGGTCTTCATTACAGGCCTTCCATCTCTTACCTGCTGCAGGACTACCGTTATATGTTCATGCGCAGTAAAACACCTTCAGACGAGATACAACCTTCCACACAGCGCCAGAAAAATGAAAAGACCGACAACTACCGCCAGCTGATGATAGACCAGGTGCTTCAATATGACTTCTCGCTTCAGAACCGTCATAATTTCACGGTCCTCGGTGGTTTTAACTTTACCAAGGAGAACAACAGCAAGGTCAACATCGGGTCGCAGCGCGCGGCCAACGATTACATTTATACGATCGAAGAACCGCCGATGACCTCTATAGACGGGATACCCGTTACCAATGTAACAGACTTCGGCACGGAGCTGATCGAGGAACGTTCCGCGAGCTTCTTCGGGCAGGTGAACTATGATTATGATTCGAAATATATCGTGGGCGCCACCCTGCGTTACGATGGTTTTTCCAACTTTGCGCCGGGCAATAAATACGCTTACTTCCCCTCTGTGTCTGCGGCATGGAACATCCACCGCGAAAAATTCTGGCATGTAAAACCCGTAAGTTCCCTGAAGCTACGTGCCAGCTGGGGCGTGGCGGGAGATAACAGTCTTCTTATCACGGATACTTACGGCGGATATTCGGGAGTAAATTATGCACTGGGTTCCGGCATCGTGCGCAGCAATATGAGCAACCCGGACCTGAAATGGGAAAGCACCAGGTCTATGGACGTTGCCATAGAAGCGGGTTTCTTTGAGAACCGCATCAACCTTACGGTGGATTGGTACAACAAGCTCACCAGGGACAGGCTGTCTGCCTTGCCGCTGCCTTCGGAAGCTCCTTTCCCGACCGTTATATACAACAACGGTACGCTACAGAACAGTGGCTGGGAGGTGGAGATCGGGGGAACGGTACTCAGGAAAGGCGATTTCACCTGGACCACCAACTTCTCCTTCGCGTATAATAAACAACTGATAAAAGACCTGCCGGACAACGGCCGCGAAAAGAACCGCCAGAACGGCGCGCCCGTGTGGGACCCTGCACAAGGCAGGGAAGTGGAAGTAGGCGGTTATGCTGAAGGTGAAAGACCCTTCGGGCTGTGGGCCTACAAAGTGGAAGGCGTATTCGCCACCAATGAAGAAGCGGAAAAATGGAACCAGACGCATAAAGACATGATGTCTTCCCCCGAAGGCCAGAAGGTGGGCAAACGCGCAGGCGATTTCATCTTCTCGGATCTGAACGAAGATGGCCTGATAGACGCCAGGGACCTCGTATTTATGGGATACCGCACGCCGGACAAGATCGGCGGCTGGCAGAACAGCTTCAGCTACAAAGGCATTTCTCTCAGGATTTCTATGGACTACGCCATGGGCCATATGATCAGCAATGGCGCGCTGGCGCGCTCGTTGGGCCAGGGCCGCGCATACAACGAAGGCGCTCCCGAGCAGGCGCTGGGGCCGGACATCTGGCAGAAATCAGGCGACGTGGGTAAGAAATATGCACGCTTCTCCTTTGCGGACTATGACCTCGGTCAGCGTAACTACCTCCGCAATACTTCACTGGGCGTGAACAACAGTTATTCCTCCGACGTATCCGCCATGATCGAGAAAGGCGATTTCCTGGCCCTCCGCGAGATCACCCTCAGCTACGACCTGCCCGCCGTATGGATGCGCAGGATCGGCTCCAGCGGCATGAACGTGTTTGCCAGCGTATTTAACGTGGGATATCTCACGAAATACACGGGCATTAATCCTGAGAACTACACCGGCTTTGACGCCATCGGCTACCCGAGGCCCAGGCAGTTCTCACTCGGCGCAACACTCCGGTTCTAATCGAAAAAAACATTGTTATGAAGAAAATATTCTTATATATACTCGGCATACTGATCTTCTCCAGCTGCGATTCGCTGCTGGACGTGAAACCGCAGTCCTCCATCACTGAAGCAGTCTATTGGCAGGATGAAAGTGATTTTGAGCCTTACCTGACCGGTATCTATCCTTTCATGCGCCATTTTGCCAACAACGTAACATACGGTACGGAAAGAAGCGAAGAACTGGTTTCCGCGATAACCTCCCGCTTTACCGCGGCATGGTCGCAGAACATCTCGCCCAACTCCGCCGCGCTGAACTACGCAGACTGGTACAGGGCTATCGGCCACTGCAACCTGCTGCTGGAAAAGATCGAAGGTTTCCAGTTCGCGTCCAATCCTGACCTGAAAAAAAGGATACTGGCTGAAACCTATAGCCTGCGTGCTTATTTTTATTTTCACCTCACCCGTATCATTGGAGACACGCCGCTGATGCTGGAAGCGGTGACAGATGTTGAAGTTCCGCTGGTTCCCCGCTCACCTGCTGCCGATGTGATCCGCCAGATCACGGCAGACCTGGATGCGGCCATTGCGCAGTTCAAATCCATCGGCGGCTTTACGCCCGCAATGATCCCGTCTAAATACCGTTTCTCCTACGCTGCCTCACAGGCGCTGAAAGCTGATGTGAAGCTCTGGAGCGCTAAAGTGCTCGGCGGTGGCAATGCGGACCTGAACGCGGCGATCGAAGCCATCAACGAAGTGGAAAAATCCGGTGCAACGCTGGCTGCGGATTTTAAAACCGCCGCTAATTCCCGCGCCGCTTCCAACCCGGAAGTGCTGCTGGCGGCCTTTTTCCTGAGAGATGAATCCACTGCGGCGGCAGGGGGTGTACCTGCGACGCAGCATATCAGTGTGAATGCCTTCCCGGATAAAAGATCCGTGGATGGCGCGGACAACATGGACAGCATCCCTTATGTGGCAACTTCCGCCAACGGGCTGAGCGCATACCAGATCAGCCCCGTTTCCCGCGCATTGTTCACCAACCCGGCTGATAAACGCAAGCCCTACACCTGGGTGACCGAAAGGCGCGGCGGCCAGCTTAAAATATCCTGGATCACCAAGTTCACCGGCACCGTTTACACGGATAGCCGTGTGGCAGACAACGATATACCGATGTACCGCCTGGCGGATATCTTTTTGATGAAAGCCGAAGCGTACGCAGCGCTCAACCAAACTACGAATGCAATTGAGTATCTTGAAAAGGTAAGACTGCGTGCCGGCACCGGCGTCTACACCGGGGCTACCGACAAACAGAGCGTGGAAAAAGAGATACTCGATGAGCGCGGGCGCGAACTGTTTTTCGAAAACAAACGCTGGTACGATCTCGTGCGGTTCCACAAAGGCGGCACCATTGACATATACGCTTATGTGCCCAATCTCATTGGCAAAACCACGCCTTTATACTGGCCGCTGAGCACGACCGTACTGGCCAACAACAGTCTTATTAAACAAACCGAAGGATACAAATAACTATGGAAAAAGTAACAGGACTTATTGCCGCAGCTTTCACCCCTTTTCATGAAAACGGCACTATCAATCATTCGCTCATTCCCGCACTGACAGACAAGCTGGTTGCAGACGGCCTGCGGGGCATTTTCGTTTGCGGTTCCAACGGCGAAGGGCCGAACATGACCACTGCGGAACGGATGGAAGTGGCAGAAGCATTTGTAAAAGCTGCGGGCAAAAGGCTCCTGGTGTTTGTACACGTGGGCCACAGCAGCATTGCCGAAGCGCGCGCCCTGGCTGCGCATGCGCAGTCCATCGGTGCAGACGCGATTTCCGCCGTGGCTGCATTCTATTTCAAACCCACTTCCGTGCAAAACCTGGCGGACAGCATGGCTGAAATAGCCTCCGCCGCACCGGAGCTGCCTTTTTATTACTACCACATTCCGCACCTCACCGGCGTGGGTATGGACATGATCGAGTTCCTGCGCATTGCAGCGCCGGCCATTCCTAACCTGGCGGGCATCAAGTACACGGCCACTTCCCTGCAGGAATACCAGTCCTGCCTCGAATATGAGAACGGCAAGTTCGACATCCTCTACGGGCTGGACGAAATGCTGCTGCCCGCAATGGCAGTGGGCGCAAAAGGCGCTATCGGCAGCACCTACACTTTCGCGGCGCCTTTGTATCTTAAGACCATGGAGCTTTTCAGGAACGGCCGCATAGAAGAAGCGCGGGCTTCACACGCCTATATGGTGGAAGTGATCCGTTACCTGGTGAAATACCCGCCCATCCCCGGGCAGAAGGCCATTATGCAGATGCTCGGCTGGAATTTGGGCCCGTGCAGGCTTCCGCTGACCGCCTTCAGCCAGGAAGCATATGCAAAATTCCACGCAGAACTGGACCGTTTGTCTTTCTTCGACAAAGCGCCCGCGCGGAAAGTAGTTCAAACACCTTAATAACCCGGCATGCGAATATTGAACAGATGGTTAGTGAGCATAGCCTGTTTGCTGACTTTGAATGCATACTCCCAACAAACGCCCGAGGCTTTCTTTTCCTGGAAAGAAGGGGCGCAGTTGCCAGATAAGGACGGCCTGGCCGGCAGTTACGCCGGTGTAAGCAATGGCGCGCTCATTATCGCGGGCGGCGCAAACTTCCCCGGTAATGCACGTCCCTGGTCAGGCGGCGTTAAAACCTGGCACGATTCCATTTGGGTGCTGGAGCAGCCTGGCGGCGAATGGAAAGCCGCGGGAACATTGCCGCGCCCCATGGGCTACGGCGTTTCCCTCACTGCAAACAATGCGCTGATCTGCCTCGGCGGCGGCGACGCGCAGGCGAATTACAAAGATGCGTTCATGCTGCGGTATGCGGACGGGAAAGTGACCCGCGAAGCGTTGCCGGACCTGCCCGCGCCCGTGATCAACGCATGCGGCGCCGTGCTGGACGGAGTGATCTATCTCGCGGGAGGTGTGAACACGATCAACGGTTCAACGGAGCAGCAGTTCTGGAGCCTGCACCTGAATGCCGCAAGCCCGCAATGGAAGGCGCTTCCGGCGCTGCCCGGCGCATCGCGCATGCTGGCCATGGCGGGCGCCCTGAACGGGAAATTCTACATCTTCGGCGGCGTGCATCAACCCGCAGGCGCAGCCAGGCAGTATCTCAAAGACTGTTGGGAATACACGCCCTCTACCGGCTGGAAAAAGATAGCAGACCTGCCGCACCCGCTGGCAGCCGCGCCCACACCGGCTTTCACCGCAGGGCAAAGCCACCTCCTGCTCTTCGGCGGCGACGATGGCGCCAATGCCGCTAAAGTGAATGAGCTGCAGGACGGCCATCCCGGCTTCAGCCAGGAAGTGCTGGCCTATAACACGATCACAGACACATGGTCCGTAACCGGCGCCATGCCCGTGGATAAAAAAGCGGACGCTTCTGAAAATCCGCATGCCAGTGTATACGCTCCCGTTACCACCCCGCTGGTAGTATGGAACGGCAACATCGTGCTGCCGGGCGGTGAAGCAAGGCCTGCCGTGCGCAGCCGTCATGTGCTGATAGCCGCGCCACAACAGCCTGGCGGCCGCTTCGGCGGGCTGGACTGGATGGTGATCGCTCTGTATTTCGCAGTAGTGATCGGCATCAGCGTGTACGTGTCCCGGAAAATGGGAGATACCACGGGAGACTTCTTCCTGGGCGGGCAGAAAATTCCCTGGTGGGCCGCCGGTTTGAGCATTTTCGGTTCCAAACTGAGCGCGCTCACGTTTATCGCTATTCCCGCCAAAGCATATGCCACCAACTGGGTATACATCCTCAACAACCTGATGATCATCGCCGTGGTGCCCATCGTTACCGGTTTCTACCTGCCTTATTTCCGCAAGCTGAAACTCACCAGCGTGTACGAATACCTGCAGGTAAGGTTCGACGCGAAAGTGAAACTGCTCGGGAGCCTCACCTTCGTGATATTCCAGCTGAGCCGTCTGGGCGTGGTGATTTACCTGCCCGCGCTGGTGCTGAGCACGGTAACGGGCACGAACATATTTGCCTGCATAGTGCTCACTACGCTGGTAACCACGCTCTACAGCGTATTTGGCGGCATCGAGGCCGTGGTATGGACGGAAGTGATGCAGGTGTTCGTGCTGCTGGGCGGCGCCCTCGTGAGCTTCTTTTTTATGGCAGCCAATACAGACGGCGGCCTGGGCGGACTGTTCAGCGAAGCCTCGCAGGCAGGGAAGTTCAAGATCGCGGATCTCGGCTGGAGCATGTCTCAGCCCGTGCTGTGGGTGATCGTCGTCGGGGCTTTCCTTACTAACCTGGTCACCTATACCTCAGACCAGGTGGTGGTGCAGCGTTACCTCACTACGCCCACCGAAAAGGAAGCCCGCCGCTCCATCTGGACGAATGCGCTGATGGTGATACCCGCCACGTTCATATTCTTCGGCGTAGGTACCGCACTGTGGTTCTTCTACCGGCATCACGCGGCAGACCTGAACCCGCATGGGAGGGTAGACGATGTGTTCCCCTGGTTCATTTCGCAGCAGCTGCCCGCAGGCCTTTCCGGCCTGGTGATCGCGGGGCTTTTCGCCGCCACGATGTCTACCATCAGCTCCAGCATGAACGCCATTGCCACCGTGCTCACCACTGATTTTTATAAAGGATTCAAAAAAGACGCAACAGACAAACAAAGCCTGCGCTTCGCCAAGATCGTGACCATGTTGCTGGGCGCTACCGGCTGCGGCATTGCCATGTACCTGGTGTATTTGCAGAACGTGTCTATCTGGGACCAGTACCTCAAGATCATCGGGTTGTTTGGCGGTTGCCTGGCAGGGATGTTCGCTGCAGGTATCTTTTTTCCGAAGATCAACAGCAGGGGCATTTTCATCGGTTTCATCCTCAGCAGCATCGGCCTTTATTTCGTGCAAAGCACCGAAGCCATCAGCTTCTTCCTGTACCCCGTGTTCGCCGTGATCGGCTGCGTGGTAATGGGATATATTTTCAGCCTTATTTTCCCGGAAACAAAAGATAAAACGCAAGTCGCATCATGAAAAAGATCTTCAGCACAGTGATAGTCCTCATCGCCTGCCTGCCTGTATGGGCGCAGGTGACCGTATACCAGTCAGGAACAGAAGGATACAGATCATTCCGCATCCCCGGCATCGTGAAGCTGCCGGATGGCACACTGCTGGCCTTTGCGGAAGGAAGGGTAGGCGATGCCAACGATTTCGGGGATATAGACATTGTGCTGAAGAAAAGTACCGATAAAGGAAAAACGTGGAGCGCCCTGCAGGTGGTAGCGGACAATAAAAACATGCAGGCCGGCAACCCCGCGCCCGTAGTAGATCTTACCGATCCCGCCTACCCGCAGGGCCGCGTTTTCCTTTTTTACAATACCGGCAATAACCATGAAAGTGAAGTGAGAAAAGGAAAAGGCCTCCGCGAAGCATGGTACGTTGCTTCCGGCGACGGCGGCAAAACCTGGGACGCACCCGTGAACATCACCGCCATGGTGCACCGCCCGAAACAGGCGCCGTATAATTTCCAGGAAGACTGGCGTTGCTTTTTCAACACGCCAGGCCATGCCATGCAGTTCACCACCGGCAAATACAAAGGCCGCATCTACGTAGCTACCAACCACTCTGCCGGCGACCCGCAGCCCCGCTTCATGGAATACAGGGCCGGCGGCTATTATTCAGACGATCATGGCAAAACCTTTAAGATCAGCGAAGACGTGAGTTTCCCCGGCGGCAACGAAGCCATCGCCGCGGAACTGGGCAACGACAAACTGATGCTCAACATCCGCAACCAGCAGAAAAATGTAAAAGCCCGTATCATCGCCATCAGCAGCGACGGCCGCAGCTGGGATACCGCGTATTTCGACCACCAGCTGCCCGACCCCGTATGCCAGGGAAGCCTGATCACGCTGGGTTTCAAAAAAGGCAAAGCCATCCTCGCTTTTTCCAACGCCGCCGACACGCTGAACCGCGACAACCTTACCCTGCGCATCAGTAAGGACGAAGGCAAGACCTGGACGCAAAACTTCCGGATAGACAGCATCGGCGCAAAGAACAACTCCGCTTATTCAGATATCATTGCCATCGGCAAACGGGAGATCGGCATCCTGTACGAGAAAGAAAATTACAACCGCATTATTTTTACCACCCGCAAATACAGGAAGTAAGAAAAATTCCGGAATTTATTGCCTGATAACCTCCTGATTTCCTATTTTTCAGGATTAATCAAGCAATATGAGCAGAAGAAACTTCCTCCGGCAGTCCGCTGTACTGTCGTCCGCCCTCCTGCTGCGCCCGGCACTGAGCTGGGCCGGTATGCAGGACTTCCCGGTAGTGCGCATCCCCGCGGCGCAAAGAAAGTTCCGCAGCGAGGCCGTCGAAAAGGCCATCGCCGCTGTGAAAAGCAAAAGCAGGAACCATGAATTGTCCTGGCTTTTCGAGAACTGCTTCCCCAATACGCTGGACACCACCGTTGAATTCACCACCGCCAACGGCCGGCCGGACACTTACGTGATCACCGGCGATATAGACGCCATGTGGCTCAGGGACAGCACCGCCCAGGTGTCTCCCTACCTGCCGCTGGTGAAGGAAGACAAGGAATTGCAGCAGCTCATTGCCGGGGTGATCAACCACCAGGTAAAATGCATCCTGAAAGATCCTTACGCCAATGCGTTCTATAAAGACGAGAACAAACAGGGCGAGTGGAAGACCGACCTTACCGATATGAAACCCGGCATCCACGAGCGCAAGTGGGAGATCGACTCGCTGTGTTATCCTATCCGCCTCGGTTACATGTACTGGAAAAATACCGGTGATTCTTCTCCCTTCGACGATACCTGGAAAAGCTCCATCGCGCTGACCCTGAAGACATTCAAAGAGCAGCAGCGGAAAGACGGCCCCGGCCCTTATCATTTCCAGCGCAATACCTCCTGGGCCACGGATGGCGTGCCTTTAAGCGGCTACGGTTACCCCGTGAAGCCCGTGGGCCTCATCTGCTCCATCTTCAGGCCCAGCGACGACGCGACCATCTTCCCCTTCCTCATACCTTCCAACTTCTTCGCGGTGGTGAGCCTCCGCCAAGCTGCTGAAATGGTGCAGGCTTTCCATAAAGACGCCGCGCTGGCGGGCGAATGCCGCGCGCTGGCTGCTGAAGTGGAAAAAGCCATCCAGAAATATGCGATCGTAACGCACCCGCAGTTCGGCAAAGTATATGCCTTTGAAGTGAACGGCTTCGGCAGCTTCAACCTGATGGACGATGCGAATGTGCCCAGCCTGCTGGCTTTGCCATACCTCGGCGCCGTGAAGGCGAACGATCCTGTGTATGCAAACACCCGCCGCCTGATACTTTCAAAAGAGAACCCTTTCTACTTCGAAGGAAAAGCAGGCAAAGGCATCGGCAGCCCGCACACCGGCATGCAGCGCATCTGGCCTATCAGCGTAGTGATGCAGGGGCTTACCAGCAACAACGAAGCAGAAATAAAACAATGCCTGTCCATCCTGCAGAAATGCCATGCCGGGAAAGGCTTCATGCACGAATCTTTCCAAAAGGACGATCCCGCACAGTTTACCCGCGCATGGTTCGCCTGGGCCAATACGATCTTCGGGGAATTCATCTGGAAAATATACCGTGAAAGGCCGCACCTGCTGGCATAAGCGATTATTGCTTATTTTTAACCGTCTTATAACGTACCCGATCCCTTATGGAGAATAAGCAAAATGCCTATTTCATCACCAGGTGGCAATCCCAGATCAAGAAAGGACTGTTTGAATACATCATTATGCTCCTGCTGCAAAAGAAGGAACGGTACGGTTATGAGCTTATCAGCGAGATCAAGAAGCTGGCGGACATGGACATTGCCGAAGGCACCATTTACCCCCTTCTGAGCCGGCTGAAAAAAGAGAAGCTGGTAGACAGCCGCTGGGTGGAAATGGACGAAGGCGTGCCCCGTAAATATTACAAGCTAACTGACCAGGGCAATGAATACCTGGAAACCATGTACCAGTATCTCGGCGAGCTGATGAAGGCGATCACAGACCTGAAGGATGTTTAAATAACAGGAAATGAACGGCGACAAGAAATATATACTTTCCCTTGATCTGGGTTCCAGCGCGGCAGGCGCAGTGCTGTTCAGCCGGCAGGGCCAGGTGGTGAAGCAGCTGCAGAAAGAATACGAAAAACATTACCCGCAGCCGGGCTGGATAGAAGTGGACCCAAACGAGATATGGTACACCATGCTCTCCGTCATCGAAGAGCTGGTGGCCACTACAGGCATTCATGCTTCGGAGATCGCGGGCATCGGCATTGCCAGCCAGCGCGAGACCACCGTAATATGGGACCGTGGCACCGGCGAACCGGTGTATAATGCCATTCCCTGGCAGGACAGGCGGACGAGCAAGCTGGTAGATGAATTCCGCTACCAGGGCTTCTCCGGCCTGGTGCAGCGAAAAACCGGCCTCATCCTCGACGCTTATTTTTCCGCCAGCAAAATATCCTGGATACTCGATCACGTGCACGACGCGCGTATCCGCGCGGAGCAGGGCCAGCTGGCCTTCGGCACGATAGACGCATGGCTGATCTGGAAACTCACCGCGGGTAAGACCCACGCGAGCGACCTCACCAACGCCAGCCGCACGATGCTGTTCAACATTCACACACTGGAATGGGACGAAGAACTGCTGCGGCTTTTCAACATCCCGCACCAGCTGTTGCCTGCTATCTGCAGCAACAGCGAGATCATTGCGCATACCGCGCCCGGCATCCTGGAAGCCAGCATTCCCATCGCGGGGGTGGCGGGCGACCAGCAGGCGGCCCTTTTCGGGCAGATGTGCCTGGAACCGGGCATGGTGAAAAATACTTACGGAAGCGGCTGCTTCGCGTTGATGAACACCGGCTCCAAACCCATCGTGTCTGACCATCACCTGCTGACCACCATTGCCTGGCGGATCGGCGGGGAAGTGACCTATGCGCTGGAAGGCAGTGTGTTCGGCGGCAGCTCCGTGTTCCGCTGGATCAGGGATGGGCTGGGATTGATAGAATCCACCGCTGAAATAGAGGCCCTGGCGCAAACCGAGCCCGACAATGGCGGGGTGCTGTTTGTGCCTTCGCTTTCGGGGCTGGGTACCCCGCATTGGGACCCATACGCCCGCGGCATGATCATCGGCATCACGAGAGGCACTTCCAGCGGCCATATTGCCCGCGCAGCGCTGGAAGGCGTGGCGCTTGGCATTGCGGATGCGCTGGAAGCGATGGAAAAGGACAGCGGCAGGGCCATTACCGAACTGCGGGTAGACGGTACTTCGGCTACTTACGATTTTTTTATGCAGATGCAGACCGACCTGCTGCAATATCCCGTGATGCGCCCGCAGGTGATGCCGGCCAGCGCCACCGGGGCGGCTTACCTGGCAGGGTTGGCCACCGGCTTCTGGACCCTGCAGGAGATCAAAGAACAATATACCATCGCCCGGGTGTTTACCCCGGAAGCGCAGGACAATACGAAATTGCGTGAAAAGTGGCAGAAAGCGGTAGCCCGGGTGAAGAACTGGGACTTTTAAGATAAGGGCTATAAAATGCATGTGAAAGGCGGAAGGGAATGGAAATCCTCTTCCGCCTTTCGTTTTATTTCATTCTACTTTCGATTTTTTACAAAAACTATTTAAAATGCTTTCAAATTCCATCGTAATGTCATAACTTCCAACCAAATATCCGCGTTAGATGTTATCGTTAAGAGCCTTAAAACACCAACGAATATGTGCTGTAACAGAAATTTCTTCCCGAAACCTGCCGCAAATCGATTAAATTTGCCAGTATCGGAATGCGATGTATATTGTATAATAATGCCTTGAACATATAGAGAAAATGAACCGTACAGAACAACTGAAAAAGATCGGGAATAACGGGGAGTGGGATGTAGTCGTGATAGGAGGGGGCGCCACTGGTTTGGGCGCAGCATTGGAAGCTACTACCCGGGGATATAAAACACTGCTGCTCGAGCAATCTGATTTCGCGAAATCCACGTCCAGCAAAGCTACCAAGCTCCTTCACGGCGGCGTCCGTTACCTGGCGCAGGGCGATGTGGCCCTGGTAAGGGAAGCCAGTATAGAACGCGGGCTGTTGCTGAAAAACGCCAGGCACCTTGCCAAAAATCTCTCCTTTGTAATACCCGCCTACAGCTGGTGGGAAGGCATTTTTTATACCGTGGGCCTGAAAGTGTACGACTGGATGGCGGGGCGCCTCAGCCTCGGCAGTTCCGTTCACCTCTCCCGCAAAAAGACCATTGAAAAGCTGCCCGGTCTTAAGGAAGATCATCTCTCCGCCGGCATCCTTTACCACGACGGGCAGTTTGACGATGCGCGCCTGGCGGTGAACCTCATGCAGACCATCTACGATAAAGGCGGCATTGCCCTGAATTATATGAAAGTGACCGGCCTGAAAAAGAACGGCGGCGGCCAGTTGGGCCTCATAACCGTAGAAGACGTGGAGACCGGCCGCAGCTACGTGATCCACACCAAAGGCATCATTAACGCCACCGGCGTGTTCGTGGATGATATCCTGGAAATGGACGATCCCACTATCAAACGTAAGATAGTGGCCAGCCAGGGCGTGCACCTGGTGCTGGACCGCAGCTTCCTGCCCGGCGAGAACGCCCTCATGATCCCCAAAACCAGCGATGGCCGCGTATTATTCGCCGTGCCCTGGCACAACAAGATCGTGGTAGGCACTACAGACAACCCGGTAAACGAGATCAGCCTCGACCCGGTGGCCATGGAAAAAGAGATCAAATTCATCCTCGAAACTGCCGGCCAGTACCTCGAAAAAACACCCACACGCGCAGACGTGAAAAGCGTTTGGGCGGGCCTCCGACCGCTCGCCAAGCCAGAGAAGAGCGAGAAAACGAAAGAAATATCCCGTAATCACAAAATAATGGTATCGGCCACCGGGCTGGTCACCATCCTGGGCGGCAAATGGACTACCTACCGCAAAATGGGTGAAGATGTGGTGGACAGGCTGGAGAAAGTAAAGCAGTGGAAGCCCACGCAATCCGTGACCCGCAACCTGCCTGTGCATGGCTCCGCAGAGAAGCTGGACGAAAACGATCCTTTATATTACTATGGTTCCGATGCGGCAGAAGTGAAAAACCTGCCCGGCGCAAAAGAAGTACTGAGCAATTCCCTGGGCATCGTGAAAGCGCAGGTGCTGTGGGCGGTGCGCACCGAAATGGCGCATACGGTGGAAGACGTGCTGGCAAGGAGAACCCGCGCACTGTTCCTGGACGCTGAAGAGGCATTGCGCGTAGCGCCGCGGGTAGCGGCCATCATGGCGGAAGAAACCGGGAAAGACAAACAGTGGGAAGAACAACAGGTACGTTCTTTCCATGAGCTGGCCAGAACGTACCAGTTGCAATAAAATATTACATCCACTTCACTTTTTCTTCAAGAGGCTTCACGCGCCTGCCGGTGCGTGGAGCCTCGTCTGTATAACCGAGATACAGGAAGCCTAGCACTTTATCTTCATCGCGGAGGCCAAGGTAATCCTGCATGGCGGGGTGGTAGGTCATGCCGCCGGAGCCCCAGTAGGCCGCCAGCTGCCTTGCGGTAGCTGCCAGCCAGATGTTCTCCACCGCGCAGGCCACTGCCGCGATCTCTTCTATCTCCGGTATTTTCGGGTTGCTGCCGCGTTTCATGCAAATGGCGATCACGTGGCTGGCAAGGTCGCCCTGTGTTTTCAGCTTCTCGTAATTCCCGGGGATGTATTGCGCCTGTGGCGTGAAGGTTTTATATAACTCCGCATGGGCTGTGCAAAACTCCTGCACTTTTTCCCCGCCGAATACGACGAAATACCATGGCTCGGTGAGGCCGTGGGTAGGCGCCCAGTCTGCCAGCTGCAATAATTCCTGTACCGTTGTGTCGTCCACCTTTTTGCCGTTCATACTGGTTGGTTTTACCGTGCGGCGGTGGGTAATGATCTGTGTGATATCGTTCATGCTGTTGTATTGCTGAATTGTTGTTTAAAAGCTTCGGGCAGCCGCGCTACTTTGCGGGTTTTGTAATCGAAGCATATCATGCCGGTTTTGGCTTCGGCAATGGCCAGGGGCTTGCCTTCGCGGGTGGTGCTGAGGCGGTAGAGCACGTCGAAGCCTGCGCTGCCCAGTTCGTCTGCCGTTACTTCCACGGTGAGCGTATCGCCATAAAAGCTTTCCCCTTTGTAGACGATTGCCAGGTCGCTCATGATGAGCGCGGCGCCGAAAAATTCCAGCTCGGTGCAGCCGAGGGATTGCAGGAACTGCATCCTGGACTCGTGCAGGATAGACACGATCGCGTCGTTGCCCAGGTGCCCGCCGTAGTTCACATCCGTGATCCTCACCGGGATGCTGGCGCTGAAGCGGAATGTGGCCGGCATATCGATCTTAACTCTTGCCATGCTGTTGTTGTAAAAAAGCGATCAGCTTTTTGAATGCTTTCGCCCGGTGACTGTATTGATTCTTTTCTGAAAGTTCCATTTCCGCGAAACTCTTTTCCGAGCCCAGCGGCTGGAAAATAGGATCGTAGCCGAAACCTTCGCCGCCTTTGCGTTCATGAAGTATCACGCCTTCCGCTACGCCTTCAAACTGGTGCTCCTGCCCGTCGGCGATCAGTGAAATGACCGTGCGGAAACGGGCGCTCCGCGCTTCTTTCCCTTTCATCAGCCGCAGCACTTTATCGATATTGTCCGACGCGCTTTTTTGTTCGCCGGCATAACGGGCGGAGAGCACGCCGGGTTCCCCGTTGAGCGCGTCGATCTCAAGACCGGTGTCTTCCGAAAAAGAATTTTTACCGGTCATGTTGAATATAACGGTGGATTTTTCCCGTGCATTTTCTTCCAGCGTGTCGTGCGGTTCGGGGATGTCTATATCGATCCCTGTTTCCTGGAGGGTGATGATGGAGAAGGCATCGCCCAGCATGGAGCGGATCTCCTTTATTTTGTTATTGTTGTTGGTGGCGAATACGAAGGTCATGGTTTGTTTGTTGCGGGAGCGAAGATAAACGCGTTTGAAAATTAAATGCCGAATAATTGTTTTAATCCCATCCAAAGCCTGCCTTTCAGGTTCTTGTCTGTTGCAATCAGTTGCAAGCCTTCCGAATAAAGGCAGGGCAACTGTTCATGCGTCTCCAGCTGGAAGGTTTGCATCGGTGGAAGCCCAATATTGACGGGCGGTACCGCGAAAATGATGCATTGGCGGATGGGGATGGCGTTTTTATAATCAGCGAGGGTCAATCCCGGGTAAGTTGCCGCGTTCACCAATGCAACATCCTGCATCCCGAGTTTGCATGCATTCAAAATATTGGTGAGGAGATTGAATAATTCCTCATTTAAATATGCTTCGCTTTCATTTTGTATCAGCAGCAGTATGTTTTTTTGATTTTCGCCTAAATATTTCACTTTGGGCATCGCTTTCTCCACTGCGGGAGCCGCCTTGCGCGCCTCCGGGATGATAGGCTGGTCGTACATTTGCGCCAAAAGATAAGGGTCCAGCTGCAATTGCTCAAGGCTCATAAATATTCTGTTAAGGTTTAATGTGACGATCCCTTCTCAGGGAAATAACGTTTATTTGCGGATCGTTCGGTGGAACGGTACCTGCTTAAGATCTGTAAAAATATTGAGATTAAACTGATAAACCATGATGGCAGTTGAGTATCCCACCGCTAAATCTACAGTAATGGAAGAGGCGAAAAGGAGAATTAAAGTCACCAAAACAACGAAGAGCCGCCTGGCTGAAGTGGATTTTAACAATCTGGTTTTTGGTAAGAAGTATGCCGACCATATGCTGGTGGCTGATTTTGACGGTAAGGAATGGAAGAACGCAGAGATCCTGCCTTTCCAGAACCTGAACGTAAGCCCTTCCAACGCCGCCTGGCATTACGGGCAGGCGATCTTCGAAGGCATCAAAGCGTACAATGAC
Source organism: Chitinophaga sp. YIM B06452 (assembly GCF_039655965.1). Classification (NCBI taxonomy): domain Bacteria; kingdom Pseudomonadati; phylum Bacteroidota; class Chitinophagia; order Chitinophagales; family Chitinophagaceae; genus Chitinophaga; species Chitinophaga sp. YIM B06452. The sequence continues at coordinate 1,398,712 of NZ_JAWLKY010000002.1, read as the reverse complement.
CAGGAAGGCAACCCGATGATCTTCCGCCCATACGACAACTATGCCCGCTTCAACAAAAGCGCGGAAAGGATGGGGATGCCCGATGTGCCGGAATGGCTTTTCATTGGCGGGATGGCCATGCTGATAGACCTGGACCGCAGCTGGGTGCCGTCTAACGAAGGTTGTTCCCTGTACCTGCGTCCTTTTATGATCGCGGCGGATGAGTTCATTGGCGTCCGTCCTTCTGATACCTATAAATTCGCGATCATCAACAGTCCTTCAGGACCGTATTTCAACAAACCGATCCACCTGCTGGTGCAGGATAAATATATCCGCGCGTTTCCCGGCGGCGTAGGCTACGCGAAGGCTGCCGGCAACTACGGCGGCGCGATGTACCCTACCATGCAGGCCCGGAAAGACGGCTACGACCAGATACTCTGGGTAGACGGGCAGGAACACAAATGGCTGCAGGAATGCGGCACCATGAATGTGTTCGTGATCATCGGCAACCGCGCCCTCACGCCCGACCTTACGAACGGTACCATCCTGGCCGGCGTTACCCGCGCCAGCGTGATGGACGTGCTGGCGGATATGAGGCTGGAAGTGGAGGAAAGGCCGGTTTCCATTGAAGAAGTGGTGGCCGCATACCAGGACGGAACGCTGCGCGAGGTATTCGGAACCGGCACTGCCGCCAGCGTGGCTTACGTGGAGCAGCTGGATTATAAAGAGCACAAGATCAGCATGGATACCACCAAATACGATATCGGCGCCGAGGTGATCAACCGCCTGGATGCGATCCGTACCGGCAAAGCGGAAGACAGCAGGGGCTGGAATTATCATATTTGATCCTGTTAATATTATTTGTCGTAAAGGGCCCTTTTTGGGGCCCTTTTTACTTTTCTTCAGATTGTCGTTAATCCGGGTCCGGGTAAATCTCCCGTCTAATATACGTCCAGGCTACATCTAACCTGCATCTTATCTGCGTCTTCTCCTCCTGAACCAGGGAGTAAAAGCGTTCTAACAGTATACCTATAGTAGGGCTTTAGTAAGGCTTTAGTAGGGATACCGTAGGGGAACCGTAGTAAAACAATTTAGAAAAATTGATATGTGTTGAGCTTTAAGAGGAAACACAGGTATGTCTTATACAACTGCCTGTTGCCCGGATGCATCTCTGTTTGTATCTTTGCGGCCTTATGACGATCGCTGCTTTTAAGACCTCCCTGGACAAGCAGGCCCCGCCTGCCGGGCTTACCCCGGCGCTGCTGGCGCTTTGGTGGGATGGTAAGGGGGATTGGGACCGGAGCCATGATATCGCCCAGGAAGACCATTCCCGGGCCGGTTCCTGGGTGCATGCCTACCTTCACCGCAAGGAGGGCGACGCCGGCAATGCGGCCTATTGGTATGCACGGGCGGGCAAAGCGGTGTTCCGCGGTGCGCTGGAAGCAGAGTGGGAGCAGATCGCGGGGGCTTTATTATTGGAAAATGCCGGGTAATCCTGCTTTTTTCGAATTTTCCCTTCCACAATTTTGGTTTATAATTAGAAAGTGATACCTTTGCCCTCCCAAATTCTCATAATGGGCTATTTGGATTGTGATTGTAAACAAGCAGAAAAATATAAAATAGGTAAGAATGCCTACAATACAACAATTAGTAAGAAAAGGAAGAGAAATTATCCGGGCCAAGTCCAAATCCAGAGCGTTGGATGCTTGTCCTCAGCGTCGTGGCGTATGTACCCGTGTGTACACTACCACCCCTAAGAAACCGAACTCCGCTTTGCGTAAGGTAGCGAAAGTGCGCCTGACCAACAAAGTAGAGGTGATCGCTTACATCCCGGGTGAAGGCCACAACCTGCAGGAACACTCCATCGTACTGATCCGCGGCGGCAGGGTGAAAGACCTTCCGGGTGTTCGTTACCACATCGTGCGTGGTTCCCTGGATACTGCCGGTGTGAAAGACAGGAAACAGAGCCGTTCCAAGTATGGTACCAAAAAGGAAAAGGCTAAGAAATAATCAATTATAAATAGTTACAATTTTTCTAATAAATGAGAAAGCAAGCTGCGAAAAAATTACCCCTGGCTCCGGATCCAAGATTCCAGGACAAACTGGTAACCCGCTTCGTGAATAACATCATGGAACAAGGGAAAAAAAGCATTGCCTACAGAATTTTCTATGATGCGGTAGACCGCGTTAGCCAGATGACTAACGAAAATGGCTACGAAATCTGGAAAAAAGCATTATCCAACGTTACGCCTGCCGTAGAAGTGCGCAGCCGCCGTATCGGTGGCGCTACCTTCCAGATCCCCGCTGAAGTACGCGCAGACCGTAAAGTATCCCTCAGCATCAAATGGCTGGTGCGCTACGCCGGTGAAAGAAACGGTAAGAGCATGGCCGAGAAACTGGCGAACGAGATCGTTGCTGCCAGCAAAGGTGAAGGCGCCGCTTTCAAAAAGAAAGAAGACACCCACCGTATGGCTGAAGCTAACAAAGCTTTCTCCCACTTCAAAGTTTAGTACATTCCCGCCTCCGGCGGTATGCATATAACTCAGCGAACATCCTCTGCAATGGAGGATGTTCGCTTTTTTGTGTATTCCGGAGGCCTATTACCCGCTGAAATGAAAACCGATCTCAGGCTGACTTGTGCTATAGCGAGGACCTGGCCAGGGATGTTCTTCGTACAAGATTATTGTTCGGGGTAATTTTTAATCTAATATAGAGCCTTCAGAAAGCTCACACAGGCACAAGTGAGCGCACACACCCACCACCCTCGCCTCAGACTTGCGCCAGCGCTGTTTTCCTGCTGCAGATCAGCAAACCATATTTCTTCCTCCAGGCCCAATAAGAAAGGGCCGTTCCAGATGGAACAGCCCCCTCACAAAACCAGACATTACCTTGCTCTCAAAAGCCGGGTACTGGTTATTTTGCCGGGTTCAACCGGTTCTCTTTTTATTTAACATTCACTAAAACTTTGATCTTCCCGGAGCCTGAAGGCAGCTCCTGTAAAGCTTTCCCGATCACCTGGCCGGGTTTGATCTTCTCAGGATCGGCCTTCATGGCGTAGCCTTTTTTGCTGGAAGTCACCAGCAGGTCGCCACGTTTGATGGGGCCGCCTTCATCGCAAACCTTGGTGGGTATTACGCCTACCACGCCCATAGGGATCTGGTCTGTGATATCTTCCACGCCTTCCTGCTCGGTGAGCAGCACGCCCGGTTTGGTGGCGTATACGCCGGCTACCAGGGTGGAATAGGGGGTGGATGATTTTTCCATGGTACGGTCTGTGTCGGTGGAGATCACCATCACATCACCGGGTTCGTATCCGGAAATTTCGCCGGTTACATCGAACGCTTCGGCAATGTCCGCACCGCTGTTCTGGGTACCGCCATTAAAGAAGCCCCTGCCGGCGGAGTTGATACGCGCTACGTTCACGGTACCGGGGTTGCCGGATTTGAACAGGGCGATGGAGCCGTTGCTGTGCTGTTCTACGGTGAGCACGGGGTTGGTGTTACTTGTATTAAAGTTTGCGAAACGGCCGGCCCTTCCCTGGCCGAAGTTGGGTATCCAGCCGTAGACGGCGGCGCCGGTGCCGTCTGCCGTGGCTTCCACACCATCGCCGGTGTTACTGGCGTTGGCGGTAATACCGTTGCCGTTGCCGTCTGCAATGGCGATCAGCGCAGGACCGTTACCAGCCGGGTTGCTGGCATGAAAGAGGCCCGCATAGCCACCGGTACCGGAGGAAATGCCGTAAATGCCGGCAGTGCCGAAGTTGGCGAACTGGGAGTTTACTTCCCCGCGTACTGCCGGAGAAGTGCCGGTCACCTTGTCTACCTTGAAATTGCCTGCAATGCCGTTACCTATGGTCTTTGCGCTGATTACGTCGCTGGTATTGTTTTCATTGAAAATTTCGAAGCGGCCTGCCCTGCCCGTGGCAAAAGTCGGTACCCAGGCATACAGGGCATTGCCCCCACCGTCGATGTTGGCTTCTACCGCATTGCCGTCTTTGCTGGCGTTGGCGGTGATGGCATTGCCGTTACCGTCCTGGATCGCTACAACGGCGGGACCGTTGCCACTGGTATTGGAGGAATGGAACAAACCTGCAAAGCCACCGGTACCGGAGGATATGCCGAAGATGCCGGCTGCGCCGAAGTTACCGAAGATGGTCTTCACTTCGCCGCGTACCGCTGCGGCCACGCTGTTGGTATTATTCACCAGGAAAGATGCGGCGTTGCCCTGTGTGTTGTCGGGAATATTGCCGTTGCCATTGGTTTCCACCTCCAGCGTATTGCCCGTGGTATTGGTCGCGTTAAAGTTCTCGAACCTGCCTGCGCGGCCGGTGCTGTTGTTCAGCCCCACCTGCCCGAGTACGCCAATGGCGGTGCCGGAGGTATTGGTGGCGATGAAACCGCGTACGCCATAACCGCCGCCGTCATTACGGCCTACTACCGCGCCTGCGATATCGCTGGTGGTGCGGCCTACCACAGCCTCGCCACCCCCGTTGTTATCGCCTACAACCCCTGCGGAAGTTTGGGAGCTGGTAATGCCATGCACGCCGAAACCGGCGGCAGTAGAACTGCGTACACCTGCGCCGTTGCCGGAGGTGGTAACGTTTACGACAGTACCATTGCCGACACTATTGGCAACCACCACATTGTTGTTATTTGCATTGTTGTAAATAGAAAAGTTGGCAGGGATACCGTTGTTACTGGTCGCGTTAAGCCCGGTGCCGGTGTTACTGTTCGCATATACACCGTAACCGTTTGCGGACGCATTACCGTAAACGCCAAGGCCATTGGGAGTAACGCCGTACACGCCCCAGCCTGAGCCATTCTGGGAACCATATACGCCCACACCAAGACCGCCGGTGCCATTGTTGATCCCTCTTACGCCGGCAGAAAAACCGCCGGGTGCCGCACTGCTGATAATGCCCCTTACCGCAGCAACGTTAGACGTTGCAGTGTTGTTCACGCCTTCCACGGAAGTACCGTCGCCATCATTTGTGATGGAGAACAGGGTGCCGGCATTGTTCTCAACCACTACATAAGGGAGCGTAAAGCCGCCGCCGCCGGGAATGGTTGCAGGCGCCCAGCTAACGCCGTTGAACTTCAGTACCTGGTCCAAAACAGGCGCTGCATTTGAAATGCCTTTGCCTTGTATGCCCACCACTAAGGGATTAGGATAAGTGCCGCCAAGATCACCACCGGCGGGACCAGCGAGGGCGCCAGCAGGACCTTGCGGGCCAGCAGGGCCAGCAGGGCCAACCGGACCAACGGGACCCGCAGGGCCAACAGGGCCGGCAACACCAGCGGGACCAACCGGGCCAACGGGTCCAACAGGACCAGCCGGGCCGGCAACACCGGCAGGACCAGCGGGGCCAACAGGACCTACTGCACCAGCGGGACCAGCAGGGCCAATCGGACCAGGAAGCCCCATATCGCCTTGCGGGCCAACCGGTCCTTCAGCGCCAGCAGGACCAACAGGACCTACCGGACCTGCAGCACCCACCGGGCCAGCGGGGCCAACGGGACCCACTGCACCAGCCGGGCCAACCGGACCTACAGCGCCGGCGGGGCCGGCAGGACCAACGGGACCAGCTACGCCGGCGGGACCAACGGGGCCAACCGGGCCTGCAGGACCAGCCGGACCGGCAGGGCCAGCCACGCCGTTAGCGGAAAATTGTGCAAAGGGCACGCTCATCAGCTGGCTGGCGCCCAGCGCCACGAAACCGCTGCCGGGGTTTACTTCCACCTGCAGGAACTGGTTTGCGTTTGCCCAGGGTACGGCCGCAAACGTGCCACTCACGGGCGTACCGCGGCCTACCTGTAAGTTGAAAAGGCCGAGGGTATTGGTGTTTACATTATGTGTTTCCTGGTATTGCACCGGGCCTGCGGCTGAGCCGCCACGGATGGTGAACCGTACGGTCAGCGCCTGGTTGGCCAGCACGGTGCCGTTGTTGTTGCGGGCTACGGCCTGGTAGTTAAAACCGGACATCCCGTTCTGTGAAAAACTCTCCTGCGTTATCAGCAGCAGCATTGTTATAGCAAGGAATAATATTTTTTTCATAGTGCTCAGTTTTTGGGTTTGGGGCTATTGTCCGGCCCTTGGTCTGGTTTAGGGGTGATTTTTTTATGAGCTGCACGGTCGGCTTCTACCTCCTTGTTTGCGTCAGCTTCGGATTTGGCGGACGACAGGTTTGCCGCCGCTGTTTTTTGCACTGAACGCGGAGCAGGGCTGGCCGTAGGTTTCTGGTAGTTAGTGAAAATGCGGCTCAATATGGCTTCCCTGCTGGAAAGGGTAGCTTCCACCGGCTTTACCGTGGGGGAAGCTGCTTTAAGTTTGGCCTGGTCGCTGGCGTAGTTGGGGAACAATATGTCCCTCGTTTTCTGCTGTGCGCTGGCGGAATAAATGCCGGCCATCGCAAAGCAGAGGATGAACAGGAATAATGCTTTCATATTTCAGTGTTTGTGAGGTTTTAGGATTATTTGTTTTTGATGAAAGGTGAATACATGAGGGTGAAGTTGAAGCTCCTCCTCCTGGTCTGGCTGTTGCCGGTGGGCATGAGATAAGCCATATCCACCTGGAATCCCTGGATATTGACGCCGATACCTGCTGTAAAATGCTGGCGGTTGCCTTTGTGCGGATGCTCATAGAAATACCCGGTGCGCACAAAGAAGGTATGCTGGTAGTTGTATTCGATGCCACCGGCAATGGAAAACTCCCGCAGCTCTTCCCTGAACCCGTCCGGCGCATCGCCGAAAGAGGAAAAGATGGCTTCCGCCACGCCCCGGTTGGGATCTTTGCCGCTTTCGATCTCGCTGGTAGGCTGGCCGTTGATGTCCAGCTTGTAGACCGGCGGGGTGGGCACCAGGAGCTTGTTAACGTCCGCTGCCAGGGTGAAGGTGTGGTCTTCGGTATGGACGAAGGAATAGCCGCCGCCGATGCGCAGGTTCATGGGCAGGAAGGTCTTTTTGGTATTGTCGTCGGTATATTTGAGCCTGGAACCAAGGTTGGTAAAGCTCACACCCCAGCAATAGCGGTTACCGCCTTCGATGTGGTTGGCATAACCCTGGTAATACAGGCCTACGTCGCCGGCCACGGCATTGGCGGGCTGCAATTGCTGGCCGTTGAAAGTGCCGGACCCCATCTCGCTGCGGATATAACGCAGTGCCACGGCCAGGCTGAATTTTTGGCCGAGCTTACGGGCATAAGTGGCGTCGATGGCGTATTCCTTGGGGCGGTATTGCTGCAGCTCCATGCCGTTCTCGTCGCGGAAGGTGACGTCGCCATAATTGAAATATTTCACGGACACGCCGACGCTCTGCTGCTCATCAAAGGTTTTGAAGGCAGAGACGTAGGCCATGTGCGTTTTGTGGTCGTTGAGGTCAAACATCCAGGGGGCGTAGGATGCGCTGACGCCCCATTGGCCGGCAAAAGGCAGCTTGGCGGCATTGCCGAACATGCTGTTGGCGTCGGGCTCCACGCCTGTCACGGCGTCTCCCATGCCGCTGGTGCGGGCATCGGGGTTCACCAGGAGGAAGGAAGCGCCGATATTGAGAGGCTGCTGCTGGGATTTCTGGGCCCTCAACGGATGTACCGCCAGCAGGGCCACCAGCAGGGGTAACATGATCAAATGCTTCATGGTCGATCTGTTTTAGGCTACTGAACAATGAGTTTTTCGGTGAACACATGGCCGTTTACCTTGAAGATGACGGTGTAAATCCCGGAAGCGAGCTTATCGACGGGTGTGGGAATGAGTATCTTCCCGGCCCCGTAGGTCTTGACATCCTGGTAGATCACCTGTCCGGCGGTATTCATGAGCATGAACACGACGGTGGCATCGGTAAGCAGGTCAAATGAGATCTTGACGGTGGTGAGCGCCGGGTTGGGGAATAGCATAAGATCTATGACCGGACTGGCGCCCAAAGGCGGTTTGGGGATGACCTCGGGCTGGTGAAAGCCCTGTGAGAGGATCATGTTGCCGCTTGTCAGTGTGAGCACGGCGGGTTCACCGATGGTATAGTCCAGCTGGAGGCTGCCGGCGGTGCCGCCGCCGCCGCTGCTGGCCACTACTTCCCTGACGAGCACGAGCTGGGAGCGTGCAGGCATCCATGCCAGGGCCAGGAAGACGGCCATGAGGAGGAGTTTTGTAGAACAATGTTTCATACATGTGTGGTTATGTGATGGTTTTGGAAAATGCTGACAATAAAAAGCCGATACGCGGAATTTCCGCGATGCAACACTAGCTCCAGTAGGTTCTGATCCTTATTTGGTTACTGCTTTCTGGTTCTTATAGGTACAAGCTTCCCGAACGATCTGGGGCGTACAGGGCTCGACGATCCGATTAAGCGATTTAAGGTTAATAACATCAGAATTAACAATGGGTTCATTCAGGCTTTTTTGACGGTACAAATGTAACAACTACCCACTTCCGGGTATGGGCCATTTCATTTTCGGCGGATTTGGAATGACCAATGGTTGAATATGGATGATAATTATTCGCTGAGATCAGCCATCCCGGTATATATGAGAGTTTAACTATCATACCTTATATAAGGGTCTAACTGCTTCATAATTAATTATATGCGATTGCCATAATACCACTCTTCCCGGCACAGCCCGGCGGGGAAAAGAAAGGATTACCTTTACGGACTTTCCCGTTTTCGCCGGATAGATGGCGGCGCCGGGAAACAAACGCGGCGGGCGAAGGGATTTAACAATTATGCAAAGAGATCATCTTTATTTATTGATAAATAATGATTACCTTTGCCCCCCAAATTGCATTACTTATAGTCATTTTACTTTTATGGCAGACTTAAGATTTCAAAGAAACTTTGGTATTGCGGCGCACATCGATGCCGGTAAGACCACGACCACAGAGCGTATCCTGTATTATACAGGGAAGACCCACAAAATCGGTGAGGTTCACGAAGGGGCAGCTACCATGGACTGGATGGCCCAGGAGCAGGAGAGAGGTATTACCATTACATCTGCTGCTACCACCTGTTTCTGGAACTTCCCGACCAACCAGGGAAAAAATACGCCGGATACCAAACAATATAAATTCAACATCATCGATACCCCGGGCCACGTGGACTTTACCGTGGAAGTAGAGCGCTCCCTGCGCGTGCTCGACGGCCTGGTTGCGCTGTTCTGCGCTGTATCAGGTGTTGAGCCCCAGTCTGAGACCGTATGGCGCCAGGCTAACAAATACCGCGTTCCCCGCGTTGGTTTCGTAAACAAAATGGACCGCTCCGGTGCAGATTTCCTGAACGTGGTAAAACAGGTGAAGGAAATGCTCGGTGCCAACCCCGTTCCCCTGATGCTGCCCATCGGCGCTGAAGACAGCTTTAAAGGCGTGGTAGACCTGATCACCATGAAAGGTATCATCTGGGACGAAGAAGGTAAAGGCGCTACCTACCAGGAGATCGAGATCCCTGCGGACATGAAGGCTGAAGCCGAAGAATGGCGCGCGAAACTCGTGGAAGCGGTTGCTGAATACGACGACAAACTGATGGAGAAGTTCTTCGAGGATCCCAATTCAATTTCTGAAGACGAGATCCACGAAGCGATCCGCAAAGCCACTATCGACATGGCGATCATCCCGATGATGTGCGGTTCTTCCTTCAAAAATAAAGGCGTTCAGAAAATGCTGGACGGCGTTTGCCGCTACCTGCCTTCCCCGATGGACGTTGAGGCTGTAAAAGGCACTAACCCTGACACCGGTGAAGAGATCGAGCGTCACCCCAATGCAAAAGAACCTTTTGCAGCCCTGGCGTTCAAGATCGCTACAGACCCCTTCGTAGGCCGTCTCGCGTTCTTCCGGGTTTATTCCGGCCGCCTGGATGGTGGTTCTTATGTGCTGAACACCCGCACCGGCAAAAACGAGCGTATCAGCCGTATCATGCAGATGCACGCTAACAAGCAAAACCCGATCGACTTCATCGAAGCAGGCGACATCGGTGCTGCTGTTGGTTTTAAAGATATCAAAACAGGCGATACGCTGTGCCACGAAGATCACCCGATCGTCCTGGAATCCATGTCGTTCCCTGAGCCCGTGATCCACATCGCCATCGAGCCTAAAACTCAGGCGGACGTTGATAAAATGGGTATGGCTATCGCCAAACTGGTAGAAGAAGATCCTACCCTGAAAGCGAAAACCGACGAAGAAACCGGCCAGACCGTACTGAGCGGTATGGGTGAACTTCACCTGGAGATCATCGTAGACCGTATGCGCCGCGAATTCAAAGTGGAAGTAAACCAGGGCGCTCCCCAGGTTGCTTACAAAGAAGCGCTTACCAAGAACGTTGAACACCGCGAAGTATTCAAGAAACAAACCGGTGGCCGTGGTAAATTCGCGGACATCCAGATCGAGATCGGCCCCGCTGATGAAGAATGGCTGAAAGAGAACGAAGGCAAATCTTCCTTCCAGTTCGTGAACGACATCTTCGGTGGTGCTATCCCGAAAGAGTTCATCCCCGCGGTACAGAAAGGCTTCGAACAATCCATGAACAATGGTGTTCTCGCCAACTTCCCGCTCACGAGCCTGAAAGTACGCCTGTTCGACGGTTCTTTCCACGCGGTGGACTCCGACGCAATGTCCTTCGAGCTTTGCGCCAAATCCGCCTTCCGTGAAGCCGGCCGTAAAGCTAAACCGGTTCTGCTGGAACCCATCATGAAAGTGGAAGTAACCACCCCCGACCAGTACATGGGCGACGTAACAGGTGACCTGAACCGCCGCCGTGGTATGCTGGAAGGTATGGAAAGCCGCAATGGCGCACAGGTGATCAAAGCCAAAGTGCCCCTGAGCGAAATGTTCGGTTACGTAACGCAGCTGCGTTCACTGTCTTCCGGCCGCGCTACTTCCATCATGGAGTTCTCTCACTACAACCCTGCACCGAACAACATCGCTGAAGAAGTGGTGGCTAAGGTAAAAGGTAAAGTGAATGCCTAATTAGCACAAGTTGATAGATAGAAATAAGAAAAAGGCCCCGGCGTTTGCCGGGGCTTTTTTTATGTTTTTATTCTTTAGAAGCAGGAGATATTTCGTTCGGATCAAAAACAGGTAACACTATTTTCCCAATTAAGTGATTTTCCCCACGCTGTCTCACCAAGCCCCTTGTAGAATCATAAGCTATCCTGATAAGTTCAGATTTGAGTTCATTATCGACGAGATAAAGATTTCCCTGCCTTTTTATAAGGTTATCCCAGTCGTCGATCAAAAATTCGGTTAGAGTATCCACTGAACCAATGAGCATGGGTTGAGATTTTTCGTCCTGGGGATCATCCAGGTAAAACTGGATCATTACTTTAACGGCCAACTCTTTTTCCGGGGCTTTTGCATTCACTGAAGCTCGTATATTTAATGTTCCTCTGGGTTTGGTCAAATTATCCAGGGAAATTGTACTATCCACCGTATAATTTGTTATATCCAAACCTATTATCCTGATTCCGTATTTCATGTGGGCTATTTAAAAAGAAAGCTTCCTTTTAATTTCGAAAAGTTGGGTAAATCCTTCCAGGGTAGCATTAATTTCTTTACCGCCTGAAGACGGGTCCAGGTAGATAGTTTTTACTACATTAATTTGTCCGATCACATTACGCTCTCTTCGGGGAGAAGTATCCAATATAGTTTGCTCTAATGCAACTTCTATTTTTGCAATAGTTTCCAAAGTGAAGTTATGCGTTCCTTTCATCCATCGGCTGATTTCAGATTCCTTCTTGGATAATTTATCTGCCAGATCTTTCTGCGTCCAGCCTTTTTCATCCAATATGTCAAGAATTCTTTCACTGATGTCAAAGGATTTGGATACCATCAGTTTTGTATGTTCCGGTACCCTGTCGTAAACCTGATCTAATTTTGTAGCCATAATTTTATTATTAACAGTCACCTAATTCAAAATACAGATCGCCCGCCAGTTCAGAATACATTAAATTCCCATCCCATTTTTCCTGCCAATAAATGCTTTTATCCTGCATTCTGCTTCTGAATGCTTTATCAAGCGCAACCATTAGATCCCAGGCTTTTTTGCATTCAGGTACTTCCTGGGTGAGTCTTTTATTTTTAAAGCATCCATTTCCAACGATGAGGGAATTTTCAGAACAGGGTATAATGTATAGCCGCAATTGACCGGGACCTGCTAACAAAGCATCTACGGGCCCTTCGCCTTTTGGCCTGAATCTTCTCCTGTCTACGCCCCTCTTTGCAAATTCCCTTAAGGCCGTGGCAATTTGGTTGATATTATCTGCATTTTCATCATTGTCATATATCGAGAGAAAGTTATCTAACTCGCATTCCTTATAGCCTTCCTGGTGAAAACTGTACAGCATAAATCCATTCAGGCGTTGATATAGAATTAAAGACCCCTTAACGCACTTCACTTTTAAGTTAATTTCAAAGTTAACACTATTTATCGAGAATGACCACCTTAATGGTAATCAATAAACGAGGAATCGAAAATAGTGTATTTAACTATGCAAAGATTTTTAGTATTTGTTCATTATTCCGGATCACTAACCTCGATGATCTTGCCCGGCGAAGTATCCGTGCAAATGTACACCCGCCCGCCGGGCGACACGCAAACGTCCCGGAGGCGGCCGAAACGGTTGGCGAAATAGTTTTTGGAACTGCTCACCGTTTGCCCGTCGGCGGAGAGTTTTAGCTGGTAAAGCGTGGCGTTCTTAAGGCTCACCAGTATCAGTGAATGTTTCCACTGCGGGATGCGGTCGTGGTTATAGTAATCCAGTCCTGATAACGCGAAAGTGCCGCCGCCGGTGCTCCAGATCGGCGGTTTCACATTGTTTGTGTTGCAAAAAGTGACCTCGCCGCCGTTGCAGGGGCCTTCCACCTCGGGCCAGCCATAGTTGCGGTTCTTTTCGATGATATTCACCTCATCTTCCACTCCGGCGCCATGCTCGGAAGCATACAGGATATTGTTCACATACACGAGCCCCTGGGGATTGCGGTGGCCGAAGCTCCACATGGGATTGCCCGCAACCGGGTTGTCTGAAGGAATGCTGCCATCCAGGTTCAGCCGCAGCACCTTGCCGCTGCGCGAGGTAGTAGTTTGTGCGTTGTCTGCCTGGCTGGCGTCTCCCGTGGTATAATACAGCTTCCCGTCCGGCCCTATCACCAGGCGGGAACCATTGTGGATGCCGGCTGCGGGAATATTGTCGATGAGAATGGCTGGCTGGGCAAGCGTGCCGTTCTGGTAAATGTAGCGCACGACCTTTTCCCGGTAAGGATTGCCATAGTTGTACACGATAAACACATGCGGCGTTTGCGTGAAATCAGGATGCAGCACCATGCCTAGCAAGCCGCCTTCGCCGTTGGCCACGATGTCCGGCAGGGTGAGTAAGGGCTTCAGTTTGCCGGTCTTGGGATCTACCCGGCTGATCTTGCCGCCGCGTTCGGTCATCCAGATGTGATTGTCGGGGCCCCAGAGGATCTCCCAGGGGCGGGAAATATTCTTATCCAGCACTACCCTCACTTTATCAGTTGGCCAGTCGGGATCTTCATCAGGCGGTTTGGGGTTGCCGGAATTCTTTTTGCAGGCTAAAGTGGCGCCAAGGAGGCAGAGGAACAGGGTTGATATGGCCAATGGTTTCATAGTTGCGGATTTATGTAAAGAACAGAACAAACAGCAACAAATTGTCTGCCAGCCTAAAAAAATGCGGAATGCAGTCAACTTTTTTAAACCCCGGCTGTTAAAAGTAAAGCTATCGCGTTCATAATCAACTATATCCTGTTATCCCCTGCCTGGAAAAGTTCATCGCAAGCAATTTCATCAAAAACAAATACTATGAAGAAAATTGGTTACTTAACCCTCATCCTGGCAGGCGTTTTATTTACAACGAACATCAAGGCACAGACGCAGAAGGGAAATGTGCTGGTAGGCGCGCAGCTGGCGAATATCGGCGGCACATTCCAGGACGGCGGAAGTACGTTCAGCCTGAACCTGACACCGCAGGCGGGATGGTTTATCAAAGACGACCTGGCCGTCGGCCCCATGGTGAACCTGGGCCTGACCACCGGCAACGGGTCTACGACATTTACCTACGGTGTTGGCGCATTTGGCCGGTATTACATCAAGGATAAGAGCATTGAAGTGCTGGACAAGACCCGCTGGTTCCTGGAAGGCAATGTGGGCGTGAATGGTGTGAACGTGGACGTGGACGGTGGCGGCAGCACCAATACCAATGGTCTTGGCGTTGGTTTCGGGCCTGGCCTGGCGTATTTCATTACACCGAACATCGCCCTGGAAGGCCTGCTGAAATATGACCTGACCGTGGGCTTCGGCAGTTCCACCACTGCGCACAGGGTGGGGTTGAACCTGGGTTTCCAGATCTACCTGCCTGGCAGGAAAATGCAGCGGCAGATCGAGGCTGATATGAAAAAATAACACCCGGAAAAGTAAGGAATATACCCTGCGGACGGGCTGGTACGCGCTGGAAAGCGGGTATCAGTCCGTTTTCACTTTTGGGGCGGCGGATCTGGGCAGTTCGAAGCGGATAACGACCTTATGTTTGGCCGTAACGGGCTTCCCGTCCAGCCGGGCGGGGATCCAGCGGGGCATTTTTTCCACGATGCGCACGGCTTCCTCTTCCAGGCCGTAGCCGATCACTTCGCCGAGGGTGCCTGCGTTGCCGACCGTACCGTTGGACATGACGAGGAACTCTACCGTAATGGCGCCGCTGACGCCTGCTTTACGCGCTTCCGGCGGGTATTGCAGGTTTTTACGGATGAAGTAGGCCAGGGCCTGGTCGCCGCCGCGGTATTGCGGCAGGTTGCTGAGCTCGGGCACGGGTACTTTGTAGGGTTTGCGTTTGGAGTTGCCCAGGTTGACGGTGACGGGCAGCGAAAGCTGGAGGCTGACAGGTTTGCGGTCCAGGTAACCCGGCTGCCAGGGGGGCATCTGGTTGAATACGGTGAGCACTTCTTTGTCCAGCTGGCGGAAGCCGGGCGTGCGGACGCGGGCGTTGGTGACCTCGCCGGTATGTTCCACGGTAAAATCGACCATAATGGTAACCGTGGTATCGTTATCGAGGCGGAGGTAGGGGATCACGAGGTTGGTGAGGATGTAGTTGCGGAGGCGGTTGTTGCCCCCGGGGAATACGGGGAGCTGGTCTGCCTGGAGATCTTCGTAATAGCCGGGGTCTGGTTCCCGGGGGATGGAATCCCGTTGCTGGGCGGGGGCGGGGAGGGAAAAAAGGATAAATATAGTGATCAGGCGGATTCGCATGGAAAAGTGCCGTATTAAGCCGGTAAACGGCTGGAAATAAAAAAGTTAAATAAAATGGGTACCTTGCGCGGGTTGGCCCGGATGTATATAAAACTATGGAAACAGCGGCAAAAAGTCAATATTCTCCTGAAATATCCCCTAAAATTATTTGTCGCAATTAAAATAAACATTACCTTTGCCCTCCCAAATTGAGGGGTAATAAAGAAGAAGTTCATTGCATATGTCTCAGAGAATTAGAATCAAGCTGAAGTCCTACGATCACAATCTGGTGGATAAATCTGCCGAGAAGATCGTTAAAACCGTGCGTAACACGGGTGCCGTGGTAACAGGTCCTATTCCTTTACCTACAGAGAAGAAAATCTTTACGGTACTGCGTTCTCCGCACGTTAACAAAAAGGCGCGTGAGCAATTCCAACTGTGTACGCATAAGCGTTTGTTGGACATTTACACCTCTTCTTCCAGGACGGTGGACGCGTTGAGCAAGCTCGACCTGCCTTCCGGGGTTGAAGTGGAGATCAAAGCGTAGGAGAAAGGACCTCAGCAGGGTGAGCATCAGCAGAAGTTTCATTGATCCGCTAAAAGGGTGGATAACTGCGAGATAATAAGCCCGCCCGGGGTTGTTTTATGACGACAGCATCAACAATAGGCTACGCCTTCCGGGTAGCCGCCCAATAGCATTTAAACCGCTCATCCTGAGGATAGCTAGAGATCCCTCAGGCGCTGGGCTAAATTATATAACACAATGAAAGGTATTATTGGTAAAAAGATTGGTATGACCAGCATCTTCGAGGCCAACGGCAAACAAACAGCCGTTACCATTATCGAAGCCGGTCCCTGCGTGGTTACCCAGGTGAAATCCCAGAGCACCGACGGGTACGACGCTGTTCAGGTAGCATTTGGTGAAAAGAAAGAAAAGAACACCACCAAAGCAGAACAGAATCACTTCGCGAAAGCACAAACCTCCCCTAAACGTTACGTTACAGAATTCCGCAACCCGGATGCATCCGTGGCTAAAGCCCTGGGTGAAACTCTCACCTGCGAGATCTTCGCAGAAGGTGAGAAAATTGACGTTGTGGGTACTTCCAAAGGTAAAGGTTTCCAGGGTGTTGTAAAACGCCATGGTTTCTCCGGTGTGGGTGAAGCTACGCACGGCCAGCACGACCGTCAGCGCGCTCCCGGTTCCGTAGGTGGTTCTTCTTATCCTTCCCGCGTTTTCAAGGGCATGCGTATGGCTGGCCAGACCGGTAATGAAAGGGTGAAAGTGAAAGGTCTGAAGATCGTTAAGATATTCCCTGAGAAGAATTATATCCTGGTAAGTGGTTCCGTTCCCGGCCACATTGGTTCAATCGTTTTAATCCAGAAGTAACATGCAACTTGATATTTTAAATATAGAAGGTAAGAAAACCGGCAGAACCATCGAGCTCCCTGAAGAGATCTTTGGCGTGGAGCCGAACAATCACGTGATCTACCTGGCTGTTAAGCAGTATTTGGCTGCACAGCGCCAGGGTACTCACAAGGTGAAAACCCGTGCCGAGGTGAAAGGTGCTTCCCGCAAGCTGCACAAACAGAAAGGTACCGGCGGTTCCCGTAAAGGTAACATCCGTAACCCGCTCTATAAAGGCGGTGGTACCATCTTCGGTCCCAAACCTCACCGTTACGATATCAAACTGAACCGCAAGGTGAAAGACGTGGCGAAGATCTCTGCCCTGTCTACCAAAGCGAAGGAAAACAGCATCATCATCGTTGAAGATATCAACCTGGATGCTCCCAAGACCAAGCAGTTCCAGTCTATCCTGACGAAGCTGAACATCAACGTTGCCGGTAAGAAGACCCTGGTGGTGCTTCCCGAATACAACGATAACGTATACCTGTCACTGCGCAACATCCCGACTGTGGACAGCACTGTGCTGAGCGACGTGAACACTTACGATATCATGAACAGCAACTTCCTGGTGTTCACCGAGAGCGCTGCCAAGATCTTTACAGAAGAGGCAGACGTGGTTGAAGCGTAATTAAATTTAAAAGTAAACAAGCCGTGATGCGGGGTAAGACCCGGGGACGGCAATAACAATAAGAACAGATGAGACCGCGAGGTCCCATCAGTCCGATAACAAATCAAATAAGAGCTGATGAAACTGTCTGATGTTTTAATCAAACCGGTGATTTCGGAGAAGGTAAACAAAGCTACCGAGAAGTTCAACCGCTTTTACTTCATTGTTGACAAAAAGGCCAACAAACTGGAGATCAAGAAAGCTGTGGAAGATTTCTACGGGGTGACCGTTGCAGAAGTGAACACCATGGTAATGCCCGGCAAGAACAAGACCCGTTTTACCAAAGCAGGTTTTATCTCCGGCCGCAAGCCTTCTTACAAGAAAGCTGTGGTTACCCTGGCAGAAGGAGAATCCATCGATCTGTATGCTAACATATAATATACCAGTGCCGTTAGCGGCGTAAGCCGTTAACCTGGATGTATATACAGATCAAATTATAATAGTCTATTAAATCATTGAATTAAGTAGAAAATGGCACTGAAAAAGTACAAACCGATTACAGCCGGTACCCGTTGGAAGATTGGTAATGCGTATGCAGAGCTGACCACGGACACTCCTGAGAAGAGCCTGCTGGCTCCGGCACAGAGAACCGGCGGTAGGAACGCACAGGGCAGAAGGTCTATGCGTTACATCGGTGGCGGACACAAAAAACAATACCGTATCGTGGATTTCAAGCGCGATAAAGTAAACATCCCCGCTACTGTAAAAACTATTGAGTACGATCCGAACCGTACCGCATTCATCGCCCTGCTGAACTATGCAGATGGTGAGAAGCGTTACATCATTGCCCCGCAGGGCCTGCAGGTAGGTTCTACCGTATTGAGCGGACCTGAAGTTGCGCCTGAGCTGGGTAATGCGTTACCGTTGAAAAATATGCCCCTTGGTACCGTTGTTCACAACATCGAGCTGCAGCCTGGCAAAGGCGGTGCTATTGCACGCAGCGCCGGTGCTTATGCACAGCTGAGCAACAAGGAGGAAAAATATGCTGTTCTGAAAATGCCTTCCGGCGAGCTGCGCAAAGTGCTGAACACCTGCATGGCTACTGTGGGTACCGTTTCTAACTCAGACCATGCGCTGCAGTCTATCGGTAAAGCAGGTGCCAACCGCTGGAGAGGTATCAAGCCCCGTAACCGTGGTGTAGCGATGAACCCTGTGGATCACCCGATGGGTGGTGGTGAAGGTAAATCTTCCGGTGGTCACCCCAGGTCCAGGACAGGTAAATATGCGAAGGGCCTGAAAACAAGGAAATCGCATAAGAGCTCTGACAAACTGATCATCAGCCGCAAGAACGGTAAGAAATTATAATTACGTATAACAGGTTCAGCCCTGGGCAACCGGGGTTGATCTTAAATAAACAAACACATGGGTCGTTCCATTAAAAAAGGTCCTTACGTAGACTTTAAATTAGAAAAGAAGGTAGAAAAACAGAACGAAGGCACCAAGCGTACGGTTATCAAAACCTGGAGCCGCCGCTCTACGATCACTCCCGACTTTGTGGGCCACACTTTTGCCGTTCACAATGGCAACAAGTTCATCCCGGTTTACGTAACCGAGTTCATGGTGGGTCACAAGCTGGGTGAGTTTGCGCCTACCCGCAACTTTAAAGGACACGCTAACAAGAAAATGTAGTATCCGTTTTTAAAGTTTCCCGTTTTCGGTTCCGCTGAGACAAACAGTTAGGAGAAAAGAAAGCCACAGGAAACAGCGAGGCCGGAAGCTGAAACAAGAAACTTATATAACACAGAAACAAATAACAATGGAAGCAGTAGCTAAGCTGAACAATAATCCAACCTCCACCCGCAAAATGCGTTTGCTTGCAGACCTGATCCGCGGCCTGGATGTTGAGAAAGCTTTGAATATTTTGAAATTCCATCCTAAACACCCGAGCACTCCGCTGGAAAAGCTGTTGCTGAGCGCAGTGGCCAACTGGAAAGTGAAGAATGAAGGCGCAAGGGTAGAAGATGCCAACCTGTTCGTTAAGACCGTGTTCGTAGACGGTGGCCGCGTTCTCAAAAGGATGCGTCCGGCGCCGCAGGGCAGGGGTTACCGTATCCGCAAGAGAAGTAACCACGTAACAATTGTTGTAGACGGCCGTGCTGCACAATAAGGCAAACTGTAGGAAAAATTATATTTAAACTCATAGACAAATAAAACCAGAACATGGGTCAGAAAACAAATCCTATTGGTAACAGGTTAGGTATCATCAGAGGATGGGACTCTAATTGGTATGGCAGCAAAAAAGATTATGCTGTCAAGCTGATCGAAGATAACAAGATCAGGACTTACCTGAACGCACGTATCAACAAGGGCGGTATTTCCCGCGTGGTGATCGAGCGCACGCTGGGTAAGCTCATCATTACCATTCATACCTCCAAACCTGGTATCATCATAGGTAAAGGCGGTAACGAAGTGGATCGCATCAAGGAAGAGCTGAAGAAGCTGACCGGTAAAGAAGATGTTCAGATCAACATCCTCGAGATCCGTCGCCCTGAGGTGGATGCTACCATCGTTGCTGAAACGATCGCAAAACAGATCGAAAGCCGCATCAACTATAAACGCGCCATCAAAATGGCGATAGCTACCGCGCTCCGCATGGGTGCCGAAGGTATCAAGGTGAAAGTAGGCGGCCGTTTGGGCGGTGCTGAAATTGCGCGTTCAGAAGAAATGAAGCAAGGCCGTGTGCCCCTGCATACTTACCGTATGGACATCGACTACGCTTCCCTGTTCGCTCTCACCGTTTACGGTAAGATCGGTATCAAAGTATGGATCTGTAAAGGTGAAGTACTGGGTAAACGCGACCTGAACCCGAACGCAGTTTCCGGTAAGGAAGAAGGCGGGCGTACAGGCGGCGGCGAGCATCGCGGTGGCGATCGTGGCGGCCGTGGCGGAGAAAGAAGAGACAGGCCCGGTGGTGGTGACAGAAGAGGTGGTGGAGACCGTGGTCCGCGCAAATAATCACACAGCCGTTAGAAATATCATTTAAACAACTTTTTAACAACATAAACGATGTTACAGCCCAAGAGAACGAAACACAGGAAGATGCACAAAGGCCGCATCAAAGGTAACGCAAAGAGGGGCGCAGCTCTTTCTTTCGGTTCATTCGGCCTCAAAGCATTGGAACCTAAGTGGATCACAGACCGCCAGATCGAAGCTGCGCGTGTCGCTCTGACCAGGCATATGAAACGTGAAGGTAACGTGTGGATCCGTATATTCCCCGACAAGCCTATCACGGCCAAACCGCTGGAAGTGAGGATGGGTAAAGGTAAAGGTGCTCCTGACCATTGGGCAGCCGTAGTGAAGCCCGGTCGCATCCTGTTTGAAGCAGACGGTGTTCCCCTGCAGGTAGCTAAAGAAGCTATGGAGCTGGCGGCACAGAAACTGCCGATCAAGGTGAAATTCGTTGTGCGCCGCGACTTTGTTGCCTAATGCATGGTGGCCAACGCCTGATCAATTAAACAAACCTGATAACCAGAAACAAAATTTAATACAATGCCTAAAGTAGCAAAACTGGATCTTAAAAGCCTGAGCGACCAGGATCTGAAAGACAAACTGTCCGAAGAATCGCTGCGCCTGAAAAAGATCACGTTCAGCCACGCGGTTACACCGATCGAAAATCCCATGAGCATCCGTTTCATGAGAAGGGAGATCGCCCGTATCCAGACTGAAATTCGCAGAAGAGCGCTGGGATTCTAAGGGATCCTTGCCGGGAGGGGAGATAGTGATAGCTATTGCAACCAGCAAACAATAAACAATTTTATAGCCGCGTAACAGCGGTTTGGAGGTAAAATAACTTTCAAAATGACCGAAAGAAAATTAAGAAAAACCAGGATTGGCGTAGTATCCAGCAACAAAATGGATAAGACTGTTTCCGTAAGCGTTGAGCGTAAGGTGAAACACCCGATCTATGGTAAGTTCGTAAAGAAAACCACCAAATTCATGGCGCACGACGAAAAAAACGAGTGCAGCATTGGTGATACCGTACGGATTATGGAAACCCGTCCGCTGAGCAAGAACAAATGCTGGCGCATGGTGGAGATAATCGAAAAAGTAAAGTAATTATTCATTTGTTTCAAGCTGCCGGAGCCGTAAGGTACCTGTAGCCTCTGCCAAACAATTAACAAACGTATTACGATGATACAACAAGAATCAAGGCTGAACGTAGCTGATAACAGTGGTGCCAAAGAAGTACTCTGCATCCGCGTGCTCGGCAACTCCGGACAGGATTATGCCGGTGTAGGCGATAAGATTGTAGTAACGGTAAAAGATGCTATCCCCGGTGGTGGCATGAAGAAAGGCACCGTAACCAAAGCTGTTATAGTTAGAACGAAGAAGAAGCTCCGTCGCCGCGACGGTTCTTACATCCGCTTCGACGACAATGCCGTTGTATTGCTGAACAACTCCGACGAGCCCCGCGGTACCCGTATTTTCGGTCCGGTTGCCCGTGAGCTTCGCGATAAAGGATACATGAAGATCATCTCCCTGGCGCCTGAGGTGCTTTAAGGAGTCGATATAACGGTTTCGGATCTGGGATTCAAGTTGTGACGGTAAAGGGATTATGTATACAGAAAACCTTTATTTGAAAGCTGGAATTCAAGATCCGAAATCTTTGCATATCTTTGCAGCCCGTTTAAAAAACGACATAATATTAATCAAGCGGAGCAAAAGTTCTGCTTGGCGTTTAAACAAACAAACAGATGAAAACTAGATTTAAGCCTAAGTTCAACATTAAGAAAGGCGACCTGGTGGTGGTGGTAACCGGCGATGATAAAGACCGGACCAAGCCCCGCAAGGTGTTGGAAGTAATTACCGACAAAGCCCGTGTATTGGTGGAAGGCGTGAACATTATCACGAAACATACCAAGCCGACTGCCCAGAATACCAAAGGCGGTATTGTAAAGCAGGAAGCGCCGATCGCTATTTCCAACGTAATGTTGTGGGACGCTAAGGCTGGCAAACCTACTCGTGTGGCCCGCCAGAGAGAAAACGGTAAAGTAGTTCGTATCGCTAAAAAATCAGGGGAGGTAATTAAATAATGGCAAACACATCATATCAACCCAGGCTGCAAACCAAATACCGTGCAGAGGTAGTGAATGCTTTGCAGAAGAAATTTAACTATAAGAGCGTAATGCAGGTTCCCCGCCTTACCAAGATCTGCCTGAACCAGGGCATCAACGGTGCGGTGAGCGACAAGAAGCTGGTGGATATCGCAGTAGATGAAATGACCCGCATCGCCGGTCAGAAAGCTATCGCGACCATGTCTAAAAAGGACATCTCCAACTTCAAACTGCGTAAGAACATGCCGATCGGTGCACGTGTGACCCTGCGCGGCGTGAACATGTACGAATTCCTGGACAGGCTGATCGCCGTATCCCTGCCCCGCGTGCGTGACTTCAAAGGTGTGAACGAAAAAGCTTTCGACGGCCGCGGTAACTATACCCTGGGCGTAACCGAGCAGATCATCTTCCCGGAGATCGACATCGATAAAGTGACCAAGATCACCGGTATGGATATCACTTTCGTGACCACTGCCCAGACCAACGAAGAAGCTTACGAGCTGCTGAAAGAACTGGGTATGCCGTTCAAGAACATCAAAAAAGATAATCAATAATATCACATGGCAAAAGAATCCGTAAAAGCCAGACAAAGAAAGAGAGAGGCAATGGTAGCCAAGTTCGCTGAGAAACGCGCTGCGCTGAAAGCAGAAGGTAACTACGCAGAACTGGACAAACTGCCTAAAAACGCATCTCCCGTTCGCCTGCACAACCGTTGCCAGCTGTCCGGCCGTCCGAAAGGTTATATCCGTCAGTTCGGCATCTGCCGTAACATGTTCCGCGACATGGCGCTGGCTGGTAAGATCCCCGGCGTTCGCAAAGCTTCCTGGTAAGCAGTGCCGAAAGGCTCAAGTAGTATTTGATTTTCCTTTCTATATCGATTGGATATCGCATTGTAATAACTTATTGTAAACTAATTCAAACAATGGTTACTGATCCAATAGCAGATTTTCTTACACGTATCCGCAACGCCCAGATGGCAAATCACAGGATCGTGGAAATCCCGGCTTCAAAACTGAAGAAACGTATTACCGAAATCCTGTACGACAAAGGTTATATCCTGAAGTACAAGTTCGAAGAGGACAACAAACAGGGCCTCATCAAGATAGCGCTGAAGTATGACCCGCAAACCAAGGTGCCTGCGATCCAGGACCTGCAAAGGATCTCCCGTCCCGGTCTGCGCCAGTACTCCAAGCCCGGCGAATTCAAACGCATCAAGAATGGCCTGGGCGTGGCTATCATCTCTACTTCCAAAGGTGTAATGACCGACAAGGAAGCAAAAGCACAGAATGTAGGTGGCGAAGTAGTTTGCTACATATACTAATATATTTTTCCCGTCCCGGTTCAACCCGGGACGGGATACGGCATATCTGACAATTAAGCCTTCTATACGGGCTGAACACGGGATGCCGGAATCACAACAATAAAACTGACTGATTATGTCACGTATAGGCAGAGCTCCTATTAAATTGGCCAGCGGTGTTACCGTAAACGTATCCGCTGCAAACGAGATCACCGTGAAAGGCCCTAAAGGCGAACTGAAACAGGTGATCGACCGCGATATCAAAGTGGAAGTGAAAGACGGCGAACTGAACGTGATCCGTCCTACCGACCAGATCCGCCACCGCGCCCTGCACGGTTTGTACCGCGCGCTGATCTCCAACATGGTGACCGGTGTTACCGAAGGTTTCAAGAAACAGCTTGAACTGGTGGGTGTAGGTTACAAGGCTGCGAACGCAGGTCAGTTGCTGGACTTATCTTTAGGTTATTCCCACAACATCATTTTCGAGGTTCCGAAAGAGCTGAAAGTAACCACGCTTACTGAAAAAGGCCAGAACCCGAAGATCATGCTGGAAGGGATCGACAATCAACTGCTGGGCCAGGTTGCCGCCAAGATCCGCAGCCTCCGCAAACCCGAGCCGTACAAAGGTAAAGGTGTGCGTTACAGCGACGAAGTGGTACGCAAAAAAGCAGGTAAATCTGCCGGTAAATAAGCGTAGCCTCCGGCTGACACTAAACAGAATTATTAAACCAGCAGCAAATACCGGGATAGCAATATGCCGGTATTTGCTGAACATAGTCCCGGCAGCATCGGGCCTTAAATACACTTAGTAATGATTACAAGACTTAACAGAAGACAGAATATCCGCTACCGTATCCGTAAAAAGATCAGCGGAACTGCACAAAAGCCGAGACTGTCTGTATTCCGCAGTAATTCAGACATCTATCTGCAATTGATCGACGATACCAACGGCACTACCCTGGCAGCAGCCTCCACCCGTGAGAAAGCGATCGCCGGCGCAGCTGGTACCAAATCAGAGAAAGCCAAATTGGCGGGCGCAGCACTGGCTGCAAAGGCTGTAGCGGTAGGCATCACCACCTGTGTATTCGACAGGAGCGGTTACCTCTACCACGGCCGTGTAAAAGCAACTGCTGACGGCGCACGCGAAGGTGGCCTGATGTTCTAGTCCGGTAAAAAGGATTAGAAGAATAAACAATCTGATATCGTAATTCTTATTAAATAAAAATGGCAAAGAATTCATTCAATAAAGTAAAAGCTGGCGATCTGGAGCTGAAAGAAAAGGTTGTGGCTATCAACAGGGTTACCAAAACCACCAAAGGCGGCCGTACTTTCAGTTTCTCCGCGCTGGTAGTTGTAGGTAACGAGAACGGTGTAGTGGGTCACGGTCTTGGTAAAGCCAAGGAAGTGCAGGAAGCGATCACCAAAGGTATCGACGACGCGAAGAAGAACCTGATCAAGATCCCGGTACATCACGGCACTATTCCTCACGACCAGCTGGCGAAGGAAGGAGCTGCGAAAGTGCTGATCAAACCGGCTGCCCATGGTACCGGCGTGATCGCGGGTGGTTCTATGCGCGCTGTGCTGGAAAGCGCCGGCATCACGGACGTTCTGGCAAAATCCCTGGGTTCCGCTAACCCCCACAACGTGGTGAAAGCGACCTTCAAAGCCCTGGGCCTGCTGCGCGAACCGATAGCGATCGCTAAAACGCGTAACGTGTCCCTGAAGAAAGTATTCAACGGATAAGCACCTGATTCCAAATCCCGGTTCCGGCTGCGATGCCGGCGCACGGTATTCTTCATTGGAAATATTATAGAAAAAATGGCAAAGATCAAGATCACCCAGGTAAAGAGCGGTATCGATCGTCCGGAACGTCAGAAGCTGACCCTGTTGGCTCTCGGACTGAAAAAGATGAACAACACCGTAGAAGTGGAAGCTACCCCCCAGATCCTGGGTATGGTACGCAAAGTAAACCACCTGGTGAAGGTGGAAGAAGTGAATGCATAATGTAAAATTTTCATTTTTATATTGGCATCTTACTTTTTTGAATTATCATTGTAAAAGCGAGCGGTTGATTTCCGCGTAAGTAAAACAATTCAATCATGAACTTACAGAATTTAAGGCCTGCAAAAGGCGCAGTACATAAGGAAAAACGTTTAGGTCGTGGTGAGGCATCCGGTAAAGGCGGTACTGCTACGAAAGGTAACAAAGGTGCGCAATCCAACACCGGTTACTCCAGCAAAAGAGGCCACGAAGGCGGTCAGATGCCTATCCAGCGCCGTTTGCCCAAACGCGGTTTCATTCCCATCACCCGTACTGAATATAAAGTATTCAATGTTGGCCAGCTTGAGCAGATCATCGAGAAATACGGTATCCAGGAATTCTCCCTCGAAAACCTGTATATGAACGGCCTGATCAGCAAGACCAACAAGGTGAAAGTCCTTGGTCACGGAGAACTGAAAAGCAAAGTAACGCTGAAAGTGAACGCGATCAGCGAGAAAGCCAAATCAGCCATCGAAGCAGCCGGTGGATCTGTAGAACTGGTTTAAGAAATTACGATAGAGAAGGCGCCTACGGAGTAGTGCGTCTTTTCGAATTTTACACGCGTTATTAAACTCTTATCTTCCTGTGAAGAAATTTATCGAAACCATAAAGAACATCTGGAGCATCGAGGACCTGCGTAAACGCATTCTCACCACGCTGCTCCTGGTACTTGTGTACCGTGTGGGCTCCTATATCACCCTTCCCGGTCTCGATCCCAACCAACTGGCCAACTTTTCAGAAACATCCCAGAAAGGTATTCTCGGGCTCTTCAACATGTTCGCCGGCGGATCCTTCTCGCGTGCATCCATCTTCGCACTGGGCATCATGCCGTACATCTCGGCGTCCATTGCCATACAGCTGCTGACCATCGCTGTTCCCTACTTCCAGAAACTGCAGAAGGAAGGAGACAGCGGCCGCAAAAAGATCAACCAGTACACCCGCCTCCTCACCGTGATCGTAACCGCCTTCCAGGCCAGCGCATATGTTGCCTACCTGAGAACGCAGTCTGCCGCGGCGCTGATACCAGAATACGGCACGTTCCTGTTCTGGCTGTCCACCACGGTTGTGCTCACCGCCGGTACCCTGTTCGTCATGTGGCTGGGTGAAAAGATCACCGATAAAGGAATTGGTAACGGTACTTCCATCATCATCATGACCGGTATCCTTGCCCGCCTCCCCGAAGCGCTGCTCCAGGAGTTTACCCTGAAAACAACCGGCGCAGGCGGCGGCTTGCTCATCTTCCTCGTGGAGCTGGCATTCTTCATCCTGATCACCATCGGTCTCATCCTGCTGGTACAGGGCACACGCAAGATACCCGTGAACTACGCAAAACGTATTGTCGGAAACAAACAATATGGCGGGGTACGCCAGTTCATTCCCCTCAAGGTGAATGCAGCCGGTGTAATGCCCATCATCTTCGCACAGGCCATCATGTTCATCCCGGCTACCGCTATAGGCTTCGCCACTCAAAGTGAAAACGCATCCACCTTCATCCGCATCTTCAGCGACCATACCAATCCCTGGTACAACGTGATCTATGCAGTGCTCGTGGTAGTGTTCACCTTCTTCTATACAGCGCTCATCTTCAACCCCACGCAAATGGCGGATGAAATGAAAAAGAACAACGGCTTCGTGCCCGGCGTTAAACCCGGTAAAGCGACCGCGGACTATATCGGCGCTGTGATGGACCGCATCACCCTGCCCGGCGCGTTCTTCCTCGCCCTGGTAGGTATCATGCCCGGCATCGCCGCTGCGCTCCGTATCAACAGCAATTTCGCAACCTTCTTCGGTGGTACCTCACTGCTGATCATGGTAGGCGTAATCCTGGATACCCTGCAGCAGATCGAAAGCCAGCTGCTCATGCGCCACTACGATGGCCTGATGAGCTCCGGCCGCATCAAAGGCAGGACCACGCCGGCCAACGCTTAATAGCTTCTTACACAATATTGACAGCCATCCGGAACCAAAGTTTCAGGATGGCTGTTTTGTTATAAGGCATTCCGCGCCGCGGTGCCGTACCGAATCACCAATTTTACCTAATTTCGCGTGTTATGATCCATTATAAGACGAAAGAAGAAATAGAACTGATCCGTGAAAGCGCACAGCTCGTTAGTGCCACCCTGGCTGAAGTAGCCTCCAGGCTGAAGCCGGGCATGAGCACGCTGGATGTGGACGCCATCGCCGAAACATTCATCCGCGATCATGGGGCGGTGCCCTCATTCAAAAACTATAAAGGTTTTCCCAATACCTGCTGCATATCCGTGAACGAAGCCGTGGTGCATGGCATTCCCAACGCATACACGCTGCGGGAGGGCGACATCGTGTCCGTAGATGTGGGCGTGTACAAGAACGGGTTTCATGGTGACAGTGCGTATACCTTTGCCATTGGCGAAGTGCCCACACATGTGCAGAAACTGATGGCCGCTACGAAAACCGCGCTGGCCAAAGGCATTGAGAAAGCAGTGGTGGGTAACCGCGTGGGCGATATTGCCTATGCCATCCAGGAGTACGTGGAGAAGGAGAGGGGCTACGGCGTTGTAAGAGAGCTGGTAGGCCATGGCCTGGGGCGTAACCTTCACGAAGACCCGCAGGTGCCTAATTACGGCCGCAGGGGCAGTGGCGCGGTATTGAAAGAAGGGCTGGTGATCGCGATAGAGCCGATGGTGAACCTGGGCACCCGCGATGTGGAATACCTGGAAGACGGCTGGACGGTGGTAACGCGCGACCGCAAGGCGAGCGTGCACTACGAGCATACCGTGGCGGTAGCGAAAGGGAAACCTGATGTATTGTCAACCTTTGCCGAAATAGAAGTTGCCGAGAAGGCAAATGCTGCGTTATTTTCCGGGCATATAGCCGCGGCCGTGTCCTGATGCGGGCTGCATTTATGACAGGGAAATCGGTATATTTGCTGCCTGTTGGGGAAAAACGGGAGAAATACCGGGTGGGGCCCGGCCAATGATTATATAGTTTTCAACTTTATAACTATCTGGGACTGAATAACTTTTATCAAGTCTACAGGATAATTCTAAAAGTTATCCACATGGTTGGGCTTTTTAAAAGATTATTTCGGGTATTTTTTTCGGTTTCAGAAACTTTTATGGTATCTTTGCATTCCTAAAAATTTTTATGGCGAAACAGGCATTGATTAAACAGGATGGTATAATTCTGGAAGCCTTATCAAATGCGATGTTCAGGGTAAAACTGGAGAACGGACACGAGATATTGGCTACCATTTCTGGAAAAATGAGGATGCACTATATTCGCATCCTGCCGGGAGATAAGGTTGGCGTAGAGATGAGCCCTTACGATTTGAGCAGGGGTCGTATAATTTTCAGGTATAAGTAAAAAACAACTCTGGTAGATTTATAACTATTGACTCATGAAAGTAAGAGCTTCCATCAAGAAAAGAAGTGCAGACTGCAAGATCGTTCGCCGCAAGGGTAAATTGCTGGTGATCAACAAAAAGAATCCCCGTTTTAAACAACGCCAGGGTTAATCAGCATCTGTATCTCAATTAAACGAATAAAAACTAAACAATTAATATGGCACGTATAGCCGGTATTGATCTTCCTAAAAACAAAAGAGGTGAAATTGGTCTGACTTATATCTTTGGTATTGGTCACTCCACCGCCGTATATATCCTGGACAAAGCAGGCATTGATTTGAACAAAAAGGTGAAGGACTGGAATGACGACGAGCAAGCCGCCATCCGTAACATCATCAACAGCGAACTGAAAGTAGAAGGCCAGCTCCGTTCCGAGGTGCAGATGAATATCAAGCGCCTGCTGGATATTGCCTGCTACCGTGGTCTGCGTCACAGGAAAGGTCTGCCGGTTAGAGGCCAGCGTACCCGTACCAACAGCCGTACCAGGAAAGGTAAGCGTAAAACGGTTGCAGGTAAAAAGAAGGCACCGAAGAAATAGTAAGATCCCTTTGCCGGGTTTACTCTTTCCAGATCAGGGGAGTTGCGGCATAAAGGGTTTTTATATCAACGATCTGGAATTTCATAGTTGGAATTTTAACGAATTATGGCAAAAGCAACTAATACAAAAGCTGCCGCTAAAAAGAGGGTAGTAAAGGTGGACAACTTCGGGGATGTACATATCTCTGCAAGTTTCAACAACATCATCGTGAGCATCACCAACAAGCAGGGTCAGGTTATTTCCTGGTCTTCCGCTGGTAAAATGGGTTTCAAGGGTTCTAAGAAGAACACTCCTTACGCTGCCCAGCTGGCTGCATCCGATGCTGCTAAAACCGCTTTTGACGCAGGTCTGAAAAGAGCAGATGTATTTGTGAAAGGTCCCGGCGCCGGCCGTGAGAGTGCGATCCGCGCTATCTCCAATTCCGGTATCGAGGTAACCCTGATCAAAGACGTGACTCCGCTGCCGCACAACGGTTGCCGTCCTCCCAAGAAGAGAAGGGTATAGTCAACGCATTTTCTTGTACGAATTATCCGTTACAATGAACATTTGTATCGGGTAATTCGTATTCGTAATGAATAAGTAGTATATTTATTAATCACAGTGGGTGTGCGATCGAATTTTAAGATTTTTAAATGAGCGTACACCGGAACTAAAAATCTGAACCACAGAACATGGCAAGGTACACAGGTCCCAAGACCAAAATCTCCAGGATCTTCGGAGAGCCTATCTTAGGCAATGGCAAGTATTTAGGCAAGAACAGCAACCCTCCCGGTCAGCACGGCGCACAGCGCAAACGTAAGCAACTGGGCGAGTACGCGCTGCAGCTGAGAGAAAAACAAAAAGCAAAATACACTTACGGTGTGCTGGAAAAACAATTCCGCAACCTGTTCGAAGAAGCTAACCGCAGGAAAGGCGTTACCGGTGAGGTATTGATCAAACTGCTGGAAGCCCGCCTGGACAACACCGTATTCCGCATGGGTATCGCTCCTTCCCGCCCCGCAGCCCGTCAGCTGGTGGCTCACAAACACGTAACCGTGAACGGCGTGATCGTGAACGTTCCTTCTTATCAACTGAAACCCGGTGATGTGGTAGGTCTGAAAGAAAAGACCACCGGCAACACTTCCCTGACCAGCGCTATCCGCGGTAAAAACCCGAAATTCAGCTGGCTGGACTGGAATGAGAAAGATATGAAAGGTACTTTCATCGCGTATCCTGAGAGAGAAAGCGTTCCTGAGAACATCAAGGAGCAGCTGATCGTGGAATTGTACAGCAAGTAATAAGTTATAGCCACCTTAACGGGTGGCTTTAACCATATAACATACGTTAAAACTCAAAAATCAAGCATATCAATGGCAATTCTTAATTTCCAAAAGCCTGACAAGATCGTTTTGCAGAAGTCTACCGACTTTGAAGCTCAATTCGAATTCCGTCCATTAGAACCAGGTTATGGTGTGACAATCGGTAACGCGCTCCGCCGTGTACTGTTGTCTTCATTAGAGGGCTATGCCATTGTGGGAATAAAGATTGAAGGCGCCGATCACGAGTTTGCCACCCTGAAAGGGATCACGGAAGACGTGACTGAGATCATCCTCAACCTGAAACAGGTACGATTCAAAAAGATCGTAGAGAATGAAGTAAGCAGCGAAAAGATCCAGATCTCCATCAAAGGCAAAACCGAGTTCAGGGCTGATATGATCGAGAAAGCCACCAACTCTTTCCAGATCATGAACCCCGAACTGCTGATCTGCACCCTTGACCCTTCCGCTAAGCTGGACATTGAACTGACCATCGGCAAAGGCCGCGGTTATGTGCCGGCTGAGGAGAACAGGCCCAAAGATGCCATCTTCGGCTATATCGCTATCGACTCTGTATTTACGCCGATCAAAAACGTGAAATACAGCATCGAGAACACCCGTGTGGAACAAAAGACCGACTACGAAAAGCTGATCATGGAAGTGATCACCGACGGTACCATCCACCCGGAAGAAGCGGTAAAACAAGCTTCCCGCATCCTGATCCAGCACCTGATGATCATCACCGATGAAAACATCAGCTTCGATACGAAAGATGCTGAGAAAGAAGATGTGGTAGACGAACAGACCCTGCAGCTGCGCAAGATCCTGAAAACTCCCCTGGAAGACCTGGACCTGAGCGTACGCGCATTCAACTGTCTGAAAGCCGCCAAGATCAACTCCCTGAGCGAACTGGTACAGTACGAACAGGAAGAACTGATGAAATTCAGGAACTTCGGCCAGAAGTCCCTCAGCGAAATCGAACAGGTTCTGGGCGAACGCGGTCTGCACTTCGGTATGGACCTGTCCAAACTGAAACTGGACGAAGAATAGTAAACATATTATCCGGATCGCGATGCCGCATGGTGTCGCGATCCGTTTTTTAATAACAAGTACCTTGTAATTCCTGACACGGTGCAAGGGAACACAAAACAAATGTCATGCGTCACGGAGTAAAATTAAACAGGCTGAGCCGTACTTCCGCTCACCGTAAAAGCCTGATGAGCAACCTCGCCATCGAGCTGATCAGTCACAAACGTATTCAAACCACCCTGGCAAAAGCTAAAGCACTGCGCGTTTACATCGAGCCGCTGCTGACCCGCGCCAAAGTTGACAGCACTCACAACCGTCGTACCGTGTTCAGCTACCTGCAGGATAAAGAATCCATCCAGGAACTGTTCGGTACCATCAGCGAAAAGATCGCCAACCGTCCCGGCGGTTACACCCGCATCATCAAACTCGGCAAAAGGGTTGGTGACAACGCGGAAGTAGCCCTGATCGAACTGGTAGACTTCAACGAGATCTACGGTAAAACTGCAGCTGCCGAAAAAGCGCCTGCCAAGAAGACCCGTCGTGCAGGTGGTGCTAAAAAGAAAGCAGACGAAGCCGCCCCGGCCGCTCCCGCTGCTGAAGAAAAAGCCGCTGAATAGTTTATCTGAACGATATACAAAAGGGATAAAGCATGTGCTTTATCCCTTTTTTTATGTTATAATGTTGAGTTACAAAGCTTCCCGGAGAAAGAATGCTTTTCTTTCCCGCTTAAATGGATCATTACCTTAAAAGATATATCAAAAAATCGTAATTTAGCTTTGAGCATGACCAACACCTATACCCTATGTATTACCTGAAATGCAGTCATTGCGCGGAAATGAGCGCCATGAAATCCGAATACATCACCTTCTGCGACCACTGCGGCAAAAAGTTCCCGCTCACATATGCCGACTGGAAAGCCCAGCACCCTGATGGCACGGTTGACGGATACCGGCAGGAGCAGGGGATACCCGAAGAAAAATACCAGGCCATCCTGAAAAAGCGCCACCGCCACCGCTTCGACCTGAAAGGCAAAGCCGCGCTGATCACCGGCATCGCAGTGCTCATCGCCTGCGGCACCCTGAGTGCATTTTATGGTCCCGAACTGGTGAAGATGTTCCGCGAGCCGAAAGTATCGCAGGCTATGCTGGAGATGGAGAACTGGCGCACTTTCAGGGGCAATATCCTCCGCATCCAGAGCCCGTTGTCATTATCCCCCGCGTCAGTAAACGATGCGCTTAATATGCGCAAAAAGGCTTTTAAAGGCGGCAGCTACGCGGATGGGCTGGTGATCTCGATGGAAGAAGCAGTGCACCTTTCACAGTCACACCTTGAGCTGCAAACAACAGCGCAGGAAATAATGGTGGCGATGGAAAAAACAGCCGGCGTATCCCGGTTCAGCTATAAGGCCCGGGAACTGGACCTCAACGGCCAGCGCGCGCAGCTGCAGCAGGGCAGTTACATCCTCCAGCAAAATTCACCGATGGAATTCACCAGCCTGGTAGTGGTAAACGGCGGATCGCGCGTACAGCTGCTGGTGACGCACCCGGCTAACGATGAAACCGGCCGCCAGGTGGCGGAAAAGATCATGCGCTCCGCGCTGATGAATTAGATCGTAAAAACCTGTTCAAAATTCATAATCTTGCCCTAACTTTGCACAGTTTTAACCGTCCC
Organism: Chitinophaga sp. YIM B06452; assembly: GCF_039655965.1. NCBI lineage: Bacteria > Pseudomonadati > Bacteroidota > Chitinophagia > Chitinophagales > Chitinophagaceae > Chitinophaga > Chitinophaga sp. YIM B06452. The sequence continues at coordinate 1,365,140 of NZ_JAWLKY010000002.1, read as the reverse complement.
TTCCGGGGACATAAAAAAAGAAAGGGTAAGAAGAAATGCCGCAGACTACCAGATCCACACAGCCGGCCATGCTGTTGTTAGAAGATGGCACCGTATTCCATGGCAAAGCGTTCGGGAAAGTTGGAACCGCAGCCGGGGAACTTTGTTTTAACACCGGGATGACCGGGTACCAGGAGGTATTCACTGATCCTTCCTACAAAGGGCAGGTGCTGATCATGAACAACTGTTACGTGGGTAACTATGGTACCAAAAATGAGGATGTGGAGAGCAGCAGTGTGAAGATCAGCGGGTTGATCTGCAAGAACATCGCCCATAATTTTTCCCGCAAAATGGCCGACGAATCGCTGGCCCAGTTCCTGGAAGAAAATAACCTGGTAGCCATCCACGAAGTGGATACCCGCGCGCTGGTTTCACATATCCGCAGCAAAGGCGCGATGAACTGCATCATTTCCTCTGAAATATTGGATGAGAAGGCGTTGCAGGCCAAGCTGAAAGAAGTTCCTTCCATGGAAGGGCTGGCACTCTGCGCGGAAGTATCCACCAAAGAGCCTTACTACGTAGGCGATCCGAATGCGGAGATCCGCATCGCGGTGATGGATAATGGTGTGAAGCGCAATATGCTGAAATGCCTGTCTGAAAAAGGCGCTTACCTGAAAGTACATCCCACGCAAACATCTTTCGAAGAGTGCGAAACGTTTAAACCGCACGCATACTTTATTTCCAATGGTCCTGGCGACCCTGCGCCGCTTACTTACGCGGTAAATACGATCAAAAAAGTGCTGGAAGCTGGACGCCCCCTGTTTGGCATCTGCCTGGGCCACCAGCTGCTGGCCATGGCCAATGGCATCCCTACTTACAAGATGCACCACGGCCACCGCGGTCTGAACCACCCGGTAAAGAACCTGCTCACCGGCAAATGCGAGATCACGACGCAGAACCATGGTTTTGCAATTGATGCAAAAGCTGTTGCATCATCTGAAAATGTTGAGATCACGCATGTGAACCTGAACGACCAGTCGGTAGAAGGTATCCGGATCAAAAACAAACCTGCGTTTTCCGTGCAATACCACCCCGAATCCACCCCGGGCCCGCACGATTCCCGCTACCTGTTCGATGATTTCTTTACGATGATCCGTGCGAACATGCCGAAATAAGAGGCAAATAATTCACAAATACATTTGAGAAAGGCTTCCGATGGGAGCCTTTTTTCATGCCCTGGAAGCCGCACGCACAAAGGTGTTTGAAAGAATTACCATCTTTTAAAAACGGCGAACGGTCCTGAGGAATCAGGACCGTGCATTTTAAAATTCCACGTTATGAAAACTAGCGAAAGGTACTATGCGGTTTAAGCACAATACCCACCTTGTCTTTTCATTACATGACAATAATATGAAAAAAATGGCGAGTTGCTCTTGCAAAAAGGGGGTAAGTTTTCTTGAAATAGAGGAATTACAATTGCAATCGGTTGGAAAATGAAATTAGTTGAGAAAGGAGGAAAAAAAATACGGCTCTGTGAACAGAGCCGTTTGCCTTTATAAATTCCACGTTATGAAAAACTGATACAAAAATATGTTGTTTAGCTAAAACGTTTTAGTTTGTCGCTGTATTTTTTACTTTCAATTGATAATGCAAAGGTCGTGTCATTTTCCCAATTGTCAAAATTCTACAAGTTAAATTTTTGCTAAGCAGGTTTAGATTTTTGCAGAACTTGTATGTTGTTTTTTCAGCATCTATTTCTTTTCTCACCTTTGCGTCCCGATTACACAGTAAAAATAGCTATAAAATTCAAATTACAAAACTCTATTTCTAAAAATTTAAGGCTTCAGTGTCTAAAAACATTATATAGAATTTTTTATAATGCGAATTCGTTGTATTGACAAGCATTCCAGCCTCCGATTTTGAAAACATGATTTTTGTCAGGTTTTGAAAGGGTAATGTTTTTTTAACATTATTTTAAAACTTTTTGCCGGGTTTATTGTACGCGGCCGGGGTATACTTCCAGCGCTTTTGCCAGGCATCCCATCGCTTTTGCGATATTTTCCCGGTTCAAAACGTAGGCAAGCCTTACTTCCTGCTTCCCGAGGCCGGGAGTAGCGTAAAAACCTGTGCCAGGAGCGAGCATCACCGTCTGCCCTTCGTGCGAAAAGCCCTCCAGCAGCCACTGGCAGAACTTATCCGCATCGTCGATCGGGAGCCGTGCCATCGCGTAGAAAGCGCCGCCGGGATTGGGGCAGAACACGCCCGGGATCTTGTTCAGCAGGCTCACCAGCAGGTCGCGGCGGCTCTGGTATTCTTCCTTGATCTCGTCAAAATAGTTGTCCGGCAGGTCCACAGCGGCTTCTGCAGCGATCTGCGCAAAGCTGGGCGGGCTCAGTCTTGCCTGCGCAAACTTCATCACAGCATCCAGGATGGCCCGGTTGTGGGTTACTACCGCGCCGATCCTCGCGCCGCAGGCGCTGTACCGCTTGGAAATGGTGTCGAACACCACGACGTTGTTGTCCAGCCCGCTGAGGTTCAGCGCGGAAATATTTTCCCCGTCGTACGAAAACTCGCGGTAGGCTTCATCGGAAAAGAGGAACAGGTTGTGCTTCAGGCAGATCTCTTTCAACACTTCCATTTCCGCGCGGCTGTAGAGGTAACCGGTAGGATTGTTTGGATTACAGATCATGATGGCCTTGGTCTTCGCCGTGATCAGCTTCTCGAAATCGCCGATAGGCGGCAGCGCAAAGCCGGATTTGATGCCGGAAGTAACAGGCACTACCTTCACTTCCGCTTCAACGGCAAAACCGTTGTAATTGGCGTAAAAAGGCTCCGGAACGATCACTTCGTCGCCGGGGTCCAGGCAGGCCATAAAACCGAACAGGATCGCCTCGGAACCACCAGTGGTCACGATGATCTCGGTATGGTCTACTGTAATGTCGAATTTCTTGTAATAACCGGTCAGCTTGCGGCGGTAGCTTTCATTGCCGGCGCTGTGACTGTATTCAAGGATCTTGAAGTTGGAGTTCCGTACCGCATCCAGTACGGGCTTGGGGGTTTCGATGTCTGGTTGGCCGATGTTAAGGTGGTAAACCGTAACTCCTTTCTTTTTAGCGGCTTCCGCATAGGGAACCAGCTTGCGGATCGGAGAAGGCGGCATTAGTTGACCACGTTCGCTGATGTTAGGCATTTTGCTGTCTTTTTTTGCGTTGCAAAGTTAAGGGAATGAAATGTTCTATAACAAAAAGGCCCCCCGATTATTGATCGGGAGGCCATTATGCAGAATTATTGTTCGCTTTAATTCTCTACTGTACCGGTGAGGAACAGTTCTTTTTCCTGGTCTACCCCTTTGAGCTTTACATAAACCGTTTTCATCGGTTTGCCCACCTGGTTGGCGCTGTAGGTCGCGGTGATCGTGCCGGTTTTGCCAGGCAGGATCGGCTCCACGGTCCATTTCGGAGTGGTGCAGCCGCAGCTGGGTTTCGCAGCTTCGATCAGCACGGGCTCTTTGGAGATATTCGTGAATTCAAAAGTTACGGTAACGGGTTTGTTGAACTTTGTTTTCCCGAAATCAACGGTTTCCTTTTTGAATTTCAGCTTGGCATCCACAGCGTTAGCTGCGCCGCCACCCTGAGCCTGTGCCCACACAGCGGTGGTTACCAGTAAAGTCGCAAATAGGGATACGATAAACTTTTTCATTTTCAATTGGGTTTTAAAACGATTGGTTAAAACGTGACGTTCTTTCCAGTTTCCAAAATCAAATTTACGGCCAAAAATTGATCCGTAGCTATCAAGATATTAAAAATTTCTTAAAAATTAATTATGAGCGGTTTCCGGGAGGCATTTACCCATTCATCAATTTCCCCTACATTTGTGCTTTAACACGGATGGCATGATCGAAAACAACGAATTAGCTATGAATTTGCAAAGCCAGTTATCATTTGAAGAGTTCCGGAAAGAGGTGCTGAATGATTTCCGACTGGCTTGCATCAGCAGGGAAGTAAGCCTGCTGGGCCGCCGGGAGGTACTCACCGGCAAGGCCAAATTCGGCATCTTTGGCGATGGAAAGGAAGTGGCGCAGATCGCGATGGCCAAATATTTTAAACCGGGCGATTTCCGTTCGGGGTATTACCGGGACCAGACCTTTGCCTTCGCCAGCGGCATCGCCACCGTGGAACAATTCTTCTCGCAATTATATGCCGACCCCAGCATTGAGAACGACCCGTTTTCCGCAGGGCGGCAGATGAATTCGCATTTCGCCACGCCAAATATTAATGCCAATGGCGAATGGCTGAACCTCGCTTCCATGAAGAACACCGCGGCAGACATGGCGCCTACCGCCGCACAAATGCCGCGCGCGCTGGGCCTGGCCTATGCGTCCAAGCTCTTCCGCGAAGTGCCGGAGCTGAAGGAATACCAGCATCTTTCCCACGAAGGCAACGAAGTTTGTTTCGCTACTATCGGCGACGCCTCTACGAGCGAAGGCCATTTCTGGGAAACCATCAATGCCGCCGGCGTATTGCAGGTGCCGCTGGCCGTTTTCGTATGGGACGATGGCTACGGCATTTCCGTTCCGAGAAAATACCAAACCACCAAAGGCTCTATCAGCGCAGCTTTGGAAGGGTTCCGCAAAACAGAGGGCACCAACGGTTTTGAAATATATAACGTAAAAGGCTGGGATTATGCAGGCATGTGCGAAGCATTCGAAGAAGGCATCCGCAAAGCCCGCGAAACCCACGTGCCAGTGCTTTTCCACGTGGAAGAGATCACACAGCCGCAGGGCCATTCCACTTCAGGCTCACACGAACGGTATAAAAGCAAAGAGCGCCTGGCATGGGAAAAAGAATTCGACTGTAACCTGAAGATGCGCCAGTGGCTGCTGGAGAACGCCCTGGCAGATGAAAAAATATTGCAGCAGATAGAAGCCGAAGCTAAAACTATCGCGCAGGACGGCCGTAAAAAAGCCTGGGAAAAATACATCGCGCCGATCAAAGACCAGGTGCAGGCTTTCCTCGGGCATTGCCAGCAGATCGTGGATGAAGGCCGCGGAGACGTTGAATTTGTGAACAGCGTGATGCAGGAACTTTCCGCCAACCGCGAACCGCAACGGAGAGACATCCTGAAAGGCGCTGCAGGCATACTTTTCCGGCACAAACGTAATTTCTCCGGCGCGCTGGATGAATTGCAGCTGTATTACGACAACCTGCTGCTGCTGGAAAAAGAAAATTACAATACCTACACATATGCCGCCGGCGCCAATTCAGCGCTGAACGTGGAAGAAGTGCCCGCTATTTATGCGGACGATGCGCCTGTTATCAATGGTTACGAAGTGCTGAACAAGTATTTCGACCAGCTGTTTACCCACCACCCGCTGGTATTCGCTTTCGGGGAAGATGTGGGAAAGATCGGCGACGTGAACCAGGGCTTTGCCGGGCTTCAGCAGAAACACGGCAAGCTGCGCATCGGCGATACCGGCATCCGCGAGCTTACCATCATGGGGCAGGGGATCGGCATGGCTTTGAGAGGTCTGCGACCCATTGCGGAGATACAGTACCTGGATTACCTGCTGTATGGCCTGCAACCGCTCAGCGACGATGTGGCTTCATTGCAATACCGTACCAAAGGCACGCAGTTTTGCCCGATCATCGTGCGCACGCGCGGCCACAGGCTGGAAGGCGTCTGGCATTCAGGCTCGCCCATGGGTATGATCATCAATTCCCTGCGCGGCATGCACGTATGCGTGCCCCGCAATATGGTGCAGGCTGCGGGCATGTACAATACATTACTGCAGGCGCACGAACCGGCGATCGTGATCGAATCGCTGAACGGGTACCGCCTGAAGGAAAAACTGCCGGAAAATCTCCACAACTTCACGGTGCCCCTGGGCATCCCGGAAGTGTTGCACAGCGGGTCAGACATTACGATCGTTTCCTACGGCTCCACCCTGCGCATCATCGAAGAAGCCATGCAGATCCTTGCCGTACAGGGCATTTCCTGCGAGCTGATCGATGTGCAGACCTTGCTGCCGTTCGACATAGCGCATTCCATCCTTGATTCGCTGAAGAAAACAAACCGCATACTTTTTGTGGATGAAGACGTACCCGGCGGCGGTACCGCTTACATGTACCAGCAGGTAATGGAGAACCAGGGCGGCTACCGCTGGCTGGACGTAGCGCCCCGCACGCTCGCGGCGCAACCGCACAGGCCTGCATACGGTTCCGACGGGGATTATTTCTCCAAGCCGAATGTGGAAGATGTGGTGAAAGTTGTAATGGAAATGATCAGGGAGTAGCCTCCTGCATATATTTTTTATGATGGCAGCGCCCCCTGTATAACCTACAGGGGGCGTGATTTTTTAACAAGCGCTTCAATTTGAGTGTTATTATAACAGGCATATGGAATACAAGGATTATTATAAAATACTGGGCGTAGATAAAAAAGCCAGCGCCGCCGACATCAAGAAGGCGTACCGTAAGCTGGCCGTGAAATACCACCCAGACAAGAACCCGGATGATAAAATTGCCGAGGAAAAATTCAAGGAGCTGAATGAAGCGTACGAAGTATTGGGCGATGACGAGAAGCGGAAGAAGTATGATGAATTCGGCGAGAACTGGAAGTATTACGAACAGGCGGGCCAGAACGGCGGGGATTTTGATTGGAACCGATGGAGGGCTTCGCAGGGCGGGCGGCAACAGCAGCAGTATGAAGACATGGAAGGCATGTTTGGCGACAGCGGGCAGTTCTCCGATTTTTTTGAGCATCTTTTCGGCGGCGGTTTTCGCAGCCGCGCGCAGCAGGGGAGGCCCAGGAGCCGCCGTGGCAGCGATCTTCAGGCAACCATGCAGGTAAGTCTTGACGATGTATACCTGGGCGCCACGCGGCAGATCGAAGTGAACGGCCAGAAGCTCAACCTGAAAATAAAACCCGGCACTTATAACGGGCAGGTATTGCGGTTGAAAGGAAAAGGGCGGCCGGGGCAGAACGGCGCTGAGGCGGGCGACCTGCTGATAGAGGTGGAGATAGCGCAGGATGCGCGGTATGAGCTGAAAGGGAAAGACATTTATATGGATGTGCCGCTGGACATGTATACGGCTGTATTAGGCGGCAAGCTGCAGGTGGCGGTGCCCGGAACCCCGCTGCAGTTAACGGTTCCGGCGGGCACAGACAGCGGGCGGCTGTTCCGGTTGAAAGGCAAAGGTCTTCCCGCGCCGGAAGGCAGCAGGGATGCGCCGGGCGACCTGTATGTGAAAGTGATGATCGCCGTACCGAAGAACCTAAGCGAGCAGGAGAAAGAGTTGTTTACGCGTCTGGCGGAGATGAGAAAGTAACCTGAAAATCTTACGCATATGTTACAGACTATCGATTACCTGGATGAGATCCTGGAGCGGCAGCACCGGGCGGCGGCGGAGATGGCGCCGGAGTTTTATGCCAGTGAGTTGCTGGAAGCGCTGGGTTACCGGCTGGCGGAGGCTTCGGGGGCGATAGAGCGGGCGATGCGGGCTTGCGCGGCATTGCATATCCCGGTGGAGTTGAATTTCAGGAGAACGTATTGTTGTAATGAGGGCGGGATGGAGGAGGATTGGTTATTGAGCGGGCTGGCGGGGTATTTCCTGGTGGTGAATTGCGATCCGCGGCACCCGGCTGTTGCGCGGGCTCAATTGCTCCTGCTTAATAGACGTTATTCATTTTAATTCGTACAGAATTGTTTTTCAATATATTGGTTGTTCATTTTACTACTAATGTTCATTCCCCGTTCATTGTACCGTCACACATCCGTGGGATACTGGAAAAGGATAAATTGCAATTCATTAACAAATAACAAAATTGCTTAGACGGTTCAAATAGGCTGAAAACGGGGGCCGTTTCTCTACGGGGCGGCCTTCCTTCAGTTTCTTTTTCCTTTGAAACGGTATGTTTATTAACAACCTTAGTAGGCAGAAGAATCTTAACCATTCCTTTGATAACTATTAGTCAGAACCTGGCACCTGGTTTTTAAAAATTGTTTAACCATCATCCTTTGATTGCTGGCGGAAAGTCAGAAAAAACAGGTCCAGGTTTTTTAACCCTCCGGGATTTTTTCTCCACTTTAGCAGTATACAGGCATGAGCGCGTGTTTGGTAATCCGTTTTAGATATGCATACATGCAGACATCTGAGTGAGGAAAAATTCAACCAAAATAAAATGTAAACTGAATTATGGAAGCCAGATGTATCAGGTGCAGCACTATTGTACATTCTCACAAGAAGCTTTCTGAATTGAAATGCAAATGCGGCGGTCAGCTCCAAAGAATGCGTTTTATAAGGCTTATAGAAGGCACTCATCCGCTCGGGAAAGAACACAATCTTGAATTGAACGGCAAACTCTGCTACGGGACCTACCGATCGGTATTCGGCAACTTCGTGATCGATAAGGTCAACAATACCTTCCAACGCGTCAACTTATTGCGGTAACATCTTTTTATAGCAGGCAGTCCCTGCGTTCCTCCGGAGGCTATTATTAACCAGGCTAACAACCAGCTATCGCAGGAGGAACGCAGGGTTTGCCGTGTCCTCTTCCATCCCTTCCCGGAATTCATTACTTTTATCCCTTCACCATCCTCACTTCCATGAACATCACAGTACTGGACGGCTTCACCCTCAACCCGGGAGACCTCAGCTGGGACGCGCTGAAAGCCCTGGGCAACGTAAAGGTATTCGACAGAACGCCGCCTGAAATGGTGGCGGAGCGCGCAAAAGGAGCTAATATCGTGCTTACCAACAAAGCCGTCGTCAGCGCGGAAACGATCAATGCATTGCCGGAACTGCGATACATCGGCGTGATGGCAACTGGCTATAACGTTGTTGATATCCAGGCGGCCAATGCGAGGAATATCACAGTTTCCAATGTGCCCGCTTATAGCACCGCTTCCGTGGCGCAACTTACTTTTGCGCTGCTGCTGGAACTTTGCCAGGGCGCGGGCCTGCATTCATCCAGCGTGCATAAGGGCGAATGGGCCGGTTCAGGGGATTTCAGCTACTGGAAAATGCCGTTGACGGAACTGCAGGGTAAAACCCTTGCCATTATTGGCTTCGGGCAGATCGGGCAGGCGGTGGCGAGAATTGCTATGGCCTTTGGTATGAAGGTGATCGCCAGCCACAAACATCCTGAAAGGGATAAAATGGAAGGCGTGGTTTTTAAAGACCAGGCTGCCTGTTTCAAAGAAGCGGATGTGGTGTCGCTGCATTGCCCGCTGAATGCGGAGAACAAAGGTTTTGTAAATGCTGCGCTGCTTTCAGTCATGAAGCCTTCCGCATTCCTTATCAACACCAGCCGCGGCCCGCTCATCAATGAAGAAGACCTGGCGCAGGCGCTGAACGGCGGTACGATCGCCGGCGCCGGCCTCGATGTATTGACCACCGAGCCGCCCCCGTCGGGCAACCCTTTACTTTCCGCTAAAAACTGCGTAATAACGCCGCACATTGCATGGGCCAGCAAAGAAGCCCGCGGCCGGCTGATGGAAAAAGTGGTATCGAATGTAAAGGCCTTCCGGGAAGGGAAGCCGGCGAATGTGGTGAAATAAGATACTTTAAAATAAAAAGGCCGGAAAGCAATGCTCTCCGGCCTTTTCTTTATCAGGAATTTTTTTATTTCAGGTTGTGGAACACCTGCTGCACGTCTTCGTCCTGCTCCAGGCGGTCTACCAGTTCCAGTACTTCCTTGGCCTGCTCTTCGTTCAGCTCTACCGTGTTGGCGGGGATGCGCTTCAGTTCCGCGGTGATCACGTTCAGCCCCTTTTCTTCCAGCGCTTTGGCCATGTTGCCGAATTCGGTGAAAGAAGCGCGGATGATGATATTGCCTTCGCTGTCTTCGCCAATTTCTTCCAGGCCGAAATCGATCAGCTCCAGTTCCAGGTCTTCCAGGTTCTGCCCTTCATTTTTTACTTTGAACTCACCGATGCGGTTGAACATAAATCCAACGGAGCCGCTGTTGCCAAGGCTGCCGCCCATTTTATTGAAATGCATGCGTACGTTCGCAACGGTGCGGGTGGTATTGTCTGTAGCGGTTTCCACCATTACGGCCACGCCGTGGGGGGCATATCCTTCGTACACCACTTCTTCGTAATCCGTCTTGTCTTTACCCATAGCGCGCTTGATAGCGGCTTCCACGCGGTCTTTCGGCATGTTCACGCCTTTGGCGTTCTGGTAGCAGCGGCGCAGCGCGGGGTTATTCTCAGGGTCGGGGCCGCCGTTCTTTACCGCAATTGCAATTTCTTTACCGATACGGGTAAACTGTTTGGCCATGCGGTCCCAGCGGGCGAACATGGTATGTTTTCTTACTTCAAAAATACGTCCCATAAAATGTTGTAGTTATACTTCCCGGGCTCAATGCGGAAAGACGGGTGCAAAAATATTAAATTCCGGGCATTTCCCTGCCCCCGGAAACAAAAATCCCGCCCGGGCTTAGCCAGGCGGGATGGAATATGATATAACCGGAAATTATAAATTGTTTCCCAGTTTGCTTTTGTTTTTGCTGTAGGTGAAATACACTACCAGGCCAATGCCCATCCACACAGCGAGGCGGATCCAGGTATCCAGCGGGAGGGAAGCCATCAGCGCAATGCACACCAGGATGCCGATGATCGGCAGAACGGGTACCAGCGGTACTTTGAAGGCCCTCGGCGTTTCCGGGTTGGTTTTCCGCATCACGATCACGCCAACGCATACCAGTACGAACGCGAACAGCGTGCCGATGCTCACCATTTCGCCCACGATCCTTACCGGTACGAAAGCGGCAAAGAGGCTCACGAACAGCATGAACAGCAGGTTGGATTTGTAAGGCGTGCGATATTTGGCATGCACCTGTGAGAAAACTTTCGGCAGCAAACCATCCAGCGACATGGAGTAGAACACACGGCTCTGGCCCATGAGCATCACGAGGATCACAGAGGTATAACCTGCCAGGATAGCGAGGATGATAGCCTGCTGCAGCCAGTGGTAAGGCGTTTTCGCGATAGCGATGGCCACGGGAGCCGCGCTGTCCTTAAACTCGGTGTAGTTGGCCAGGCCCGTCATCACATGTGCAAACAGCACGTAAAGAATGGTACAAACGGCCAGTGAGCCCAGGATGCCGATCGGCATGTCCTTCTTCGGGTTGCGGGCTTCCTGCGCTGCGGTGGAAACAGCATCGAAGCCGATGAACGCGAAGAATACCACGGCAGCGCCGCGGAACACGCCGGAAATACCGAAGTGGCCGAAAGCGCCTGTATTGGCAGGAATATAAGGATCGTAGTTCGCAGGGTTTACGTGGCTCCAGCCTATTGCAATGAAAACCAATACCACCGCAACTTTCAGGGCAACCAGCAATCCGTTCATGAAAGCGGATTCTTTGGTGCCGCGGATGAGCACGAGGGAAAGGAATACAATGATCAGCACGGCGGGAAGGTTCATAAAGCCGCTCACCACGGAACCGTCTGCCATCGTTACCGTTTCAAACGGCGAACAGGTAAGCTGCGCAGGCAGGTGAACGCCGATGGAATGAAGGAACTTGACCAGGTACTGGCTCCAGCTGATGGATACGGTAGCCGCGCCGAGAGCGTATTCCAGCACAAGGTCCCAGCCGATGATCCATGCGAGGAATTCTCCCATGGTGGCGTAGGAATAGGTGTAGGCGCTTCCCGCAATAGGGATCATGGAAGCAAATTCTGCGTAACAAAGTCCTGCAAAAGCACAGCCTATCGCGCCGATCACGAAAGAAAGGGTAACGGCAGGGCCTGCGTTGTTGGCGGCTGCAAGACCGGTCAAAGAAAATAACCCGGCGCCGATGATGGCGCCAATTCCCAAAGCAACTAGGTTGGCAGCGGATAGAGATCTTTTTAAGCCCTTTTCACTTTCATTGGCTTCAGCCAATAACTGGCCGAGGGGCTTTTTGACAAAGAGTCTACTCATACAGTGATGTTGTGGTTGATACTAGCTTGTTTAGATTTTTTTTTACAGATCGTCAAATATAGTATGTAAAATCATAAAGCCGTATTTTATTTTACCAGTGCCCGCTTCGGGGGCTAACGCCCGGCGGCTCAACGCATTGTCGCCATCCGTCAACATTTGTGTGAACTTTGCGGCGATAACCTTATTTTTGGGCAATTTTTACCCATGGGGGCCAGGGCTGGTTTCCCTATGTCCAACAAAACTAAATCACCTCTTTCAATGAACAAGAAACTGGCAGCCATTATTGCGTTGATCATTTTTACCATCGTTTCGGGTATGCATACCCTTGACCACCTTGGATGGCTGACCATTTCACCTGTTGTGCTGATGGTGTTCCGCTGGATGGCGGTGGCTTCCGTGATCTGGTTCGCCATCAACAAAAGATCCCTTACCACCTGGATATTAGTAAGCATGGTGATAGGCGCGGAGCTGGGGCATGATTACCCGGCTATCGCGGTGAACTTCCAGGTGCTGAGCAAAATTTTCCTGCAACTGATCAAGACCGTGATCGCGCCGCTGCTCTTTGCCACTCTGGTGGTGGGCATTGCCGGCCACTCGGATATCAAGCAGGTGGGCCGTATGGGCTGGAAGTCGCTGGTGTATTTCGAGATCGTGACCACCATCGCTTTGTTCATCGGCCTGGCCGCCATCAATATCAGCCAGGCGGGCGTTGGTATTAAAATGCCGCCGGACGCCCTGCACGAAAAGCTCCCGGAAACCAAACCGCAAACCTGGCAGGAAGTAGTGCTGCATGTGTTCCCCGAGAATATCGCGAAATCCGTTTATCATGGGGATATACTGCCCATCGTGGTATTCAGCGTGATCTTCGGCATCTCGCTGCTGCTTGTGAAAGAGAAGTTCCGCGGGCCGATGCTGGGTTTCTGCGAAAGTTTGTCTGAGGTGATGTTCAAGTTCACCAACATCGTGATGTACTTCGCGCCGATAGGCGTGGGCGCGGCCATCGCCTACACGGTGGGCCATGGCGGTCTTTCCGTGCTGGGCAACCTGCTGCAATTACTGGTCACTTTATATGTGGCGCTGGCGGTGTTCATCCTGCTGGTGTTCGTGCCGGTGGCGCTGATCATCAAGCTGCCCATCGGCCGGTTCATCAAAGAAATTTCAGAGCCTGTGTCTATCGCCTTTGCCACCACCAGCTCCGAATCAGCCCTCCCCAAAGCCATGGAGGCCATGGAAAGAATGGGCGTTCCCCGGAAGGTGATCGCTTTTGTAATGCCGACGGGCTATAGCTTCAACCTGGATGGGTCTACCCTGTACCTCGCGCTGGCTTCTGTATTCGTGGCGCAGGCCTCGGGCCATCCGCTGAGCATTTCCCAGCAAATTATTATGGTGTTTACATTGATGCTGACCAGCAAAGGGGTAGCGGGCGTTCCCCGGGCCACGCTGGTGATCATCCTGGGCACCATCGCCAGTTTCCATTTGCCTTCCTGGCCGGTGTTCCTCATCCTGGGCATAGACGAGCTGATGGACATGGCCCGCACTTCCGTGAACGTGATCGGCAATTGCCTGGCCACCGCGGTGATCGGGAAATGGGAAGGAGAGGTGGACTTCCAGAAGTTGCCTGCCCCTGAAACGAAAGCCTAGCGCCCTTTTTCAGGAAATATTAACTTCCTCTTGACATTAAATAGCTTATTTTTAGCCGCTCTAACTATATAAACATTAGCATGGATCAGATTATTGAATTTTTTAAACATTTAGTTGACCCGAAGTGGATCATTGAGCATGGTGGATTGTATCTGATTTTAGGGATCGTGTTCGCAGAAACCGGCCTTTTCGTTGGGTTTTTTCTGCCGGGAGATTCTTTGCTTTTCGTAGCAGGTATTTATGTCGAAGAACTGGCCGCGCACTTTTTTAATGTGCCTTATATGGTGATCATAGCCATGATCGCTTTAACCGGTATCATCGGGAATATGGTCGGGTATTGGTTCGGTAAAAAATCCGGGCCCCTTTTGTTTAAAAGAAAAGACACTTTCCTTTTTAAAAAGAAACATCTCTGGCAGGCCAAGGAGTTTTACGACAAATATGGCGGCGGCGCCATCTTCGTTTCCCGCTTCCTCCCTGTTGTCCGTACGTTTGCGCCTATCGTGGCCGGCATTGTGAACATGGACAGGAAAAAATTCATGTTCTGGAATATCGTCGGCTCCATCTCCTGGGTGTTTTCCATGATGCTGGCAGGGCATTTCCTGAACAAAGCCATCCCCACGCTGAAAGATCACCTGGAATGGATCATCCTCATCATCATCGTGATCACGACCGCGCCGGTGGCCATCAAGTTCATTTTCGGGAAGTCGCCCATCCATAAGCATTTCGACGAATTCGGGAACCCGATTGAGCAACCACCCGTTAAAGAAGAAATAAAATCATAAATTATCATAAATTGTTTTGATTTTTAAAGAGGCGCAATTATTTTGCGTCTCTTTCCTTTTTGGGGAAGTTCTGATATATCAACCTTAATAAATTCACGTCGTTTATGAATTCCGCCAACAAACCGGTCAGGCTGCTGAATGCCGCAGTGATCGTAGCTTCCCTGGGTTATTTCGTAGATATTTACGATCTCCTGCTCTTCGGCATTATCCGCATCAAAAGCCTGCAATCCCTGAACCTGACCGGCGAAGAAATAGACCGGGTGGGTATGTGGCTCATCAATATCCAAATGGTGGGCATGCTGATCGGCGGTATTATCTGGGGTGTGCTGGGCGACAAAAAAGGCCGCCTGTCCGTACTCTTCGGGTCCATATTATTGTATTCGGTGGCTAATGTGGCCAACGGCATGGTAGGCGGTGAGCATGCGATAGCCTGGTATATGGTCTGGCGTTTCCTGGCGGGCCTGGGCCTGGCGGGAGAGCTGGGAGCGGGCATCACCCTGGTATCTGAAGTGCTGCCGAAGGAAAAACGCGGCCTGGGCACAATGATCGTAGCGAGCGTGGGTATCTCCGGGGCTGTGGTGGCTTATTTCGTGTCCGAATATTTCGGGGACAACTGGAGGGTTTGTTATTACATCGGCGGCGGGCTGGGCCTTGCTTTGCTGGTCCTGCGCATCAGCGTGGTGGAATCGGGTATGTTCAATAATATCAAGGATGCGAGCAACGTGAGCAGGGGCAATTATCTTTCTTTTTTCACCAATAAGGAAAGGTTTTTCCGGTATCTCAAATGCATTATGATCGGCCTGCCAACCTGGTACGTGGTGGGCATCCTGATGACCTTCTCCAATGCTTTTGCAAAAGAGATGGGTGTGCAGGGGCCGATCGATCCGGGGAAAGCCATCATGATCTGCTACGCCGCGCTTACTGCCGGCGACTTTGCCAGCGGTTACCTGAGCCAGCTGATGCGAAGCCGGAAAAAAGTGCTGTATATTTTTTACGCGCTGGTGCTGGTGAGCGTGATCTGGTACTTTAACGCCTACGGCTATACGGTAAACGGCTTCTATACAATTTGCGGGGTAATGGGCTTCAGCGTGGGCTTCTGGGCGATATTCGTGACGGTGGCGGCTGAGCAGTTCGGCACCAATCTCAGGGCTACGGCGGCTACCACGGCTCCCAACTACGCAAGGGGACTGCTGCCTGTGATCTCCATTCTTTTCGGCGGCCTGCAAAGCGCCGGCATGTCTTACCTGCAAAGCGGCCTTATTACGGGCTTGATCTGCATCCTGCTGGCCTTTGTATTTGCGTTCACCATGGAGGAAACATTCGGGAAAGACCTGGATTACGTGGAAGAAGTGTAGGGTCAGGGGTAATTGCTCAGCATTTTGTCCAGCAACTTGTTCAGCTGCACTACTTCCTTGTCTGTCATAGCGTTTTTCAGCATGTCTTCCAGGACGAAGATCTCGTCGTCTATGACCCTGAGCAGCTGCAGGCCTTTGGGGGAGATCTTCACGTCTACCGCCCGGCGGTCTGCCTCGCAGCTCTTGCGTTCTACCAGCTCTGCTTTCCGCAGGCGTTCCACCAGGCGGCTCACATCGCTCATCTTGTCCAGCATCCTTTCCTTTAAAGTGTTGATGCTGGCCGATTTGGGGTGCTGACCGCGAAGGATGCGCAGTATGTTGAACTGCTGCATGGTGATATCGTACTTTTTGAAGAACAGTTGATGCTTCGAAATGATCCAGTTTCCCACGAAAATGAGGCTGACAAGGCTTCTATGGTGTTCACTGGTAAAACTTTTATTGGCTATCAATTTTTCAATATTGGACATATACGGCAAAAAATATTACGCAAAATTAACTTATAAGGGAATATAAAGCGTAATCGCTAACGCTTTCATCCTGTATGTGTTACTGCCTGATGAATTCAAGTTTAAGTTCAATGTTCACCATCTTGTCCACCACCATGCCGCCTCCTTCAGTCATTTTATCCCATTTGAGGTTATAATCGAACCGGTTGATATAGGTATTGGCCTTGAAACCCGCTCTCAGCTTGCCATCAGCGTCTTTGGCCGTTCCTCCGTAGGTTACGTTGAACTTCACGTTCCTGGTTACATCGCGTATGGTCAGGTCGCCTTCCAGTAAATATTTCCCTTCGGTGATCCGGGTGAAGGCAGTGCTTTTAAAGATCATCTTAGGGTATTTTTCGGCGTTAAGGAAGTCGTTGGACTTCAGGTGGTTATCCCTGGGATCGTTGCCTGTGCTGATACTGAATACGTCCACGCTGAAATTGATCACGGCGTCGGAGAAGTCCGGCTTTGCGGCCCTGAGCTCTCCCTCGAAATTCTTAAAGTTGCCTTCTACTTCGGATATCACGAGATGGGTCACGGAGAAAGACACTGAAGAGTGATCCCGGTCAACCTTCCAGTTAGCGGCCTGTGCGCCGGCAAAAAGCGGGCTGTGCAGCAGCAGGGCAAACAGTAGCTTTTTCATGATATGGTTTTTTGGGATGAAACGTATGACAGTGTAATTCCTTTCTAATGGTGTGGTTCACAACCTGATAGCTCTCTGTTGCAGTAAAGTTACGGAATATCGGCTGTTATAACAGCAAATGACTGGTTAACCCGGGAAAACAAAAAAGCACCCCATTTTTGCGGGATGCTTTATGCGTTGAAACGGTCCGGGATTAAGCGGGCGTTTTCATATTGTCCAGCACGTCCATCACTTCTTTCACGTGTTTGGCGGAAGTTTCCAGCAGTGCTTTTTCTTCGTTGTTCAGGTCCAGCTCGATGATCTTTTCGATACCGGCTTTGCCCAGTACCACGGGTACGCCGAGGTAGATGTCTTTCAGGCCGTATTCGCCGGTGAGCCATGCGCATACGGGGAAGATGCGTTTCTCATCTTTCACGATGGCTTCTACCATCTGGGCTGCAGCCGCGCCGGGAGCGTACCAGGCGGAAGTACCGAGCAGGTTCACGATCTCGCCACCGCCTACTTTGGTGCGTTGGATGATGGCGTCCAGCTTGTCTGCGGCTACGAGTTCAGTAACAGGAATGCCTGAAACGGTGGTATAGCGGGGCAGGGGCACCATGGTATCGCCGTGGCCGCCCATAAGGATGGCCTGGATGTCTTTGGGGGAGCAACCGATCTCATCCGCCAGGAATGCGCGGTAGCGCGCAGTATCCAGGATGCCGGCCATGCCGAATACCTTGCTGCTGTCTTTCTTGGCAGTGAGGTAAGCGCAGTAGGTCATTACGTCCAGCGGGTTAGACACCACGATGATGATCGCGTCGGGAGAATATTTAGTAACGTTCTCGGTAACAGATTTTACGATGTTGGCGTTGGTGGAGATCAGGTCGTCGCGGCTCATGCCCGGTTTGCGGGGCAGGCCGGATGTGATAACCACTACATCGCTGTTGGCAGTTTTGGTATAGTCATTGGTTACACCGGTCACTTTGGTGCTGTAGTAATCAATGGGGGCTTGCTGCCAGGTATCCAGGGCCTTTCCTTCTGCAGTGCCTTCCTTGATGTCAAGCAAAACAACCTCCTGCAGAAAATCTCTGTGGGCCAGCACGTTAGCGCAGGTTGCGCCCACATTTCCAGCTCCTACAACAGTAACTTTCATCGTATCTGAGTATTTTAAAAAGGTGAAGAATTATTTGGGAAACAAAAATAGGGTATCGGATCGTTAATTTCGGCGGAAAGTGCTAAAATTTCCCGATCGGTAACCTGCCCGTGGAAAATTTACAAGTGCTTTAACAATGTGTCCAGTTTAACGGTACCTTCGTACCCTGCCTGGAAGCGGTGCTTTTTATCGTAGGTATAACAGCCGGGGAAGTTTTTCAGGTCGTAATAATAAAGGATCTGCCGCGTGGGCTCGGCGGCCATGATGATGTTCGGGTATTTGCCGATATTGTACTGGTCATACCAGGCCTTCATGCGGTCCAACCTGAAGGGCGTAACCATGAGCAGCGTGGTTTTCCCGAATTTATTGATGTTCTTTAAAATATCTTCCGTCATGTGGGCGCAATGATCGCATTCCACGCTGAACAAAAACAGGAGCACGGGTTTATTTTTGGGAAGATCGTTCTTGGTAAAGGATTGGCCGCTGTACAGCAGCATGGGAAGCGGCGAAATGATGGAATATTGCTTAAAAGGCGGGATATTTGCCGGATCGTTCGTATTGGATTGGGCTTTGAGCAATGCTGGAAAGAGCAGGAACAGGCAGAGCCACTTTCTCATATTATATTTTTTAATTGTTAAAGTGATATACAGACCGTGTATGTTTCGCCAAAACTATACCGCTTTTGTGGGAATTCCGGTAAGTTTTGTTTGTTCATATGCGAAAATTTTTACTTTTGCAATCCTAATGTAAATTTTTAACTTTAAATCAGTGACCTTTTATGGCTACCACCGCAGATATCAGAACAGGATTAATCATTAAGCTGGATAACAGCTTGTATTCTGTTGTAGAGTTTGGTCAGAATAAAACCGCCCGTGCAGCCGCGAAGGTATGGGCAAAATTGAAGGGTGTTGACAATAGCCGTTCCATCGAGCATACCTGGAACTCCGGCGACACCATTTACCCGGTTCGTGTAGAGAAAAAATCGTTTCAGTTCCTGTACCAGGATGATAGCGGATATAATTTCATGGATAAGGAGACCTTCGAGCAGATCGTGGTGGCCGAGGCGCTGGTAGATGCGCCGCAGTTCCTGAAAGACGGCGACGAAGTGTCTATCGCTATCAATACTGAAACCGAGCAGCCGATGGCTGTGGAACTGCCTGATAAAATTGTGCTGAAAGTGACCTATTCAGAGCCCGGCATGAAGGGCGATACCGCAACCCGTACCCTGAAACCTGCAACTGTTGAAGGCGGCGCTACCGTGATGGTTCCCCTGTTTGTGAATGAAGGCGAGCTGATCCGCGTCAACACCAAAACCGGTGAATACATCGAGAGAGTAAAAGAATAACCATATACTTACATTTCTTTCATTAGCGAACCAGCAATTACTAAAAACCAAAAACTGTCTACATGGACTTTAAACAGATTCAGGAGCTGATTAAAATGATCAATAAGTCAAATATCAGCGAACTGAGCATTGAACAGGACAAGTTTAAGATTACCATAAAGCAAAAGGAAAGCGAAGTACAGCAGATCGTAACAGTACCGGCGGTAACGGCGGTTCAACCCGTGGCAATGGCTCCTCAGCCTGCAGCTGCCGCGCCTGCGCCTGCTGCGGCCGCACCTGCTGCTACGGCTCCTGCGCCGGCTGCTACCAACCTCATCACCATCAAATCTCCCATGATCGGTACTTTCTACCGCAGCGCCGGGCCTGATAAACCGGCATTTGTAAGCGTGGGCGACGATGTGGCGCCGGGCAAGGTGGTGTGCATTATTGAAGCCATGAAACTGTTCAATGAAATCGAGAGCGAGGTGAGCGGAAAGATCGTGAAAGTGCTGGTAGACGATGCGTCGCCCGTGGAATACGACCAGCCCCTGTTCCTGGTAGAACCGTAAACTCTTTAATAGCGGTGGAAGGTTGTAAGGTTGCTTGCAACCTTTTCCTTTTTTTCGATTTTTAACCTATAAGAAAAACATGTTCAAAAAGATACTCATCGCCAACCGTGGCGAGATTGCCCTGAGGATCATCCGTACCTGCAAAGAGATGGGGATCAAAACAGTGGCAGTGTATTCAACCGCTGATAAAGACAGCCTGCACGTCAGGTTTGCGGATGAAGCCGTGTGCATTGGAAAACCACAGAGCAGCGATTCTTACCTGAATATACCGCACCTTATGGCCGCAGCGGAGATCACCAATGCGGACGCTATCCATCCCGGCTATGGCTTCCTCGCCGAAAACGCCCGCTTCGCGGAGATCTGCGGCGAGCACGGCATCAAGTTCATCGGCCCCACCCCGGAAATGATCCGCAAAATGGGGGATAAGATGACCGCCAAGGAAACCATGATCGCAGCGGGAGTACCCGTTATCCCCGGCTCCGAAGGCCTGCTGGAAAGCGTGGAACAGGCCAAAGCCCTCGCAAAGGAAATGGGCCTGCCCGTGATCATGAAAGCCACTGCCGGCGGCGGCGGTAAAGGCATGCGCGTGGTATGGGACGAGAACGAGATCGAGAACGCCTATACCATGGCCAAAACGGAAGCTAAAGCAGCTTTCAGCAACGACGGCATCTACATGGAAAAATTCGTGGAAGAGCCCCGTCACATCGAAATACAGATCGCCGGCGATCAATACGGCAAAGTATGCCACCTCAGCGAGCGCGACTGCTCCATCCAGCGCCGCCACCAGAAGCTGGTGGAAGAATCGCCTTCCCCCTTCATGACCCCCGAGCTGCGTGAAAAGATGGGCGAAGCCGCCATCAAGGCCGCCGGCGCCATCAATTACGAAAGCGTGGGCACGATCGAGTTCCTGGTAGACAAGCACCGCAATTTCTATTTTATGGAAATGAACACCCGCATCCAGGTGGAGCACGGTGTAACGGAAGAAGTGATCAATTTCGACCTGATCAAGGAACAGATCAAGATCGCAGCGGGCATACCTATTTCCGGAAAAAATTACACCCCGCAGATGCACGCCATCGAATGCCGCATCAACGCGGAGGATCCATATAACGACTTCCGCCCGTCTCCCGGCAAGATCACCGTGCTGCATACACCCGGCGGCCATGGCGTAAGGGTGGATTCCCACATCTACGCCGGTTACGTGATCCCGCCGTACTACGATTCCATGGTTTCTAAAGTGATCGCCGTAGCGCAAACCCGCGAAGAAGCCATCAACACTATGGAAAGGGCATTAAGCGAATTTGTGATCGAAGGCGTGAAAACAACCATTCCATTCCATCAGCAGCTGATGCAGGATGAGAATTTCAGGAAAGGGAACTTCACCACCAAATTCACCGAAGGCTTTAAACTGCAATAACAACGGCAGTTTCAGGATACTAAAAAAGGCTTCTGCGTTTGCAGGAGCCTTTTTTGTCATTTACCCGTGCGGGCCTGTTTCTACGCTTGTTACAACGTATCCGTTATTGGATGAAAATGCCCGGTAAAGACACATTGATCTGTATTGCAAAAAACAGGCCACCCGGAGGCAGCCTGTTCTCTTAAACCTTAAAACCTTTTCAAAATAAAATGTCAGATATGTATTGTATGCTGATGAAAAGCATGCCGCATGAACCATGTGCGGCACCAGTTCAGTTCATCACTGGTTAGTGGCGGGCGCCTTTTTCTTTCTTTCCTTCATGCCGTCCCTGAAGCCTTTCATCCTTTCTTTCTCCCAGGCTTCGTATTTGCCGTAATTGTCTTCGCCCAGGGCCGATTTGATCTTTTCCTGCCGTTCGTCTTTCAGCGCCTTCATTTTAGTCCTTTTCTCATCTTTATCCAGTCCTTTCAGTGCCATGGCCTTGGTCATGTATTCCTTGTTGATGGCTTTCAGTTCTTCGCCCTGGCTGTCTGTCAGTCCCAGTTCTTTTACCGGCACTTCGTGCATGCGTTTGCCTTTTTTGCCGGCGCGGTGTTTATAGTGATCGGCCCGGGCAGTGGCCTGCTCGCGGTTTTGCTGCCATTTGGCGTATTGTTCCGCGTCCAGCACTTCTTTGATCTTGCCACTGCGCTCGGCCTGCAGTGCATCCAGCTTTGCTTTCTGTTCTTCCTTGCTCAGGTCCCTGTTCCTCCGCACTTCCTGTGTGCCCTGCATATAGGATTTATTGATATCCTGTAAAGCCTGCGATTGTTTCTCATTCAGTTTCAGGTCTGCATTCGGCCTGATCTTCGCTTTCGTTTTCACGGAATCCTGCGCATAGCCGGTATGAACGGCGGCTGCGAGGATCATCAGCAATAAGATTTTCTTCATGGTTATCCTGTTTTGCAATAATAGACTAAGAGAAGCACCGAAGGTTTAAAGGAAGTTATGAGCGGTTCACGGTGTTTAACATTTTTTAACCTGATCAGCCATGGTGGCGCGTTAGTGACGATCTTTCTTTTCATCCCGAAGGGCTGTACATGGGATAACCGGTGATACGGCTGTTCACAGCAGATCGCTGATCGCTTTAACCACCGCGTCCGGTTCACTGGGGCGCGGGGCCTGGTTGGTGACAAATTTTCCTTCTTTATCGATGATGATATAGGTGGGAAAGCCGCCGTAGAGGTATTTTTTTTCGATCATGGACTGCTGGGCGGCGGGCAGGTTGAAGTGAACAACATTGTCCCCGGTGATCGCATGTTGTTTGATGGCATTTTTCCAGGCGGTTTCGGGAGATCGGTTGGCGAGATAGACAAATACCACGTCTTTGCCTTTCAGCCGCTGTTTAAGGACCGGCGTGTATTTCATCTGTTCGCGGCAGGGCATGCACCAGGTGCCCCAGATATCCATGTAGATCACTTTCCCTTTAAACCTGGATGCGATATGGGCCAGCATTTCTTCCGCGGAGGCAGATTGGGGAATGGAGGTAATGAGACGGGTGTTTTCCAGCAGGCGGTCGTCCTGCGCGAGCATGACCAGCTCGTTGTTTCTTGCGTGTATTTCGGAACGGAGGAACGGATTTTTGACCTTAGTCTCAAATGCTTGCAGGGCGCTGTCTTCCAGGGGATTGGAAGCCGCCAGTTTCAGGCTGAGATCCCAGGTTTTGGAAAGTTCCTTTTCAACAGGGTTATCCAGGAGAGGATTTAAAACGGAATCGATGTTCTTCGTTTTGTTTTTTGACGCGGTCATGTAGGCGTGAAATTTTATGTCGCGCAGAACGGTCATATAATCGCCGGTAAAAAATCCCCCGGATTGCGCCAGTGCTTTAATGGAATCGAGTGTTTGAAAATAGCCGTTACCGGAAAGATCGCGGGGGCTATCGCTGAGCGTACGTGAAAACTGAGACAAGGCTGCCACAGCCGCATAACGGAGGTCTGCTTCCAGGAATTGCCTGGAATGCTTGTCCAGGCGACGTTTCCCGGCATATTCATCCAGCGTGCGGAGACTACGTTGCAGGATGCCCGTTACACTGTCCCTGAATGCCATGCTGGAAGTGACATGATCGCGCAGCTTGTAAAATTCCTCGCCGGGGAATTTTGACACATCCTGCCTGTATCGCATGATACCCGCATGCATGTTGGCATTGATGCCTTCAAAACGTGTGTTAACGGGCTTTTTCCCGTTTTTATATTCATCAAGGTCCGCATAAAAGCGGATAGTTTCACCGGGCAGGGCGCCATTTACTTCTCCAATGCGGTCCCAGTCCAGCAGGATATCGCCCGCAACAGGAAAAGGAAACCTGATGCTGAATTTTCCTGAAGCATCGATGGGCGCGGAATATTTTTTCTGGTAGGAACTAGTCCAATCGTATACAATCACAGAAAAGACGTTCCCGGGCTGATGAGTGTAATGGCTGTATTGCCCGGCAACGGTCACTGAATCGATTTTCAGTTGCGGCTGGGCTGTGGCTTTAAAAGCGCAGGAACAAAGGATAAGGGCAATGAAGGATCTAAACATATAAAGAGCATTTACAACCTAAATTACGACTTTTCCGTAAATAGGAAAAGATTCGTAGGTTTATTTAAAAAAAGAACCCCCGGTAAATACCGGGGGCCATCATACACCAAAACAATCTTACGGTTTTTATCGCAAGAAAAGCAGCTCTCTGTATTTGGGGAGACCCCAGATCTTGTCATCAACCAGGAACTCCAGTTTGTCGGAGTGGTAACGGATCACGTCGAAGTAAGGCTGTTTGATCTTTTCACAGTAATCGATCGCTTTCTGGCGGCTGTCTTCCAGCTTGTTCGCCACTTTGCGGGTTTCGATCATCGCCTGTACATTCTCACTGATGACATTTATGTGTTCAGATATTTTCGTTGCAATCTGGAGCTGGGCTTTATAAGCGCCTTCTCCGAAACCTGCGTCTTTCAGGCCTTTGATATTGGCCAGCAGTTCGTTCTGATATTTGATCGCTGCGGGCAATACGTGGTTGGTGGCCAGGTCGCCGATCACGCGGGCTTCGATCTGCACTTTTTTCACGTAGTCTTCCAGCAGGATCTCATGACGTGCGTGCAGTTCTTTTTCGTTGTACACACCGGTGCCTACGAACAGTTCGGTTGCTTTTTTGGTAACCATTGCGTCCAGGGCGGTAGGGGTGGTCTTTACGTTGGGCAGGCCGCGTTTTTCAGCTTCTTTTTCCCATTCTTCGCTGTAACCGTCGCCTTCGAAGAGGATCTTCTCGGAATCAACGATGTATTTGCGGAGGGTCTGCATGATGGCGATCTCTTTCTTTTCGCCTTTTTCGATCAGGCCGTCTACTTCTACTTTGAAGTTAGCCAGGGTCTTGGCCATGATGGTGTTCAGCACGGTCATAGCGGAAGCGCAGTTTGCGGAAGAACCTACGGCGCGGAACTCGAACTTGTTGCCGGTGAAGGCGAAGGGAGAAGTACGGTTACGGTCGGTGTTGTCCAGCAGCAGCTCCGGAATGTGGCGGTGCAGGTCCAGTTTCAGGATGGCTTCGTCCTGTTCGTCGAATTTGTTATTAACACGGCTCTTCACTTCCTGGAGTACTTCAGAAAGGTATTTACCGGTAAATACGGAGATGATCGCGGGAGGAGCTTCGTTTGCGCCCAGGCGGAAGTCGTTGCTCGGAGAAGCGATAGCCGCGCGCAGCAGGTCAGCGTAATCGTGTACGGCTTTAATGGTGTTCACGAAGAAGGTGAGGAACATCAGGTTGGTCTTCGGTGTTTTACCGGGAGCCAGCAGGTTCACGCCGGTATCTGTAGCGAGAGACCAGTTGTTGTGTTTACCTGAACCGTTGATGCCTGCGAAAGGTTTTTCGTGGAGCAGTACTTTCAGCTTGTGGCGTTTGGCAACTTTGCTCATTACGTCCATCAGCAGGGAGTTGTGGTCTACTGCGATGTTCACTTCTTCGAAGATGGGAGCGCACTCGAACTGAGCGGGAGCCACCTCGTTGTGACGGGTCCTTAAAGGAATACCCAGCTTGTAGGATTCTTCCTCGAAGTCGCGCATGAAAGAATATACACGTTCAGGAATTGCGCCGAAGTAGTGGTCTTCCAGCTGCTGGCCTTTTGCAGGAGCGTGGCCAACCACGGTGCGGCCTGCGAGTACCAGGTCAGGACGGGCGTTAGCCAGGCCTTCGTCTATCATAAAGTACTCCTGTTCCCAACCAAGGGTAGCAGTTACTTTGGTTACGTTCTTGTCGAAATAGTTGCATACGTCTACCGCAGCTTTATCCAGCGCAGACAGTGCTTTCAGCAGCGGAGCCTTATAGTCCAGCGATTCGCCGGTGTAAGCCACGAAGATGGTGGGGATGCAAAGTGTTTTACCTGTACCCTGTTCGATAATGAAAGCAGGAGAAGAGGGATCCCATGCAGTGTAGCCGCGTGCTTCGAAAGTAGCGCGGATACCGCCGTTGGGGAAAGAAGAAGCATCGGGCTCCTGCTGAACCAGCGCGTCGCCGTCGAAAGTTTCGATGCTGGAACCGTCACCTTTGATGGTGAAGAAGGAGTCATGTTTTTCAGCGGTAGTGCCGGTGAGGGGCTGGAACCAGTGGGTATAGTGGGTTACACCTTTCTTCATCGCCCATGATTTCAAACCGGAAGCGATCTGATCGGCCATTTTACGCTCGATCTTATTACCACCTTTAATAGAGTTCATCAGGCTCTTGTAAGCCTCATCACTCAGGTTTTCCCGCATTGCTTTGCCGGTAAAAACATTGCTGCCGAACACGTCTGTGATCTTACCATTCAGTTCGGGCTTTACTTTGAAGTCAACGCCGGTCAGATTTTCCAGCGCTTGAAAGCGTAACGATTGCATGATGTGAAAAATTTTAGTACAAAAGAACGCCAGTTTGCCCGAAAATGCAAGTTGTTTCGACTTTTTTAACCAAAAAATTGCATTTCTCGTTTAAAAACCCTATATTTTTAATTTTTGGCCAAATATTCGGTCCTCCGGTCCTTTAAAACTGATATATTAAAAATAACATAATACGTATAGCTGCATTAAAGTCTCTTTGTTGTCAATTGCCGGAAAACTATGTAGTTTTGCATCTTCTTTTTAAACCTTCATCAATTCATGCAAACCACAGTAGAAACCGCCGAACAGTTAGGACTTACAGCAGACGAATTTGAACGCATAAAATCCATCCTGGGCCGCACCCCGAACTTCACCGAACTGAGCATGTACTCCGTGATGTGGAGCGAGCATTGCAGCTACAAGAATTCCATCGTATGGCTGAAGAGCCTCCCCCGCGAAGGCGGCAGGCTGCTGGTGAAAGCCGGTGAGGAAAACGCCGGCCTCGTGGATATTGGTGACGGATGGGCCTGTGTTTTCAAGATCGAATCCCATAACCACCCCTCCGCGCTGGAACCCTTCCAGGGCGCAGCCACAGGGGTAGGCGGCATCCACCGCGACATTTTTACCATGGGCGCACGCCCCATCGCAGCGCTCAACTCCCTGCGCTTTGGTAATATCAATGATAAAAAGAACCAGCACCTCCTGAAAGGCGTGGTAGACGGCATCGGCCACTATGGCAACTGCTTTGGCGTACCCACCGTGGGCGGTGAAGTATATTTTGAAGACTGCTACGGCACCAACCCCCTCGTAAACGCTATGAGCGTGGGCGTGCTGAAAGTAGGCACCATGGTTTCAGCCACCTCTTACGGTCCCGGCAACCCTGTATTTATTGTAGGCTCCGCTACCGGTAAAGACGGTATCGGCGGCGCCTCCTTCGCTTCCGCGGACATTACCGAGGAAAGCGCCAAAGACCTCCCCGCCGTGCAGGTGGGCGACCCCTTCCAGGAAAAGAAACTCCTCGAAGCCTGTCTTGAGGTCGTAAAAACCGGCGCCCTCGTAGGTATGCAGGATATGGGCGCAGCCGGTATCACCTGCTCCACCGCCGAAATGAGCGCCAAAGGCGAGCATGGCATGAACATCCACCTGGATAAAGTGCCCACCCGCCAGCAGAATATGAAAGGTTGGGAAATGCTGCTCTCCGAAAGCCAGGAACGCATGCTCATCGTGATCCACAAAGGCCGCGAGAAAGAAGTGCTGGACATTTTCGATAAATGGGACCTGCACTGCGTACAGATCGGCGAAGTGACCAAAGAACCCATCCTGCGCTTCTATATGAACGGCGCACTGGAAGCTGAAGTACCCGCGGAAAGCCTTGTGCTGGGCGGCGGCGCTCCCCAGTACCACCGCGCTTATGTGGAGCCCAAATACTTTGAAAAGATCAAAGCTTACGATATCCAGAATATACCTGACATCACCAATGCCAGGTCTGTTGCGGAAAAGATCGCGCAGCTGCCTAACATCGCGTCCAAACGCTGGGTATACACGCAGTACGACAGCATGGTAGGTACCGCCAACGCCAGCACCAATGCCCCCAGCGACGCATCTATCGTAGTCGTGAAAGGCACCCGCAAAGCGCTGGCCGTTACCACGGATTGCAACAGCCGCTACGTGCATGCAGACCCGCATACCGGCGGGCAGATCGCAGTGGCCGAAGCAGCGCGCAACATCGTGTGCAGCGGCGGCGAACCGGTGGCTATCACCAACTGCCTCAACTTCGGCAACCCCTACGACCCGGAAGTTTATTACCAGTTCGTTCACGCCGTTCAGGGTATGGGCGAGGCCTGCCGGAAGTTCAACACCCCCGTAACCGGCGGTAACGTGAGCTTCTACAACCAGAGCCCCGACGGCCCGGTATATCCTACCCCCACCATCGGTATGCTCGGCGTGCTGGACAGCATGGACCAGCGCATGACCCTTGATTTTAAACAGGCCGGCGACCTCATCTACCTGGTGGGCCGCAGCTATAACGATATCAGCAGCTCAGAATACCTCCACAAGCTGATCGGCGTGGAATACAGTCCCGCTCCTCACTTCAACCTGGAGGAAGAGCAGAAGCTGCAACAGGCCATCACGAAACTGATCGGCGCAGGACTCATCCAGTCCGCACACGACGTAAGCGAGGGCGGCCTCTTCACCACCCTGCTGGAAAGCGCCATGGTGCGTGGTTTGGGCTTCGATGTACATACCAATAAACATTTCCGCAAAGACGCCTACCTGTTCGGCGAATCGCAGAGCCGCGTGGTGGTAAGCGTGAGCCCGGCGGACAAAGAGAAGTTCGAAGCCCTGCTGCACGGCCTGGTGGATGCTTTAGACCATTCTGTTCGTTACGAGCTGATCGGAACCGTGAAAGGGGAGAACCTGGTAGTGGACGGCGAAGACTGGGGTGTGGTATCCGAGTGGAAAGGCAAATATGACACCGCGCTGGAGAATCATCTTTGATCTCCGGCATAACGCATAATAAAAAAGACCGCCCGTTGAGGCGGTCTTTTTTATTGATAGTATTTTACCACTTGCCGTGGATAGGGGATACTTATAGGATAGATAAAGGATGGATATAGGATAGCTAAAGGAGAGAGCCGGTAAAATAGCATCATTTTCTTGCCAAAAACTTCCGCCGCCACCAGATCAATATGCCTGAAAGAGCCAGCAGCCCCGGGGCCAGGCCCAGCAAGGTCCAAAGGATTTTTAACGGAATTCCGCCGAAGTTCCCGAAATGCAGCTGCAATACGCTGGCATTCAGCCTCTGGGAAATAGTTGCTGATTTAAAATCCACTTTTTTTATGACCAATCCGTTTTCCGGCTGCAAGGTTACCGTGCTGGCATATTCCCCGAAAACAGCCGCTTCCCCCGCATTGCCGAGGAACAGCACAGGCCCGCCTTCCGCCCGTGGCGGGCGGATGCCCAGGATCGCGATACCCGGTATTTCGGCGCGGGCCGCATTCAGCAGGCGGTCGTAATCGATGGGCTGCCGCACGGCCACTGACGCCGCTTTTTTACCCACCCGGGCGCCTACTACTTTCCATTGTATCAGGATGCCGGTGATGACCATCAGCAGGTTGAACACCAGCGCCCATACCCCGATCACGCGGTGGAGGTTGCGCCAGCGCCTGCGGCGGTGCTTCCATTCTATCTTGTCGCGGAAGGTGAGCACCTTGCCGAGATGTTTGCGGTATACATACAAACCGGTTGCCAGCGACACGAGCATGATAAAAGACACGCAAAGGATGATTACAGACCCATTGCGGCCGCTTAGCAGTGTGAAGTGAAGGTAGAGCAGGAAACCGGTGAAATAGCCTTTATTGCCCCTCCTGTGCAGTACTTTGCCGGTATAAGGATCCAGGTATACGTATACTTTGTTGTCAGCAGAATATTCCGCCCGCATGATCAGGCTTTCACCCGGCGCCTGGGGCAGGCGCAGGAAAGTGAGGTACGGCCTGCCGGGATTGGCAGCCAGCCCTTTTTCGTACAGCGTGTTCAGAGGCAGGGGCGTGCCGCCGGGCTGCACCTGGTAAGCGTTTTTATTGAGCGCGTGATCAATTTCGTCGCTGAACACCAGTATGCTGCCCGTAAAACTCAAAAGCAGGAGAAAAACTCCTGCTATCAAGCCCGTGATTCGGTGAACCCGGAATATTTGTTTAGTGAGCACTGTCAGAATTTATAACTGTAATTCAGGTTGATGCGCGCGCCGGTGCCTTTAACATAATTCTCATTGCGCGCATTCCACTGCGAAGTTACGGTATAGTAGTCAGCGTTGAAAAGGTTTTCCACGCCCAGGCCCAGGCTGCTATGCTGGTCCAGCTGCAGGCTGCCGAGGAAGCTGAAGCTGGTGAAGCCTTCCACGGGACCGGTACCGTAAGAATACAGGCCGTTCACGCGCTCAAAGCGTTCGCGTTTGCCGGAATGCAGCATTTGCAGGCGGAGGTTCAGTCTTTCGATGGGCGCGTAACGGACATAGGCGGTCACCTTGGGAGGCGCAATGCGGTCGCTGCCGAGGTATTTATCAGCCGCATCGCCGTATTTGCCATTGTCGTCTATATCCTGCTTGCCTTCTATGTATGAGTAGGAAGCGCCTGCGCCGAGGTTGTGCAATATCCTGGCGTCTGCCGCGATCTCGAAGCCATACACTTTTTCAGGCGCGCGCTGTATCTCGAATTTGCCGTTCTTTTCCAGGAAGGAAGAACCGAGCTTGGAGGTGCTGATATAGTAGCTGCCTTCCAGTTCAATGGGGCCAAGGGTGCTGTTGAAACCGGCTTCGTAGTTGTTGGCGATCACGGCTTCGGTTTTCAGCTGCGACACGGTGTTTTCCTTTGCCGCGCGCAGGATGCGGCCCAGTTCCATGATGGAAAAGCTTTGTGAGTAGCTGATGAAGGGTTTGAAGAACCTGAATTTATTGTAACGGAGGCCCGCGTTGTATACCAGCGCATTGTAGCTGAGGTCTCCGCCGGCAACGCTTACGCCGCCTTCGGTGAATTCGCCGGTTACGCGGTTCAGCTGTTTAACGGTAGTGTAGTCGGGGATGCCGATATTGATGTTCTCGAAGCGCGCGCCTGCTTTGAACACGAAGTCTTTGAACAGGTTGAGCTTCACCTGCGCGTAAGGCGCATAGTTCTTCATATCCATCTCGGGCACCCAGGTGCGGCCGTCTACCAGGCTTTGTGCGGTTACATCGTTCATATAATCGAGCCCGTATACGAGGGACAGGTCATAGTTTGCCGAAATGTGCACCGGGCTGCTGAAGTTCACGCGCACGCCCTGTTTCCGGGAGGTGATCTGCGACTGGCCGCCAAATTCGAAGGTCGGCCCCCAGCTGTACACGGTTTTGAAGCGCTGCATGTAAACATTCACATCCAGGTCCGTACCGCCGATGATGCCTTCGCTGCTCCAGTGCAGGCTGGCGTTGTGGTTGTAGGGTGTGCCTTCGGGGTCGCCCGGGCGTTTGCCGATGATGCCGGTGGCGGCTGAATCCAGGTATTTACCGGGTTTCAGGATGTAGTCGCTGCGCTGCTGGCTGCCGAAGAAGTTGTACATCAGCTCCAGGCGGTTGCGCTGGTCGATGTCGTACCCGATCCTGGTAAAGCCGTTCCAGATCTGTGATTCGCCGAGACTGTACTCGGGTGAGTTCACCACGCCATTGGCGTCTTTATATACGCCGGTCTGCTCGTAATGGCCGGATACTACGAAATCCCATTTCTTATAAGCGCCTGAAAGCAGTTGCCCTGCGGAAAAACCGCCGGTATGCTGGGCTTTCACCAGCTGGGTATTGGCGCCGATGCTCGTTTGGCCGTGGATGCCGGTTTTACTTTTATCGCCTTTTTTGGTGATATAATTGATCAAACCGCCGTCTGCGCCATTGCCATAAATAGCGGTGGCGCCTTTGATCACCTCGATGCGTTCGATGGCTGAGGGGTCGATGGTACGCATGTCCCTGCCGCCGTTGCGCAGCGGGGTAGACTGCGGGATGCCGTCTACCATCACCAGCACGTTACGCCCGCGCAGGGTTTGCCCCGTGTTGCCGGTGGTATTATCGTTAATAGCCAGGCCCGGTACCGTATTGGCCAGGATGGCGGTAATATTATTATTAATTCCTTTTTGAGCCTCCACTTCGCGGGGACTTACGATAGTAACGGAAGAAGGTACCTCATCCAGGGTCTCTTTTTTACGGCTGGCCGACACGATCACTTCCTGCAGGTCTGCGGATTGTTTCATGGTCACGTCCTGCACCGTGGTATCTGCCGAGAGGGAAACCGACTGTTCCGTAGTGGTGAAGCCTACGCCGGAGAAACGCAGGGTATGGGAACCGGCGGGGGCGGCCAGTACATAAGCGCCGTTGGCGCCGGCCACTGTCCCTTTTTTGATGCCGGGAATGCTGATATTGGCAAATGGCACGGCCTGGCCCTGTTCGTTGCGGACGGTGCCTTTAACAAAGCCCTGGGGCTGCTGTTGTGCGAAAGTGGAAAGGGAACCCGCGGCCAGTATGGCGATCGTTAATATTATCCTCATTGAAATTGTTAAGAAAATCCGGCGCAAAGTTACCCTGTGAGGGATTACGTACCTTTACGCAATGCGGAAAATGAATGATCAAATCGGGAAGAATCGCTATGGCGGCGGGGTTGTGAAAGTTACAACGTATAAATACTTTAACAGTGTGTTAACAAAATACAACGTTAGTGTGATGTTTTTCCCGTAGAACTACGTTATTTTTGGTTAACATATTTAAAATTAAAGCAAAGTTCGGGAAGCGGAAAGAGCTAACACTTCAATTTCAATACTCAGGATTTCCATTAACTTATAGATACAAACTGACTAATCATAAAATATTCCATGGGTAACATATATGTGTATATCCATATTCTATGATGGCCCAAACTTTTTATTACCATGTCCTACTGAACGATCGATTCTTAAGATCATGTATTACACCTAGTGAAAGAACGATTTGTTTGCCGGGGCTGACTAACCATCAGCCCCCTTTTTTTGCCTATAAGTGAAGGAGGGGAGCCCGGCTTCTTCTCTTCCATCCGGCCGCCGTTGCGTCGCACTCTTCAGCTTTTTATCTTTTTTCAACAATAAAAAAAGAGCGCCCTGGTAAAGGCGCTCCTGCTATTTCTACTGTACTTACTTTCTGGATTTACACCATCGGGATCTCCGCCACCGCGTAAGCTTTTTGATCCAGCTTCTGCTTGGTTTCGGTGAAAGCCTTCAGCGTCAGCTCGATATCCTCATCGGAGTGAGCGGCGGTCGGTATCAGGCGGTAAATGATCTGTCCTTTCGGGATCACAGGGTATACCACGATGGAGCAGAAGATATTGTAGTTCTCGCGGAGGTCCAGGCACATGGCGGTGGCTTCCGGGATGTCGCCCTGCAGGTAGATGGGGGTAACGGGGGAGTTGGTACGCCCGATGTCGAACCCTCTGTCGCGCAGGCCTTGCTGCAGTTTGTTCACATTGCTCCAGAGCTTTTCCTTCAGCTGCGGCTGCTGGCGCATCAGTTGCACGCGCTTCAGGTGGCCGATCACGATCGGTAAAGGAATGGATTTGGCAAATATCTGCGAGCGCATGTTGTAGCGCAGGTAGTTGATAATGGCTTTGTCGCCGCTCATGAATGCACCGATGGAAGCGCCGGATTTCGCGAAGGTGTTGAACACCAGGTCGATCTCGTCCTGCACGCCCTGCTCTTCACCGGTACCCGCGCCGGTTTTGCCCATGGTGCCGAAGCCGTGCGCATCGTCTACCAGCAGGCGGAATTCATACTGCTCTTTCAGCGACACGATCTCTCTCAGCTTACCCTGGTCGCCGGCCATGCCAAACACGCCTTCGGTGATGACAAGGATGCCGCCGCCGCTGGTTTTGGTATATTCAACTGCACGTTTCAGCTGTTTTTCACAATCTTCGATATCGTTGTGTTTGAACACGTAACGGTGCCCCTGGTGCAGGCGCAGGCCGTCCACGATCGAAGCATGGCATTCCGCATCGTACACGATCACGTCGCGGCGGTTGCAGATAGCGTCGATGGCGCTCATAATGCCCTGGTAACCGTAGTTCAGCAGCGTCGTGTCTTCCTTGCCCATGTAATCGCTGAGCTCTCTTTCCAGTTGCTCGTGGAAATTAGTGTTCCCGCTCATCATGCGTGCGCCCATAGGTGCGGCAAGACCATATTCGGCAGCCGCCTTGGCATCTGTAGCCCTCACCTCGGGATGGTTGGCCAGGCCCAGGTAGTTGTTAAGGCTCCAAACGATCTTCTCTTTACCCCGGAACTTCATCCTGGGACCAATCTCGCCTTCCAGCTTGGGGAACGCGAAGTAACCGTGGGCTCTGTCTGAGTGCTCCCCGATAGGGCCCATATGCTTCAGCAGTTTCTCGAATATATCCATATGATTATTAAAATGAAATTAAAATTCGACCACAAAGATATTAAAATATTATTTTTTGTAAACTTAGGCTACTTTTACGGACATTTTTTTCCACGTTCAGAACGGAGCTATATAAAGGAACAAATTAAAGAGCAATATGAGCCGAATTAAAATTCTGGCCGTCGTACTGATGATGATGACGGCGCCGGCGGCATTTGGCCAGAAGGCCACTTCGCCTACAACCGGTTTTCCGCCCAACTATGGAAAGAAAGCGCAAAAAGAAGTGTCCCGCCCGAAACTCGTGGTGGGAATGGTGGTAGACCAGATGAGATGGGATTTCCTCTACCGTTACTACGACCGTTATACCAACGACGGTTTCAAACGCCTTGTAAATGAAGGCTTTTCCTGCGAAAACACCCTCATCCCTTACACACCGACCATTACCGCATGCGGCCATACCTGCGCCTATACCGGCTCAGTGCCCGCCATTCACGGTATTATCGGCAATAACTGGTATAGCCGTGTGCTGAACCGCAGCGTGTATTGCACCGAAGACACCATGGCCGTAGCCGTTGGCGGCAGCGACGCCGCAGGCCGCATGAGCCCCCGCAACATGCTCACCACCACCATTACAGACGAGTTGCGCCTGGCCACCAATTTCCGCAGCAAAGTGGTAGGCGTGGCCATCAAAGACCGTGGCGCCATCCTGCCCGCAGGCCAC
The DNA here is from genome assembly GCF_039655965.1 of Chitinophaga sp. YIM B06452. Taxonomy (NCBI): domain Bacteria; kingdom Pseudomonadati; phylum Bacteroidota; class Chitinophagia; order Chitinophagales; family Chitinophagaceae; genus Chitinophaga; species Chitinophaga sp. YIM B06452. The sequence goes on along the minus strand of NZ_JAWLKY010000002.1, from coordinate 1,330,402 downwards.
AGCGCTACCGCCGCTTATTGGTTCGACGGTACTACCGGCAATTTCATGACCAGCAATTATTACATGACCAGCCTGCCCGCCTGGGCACAGGCCTTCAACAGGCTGGGCCTGCCTGCAAAATACCTGAGCCAGCCGTGGAATACGCTTTATCCCATCGAAACATACAAACAAAGCACTGCAGACGACAAGCCTTACGAAGGCCGCTTCAGGGGCCAGCAGAACTCTGCTTTCCCGCATGAGCTGGCCGGCACCATGGGCAACAGTTTTGGCCTGCTGTCTTCCACCCCCTTCGGCAACACCTTTACCCTGGAGTTTGCCAAACAGGCGCTGGAAGGCCATGAGCTGGGCAAGGGCCCCGTTACGGACTTCCTGGCCGTAAGCCTTTCCTCTCCCGACTACGTAGGCCACCAGCATGGGCCCAATTCCATAGAGATCGAAGATACTTACCTCCGCCTCGACAAAGACCTGGGCGAGTTCTTCAAATACCTTGACAGGAAAATCGGCAAAGGCAACTGGCTGTTCTTTATCACGGCAGATCATGGCGTGGCGCATGTACCGGGCTTCCTCGAAGAGAACAGGCTGCCCAACGGCCTCTGGGACGATGCGGCAATGATGAAATCTCTCAATGCCGCTGTTGAAAAAGAGCTCGGCTACAAAAAAGCGATCGTATCTTCTTACAACTACCAGTTCACCCTCGATATCGACGGGCTCGAAAAAGCAGGCAAGCTCGATGCGGTGAAAAAGCTCATCCTGAAAGAAGCTCTGAAAACGCCCGGCATTGCTAACGCCGTAGACCTTCAGCAGCTGGGTTCCGCAACCCTGTCCGAACCGCAGAAATCCATGATGACCAATGGCTTCAACGCACAGCGCAGCGGGGACATCATGGTGATACTGCAGCCAGGGTGGCTGGACGGGGGCAAGACCGGTACCACTCACGGCCTCTGGAATCCTTACGACGCGCATATCCCGCTGGTGTGGATGGGCTGGGGCGTAAAACCCGGTAAAACCAACCGCACCACACATATGACGGACATTGCACCTACCATTGGCGCCATGCTGCGCATCCAGATGCCGAGCGGCAACGTAGGCCACGTGATCGAAGAAGTAACAAAATAACCGCGGCGCCGTTTTTTGAATGGCCGGCAACCCTTGTGGTGAAACAGCCGTAACCAGACAACAGGGCGGTTTTCCAACTAAATAATTTGATTCAAAAAGCCTCTGTTCCGGCAGAGGCTTTTTGTTTCCAGGATGTTATACATGTGTTATATTCATTAAAAATAATTCGCTTACATTTGGATCATGCCTGGTATCACGTATCATATTGCAGACAGGATTGCCACTATTACCCTTAACCGCCCGGAGAAAAGGAATGCATTGAACGGAGAAGTCGTAAGGGAATTGCGCGAAGCATTTGCCGCTGCCGCGGCGGACGCCGGTGTGAAAGTGGTGGTGCTGGCCGGGAACGGGAAAGCCTTTTGCGCCGGCGCGGATCTTGATTATCTCCGGCAATTGCAGGCCAACAATTTCGAGGATAACCTGGCAGACAGCCGGGAGCTGATGCTGCTGATGCAGGAAATATACAGCATGGAAAAAGTAGTGATCGCCAGGATAGAGGGAGACGCGATTGCAGGCGGCTGCGGATTGGCTACCATTGCCGATCTGAGCTATGCCGTTCCCGAAGCGCGCTTCGGGTATACCGAAGTAAAGATCGGGTTTGTGCCCGCACTGGTGAGCGTATTCCTGGTAAGGAAAATAGGAGAGGGCCGTGCGCGCGACCTGTTGCTGACCGGCAGGCTGGTGACCGCGGAAAAAGCGGCCGCCCTGGGTCTTATCAACGACACTGTGCCTGCGGACAAGATCAGGGACTATGTGCAGCAGGTAGCGCTCAGCCTGTGCAACGATGCTTCCGCCAATTCATTGGATCAAACTAAAAAACTGATAAGCAATGCGCTGGAAAACACGCTCACAGAAGCGTTGGAATCAGCCGCCCGCATGAACGCGGAAACAAGGCAGCATCCCGATTGCCGCAAGGGCATCGGGGCATTTTTGGATAAGCTAAAGCCAGACTGGTAAAGGGTTTTAACCTTTGGCACAGATTTTTCACTTACACCTATGTATTAACTCAAAGCATATGCTGAAATTGTCTCAATTCTGGGTATTGCTCGCCGCCTGCATCACAGGCCTGGCAACCCCGCTGCAGGCACAAAGGACCATATCCGACGCAAGGATCGAATACAAGCTGGAGCTGCCGCCCGAGCAGTTGCAGATGGAAGCCATGTTTGCCGGCAGCTCCATGACCCAGTATATCAGGGGTAACCTGAGCAGGATAGACATGAACTTCAATGTCGTGAACTATATCTATCTCATCAATGCACAAACAGAAGGTTTGATCACGCTGCTGGATAATCATGGCGACAAATACCTGATCCGTACCGACAAAAAATCGTACGAGGAAGACATGAAACGTTTCCAGTCCACCACGTTTACCGACCAGGCTGAAACTCGCGAGATCGCTGGTTTCAAATGCCGCAAGGCGATCGGTAAAATGCAGGATGGCAGCACGTTTGACGTGTATTATACTGTAGACATCATCCCGGAGAACCGCTTTTACAACCGGCGTTTCCTGAACCTGAAAGGCATTCCTTTGGAATACGAGATCGTGATGAAATCGGGTTCCAAAATGAAAGCGGTTGCAACGAAAGTGGATCTGAGTCCCGTGCCGATGTCTGTATTTGATGTACCGAAAGGTTATAGAGAGATCACCGCTGATGAGTTGAAAAAGATCAGGGGTTAAACGATATTTTCACCATGAAACCGAAGGCCGCAGGATGATACTGCGGCCTTCTTTATTTTTTGATAATCAACACGTTATGTTGTTTTTGATGTAAGTTTGTAAAGTGGATAAATAATGATCGTGTTTGAAAATCTTTGTGTTTGATTAATCTTTAAATTGAAATTTTATGAAAGAAAAAATGAAAAAGGAAAATGTTAACCCCGAAGAAAAACCATCGGTGCTGTTTTTATGGTGTAAAAAGATGCTCAAAGCAAAAAAGGAGATAGCTGATCATCTTGACAGTGGCGGTGATTTCGCTGAGTTACATGATAAGTATCCTTTTGTTAAACCATTTACAGAGGAGCATTTCAACAGGCGCATCACGGCTAAATATGGAAGAAGAAATTGAATTCTTAACCTTAAAAACTGGCAGTTTGTTCAACCCATATCCTCTCAGAAAAACGGAGTCATTTTCTTATGAGTTTATCACGGATCATGGAATAGCATACAGGATTTATTTCATGAAGAATAATTCTCTATTCGAAAATGATCCGGTCGTAGGGCAATACATTTACACCTGCAATATCAACGTGTTGTCTGGAGAAACGACACAAAGTGGTGTTGATCCCGTATTGCAGATACTGTTTTTGAAGTAATTATGGATTTTTTGGATGAAAAGAGGAAGGCATTTGTTTATATCTGCGATTCATCCGATTCACGAGAGCTGGCGCGTAGACGCAAATTCGATCTTTGGTTCGCTAAGTACAGCAAGGATTTGTTTGCGAAATGTGAATATGAGATGGTCTTCAAGGAAGAAAAGATTTACAGCTCTATGGTTGTGCCGCTGGAAAATAAAATCTGGCCTAACTACTTAGTCACTTACCATCAGCTAACCAGCAGGATTGAAGGAAGTAAGAACGAAGAAAAAGAGAACGCTGAGATCAACTGACAATTTCACTCAAAAACAAGGAAGGCTGCCAACCGGCAGCCTTCCTCATAAAAATCTCTTTCAAATTCAACCTAACCTTTCCGGAACGGTAACCTCACCTGCAGGTGATGATATTGCATGTCCGCCTGTGGGGCCGGAGTTTGCACCTGTACGGAATAAGGAAGGATATAGGTAACATTGCCCTTCCTGTAAGTCATGACCGACTTTACGCTCACGGCATTGTCAGAGCTCAGTTTAAAAGTATTGTTCAGAAAACCATTTGCCTTAAATCCTGCATCAAGGCTCAAATTGGTCTTCGGCATGGCGGTAAGCCGGTATTTGACCTCGGTTTTCTTGCCCAGTTTGTCGTCGTTGCTGTCCAAATTACCGCCCAGGTCACTGGCATGCACACGGAGCGCCACTGTTGAAAGTGCCACTACCATGAGACAACTCAGTGATAATGATTGGATTATGTAATTTAGCTTCTTCATCTTACTGCAAATATACGAAAAAATTATCTATCATAACGGAATCTTAATGCAAGATAACCTGTTATCTTAAAAAAATGTTAAAAACTACATAAGCGGTAAAGGCCCGGGTGTTTGGTGACAGCATCAAAATCACATATATTTACACTAATGAATCACGACTTCCCATCATTTAACGAGTTTAACGAGGATTTTGAAGATTTGAGGGACCTGCTTCAGCAATTTGAAAATCTAAAGGAGGGACGCTCCCACGCCTTCCTGGACGAGGATTCCTTTGAACAGATCATCGACTATTACGATGAGCACGATGAGCTCAACAACGCCCTCCAGGCCGTAGAAATAGCCATCGAGCAATTCCCCTTCTCCTCGGCCCTTCTCCTTAAAAAATCTGCCTTACTGATCGAAACCAAAAAATACCGTGAAGCCCTTGCGCTGCTCGAAAAAGCCGCCTTGCTGGACAGTAACGATATTAACCTTTATATCCTCAAAACAGACGTGTACCTGGCCATGAACCAGCACGAAAAAGCCGCCGCCCTCCTCGAAGAACAGATCAGGGTGTTCGACGGCGAAGACCGTACAGACCTGCTGCTGGAACTGGCGGACGTGTACGACGACTGGGAGGAATTCGAAAAAGTGTTCGACTGCCTGAAACTCCTGCTGGAATACGATCCCAATAACGAGGAAGCCCTTCACAAGATCTGCTTCTGGACCGAGTTTACCGGCCGCAACGAGGAAAGTATCCGCCTGCATACCAATATCATCAACGAGCATCCCTACAACCAGCTCGCCTGGTTCAACCTGGGCACGGCCTACCAGGGTCTCAAGCTCTACGAAAAAGCCATAGACGCCTACCAGTACGCCGTCGTGATCGATGAAAAGTTCGATTACGCCTACCGCAACATGGGAGACGCCTACATCCACCTGCGCAAATACAACGAAGCCATCGAAGTGCTCCAGAAACACCTGGAGATCGCCAAGCCGGAAGACGTCATCTATGAAGCCATCGGCCATTGCTACGAAAAAATGCGCAAGTTCACCCAGGCCCGTTATTACTACCGCAAGGCATCGCACCTCAGCCCGCACGACGACAAGCTGTACCTGAAGATCGCCAAAGCCTACATGACGGAAGAAAGCTGGGAAAACGCCATCAAGTCCCTCCAATCCGCCCTGCGCATCAATAAACACAGCGCGGAATACAATATCACCCTCGGCCAGTGCTACCTGCAGCTGGGTATGGACAAAGAAGCCCTCGTGCAGTTCCTCAGCGCCGTACGCCTCAGGCCCAACAGCGCCCAGGCCTGGAAAGAGTTCATCCGTGGCCTCTATGCCGCCGGCCACGTAGAAGAAGCCCTTACCCAGCTGGAAGCGGCGGAAGCCAAGATCGGCCGGAAACCCGTGTTCCTGTTCTACAAGGCCGCCATCCTGGTGGCGATCGGTAAAACCAAGGAAGGGCTGCTGCAACTGGAAACCGCCCTGCAACTGCATCCCAGGCAGGTCAAAAAAATGGTCGAGCTGGACCCTTCCATTTTGCAGCATACCGCTGTGGTAGAGCTGATTGCAAGATACAGGCGTAAGCGTTAAGTCATTTTTTGCTTCTCCTATCGGTTTACTTCTTATTTTTGCCGCGGTTTTTTATTTTGGGGCACCAAATGAAAACCGGGAAAACCAATCAATACAGGTAGGCATAGCTTTGTATATAAGTTGGTAGGAAATGACCATTAAGAAGAATAAAATCGTGAAAAATGAATTTTAATCTGACGCAAATTCCTGAAAGAACCAGCAAGCCCCGCAGCCATGGCCTGACCATGGTGATGGACAAAGGGCTGAGTGTTGAAGAAGCGAAGAACTTTTTATCTGCGGCAGCGCCACATGTAGACATCGTTAAGCTGGGATTCGGAACGTCGTTCGTAACGCCTAACCTGCGCACAAAGATCGAACTGTACCAGGCAGCCAACATTCCGGTGTATTTCGGCGGAACCCTGTTTGAAGCGTTCCTCATCCGCAACCAGTTTGATGAATACGTAAAAGTGATCAAAGACTACGGTATTTCCTGGATGGAAGTATCCGACGGTTCTATTACCATCCCTCATGCTGAGAAATGCGGTTACATCGAAAAGCTTACCCAGCATGGCACTGTGTTGAGCGAAGTGGGGTCCAAAGATGCAGAGCACATCATTCCTCCCTACAAATGGATCGAGCTGATGCGCGCTGAGCTTGAAGCCGGCGCCACTTATGTGATCGCTGAAGCCCGCGAAGGCGGCAACGTAGGTATTTACCGCGGTTCAGGCGAAGTTCGCGAAGGGCTGGTGCAGGAGATCCTGACCCAGATACCCGCTGAAAAGATCATCTGGGAAGCGCCCCAGAAAGACCAGCAATTGTATTTCCTGGAGCTGGTAGGCTGCAACGCCAACCTCGGCAATCTTGCCCCGCATGAAGTGATCCCCCTGGAAGCCATGCGTGTAGGGCTTCGCGGAGATACCTTCCACCTGTTCCTCGACAAAGAATAAATTTCATTATACAGGATTGCCGGCCCCCGGCAATCCTTTCATTTTGTAATCAGACCCATCGTGCGTTTATTCGGCCTCATCGGTTTCCCGCTCTCTCATTCCTTCAGCAAAGGTTTTTTTGCGGAGAAATTCCGCAATGAGGGCATTTCCGGTTGTGTTTACGAAAACTTTCCCATTCCTTCCATCGAAGAGTTTCCCGGTTTATGGAGTCAATATACCGAGCTGGAAGGCCTCAACGTCACCATTCCCTATAAACAGGCCGTGATCCCTTACCTGGACGAACTGAGCGATGCCGCGAAAGCCATTGGTGCGGTGAACTGCATCCGTAAAAAGAACGGGAAGCTCACCGGCAATAATACAGACGTGACCGGCTTCAGCCGCTCGTTGCAGCCATTGTTGCAACCGCATCATACCAAAGCGCTCATACTGGGCACCGGCGGCGCGGCCAAAGCGGTGAAATATTCGCTGGAGCAGCTTGGCATCCGATACACGGAAGTAAGCCGCAGCGGCCCGGTTACCTACGATGCGCTGAACGAGGCTATTATGCGGGAACATACGCTCATCGTGAACACGACACCGCTGGGCATGTATCCCAACGAGATCGATGCGCCGCCCATCCCGTACGAGTTTACCGGCGCACAGCATCTTTTCTACGACCTGATCTATAACCCGGCCGAAACGCAGTTTATGAAATATGGCGCCGCACAAGGCGCCGCGGTGAAGAACGGCCATGAAATGCTGGTGCTGCAGGCAGAGGCGAGCTGGGAGATATGGAATGCGTAAGCAGTAATTATTCCCCCTATGATATTAGCTTCCATTGATGAAAAGTATGAAAGGCTTAGCGCCAGGCTGCTGCCGGCCGCTAAAAAAGTGCTGGTGGCCATTGCTGTCGGAACGTCTGTTCTCGTGTTGCTGAATCAAATCCAGCCCCAGGCCTGGACGCTGATCTTTATCGTTGCGGCGGCGGCTATTGCCTATGGCTTCTACCTTTCCTATAAAACCCTTTACAGTATTGCGTTTCACGAAACCGGCGGATATTATGAGATAAAGATGCTGAGGGGCAATTCCATTTCAACAACGCAACTCGAAAAAGACGATGTGGAGATCAAAGTGACGCGCAGCCCGGGTTTTACGATGGCGCTTGAGATACAGATCTTCTACCAACAGCGGCGCTGGTACATTCAGAAGGAATCGGCTTTATGGTCGAACGAGAAAATAACAGCGCTGAAAAACCTGCTCGAACAAGGTAGTTTCAAGCCATGAGATACTAAACCTTCGGTTTTATCATATAATACATGCACGTCGTAAAGAAATTCCGTACGAAAGGGATTCCCTTCATCCAGCCGAATTGCTCCCTGGGCTTGAGTTTGAACTTGTATTTATAAATGGGGTTGATAAGGTAATATTTCCTTTGCGTGATCTCATACCCGGTTTCCTTCGCGATCTTCTCGAATCTTTCAATGGAAATGCCCGTATCCACCAGCTCCATCAGTTCCTGGATGGTGCCGTCGCTTTCGCCGGCTGCCTTCAGCAAGCCACGGTAAAGCGGGCGGGGCAACAGGTGAATGTAAGGCAGGAAGCTGAGCACTTTACTCCGGCAGATCTGCTGGTGGCCGCCGTGCGGCATGTACCAGGGCGGGAAACCGAAATACACCTGTCCGCGCGGGCTGAGCAATTGTTTCAGGTAGGAGATGAGCTTATGCTGATCGGGAATATGCTCGATCGCGTCTTTGAGAATGATAATGTCGAATGCATGCTGGAATTCCCCGAAGAAATCCACGTCGTAAATATTTTTAGCGATCAGGCGCAGCTGGCCATTGTCTATATAATTACCGAGGAAACCTTTCGCCAGCTCGATGCGCTCCGGCCAGAGGTCTACCCCCACGCAGGCGCAGCCCTGCTCCAGGAAAGGAGTGAGCACGCCGCCTTCCCCGCAGCCTATTTCCATTACGCGGAGGCCGCGCAGGTCCGGGAACTCCCGGGCAATGAAAGGCAGCACATAATTCCTTGAATTCTCTACCTGCTGCTGGTAGCGCAGGGTGGCGTCTGTATGTTGCGGTAATGACATGCGTTGTTGCTAAAATTCCGTGAAAATAGAATTTTTTTTCAAGTGTCGCTACCCGGCATGCCGCATTTCACCGAAAGATACCATTCATGGCCGGTAAGGGCCTCCGTTACAAAATCCGCCCGCATCATTTGCATTCCTTATTTTTGGAATGGTTTTAGCCTTTTCAAGAACATGCTGAGAACGATCTTCCTTTTATTACTGGCGCTTCCTGCCGCCGCGCAGCAAAAGCAGGTGGCGTACATCACCGCCGCATACGATTCCGGTTCCGTAGCCGAACTGTACAGCACCACGCCCATCGGGCTGGAGGTGACGTATGCGGATAGCAGCAAACGCAGAACAGCCGGGCTTTTAAAAGGAGATATCCGCTGGAGCCAGGTAAAGGTGGAATCGCCTTTCGGCGAATGCAGCAACGGCGTGCTCCGCTTCAACCGCAACGCCATACGGCCGGATAATTACCGCATGCGCCTCCTGGTAACGCTGGCTGAGCAACCCGGCAAACAGCATGAGGTATACCTGCAGCTGCCGTACCTTACCGCTATCCGTTTTCATCATTATGCAGACAGCCTGAAGCGGGGGATCCACTTCTACCTGAACGTGGAAGGCATTTACAACAGCGGCCGCATTTACCCGCTGGATACTTCCCGCGTGCGGCTGTTTGCCGACAAAGGGAAAATAATCGGGCAGGACCTGCTGATACCGCAGGACGACAGCAGCACGCGCAGCATTGCAGTGAAAGCAGTATACCGCGGCAATGCAGACATCAACGCCGCGTCTGAAATCCCCGTAAAACGGCTGCCGGACGATGAATCGCTGATCATCCAGGATGCGCGGGATCTTTACAAAAAACCTTCAAAGAAGAAAAAAAGCAACTGATCCCTGAAAAACAGCGGTGGAATATTTGCAAATTACTTCTCATTGAGTTACCTTTGCAACGGCAAGTCTTATACGACCAGCTCCTGCTGAACTCCCCCAGGACAGGAATGTAGCAAGGGTAGGCGGTTGTAGCGGTGCGATATAAGTAACTTGCCATTTTTTTTTCCCTTTATGGCAGTTTGCTCTCCTTATTATTTCCGAAATTAGTTTGTTGGTTTGCTTGAATTGCCCGGAATGTTTCGGAGAAGGGCGCCACGTGATCTTTATAAAAACAACAAGCATAAAATCATTTCAATATGAAATTCTTTATTGATACAGCAAACCTGGCACAGATCCAGGAAGCGCACGACCTGGGAATTCTCGACGGCGTTACCACCAACCCCTCCCTGATGGCAAAAGAAGGGATCAAAGGCGAAGCGGCAGTGATGAAACATTACGAAGCCATTTGCGAAATGGTGGAAGGCGATGTGAGCGCAGAAGTACTGTCTACCGACTTTAATGCCATCGTGGAAGAAGGTAAAAAACTGGCGGCCATCCACCCGAACATCGTGGTGAAAGTGCCGATGATCAAAGATGGCGTGAAAGCCATCAAATGGTTCACCGAAAACGGCATCCGCACCAACTGTACCCTCGTATTTTCCGCCGGCCAGGCCATCCTGGCTGCCAAAGCCGGCGCTGCATATGTATCTCCCTTCATTGGCCGTATAGACGACAGCAACTGGGACGGCGTTGAGTTGATTGCCCAGATCGCGCAGATCTACAGCATCCAGGGCTTCAAAACCGAGATACTGGCCGCTTCCATCCGCAACGCCCTGCACATCGTAAAATGTGCCGAAGTAGGTGCCGACGTTTGCACCTGCCCGCTGGATTCTATCCTGGGCCTGCTGAAACATCCGCTGACAGACATCGGCCTGGCGAAGTTCCTGGAAGATGCCAAGAAGATGTAATCCCGAGCGTTTAATTTTTCATGTATAGAGGGGCCGTTCTGCTGAATGGCCCCTTTTTTTATATCCCGGCTTTCATATCCTTTCACTATTTCAAAAGATATAACCCCCGGCGGGAGCTGCCTTCAGCGCTTTTACCGAATGTTAATCCCTATATGTTGCCCCTTCCACGAATTTTTTTTTACTTTTAATTTATTACTAGTATCTTACTACCTCGTAAACCAAGGTACCACGTTTAACTATACTTAAATAACACTAAAAATAGCCAGAACACTTTCGATGGAAGCAAAATTCATTATGGCCCTCGACCAGGGAACCACCAGCTCCCGCGCTATTATCTTCGACCGTGCCGGGAACATTGTAGCCGTAGCGCAGAAAGAATTTAACCAGATCTATCCCCAGCCGGGATGGGTGGAGCATGATCCCAACGAGATATGGTCCACACAGGCGGGAGTAGCCGCCGAAGTGATCGTAAAAGCCGGCACCACCGGCGACCAGATCGCGGCCATGGGCATTACCAACCAGCGGGAAACCACCATCGTGTGGGATCGCGCAACGGGCAAGCCGCTTTACAATGCCATCGTCTGGCAGGACCGCCGTACCGCAGCTTATTGCGATGAACTGAAAGCCAAAGGCCATGCCGACGATATCCGTTCCAAAACCGGCCTGATCGTAGACGCCTATTTTTCCGGCACCAAAGTGAAGTGGATACTCGACAACGTGGAAGGCGCCCGCAAAAGGGCTGAGGCCGGCGAGCTGGCTTTCGGCACCGTGGATTCGTGGCTGATCTGGAATTTTACCAAAGGAAAACTGCATGTCACCGACGTGAGCAATGCCTCCCGCACCATGCTGTACAATATTCACAAACAGGAGTGGGACAAAAGCCTGCTGGAGCTGATGGACATCCCTGCTTCCATGCTGCCGGAAGTTCGCGCTTCCAGCGAAGTGTACGGGCATACTGAAGCTACGCTTACGCCGTTTGAGATCCCCATTGCAGGCATCGCCGGCGACCAGCAGGCGGCGCTTTTCGGGCAGATGTGCATAGAGCCCGGCATGGTAAAAAATACCTACGGCACCGGCTGCTTCATGATGCTGAACACCGGCGAGAAAGCCATCACTTCCAAAAACAACCTGCTGACCACCATTGCATGGCGCATCGGCAACACCACGCATTATGCGCTGGAAGGCAGCATCTTTATCGGCGGCGCCGTAGTGCAGTGGCTCCGCGACGGCCTTGGCATCATCCGCCATTCTGCAGACGTAGAACCGCTGGCAGCGCAGGTGGCAGATACTGATGGCGTGTACCTTGTGCCCGCATTCGCCGGTTTGGGTGCGCCTCACTGGAACCAATACGCCCGCGGTACCATCGTAGGCATGACGCGCGGCACTAAAGACGCCCATATTGCGCGCGCTGCACTGGACAGCATCGCCTACCAGACCATGGACGTGCTGAAAGCCATGGAAGCGGATGCAGGGATGAACATCCAGGAGCTGCGGGTAGACGGCGGGGCTACCGCCAACAACCTGCTGATGCAGTTCCAGGCAGACATACTGGACACCCAGGTGGTTCGCCCCAAAGTGACCGAAACTACGGCCCTGGGCGCCGCTTACCTCGCGGGGCTGGCCACCGGCTTCTGGGACAGTGTGGACACCATCCGCAAACAATGGCAGGAAGACGCGCGGTTCAAGCCTGCAATGCCTGACGAAAAAAGAACCTCACTCACCAAGAACTGGGAGCGTGCCGTGAAGGCCGCCAAAGTATGGGCTGAACAATAATCCTTAAAAGTAAATACCGACCAAAATGTCAATTTTCCTGGCAGAACTTATTGGAACCGCCCTGCTGATCATACTGGGCGACGGCGTGGTGGCCAACTGTGTGCTCAACAAAAGTAAAGGGCAGAACGGCGGCTGGATCGTGATCACCATGGGCTGGGCCATGGCCGTTTTTGTAGGCGTGTTTGCCGTGGGAGCCTACAGCGGCGCCCACCTGAATTCCGCCGTGACCCTCGCGCTGGCCGTTACAGGGGCTGTTCCCTGGGAGCAAGTGCCGGTGTACATTGCCGCCCAGATGCTGGGCGCTTTCCTGGGCGCCTGCATCGTATACGCCAGCTACAAACAGCATTTCGACATAACGGACGATGCAAACGGCAAACTGGCCGTTTTCTGCACCGCGCCTGCTATCCGCAGCACCATACCGAACCTGGTAACGGAAATTGTGGGGACTTTTGTACTCATTTTCGGGGTGTTTTACATCGCGAAAGGAGAGGTAGGCCTGGGCGCGGTAGACGCGTTGCCGGTTGCATTGCTGGTATTGGGCATCGGTTTGTCCCTCGGCGGCCCGACCGGTTACGCTATCAATCCCGCCCGCGACCTTGGCCCGCGTATCGCACACGCCCTTTTGCCAATCAAAGGCAAGCGCGACAGCGACTGGGGGTACGCCTGGATCCCCATTGCAGGACCGGTTATCGGCGCTTTGCTGGCAGCGGCGCTGCATATGGCATTGAAATAGAAGATATTGGCTTGTATGCCGGGGCGCTCATTCAGAGCGCCTTTTTTTATTTAACGAAGCTTTATTTTCAAATCTTTCATTTTTTACTGAAAGTATTGTACTTTTGAGAAATATTTCCGATGGTATGGCATTTGTGGCCAGGATGTTATACTATCCTAAAACACATAAGTCATGATACAACCGAACATTCCGGACACAGACCTTCCCCGGGTCGTAATCGTTGGCGGCGGATTTGCTGGCATTAACCTCGCGAAGGCGCTGAAAGGGGCTCCCTTGCAGGTGGTGCTGCTGGACAGGAACAATTACCATCTTTTTCAGCCTCTTTTGTACCAGGTAGCCACGGCGGGCCTGGAACCGGATAGCATTGCATTTCCCCTCCGGGGCATCTTCAAACGGCAGAAGAATTTCGTTTTCCGCATGGCGGAAGTGAAACATATCAACCGGGAGCAGAACACGCTGGAAACCAATATCGGCGATATCCGGTATAATTACCTCGTGTTGTCAACCGGCAGCAATACCAACTTTTTCGGCAATAAGCTGATCGAAGAGCATGCCATCGGCATGAAATCGCTGATCGAAGCTGTGCAGATCAGGAACTACGTGCTGAAACAATTCGAAGAGTCATTGCTGCTCAAGAATGAAGCGGACATCCGGCCCAAGCTCAATTTTGTGATGGTAGGCGGCGGCCCCACCGGCGTAGAGCTGGCGGGTGCTTTTGCGGAGCTGCGCAAATACATTCTTCCCAAAGATTATCCTGAACTGCCGCTTCACCTGATGAACATCTACCTGGTGGAAGCCGGGCCGCGCGTACTGGCGGGCATGTCTGAAGAAACCAGCCGGAAAACGCTGGCCAGCCTGGAACACATTGGTGTGAAAGTGTTGCTCAATATTGCGGTGAAAGATTATGACGGCCAAAAGCTGCTGCTGAGTAACGGAGATGTGATAGAATCACAATCCCTCTTATGGTCTGCCGGCGTGAAAGGCATGGCCCTCCCGGGTTTGCCGGAAGACTCGGTGCTGCCCAACGGCCGTGTAAATGTGAACGACAGGAACCTGGTGAACGGTACAAGTAATATTTACGCGATAGGCGACATTGCGCAGATGCTGAACGACGAACGTTTCCCGAAAGGTTACCCCATGGTGGCGCAGGTAGCCATCCAGCAGGGCAAGTTGCTGGGCAAGAACCTGAAAGCCGGCCTGGAACAGAAAAGCACGAAACCCTTCAAATACAAAGATCTCGGCAGCCTGGCTACGATCGGCCGCAACCGCGCAGTAGCAGACCTTCCCGGCATCCGCCTCAGCGGTTATATCGCATGGATAGTCTGGATGATAGTGCACCTGCTGAGCTTACTGGGTTTCCGTAACAAACTGGTGGTGCTCATCAACTGGTGTTACCGTTACTTTACGTACGACCGCGGCACGCGCATCATCATCAAACGCGGCGCCGCCAACATTGTGAAGCTGCGGCAAAGCGTGTATGCCGTGGATCCTTTAACTCCCTGAAACGTCTTAAAACAGGAACTGCATGCGTAAGCATGCAGTTCTTAATATTGGCAGGAGGCGCAAAAAAATTACCGCATCCGGTTGATCAGCGAGTTCATCCGCAATTGGCCCACCAGCTCGTCGTGGCGGCCGCCAAGCGCTTTGTAGTATACGAGCACGGTATACGCATTCTCCGTTTCCCACCAGTTGCCCTCCGTCAGTTCGGTGCTGAACTGGTTGTTGCTCTTGTCTATCAGGCCGTACACATAATTGTAATACCCCTGTTTCAGGAATAAAGCGCCTTCGTATGCCTGCTTTTCACCATTCCATGTCATTTTATTGAGGTCGCTCCACTCGTAATCAGTGAGCTGGCCGAAGATGTACATATCGTAACCGGCGTAAGGTTCTTTCATGGGGAATGTAAAATCCACCCGCGCATAGTCCCCTTCAAAATTAGGATCATAATCTTCTATGGTAGCGGGATAGAACATGCCGTTGATGTCTTTGAGGAATTGATACACCTGGTTGTCTCGCGGGAAATCGGGCATTACGTGCACGTCGGTGCCGTTACGTTTGTAGTCTGTTTTAGCCACCCGTTCCGTTTGCAGGCGGAAGCTGCGGAGGTCTATCCAGCGCCATTCTTTCATCGCCGGAAAGATGCAATCCTGTTCCGCATTGTATTCTATCACATCGCCTTTGATGAACATGGGTTTGATGCCGGTAATGGCATTGTCCCACCGGAAGTTCTGCATGATCACCACCTTCAGCTGGTCGAACGGGTTCTGGATGTTGAGTCCCTTGGTGTTTACCTGCACGTTCAGTTTCTGGCTGTTCCTGAAGAGTTTGGGATTGGTGGGCTGCGATATCCAGCCGGTAACGCCGGCCCTGTTATTGATCACCATCAGCCTGCGGGTAAAGGCGAGGCGGGTGGTATCCCCGTCCAGGTAAACTTTCAGGATATAATTGCCGGCCCTGGTGGGCTGGCAGGTCTGGTTGGGGATGCTTACTTTATAGTGCACATATTTCTGCAAAGCGATGCTGGAGAAGCGGTAATCCCTGATCTGGTTTTCCGAGAAGCCGCGCAGGTATTCGATGGTATTGAGCTGGGCGGGCGTCCAGTCTGCATTGCAGAGCACAAGTGTATAATAATACGTCCGCACTTCATTGATCAGGTCATCAAAATGCAGCTCAAGGGTTTCGCCGCTGTTGAGCGCGATAATGGGGAGCCCCAGGTAGTCTCCGGGCGGGGTGAACTTGACCGTTTTGATGTTCTGGTGATAAATATGATCCGGGGTTATTTTGTTTTCCTGGGCCTTTACGCCGGGAAAAACGAACATCGCCATAACGGTGAAGCATACAAGTGCAACTGTCCTCATAAGTGTAATTTACAATGAATTTCTAAATTGTTAAATTGCAGCATGCGCGTATCCATGTTTATCGCCGGCAGGATTGCCTTCAACCGGTTCTCGTCCTTTACCAAATTCATTATCAACATCGCCATGATCGCTACTGCGTTCAGCGTGGCGGTCATGATACTGGCTACCGCAATGATCAACGGCTTCCAGCAGGTGATCTCTGAAAAGATCTTCAGCTTCTGGGGCCATATGCACGTAACCCAGTACCAGGCGAACGCCGGCCCGCTGGCAGAACAGGTGCCGTTCCCGCAGGATTCCGCCTTCCGCAGGAAGGTGCTGGCCCTGCCGGATGTGACCGCCGTGAATGAATTCGCCACCAAATCGGTGATCGTGAAAAAAGGCCGGGAAACGGAAGGGATGATCTTTAAAGGCATCAGCCCCGGCGCAAAAATGGAATTCCTCCAGGAAGGCCGCCCTATCAGGTTTACAGACAGCGGGTATGCTCCTGAAGTGATCATATCCGCCAACACCGCGGCGCTTTTGCAGCTGAAGCTGAACGACGCTGTGATCGTATATTTCGTGCGGGGCGACGGGCTTCCGCCGCGGGCCCGCAAGCTCAGCATTTGCGGCATTTACAAAACCGGCATCGAAGAATATGATAAAACTTACCTGGTAGGCGACATCAACCTCATCCGCCGGCTGAACGACTGGGCGCCCGACGATATTGGCGGCTACGAAATATACCTGAAAGATTACCGGCAGACGGAAATCGCCCGCGGCCGCATCGGCGAGCTGATGCCCGATGAGCTGGCCCTTCGCAGCATGCAGGAGGTATACCCCAATATCTTCGACTGGCTGGGCCTTCAGAATAAGAACGAGATCATTATCCTCATCATCATGACCATTGTAGCGGTGATCAACATGATCACGGCCATCCTGATACTGATACTGGAGCGCACCAATATGGTAGGCATCCTGAAAGCCCTGGGCATGCGCAACACGGCCATCCAGGGGATATTCATCTACCAGGCGGCCTACATCACGCTGGCCGGCATCATTATCGGGAATGTGCTGGGTATCGGGCTGGCACTGCTGCAGCAGTACACCGGCTTTTTGAAGCTGCCGGAAGAATCCTATTACATGTCCGTGGCGCCCATCGCCATCCAGTGGTGGAAAGTGGCGTCAATCAACCTGGGAACCCTGAAGATATGTGTGCTGATATTGATCATCCCGAGCCTGCTGATCCGGAACATCCTGCCGGTGAAGGCGATCCAGTTCAAATAAGCAGCCTGCCGCAGATAATACCGGCGGCCACGGCAGCGTTCAAAGATTCGGCCTGGCCCGTGCGGGGGATGGTGATGTGATGGCTGCTCCGTTTCAGCACTTCTTCGCTAAGCCCGCGCGATTCGTTGCCGATAAGGATGATGCCTTCGCGGATGGTTTTGGTGTGAACGATATTGTCGCCATGAAGGGTGGCGGCATAGGAGGGGATCTTCGGGTATTTATCCAGCAGCTCCGTGATGGAGTGAACGATCACGGGTACACGCATAATGCTGCCCATGGTGGCCTGGATGGTTTTGGCGTTGTAGGCATCCGCGCTGTCTGGCGAGCAAACGATCTGCCGGATACCAAACCAGTCGGCTATACGAATTATAGTGCCCATATTACCCGGGTCCTGGATGGTTTCAAGGGCAAGGGTGATGCTGCCTTCGGGTTGAAGGGCCGGGGCTTTGGGAATGTTTACCAGGGCAAGGGCGCGGTTGGGGGTGGAAAGGGAAGACAGTTGCTTAAGCACTGCCTCATCCACTTCCTGTATATCAATGGCAGCGGCACTTTCAGCCAGTTCCCGGTGATCCAGCAGCCAGCTGCGCGTGGCATACACGGCTTTTACATCCCGGTGGCCGTGCAGCAGCTCCTGTACGATCTTGTCTCCCTCAGCCACAAACTGGCCAAATTTTTGACGGTATTTTTTGTGCTGTAATGAGACAATATATTTAATTTGCGCCTTTGATAACATGGGGTCAAACCTACAAGAATTCCGGCATTCAGCCAACAACCCCTGTATACCGGCGCTGAAGCATACCCGTTTAATTCAATGAACAAGTGAAGAAAAAGACATACCCATCATACTTGAATGTGCCGGGACCGGTAGTGTTGCTGATGGTATGCCTGTTGCTGAGCGCCTGCTCCAACACCCGTTACCTGCAGAAGGATCAGAACCTGCTGATCAAGACCGGGGTGGAGATCACGGGGAAGCTGCCTTCCACTGAAAAAACAGACCTGAAGAATGACCTCAATTCCCGTTCGCTGATGTTGCAGCAGCCCAACCAGAAGATAGCGGGCACCCGCCTGAAAGTATGGCTTTACAATCAGAAGAATTACGAGAAAAAAAGCAACTGGTTCTGGAACCTCGCGCTCAGCGAGCGTAACCTCCAGGCGCCGGTGATATATGATTCCCTCAAAACGAAGGAATCTGTGGACAGGATGGTTTCCTACCTCAACAACCAGGGTTATTTCTACGCCACCGTCGGGTATAAAGAGCAGATCAAAGGGCAGAAAGCCTCCGTGACCTACCAGGTGAACACGGGCAAGAATTTCGTGATCAAAAAGATCACCTACGATATTCCCGATACCGCGATCGCGCGGGTGGTAAAGGAAGGAGAACGGTTTTCGCTGCTGCATGTGAATGCGCCCTACAAAGCATCTGACCTGAGCAGCGAGCGCGAACGCCTCATGCGCCTCATCCGCGATGCGGGGTATTACAAATTCAACCGCGACCTGATCAATTTCACGGTGGATACGCTGAATAAATCGCTCTTCGTGGACCCCCTGAACCCTTTCGAGGTGATGCCTTCCGTGCTGAGCGCCGATCAGAAGCCTACGCTGGATGTGGAAGTAACGATCAAAAACCCGGAAGATTCGGCCAATGACCTTACCAAGTTGTTTTACATCAACAAGATCTACGTGTTCCCGGATATCCAGTTGCAGGAAAGCGTGACGGATTCCACGTTCAGCACTACCAACAGCCGCTTCCTGACCATCAAATACCACCAGAACATCATCCGCCCGCGGGTGCTGACGCGCGCCATACAGCTCCGGCCCAACGCGCGTTACTCCACCGAGGAATACAACAACACCGTGAACCGGCTGTTCGATCTCAACATCTGGCAGTTTGTGAATGTGCAGTATAAAGACGTGAAAGACACCGTGCAGAAACTTGATGCCTACATCCAGCTTACGCCCCGCAAAAAGCAGGAGCTGAGCGCGAACATAGACCTGACCACCGGCAGCCAGTATTTCCTGGGCAGCAGCGTGTCGCTGGGTTACCGCCACTTCAACCTCAACAGGGCGGCGAATGAGCTGCACATCACGCTTAATGGCGGCCTTGAAGTGATCAGGAATGAAGAGAACAAGTTTGAAATGCAGGCGCAGGAATACGGCATCAATGCCGATCTCGTTTTTCCCCGTTTTATCCTGCCTTTCCGCGTGCGGCAAAACAATCGCTCTACGTCCAAAACCAGGCTCTCAGCGGGTTTCAACAACCTGCGCCGTATCGATAAATTCAATATCCGCACCGTGAATGCGGCATTGGGTTATGAGTGGAGGGAATCCATTTACAAAAGCTGGAACCTGAAACCATTTACCCTGAATTACGTGGGCGTATCGCTGAACCCTAATTTCAAAGCTGATGTGGTAGACCAGAACCCTTACCTGCAGCGCAGCTTCGAGCCTGCGTTCATCGGCGGCGAAGCGGTTACCTATACTTACAGCAACAACGACCTGTTCCATAAAAAGCAGAACACCTTCTTCAGGGCAACCGTGGAAGAATCTGGCCTGTGGCTGGAAGGCGTGAACAGTTTGGTGAACGGCGTAACCAGCGGCAGGGAAAACCTGGAATCGCTGGCGAAAGTGACGATCTCCCAGTTTGTAAGGCTGGAAGCGGATTACCGCCATTACTGGAACTACCCGAAAACTTCCGTGGCCACGCGCGCCTATGCCGGCGTAGGCATTCCTTATGGTAAAAGCGATGTATTGCCTTATGTGCGCCAGTTCACCGCCGGCGGGCCCAACAGCATCCGCGCATGGCGGCTGCGTACGCTGGGCCCGGGTTCTTTCGTGGACACTACGAAAACAGCCCAGCTATTCCCCGACCAAACGGGCGACCTGAAGCTGGAAGGCAACGTGGAATACCGTTTCGACCTGTTGCGCCTCTTCGGCGGCAGCATGTACCTGAAAGGCGCAACCTTCCTGGATGTCGGCAATATATGGATGCTGAAGAAAGATACCCTGCGCGCGGGCGCTGAGATCCAGTTCAAGAATCTTTACAGGCAAATGGCGATCGGCACCGGCGCCGGCCTGCGCCTCGATTTCAGCTATTTCGTGATCAGGCTGGATTGGGGCATACCGCTTAAAAAACCATACCCCACACAAAATAAAAGCGGCTGGTACATCGGCGAATGGATGCTGGGAAATGGCCGCTGGCGCCGCGACAACATCATCTGGAACGTGGCGATCGGTTACCCGTTCTGATGATCAGCCTGCCCCTGCGCTTTTTTGTAGCGCTCGATAAACTCATTTACATCAATAGCGTCTTCCAGCCTGAACTCCCCGATGCGGGTACGGCAAAGACTGCTCAGGTATGCACCGCAGCCAACGGCTGCACCGAAGTCGTGCGCCAGTGAACGGATGTAGGTGCCCGTGCTGCACTGCACCCTGAAATGCACCACCGGCAATTCCACCGCGGTGATCTCGAATGCATGTATGACGATGGAACGCGGTTCCACTTTCACTTCCACGCCTTTGCGGGCCAGGTGGTAAATCGGTTTGCCGTTCTGCTTGATGGCGGAATGGATGGGAGGGAGCTGCTGCAGCGGGCCGGTGAACTGGCTGGCGATGGCCTGCAGCGCGGCTTTGTCCAGCGGGGGAACGGGCTGATGATCCTGGGGTTCGGATTCGAGGTCGTAGGTGGGCGTAACAGCGCCGAGGGTGAAGGTGCCGGTGTATTCTTTTTCCTGCGCCTGGTATTCATTGATCTTTTTGGTCATTTTACCGGTGCAGCAAATGAGGAGGCCGGTGGCCAGCGGATCCAGCGTGCCGGCGTGGCCTATTTTGGCTTTGGTGGTGTTGCGGATCTTGCGCACCACGTCGAAGGAGGTCCATGTTAAAGGCTTGTTGATCAACAACACGGCACCTTCCTGGAAATTTTGTGTTTCGGGCATTTTGCAAAGATAATGTGTATTTGCACGGCAGCGAAAATTTGGCTGAAGAGTGCGACGCAACGGCGGTTGAGAAGAGGGGGCCAAAGCCGGTTCCATCATCATTTTTAGCGGAGCGGGCAACATGGCCGGTTTTGGAATATTTACAGCCCGGGAGGACTTTTCTTTTTCCCTGCCAGGAACGTGATCATCAATCCCATGACGGCGATGCAGGCAAAGGAATACCTGATGCCGGCGAACTGTGCGATGAACCCGATAATGGGAGGCCCTGCGAGGAACCCGAGGAAACCCAGGGTGGAAACGGCTGCCAGCGCCATGCTCTGCGGCATGGCGGTGCTTTTTCCCGCAGTGCTGTACACCAGCGGGATGACGGTGGAAACACCCAGCCCTACCAGGAAAAAACCAATGGCCGCGGGGATAGGCAACGGGAGGAAAACAGCCAGGAGGAGTCCTGCCGCGGTGAGCAGGCCGCTTCCGCGAAGCATGCCCGTAATGCCATAACGCCGCGTAAGCCAGTCACCATTGAGCCTTCCGAAAGTAGTGGCCAGTGTGAACGCGGTAAAGCCCATCGTAACCTGCCCCGGTGCGGCCTCAACGGCTTTCACGAAGTAAACTCCGCTCCAGTCATACATCGTGCCTTC
This sequence comes from Chitinophaga sp. YIM B06452, assembly GCF_039655965.1. Taxonomy (NCBI): domain Bacteria; kingdom Pseudomonadati; phylum Bacteroidota; class Chitinophagia; order Chitinophagales; family Chitinophagaceae; genus Chitinophaga; species Chitinophaga sp. YIM B06452. The sequence goes on along the minus strand of NZ_JAWLKY010000002.1, from coordinate 1,308,618 downwards.
GCAGATCATGCAGCAAAAGGCGATAATACCAAGGCTGATAAGGGCTTTGTCCGGCTTTACAAACACCGGGGGCCGCGAAGCATTCACCTGTGCCGGCTCCGGCAGCGTATACCGGTAAGCGACGGCGGTGGCGGCCAGTGCAAAGAGCGAAATAAAAAAGAAATGCGTGGAAGGCGTAATGAAAAGATTCACCATCAGCGTGCCGATGCCGGCGCCCGTAAGCCCCGCCAGGCTCCAGGTGGCGTGAAAGGACGACATGATGGTCTGCCCGTATAACACTTCCACCGATACGGCCTGTGTATTCACGGAGATGTTGCCCAGGTTGCCGATAAAACCGAATGCGAACAAAATGATCCCGAGAATGAGCGGGCTGCCCGCGATGCCTATGAGAGAAAGAAAAACCGCGTACAACAAAGCGGCAGCCAGCATGACGGGCCTGCTGCCCGTGCGGGATACGAGCCAGCCTGCAAACGGCAGCGACAGCAAAGCCCCGACAGGGATACAAAGCAGCAGGGCGCTGAGCCCGGCTTCGCTGAGCCCATGCCGTTCCTGGATGGCCGGGATGCGCGAGCCCCAGCTTGAAAAGCACAAGCCATTCAGGAAAAAGAACGCGCTCACCGCCAGCCGGGCGTGCCATTTGTTGATGATCATATTATCTGAAGGCCTGTAAAGTTTCGTTGTATTCTTCCATCAGCCGGGCAACGATCTCTTCCACAGGCATGATGTCGTTCACCAGTTCCACGCTCTGGCCGGCGCTCCACAGCTGGTGGTAGTTGTTGGGTTTCACGGCTTTTTCCAGGATCTTCATGCCTTTCATCTGCACCATCATTTTGAAATACTTGCGGGTGCGCGGGTTGCGGCCCAGCCATTTTTCCCAGCCCGTTTGTTTGTAGCCCATCTTTTGCGCGGCGGGCGTATTGATGATGTTGCAGGGCGTGCCGGAGAGGCGTTCCGTGAGCACGATGTCTTCCATGCCGTGTTCCAGGATCGCTTGTTTGTAATCCTCGCTCACCGTGGCTTCGCGGCTGGCAATGAAGCGGGTGCCGATGCTCACTGCGTCTGCCCCGAGCACCATGGCGCTGGCCATCTGGCGGCCGGTGGCGAGGCCGCCTGCGGCTATCACGGGTATTCCGGGGAAGGCATTCTTGAGTGCAGGCACCAGCACATGCATGGGGTAGGGGCCGGCATGACCGCCCGCGCCCGCGCATACCGCGATGAAGGCGTCTGCACCGTTCTGCACGGCCTTTTCGGCATGCACCAGGTTGGTCACGTCGCAGATCACTTTGGCGCCGTAGCTGTGCGCGGCATCGGTCACGTCGCGCGGGTTGCCGAGGGAGGTGATATAAAAGGGAACCTGCGCTGCTACACAGGCGTCCAGGTGTTTTTTATAGAGCGGGTTCGTTTTTTGCACAATGATATTCACGCCGTAGGTGCCCTGCGGGTGCTGTGCTTTCGTTTCGTTGAGCCTTTCCAGCAGCGCGGGCAGTTCGCCTTCCTTCCGGTAGTTGAGGGAAGGGAAGGTGCCTGCGATGCCGCTGCGGATGGCTGCTTTCATCATGGGCTCGTTGCTCACGAGGAACATCGGCGCCATGATGAGCGGGTATTTCATGCCCAGGCTCTGCGTGATAGATGGATTCATGCTGTTATTTAATGGCTTTCGCGCGTTTTCAATTGCCGGGCAACATATTTGCCCAGGATGTCGAATTCGAGGTTCACGGTATCGCCGGGCCGCAGGTACTGGATATTGGTGTGCTGGAAAGTGTACGGGATGATGGCAACGGTGAAGGCATCGTTGCTGATATTGAACACGGTAAGGCTAATGCCGTTGAGGCAGATGGAGCCTTTTTCCACGATCAGCGGCGCAAACTCAGGCTGGAAGCGGATGCGGTACAGCCAGCTGCCGTCCTGCTCCGTGACGGATTCGCAGATGCCCGTACCGTCTACATGGCCTTGTACGATATGCCCGTCTATCCGGCTGTTGAACACCATGGCCCTTTCCAGGTTCACGGCCTGCCCGGGCTTCAGTTTGCCCAGGTTGGATTTTTGCAGGGTTTCGGTAACCGCCACTGTTTTATACTGCTGCTCTTCCACCGCGGTCACGGTGAGGCAAACGCCGTTGTGAGACACGCTCTGGTCTATCTTTAATTCCTGTGCCAGGGGGGAGTGGATGGTCAGCTCCAGGTTGCCGCCGTGCTGAACGGCGCCGGCAACGGTCCCCATTGTTTCGATGATTCCTGTAAACATAATCATCAAAGTTACTGACGAATTGGGTAATTTTGTTCCCCCGGCAAAGGCAGGAGCGGAGGGAAGAAGCAGGCGGAAGAAATTTTGGCGATAAAAAGGGAGAAATTTTGCAAATAAAAGCGGATTGCTTATCTTTGCCGTCCGTAAAAAACTTAAAGGAGATTTATGTTAATTATCGATTCCAAAGATTGCGAAAACATTGACAAAGCGCTCAAAAAGTACAAGAAGAAATTTGAGAAAGCGAAAATTTTGCTGCAACTGAGAGAGCGTCAGTCATTTACGAAGCCGTCTATCCGTCGCCGCACCCAGGTGCTGAAAGCTGTTTACAAGCAGCAGGTGGCTACCGGCAAGTATGACGCATAGTAACGAGCCAGTATTTAAATTCTAATACATAAAATTGATGATTGTAAGGTTTTCGATAACTTTACAGTCATCAATTTTTTTGTGTTGGGTACAACAGGTATGAATGAACTTCCGCCAATTGCACAGGGATTCCTGGCTTACCTTGAGCTGGAGAAGCGGTATTCGCCGCATACGGTGCAATCTTACGGGCTGGACCTCTTCCAGTTCTTCCGTTATCTTTCCGAACAATACGGTGAGCTGCCGTTAACCCGGCTCACGCATTTCCATATTCAATCCTGGCTGGCCATGGGGCTGGAGCCGAAGCAGCCGTCCGGCAAAAACAAAAAGAAGCAGGCCGAGCCTGTAACGCCCGCAACTATCCGGCGGAAGATGTCGGCCCTGAAATCCTTTTTCAAATATGCCATCCGCAAAGGCGAGCTGGCGCAAAGCCCGATGGCAAAAGTGGTGAGCCCGAAGATGCGGGGCCGCCTGCCCATGTTCGTGGATGAAAAGGCCATGCAGCAGGTGGAGGAGAACCATGCAGAGGGTGAGGTGCTGTTTGGCGATGATTTCGACGGCGCCACGCAGCGGCTGATAATTGCATTGCTGTACCAGAGCGGCATCCGCCGGGCGGAGCTGATCGGGCTGACGCACCGCAGCATGGACCTGAGCAACAGCCAGATGAAAGTGCTCGGGAAAGGCAATAAAGAACGCATTATACCGCTCAGCCGGCCGTTGATGGCAATGATCAGGGAGTATGACGAAAGGCGGCGGAAAGAGGTAGGGAATGCGGAAACAGGGCAATTGCTGGTGAGGGCCAACGGGAAAGGGGTAACGAAGTCGTTTGTATACAGTACGGTGCGAAAGGCGCTGGATAAAGTAACGACCATCTCAAAACGCAGTCCGCATATACTGCGGCATACCTTCGCCACGCACCTGATGAACAACGGGGCGGATATCAACGCGGTGAAGGAGTTGCTGGGGCATGCGAGCCTTGCCAGCACGCAGGTTTACACCCATAATACGATCGAAAAGCTGAAAAAAGTGCATCAGCAGGCGCATCCCAAGGCATAGGCTGATGAATATCAATTAATTTATTGACAAAAAAGTGTATCGCGGCTGACGGAGGTCATCGGGGGCGGGTGGAATATTGGCTAGTATTGCATTAGAATGATTTTAACAAAATTTTTCAGGGCGGAATAGGAAAGAGGGTGAAAGTTTATTAAATTAGTAATCCAGTTCTTTACATAAAAAATACGCCTATGAACGATGACTACATGCTAGAAACTAGATTGTTAAATGTTAAATTTTAGTGCTATGAATGTTCAAATTCAAACTGTGCGTTTTGATGCGGACGCCAAACTCATTGATCACGTGAATAAGAGAATTCAGAAGCTATCCACCTTTTATGACCGGATCGTCAATGTTGAAGTGTTTTTAAAATTAGATCAGTTAGCCCACCAGGTTAAGGACAAGATTGCAGAAATTAAAGTACACATACCCCGCCACGACTTCTTCGTTAAGCATGAGAGCAAATCCTTCGAAGAGAGCTTTGACCTTGCGTTTGATAGTTTAGTAACCCAGATCAAACGTCAGAAGGAGAAGAATTTACATTAAAATCCTAAAAATATTTTGGAATTCATTTTCTCTTTACTACCTTTGCCATCCCGATTCAAAAAGGGATCGGCGAAGGTAGTAAAGTTCTTTACTGTAGGGCATTTTAGCCAACTTGGATCAGGTTGGAGGATTGCATCCGGGGAGTGAAAAAAATATTTGTTTCTTAAAAAGATTCACATTTATTTTGCGCTTCCTTTTACAGGGTGTGAAACTTTTTCTTGACAGAAAATTGCCAGCATAGCTCAGTTGGCCAGAGCTACTGATTTGTAATCAGTGGGTCGGGGGTTCGAATCCCTCTGCTGGCTCGCAGGTGTTCCGGGTGTAAGAGCCAGGTGCGAGAATTTTTAAGTTGGGCAGGTTCCAGAGCGGCCAAATGGGGCGGACTGTAAATCCGCTGTCTTTCGACTTCACAGGTTCGAATCCTGTCCTGCCCACACCAATTATTACTTTCACACGAATTACGTTGGATTGGTCAATTGAAGAGCGGATTGCTTGGAATTGATGGATGAGCGTAATTCGTAATTGAGTATGCGGGAGTAGCTCAGTTGGTAGAGCGACAGCCTTCCAAGCTGTAGGTCGCGGGTTCGAACCTCGTCTCCCGCTCAAAAAAGAATATGCTGTTGTAGCTCAGGGGTAGAGCACTTCCTTGGTAAGGAAGAGGTCGTGAGTTCAATTCTCATCAACAGCTCAAAGAGTAGAAGGTGAAGAGGGAAATTGCTTTGTGAATTCAATTTTCATCAGCAGCTCAAAAAGAGTTTCGGATGCGGGGTTATAGCCGGCGTCCGAAATTTGAAGTTTAACTAAGCCGGTAAGCTCAATGGGTGAGCATCCCGACCGTAATCGGGGAGGAGCGGGTTCAATCCCTGCAATTGGCTCAAGTTTGTTATCGGATTTGCTTTATTCTAAAAAATAGTATCAAAAAGTAAACTTTACAAACCATCTTAAAAAAAACATACAATGGCAAAAGAAACCTTTAAGCGGGATAAACCCCACGTTAACATTGGTACCATCGGTCACGTTGACCACGGTAAAACTACCTTGACTGCTGCCATTACTACAATTCTGGCAAACAAGGGCTTGGCTGAGAAGAAAGGTTATGACGAGATCGATGCGGCTCCTGAAGAAAAAGAAAGAGGTATTACTATCAATACAGCACACGTTGAGTATCAGACAACCAATCGTCACTATGCGCACGTTGACTGCCCTGGTCACGCCGACTACGTGAAGAACATGATCACCGGTGCTGCCCAGATGGACGGTGCTATCCTGGTGGTTGCCGCTACTGATGGTCCGATGCCGCAAACCAAGGAGCACGTACTGCTGGCCCGCCAGGTTGGTGTACCCCGTATGGTTGTATTCATGAACAAAGTTGACCTGGTTGATGATCCGGAACTGCTGGAACTCGTTGAGATCGAACTCCGCGACCTCCTGAACTCCTATGGCTTTGATGGCGATAATGTGCCCATCATCCAGGGTTCTGCTACCGGCGCTCTCGCCGGCGATCCGAAATGGGTTGCCAAGATCGAAGAACTGATGGACGCTGTGGATTCTTACATCCCGCTGCCTCCCCGTCCTGTTGATCAGCCGTTCCTGATGTCTGTAGAAGACGTATTCTCTATCACCGGTCGTGGTACTGTTGCTACCGGCCGTATCGAGCGCGGTCGCATCAAAGTTGGTGAGAACGTTGAGATCGTAGGTCTGCAGCCTGAGTCACTGAAATCTACCTGTACTGGTGTGGAAATGTTCAAAAAACTGCTGGACGAAGGTGAAGCTGGTGACAACGCCGGTCTGCTGCTCCGCGGTATTGAAAAGACCCAGATCCGTCGCGGTATGGTTATCTGCCAGCCCGGTTCTATCACTCCGCACACAGACTTCAAATGCGAAGTTTATGTACTGAGCAAAGAAGAAGGTGGCCGTCACACGCCGTTCTTCCAGAAATACCGCCCCCAGTTCTACTTCCGTACCACAGACGTTACCGGTGAGGTTGAACTGCCTGCAGGTGTTGAAATGGTTATGCCTGGTGACAACATCAGCCTGACCGTTAAACTGATCCAGCCGATCGCTATGGAAAAAGGTCTGAAATTCGCTATCCGCGAAGGTGGCCGTACCGTAGGCGCTGGTCAGGTAACTGAGATCCTGAAATAATCAGTAGCAATACTGACACATAAAAAAAGTCCATTAGCAAGTAACAAGTAATCAATAGTAGATTATATTTGCTTAGACGAACATTACGGCTAATGGCTTTTTAAATACGGGTATGGTGCAACGGTAGCATACGGGTCTCCAAAACCTTTGATCTGGGTTCGAATCCTAGTACCCGTGCGGAATAAAAAAATGAATTGCCGGAAAGTTAAATTGCTGGTTTTTTACGGAACACCTGCAATTTTTCTCCACGGCAATTTTTATCGTTCATATCAGGATAACTTATTACCATGAACAAAATCTTCAGCTATTTCAGGGAATCATATTACGAACTGGTTCATAAAGTATCCTGGCCCACCTGGCGGGAGCTGCAATCCTCTACCATGATCGTACTGATCGCCACTATCATCATCACCCTGATGGTATGGGGAATGGATAGTGCTTCCCACCTTGTTTTAACGCAATACTATAAACTGTTTTCATAATGGACGAAGCACAAGTTCCCACCCAGGAAACCAAATGGTACGTGCTGCGCGTGGTGAGTGGTAAAGAGAAAAAAGTAAAGGAGTATCTGGACATCGAAGTTCGCCGCGGCGACTGGGGTGGTATCATCACCCAGATCTTCCTGCCCGTTGAAAAAGTTTATAAAGTGCAGGCCGGTAAAAAGGTGATGCGCGAAAAGAACTTTTACCCCGGTTACGTGATGATCGAAGCCATTGACGGTAAAATGAACGACGAAGTGATCCAGGCCATCCGCAACGTTTCCGGCGTGATCCACTTCCTCGGGAAAGAAAAACCCATCGCTCTCCGCAAATCAGAAGTGAATAAAATGCTCGGTAAAGTAGACGAGATCTCCGACCAGGGCATCACTATGAGCGAGCCTTATATCGTAGGCGAAACCATCAAGATCATCGACGGTCCGTTCAACGACTTTAACGGTGTGATCGAAGAAGTGCTGGAAGACAAAAAGAAACTGAAAGTAACCGTGAAGATCTTCGGCCGTGCCACACCGGTAGAGCTGAACTTCATGCAGGTAGAAAAGATCAGCTAAGGCTGTTCAGCATATTAAAAACAAAAAGCCGTCCCGGTCCGGGGCGGCTTTTTTAATTCGTTGTATCACTGCTATTTGCGGGTAAACTTCAGCTCCATACTCTTATATTCTGTACCGTTCGACATCTGGTACATTTCCATCACCTGGTTGTTATCGTCCACCCATTTAAAGACTTCCCTTACCGGCATTGCTTTCCCGGCAACGGCATCCGTCATGTTGCCTGTGAAGGTGATGGAGCGGGTGGCATCGTCCCATTTTCCTTCGAGGTACATAATGCCTGTGCCCATGTTGTCCAGCCAGGTGGAAACAAATACTTTCCGGACGTTGTCGTAACCCAGCATGCCTACGCCTTCAAAAGGCTGGCCGTCCATCGAACTGGTGAAGCGGCTTTCCTGGTACCGGCCGCCCATGACCATTTTGTTGGTGCAGGTGCCTGTAGTGGTCATCGGCGGGGCGCCGGGAGCCATCCAGAAGGTCATATCTGTTTTCCAGTTGCCGTCTGCCATAGCGATCATCTTTTGCATAGAACCGGGAGTGGCGTAGTCCATCCAGGCTTTCATGGCCGCCTCGTCCTGTGAGTGCGCGGAGAGCGCAGTGATCATTGCTGTGAGTGCTAACAATATGCGTTTCATAATCGGGGTATTTTAGGATTACGAAGGTACGCAATAGTTGTTTCAGCAACTTTTTAGATGGTGCCACATCTATTTTGTTACCAGGCTTTTATTCCACCCATTTCAGACAAACCGGTGCGGGTATGGAGAGCTCTTCACCGGTAGCAGTGAGCAGGCCGGTTTCCGCATTCCTTTTGAAGATCACGATCGTATTGCTTTTCTGGTTGGCGGCCAGCAGGTATTCACCGTCCGGCGAGATCAGGAAGTTGCGCGGTTCCTTACCCAGAGTGGGTTGGTGACCGATGAGGCTGAGTGTGCCGTCTTTTTCGCTGATGCGGTAAATGGAAATGGTGTTGAGGTCGCCGCGGGAGGACATATAGAGGAATTTCCCGTCGGGGGAAACATGAATGTCTGCGCTGCCGAAATTGGAGCCGCTATAATCCGCGGGAGCGCCTGAAATGGTTTGCAGCAGCGTAAGACGGCCATTGGCGTAGCTGAAGGCGGCGGTCTTGCCGTTGATCTCCAGTACGAGATAGGCATAGCGGCCGTTGGGGTGGAAAACGAAATGCCGCGGTCCGCCGCCGGGCTCCGTGCTCACGAAGGGCTGGGCTGCAGGTTGCAGGGGGCGCATGCTGCGGGCGGGATCGAAGTCGTAGATCATTACCTTATCCGTTCCGAGGTCGGGCACGAACAACTGTTTACCATCGGGAGAGAAGTTCACCGAATGTACATGCGGGGATTTCTGCCGTGATTCCACGGGGCCGGAGCCCTGGTGAAGGATCTGCTGGATGGGTGCGCCAAGGCCGCCGTTTGCCTGTACCGGCAGTACGGTGATGCTGCCGCCGTTGTAGTTGCCGGTGAATACAAAGCGGTTGCCGGCATCTGTACTGATGTGGCAGGGGCCTGTGCCTGTGCCGGTCTGCTGGTTGATGGCGGCGAGGGTACCGGCGTTGCGGTCGAAGGCGTATGCGAAGGCGCTACCGGGGCTGTTCTTCCCGAATTCGCTGACGGCGTATACGTATTGCCGGTCGGGGGAAAGGGTGAGGAAGGAGGGATTGGAGATGCCTTCCATCGTATCCGTAGGGGTAAAGCGCCCGGTGGCGGGGTCTTTCATGAAAACGTAAATGCCTTTGCTGCCGGTGGAGGTGTAGGTGCCGACGATCAGGAATTGTTTTTTCTGCATGGGTTTATGGGTTGCGAGTAGTGAAAGAAGGAGGAGTGTGGTGATAATTTTCATGGTGGTGGAAGTTCTTGCGGGATCAAAATACAAAAAATCTCAGGTGTTAACACCGCCCTGGAAAATGGATAGACTGAACGGGGGGATTGTGGGTTGGGAGGGGTAAATTGCAGAAGAATAATAAAAATTGAAACCATTAAATTTGTTGGAAATGTTGATGTACATGAAAAAAGAGGATGTTCTCCGGAAAAAAAAAGAGGATGCTCTCCGGAAAAAGCTGCGTGATTTTGTTGACAAGGCGGATGACAATGCATTACAGGCGTTGGATGATTTTATTGATAACACCGTGGATATGACGTTCAGCGGGGCATGGTGGGATGATAAGGCGTTTATGGCTGAAATGAAGCGGCGCTGGAAGGAATATGTGCAGGGGGGGAAAGTATATACACATGAAGAAGCGATGGAAATGGCAAGGAAGGCCATTAAAAGTGTAAAACGGAAGCCGGCATGATGATTTACAGACTGGCTTATCACCCGCTAGCAGTGGAAGAATTAAATGACGCGGTTATTTGGTATGAGACAAAACAGGAGGGTAGGGGGGTAAAATTCCTGCAATATCTTGAGGGCCAATTGGCCCAGCTTTGCGGACGTGCCGAAAGTTATCCGTTTACCAGGGGATATTTCAGGGAGTTTCCTATAAGGCTGTATCCTTTTATCATTGTATACCGTTTAAAAAAGCGGGAGAAGATCTTATTTATAAACTCCATTTTTCATATGAGCCGAAATCCTGCTCAGAAATACCGGAAATGACGTATCTTTGACCTTTACTTTCTCAGAGATATGCTGTTGATCTTCAAATAATTAACCATTAAACTTAATCCCAATCCCCGCATAATAGCAAAAAAAATGCCGAACTCCAAACATTTTTTGCTATTCATTTAAAATATACCTACCTTTGCATCCCCCTTAAAATGTCTTTCTGAGACTTTTGAGTTTTGGGAGTTTTGCCCCGGCAACGGCGGTGGAACGTTTAACCAAATTAAAAACAGACTAATGGCTAAAGAGATCGCAACGTACGTGAAATTGCAGGTTAAAGGCGGCCAAGCCAACCCTGCGCCTCCGATTGGTCCCGCCCTGGGTTCCAAAGGTGTGAACATCATGGAGTTCTGCAAACAGTTCAACGCCCGTACCCAGGATAAAATGGGTAAAGTGCTGCCTGTATTGCTGACCGTTTACACAGACAAATCATTCGACTTTGTAATTAAGACGCCTCCGGCTCCCGTACAGCTGCTGGAAGCTGCCAAAATTCAAGGTGGTTCTAAAGAACCTAACCGTAATAAGGTGGGTAAAGTATCCTGGACGCAGGTAGAGGCAATTGCCAAAGACAAAATGCCTGACCTGAACTGCTTCACGCTGGAAAGCGCCATGAGAATGGTGGCTGGTACCGCCCGCAGCATGGGTATTACCGTTGACGGTAAAGCTCCCTGGGAAAACTAATTTGTTCACCCTGTTAAAGCAGGTTAACTTTTAAATCATTGTAGAAATGGCAACTAAGAAAAGAAAAGTGGCTGACGTTAAGGTGGACAAAAACAAATCCTATAGCCTGAAAGAGGCTTCCACCCTCGTTAAAGACATTAACTGCACTAAATTCGACTCTTCCGTCGATTTACATATCCGCCTGGGCGTAGATCCCAAGAAGGCTGACCAGGCTATCCGCGGCTCCGTTACACTGCCGCATGGTACTGGTAAGACCAAAAAAGTACTGGTTCTCTGCACGCCCGACAAAGAAGCGTCTGCAAAAGAAGCTGGTGCTGATTTCGTAGGCCTGGACGAATTTATCCAGAAGATCGAAGCCGGCTGGACCGAGATCGATGTGATCATCGCTACGCCTGCCGTAATGCCGAAGATCGGTAAACTGGGTAAGATCCTGGGCCCCCGCAACCTGATGCCTAACCCGAAGACCGGTACTGTTACCAACGATGTGGCAGCTGCTGTAAACGAGGTAAAAGGCGGTAAGATCACCTTCAAAGTGGACAAAGCCGGTATCATTCATGCTTCCATCGGCCGTATCTCTTTCGCTCCTGAAAAGATCGAAGAGAACTCACAGGAACTGATCAACGCGATCATCAAGCTGAAGCCTTCCACAGCAAAAGGCACATACCTGAAAGGTTTATCCATGGCCAGCACCATGAGCCCCGGTATCGTTATTGACACTAAATCTGTTCAAAACTAATTGACCGCCCGGTAGCCGGAGCCTGCGAGGGCAGAGAAGGCGAAAGCGGACAATGTTAAACAAAAAGCAATGAACAAAGATCAAAAGAATGAGGTAATCGAACTGCTGAAAGGCAAGTTTGCTCAATACAACAACTTCTACATCACCAATACCGAGTCTCTGACCGTGGCGCAGGTGAACCACCTCAGAAGGGTGTGCTTCGACAAGAACGTGGAAATGAAGGTGGCTAAGAACACCCTCATCAAGAAGGCGCTCGAAAGCCTGGACAACGAGAAATATGCAGGTATCTACGAAGCGCTGCATGGCGTAACGGCCCTGCTGTTTTCCGACAGCCCGAAAGAGCCGGCCCTGATCATCAGCACTTTCCGCAAGGAAAACGCTAAACTGGAAAAACCCGTACTGAAAGCTGCTTTTGTAGCTGAAGAGATCTACCTGGGCGACAACCAGCTGGCTAACCTGGTGAAGATCAAGACCAAGAACGAGCTTATCGGCGAAGTTATCGGTCTGCTGCAATCTCCTGCAAAACGCGTTATCGCGGCCCTGCTGGAAAAAGGCAAGAACGAAGGTGGCGCTGCAACTGCAGAAGCTGCTGCACCCGCACCGGATGCCCCGGCATCAGATGCACCCGCTGCGGAGTAATCCCGTGGCCTATCACATTGGCTTCCAAGTCACAATATAAACAAACATCTGTTTAACAACATTTTAAAAAACTACAAAAAATATCATACAATGGCAGACGTAAAAGCATTAGCTGAACAATTAGTAGGTCTTACTGTTAAGGAAGTACAAGAACTGGCAGACGTTCTGAAGAACGAATACGGTATTGAACCTGCTGCTGCTGCAGTAGTTGTAGCTGCTGACGGTGGTGGCGGAGCCGCTGCTGCTGAAGAAAAAACTGCATTTAACGTAGTTCTGAAATCTGCTGGTGCCAGCAAACTGAACGTAGTGAAAATCGTGAAGGATCTGACAGGTCTCGGTCTGAAAGAAGCCAAAGAACTGGTTGACGGTGCGCCGAAAGCAGTGAAAGAAGGCGTTAGCAAGGCTGAAGCTGAAGATCTGAAAGCGAAGCTGACTGAAGCTGGCGCTGAAGTTGAAATTCAGTAATTCTTTGTTTAATATACATCTTTTTTAAGGTCAAAAAGTGCTCCGGTACTTTTTGGCCTTACTCCCTTTGGGAAGGTGTGTTTCCAGGACGTCCGGCAAAACGGGAAATAGGCCGTTCATCTGTGTTGAAATACAATATTTTGGGTGTATTGGCAAAGAATCATTAATTTCCCTTAATCATCAAGTCATATTAACTGCTAACTTCGAATATGTCTCTAAAAAAAGCCCAAACTAACGAAAGAGTAAATTTTGGAAAGATCAAACAAGTTGCTGAGACACCGGATCTGTTGGCTATCCAAATCCAATCTTTCAAGGATTTCTTCCAATTAGAAACCACACCAGACAAGCGTAACAACGAAGGCCTTTTTAAAGTATTCAAGGAAAACTTCCCGATTACAGATACCAGAAATATCTTTAACCTGGAATTCCTGGATTATTTCGTGGACCCTCCGCGTTATACCATCGAAGAATGTATTGAGCGGGGGCTTACGTACTCCGTGCCGCTCAAGGCAAAGCTCCGGTTGAGCTGTAATGACGAGGAGCACGTAGATTTCCAGACCATTGTACAGGATGTATTCCTCGGGAACATCCCCTACATGACCCCCAGAGGTACCTTCGTTATCAACGGCGCTGAACGTGTAGTTGTATCCCAGCTCCACCGTTCTCCAGGTGTGTTCTTTGGTCAATCCATCCATCCCAACGGCACCAAGATCTACTCCGCAAGGGTGATCCCCTTCAAAGGCGCCTGGATGGAGTTTGCTACAGACATCAACAACGTGATGTACGCGTACATCGACCGTAAGAAGAAGTTCCCGGTTACCACGCTGCTTCGTGCCATCGGCTATGAAACAGACAAGGATATCCTGGAGCTGTTTGGCATGGCAGACGAAGTAAAAGCAGACCGCAAGAACCTGGAAAAATACGCCGGCAAAAAGCTGGCCGCCCGCGTTTTACGCAGCTGGGTGGAAGATTTCGTGGATGAAGACACCGGCGAGGTGGTGAGCATCGAACGTAACGAGATCGTCCTGGAACGCGACAGCATCCTGGACGAAAACAACATCGAGCTGATCACAGACATGGGCGTGAAATCCGTATTTGTGCAGAAGGAAGAGGTGAGCGGCGACTTTGCCATCATCTATAACACCCTCAACAAAGATACCTCCAACTCCGAGCTGGAAGCCGTTCAGCACATCTACCGCCAGCTGCGCGGTGCCGATGCGCCGGATGATGAAACAGCAAGGGGCATCATCGATAAATTATTCTTCTCAGACAAACGTTATGACCTCGGGGACGTTGGCCGCTACAAAATCAACCGTAAGCTCGGCCTGCCCACCCCGCTGGACATGAAAGTGCTGACCAAGGCCGATATCATCTCGATCATCAAATACCTGGTGCAACTCACCAACGGTAAAGCCGAGATCGACGATATCGATCACCTGTCCAACCGCCGCGTACGCACCGTAGGCGAGCAGCTCTATGCCCAGTTCGGCGTAGGTCTTGCCCGTATGGCGCGCACCATCCGCGAGCGTATGAACGTGAGGGACAACGAGGTGTTCACACCGGTAGACCTGATCAATGCAAGAACCCTTTCTTCCGTGATCAACTCTTTCTTCGGTACCTCGCAGCTGTCGCAGTTCCTGGACCAGACCAACCCGCTGTCTGAGATCACCCACAAACGCCGTATCTCCGCGCTCGGGCCCGGTGGCCTTAGCCGCGAACGTGCAGGCTTTGAGGTGCGCGACGTACACTACTCGCACTACGGCCGCCTCTGTACCATCGAAACCCCTGAAGGACCGAACATCGGCCTGATCTCCACCCTGTGCGTACACGCCATGGTGAATGAAATGGGCTTCATCGAAACGCCTTACCGCAAAGTAAAAGACGGTAAAGTGGACATGGTGAAGATCGAGTACCTGAGCGCCGAAGAAGAAGATTCCGTAAAGATTGCCCAGGCCAACGCACCGTTGGACGAAAAAGGCGCCTTTACCGGTGATAAAGTAAAATCCCGCGAGACCGGCGATTTCCCGATCCTCGAACCCGGTGAGGTGGAATATATGGACGTGGCTCCGAACCAGATCGTGGGTCTGAGCGCTTCCCTGATCCCCTTCCTCGAGCATGATGACGCCAACCGTGCGCTCATGGGATCGAACATGCAACGCCAGGCTGTGCCCCTGATCTCCCCGCAGGTACCCATCGTAGGTACCGGCCTGGAAGGCAAGGCTGCGCGCGACTCCCGCCTGCAGATCACCGCAAACGGCAAAGGCGTGGTGGAATTCGTTGACGCCAACGAGATCCACGTTCGTTACGAGCGCGATGAAATGCAGAAACTGGTAAGCTTTGAAGATGACCTCGTGATCTACCAGCTGACCAAATTCGTAAAAACCAACCAGAGCACCTGTATCAACCTCCGCCCCGCGGTGAAGAAAGGTCAGCGTGTGGTGGAAGGCGACTTCCTTACGGAAGGTTACGCCACCCGCGCCGGTGAGCTGGCCCTGGGCCGTAACCTGAAAGTGGCTTTCATGCCCTGGAAAGGTTACAACTTCGAGGATGCGATCGTGATCTCCGAGCGCGTTGCGCGTGAGGACTGGTTCACTTCCATCCACATCGACGAATATGAACTTGAAGTACGAGACACCAAACTGGGTGAGGAAGAACTGACGCCGGATATCCCGAACGTGAGCGAAGAAGCCACCAAGGACCTGGATCAGAACGGTATCATCCGCGTAGGTGCGCATATCAAGGAAGGCGATATCCTGATCGGCAAGATCACCCCCCGCGGTGAATCCGATCCTTCACCGGAAGAAAAACTGCTCCGCGCGATCTTCGGTGATAAGGCTTCCGATGCGAAAGACGCTTCACTGAAGGCGCCCCCGTCTACCGAAGGTGTGGTGATCGACAAGAAGCTGTTCTCCCGTGCTAAAAAAGATAAGAACTCCAAGACCCGCGAAAAAGCGGCGCTGGAGAAACTGGAGAAGATCCACCAGAAGAACGAGGAAGACCTGATGGAAGTGCTGATGGGTAAGCTGCTGACGCTGCTGAAGGAGAAAACCTCCGCAGGCATCACCAACACTTACGGTGAAGTGCTGATCTCCAAAGGTTCCAAGTTCTCCAACAAGAACCTGGCTAATGTAGACTTCCAGAACGTAAACCCGCTCGGATGGACTACAGACCAGGACACCAACGACCAGATCAACACCCTGCTCCACAACTACAACATCAAGTACAACGAGGAGCTGGGCCGTTACAAACGCGAGAAGTTTAACATCTCTATCGGTGACGAGCTTCCTGCGGGCGTGCTGAAACTGGCGAAGGTTTACCTGGCCAGCAAACGCAAGCTGAAAGTAGGTGATAAGATGGCAGGCCGCCACGGTAACAAAGGTATCGTAGCCAAGATCGTGCGTGACGAAGACATGCCGTTCCTGGAAGACGGTACACCGGTAGACATCGTGCTGAACCCGCTGGGCGTACCTTCCCGTATGAACCTGGGCCAGATCTATGAAACCGTTCTCGGATGGGCCGGTCAGAAACTGGGTGTTCGTTTTGCAACCCCGATCTTCGACGGTGCAAGCACTGAAGAGATCGCAGAATATATCACGGAAGCCAAGCTGCCCAGCTTCGGCCACACCTACCTGAGCGACGGTGAGACCGGTGAACGTTTCCACCAGAAAGCCACCGTAGGTATCATCTACATGCTCAAGCTCAGCCACATGGTGGATGACAAAATGCACGCCCGTTCTATCGGACCGTACTCTCTCATTACACAGCAGCCGCTGGGTGGTAAAGCCCAGTTCGGTGGCCAGCGTTTTGGTGAGATGGAGGTTTGGGCACTGGAAGCATATGGCGCATCCAACATCCTGCAGGAGCTGCTCACGATCAAGTCCGACGATATCGTTGGCCGTGCAAAAGCATATGAATCCATCGTAAAAGGAGACAACATCCCGAAAGCCGGTGTGCCTGAATCCTTCAACGTGTTGATCCATGAGCTGCGCGGTCTGGGCCTGGACCTGAAATTTGATTGATAATAATATTCCTTCCGTATCCCGGTGCAAGCCGGGATACGGTTATATCAGTTTCAGTTCCGGCAATTATACAGTGAATGTTCGGAAAGCTTAAGGCGGAATACCTGCGGACCAGCTTCACTTACGACATAGAGTTTTCTTTAAAAAACATACAATGGCCATCAAAAAAGAAAATCGTCCTAAATCAAATTTTAGCAGCATTACCATTAGTCTCGCTTCACCGGATACCATCCTGGAGCGTTCTTATGGCGAGGTGCTGAAACCCGAAACCATCAACTACCGTACTTACAAACCGGAGCGTGATGGTTTGTTCTGCGAAAGGATATTCGGCCCTGTGAAGGACTACGAATGCTATTGCGGAAAGTATAAGCGTATCCGTTATAAAGGCATTGTGTGCGACCGCTGTGGTGTTGAAGTTACCGAGAAGAAAGTGCGCCGCGAAAGAATGGGCCACATTCGCCTGGTAGTGCCCGTTGTACATATCTGGTATTTCAAATCATTACCTAATAAAATCGGTTACCTGCTCGGTATGAGCTCCAAAAAACTGGAAACGATCGTGTATTATGAAAGATACGTGATCATCCAGAGCGGGGTGAAACAGGAGAAGGGACTGAACTACGGCGATCTGCTCACTGAAGAAGAGTACCTGGACATCCTGGATACCCTTCCGAAAGACAACCAGATGCTGCCTGACGAAGACCCGAACAAATTCATCGCCAAAATGGGCGCTGAAGCGGTAGAAATGATGCTGGCGCGGATCGACCTCGACGGCCTTTCTTACCAGCTCCGCAACCAGGCGGCTACCGAAACTTCCCAGCAGCGTAAAGCAGAGGCGCTGAAACGCCTGAGCGTAGTGGAAGCTTTCCGTGACGCCAATGGCCGTGTAGACAACCGTCCTGAATGGATGGTGATGCAATACATCCCCGTAGTTCCGCCGGAACTGCGCCCGCTCGTTCCCCTGGACGGCGGCCGTTTCGCATCTTCGGACCTGAACGACCTGTACCGCCGCGTGATCATCCGCAACAACCGTCTCAAACGCCTGATCGAGATCAAGGCGCCGGAGGTGATCCTGCGTAACGAAAAACGTATGCTGCAGGAAGCGGTGGATTCCCTGTTCGACAACTCCAGGAAATCCAACGCCGTGAAAGCTGAAGGCGGACGCGCGCTGAAATCGCTCTCTGACGTGCTGAAAGGTAAACAAGGCCGTTTCCGTCAGAACCTGCTCGGTAAACGTGTGGACTACTCCGGCCGTTCCGTTATCGTGGTGGGCCCTGAGCTGAAACTGCATGAGTGCGGCCTGCCGAAAGACATGGCTGCAGAGCTGTTCAAGCCGTTTATCATCCGCAAACTCATCGAAAGGGGCATCGTTAAAACGGTTAAATCAGCTAAAAAGCTCGTAGATAGGAAAGAAGCAGTGGTTTGGGACATCCTGGAGAACGTACTGAAAGGTCACCCTGTGATGCTCAACCGCGCCCCGACGCTGCACCGCCTGTCCATCCAGGCATTCCAGCCGAAACTGGTGGAAGGTAAAGCGATCCAGCTGCACCCGCTCGTGTGCTCTGCGTTCAACGCGGACTTCGACGGTGACCAGATGGCGGTACACGTGCCGCTGAGCAACGCCGCGATCCTGGAAGCACAGCTGCTGATGCTTTCTTCCCACAACATTCTCAACCCGCAGAACGGTACGCCTATCACCCTGCCTTCACAGGACATGGTACTCGGCCTCTACTACATTTCCAAGGGTAAGAAGACCATGGGCGACGAGATCGTGAAAGGCGAAGGCAAAGCCTTCTACTCCGCGGAAGAAGTGATCATCGCGCACAACGAAGGCCGTGTGGACCTGCACGCACACATCAAGGTGAAAGCCGATGTGCGTAAAGACGACGGCACGCTGGAGCGCAAGCTGATCGACACCACCGTGGGCCGCGTGATCTTCAACCAGTTCGTTCCGAAAGAAGCAGGTTATGTAAATGCCCTGCTCACCAAGAAATCACTGCGTGAGATCATCGGCGACATCATCAAAGCAACAGACATCCCGAAAACCGCGAAATTCCTGGACGACATCAAGCAACTTGGTTTCCGTACAGCGTTCCGCGGCGGCCTGTCCTTCAATATCAACGACCTGATCATCCCCGACGCCAAACAGCTCATGATCGATGGCGCTGCCAGCGAGGTGGATGAAGTGTGGGATAACTACAACATGGGTCTGATCACCAACAACGAACGCTACAACCAGATCATCGACATCTGGAGCCGTGTGGATACCAAAGTGACCGAAACGCTGATCCGCGAACTGGCTACGGACAAACAAGGTTTCAACTCAGTTTACATGATGCTTGACTCCGGCGCCCGTGGTTCCAAACAGCAGATCAAACAGCTGGCCGGTTTGAGGGGATTGATGGCGAAACCGCGTAAGAGCGGTTCCACCGGTTCCGAGATCATCGAGAACCCGATCCTTTCCAACTTCAAGGACGGCCTGAACGTATTGGAATACTTCATCTCCACGCACGGTGCGCGTAAAGGTCTTGCGGATACGGCGCTGAAAACAGCGGACGCCGGTTACCTGACCCGCCGCCTTGTAGACGTTGCACAGGACGTTGTGATCACCGAAGAAGATTGCGGTACCCTGCGCGGTATTGCTACTTCAGCGCTGAAAGACAACGAGGAAGTGGTAGAACCGCTGTATGACCGTATCCTGGGCCGTACTTCCCTGCACGATATCTTTAACCCTCAGAATGAAGACGAGCTCTTCGTTGCTGCAGGCGAAGAGATCACGGAAGATATTGCCAAGAGGATCGAAGACAGCACGATAGACCTCGTAGAGATCCGCTCCGTGCTCACCTGCGAAAGCAGGAGAGGAGTGTGCGTGAAATGTTACGGCAAGAACCTGGCGACCGGGTATACTGCACAACGTGGTGATGCCGTGGGTATCATCGCTGCACAGTCCATCGGCGAGCCCGGCACACAGCTTACACTGCGTACATTCCACGTGGGTGGTGTGGCCGGTTCCGCTTCCGTGGAATCTACCCTCACTGCCAAATTCGACGGTACCGTACAGTTCGACGGCCTCCGTACCACCACCTACGAAAACAACGAAGGTGAAAAAGTACAGGTGGTTATCGGCCGTACCGGTGAGCTCAGGATCATGGACGTGAAAAACGACCGCCTGCTGATCACTAACAACGTGCCGTACGGTTCTACCCTGGTAGTAAAAGACGGTCAGAAAGTAACGAAAGGCGACGTGATCTGCACATGGGATCCGTTCAACGCCGTTATCGTTTCCGAGATCGCCGGTAAGATCCGCTTCGACAGCATCCTGGAAGGTATCACTTTCCGTGAAGAGGCTGACGAGCAGACAGGTCACCGTGAAAAAGTGGTTATCGAAACCAAGGATAAAAACAAGATCCCGTCCCTCCTCGTTGATGGCAATAAGGAAGTGAAGTCTTACAACCTTCCCGTGGGTTCACATATCATCATCGAAGAAGGCGCGCCGGTTAAAGCAGGCCAGGTGATCGTGAAGATCCCGCGCGTGATCGGTAAGCTGAGAGACATCACCGGTGGTCTGCCGCGCGTAACGGAGCTGTTTGAAGCCCGTAACCCGAGCAATCCCGCGATCGTTTCCGAGATCGATGGCGTTGTGGCATTCGGTAATATCAAACGCGGTAACCGCGAGATCATCATCGAAAGCCGTGAAAGCCAGGTGAAAAAGTACCTCGTTCCGCTGACCCGCCACATCCTTGTACAGGACGGCGACTTCGTGAAAGCAGGTACCGCACTGTCCGACGGTTCCATCACCCCGGCAGACATCCTCTCCATCAAAGGGCCTTTTGCCGTGCAGGAGTACCTGGTGAATGAGATCCAGGAGGTTTACCGCTTACAGGGTGTGAAGATCAACGATAAACACATCGAGGTGATCGTTCGCCAGATGATGCGTAAAGTAACCATCGAGGATCCGGGAGATACCCGCTTCCTGGAAGGTGACACGACTGATAAATTCGAATTCTTTGAAGAGAACGACCAGATCTTCGACAAGAAAGTGGTAACCGAAGCCGGTGATTCCGCTTCCATGAAAGCAGGTCAGATCGTTACCCTCCGCCAGGTGCGTGAAGAGAACAGCGTATTGCGCCGTGCAGACAAAAAGCTCGTGGAATACCGCGATGCAGAGTCCGCCACGTCAAGCCCGCTGCTGCTCGGTATCACCAAAGCGTCCCTGGGTACGCACAGCTGGATCTCCGCAGCATCCTTCCAGGAAACCACCAAAGTACTGTCTTCCGCAGCCATCAACGGCAAAACGGACGATATGCTGGGCCTGAAAGAGAACGTGATCACGGGTCACCTGATCCCTGCCGGTACCGGTCTGAGAGAATTCGAGAACATGATCGTAGGTTCCAAAGAAGAATACGACATCCTCGCATCTTCCAAAGAAGTGTTCCAGTTCGACGAAGAAGAATAGGCCCAAAGCCTTTACTGATAGTCCGGAGGCCGTACCATTACAGAGGTACGGCCTCTTTTTTACCATGCTGTTACCATTTCATAAATTCTCCCGCTGCTATTTTGATATATCCGCCCGAGACCGTATTTTGTAACTTTATGTAACAAATATGAAGGCTTAAAGAAATAATCCGTAAGCTTGCGTAACTGATACAAACGAACAGAAAACATCCTACCATGCGTTTACGTTATCGATTCATGATCCCGGCATTACTCGCAGCAGCGGCCGTCAGCGGGCAGGTTCCCGCCCTTCACCTGGACAATTACACCATCCCCACCGGTAAATCCGGCGCCAAGGTGGGCAACATCTACACGCCGCAGGGTGCAGCCAAAGGCGTGCAACTGGCGGAAGACACTTCAGGCCTGTTTGCCATCAGCAAAAAAGGCGTGCTGCAATTAAAAAAAGGTAAAAAGATCGGCGCCGATGCAGCCATGCAATACGCTGTGACCCTTAAGACCGGCGATGCCAGCGAATCTTTCATCCTGGTAAAAGATGAGTTTCACCGCAATAAAGTAGTAGCACACCGCGGCGCCTGGAAAAACAACGCCGGCAGCCAGAATTCCATCACTTCCTTCAGGGACGCCGTGCGCATCGGCTGTGAAGGTTCTGAATTTGACGTATGGCTGTCTAAAGACGGCGTGCCCGTGCTGAGCCACGACCCGCATATCGGCGGCAAAACCGTGGAAGAAACGCCTGTAGCGGAACTGACCACTATTGAATTGAAAAACGGCGACCGTGTGCCCCTGTTTGAAGATTACATCAAAGAAGGCATGCAGCAGAACAAGACCCGCCTGGTGCTGGAGCTGAAACCCTCCAAGACCGGCCGCAGCGAACAGCTGGCGCAAACCTGCATGGACCTGATCCGCAAGTATAAATGCGAAGCCTGGATGCTGTATATCAGCTTCGACTACAGCATCTGCAAGAAGATCGTGGCGATAGACCCGCATGCGAAAGTGGCTTACCTGAACGGCGATAAAACGCCCGAACAGCTGAAGGCAGACGGCATCTGGGGATTTGACTATAATTTCAAAGTGATCGACAAAGATCCGAACATCTTCAAAGAAGCCCGTAAGAATAATATCACGGTGAATATCTGGACGGTGAACACACCCGAGCAGATGACCTCCTATTTCAATGCGGGCGCGGACTTCCTTACAACGGATGAGCCGGAGAAAGCACTGGAGATCGTTAAAAAATAACCAGGAGGAGGGCACTGACCCTCCTTTTTTTCTTTTCCTTGTTTGCGGCTTGCAAACCCTTACCCACACTTTCTTTTCACGAATTTCATTTTAACGTTTTTTTATATCCCAAAAATGTTATTTTAGCCGCCACAAGATTTTCTATTTCAATTTAAAGGGTTAAAATCTACCGATCAACATGTACACTCGTCAACTTTTTGTGAAAAATGGAATTTTCCTGGCGGCGATTGCCGGAGTATTCGCGGCGTGCCAGCAGGGTAACAACAAGACCGCAGCAAAAACCGGTTCTGACTCTTCCGTTCAGACAGCCGGGGCTGCCGGTGCAGCAAGCCAAAAGCTGGCATATGTAGATATTGACTCCCTGGAAGCGCATTACAACTATTTCAAAGAAAAGAAAGCAGAACTCGATAGAAAAAAAGAAGGGGCGCAGAACGACATCGTAGGAAGGGAAAGGCAACTGCAGAACGAACTCTATACGTTGCAGCAACGCGCCCCAACCATGACCCAGCAGGAAGGCCAGGCTGCGGAAGCAGGCCTGCAGAAGAAAGCGCAGCAGCATGAGCAATACAAACAGAACCTGATCGCACAGCTGCAAACGCAGGAAGCGCAGTTCAACGAAGACCTCCAGAAACGCCTGAATGAGACGATCAAGAAGTACAATGCAGACAAGCGTTATGCTTTCATCTTCTCTTACAGGGAAGGGGCCAGCAACATCCTCTACAAGGATGAGGCGTACGACATTACCGCCGAAGTGATCAAAGAACTGAACGCAGAGGTACCGAAAAAATAATGAACGGAAATAACTACATTTAATCCCGGCAATCAGCCGGGATTTTTTTATCAACCATTCATCAACCCTTTATCAACCTTATGTCAGCAATCAACCAGGAAAACTCTTTTAAACCAAGTCTCAGTCTGGTGGACGCCACCATGATCGTTGCCGGTTCCATGATAGGTTCCGGTATTTTTATTGTATCGGCTGAAGTGGCCCGCTCCGTGGGCTCCTCCGGCTGGATGATGGCTATGTGGGTGCTGGCCGGGGTGGTAACCCTGATCGCGGCCCTGAGCTACGGAGAACTGTCTGGCATGTTCCCCAAAGCGGGCGGCCAGTATGTATACCTTCGCGAAGCCTACAACCCTTTCATCGCTTTCCTTTTCGGCTGGACGCAGTTCGGCGTGATCCAGACCGGCACCATTGCAGCCGTTGCCATGGCCTTTGCCAAGTACCTGGGCTACCTGGAGCCGGCTTTGGGCGAGAAGAACGTGCTGTGGTCGGTCGGTAGTTTCCCGGTGAATATGGCGCAGCTGGTGGCCATTGCTTCCATTATGCTGCTTACCTACATCAATACGCGGGGCGTGAAGAACGGAAAGATCATCCAGACCGTATTCACCTTCACCAAACTCTTTTCCCTCTTCGGTTTGATCGTATTCGGCCTTATCCTGGGCGCCAAAGCTGAAATATGGAATGCCAATTGGGAGAATGCCTGGAATAATGCAAACCTCAGCCTGGCAGACGGCCAGGTGGTGACCACTGCGCTCACCAGCATGGCTTTCATGGGCGCCATTGCCGTTTCCATGAAAGGCACCCTGTTTTCCAGCGACGCCTGGAACAATGTGACCTTCATTGCAGGGGAGATCAAGAATCCTCAGAAGAATATCGGCAGGGCTTTGTTCCTGGGCACTTTCATCGTAACCATCATTTACGTGACCGCCAACCTCATGTACCTGGCCGTACTGCCGTTCAACGAGATCGCATTTGCCGAGCAGGACAGGGTAGGCGTTGCCGCCGCGGAAAAGATCTTTGGGGCGGGCGTGGGCGCGTATACGATCGCGGTCATGATCATTATTTCCACCTTCGGCTGCAATAACGGCCTGATCCTTTCCGGGGCGAGGGTTTACTATACCATGGCCAAAGACGGCCTGTTCTTCCGCAAAGCGGGCGAGCTGAACCGCTTCGACGTACCGGGTTACGGCCTTTGGATACAGGCCATCTGGGCCAGCCTGCTCTGCCTCAGCGGCAAGTATGGCGACCTGCTGGCGATGGTGATCTTCGGGGTGCTCGTGTTTTACGTGATCACCATCCTGGGCATCTTTATCCTCCGCAAAACCCGGCCCGACGTACCCCGCAGCTACAAAGCCTTCGGTTATCCGGTACTGCCGGCCATTTACATCCTGGTGGCGCTGAGCCTGGCCATACTGCTGCTTATTTATGAACCAAGATATGCGATTCCCGGCCTGGGTATTATTTTGCTGGGTATCCCGTTATACTTTTTCGCGAAGAAAGAACTGAAATAGCCGTTTCCACTGCGGAAAAAGGGTGCGCTGCGAAAGTGGCGCACCCTTTTTTTGTGGCGCAACTTCCCGGTTTACAATAATTTAGATGTAACAACACTTAATTTTTTCCACTGCGGAAATATTACAGCCGTTCCTCGTAATTTCGATGTATAAGCCTTAAGACAAAGGATATGTTAATGCCAATTTACCCTAACACAGATGTACAGTGATTACTGAATAACCCGAACAATACCTGTTAGAGAAGATATACCATAAAGACACGGAAAATCTCCACCATTGATTTTCCAGCGATATTTATTGACCCATGCATAGTTGTTAGTCATGTTGCCGGCGTCTCCAACATGCTAATAACATGCATGAGTATGAAGATTTTAGCAATTTTAATGATTTTCAAAAGCCCTCTTTAGAGAACCATTGAAAGCCTACACAATTGCATTCTCGAACATTCACATGATTTTATGCCCGGCACCTGTTTCTACAGTGTGCCTTTTTTTTGCCCTGAACCCGCCACAGCCGATGCGGGATTTTCAAAATTCCAGTTTACATTTGCTGCATGTTTACCGCACTTTGTATCAGCACATTCGACCAGAGCATACGGGATTATCACGTTCATGATGATATTCACCGTGTGATTGAAAATCCTTTTGAAAAGACCACTATCGAACATCTTTTATATGCCAAGAACTGGATCGATACGGTGCAGTGGCACCTGGAAGACGTGATCCGTGACCCGGGTATAGACCCCGTGAAGGCGCTGGAAATGAAGCGCTGGATAGACCGCAGCAACCAGGAAAGGACGGACCTGGTGGAGTACATCGACAGTTATTTCCTGGATAAATACAAAGCGGTGATCCCCGTGCCGGGCGCTTCCATTAATACGGAGAGCCCGGCCTGGGCCATAGACCGCCTTTCCATCCTGGGCCTCAAGATCTGGCACATGCGTGAAGAAGCGACCAGGGCCGATGCTTCCGAAGCTCACCGCGAAGCCTGCCGCAAAAAGCTGGACATTTTGCTGGAGCAGCAGCGCGACCTGTCTGCCGCTATTGAAGAACTGCTGGAAGACATTGGCCGGGGCCGCAAATACATGAAAGTGTACAAGCAGATGAAGATGTACAACGATCCTTCGCTTAACCCCGTGCTGTATGGCCAAAAGCCCTGATAAGAATACGATCCTGGCCATCCGTTTTTCCGCCATGGGCGATGTGGCCATGACGATTCCCGTTATGAAACAACTGCTGGACGCACATCCGGAGCTGGTCATCGTGTTCGTAACGAACAAGAACTGGGGCGCGCTTTGCGAAGGCATTCCCCGGCTCGTATTTTTCCCCGCCGACCTGAAAGGAGCGCACAAAGGCCTGAAGGGCCTGTACCGCCTGTTCAGAGCCATCCGCAAAGCACACCCCGGCATCAGCGCCGTGGCGGACCTGCATCATGTGCTGCGCTCGCGCATCGTGCGGACGTTCTACAAATTATCCGGCATCCCCGTATCAGCCATCGACAAAGGAAGGGCGGGCAAAAAAGCGCTTACACGAAAGGAAAACAAGGAATTCAAACCGCTGAAGACCACCATCGACCGCTACCGCGACGTGTTCGCCGGTTTAGGATATACCATCAACCAGGCTTTGCCCGGAACGCTGCCGCAGCAGCCCGTTGCAGGCAAAAAGCAGATCGGCATTGCGCCCTTCGCCACTTACCTCGAAAAGACCTACCCGCTCGAAAAAATGCAGCAGGTCATTGCACAGATACTGCGCGAAGAAGACGTGGAGATCCTGCTGTTTGGCGGCGGGAAAGAAGAAGTAACGAAGCTGGAAACGCTGGCTGCCGGCGATGCACGGCTGAAGGTCGTGGCCGGGAAATATAGCCTGAACGAAGAACTGCGCATTATCAGCGGCCTGTCGCTGATGGTGAGCATGGATTCCGCGAACATGCACCTGGCGTCGCTGTACGGCGTGCCGGTGGTATCCGTATGGGGCGCCACGCATCCTTATGCGGGGTTTATGGGTTTCGGGCAGAAGGAAGAGAATGCGGTGCAGATAGACCTGTATTGCCGCCCCTGTTCGGTATTCGGGAACAAGCCCTGCTTCCGTGGCGATCATGCCTGCATGCAGCAGCTGGCGCCTGAACTGATCGTGGAGAAAGTGCGTAAAACGCTGGCTGAGCGGGCTTTGGCGTAATATTTTCCTGAAAAAAATGTCAACTTTTTTGGAAGAAATAGAAAAAAGTCTACTTTTGCAATCCTAACGAACGATTGCCTCATAGTATAATGGTAGTACGACAGATTTTGGTTCTGTTTGTCTTGGTTCGAATCCAGGTGAGGCAACATATAAAAACAGGACCAATTCGAAATTTGGTCCAAAAAATAAAGAACCCGCTGTCAACGTAAGTTTCAGCGGGTTCTTTATTTTTATGAAACCCTAACTCACCATGAAAGAAACATACAAAGGAATTTACAAGGATAATTCCGGTACCCGGGAAATCGAGATTGAAAATAATTTCAAAACATTGGTAACGGAAATTGATGGGGTTGTATTTAGCGGTTCAGAATTTGATGATCTGTCAGTCGACGATAAGTCGAAGTATACAGCGCAACAATTGACAAGATTTACATTTTTAAAGACTCCCATTTATCAAACAGATGAATTACAGGAAACGCTTTGTAATTGTTCATTTGTAATAGTAGTGCCCCAAACCATTATTGACAAGTCAAATAACAATCAATTTTGGTCGGACTTAAAAATTGAAATTTCTTTAGGGGACAAGAGGAGCGAAGAACCGGGGAGTGGAATAGAACATGAGATCGTGACCCTTTCACTAACAATTGCCGGCAAGACATATACTGGCACAAGTGAATTTTTTGAAGGATCATTTGATCAGATTCGTGACCAGGTAAAGGATAAATATCAATTGAAGAATTGCTATGGTTGCATGTATGGCGATTATAGTGTTTATGGCCAAGGTGCTTTCGGGGCTATGCTTTGCTTCAGGAACCAAAAATCAGCATATAGCAGCGTGACAAATAAAGAGGAATATATGGCGCTTACCCCATCAGGGAATGTACAGGAAATATACTGCTGCGATGAGTATGAAACACGGAAAACGGGAGCCGGTTATCGTGGATGAAATACAACACGATGAAGAGCCCTGGAAGAAATCTTTGAGTGTCTGGAAGATGCGCTTTCCATGAAAATATAACCCATGACAGGCTGTCAGATCAATTACAAAGGGGCTGAAAGGATTTGGATCACAGCACAGGCTTCCCGGTTCACCCCATTTTCAGGTAGGTTCATCCCATTTCCCCTTTTCGCGTCAGCCGTATAGGTATCTTAAAAGGGTAAACACATTTTTTGAAATCTATATCATCATACAATGAGAAATGTAGTTTGGGTTACCCTGATGTTAATATTATCCTTACCCTGCCATTCCCAATCACTTTTCCCGGCGCACAAGCGCGCCCTGATAGACAGCATGATCAATACCTGGCATGATCACGGCATTTTCAACGGCGGTATAACCATCCTACAAAAAGGGCAGGTTGTATACCAGCGGTCCGCGGGTTACGCCAACTTCGAAACTGGCATGCCCAATACAGATACAACCCGTTTCAACCTGGCTTCAGTATCCAAGCCGTTTACCGCGATAGCGGTCCTTCAACTGGTTCATAAAAATAAATTAAAGTTGAGCGATGCGCTTGTGCAATACCTGCCGGACTTTCCTTATCCCGCTGTTACCATTGAGCAGTTGTTGTCGCATACTTCGGGCCTCCCGGAAGCCGACCAGTTTGAAAAGCCGTACATCACAGCACATCCTTCCGAAATATTATCGGACCGGAAGATATACGAAGACCTGGTAGCCTTGAAACCGCCGCCATTGGCTGCCGCAGGGGAGAAGCACTTTTATAACAATCTTAATTTCATATTGCTGGCGATGCTGGTGGAGAAAGTTACCGGGACGCCGTTTGCCAGTTACATGCAGCAAAACATTTTCCGGAAAGCAGGCATGAAAAGTACCTATGTCCGCATGCGCACCAGTCCAAATACCGCGCGCTATTTCCTGCCCACTTTCTATGACACCGTATTCCAGCATGTTGATTCGGTGACCAACCGGAAGATCTATACAGATTATGCATTAGGCGGCACTCAGGGAGACAATAATGTGATCACTACTCTGCGGGATATGGTACTGTTCGACAATGCCCTGGACAGCGGGAAATTGCTGCCGCCCCAGCTTATAAAACAAATGTATCAACCAGTGAAGCTGGTGGATGGGACGAATTTTTTCACTGGCGGCAAAAAAACTTATACGCTTGGCTGGAACGTCAATGAAAAAAATGCATTGGGCCAGTTTGCCGTTTGGCATGATGGCAGCCTCGTTGGGCTCACCACCATGCTCTTCAAAAACCTGACGGACGATATCACATACATCATGTACGAAAACAGGAATGTTCCCGACTTTTTCCGCAGGTACCTGGCTATTTCGAATGTGGTGGATAAAGGAGTACCATCTTCCGTTCCGCTGAAAAGATCACTGGTGAGAGAATATGGCGTGATGCTGGTGCAGAAAGGATCACACCAGGCTGCCTGCAGGTTCAACGAACTGAAAGCAGATACTGGCTGGTATTTTTATGAACATGAAATGAATGAGCTGGGATACCAGCTGCTGCTAAAATCGGGAATCAAAAATCATGTGGAATTGGCGTTGGAAGCATTCAGGATGAACACGCTGCTGTTCCCGGGAAGCGCCAATGTATACGACAGCTATGCGGAAGCACTGATGGCTGCGGAACTGCATGAAGAAGCAGTATCCATGTATAAAAAATCGCTTAGCCTTAATCCCCGTAATGAAATGGCTAAACGTAATATTCAGCGTCTGATGAATAAATAACCGATAAGATTGTGCGGTGTCCGCTTCCGGACAGCAGCTGTATTGAAAATGAACATATGTTATTAAAATTCAAACTATTTTCTACTGCTGTATAGTCTCTCACGGGAATGGTATCCTATTCGTGAAGAGAACCGCACATCATCCCGCATATGTTTAAAAATTATCTCAAGCTCGCCTGGCGCAGCCTTAAAAAGGACCGTCAATCTTCATTTTTAAACCTGGTGGGCCTCTCCACCGGCCTCGCCTGTGCTTTATTTATCTACCTGTGGGTAACGGACGAGCGGCAGGTAGACAAGTTCAATGAAAAAGACAGCCAGGTATTCCGCGTCATGGAAAACCGCATTAAATCAGGCGGCATCTGGACTTCACCCACTACTTCAGGTCCTATGGCGGCGGCGATGAAAGCCGAATTCCCGGAAGTGGTGTATGCCATTGCGGAAATACCTGCGCGGAGATTTACCATTAGCGTGGGAGACAAAAATATCAGGAGTGAAGGGAAATTTTCCGGGAAGGATTTCTTCGATATTTTTTCCTACACCCTGATACAGGGAAACCGCGACCAGGCATTGGCCGATAACAACTCGATCGTACTATCCGAGCCGCTGGCGATGAAATTATTCAATTCCACTGATATCATCGGGGAAACGGTAGAGCTTGAACATGAAGAGCAGTTTACGGTACGCGGCATATTTAAATCCCCGCCGGCCAATGCTACAGAGCAGTTTGATTTTGTGCTGCCGATAGAAAGGCAGTTCGCCAAATACGAATGGATCAAAAGCTGGGGAAATACCGGTGTGAATACACGCATCCTGCTGAGGGAAGGAACGGACGTGGATGCGTTCAACCGGAAGCTGGCGGGTTTTGTAACCGCCAAAACAAATGGCGAAACTACTCACCGTACACCTTTTATCCAGCGTTATTCCGAAAATTACCTGTTCGGCTCTTATGAGAACGGTGTGGTTACCGGCGGGCGCATCTCCTATGTAAGGCTGTTTATTATTATCGGCATTGCTATCCTGGTCATTGCCTGCATCAATTTCATGAACCTTTCCACGGCCAAGGCTGCAAAAAGAATGAAGGAGATCGGCATCAAAAAAGTAGCCGGCGCCAGCCGTAGCTCGCTGGTATTGCAATACATGGGGGAATCCGTATTGCTGAGCTGCATTGCGCTTACCATCGCGCTGCTCGTGGTAGCGTTGTTGCTGCCATCCTTTAATACTTTAACCGGTAAACAGCTGGCGCTCACCTTCGGCTGGAAACCGGCCGTCTCTATCCTGTTGATCGCTTTGTTTACGGGACTGCTGGCGGGCAGCTATCCCGCGTTGTACCTGTCCGGCTTCAAACCCGTTACCGTATTGAAAGGCAGGCTGGCCAACTCTATGGGGGAACTCTGGATACGCAAAGGCCTGGTAGTTTTTCAATTCACGATCTCCGCGGTGCTGGTAGTGTCTGTACTGGTAGTATACAACCAGATAAAATTCGTGCAGAATAAAAACCTGGGATACAAGAAGGACAATGTGATCACTATTTGGCGGGAAGGAAAGCTTTCCTCCGAAGATCATCTCGAAGCATTCATGGAGCAGGTGCGGAAAGTTCCGGGCGTAGTGAATGCCACGTTTATTGCGCACGACATGGTAGGCCACAACAGCGGAACTTCCGGGCTGAAATGGCCTGGCCGCGATCCGGAAGACAAAACCGAGTTCGAAAACGTAGCGGTTTCTTACGGCATGCTGGAAACCATGAATTTTGAGATGAAGGAAGGGAGGGCGTTCTCCAAAGATTATGGGGCAGACAGCAATGCGATCATTTTTAATGAGACCGGCATCAAATACATGGGACTTAAAGAACCGCTGGGGAAAACGGTGGTGCTGTGGGGCGAAACGCGGCAGATCATTGGTGTCGTAAAAGATTTTCATTTTGAATCATTGCACGAAGAGGTAAAACCTTTATTCTTCCGCCTGAACCCCGGCGCAACTTACCAGGCTGCCATCAAGCTGCAGGATGGCAGGGAACAGGAGACGCTTGTCAGCCTGGAAAAACTGTACAGCCGCTTCAACCCGGGCTTTTCGTTCAACTATAAATTCCTTGATGAAGGCTACCAGCGCATGTATGCCGCCGAAAACAGGATCAGCATCCTTTCCCGGTATTTTGCGGGCCTTGCCATCCTCATTTCCTGCCTGGGGTTATTCGGCCTCGCGGCGTATACCGCCCAGCGCAGGCAGAAGGAAATTGGCGTGCGCAAAGTAGTAGGGGCATCCATCGGCAACGTGGTGGTAATGCTCTCACGCGATTTTCTCAAGCTGGTGTTTATCTCGGTGCTCATCGCTTTCCCGCTGGCATGGTGGATCACCGGCCAGTGGCTGGAAGGGTTTGTATATCATATCACTCCCGGCGCCGGTACATTCCTGGTTGCAGGAGGAGCCATGCTGCTGATCACCTGTGTCACCATCAGCTACCAGGCGCTGAAAGCCGCGCTGGCCAATCCTGTGGTGAGCCTGAGAACGGAATGATGAGTCCTATTCAAAAGTAATTTTCCTGATCCTGCTGTTATTAAAATCGGCGATGTAAAAGTTCCCCTGTGCATCCGCGCAGATATCCATCGGCGTGCGGAATTTTGCTTCAGCCAAAGTACCGTCTTTCCAGTCAGACCAGGTGAGGCCGGGCTGCCCGCATAATGTACTGACCGTAAGGTTTGCCGCGAGTTTGCGGATGGTATTGTTCCGGTCTTCCGTCACATAAATTTCTCCCTGCGCGGTAACGATCATCCCGCGCGGGCCGTCGAATTTCGCGGTGGCGGGAGCGCCGTCTGCCCACCCGTAGGTGCTGCCTGCAAGGGTGGTTACCACGCCGGCAGGTGTTATTTTGCGGATCTTGTTGTTGAAATAATCGGATACATACACGTTGCCCTGTGCATCGCATTGCATGCCGCGCGGGGTGTAGAATTGCGCGCCGGTACCAGCGCCGTCCAGGTAGCCGTAGGTGGAGCCGGCCAGTGTGGAAACCACGCCGCCTGGTGTGATCTTTCTTACTTTGTAATTGTTGGCGTCACCGACGTATATATTGCCCTGCGCATCCAGCGCAAGATCTTCAGGGCTGAAGAACCTTGCTGAGCCGCCCGGGCCGTCTGCATAACCATATGGATCTGTCCCGGCAACAGTGCTCACCGCGCCGCCAGGTGTGATCTTGCGGATGCGGTGATTGCCCGGGTCCGCCACGAAAATATTCCCCTGCGGGTCTATTGCAATGCCGGTCGGGTTCCAGAATTTGGCTGCCGCGCCGGTGCCGTCCGCATAGCCGCGGTCGCTGCCTGCAAAGGTGGTCACCACGCCTGCCGGTGTGATCTTGCGGATCTTCTGGTTGTAATGATCCGCTACGAAAAGATTTCCCTGCGCATCTACGCAAACGCCTGCGGGCCCGCTGAAATAGGCGTTGGCGCCGGTGCCGTCCTGGTAGCCTTTCTCGCTGCCGGCTACGGTGGAAACGGTGGCGGTGAGGATGTAAGTGAACGCGGGGCCTGTAGCGGTCTTGCCTTTTACCGTCACTGTAACTGCGCCGCTGCCGGCGCCTTTGGGCACTTCCACGGTAAGGCTGCCGGTTGCTGCTGCGGTCACTTTCGCGGGTTTCCCGTTGATCTTCACATCATTATCCGCAGCCGTGGCGGAGAAGTTGCTGCCGCTGATCACAACGGGCGTATTAAATGGACCATTGTTCGGCGCGATGCCGGTGATGGCCGGTGGCGGCGGCTCTACAGGAGGTGGTGTACCGCCTCCTCCTCCTTTTCCGCAGGAGGAAGCTAAAAAGATGAACAGGATAAATTGAAACACGATGGCTGTGCCTGCTGTTGCAGTTAGGTTTGTGGCTTTCACGGTAAAATATATTCAGGGTAAAAAAATGCTGTGCCGGGATGTCGTTCTGGATTTCGTCTCGGGGTCTCTACAGGGTAAAATTAATGAAAAAAACGAGCCATAGGTATCGTAGAAATACGTCTTTACACAGCGTTAAAATACGGATTCCGCTCCCTTGCCCGCACATCCCCTTAAAATTTGATTTCAGCAAATCTTTCGTATTTTCCCCGGAATGATCCCACTGAAAAGAGCATTCCTGCTGCTGTGCCTCCTCTTTTCCCGCATGGCCGCCGGTGCAGCCGAAGGCCCGCTGTGGCTGCGTTACCCGGCTATTTCGCCGGATGGCAGGACCATTGCGTTCACCTACAGGGGAAACCTCTACAAAGTGCCCGCTGCCGGCGGAACGGCCACGCCGCTCACCATGGACGGCGCCAGCAACAGCATGCCGGTATGGAGCCGCAACGGTGCATTCATCGCTTTCACCGGCAACAGGCACGGCAACTTCGACATATACGTGGTGCCTTCCGCGGGCGGCGAAACCAAACGCCTCACCTGGCATTCGGCAGACGAATTCCCCTACGACTTCACAGATAAGGGCGTTATATTCGGCGCAGTTCGGCTGGATGACCCCGATAACCGGCAGTTCCCGTCCGATGCCTTGCAGGAACTTTATCTTGTGCCCGCCGCAGGCGGCCGCGTTACGCAATTGCTCACTACGCCTGCGGAAGACGCGAAAGTGAGCCCGGACGGGCGTTTTATCGCTTATCACGACCGGAAAGGCCGGGAAAATATCTGGCGCAAACATCAAACCTCTTCCATCGCTCGGGACGTGTGGGTATACGACAGCCGTCTAAAAACGCACCGCAAGCTCAGCCCGTTCGTTGGCGAAGACAGGAACCCCGTATGGGCCGGGCCCGGTGATATTTTTTATCTCAGTGAAAAGAACGGCAACTTCAATATTTACCGCTCCTCCCTTCGTGAAAACGCTGAGCCGCAGCAGGTAACGTTCTTCGAAAAACATCCCGTGCGTTTCCTCAGCACCGGCAACGGCACGCTCTGCTTCGGTTTCAACGGGGAGATCTATGTGAAAACGCAGGACGGGGATCCCGTGAAAGTGAACATCAATATACCCGCGGCGGATAAGAACGACGATGAGAAACGCGTGCCTTTCCCGGACATCACCGAAATGGCCGTGTCGCCTTCAGGCAAGGAAGTTGCGTTCATCATGCGGGGCGAAGTATTTGCCGGCAGCACGGAAGGCAACCTGGTCAAGCGCATTACCCGCACGCCGGGAGCAGAAGCGGGGCTGAGCTTTTCGCCGGACGGGCAGGCGCTGCTCTATGCAGGCGAGCGCAACGGGCGCTGGAATATTTATCAAAGCGAAGTGACCAATCCCGGCGAGCTCTTTTTCTTCAACGCCACCTCACTGAAAGAAACGACGGTGATCGGCAATGAACAGGAGAACTACCAGCCAAAGTTTTCCCCCGACGGGAAAATGATCGCATTCATCGAAAACAGGACCACGCTGAAGATCTACAATACCGCCACCCGGCAAACCAATGCCATCATGGGGCCAGACCAGCTTTACAGCCGCAACGACCACGACCAGTATTTTGAATGGAGCCCTGACAGCCGCTGGCTGCTCGTGAAATACAACGAACCCGGAAGCGGGAACGACGAAGTAGGTATTATCGCAGCTTCAGGGAACGGCAGGCTGGTGAACCTTACCCGCAGCGGCTACAGCGACGCGAGCCCGCAATGGGCGATGAACGGCAGGATGATGATCTGGCAAACGGACCGCAACGGCCTGCACAGCTATGCCAACAGCAGCACGCGGCAGAATGATGTGTACGCGCTCTTCTTCGACCGTGAGCTGTGGAATGGTTTTAATCTTGGTAAAGATGAAGCCGCCC
Source organism: Chitinophaga sp. YIM B06452 (assembly GCF_039655965.1). Classification (NCBI taxonomy): domain Bacteria; kingdom Pseudomonadati; phylum Bacteroidota; class Chitinophagia; order Chitinophagales; family Chitinophagaceae; genus Chitinophaga; species Chitinophaga sp. YIM B06452. The sequence goes on along the minus strand of NZ_JAWLKY010000002.1, from coordinate 1,273,453 downwards.
TGCAGAAAGAGCTGCAATCCCGTGCGCCGAAACCGGCCGCGGCAAAGGGACGGGATATAGACTGGGGTGGCCTTGAGCTGCGTAAAGCGAGGCTTACCACACATCCTTCGCTGCTGAGCAGCGCTCTGCTAAGCAAAGACGGCGAAGTGTTGTATTATCTCGCAAAATTTGAAAAGGATTACGATCTCTGGAGCTGCAACCTCCGCACAAAAGAAACCAAACTGCTGCTGCCGCTGAACATCGAAGGCGCTTCCATGCAATGGGACAGGGAGAAAAAATATTGCTACCTGCTGGCAGATGGGAAAATGCTCCGCATCGATCCTGCTGCCGCGAAGAAGGAAAACATTTCCTTTACCGGCGAAATGACCGTGAATACTGCAGAAGAGCGGAAAGAAATGTTTGAGCACGTCTGGCGCAGAACGAAAGAGACCTTCTACACCGCCGGCATGCATGGCGTGAACTGGGATGCGCTAAGAACGAATTATGAAAGATTCCTGCCTTACATCGATAACAATTACGATTTCGCGGAGCTGCTGAACGAGCTGCTCGGAGAACTGAATGTGAGTCATACCGGCGCCAGCTTCAGCGAAGAGAGAAAAGACGCGGATGCGACGGCCTCTCTCGGCGTATTTTACGATCTTTCCTACAAAGGCCCGGGCATGGCCATTCGTGAAGTAATGCAGGGTGGCCCGCTGGATGATCCCGCTTTCGGGATAACGCCCGGGACCGTGATCGAAGCTGTGGACGGCGAAACGGTGAACGCAAAAAAAGATTTTGCAGCCTGGCTGAACCGGAAGGCGGGAAAAAAAATATCGCTCACGCTCCGCTCCGGCAAAGGCGCCCGGCAGGTGCAGGTAAAACCCGTAATGCCTGCGAAAGAATTCGACCTCTTGTATGAACGCTGGGTGAAACGCAACGAAGCCGAAACGGACAAGCTCAGCAACGGGGAGCTTGGTTATGTGCATCTCTACCGGATGAACGATGCCGCGTACCGCCGCACTTACGAAGAAGTACTTGGCCGTTTTCCAGGCAGGAAAGGCATCGTGGTAGACACGCGTTTCAACCGCGGCGGCGACCTTGCTTCGGAACTGATCATGTTCCTCAGCGGCAAAAAGATCCGCAACAATACGACAGACCGCTTCCTGGTATACGGCGAGCCTGCTTTCCGCTGGACCAAACCCTCCGTGGTATTGGCCTGCGAGGCAAACTACAGCGACGGCCACTGTTTCGTGCACGACTACCAGGTGCTGAAAATGGGCAAGCTCGTGGGTATGCCCGTACCCGGCAGCTGCACATGGATGACCGGGCAAACGCTGCACGACAATTCCATGCATTTCAGCGCGCCCACGCTGGGCGTAAAAGACCTGGAAGGGCGGTACCTGGAGAATTCACAAACACAGCCTGATATCGAGGTCATGAACGCATTCGATACAGTGGCCGCCGGCCGCGACCAGCAGCTGGAAGCCGCCATACAGGCATTGATGAAAGAATCAAGCGCAAACCGGTGACAGGGGAAGAAAACAATAATATCGCCTATTGGGAAGGGATCAGGAAAGGGAACAAACAATCCTTTTTTGATCTCTACAACAATACCTATTTCCATCTCGTCAGGTTTGGGTTGAAGATCACGGCCAATGACGAGCTGGTCAAAGATTCCGTTACCCAGCTGTTTTTACAGATATGGGAAAAGCGCCACCGGCTGAATGCCGTGACCCAGGTGAGGGCCTATCTTTTCACCGCGCTCCGCCGCATGCTGGCAGACCAGCTGGAGTATCATGCGAAAATAGAGACCGCCATCCACCGGATGGGCCAGCAGGAAGCCGCCAGCGAGCTGCCTTACGAGGAGATCATCGTGCGGGTGCAGCAGGACGAAGAGCTGAAACGCAGGCTGTACCATGCTTTACAGCAGCTAACCCCGCGGCAGAAGGAGCTGATAGACCTCATGTTCTTTGAAGGGTATAGCTACCAGCAGATCGCCGACCATACCTCCCAAAGCGTGAAAACCGTCTACAACACGATGTACGCCGCCATCAAGCTGCTCCGTGAGCTGCTGAAATGAACTTTCTCAAAAAAAATCCCGGAATTTTTTGGGCAAAACTGCTTTTTCCGCCGTCAGTTAGGGAAAGGTGTATGTAGATGAGCGATCATTACCGCAACGCGGAAGATTTTGTCTGCGACGAATCATTTCAGCGATACTGCCTCGGAACGGACCAGTCCGCCATTGATTACTGGGAAAACTGGATCATGGAGCATCCTGGAGCTTCCGGCGAAATAGCCGAGGCCAGGAAGATGTTTTCCATGCTGAACGGCAACCAGGGCAATCTCCGTGAGCAGGCGCGTGAGCTGAAAGACGGCATGGAACGCGCCATGTTGCTCAAAGAAGAGTTCGGCCAGCGCGAAGCCGCCATACGCAGGCCCCGCAGGGTGCTGTATGCGGGCATAGCCGCTTCTTTACTGGCGGCGGCTGCCTTTTTTACCTGGAACAATTACCGAGGTCAAACACCGCAGCCCCCTGTGGCCGCCACCGTACAATCCGGCAGCGAGCCGCGTAAAACGCTGATGCTGGCGGATGGTTCCGTGCTCACTATGCGGCACAACAGCACTATTTCCCTTTCCGAAGGTTTCAGCAAAACAAACCGGGTGCTCACCCTTTCCGGCGAGGCCTTCTTTGACGTAAAGGCCGATCCTTCGCATCCTTTCATCGTACACACCAAAGACGCCAGCATCGAAGTGCTGGGCACCGTTTTTAACGTAAGCGCATATCCCGAAAACTCTTATACGGAAACTGCACTGTTTAGGGGAAGGGTGGAGGTAACATCCAAAGAGGACCCTTCCCGCAAAACAGTTCTCCTGCCCAGCCAGAAGCTGGTGATACAATCCGGCGGCAAAAAGGATACATCCTTTTCCATACGCCCGCTGGCGGTAGACCCGGTGGACCATAAAGCGAAAGAGATCGCCTGGGTAAGAAGCCGGCTTAAGATACAGGATGAAACGCTGGAGCAGATCGCGGGCCGCTTGCAGAAGTGGTACGGCATTCCCATTATCATAACAGACGAAGAAGTAAAAAAATACAGCTACTCCGGGACATTCGAGAGTGAAACTGTCATCAAGGCGCTGGAAGCTTTGCAGTTATCTTATCCCTTCAATTTTGAAGTAGAGCAAACCAGGATCGTTATCAGCAAATAAAAACAACCAGGGTCAGACTAGTCAGTTAAATATCATGGGGCAACAGGCAGGATTGTTGGCGCAATCGGGCGTGTTGCCGTAATCAACCAGGATCAATTTATAAAATAAAAAATGGGAAGTGTTGGCGCACTTCCCGGTGGTTAGAAAATGTATAAGGCTATTCACTCACTAAACCATAACAAAGTTATGAAACTCCCGCTATTGTTGGCTATGAAACTAATTACGCTATTGCTTCTCCTGGGTTTCCAGGTGTATGCCGTTACCGGCTCGGGGCAGGACAGGATTAGTCTTGATCTGCACAAAAGCAGCATCCGGAATGTTCTCAACCAGGTAGAAAAGCAGACCAGTTACCGCTTCGTATATCACTCGGGCACCCTGCCGGAAAACCAGCGGGTCAGCATTTCCGTGCAGAATGCAGAGCTGTCGCAGGTTCTATCCCGTGCCTTTGCAGGCCTTGGGCTGGATTATGTGATCAAGGAAGACAACCTGGTCGTGATCCGCCCCGCGGGGCAGCCTGCTGTGCCGGACAGGATCGTGAAAGGCCGCGTGACCGGTGCCTCCGGCGAACCCTTGCCGGGTGTGGCCGTTCGTGTTAGCGGTACGAACACCGGCACTGCCACCGATGGCGACGGCAGGTTTGCCATCAGCGTGGGAGACGCCGCCAGGACCCTGGAATTCTCCCTGCTGGGTTTTGTTGCCCAGCAGGTGACCATCGGGCAGCTCACAGAATTCAACGTAGTGCTGCAGCCTTCCACCACCAGCCTGGGAGAAGTGGTGGTAACGGGCTACACCGGTTATAACAGGAGCAAATCCGTTTCAGCAGCCACTACAGTCGGCGGCGATAAGATCAATGAAGTGCCAGCAGCCACTTTTGAACAGGCCTTGCAGGGCCGCGTGCCGGGATTGCAGGTGAACGCAGTATCCGGTCAGCCGGGCACCAGCGCCAATGTGACGCTGAGAGGCATCGGCACCATCGCGGGCAATACTAGCGTGCTGTACGTGATGGATGGCGTGCCTATCGAAGCGGGCGCCTTCCAGGCTATCAACCCCGGAGACATAGAATCCGTTACCGTGCTGAAAGACGCGTCCGCCAAAGCGCTCTACGGTTCACGCGGTTCCAACGGCGTGATCGTGATCACCACCAAAAAAGGAAAATCAGGGAAAGTGGCCGTGGAATACCGTTCGCAATACGGCGTATCCACCCTTACCACGCCCCGTTTCAATATGATGAACTCTGCAGAGAGAAAAGAATTCGAAGAAGGCATCGGCCTGGAGACCGGCGCGGAAGCAGGTCCCTTTTGGACATATTCCAGGCTGAACCCTGACAACAGCGGGTACAACTCGGCCGAAAGAGCGGAAGCAGACCGCATTGTAGACAGTCTTTTACACATGAACACCGACTGGCGCGACCTCTTCATGCGCAACGGCAAGTATATGGAACAGCAAATAAGCGCCAGCGGCGGCAATGAAAATATCAGGTTCTATTCATCCCTAAATTATTTCGACCAGCAGGGGCTTGTAAGGGTTTCCGACATGAAACGTTACACCCTGAAAAACAACCTGGACTTCACAGCGGGCAGGTTCTCCGCCAACCTGAACGCGAACGTAGGGTATTCAAAAAGCAACCTGATCCAGCAGGAAGGCAGCACGGCCGCCAACAACCCGCTGTCTGCCGTGTATTACGCGTTGCCTTATGAATATCCCTACGCGCCTGACGGCAAGCTGGTGACCACTGGCGACGGCGCGGATTATCCCGTGTTGGACCTCCGCGAAGGCAGCGATTCTTATGAAAGAATGCTGAACACTTCCAAAAAACAGAACCAGCTGAAAATGATCCTGAGCACATCACTCAGCTACGAGATCATCAAAGGGCTGGTGGCCAAAACCAGGCTGGGCATAGATTATAAAGACCTGACCACCGAAGACTGGTTCAATCCCGATTCCTACGCCGGCCGCAGGGTATCCAACGGCAACCTGGGAAGCTACGGCGAAGGCGTTTCCCGCCGCACTTCCGTGATCTCCACTTCGGGCCTTACTTATACCAATGTGTTCAACAGCAAACATGAAGTGGAAGCGTCCGGCTACTTCGAATACCTGAAAAATACTTTCCGTTCCTTCGGCTATACCGGTTACGGGCTAGACCCACGGCTGCCTCAAACACCCGCCGGTGTGGGCGATCCCGGCACCTATACGCCTTTGCTGAACGGCGGTAAATCTTCCAACGCCACCGCTTCTTTCATCGGGCTGCTGCGCTACACTTACAACAACAAATACACCTTCAACGGGAGCTACCGCTACGACGGTTCTTCCATGGTGCCTGAGAATAACCGCTGGCACGGCTTTTACTCTGCGGGCGTAAGCTGGGAAGCCAAGCGTGAAGCATTCCTCGCTGATGTTGATTTCCTTGCAGCCCTGCGTTTCAGGGCCAGCTACGGCACCACCGCCAGCCAGTTCCTGAACGATTTCGCGTATCTTGCCACCTTCGAAAGGGCCTCCTATGGCGGTAATCCGGCCATCGTGCCCAATCAGCCCGGCAATGCGGACTATGATTGGGAATACGCGAAAGAGCTGAACATCGGGTTCGACATAGGTCTAACCCGCAGCAACCGCATCCGCCTGACCGCCGAATATTACAACCGCATCACCAGCAACCTGTTCATCGACCAGCGCCTTTCCTTCACAGCGGGTGTGCCTGACGAAACGCTGCCTATCAGCTCCGGCAAAATACGCAACAGGGGCGTGGAAATAGACCTGCAGGGAGACATCGTGCGCAGGGCCGACCTCACCTGGACCGTAGGCGTGAACATGGCTTACAACAAAAACAAAGTGCTGGATCTCGGCGGCGCCGATGAATTTGAGAATGGATATACCGGCATCATCCGGGTGGGCCTGCCTTTCGGAGCGCATTACGCGCCCAAATGGGCCGGTGTGGACCCGGCCAACGGCGACCCGCTGTATTATGACATAAACGGCAAGATCACCACCGACTACGACGCTGCGACTATGAGCGTTGCGGAGTTCGGCACATACATTCCTGAGCTGACCGGCGGTTTCAACACCGCAGTGACCTGGAAGAACTTCTACGCCAACGCGCTGCTAAGCTTCAACGCCAAAGTGATGCGCTACAACAACGAAGATTATTTCAACGAAAACCCCAGTTTCATCACCAGCAACCAAAGCACCCGCCTGCTGTACGACCGCTGGAAAAAACCGGGAGACAATGCCATACTGCCGCGCATCAGCGCAGACCGCAACTTCACCTCTCGCGACATACAGGATGCATCGTTCCTGCGCCTGCGCAATGCAAACATCGGCTACAACCTGCCGAAACATGTGCTCGGCAGCCTGCGTTTCGTGAAAGGCGCAACGATCTATTTACAGGGCCAGAACCTGTTCACCTGGACGAAATGGAGAGGCTTTGATCCTGAAAATGGCAATGAATACGCCCGCTTCAGCTATCCCACTCCCCGCACTTATGTGGTAGGCTTAAACGTTAACTTTTAATCTTGCGCAGCATGAAAAAATATTTGCTTTATATAACCGTCATAACCTTTGCCGCTACAGCCTGCAACAAGCAGCTGGACCTCCGCCCTTCGGATTACATTGATCCCAAAGGCGCTTACCAGAGCGTGGAGGATGTGAACCAGGGATTGCTCGGCGCTTATTCCGCGCTGAACTATTATTCCAGCATCCGTTACACCTCTTTGATCACAGACGAAAACATGCTGCCCTCCGAAAACAGCACCGGTTCTGGCTTTGCCACGCACCGCTGGCAGTACGACGGCAGTTTCCTGCATGATGCATGGAAAGACAATTACATTGCCATCGACCGGCTGAACAGGGCGCTGAGCGCTTCTTACCGCGTTGCTGTAAAGCCTTCTGAACATGAAGCGCTGGCGCAGTACCGCGGCGAGCTGCTGGCTTTGCGGGCTTATTGCCACCTGGAGCTGGTGCGCAACTTCGCGGAGAAATACGAACCCGCCGCCATGGGCGTTCCGTACATGGACAGTTCCTTCATCGGCAAGCCCGCCAGGCTGAGCTTTGCTGAAACCATGGGCAGGATCAACGAAGACCTGGCCGCTGCGAAAGGCATGATCCCCGCCGGGTTCGACGATCGCACGAGGATCAACAAAGCCGCCGTGGCCGCCTTGCAGGCGCGTGTTGCGTTGTATGAAAAGAACTGGGACAATGCCATCACCTACGCCACCGAAGCGATCGGTGCACTGCCGCTGGCCAACCGCACACAGTTCCCGCAGATATGGAAAGACAACAGCACCGCCGAAGTTTTCTGGAAGCTCAAACGCGTGACCGGCGACGAAGAGATCGGCAACTTCTACACACAGGCGGGCTTCCTGGACAATCCTGCCGGCAGGAGACTGTACTATGCCGCTTCCTACAAGCTCACCAATCTTTTCGACAAGACCAACGACATCCGTTTTTCTTCTTACATCAAGATCGATGCGGGGCGCCAGGCGGCGGGTAATGTGCCTAACGCCGTGGTGAAATATATCGCCGCGAACGCAGCCAGCAACCTGGTGGACATCAAACTGCTGCGCACCGGCGAAATGTACCTGATCCGCGCGGAAGCATATGCAGAAAAAGACCAGCCCGGTCTTGCCGCCAATGACCTGAACAGCCTGCGCGCCGCCCGCATAGCGGGTTATACGCCGCAGACCTTTGCAGACAAAGCGGCCATCATCGCCGCAGTATACAACGAACGCTTTAAAGAACTGGCTTTCGAAGGCCACCGCCACTTCGACCTGAGAAGAAGGAATTTAAATATTTCCCGCAACCCCCAGGACGCTGTGAATGCGCTCGGCGCCGTGCTGCTTACACCCAACGACCCGGAATACGTGTTCCCGATCCCCAACAGCGAGCTGCGCGCCAACCCGAATATGAAACAGAACCCGGGGTACGTGAATAAATAAGACAGGATCAAAAAACAAAGACAGGCATGCAAAGATTACTGGCAATTATTTTGATAGGGCTTTCCGCGTATGCGCAGGCCCAGACTGTAAGGCCGGCGCGGATGGTGAGCGGAAGGGTAGCGTCGCTGGGCGTTACCGGAGATACGGCAGACGTAGTAACCAAAACCCGCGGCGGCGTAGCCCTGGTGGGCGGCGGCGGCGATGTGCCCGGCGCTTTCAGGTGGATGATAAACAGGAGCGGCGGAGGAAATGTAGTGGTGATACGCGCTTCCAGCAATTATCTCTACAACAACACGATAGACAGTCTTGGCAGGGTCAGCTCCGTGGAAACCCTGCTGATCGATTCCCGCGAGCTGGCCAACAACCCGGAAGTAGCGAGAGTGATCAGGAACGCGGAAATGCTTTTCATATCCGGCGGCGACCAGTCCAACTACATGAACTTCTGGCGCGGCACCAAAACCGCTGAGGCCATCAATTACCTGCTGAATGAAAAGAAAGTGCCCGTAGGCGGCACCAGCGCGGGTTGCGCCGTGCTCACCGGCATGTACTACAGCGGCGAGACCGGCAGCGCTACCGCCAAAGCACTGCTCAATCCATACGACAGCCTAGTGACCCTTTATAACAACGATTTCCTGCAACCGCCTTTCCTGCACAACGTGATCAGCGACCAGCACTACGTGGCCCGCAAGCGGCAGGGGCGGCATATGGCTTTCCTGGCCCGCATCATCACCGATTGGAAAGTGTTTCCCAAAGGCATTGCGCCGGATGAGCGGACAGCCGTATGCATAGACGACAAAGGGAATGCGCGGGTATACGGCGAAGGGAAAGCCTACTTCCTGGCCACCAGCACCAAACATGCGCCTGAGCAATGCGCGCCGGGCAAACCCGTGGAATGGTCTGCCAACAGGGAAGCCGTGAGCGTGTATGAACTGCAGGGCGCGGAGAATGGCAATGGTCATTTTTCTGTAGCAGATTTTAACCCGGCCAAAGCGAAAGGAGGGAAATGGTATTTTTGGTGGGTGGAAAATGGTAACTTAAAAGAAAGAACAAAATAATATGCGCAACAAATATTTCGATACGATATTCTTCCTCGCATCAGCCGTATTGCTGGGCGCCTGCATGCAACAGAAGCCGGTGAGCCAGGCGGGCAATTACGTACTGGTGATCCACGGCGGCGCGGGCACCATCCTCAAAAAGAACATGACGCCTGAAAGGGAAGCGCTGGTGAGGGCTGGTCTCGAAGCCGCGCTCAAAAAGGGCTACGGCGTAATACAGGCCGGCGGTTCCAGTCTTGATGCGGTGGAAGGCGCCATCCGCATACTGGAAGACGACCCAATGTTCAACGCCGGCAAAGGCGCCGTGTTCACGCACGACGGCCGCAACGAGCTGGACGCTGCCATCATGGACGGCAGTACGCTGGCAGCCGGTTCCGTGGCGGGCGTGCGCACCATCAAAAATCCCATCTCCCTTGCAAGGGCTGTCATGGAAAAATCGGAGCACGTGATGATGGCCGGGCGCGGCGCGGAACAATTCGCTGCAGAGGTGGGAATAGAGATCGTGGACACTTCTTATTTCAGGACGGAAGAGCGTTGGCAGGGCCTGCGCAAAGCGCTGGCGGAAGATTCCGCGAAATCGAAGCTGGATCACAGCTACATTCCGCCGCATAAACTGGGCATTGTGAATATCGATAATAAATTCGGGACCGTAGGCTGCGTAGCGCTCGACAAAAAAGGCAATCTCGCCGCTGGCACTTCCACCGGCGGCATGACGAATAAAAAATACGGCCGCATCGGCGACGCCCCTATTATTGGTGCGGGCACTTATGCGAATAACCAGACGGTAGCTGTTTCCTGCACCGGCTGGGGCGAATTCTATATCCGCAACGTGGTGGCTTACGACCTTTCAGCGCTGATGGATTACAAAGGACTTACCGTGGAAGAAGCCGGCAAAGCCGTGATCAAAAAAGTAGGCGACCTTGGCGGCGACGGCGGATTGATCGCGCTGGACAAGAACGGCAATATGGCCATGCCTTTCAATACGGAAGGCATGTATCGCGGCGCTGTTACGAAAGATGGAAAAATTGAGATACTGATATACAAAAACTAACCTGCAAACTGGATAAAGGCCAGCCGTTCCCGCTTAGCGGGACGGCTTTTTCTTTGTTACCAGATGAATGCGGTGAGCCCCAGCCCGAACACAAAGTGATTGAAGCGCACTTTTTCCTGCCCGATATTCTTGAACAGGAATTTCCCGCTGGCATCCACATCGTCTACGATGTCGATATCAAAATCATGGTCTGAATCGAAATAGTTCGCATAGGCTTTAATGCCCAGGTTACGCGCGATGCGCTTTTGTATGCCCACTCCCAAGGACCAGCTGAACGTGGCTTCCGGCTTGTACCGCAGGTAAGGGAATTCGTTCATCTCCAGGAGGTCCTTCCAGGTTTCATTGAGGATCAGCACCACATTTCCATCCGCGCCCAGCGAGGAGCCCGCCAGCGCTTTACCCGTAATGAACCAGTTGTGGGGAAGCGGTACGCTGAAGAACGGCCCCAGGTGCAGGTAACGGATGCCCATTGGCTGGGTATAGTGCGCGTCGCTTATTTCGGTGACATCGGGGTCGTCTATCACAAGCCCGTCGTCGTTGATGGGAAAGCTGGTGAATGCAAATTCGCCGCCGATGCCAATGTTCCGGTGGGGGAACCATGCGCCTTCCAGGCCGAGATTGAAGCCCCGTTTAGCTTTCACCCCGTCCACTTTGCCGGTAAGGTCTTTGGTGGTAGCGGTGGCGAAGCCCATGCGCATTTCCAGGAAGCTGGGCTTGCCATCGACAGGGATGGGGTCTTTGTGCAGCACGGGCCGCTCGCCTTTGTCCTTGTATATTTTTTCAGCAATGAGGTAACCAAGTTCTGTAGAGAGAATGCCGATGCCTGCGCCTGCCAGCACATCGCTCACCCAGTGCCGGTTGTTCAGCTGCCGGCCGATAGCCGTGGCGGTAGACATGGCGTAGCCGCCTACGCTGTACAGCGGGTGCCGGTACTGCCCGTATTCCTTGTGCAGGAAAGTGGCGTTCATAAACGAATTGGCGGTATGGCCGGAAGGGAAGGAGTTGGCTTCCGAGCCATCGGGCCTCTCCACTTTCGCGGAGTATTTGATGGCATTCACGGTAATGCCCATTATAACCGCGGAAAACGCATAGGAAAAGAACGCACGCTTCAAGGTATGTTTCCCCTTTATGCCGGCCGCATTCAGCCCAAAAACGGCCACCGCGGGCACGTATTGCATATAGTCGTCGAAATGATAGCGGAAGGTCGGGATGTAACGGTTGCGCAGCTCCCGGATATTTTTTCGTTCGCCCCAGGTACTGGCGCTGCCGGCAAAGAGGATGATGGGAACGGTGGAGATACGCACGGCTTTACTTTGCCAGAAGCCTTGCGGTGCGGTGCTGTCTTCTTCCATGAGCCCCCGGGGGAAGAGGAAACTGCCGGCCTGTGCGGGTTGTGTGAATGAAGATATGCCAGGCGTCTGCTGTGAAGAGAATCGAAAAGCCTGCAACGCTGAAGCGCTGTCTGCCTGAATTTCCTGTGCGAAGGAAGACAGTACGGCAGCGGCGGCAAGGGCAGTAAGGAATAATCTTTTGCTGGAGCGGATGATCATGCGTTTTGACGGATAAGGGTTAGTAAGTAATCTGGGGATCAATCCTTAGACTTTATGGAACCGCCGCATACATCGCCTTCGTCCCTGCCTTCAAGCCATTGTTTCAGGTATTTGGTCCGGTCGATGGTGACAGCGGCTTTAGAATTATTGTAACACATCGGGCCTGCGCTTCCTCCCAGAGGATCGGGCGGATACATGGCATCGAGGTCCGCGTCTCTCAGCTGCAGCCATAGCCGCTGGGCTGTTTTGAGGTACCTGGTAAAGGCAGTGTCCGTTTTATATTGGGCAAGCACTTTCTGGTAAACCGCATTCAGATCCTTCTCCGCTTTTTGCAGGTCCTTTAAGCTGGAAGCGGTCAGATCGTATTGCGACTGGGCAAAACAAACCTGGATGGAGACCAGGAACAGGGCGGTCATTGACAGGGTTTTTAGATGCAGCATATGTAGGGTTTTCAGGGATAACAATGAAATTCCAGGATTGTTGAGCGGCTGCGCCTTCTTTTTGAAAGATGTGATCCGTCATTCCAGCACCCCTGCCGTTCACTTCAGCCCGCTTCCCTTGCAGGCCCCGCCTGTATTCAGGAGCTTTAGTCCTTTAATCACGCTTATTATGAAGAAATATTGTTTGCTTTATTTGCTCTGCATGATGATGGCGCATGCCTGCAAAAAATCCCCCGCAGGCTCCGGCCTCGTATCCCGGCCGGAGCCTGTCATATCAGGAAAAGGTATTCCCGAAGGCCCGCCTGTCCGTAAGATCATTGGCTCTGCAGGAGGATCGCTCGTGAATGCGGACGGCTCGGTAACGATCACCGTTCCCGCTGGCGCGGTTGCTGCAAATACTGAATTCGGCATTCAGCCCATTTCTAATACCCTTGGCGATTCAACCGTGCTCAACTACCGCCTGACGCCTGAAGGAACCACTTTCCCGAAACCGGTTCGCGTGGCTTTCCGGTACGACCAGCCCGGGCTTTCGGGTATGGCGGAGAACGGGATATACCTGGCTTATCAAACTGCAACCGGGGCGTGGAAAGCCGTGCCTTCCGCGCTGAACAAACAGGCTAAAACAGTGAGCGTTGCCACTACGCATTTCAGCGACTGGTCCATCGTAGGCTCGCTGAACCTTGTTCCCGGCAAAAAAGAGCTGGTTGCAATGGAGGAAACACATTTTAAGATCGAAGGAATGATGCCGATAGGAGAAGCAGATGACCTGCTGGCCCCGCTTTCCAAGATCGATCTCGACGGCTGGGTACACAATATCCGCAACTGGCGGCTCATTGCAGGGAACGGCCTGCTGAGCGATATTACCAATGAACCGCTGGTGAAAGTATTCCGTGCGCCGGAAACCATATCCACTACGCAGGTCGCGGAAGTACAGGTGGAGCTTACCGGCAACATGTGGGCGCCGGACAGTACGGCTCCCGGCGGAAGAAGGACCATCGGGCAGGTGATACTGCTCAACAGCGTTACCGTGCTCGGCGGCAATTACATGACGGGTTCCCTCGTTGAAGCCATCAATACCGACCAGGTATTTGCCTTGTATTCAGGCGGCAAGATCCATATTACAGGCCACATGCCCTGGGGTTACGTGGGGTTTGAGCTGAACGGAAGCTCAGCCCGTGCTTATGCCTGTGGAGACAGGAACCTGCCCGGCACCTGCTTTGGTGTCGTCGTCCGCGATAAAGACCCCCTGTATGGCTATGCATCGCAATATACGCGTTGCGACCCGCCGCGGGACATTGTGTATTCGGAAGGAACCCTGAACCTGAAAAAATGGGGCGGGGTAGGAGAGCCGGTGGAAGGGGAGTTCACCGGGAAAATGTATAGCGATCACTGCGATGATTTCAAGGAAAAAACGCTGAAACTGAAGTTCAGAACGATACGGGCGATGTGAGTTTCCCAGGTTAATGGAATCGCTCCGCAGCCGGATTTACCGTTGTATAGCGGCTTATGGAACAGCTGTAATGGGATTTTACTTTCGCCTGCAAACAACCGTGTAATTTCCGGAAAACAGCCATGGTTGAACTTAGAGAGGCCCAGGATGAGTGGAGTTGACGGGGACTTGATCAGGACTTGATGTGGGTTAATATTCCACCAGGAACCCTGCCCGGATTCCAAAATAAGGCACAAATGGAAGTTTTAATTTGGAATTCAGCAATTTATTGCGTAATATTGCACCCCGATTGAGAGAAATTGCCGAATAGTATAACGGTAGTACGACAGACTCTGACTCTGTTTGTCTTGGTTCGAATCCAGGTTCGGCAACTGAAGCTGGTCAAATAGTTTAAACACTGTTTGACCAGTTTTTTTTATGCCCGTACCTCAACTTTTGGCCCCTTGCCTAAAATCATCTTGTTCCCGTTCCAGTATCGTATTATCCATTAAAATCCAAGAATAACCCATTGCGCTGGCTTCCGCGGCATACTAATTTTGACCGGCATGCTATAGACAATCTTTTCACGGTATTAATCAGAACAACCAAAATAATGACATGAAGCTACCCGCTACCAACCGGGCAAGACGCCTGTTTTATCATCCCGGCCGCATGATCACAAAGTTACTTTGCTTAATTGCATTATTACTGACCTGCTCGCTGGCCTATTCCCAACAAAAAGAAAAGATCAAGATCTCCGGCACCGTAAAAGACACTGCCGGCACCGGCATCCCGGGCGTAAGCGTTTACCTGGCAGACAACAGGAGCGTGGGCACCGCCACCGACGAGAACGGCAAGTTTGTGCTGGAAGTGACGCCCGGCGCAAAGATCACGCTCTCGTCCATCGGCTTTGCCGACCAGACATTTACCGCGGATGCGCAGAACCGGCAGATGATGATCGTGCTGCGCGCCAACGAAGGCAAACTATCGGAAGTGGTAATAACGGCTTTCGGGAAAAAAGAAAGGAGGGAAGCTATTGTCGGCTCTGTAACCACCATCAGTCCCGGCAAGCTGAAGATACCTTCCAGCAACCTCACCAATGCCATGGCAGGCCAGATAGCCGGCGTAGTGGCCTACCAGCGGAGCGGCCAGCCGGGGCTGGACAATTCCTCGTTTTTTATCCGCGGCGTAACCACCTTTGGTTACAAACAAGACCCGCTGATATTGGTAGACAACGTGGAGCTGACGGCTACTGATCTCGCGCGTTTACAGGTAGATGATATCGCCAGCTTCTCTATCCTCAAGGATGCCAGTGCCACCGCGCTCTACGGCGCCCGCGGGGCGAACGGCGTTATTCTCATTACTACCAAAGAAGGGGCGGAGGGAAAAGCAAAGATCAACCTGCGCTTTGAAAATTCCATTTCACAGGCCACCCAAAACCTGGATGTGGCAGACCCGGTCACTTACATGAAAATGTACAACGAGGCCATCACCACCCGCAACCCGCTGGGCGTGCCGTTCTTCACGCAGAACGATATCTATAACCGCGAACAGACGATGGCCAACGCGCCGGGCAGCAATAAATACGTGTATCCCGCGGTGGACTGGATGAAGGAGCTGTTTAAAGACCGTACGAACAACCAGCGCCTCAACGCAAGCGTGGGCGGCGGCGGAAAGATCGCACGGTATTACATTGCAGGGTCTTACAACGTGGACAACGGTATCCTGAAAGTAAGCCCTGTCAACAATTTCAACAATAACGTGAAGCTGCAGAACTACCAGCTCCGCTCTAATATCAATATCAATATCACCCCGACAACGGAAGCGATCGTGCGTCTATCGGGCAACTTCGATGAATACAACGGACCGATCACGGCGGACGGTTCCTTCTCGTCTGACCTTTACCACAGGGCGTTACATACGAGCCCTGTGCTTTTCCCGGCGTTCTTTCCGGGCGATTCCTCCACTTTCAACACGCACATCCTGTTCGGCAACAGCGCAATGGGTACCGGCAGCGCGGGTGAAGTGGGGTATGTCAATCCTTATGCTGAAATGATGCGCGGGTACAAGGCGTTTTCCCGCTCCCGCATGTCTGCCCAGCTGGAACTGAGCCAGAAGCTCGATTTCATCACAGACGGGCTGAATTTCAGGGGCATATTCAATACCAACCGCTATTCCTATTTCGACCTGACCCGCCGCTACAACCCGTTCTATTATTCCGTGTCCGGCTACGACCGTTTCACCAATCAATACAGCCTCCGCTGGATCAATAACCAGCCGGGGCAGGCTACGGAATACCTCAGCTTTGAAGACGGGTTCAAGGATATCAATACCTTCATTTATTTCCAGGGTGTGCTGGATTACAGCAAGCAGCTCAGCAAAGAACATTTCGTGAGCGCGGCGCTGATCGGCACCCGCCAGGAACGGCTGTATGCCAATGCCATAGACCCGGCAACATCCCGGCCGAGCCTGCAATATTCGTTGCCTTACCGCAATATCGGCTTGTCTGGCCGCGCATCTTACGCATACGACAACCGGTATTTCCTGGAATTTAATTTCGGCTACAATGGTTCCGAACGTTTCGCGGCAAAGAACCGCTTCGGATTTTTCCCCACTATCGGCGCTTCCTGGGTGGTTTCAAGGGAAAAATTCTGGACAGAGAATATCAGCGCGATCATCAGCAAGCTGAAGTTCCGCGGCAGTTACGGCCTGGTGGGGAATGATGCCATCGGTGCGCAGCGCTTTTTTTATTTATCCAACGTGAATCTCAGCGGCGGAAATCCCGCGTCGTTCGGGCAGAACAATGGCGTATCGCGGCCCGGTGTGAGCATTACGAATTATCCCAACGAAGACGTGACCTGGGAAACTTCCCGGCAAACCAACCTCGCGATGGAGATCAGCTTGTTCAACAGCCTGAACATCATCGCTGAAGTATACAAACAACACCGCTATAACATCCTGATGGAAAGAGCCTCCGTTCCTTCCACCATGGGCCTGGAATCAGCCATCAGCGCTAACCTTGGCACAGCGGATTCCAAAGGCATGGACCTCTCCGCCGATTACAGCAAAACATTCAGGAGCGGTTTCTGGCTTTCCGGCAGGGCGAATTTTACATTTTCGCAAAACCGCTATGGACAATATGAACAACCCGCTTACCACGAACCCTGGCGCATCCTTTCCGGGCAGAAGATCGGCGTGAGGTGGGGTTACATCGCGGAAAGATTGTTTGTAGACGATAAAGAAGCCGCTTCTTCCCCCACGCAACTGTTCGGCTCAGGCTCCAACCCTCCCAGGGGCGGAGACATCAAATACCGCGATATGAATGGCGATGGAAAGATCACGGAAGCAGACCAGGTGTTCCTCGGCCTGCCCACCACGCCCGAGATCGTTTATGGCGCGGGCATTTCCATGGGATTCAAAGGAGTGGACCTCTCCGCATTTTTCCAGGGCTCAGGAAGAACCTCGTTCTTCATCGATCCCTCGGCAGTAAGTCCTTTCCTGGACAACCGGCAGGTACTGCAGGTGTTTGCAGACAGCTACTGGTCTGAAGAAAACCAGGACCTGTATGCAAAATATCCCCGCCTCGGTATTTCCCGCACGGATATCAACAACAACCTTCAGACCAGCTCCTGGTGGATGCGCGAAGGTTCATTCGTAAGGCTGAAGTCGCTCGAAGTGGGCTATACAATCCCTCAGAAGCTTGCCAGCAGAGCGTTCTTCACGAATTGCAGGATCTATTTCTCCGGCCTGAACCTGCTGACGTTCAGCAAATTCAAAGACTGGGACCCGGAGCTGTCCTCCAACGGCTTCAGCTATCCCCTGCAAAAGGTTTACAACATCGGCATCAATGTTAACCTTTAAACGAACAACCAAATGAAACACTTAACCAGATTATTGATCGGTATCTTAATATCATCTGCTGCTGCATCCTGCAAAAAATACCTGGATGTAACGCCGGACAATGTGGCGACTATTGACTATGCTTTCAGGAACAGGAATGAGGCTGAGAACTACCTGTTCACCTGCTACAGCACATTACAATCAATGAGCCGTTCCATCAGCGATCCGGCTTTTACCACTTCCGGCGAGATCTATTTCCCCGGCACATTAACGGAAGCCACGCTGGGCAGCCGCGACAATGAAATGGGTTTCCACCTGATCCGCGGTACGCAAACGGCAGACCGGCCCGCGCTGAACTACTGGGACGGCGAGCAGCTGGGCCAGCCATTGTTCAAAGCCATCCGCCGCTGCAATATCTTTTTGGAGAATATCCACAAACCGGCTGATCTCCCGCAATACGAAAGGAACCGCTGGGTGGCTGAGGTGAAATTCCTGAAAGCATATTATCACTATTACCTGCTGCGGATGTACGGGCCTGTTCCGCTTATACGCGAAAATCTCCCCATCAATGCAGGTACCGAAGAAGTAAGGGTAAAACGTCAGCCGGTAGATTCCGCATTCAACTACATCACAGAACTCCTTAACGAAGCCATCCCCGGGCTTCCGCCGGTGATACAGGACAATGCGCAGGGCCTCGGCAGGATCACGCAGCTCGCCGCACTGTCTGTAAAAGCCGAAGTGCTCACCACCAGGGCCAGTCCTTTCTTTAACGGCAATCCTGACTATGCAGGTTTCAAGGATAAGAACGGCACGCTGCTGTTCCCTGCCTCCTACGATGCAGGCAAGTGGAGAGACGCCATGGAAGCCTGCCGCGAGGCCATAACAGCCTGCGAAGCACGGGGTTCGGAATTGTACCGCTTCATTGCGCCGGGTAATTTGCCCGCACTGCCGGAGCCGTTAAAAAAGGTGATGGACATCCGCGGCAGCATTACCGAAAAATGGGAGCTGAATCCTGAAGTGATCTGGGCGCTGAACCCTGAGTTCGGTTTCCAGAATATGGCGATGCCCCGGCTTACCAGCGAAATGGTGCAGAACATGGGCGGCGCACCCGGAAATTTTGCCGTGCCGATCGTTATGGCGGAACTGTTTTACTCCGCCAATGGCGTGCCCATCAACGAAGATCGTACTTACGATTTCCGCAACAGGTACAGCATCATGCCCGTGCCTGCGGAAGAAAAGTATCATCTCCGCGCGGGTTATCAGACCATTAAAATGCACATGGGCCGCGAGCCACGCTTCTATGCCGCGCTGGCTTTCGACGGCAGCAATTATTTCGGGAACGGGCGTACCAATCCAGAGGATATGTACTACGTGCAGGCCCGTGGTAACACGTCTATGGCGGGACCGAAGGACAATATCCGTATCAACGTTTCCGGTTACTGGCCGGTGAAGCTGGTCAACTATCAATCCGTATTCGGTACGGAGGTGGTGGGCAGCGGTTTCCGTATTCCCCTGATCCGTCTCGCGGGTTTGTACCTGTTGTATGCGGAAACATTGAACGAAGTGAACGGGCCTTCGCCGGATGTTTTTAAGTATGTGGACATGGTGAGGGAAAGAGCCGGGCTGAAAGGAGTGGCGGAGTCGTGGAATACTTATTCCACCAATCCCGGGAAGATACAGACAAAAGAAGGCATGCGCCAGATCATCCAGCAGGAGAGAAGGATAGAGCTGTGCTTTGAAGGACGCGCAGGATGGGACCTCCGCCGGTGGAAGATCATGCAGCAGGTGTTAAGTTCCCCGCTGCAGGGCTGGAGCATCCAGGAATCCGATCCCGCGGGGTATTACCGCCAGCGCAACCTCGCCGTTCCCGTATTCGGCCTCAAAGATTATCTCTGGCCTATCAAGAACGATGGGCTGATCATCAATCCCAACCTGGTGCAGAATCCTTATTGGTAATCCATAAGACATAATACTATGCAAATAGCAAAACATACTTTCCAATTCATTTGCCTGGCCGTGCTCTTTTTTTCCTGCGGGAGAAAAGACAGCTTCAACGATATCGTGTTGCAGGACCCGACACGACCGGGCCAGGTAACCAATGTACAGGTGACCAACTATGCAGGCGGCGCGCTGATCTCCTACACCCTGCCTAAATCAAAGAACCTGCTGTATGTGATGGCGGAGTACCGCATCAATGACAGGGTGCAGCGCCAGTCCAAAGCGTCCTATTACACAGACACGATCCGCGTGGACGGGTTTGAAAAGAGCGCGATATATGATGTGACGTTGTATGCCGTGTCCAGGGCGGAAGTGAGGTCGGAGCCGGTGGTGGTGAAAGTGGAGCCGCAAACGCCGTCGTACCTGGAAGCATTCGGTACCGTTGCGATCCAGCGGGATTTCGGCGGTGTGAATGTTGCCGTGCGCAATACGAAGAAGCAGGCTATCGGTGTGATCGTGATCACCGACGATGAAACAACCGGTAAAATGCTGCCCGTAGAGCAATATTACACGGAAGCGGAAAATATCAACTTCAGCGTACGCGGATTCGATACGCTGGAACACCGTTTCGGCGTCTATATCACAGACCGCTGGGGTAATATTTCCGATACCCTCATCCAGGCTATCAAACCCATCTACGAAACACTGGTGCCGAAAGAACGTTTCTCCGAATACCGTCTCGCCAGCGACTCCCCGCTGGGCGCCACCGGCCTGGGCTGGAATACCGCCCGCCTGTGGGACAATATCCTCACCGACCCGGGATGGCATACAGAAGCAGGTCAGGGCAAGCCGTTGCAGATATGCACTTTCAGCATGGGCGCCGGCGTAAAACTCAGCCGTTATAAAATATGGGAACGCGGCGAAGCCTATGGCAACGATTATTCCTACGGCCACGGTAATCCCAAACAATGGACGCTGTGGGGTTCCAGCGCCGCCGCTCCGCGTGATGCAGAACTGCCGCTGAATTCCAATTACGGCGATGTGGTAGGCGACTGGGTGAACCTCGGGAACTTCGACTGTCCGCCGCCGCCATCCGGCAACCCGCCCGGGCAAACTACCCCGGCCGATCTCGCCGCCGTGAAAGCAGGATTTGAATTCAACATACCGCTGGACGCGCCGCGGGTGAAGTTCATCCGCCTCGCCGTGAAAAACACCTGGGGTAACGCAGACTTCGCACACGTGATGGAATTATCCTTCTGGGGAAATACCAACTAACCTTAAAAGCTGATCAAATGAAACTGAATATAATTTCCGCACTTCTCCTGCTGCTTTTTTACGGTTGCACCAAAGAAGCCACCAAATACCGCGATTACCTGCAGGGCGAAGAAAAAATTTACCCCGGCCTGCCGGACAAGATCAATGCTGCGCCCGGCAACTACCGCGTAAGGCTGTCGTGGCTCCCCAGCCCCGACCCCAGCGTGAGCAAATACCGGATATTCTGGAATAACGGCGCCGATTCCACGGAAGTGGCAGCCAACTCTCACGCACCGCAGGATACCGTAGCAGTAACGGTTTCCGGCCTGGTGGAATACACCTATTCATTTACCGTTTATTCCTACGACGAAGCCGGCAACCGCTCCATTCCCATCGAGGTGAACAACATCAAGGTATATGGAGACAGCTACCGGCAGAGCCTCACGAACCGCTTCCTGAATACGGCCAGGCCATACGAGCTGGTGCCCGGCGGCATCGTACTGTATTTTGAAACGCCTGATACGATCAACACCGGCACCAGGATCCGCTTTACCGCTACAGACGGCGCCGTGCGCACCGCGAATATCGGGCCTGAGGAAAGTTCCATCCGGCTGGACGGTTACAAGGCGGGAACGAAGATATATTATCAATCAGGCTATGTGCCCGTGCGCGCAGCGGTAGACACTTTCTACACGGCCGGGCCGGATTCGCTGGCCAATATTATTTCACCGCTCGATAAAAGTCTTTTCGCCGCATTGCGCCTGCCGAATGATGTGGGCACCTACGGCAGCAACACCGGCCTGAGCAACCTCTGGAACGGCAACACCGTGCCCACCGGCTACCCTGCTATCTTCCACAGCGACGCCAGCACGGCGCTGCCGCATCATTTTACATTCGACCTGGGGCAGGTGTATGAAGGGCTGGCGCAATTCGAAATCATCGGGAGGGATTGCTGCAATAACCCCGTGCGGTTCGAGATATGGGGGATCAATGATCTGACGGGCGCGGCCACCACCACACCGTCTAACGCGCCCGGCTGGAAAGAGGAGTCGCTGGCGAAAGGCTGGAAGCTGCTCGCTGAAGTGAACCGCGCAGACGACGGCGTTGCGCCTTTCAAAACCGCGTTTCCCGACGGCACGCCGGCGGTGCGTTACATTCGCATCCGCGTGATAAGCGTTGCCAGTGGTGATGCTTATTACAGCAACATCAGCGAGATTACTTTCTGGAAAAAATAAATACCGATCATAGTGAAACCATTAAAGCTTAGTTTATTGACGGCGCTCGCTTTCAGCTTCCTGACAGGCATGGCGCAAAACAAAACGGCAAAACCGTTGCCGCAGCTGCAACAGGAGTTTGTGGATCTGGCCTTTGGCATGTTCATCCACTACAACATTCCCACTTACATGGAAGACGACTGGGCGGACCCGGACGCGTCTCCCTCCATTTTCAATCCCCGTAAACTGAATACCGATCAGTGGGCGGAGGCCGCAAAATCAGCGAATATGTCTTACGGCTGCCTCACCACCAAACACCACAGCGGTTTTGCGATATGGGACACCAAAACGACGCCGTACAACGTGATGAACAGCCCGTTGAAACGCGATGTGGTAAAAGAATACGCCAACTCATTCCGCAAGCAGGGCCTCAAGGTAATGCTCTACTATTCCATTCTTGACACGCATCATAAGCTGCGCCCCGGGCAGATCACGCCTGAGCATATCCGGATGGTCAAAGCACAGCTGACGGAGCTGCTCACCAATTACGGCGAAATATACGCGCTGATCATAGACGGCTGGGACGCCCCATGGTCACGTATTTCATACAACGATGTGCCGTTTGAAGAAATCTACCGCCTGATAAAATCTATTCAGCCCAATTGCCTGGTAATGGACCTGAATGCCGCCAAATATCCTGCTGAAGCATTGTTTTATACAGACATCAAATCGTATGAACAGGGAGCCGGCCAGCACATTTCGAAAGAAAGCAACCGCCTGCCTGCCCTGTCGTGCCTGCCGATCAACCAGAACTGGTTCTGGAAACCTTCTTTCCCGACAACGCCCGTAAAGGATGCCGGAAAGCTGGTGAATGAGAACCTGGTGCCTTTCAACCAGGCGTACTGCAACTTCATCCTGAACGTAGCGCCCAAC
Source organism: Chitinophaga sp. YIM B06452 (assembly GCF_039655965.1). Lineage (NCBI taxonomy): Bacteria > Pseudomonadati > Bacteroidota > Chitinophagia > Chitinophagales > Chitinophagaceae > Chitinophaga > Chitinophaga sp. YIM B06452. The sequence continues at coordinate 1,250,635 of NZ_JAWLKY010000002.1, read as the reverse complement.
CGCGACGGCCTGATCGATGATAATGCAGTGGCGGCATTGAAAGAAATTGGCCGCCTGTACAAACGTCCTTCGACGCTGCCGCAGCTGCCTGCTTTTGACGCGCCTGTTATTTCACCGAACCTCGCCAAAGGAGCCGCGGCCAATTCCAGCTGGAGCAACGACATGGCCCTGATGGACTTTGCCAACGACGACGATTTCAGCACCAACTGGCATTCCCACGGCAGCATAAAAGAACCCTGGCTGGAAATAGATCTTAAAAAAGAAACCGGCTTCAATACGATCGTGATCACCGAGAACAGGGCTAACGTTTCCGCATATACGCTGGAATACCGTGTGAACAACCAATGGTACCCACTGGCGGAAGGCTCGAATGCCGCAAGGATCAAGGTGCACCGGTTCAGCAGGGTGTGGGGAGACAGGGTGAGGATAAAATTCAGATCTTATAAAAGGCCGCCCGCCATCGGCGAGTTCGGCATATATAACGAAAGACGCTAGTCATTCTTTTTCCTTAGTAACCTGTACTGTTCGGGCGATACGTCCATCAGTTTCTTAAACAGGCGGGAGAAGTAATAAGGGTCGTCGTACCCGATCGCCTTCGCAACGTCCTTGATCTTGATGGAAGCGTCGTACAGCAGCTGGCATGCCTTCTGGATCTTCAGTTGAATGAAATAATCTATAGGAGACATGCCGGTTGCTTTCCTGAACAGGTTGGAGAAATGGGAATGGGAAAGCTGGTACCGCAGGGCGAGATCGTCTACCGCCAGTTTTTCGTCCAGCCTGCCGCGCATGTAGAGGATGGTTTCGGTGACCATATCAGGGGCGGCGGTATCCGTTTGTTTTATGTGTTTGTCCGGGTACAGGAAAGTAGCCAGGAAATGATGCAGGCAGAGATTGGCATTCATCAGGTTGTCTTTACTGTAGCCCATTTCAAGGCTTTCATAAATATTCCCCCATATCTGGATGGATTTTTCATTGAAAGCGATATCCCTGGCCCCGTCGCGCTCGGTGATCTTCAACATGGTGTTGAAAGCGTTCATATCGGGGCCGGTGAAATGCACCCAGTAGATCGTCCAGGGATCATTGTCATCCGCTCCATAGCGCAAATACTGTGTGGTAGCCGGGATGTGGATGAACTGGTTCGGGCCTACAGGGTATTGTTTGTTGCCGATGGTGAACCAGCCTTTGCCGCGCAGGCAGTATACCAGGATATTGTCTGCACAGCCATTGCGTCGCTCGCGGTAATGATAGGCTGCTTTGGGAAAATAACCGATGTGTGTGATATAGATCTGGTGAAAGGGAGGATTGGTTTTATACACTGTATTGGGCAGGCTGATCAGCTTTTGCCCTTCGAACCCATCCTTTCTTTTCTGTGGAAGCGTATGCATTAAAAATAATGTTATAATCTGGCCGGTCTAATGTAATGTTTTGGCAACTCATGGCAGAATGCTTGCTGGCATTGGGTTGCGTCTAAAAGTAAATAAAAATCCGGAGATGTGAGTACCGCTCCTGTAAAACCGGATAATCCATCAAGGTTGGCGAATACTCTATTTTACAGGTCGTGTTTCAAAGATATCTTAGCGGATTCTAATTCCTGTTATGATAAAGAAGATCGAAGTTTACGACAGGCGGTTCCCGCTGAACAAGGGCGCAGGCAGCGATGCTATTCACCGCGACCCGGTATATTCCTACGCAGTTACCGAACTGCACGACAGCAGCGGGATAAAAGGAACCGGTTTTGCCTTTACCCTGGGCGAAGGGAACGACCTGGTGTGCAGGGCTGCGCAGTTTTACGCCGCCCGGCTCCAGGGGAAGGATATTGAAGAAATAATGGCAGACTTCGGGAATATTTTCCTGCAGCTTTCCAACGAACAGCAATTCCGTTGGCTCGGCCCGCACAAAGGTGTTGTGCATCTCGGGCTGGCCTCCGTTACCAACGCTTGTTTCGACCTTTGGGCGAAAAAAAGAGGGCTCCCGCTCTGGAAGCTGCTTACCAGCCTCAGCCCCGCGGAGATCGTACAAACGCTGGACCTTTCTTACCTGGAAGATGTAATGACGAAGGAAGACGCTCTTGCGCTCCTGGAAGATCACATGCATAGCAGGAAAGACCGCGAACAGATCACCGTCACCGGCTACCCGGGATATGATACTTCCGTGGGCTGGTTCAACTACTCAGACGAAGAGGTGCGGGAAAATTGCAAAAAAGCCGTGGACAAAGGTTTTACAGCGATGAAATTGAAAGTGGGGTCGGCAGATGCCGAGCGCGATATCAGGCGGGCGCACATCGTGCGCGAAGCGGCCGGCGGCCATGCCCGCATTATGCTGGACGCAAACCAGCAATGGACGCTTCCCCGCGCGCTGGAAGTCTGTAAAGCGCTGCAGTCCATGCAACCATATTGGATAGAAGAACCTACTCATCCAGATGACATCCTGGCGCACAGGGTGCTTGCGGAGCAACTGGCGCCCACGAAGCTGGCCCTTGGAGAACATGTGCCCAACAGGATCATCTTCAAGAACTACCTGCAAATGGCCACTGCCGGGTTTATACAGGTAGACGCCGTACGCGTGGGCGGCGTCAGCGAATTCATCACCATCAGCCTGCTGTGCCGTAAATACGGCGTGCCGGTGGTGCCGCATGTAGGCGATATGGGACAGCTGCACCAGCACCTCGTACTGTTCAACCACATCGCGATAGGGCATGAAGCCCTTTTCCTGGAGCATATCCCTCACCTGAAAGAGCATTTTGTGCACCCGGTGAACATACAGGATGGAAAGTACATCACACCCACTGATATCGGCAGCAGCTGCGACCTGAAAGCATAAACACACCCGCTATGATAAGTAACCTGGACCTCACGATCGCCGCTCTTTATATCCTCGCCATCCTGGCCATTGGCCTGTGGGTGGGCATGAAAGGGCGCGCGGGCGCCAACGAATATTTCCTCGCGGGTAAAAGCCTTAAATGGCCGGCTATCGGGCTGGCGCTGTTTGCTACGAATATTTCTACCGTGCATCTCGTAAGTCTTGCCCAGAGCGGATTCGATTCAGGCTTACTGAACGGAAATTTTGAATGGATGGCGGCTTTTGTGCTGGTAGGATTAGCATTGCTTTTCGCGCCATTCTATATCCGCTCGGGCGTTTCCACCCTGCCCGATTTCCTCGAACGGCGGTACGACAAAGCCTGCCGTGACTGGCTGGCCGGTATTTCCGTCGTGTCTGCCATTGTTGTGCATATTGCCTTCTCCATGCTGGCGGGCGGTATTGTGCTGAAAACATTGTTCGGGATGAACATGTACCTCAGCGTGATCATTATTTCGCTGATCACCGCGGTGTATACGATCACGGGTGGCCTTAAAGCCGTGGTGATCACCGAATCGATACAGACCGTGGTACTGCTGGCCGGCGCGGTGATCATCAGCATTGCCGCCTATTACCGGATGGGCGGATGGAATAACATGACGGCCGTGCTCGCGGCAGGAGGTGAAATGGAACGCCTGTCTATGCTGAAACCGCATGGCGACAGCAGCAATATGCCATGGTACGCCGTTTTTCTTGGGTATCCTGTGATCGGTATCTGGTATTGGTGTGCAGACCAGACGATCGTGCAGCGGCTGCTCGGCGCGCGCAGCGAAGATCATGCCCGCACGGGCGCATTGTTCTGCGGCTTCCTGAAGATATTGCCGGTGTTCATTTTCGTGTTACCCGGGTTGCTGGCATATACCCTGGCAAAATCAGGACTCCTCGATTTAAGCAGTATTACCACATTCATCAACGGGAAGGAAGTAGTGGAAAGTAAGGGCATTTATACGCTCATGATCACACAGCTGCTGCCTGTCGGGCTGACCGGCATCCTGGTGGCCGCGCTTTTATCAGGGCTGATGAGCCAGGTGTCCGGCGCGCTGAATTCCATTTCAACCATTGTGACCTATGATTTTTACCAGCGCTACCATCCTTCGGCAAGCGATAAGAAACTCGTCAGGACGGGCCGGCTGGTGGCGGGAGGGGCGCTGCTGGTATCCTTGTCCTTATTGCCGCTGTTGAACAGTTATGAAAGTATTTTCGTGGGCCTCAATGATATCATCGCGCATATTGCGCCGCCTATTACCTGCGTTTTTGTGCTCGGCATTTTCTGGGAGAAAGCCTCCGCCAGGGCTGCCAGGTATACCTTGTGGGCGGGCTCCGCATTGGGCGTGGCGGTGTTTGCCGTGAATAAACTCTATCCATTTACAGCGCTGGCGCAGGTGCCGTTTATGATGATGGCCTTTTATCTCTTTTGTTTTTGCGCAGTGCTGCAGGTATTATTGTCATTCCGTTATCCCGTGCGGCACACAGCAGAAAGCGCCGCGCTTTTCTGGCGTTCGCCGCTGGACCCGCTTCGCTCACCAGGCTGGCGCGGCCTTGCGAACTACAAGGTATTGTCTGCCGCGCTGCTTACCCTGATGATCGTATTATACATCGTTTTTAAATAATAGATGATGAACAGGAAATATTTATTGGGTTTCATTTGCATAAGCCTGCTGGCTGTAGCACAGGCTTGCAGCACGGATACAAAGGCCCGGCGCTTCGGTTCCGTTACCGGCCTGAAGCAGGAAAAGATGGCCTATTACAAAGAACTGCACGCCAAAGCCTGGCCGGGCGTGCTCAAGACCATCCGGGAATGCAACATCCGGAATTACTCGATCTACCTGCAAAAGATAGACAGCGCATATTACCTCTTCAGCTATTTCGAATATACCGGGAAGGATTTTGAAGCGGACATGAAAAAGATGGCCGCCGATACGCTGACGCAGCGCTGGTGGAAAGAAACCGCGCCCTGCCAGCAGCCGCTGCCCGAAGCGGCGGCAGCCGGCAAAACGTGGACAGACATGGAAGAAGTATTTCACACAGATTAGGACGAACAACTTATGCAACAGCTGAAAGATAAAATAATACTGCTGACCGGCGGTTCCATGGGCATAGGGCATGCCTGCGCGCTCAAATATGCGGAAGGCGGCGCAAAAGTGGTAGTGGCTGCAAACGACCGCGGGTCGCTGGATCACACCATGGAAATACTGGGAATGGATCACCTGGGGATTTTCTGCGACGTCACCAACGCTGATGATGTGAAAGAGGCTGTCCGCAAAACGCTGCAACGTTATGGCCGGATAGACGCCATTCACAATAACGCGGGCATTGCCCAGCCCTCCAAGCCGCTGCACGAAACCAGCGAAGCAGAATGGCAGCAGGTGCTGGATACGAACCTGAAAAGCGTGTTTCATACCTGCCGGTTTGGAATTGAAGCGCTGAAGCAGACGAAAGGTTCCATCCTGAATACCAGCAGCCTGGTGGGCACTATCGGCCAGGAGAACCATGCCGCCTATTCAGCCACCAAAGGCGCTATGGATGCGCTCACGAAATCCATGGCGATCGACTATGCCGCCTGGCAGATAAGGGTGAACGCCGTGGCCCCCGCCGGCGTATGGACACCCATGCTGCGGAAATGGAGCAGGGAACAAAGCAACGGCGCTTCCGGCGAGGATTATCTTAATAATATCCATTTACTGGGTTATTGCCCCGAGGCGGATGTGATCGCAGACGCCTGTGTGTTCCTGTTGTCGGACAAAGCCCGTTTTATAACCGGGCATATAATGCCGGTAAGCGGCGGGGCAGAGCTGGGTTACCGGAAAGTAATGCCGCGTTAAAAAAATATTGCCCCTGTCGGTTTTGTTCTATTTTCCCGCTTACCGCCGTCCTAGTTTTGTATCATAAAATTTACAAACCATGATAGCAATTACAGGAGCCACCGGCAATTTAGGCAAAGCCACTATTTCATTTTTACTGAAAAAAACAGCGCCCGCCAATATCGTGGCGGTAGTCAGGGACGCTGCAAAAGCGCAGGACCTGGCGGATGCAGGCGTACAGGTGCGGGTAGCGGATTATAATGACCCCGCCTCGCTGCGAAAGGCATTCGAAAATGCAGACAAAGTGTTGCAGATATCAACCGCCAGTTACGGGGAACCGGCCATGCGCGAAGAAAGCAATGTTGTGCAGGCCGCGAAGGACCAGGGCGTGAAGCACATCGTATACACCAGCACGCTGAAACCAGGCGAGGACGTACATTTCCTGGCCGCCCGCACCTGCAACAATACAGAGCGCGCCATTAAAGCTTCCGGCATGGATTACACCATTTTCAGGAACAGCATGTATTTTGAGACCATCCCCCTGTTCATCGGCAGCGCCATGGAAGACGGGCAGGTATATTATCCCGGCGGCGCGGGCAAAGTGAGCTTCGTGTTCAGGCCCGATATCGCGGAAGCGCTTGCCAATGTGCTTATCAGCGAAGGCCACCGGAACAATGTATACAATATCACCGGCAGCGAAGCCTGCAGCTTTGGCGACATTGCAGACCTGCTGCGCGCTGAAAAAGCCATGGATGCCGCGTATTTCGACATCCCGGCAGACGCTTACCGGGCGGAGCTGGTGAAATTTGAAATGCCCGTTTCCGAGATCGACTTTTATATGAGCATGGCCCACAGCATCAAAGCGGAAGAATTCTCACAAACGGACGACATGCTGGAAAGGCTGCTGCAGCGCCCGCGCCTCAGCATCCGCGAGTTCATCCGGGGTATCTGATTCATTTAGAATATAGACCGGGGCTGCTTTACAGGCGTAAGGCGGCCCTTTTTCATTACGACAACGATCCCACTGGTTTTGTCGTGAATTGTATCTTTTGCAGGAATGGATTTGCTGTTCCTTTGCCGTCAAATAATCACCCCAAAAAATGCAAAAGATATTCAACCCCCGGATCATTACCCTGCTTATGCTCATGGCGGTTTTCAGCTGTAAGAAATCCGCGAAGGACGATGCACCGCAGCCGGACCTTCCATCCAAAGGCACCGTTTACCCCAAAGGCACGCCGGACGGTGATCCTGCTCAGAAAACCATCGGGCCGGAAGGCGGCACACTGGCCATAGAGAGCGGGCGGCTTACGCTTACGGTGCCTCCCGGCGCAGTGGCCGCCGCCACGGTGTTTTCCATGCAGCCTGTTACCAAAACGCTGCCGCACAGTCCCGGCAAGGGTTACAGGCTGCTGCCCGAGAATGTGACTTTTACCAAACCAGTAACGCTCACGATGCAGTACAACGATGAAGACCTTAAAGGAACCGCCCCGCAGGCACTGTTCCTGGCCTTCCAAAGCAACGACGGCATCTGGCGTTACGATCCCCTCACCGCGATCGATGAAACAGCTCGCAAGCTCACCGTGGAAACCACGCATTTCAGCGATTGGGGTATTTTTGCGGAATTCGAGCTCACAGTGCCCAGAACGGTAAAGCCCGGCAATAGTGTTGAATGTATGTTGTGGAGCCCCTTCGCGATACCGCCGCTTGGCGTTGAAAAACCGCATCCGCTGGAGATCTATGACATAGGCCCGCTGAAGAACCCGGCCAATATCCGGAACTGGAAATTATCCGGTGAAGGCGCGCTGAAACCTGGGGCAAACAAGGTGAACGCTACTTACACCGCTCCTGCAAGAGTACCGCAGAAAAACCCAGTTCGCATCAGCGTGGAAGTATGGAATTTTATTCCTCCGCAGTACCGGCAGCGCACGGGCGGCACCGGAAAGGCCATTATCTGGGAAGACGTAATGATCGGCGAAGAAACCTATTTCAGGGGGCAGCTGGATGGCGCCGCTTTTAGCCTGCATCCGGAGAAAATTCACTTTACGCGTGCAGACGACCTGATTATCGTGCAGGGCATCTTTGAGGATGGCAAAACACTTACCTTTTCAGGTTATATCAACGGTAAGATCGAGAGAAGTTATCCCTTCAGGGTAGATGATGATCCCGGCAGAGCCGTCGGGGTATTTGTTGAAGGGCCTAACAAGGCGTATTTCCACCGCTGGTATCCCTGCGATGCAAACCCGGTTGTTTCCCCCGGTTCCGTTACCCTCATTAAGCTGACCAGCTCGGATAATGTGGAATACCTGGAGGGAGAATTCAGCTGTACGCTTTACCGGGAATTCGGCAGTTGCCCTTTCAGGTTTGCCGTTGAGCGTAAAATATCGGGCCATTTCAAAGTAAGAAGAAGCGGGTGATCATTTAAGATCAGGCTAATCCAGGGCGGCCGGGTTGCATTACCCGCGCCGTCCTTTTCTGTTGTATAAAATCTTTGCCCTGATGTACATAAAAACGAACAAACCCTGCGGGATGCTTGTTTTGACTATATTCCCGCACAAATTCACGCATACATTATGGGACAACTGATCACCGGCATCCACCACATTACGGCAATGGCCGACAGCTCGCAAAAGAACATTGATTTTTATACCGGCATCCTGGGGCTCAGGCTGGTAAAGAAAACCGTGAACTTTGACGCACCCGATGTGTATCATTTTTATTATGGAGACGAGGCGGGCAATCCCGGCAGCATACTCACCTTTTTTCCTTTTCAGGGCATCAGCAAAGGCCGCCGTGGCAAGGGAATGTTGAACACCACCGCTTTTTCCGTTCCTGTGGCTTCATTGGGTTATTGGCAGGAAAGGCTGGCCAAATTCGGCGTTACCGCAAAGCCGCCGCAGGAAAGGTTTGAAAAGGAAACAGTGATATATTTTGAAGATCATGACGGCCTGGGCCTCGAGCTGGTGTTCAACGACGCAGACGCACGCCCCGGTTTCACATACGGCCATATCCCCGTGGAGCATGCCATCAAAGGGTTTTACAACGTGGAGATATGGGAAGAAGGATACGAAAGAACAGCCGCGCTGCTCACAGAACAGATGGATCACAAGCTGATCGCTGAAAGCGGCAACCGCTTCCGTTTCGCGGCCACCGATTCGCCGGGGAATTATGTGGACATCCTCTGCTCCCCGGACAGCCTGCGTGGTCTTGGCGGTGGAGGCACCGTGCATCACATCGCTTTTGCAACACCCGATCACGCAACGCAGGAAGCGGCCCGCGAAAAGCTGCGCATGATGAATCCCACACCTATCCTGGACCGCAGCTATTTCACCTCCATTTATTTCCGCGAACCCGGCGGCGTATTGTTCGAAGTAGCCACTTCAGGCCCCGGCTTTGCCATCGATGAAACAAAGGAACATCTCGGGGAAGCGCTGAAACTACCGCCGCAATATGAGCCCATGCGCCCTGAGCTCGACCAGTCGCTGCCGCCGGTTTTCATTAACATCAATAATTTCAGGTGATATGCATCAGAAGAAGATATTTACAGGCGGAAAAAAATTATCCGAAGCAAAACGTGCGCTCGTGCTGGTACACGGCAGGGGCGGCAGCGCGGAAGATATCCTCACGCTGGCGGATCACCTGGCCGTAAAAGATTTTGCGCTGGTAGCGCCGGAAGCCTCCGGCAACACCTGGTACCCCTATTCTTTCCTGGCGCCGCCCGCACAGAACGAGCCCTGGCTGTCGTCTGCCATCGCGGTGCTGGGAGAAGTGGTGAACGATATTGTTGCGGAAGGGATAATGAAAGAAAATATTTACTTCACCGGCTTTTCGCAGGGCGCCTGTCTTACGCTGGAATTTGTAACGCGTAATGCCTCGAAATACGGAGGGGTAGCGGCTTTCACCGGCGGTCTCATTGGCGACCGCATCTATCCTGAAAATTATAAAGGAAGTTTTGAACAAACGCCGGTGTTCATCGGCAGCGGCGATCCGGACGCGCATGTGCCGGTAAAAAGGGTCGAAGAAACTGTTGCCATCATGGAATCTATGGGCGCGAAAGTAACGCTGCAGCTGTATCCCGGCCGCGCGCACACCATCAGCCTCGATGAGCTTGCATTGGCAGATAAACTCGTGTTCAATACTGCATCATAAGCTCCTGGAAACATTCCAGGTATTGGCCCACATGATACCCGTCCATCAGCGCATGGTGCACGTGGATAGACACCGGCATGCTGCGCTGGCCGGCCGTTTCCGTCATTTTTCCGAAAGAGATCTTGGGAATGCTGTCCTTAAAAGAAAAGCTGCGCGCATGCGACAGTGCCGTGAATTTTACCCAGGGAATGGAAGAATAGTGGATCACATTCTCGCCGGATACCGCGGGGATGAGGCCGGTGCTTTGCTGCACTTTTTCTATTTCCTGCTGCGCGGAAGCCAGGAATACGGCAAAGTCTTCATGGTAATCCATATAAGCAAAACCAAAAGTGCCGTCCGGCCGGTTGATAGTGGGAGAGGCGTGCACCGCGTCATATTCCCACACTTCCCCGTCAGTGATCCGGTAGCGGAAAGGCGCTACCTGGTTGGCTGCTTTCAGCGAGCGGTGAAGGTAATACAGGAAGAAGGAAACACCCTGCGCTTTGGCCGCATCGTAGGCGTGCGTGCAGTCTACTTCAGTGCAAAGACCGAAGTACGGCTCTTCAAACCGGCTGAAGAAATTAAAATGATCCCGGCGGGACCATTGCTGGAGGTCTAATTTTTGTTTCATGCCAACAATACGGGTAAGATCTCTGAAATAGTGTTCAACTGGCGGAATTGCTCATGTTCCACATGATGGTCCACTTTTTCGTGGGTCCAGGTAACATGGTAGGGAATATGCACCGCATGCCCGCCGATGGCCAGCACGGGCATTATGTCTGATTTGAGGGAATTGCCGATCATGAGGAATTCTTCCGGCTTGCAGTCCAGGTGGCGGATGAGCTTTTGATAGTCTTTCTCCTGTTTGTCGCTCATGATCTCGATATGATGGAAATAATGGGAGAGGCCTGATTTGAGCAGCTTCCGTTCCTGGTCCAGCAAGTCGCCTTTTGTGGCCACTACGAGCCTGTATTTTCCCTTCAAAGCCTTCAGTACATCTTCTACTCCCTCCAACAGCTCCACGGGTTTATTGAGCATTTCCTTGCCCGTTTCGATGGCTTTCATGATCAGCTCAGGACTGGCGGTGTTGTTCGTTACGCGGATGATCGTTTCGATCATGCACAGCATAAAGGCTTTGATGCCGTAGCCGTAAAGCGGGAGGTTGGCCATTTCCGTCTTGAAAAGCTCCTGCGAGGTGGAGTGCATGGGCAGGTAATCTTCCAGCAGGGCGCAGAACTGCTGTTCCGTTTCCTGGAAATAGGGCTCGTTCACCCATAACGTATCGTCTGCGTCGAATGCTATAACCTGTATGTTAGTCATGGTGCCTTATATCTTTTGGTAATTGTCCGAAATGTTTTTTGAATGCTTTGGAAAAGTTAGCCGTTTCGCTGTACCCCAGTGAATCCGCTACGTCGAATACCGAATGGGAGGTATTCCTGAGCAACTGGAGGGCATGGTTCATTTTCAGTTCGTTAAGATAACCAAAAACGGTGGTGCCGAACAATTCCCTGAAGCCTTTCTTCAGCTTGAAGTCGTTCAGCCCGCAATACCGCGCTACTTCCAGCAGGGAAAAGGGTTCCAGCATATGATCCTTTACAAATTCCCGCGCCGCGTACAATCTTTCCCGGTCCGCCTGCCTGATGCGCGGCGGGCGCAGGCCCTGCAATTGCTGCGCCTGTTCCATCTGCAGCAAAAAGATATCTGTGATGCGCGATTCCAGGAAAAGCTGTTTCATAAAACCGCTGTAACGGCCATATTGCAGGTCCGATATGGCTGCCATCTGCCGGCCGGTAACGGGCATGGGCCGGGAAGTGAGGCTGGCGGCCTCGCCGTTGCGCACGCTGTCCCAGAAACGGTCCGAAAAACCGTTTTCGTCGGACATGAACCGTTCAAAGAATGGTTCTTTCATTTCAATGCTCAGCAGCCTGATCACCGGGCTGCTGATGCTGTAATACCCGTGGAATTCAGGCGTGTAGAAGATCGTATGCTGCGCGTCGCCGAGCGTGGGCGACACGGGGTTGTCGTAAGAATGCGCCCTGCTGCTGCCTTCCAGGCAGAAATACATGTCCAGGAAAGGTTCCGTGCGGTCGTCTTCCCTTTTCACTTCCTTCTGCTGGAACCCGCTGGCGAAAATGATGCTTACCCCTTCGAATGAAGCGGTCATTACTTCGGAATCGGCATGCTCTTCCGTATGCCGGAATTTGTTTTCTGTGAGTGTGTATTGTGCAGGCATGGCGTTCAGCGTAAGTTAGGCGAGTGGTCAAAAAACAAAAGGGCATCAAATATAAGCCATTTTTGTTTAGGCCCGCCGTTTTACAGCATGAAAATCGATAGAACGTAAACTATGGCAAAAGTGACCACCCCCATGATAATTGTTGCGCCGGAGTAAACTTTCAGCATAGGGTTCATCTCCAGGCCGGAAAATTTGCTGATCACCCAGAAATAGGCGTCGTTGGCATGAGACACCATCATGGAACCGCCCCCGAGCGCCAGCATGCACAACAGGCGGCCCATATCACTGTCAAGCCCGAGCACGGGCAGCAATGGCTGTATGATGAACGCGGCGGTGATGATGGCTACCGTGCTGGAGCCCTGCGCGGTTTTCAGCAATACGGCAAGCAGGAAGGGGAATATGATGCCGATGTGGCCCAGTTGCAGCGAGGAGGAAAAGTGATCGCCGATCTTCGTGGTGGCAAGTATAGCGCCGAAAGCGCCGCCCGCGCCGATGATCACGAGAATACCGCCGGCTTTTTCGGCGGCTTCGGTCATCAGGTGACTTACAGCTGCGCGTTTCCAATCTTTCCCCGTATAAAAAGCAAGCAATACGCCCACTGCAAGGGCTATCACCGGGTCGCCCAGCACATGCAGCACGCCGCCTCCTTTTTTCAGGTCGGTAAAAGCGCCCATGGCAATCAGCACAATGGGCAGTATGATCGGCAGGAACGCTTTCCAGGCGGGCGTATCCGGCAATTCCTCCGGTTCGTGATCTTCGGAATTATCCGCAACAGGTATTCGTTTCCCCATAAACGCCGCCCACCAGCAGCCCGCCACCGCGGCGGGAATAGCTACCAGCGCGCCGGTGAGTATCAGCTTCCCGATATCGGCGCCGATAATGCCCGCGGCAGCCGTAGCGCCGGGATGCGGCGGTATCAGGCAATGCACGGCATACAGGCCCGCCGCCAGCGAAACAGACATCACCAGGATGGAAGCCCCGCTGCGCCTGGCTACGGAACGGTTCAGCCCGCTCAGTACAATGTATCCCGAGTCGCAGAAAATTGGCAGTCCCACGATAAAACCTGTGATCCCCATGGCCGCCGCCGCCCGTTTTTCTCCCACGATCTTCAGGATGGCAGCCGCCATTACCCGCGTGGCGCCGGTGTATTCCAGTATCACGCCCAGCATGGTGCCCAGCATGATGATAAAGCCCAGGTTGCGCAGGATGTGCCCGAACCCGTCTTTCATCGTGTTGATGATATCCGCGAAGGATAGCTGAACGCCCAGTCCTACCACAAAACAGGCGAGGAACAGCGCAAAAAAAGCGTGTACCCTGAACCGTACGGTCAGCAAAACAATGAGGCCAATGCCCGCTGCGAGAGACAGCAGTACCTGCAGGAAGGATGTGGTCATAACCACAATATAATGATAAATCCCGGTCAGATCAGGTCAAATGCCTGCGCGAAACGTGTGATGTCGTAAGAGGATTGCGCGTTGAGTTTGTTCTTGATGTTGCGGCGGTGCGTGGACACCGTTTTTTCTGAGATATTGAACGTGGCCGCGATATCCGCGGAATTATTGCCTAATGCCATCAGCCGCAGTATTTCCTTTTCGCGGTGCGTGAGCGCGGCGAACACCTGTTTGTATTTGCGGAGGAAATTATTTTCTTCCAGCAGCCGGTTCACTTTTACGGTGATGTGATGTTCAGGATGGATGGGCATGGCCAGCGTAATGCAATGGGTGGGCATGCCTTTTTCGTTGCGCATGAATATCCGCGTGGCGCTCAGGTACCATTCCCAGTCGAGCCCGGGATGCGCGCGCACCTGCTGAAAGAAAGACACGAACGCATCGTCGCGGTTCTCGTTGATGAGCTGCATGATGCGGGGAAGGTAATCATCCATTTCCTGCGGATTAAAAAAACGGTGATGGTATTCAGGCCCCATGGCGCGGAGCTCGGCCATGTTAGTTTGCAGGATGGCCTGCCCTTTGGGCGACATATACTCTACAGATTGTGTATCGAGGTTGTGGACAATGATAACAGCAGGAAATTCTTCCCCCATTCTTTCCAGTGCTGCTATTTTCTGATACAGGGATTGCGCCGGATTGCTCATATGCACAAGGTACACAGAAAGTTATGCATCGGGAAGCCCTGGAAGGAAATTATCTCAGTTATTGCCGGGGTACAGCAGTTTGTTGCGCACCAATAAGCATGCGCCGATGATGCCGGCCTTTTCGCCGAGGCGCGACAGCACCAGCTGGGTATCGTTATTCACCAGGCTGAGGGAATATTTATTGATGGCGCTTTTGATGGGCAGGCGGATGTAATCCCCGGTGGTGGCGATGCTGCCGCCGAGGATCACCAGTTCGGGGTTGAACAGGTTGATGAGCATGGCAATGCCTTTGCCCAGCTTTTCGCCGATCTCGGCTACCAGCTCAATGGCCAGCATATCGTCGTTGTTGGCGGCATGAATGATGTCTGCCAGCGTGATCTGTTCCGGTTGTTTGTGTTTGCGCATCACCACGGTGGAGAAACCCGCTTTTAGCTTTTCCTGGAATTTGCGTACCAGCGCCTGCCCGGAGGCTTCGGTTTCGAGGCAGCCCTTTTTGCCGCAATGGCAGATCACTTCGTTGTTGAAGAAAGGGATATGGCCAAACTCGCCGGCGAAGCCGGATTTGCCGTAATACAACTGGCCGTTGATGAGGATGCCGAGGCCAATGCCATGGTCCAGGTTCACAAAGAGCACGTTCTTTTCATTGTTCACCGTACCGCTGCTGAATTCGCCGTAGGCCATGGCGCGGGAGTCGTTTTCAAGGAAGGTCCTGATGCCGATGCGCGCTTCTATCACCTTGCTCAGCGGCTCTTCATCGAAATGGAAGAAGCTGTAGCTGTAGCCTGTGGCGTAATTGATGCGGCCTGAAAGGTTCACGCCGACGCCCAGTATCTTTTCGCGGCCTACTGGCAGCTCGTCCGTAAAGCGGAGGATGATCTTGCACAGTTCATCCAGCGAAGCAGCCGTGTTTTGCAGGTCATAGGGGATCTTTTCCGAAAATTTGACCAGGTTGCGCTTGAAATCAAGCAGGCCTATATTAATATGGTATTTTTTTACTTCCACACCGATGAAAAAACCGGCGTCAGGAGCCATGCCGTAGAGATTGGGCTTGCGGCCGCCGGTGCTGTCCACCTTCCCGTAATCGTTCACCAGCCCTTCCGCCAGCAGCTCGTTCAGCAGGTGGGTTACCTTAGGGGTGGAGGCATTCAGCTCCTTCGCCAGGTCCGCAATGGTGGCATTATTGATATTGGTGAAATATGCGATGATCTTTTTCTTCAGGCTCAGGTTCTTGTAAGCCACTCCGCCCAGGGTCTCATTATTCAGTTCTTCAAAGAAAGTACTCATTGTTGGGGAAGGTGTTTTTAAAATGATTCTTCCCACAAATATATTCTTTTTAAAAAAAATTAAAAACAAATTCTGTTTAATCCAGGGTTTGGAAAGGAAGCAGCTATAAACCCAAAATTGCCTTAGAGGGAATAATAGGATTTTGTTTTCAGCCTAAACTTAAAGTTAGAATAGGGTTAATTATTTTGCAGTTAAAAAAATAAATTAAAAAGTACTTGTGTTTTAATAAAAATTATTCTTATTTAGTGGAGTCATTTTAAGAATTAGATAGTACACCTTATACCATCTCAATTTTTAACGCTAACGCCTACACGTTTTTTGCTGTTCCGTGCAACAGCGGTCAATCAATATCGCCGGATGAATGCGGGCGCCGGCGCCCGGGGAAAATTAGATCACGTAATGAACAGAAGGATGCGCATCAGCACTCAGTGTGTAATATTATTATTCAGCCTGGTTTTTAGTGCGAAGGCCCAGCAGCAAACGGACCTGCTGATCGTGGGCGGCGGCGCCAGCGGTACCATGGCGGGCATCCAGGCGGCTAGAATGGGCGTCCAGGCGTTTATTATAGAAGAAACGGACTGGCTCGGCGGCATGCTCACATCTGCGGGCGTATCGGCGATAGACGGCAATCACCGCATGCCTTCCGGCCTCTGGGGCGAATTCCGTGCGCATCTGTATCATTATTACGGCGGCCCGGAAAAGGTTTTCACCGGCTGGGTGAGCAATACGCTTTTTGAACCGCATGTAGGCAATCATATCCTGAAGCAAATGGCCGCAAAGGAACCGAAGCTGGAGATCAGCTACCAGACCAGGTTTCAGTCGATAAGAAAAGAGAATGGCCGCTGGCGGGTAACTGTACAAAAAGGAAGGAAGACTTATTATATTGAAGCAAAACTGGTCATCGATGCCACGGAGCTTGGCGATGTAATGGCGGCCGCCGGCGCGAAATACGACATCGGCATGGACGCCGCCGCCGAAACCGGCGAAGCGCAGGCGCCTGCTCAGTCCAACGACATCATCCAGGACCTTACCTATGTGGTGGTGCTGAAAGATTACGGTAAAGGCGCCGACAAAACCATCCGCAAGCCGGAAGGCTACAACGCGGAGGAGTTCAGGCACAGCTGCGACGTGTCCGACCCCGCATCATTCGATTCGCCGGACAATAACTGCCACAAGATGATGCAGTACGGCCGCCTTCCGAACAACAAATACATGATCAACTGGCCCAAAAGCGGCAACGATTATTACCTGAACATCATCGAAAAAACGCCCGCTGAAAGGGCCGAGGCGCTGAAAGCCGCAAAGCTCCACAGTCTTCGTTTTATCTATTACCTGCAAAACGCGCTGGGCTATAAGAACCTGGGCATTGCAGATGATGAGTTCCCCACTGCAGACAAGCTGCCCATGATACCTTATCACCGCGAAAGCCGCCGTCTGAAAGGAGAAGCGCTGCTCACGGTGAATCATGTGGCCAAACCCTACGAACAGCCGCAGCCGCTGTACCGCACCGGTATTGCCGTTGGCGATTATACCATCGATCATCACCACGAAAAAAATCCTTCCGCGCCGAAAATTGACTTTGTGAAAATACGCGTGCCTTCGTACAACGTGCCGCTGGGCAGCCTCTTGCCGAAGGATACAGACGGCCTCATTGTAGCGGAGAAAAGCATTAGCGTGACCAATATCGTGAACGGCGCCACCCGCCTGCAACCTGTCGTGCTGGGCATTGGCCAGGCGGCCGGGGCATTGGCCGCCACTGCGTTGAAACATAATACAGAACCGCGTAAAGTATCCATTCGCGATGTGCAGCAGGCGCTGCTGGACAGCAAAGCTTATATCATGCCTTTCATAGACGTGCCGGCGGAAAGCCCGTACTTCGCTGCCATCCAGCGCGTTGGCGCAACGGGTATCCTCAAAGGCACAGGCGTACCTTACCAGTGGGCGAACCAAACCTGGTTTTACCCGGAACGGATCCCTTCACGCTATGATGTAGTGGAAGGCCTGCGCAGCTACTACGAGCCGCTGCGCACTTTCTGGGGCGCTTCCGGCGAACCGCTCACCCTGCAATTCCTGCTGGAGCTGTTCGAAAAATGCGGGAAAAAAATAACGTTTCAACAAGCGGAAGCCGATTGGGGAAAATTATCCTTACCTGGTACACCTGCTGCGGATATGAGGCTCAACCGCGCCGCCACCGCAGTACTTATCGACCATTATCTTGATCCTTTCCGGCGCAGTATCAACTTTGCCGGGCAATTACAATGAAAACGAACGGACTAAACGAATAAGATGAAATACAAAAAATTAGCACTGGGCCTGTGTATGCTGATGGGATGCGGCATTACTGCCAATGCACAGAAAGCACATCCCCGCAAGAATATCCTCTGGTTCGACGCTACGGCCAATTTCAAACGTTTTTCTTTCAGGGATTCCATTACATATTACCTGGAAAAATCGAAGGACGCTGGCGTGACCGATGTGGTGGTAGACCTGAAGCCGATCACCGGCGAAGTGTTGTACCCCAGCAGGATAGCGCCTGTGATGAAAGAATGGAAAGGCGAATATGAAAGCGGGGTGAAAGACCTTTCCTGGGACATGCTCACCGTATTTCTCGAAGAAGGCCACTGCCTGGGCCTGAAAGTGCATGCCAGCACAAACGTTTTCGTAGCCGGCCACAATCACTTCAACCGCGGGGTGGTGTACAGCGATCCTTCCAAAGCCAGCTGGCAAACTATCAGTTACCTGCCGGGTAAAGGGTTTACGAAGATCACTGAGCAGAAGAACAAATATTCCGCCATGCTCAACCCCGCCAACCGGGAGGTGCAGAAATATGAGCTGTCTATCCTCAAAGAACTGGTAACCATGTACCCCGAACTGGACGGCATCATCCTGGACCGCGTGCGTTACGATGCCCTGGCCACGGACTTTTCAGACTATTCCCGCAAGGCGTTCGAAAAGCATATCGGGAAAAAAATAAGCCGCTGGCCGGAAGACATCCTCTCTTACACCACAGGCGAAAAACCGGAAAAAATTAAAGGCCCGCTCTTTAACCAATGGATCGAATGGCGTGCCAGGGTGATCCATGATTTCGTGTACGAAGCCCGCAGCGTCATCAAAAAATCCAACCCGAAGATCAGTTTCGGAGACTACACCGGCAGCTGGTACCCTACGTATTATGAACTGGGCGTGAACTGGGCCAGCAAGGACTACGATCCTTCCAAAGAATTTTCCTGGGCCACGAAGAAATATAAAAAATACGCCTACGCCGAAGCACTGGACCTTTTCACCACCGGCAACTACTATTTCGAAGTGACCAAAGCGGAGAAGGACAGGATAGACACCGCCAGCGTGAACCGTACCGAAGCTGCGCAAACAAAGGCCGCGGAAGACTGGTATACCGTGGAAGGCTCTGCTGACCTGGTGAACAGGCTCACCCGCGGCAAAATACCCGTGTATGCGGGGCTTTACGTAGAACAATATAAAGGTCACCCGGAACAATTTGTGAAAGCCATGAAAATGTGCCGTGCAAAATCAGGCGGCGCCATGGTCTTCGATATTGTGCATATCATCAATTACGGCTGGTGGAAAGAACTGAAGGAAGGATTAAAGAACTAAAAGCAAGGCCATGATCCGCGAACTGCCGGTTTTCGCCGGCAGTTTGTTATGCCATTCAACTATGAACAGAAGCAACAGTCTTGACGCCCTCCGCGGCTTTGCCATACTGGCCATGGTGCTCAGCAGCAGCATTGCGTTCGGCATACTGCCGGCATGGATGTATCATGCGCAAACGCCGCCGCCTTACCACCAGTTCAACCCTGAACTGCCGGGCATTACCTGGGTAGACCTTGTGTTCCCTTTTTTCCTGTTCAGCATGGGCGCTGCTATTCCGCTGGCTTTCCGGAAGAAAATAGAAGAGAAGGAGCCTGTGTATAAATTGTTGTGGCATATGCTGCAAAGGTTTGCCCTGCTGGTATTCTTCGCCATCTTCACGTTGCATGCCCGCGCCTGGGTGCAGTCCGGTACGCCGGGTGTAACGGAATACCTGCTGTCCATTGCGGCTTTTGTGCTGTTATGTTTTATGTTCATCCGGATGAAGTCCGTGATCCCGAAGCTGGTGGCTTTTGCTTTGGCATTCGTTTTTCTTTATTATAAAAAGACAGACGTTTCCCGCAGCGATGTGATCATTATCGTGCTGGCAAATATGGCGCTATTCGGCACGCTCGCCTGGTGGCTCACTGTAAAGCAGCCGCTGCTGCGGCTGGGCGTGCTGCCGTTCATCGCCGCCGTGTTCCTTTCCGCTCAAACGCCGGACAGCTGGGGCAAAGCGGTGTACGACTGGAGCCCGCTCCCCTGGGCTTACAAGTTCTATTATCTCAAATACCTGTTTATCATTATACCCGGAACCTTTGCCGGGGAGTGGCTGCAAATGGCCCTCCCCGCCGATGCATGGGCAGACAGGCGCAGGTGGCAGCTCATAGCAGGCGGTACGCTGGCGTTGGTGCTTATCAACCTCGTGTTCCTTTTCAACCGGCAGCTGGTATTGAACCTTGTGCTGAACATCGCGGTGGGAGCGGCTATGCTGTTCCTTGCACGGAAGATGCTGAGCCCCATTCCGTCGTGGATGAACTACCTGCAGGCCGGTGTGTATCTTTTGTGGCTGGGCCTGTTCTTCGACTGCACGCAGGGCGGCATCAAAAAAGACCCTTCCAACTACAGCTATTATTTCGTGACCGGCGGGCTGGCGTTCCTGGTGATATTGGGTTTCAGCATCCTGGAGTATTATGGCCACTGCAACCGTTTGATAAAATACCTGGCCGCCAACGGCAGGAACCCGATGGTAGCATATGTAGCGGGCAACCTGTTGCTCATACCAGCCATGCACCTCAGCGGCGTGATGCCGGTGTACAAGGCCATGGATGCGAACGTTTGGCTGGGAGTATTGAAGGGCCTGCTTTTCACGGGGATCGTTTCGCTGATCACCCTCTTTTTTGTAAACCGAAAATGGTTCTGGAAAACATAAAAATAGATAGATGTCATTAAGCGTACTGGACATAGGGATCATCGTCGGCTACATGATAGCCATCCTGTTCCTCGGTTTTTACATAGCCAAAAAGGCTTCCAAAGACCTGCAGAGTTACTTCCTGGGCGGTAATAAAATGAAGTGGTACATGCTGGGCCTCAGCAATGCGTCCGGGATGTTCGATATTTCCGGCACCATGTGGACGGTGAGCATCCTGTTCATCTACGGCCTGAAGAGCGCTTTCATTCCATGGCTGTGGCCGGTATGGAACCAGGTATTCGTGTTCGTATATCTCGCCATCTGGATGCGCCGCTCCAACGTAATGACCGGCGCGCAGTGGATCACTTTCCGCTTTGGCGACGGGAAAGGCGCGCGGCTTTCGCATATCATCATCGTCATTTTTGCAATCGTTAGCGTGATCGGGTTCATCGCTTATTTCTTTGAAGGCATCGGCAAGTTCTGTACTTCCATTCTCCCCTGGGACCTTGCGGTGCAGATCGGTTCGCTGCATTTGTCGTCGGAAAGGAGCTATGCGCTTATCCTTTGTATCCTTACCACGCTATACACCATCAAAGGCGGGATGTATAGCGTGGTAGCCACCGAAGTGATGCAGTTCGTGATCATGACCATCAGCTGCTTCGTGATCGGGTATATCGCTTACACGTCGGTGACGGCGGAGCAGGTGCAGGCTGCTATCCCTTCCGGCTGGACAGACCTGTCTTTCGGCTGGAACCTGGGGCTGGACTGGGCGGGCACGCCTTTCCCCGGCGTAAATGAAAAGATCGCCGGCGACGGGTTCGGATTGTTTGGTATACTGATCATGATGATGCTGTTCAAAGGCATCTTTGCGTCGATTGCCGGGCCTGTGCCGAGTTATGATATGCAGCGCGTGCTGAGCACCCGCACACCCGGCGATGCGGCTAAAATGAGCTTCACGACCATCTGGGTGATGTACATACCCCGTTACCTTATGGTGGCGGCGTTCGCCGTGCTGGCGCTGGTGTATATGCAAACGGAGCTGGGCGCGCAGGGCGGTAATATCGATTTTGAAAAGATCGCGCCGCTGGCCATTGCCAAATTTGTGCCGGCAGGATTCAAAGGTCTACTGCTGGCGGGTTTGCTGGCCTCGTTCATGGGAACGTTTTCCGCTTTTGTGAACGCGGCGCCGGCCTATATCGTAAACGATATTTATAAAAAATATATCAACCCTGGCAGCTCCAACGAAAAGCTGATCCGCATGAGCATTATTTCTTCGATGGTGCTCGTGTTCATCGGTATCCTGTTCGGCTTTATGGGCGCTTCGCTGAATAAGCTCACGCTTTGGATCACCTCGGCGCTGTATGGCGGCTATGCGGCGGCCAACTTCCTGAAATGGATCTGGTGGCGCTTCACCGGCTACGGTTATTTCTACGGCATGCTGTTCGGCCTCATCGGCAGCACCATCAAGCTGTTTTTCTTCCCGGAGATCGTGGACATCTACGTGTTTCCCATCATCCTGCTGTTCTCCTTCGGCGGCTGCATCCTGGGCACTTACCTCTCGCCGCTGGTAAACCGCGAGGCCGTGAAAACGTTTTATAAACAAACGAATCCCTGGGGCTTCTGGGGGCCGATCAAAAAAGAAGTGCAGGCGGAAGATCCGGGCTTTGTGCCGAACAGGGACTTCAAACGCGATATGTTCAACATTCTTACCGGTATTGTATGGCAGATGGCACAGGTGGTGATACCGGTTTATTTTATGATCCGTGAAAACTACCAATTGCTAGGCTGGACCATCATCTTCATCGCCACTACCTGGCTGCTGAAGAAAAACTGGTGGAACCGTTTGAAAGATGTAGACGAAAAATATCAAAAACAGGCAGCATGAAACAATCGTTCATATTGACGGCATTGACGCTTCTGGTCACTGCAAAAGCAGGTGCACAGCAGGTGGACAGCTCTTACAATAACAGCCATTACAAAGAAAGGATGGCGCTGTTTGCCAAACTCCCGGCACAGAAGAAAGCTATCGTTTTCCTGGGCAACAGCATTACCGAAGCAGGCAGATGGAACGAGATCCTGCCGGGCCGGCCTGTACAGAACCGCGGCATCAGCGGCGACGTTACCTTCGGCGTGCTGGCCCGTTTGCCGCAGATCATCGCCGGTAAACCTGCAAAGGTTTTCATGCTGATTGGTGTGAATGACCTGAAACGCGGCACGCCGGTAGAAGTAATCGTCCGCAATTACGAACGGATCACCGATATGCTGAAAGCCGGTTCACCTAAAACGAAGATCTACCTCCAGAGCGTGCTCCCGGTGAATGACACGATCCTGGTTGAAGGTTTCAAAAAGGTGACCAATGCCAATGTGGCTTTGCTGAACAAGGCCCTGCAAAGGATTGCCGAAGAGAAAGGCTGCACGTACGTGAACCTGCATGATGTATTTGCCGGCCCTTCAGGCCAGCTGAAAAAAGAAGAGACGCCGGACGGGCTGCACCTGAAAACAGGTGCCTATTTTGCATGGGTCCATTATTTGCAAAGCAAAAAATACCTGTAATATAGATTGGGTGAGCTGGTAAAAAACAAAAAAACAATTGCAGTATGAAAATAACCGGAACTTTCCTGGACGAGATCAGTCACGATATACCCCACCAGAACTGGGGCAGGGAAGAGTGGGACCGCGATTTCGGGCATATGAAAGCCATCGGCATCGACACGGTGATCCTTATCAGAAGCGGCTACCGGCGGTTTCTCACCTATCCTTCCGCATACCTGCAAAAGCAGTTCGGCTGCTATGAGCCGCCGGTGGACCTGGTGAAGATGTACCTCGAGCTGGCAGACAAACACGGCATGCAGTTCTGGTTCGGCCTCTACGACAGCGGCGTGTATTGGGACAGCGGCAATATGCAGCACGAAATAGACGTCAACCGATACGTGATAGACGAAGTATGGCGGCAATACGGTCACTATAAAAGTTTCCGCGGCTGGTACCTCAGCATGGAGATCAGCCGCGGAACGAAGGGCGCGGTGAAAGCCTTTTCCACGCTGGGCAACCAGTGCAAGGCAGTGAGCGGTGGGCTTCCTACTTTCATTTCCCCATGGATAGACGGAAAAAAGGCCGTGATGGCTGCTTCCGCGGGCCTTACGAAAGAAGATGCCGTTTCCGTACAGGAACACGAAAAGGAGTGGAGCGAAATATTTGAAGGCGTACGCGGCGCCGTGGATGCCGTTGCTTTCCAGGACGGGCATATCGATTACCATGAGTTGCCGGAGTTTTTCGCTGTCAATAAAAAGATGGCGGATAAGTTCGGCATGCAATGCTGGACCAACGCGGAATCCTTCGACCGCGACATGCCCATCAAGTTCCTGCCCATCAAGTTCGAAAAGCTGCGGCTCAAGCTGGAAGCCGCGCGTCTTGCGGGGTACGACAAAGCCATCACTTTTGAATTCTCACATTTCATGAGCCCGCAGTCTGCCTACCTGCAGGCCGGGCATTTATATAACCGATACAAGGAATACATAGCCGGATTAAAATGAGCCATCCAGATTCAATGAAACAAATAGCCGAACAATATAAACGGGAATTATTGGACAACGTACTGCCGTTCTGGACCGCTCATTCGCGCGATGAAGAGAACGGCGGCTTCTTCACCTGCCTGGACCGGCAGGGTAAGGTATTTGATACCGACAAATTCATGTGGCTGCAGGGCCGCGAAGTATGGATGTTTTCCATGCTGTACGACAAAGTGGAGCCGCGCAGGGAGTGGAAGGATATGGCGCTGCTCGGCGCAAAATTTATGGAACAGCACGGCCGCGATGCGGAGGGCAACTGGTATTTTTCCACTACCCGCGAAGGCAGGCCGCTTATCCAGCCTTATAATATTTTCTCCGATTGCTTTGCCGCCATGGGGTTTGGCGCTTTATACAAGATAGAGGAGAACCCTGTTTACCATACCATTGCCAAAGACACTTTCGAAAACATACTCCGCCGCAGGAACGACCCGAAGGGGAAATACACCAAGAATGTGCCGGGAACCCGCAGCCTGAAGAACTTCGCGCTGCCGATGATCCTTTGCAACCTTTCGCTGGAGCTGGAGCACATCCTTGGCAGCGAAAAAGTGAACGAATTTATCCCCGAAGTGCTCGGCGAGGTGATGGACGTTTTTTACCATAAAGAAACGGGCCTCGTATTGGAGAATGTATTGGCAGACGGCAGCTTTTCAGATAGTTTTGAAGGCCGCCTTCTCAATCCCGGGCATGCCATAGAAGCCATGTGGTTCATCATGGACCTGGCCCTTCGCCTCAACGATCCCGCGCTGGCGCAGAAAGCCTGCAACATTGGCCTGAAAATGCTGGAATATGGCTGGGACCAGCAGTATGGCGGTATCTTCTATTTCATGGACCTGCACAATCATCCCCAGCAGCAACTGGAATGGGACCAGAAGCTCTGGTGGGTGCATCTTGAAACGCTGGTGTTCCTGGCCAAAGGCTGGCAGCTTACCGGTAACGAAGCCTGTAGAACCTGGTTTGATAAAGTGCATACCTATACCTGGGAGCATTTCAAAGACAAGGAATATCCCGAATGGTTCGGCTACCTCAACCGGCAGGGCCAGCCTTTGCTGCCACTGAAAGGCGGTAAATGGAAAGGCTGCTTCCACGTACCCCGCGCCCTTTACCAGGTGTGGCAAACGCTGGAAAAAAAGCCATCTTTTCATTCCCAGGCCGTAATTGTTTAATTTAGGCGGATCACAACAACCACAATCATGAGATGGATATTTGTATTAATGCTTTTTCCCTGCATCACGCAGGCCCAGGAAAAGATCACTTATGCAGTTAAGGGCAGCGACACCCTTTACATGGATCATTACGAGCCCGCCGCAAAGCCCAACGGTATGAGCATCATGTTCGTGCACGGCGGTGCATTTACCGGCGGCAGCCCGGTGAACCAGAAGCCTTTCGCGGAAGGCATGCGCAAAAGAGGATACAATGTGTTCGTGATCTCTTACCGCCTCTACCTGAAAGGCGGCGATTTTGGCTGCAACACCGCTACGCCGGTGAAGCTCAAGGCTATCAGCACAGCGGTGGAAGACGCCGCCGATGCCGCGAAGTATATCCTCACCAACGCGTCCACGCTTGGCGTCGATACGTCGAAGTTCTTTATTTCAGGAAGCAGCGCAGGCGCTGAAACGATCCTCCAGCTGATGTATAATCCCTGGGCCACGGCAGACAAAGCGCGCTACGATTATTTCGCCACGCCCCGCTTCAAAGGCGCGCTGGTGTTTGCCGGCGCTCTCATAGATATCAATACGCTGAAGCAGGACAACTGGGTGCCCATGCTGCTGATGCATGGCACGAAAGACCAGCTGGTGCCTTACGGCACGGCGGCTCACCGCTTTTGCCGCGCCAACAACGATGGCTGGCTGATGATGTTCGGCGGGAAGACCATCCTGGAACAGGCCCGCCAATGGAACAAACCGGCCGTTCTGTATACGTACGCGGGCAGGGGGCATGAAGTGGCCGGCTTTATGTTCCGCGAATTCGACAAGATCGACGCCTTTATGCAGGACGTGGTAAAAGGGAAAAATATTAAACCGGAAGATATAGTGGTGAATGAGCCTGCGAAGTAGATCGCTCTCTTTATTTTTTTGAAAGCCCCGCCATTTCCGGCGGGGCTTTTTTGATGGGTATAGCTGTGCAGATGATTATTTTAAAAAAAGGGCCAGGGCAGTAATGCCCCGGCCTGCCGTTACCTACTTACTGTTTACTCTAAGGAGTCAATACGCGTTCTGAAAAGAATGTATAAGCATATAGATAGGCGATTGCTGTTAGTGCAGCGTAATACTTTTTGTTTCTGATGTATGAGCTGAAAATATGCCTAAAGCCCCGTTGGAAATGTTGCCTGGCGGATTGTTCGGCGTAGTTCCGCCGCCGGGGCCGCTGTCGCTTATCAGCGCTAATGTTTTGTAAAAGAGCGCCACTTTTTTATCTATACATTGCATGTTTATTTTTATCAGGTCTCCCGCTTTAAACTCCAGGTCATCGTCATTTATTTCCAGCCGGTCGGTGTTTACCACCCCGTTCCTTATCACATCA
Source organism: Chitinophaga sp. YIM B06452 (assembly GCF_039655965.1). Lineage (NCBI taxonomy): Bacteria > Pseudomonadati > Bacteroidota > Chitinophagia > Chitinophagales > Chitinophagaceae > Chitinophaga > Chitinophaga sp. YIM B06452. Next base: position 1,224,159 of record NZ_JAWLKY010000002.1, on the reverse strand, counting down.
TTTTGTACCAGGTGCTGGTTGACGAGTTTATCGTTTAACGACAGCACAAACCGGTAGTTATTGCCTATGGCGGCAGGGTCTTTGTATACAGGTATCAGGTTGTATTCGGTTTCGCCGGTAACGGTAAGTTTCTCCAGCTTAATGGAGTCGAACGGCACCCTTTGCGGCATGATGCTTTGTGCGGTATATGTTTGGTTTTCCGCCTGCACGGTCAGCGTATACGTTCTGCCCTGAGCTCCCTGTAGAGTACTGGTGCTGTATGTTCCATTTCCTTTCGGGGTAAGGGTCTCACTGTTCCCGGCATCGTCGCTGATGGTAACTGTTGCATTATCAATTGTCGGATACTTTCCTGTTTCCGGCAGGCTGATGGATTTAGTGATCTTTACAAAATACGGCCCGGCTTCATTTGTGATGTTGCCTTCGATCACGATCCGGGATTGATTGCTTTTGTAATCCAGGGTCACTGTTTTTTCACAGCTCGCAAGAAGCATTGCGGCGAATATTATGCTGACAATATTTTTCATCGTACTTGTTTAGAATTTGAAATTATAGGTTATGCTGGGCACCCATTGGAAGAGCGAGGTTTGCACTGCATCTATTTTTTGCGGGTTCTCCTTGTTTTCTTTGAAGGTTATGCTGTATGGATTAAGGCGGCCGTATACATTGTACAACCCAAAATTCCATGATCCCTGGAACCTCCGTTTGGACGGCCTTTCGTAAGTGGCGCTGATGTCCAGCCTGTGAGTGGCGGGCATCCTGTCGGCATTTCGTTTGCCATACTGGTACATCACCATGTCATTCAAAACATATTTACCCGTGGGGAACGTAACGGCATTGCCGGTAGTGTAAATAAATGTGCCGGACAAGGTCCATCGGGGCGTAAGGGTGTAAACGCCTACGAGTGACAGGTCGTGCGTACGGTCCTGCTTGGCATTGTACCATTCCCCGTTGTTGATGCCGTTTATTTGCCTTTCTGTTTTGGAAAGGGTGTAGCCGAGCCATCCTGTGAGCTTCCCGGTTTTCTTTTTCAATAAGATCTCCAGGCCATAAGCCCTGCCTTTGCCGAAAAGCAATTCTTTTTCTATATCAGGAGCGGTGTTCAGGTCAACCCCGTCCCTATAATCTATCTGGTTTTGCATGGATTTATAGTAAACTTCCGTGTTCAATTCAAAGGCATTACCATAAAGGTTCTTGCTGAACCCCAGGCTCACCTGGTCGGCTATCTCCGGCTTTATATTGTAGCTGTTCCCGATCCATTGGTCGGTGGGGCTGCCGCCGGTGGAGTTGCTCATCATGTGCAGGTTCTGGGTATTTCGGGCATAACCGATCTTCAGGCTTGTGGTGCTGCTTAGCCCGTAACTCATGGATATTCTTGGTTCCAGGTTGTAATAGGTCTTCCCGGTTTTCCCGGCTGCTAATTTTACCGAATCAACCAGTTCATTGTGCCGGTAGATATTGTAAGTATCGCCTCCCAGCACATTGTAAAAAGAAAACCGCAATCCATAGTCCACATTGATCTTTTCGGACACTTTCCAGGAATTGCTTGCATATATGGCACTCTCTAATCCTTTACGGCTTTTTTTATCGCTTACAATACCCGTTCCTCCTGCTCTTGTAGGGGTGATGGTGTGATGCATCACGTTAAAGCCAAGGCGTATCGTGTTTTTGGTGTTTAGATAATAGGTGAAATCCTGCTTCAGGTTCAGGTCTTTGATGTGGGAATTGAAATTGGTCCTGCTGCCATCAGTTTCAAAATGGACATTAAAATCATAATTGCTGTAAATGAAAGAAGTATTGGAGAATAGGCGGCTGTTCAATATGCTGTTCCATCTTAACGTAGCCGTGGTGTTTCCCCAATTGCTGCCGAATGTTTTGGATACGCCTAATACATCTTTTCCGAAATAGCCGGAGAAATAAAGCTTGTTCTTACTGTTAATGGCCAGGTTGGCCTTGGCATTCAGGTCGTAGAAGTATAGTTTCACATCCTTCATATCATCAGAAAGCCTTGCAAACAGGTCGGCATAGGTGCGCCTGCCGGAAATGATGAACGATGATTTTTCTTTTTGAATGGGGCCTTCCACTGTCAGCCTGCTGCTGATCAGGCCGATGCCGCCGCTTACCTGGTAGTTCCTGTTATTGCCTTCTTTCATTTTGACGTCCAGTACTGATGAAAGGCGGCCGCCGAACTGCGCGGGGCTATTGCCTTTGATGATAGTGGCGTCTTTGATGGCGTCGCTGTTGAAAGTACTGAACATGCCGAGCAGGTGCGATGCGTTGTATACCGGCGCTTCGTCCAATAATATCAGGTTTTGGTCGGTAGCACCGCCTCTTACGGAAAAACCGTTACTCCCTTCGCCGTTGGATTTTACGCCGGGCATCAGTTGAATGGTCTTTACCAGGTCTTTTTCACCAAATACCACCGGCAGTTTCGCAGCCATTTTCATGTCCAGTACTTCCGTACCCATGGTAGCTTTTGTGATGTTGTCGTTATCTTTTTTGGAGGTGATCACCACTTCCTGCAAACTGCTTTTGTCAGACATGTTAATGTTTACAGTGGCATTCGCTTCCAGTTTAACGGGAACCAGTTCCTGCTTGTACCCGACATAAGAAAAGCGCAAAGTATAGTTGCCCTTGGGAAGCGAGATGGAGTAAAAACCATATTCATTGGTAATGACCCCTATGGTTGGTTTTTCCACCACAACCACCGTTACGCCTATGAGTGTTTCGCCTGAAGAACCCTGTTTCACCGTGCCGCTTACGGTATATTTTGATTGTGCCTGTAACAGCGTTGCGCAGCATGAAAGAAGGAGGCTTAATACAATTATCCTGGTTTGCATTCGACAATCATTTTTTGTGATTACAATGCAAATATGAAGTCCAAAATATACGTGCTGAAATTTTTGAGAAGAAGGGAAAGATTTATGCGAAGAACGAGGGGCTTTTCAGGAGGAGTAACGGTTGAAGAACTCATCAGCATAAGTTCTCCCAATAGGAAACTCTTTATCGCCGATGAAAATAGTCGTTCCCCTGACGGATTCAATTTTACTGAAAGGTAATATGAAACTGCGATGCACGCGAATGAAGTCAGCTGAATGCAGCTTCTCCATCATGTCTTTCATGGGCATTCTCGCTACAATGGTCTTGCGGTCTTTGATATGAATTTTGAGATAATCGGCTAACCCTTCAATGTACAGGATGTCGGCTAACGGGATCTTTACCAGGCTGAAGTCGGCCCGGATAAAGATGCTTTTATCTGCGTGATGGTCTTTTTTGTTGATGTAGTCAAAGTACTCCTGTGCTTTAGTGATGGCCTGTGTGAAGCGTTTTTGATTAATGGGTTTCAGCAGGTAATCGATGGCGTTCAGCTCGTAGCTGACCACAGCGTATTCGCTGAAGGCGGTAGTGAAGATCACCATGGTGTTTTGCTGCAAAGACTTCACCAGGTTAATGCCGGTCATGGCAGGCATTTGTATGTCGCAAAAGATCAGGTCTGCCGGGAATTTCCGCAGATGTTTCAGCGCCTCGCTGGGCTGCGTGAAAGTTTTCTGCAGATGGATGCTTCCGCTTTTATCGCACAGCGATTGGATCACTGTAAGCGCTAGTGGTTCATCGTCTATGGCAATGGCGTTTATCATTGTAAGTTGATATACAAAGAAACGAAAAATTCCTTTTCTGTATCATTGATAACCAGCAGGTGTTTTGAAGGATAGATCAGGTTCAGGCGATGTTTGGTGTTTTCAATTCCCAACCCGCTCCTTTCGGAAATATCCCGCTGGACATTCACTTTATTATTGACCACCCTCAGCTGGAATTCTGTTTTGTTCATGGCCGTTTCTATCCTGATGTGGCTTTTTTGTTCGGAGTTCACGCCATGTTTAAAGGCATTTTCGATAAAAGGGATCAGCAGCATGGGAGCGATCCGCAGATCCGGGATGTTTTCCAGGATATAGTATTCCAGTTTCACGCTCCTGTCCAGGCGTATTTTCTGCAGTTCGATAAAGTTGCTGATGTAGGTTATTTCATCTTCCAGCAAAACGAAGTCCTGCTGTGTATCCTTCATGGTGTAGCGCATCATTTCCGAGAGCTTGTCCACCATATCCGCCGTTTTGGGCGAGGTGTCTATGGCCGTTGCGTAGATGTTGTTCAAAGTATTGAACAGGAAATGGGGATTGATCTGTGATTTGAGGGAAGCGATCTGCGCGGAAAGCTTTTCATTCTCGATCTGCTTCAGCCTGTTATAAGCTGTCCATAAAATGGACGAGGCGATAGACAGGAGCCACAACAGGAGGGCGTTCACGACAATAACAGGAAATATCTTTTCAATGGCCGGCTTAGTTTGGGGCAATATGCCGGGATTGAACCCGGAATAGAAGAATATCAGGCTGGAAAGCAGGAATACGGAGACGATTGCCAGCAGCAGGAATGAAAAATAGAGCCAGTATTTCTTGGCCAGCAGGTACCTGGGAATGAGGAAAAAGTAATTGAAGTAGAAGATGATGATCAATACGGCGCTCAAAGCAAGGCAAAGCCAAAGATATTTTTTACCGGACGAAGGATCTAAGGTATCGAAAACCTGGTCGGTTGAAACGTAAGGGACAACCAGCAGCAATACCCAAACCAGGGCATGTGTAGCAATGGTGAAACGTGTGACTTTCATAATTATGATGAAAATAATGCGCGAAACAAAGGTATGTCTCTTTCCCGTCAAAAAATATGAGAAGAAGGAGGGCGGTTTGTAGAAGAATGAATAAAGTATTTGAGAAAAGGAGGGGTTTATCAGAGCAATTTTGCCAGTTCTTCCGGATCGGGCAGAATATCTTTCATGGAGCTGGGTACTTCTGTTGTTAGCTTATATGTGCTTACTCCCATTGGTTTGTTGATGGACCGTATGGCATATTCTACTACTGTATTGCTTTTCTCTTTGCATAAAACGACCCCAATGGATGGAAGCTCATGTGGCAATCGTACTGTGTCATCCAGCACATTCAGATAGAAGTTCAGCTGTCCTGCGTCCTGGGGCTGAAACTTCCCGGTTTTCAACTCAAATGCCACAAGGCATTGCAGCAGGCGGTTATAAAAGAGCAGATCCACGAAGAATTCCTGGTCATCGACCATAAGCCGGTGTTGATTGCCAATAAATGCGAAACCTTTGCCGAGTCCCAGTATAAACTTTTTAATGTTGGCTACCACTTCGCTCTCAAGGATCCGTTCGCTTCCCGGTTCTGTTGCGACAAAATCGAGCAGGTACTCATCCTTGAAAGATGCGGCTGTTTGCTGCCGTACTTCTTCCGGCAGGCTGAAATCGAAGTTGTGGGAGATCTTACCTTGTTTTTGGAAATACCCTGAATCAATGTGAAAGTCCAGCATGCGGAAAGACCATTGGTTTTTGTAGGCCATTGTCATGTAAAACCATCTTTCCGCGTGATTTTTTATTGATAGTAACCTGAAATGCAGGGAGAATCCAAGCCCTTTAAATATTTCTAAGAACGTATCCACATTTACGTACTGAGAAAAGGTGGGGCTATTGGAACAAAGTTCATTTTTTTCTAATTGGTTCAACACTGTTGAACCAATTAGAAATGGTTGTAAATCAGGGTATGATTGATAAAATATCCGCATCTTCTTCAGGTTCTGAGCACTAAACCCTTTCAGTCCCGGAATCTTCCGCTGAAGATCATCCGAAATCTGGTCAAGGATTTTGGCGCCCCATCCCGCGGCTAAGATTTTTTCATCCAGTGTTCTACCAATACGGTAATACAATAATAATTGCTGTTCATTGACAGCGCGTGCAGCCTGGTAGCGGCTTTTGCGTATGTCCTGCGCCAGGTCGGCCAGGAGACTTTGATAGATTTCTGTTTGCATAGTAATAGATAGACAAGAAAATGCACCTAAAAAGGTGAAGCGAAACAATGGGAACTTCTCCGGAATCCGGAGAAGTTTTATAAGAGAGCAGTCATAAGGGTATTATTCTGATGTATTCATTATCAGTATATTATATTAGATTGAATAATGAAGTAGAATAGGTTGGATGAAAGCCAATAAATGAATACTTGAATCACATTACTATAGCGCTCCGAAAAAAAGAGATATTTTCTCCCCCGAACAATGTATTTTGAGGGCCACCTATAACATTCTGTCACTGTTTATGAAAGTATCCGGGTTCACCTTTGTGCGAAACGCTGTTAAATTTGACTATCCTGTAATGGAATCTATCCGTTCCATCCTCCCGCTTTGCGACGAAGTGATCGTAAGCGTGGGCGATTCGGAAGATGAAACGCTTGCGCTCATCGAATCCATCAACTCTCCCAAGATCAAAATATTCCATTCCGTTTGGGACGATTCACTGAAAGAAGGCGGCCGCATCCTGGCGGTGGAAACAGACAAAGCTTTCGCGCATGTAAATCCCGACAGCACCTGGGCCTTCTATATCCAGGCTGATGAAGTGCTGAATGAAAATGATTACGACGCCATCCGCGCGGCCATGGAGCAGCACAAGGATGACAAAAGGGTGGAAGGCCTGCTGTTCAGGTACCATCACTTCTATGGCAGCTACGACTATCTCGGCGATTCACGTACCTGGTACAACCAGGAGATCCGCATTGTGAGAAACCTCAAAGACATCCGCTCCTACAACGACGCGCAGGGCTTCCGCATCAACGGCAGGAAGCTGCGCGTAAAGCCCGTCAACGCCTACATCTACCACTACGGATGGGTGAAAGACCTGCTGCACGCTATGAATAAATGGAAGAATACAGCCAAATTATACCATGGCAACCACCCGGAAAAGATCAAGCACGTGATAGAAGCCGAATGGTTCGACTACTCCGGCATCGATTCGCTGAAGCACTTTACCGGCAAGCATCCGGCTGTAATGAAAGACCGTATCGCCGCCAGGAACTGGGAGTTTGAGCACGATGTGAACAAGAAAAAGTTCAAAAGCTTTAGTAAAAAGCTGCTTTACTGGATCGAGCAAAAAATGGGCAAACGCCTGTTCGACTATAGAAATTACAAACTGATAAGATAAAAAAAAGAGCCCGGCCGGGCTCTTTTTCATTTATGATGATTTGCGTATCTCGATCTTGTAATCCCCTTTCACACCCTGCGTTTTCCCTTTCAGGATGATCCTTTCCAACCCGCCGGGCCAGCTTCTTTCCAGCCTTGGATCTTTGTTGTCGATGTGCTCGCTGCTGGCTTCCAGCTGGCGGGTGTTGTAGCTCATGTTCAGCGTGAAGTTCTGGCCGGTGAGTTTGATCACGCCGGGCACGGAGGCATCCACTTTGCAGGCGGTGAGGAAGTGCAGCTCAGGCGCTGCCACGAAGGAATCCAGCACGAAGGCGTCGGTGATGGTGAAGGATTTGCCGCGTTGCAGGGCGTACCCTCTTTTCCAGGACCTTACTTTGGCTTCGGCAGGGTACGCCGTTGCAATGTCTGCTGTGAAACTCACCTGCTTGGCGGTTGCGGAAAACGCTGCGGATGCGGCTTTGAACTCGCGGCCATTCTTTTGCTGCACGCCGTTGATCAGCGGCAGGTTGTGGTAGGCGGACTGCATGGTCCAGATCTTGTACCGGTCAGGGCTAAAGGTCTGGCGCACGTAAGTGCCCACGCCCGCATCCACGAGGCAGGGCAGGCCGTTGTAGTAGAGAATGAAAGTGCCCACATCGTTGTGGTTGTGCGATTCGGCGTTGTGCCCGCCTTTGCCGGCAAAATAGAAACCTTGTTTGCTGCCGGGGTATTCCCGCGCAATGGCCACCTGGTTGTCCGGGTACCAGGCATGGTCTGTAAGCGGCTCACGCGCGGGGCTGGCCATGATCTCCTTCATGGTGGTGAGGTCTGTGATCACGGCTTCGATGGTGCCGGAGGAAGGATGTTCATCCATTTTTTCCTTCTGTGCATAGAACGCGCCGAAGCCCATCATCACCGGATCGCCGATGGCTTTGCCGTAGCGGTACACCATGCCTTCGTTGATGCCGCCTTTAGCGCTGGCGTCCGCGAAGTTGACGAAATACGGGTCGTTGATATACACATTGGCGATGTATTGGCCTATGTTTTTGATCAGCGGGTGGGAGAAAACATTGAGTTTGCCGCGGGTAGCGCGGTGCAGCAGTTCAAGGCATTCAAAATATTTGCCACCGGCATGGCTCCAGTAAGAAGGGCCTTCGTCGCAGGCGCCGTCAGGATGGTACCAGTCTGTGAACCGGTCTATGGACTGCATGGCTTTGTAGATGTTCTTCGAACGGGCAGCGGGGTCTTCTTCCAGCAGCAGGATGCACTGCATCACGTTGTAGTTGATCCAGGGGTTCCAGTTGTTCTGCGGGCGGTCGTTGAAGCCCTGCCACCAGAAATCATTCCTTTTGTAATAAGGCGCCAGGATCTTGTTGCGCACTTCATAGCGGATGCGCGCGGCAATGAGCGGGTTTACTTCGTCCAGCTTTGCGCGGAAGAAATGATGTACCCAGGCCAGCAATGCGCCCGCATCGGCCGAGCCCAGGTCTATCACCGGGTTGGTAACGTCCGGCACCAGGTCTTTGCCGCGGGTAACGGGAAGGTGGGCGCTCAGTACCCAGGAACTTTGCTCGCAAACAGCCCATATGCCGTTGATCAGCTGGTCGGTGAACCGGCCTTTCCCTTCAACCAGTTCTGCCAGCGCAAGGGCCTGTAAAGCGCCCTTACGGTCGCTGTTCGGGTTCTGCATAATGTTGCGGTCGCCCGTGCGGGTGAATTCCATGTAATCGGTGGCTTTCACAACGCCCCAGTTGAATTTAAGCTGGTCTTCCCCGCGTTTGATGAGCTCGCTGCGGATGGAAGCGGGCAGGCCGTCCCAGAATGCGCGGTCGGAATAGGGGGGAAGGGTCACCCAGTCCTGGTTGTTGACGAGCATGCCGCTCAACTGTGCCTCAGAGTAGCTGCGGGTAAGCAGTTTTTGGTGATCCTGCGCATAGGTAAAGACTGGCAGCAGGAATGCCAGTAAGACAAGTGTTTTCTTCACGTGGATAAATTTGATACAAAATAGCACCAAATTCCGTGAGATCAAACAGGTTTATCTTTCCTTCAGCCTGTTCAGGTTGATCTTGAATGTTTGCCCCACAGGCAGGCTCTCATCCAGCACCACCACGTGCCGCGGGCCCCATTCCTCCACCTTGTCTGCCGCGATGATGTAGGATTTGTGTATGCGCACGAAGTGGACGTCGGGCAGCAGCTTTTCCATTTCGGCGGTGGTGGCGTTCACGATCAGGCATTTGTTTTCGAGGTACACTTTTACGTAGTTGCCCATGCTCTGCACGTAATAGATGTCCATCGGGTCTACCGTGGTTTGGGTGCTGCCGGTCTTGAGCACCAGCGGCTCTACGGGTGGCGCGCTCACGGGGGCTTCCTGCTGGAGTATCTTGTTCACCGCTTTGAGGAAACGCGGGAAACTGATGGGTTTGAGGATATAATCCACCACATCGTACTCGTAACTTTCCAGCGCAAATTCGCTGTAAGCGGTGGTGAGTATGATCTTCGGGTGATTGTTGTTGAGTGTTTTCAGGAGGTCCAGCCCGCTCAGCTCCGGCATATTGATGTCCAGGAATACCACATCCACTTTCTCGCGGTGGAGGAAGTTGGCGGTTTCCATGGCATTGTAGCAGTGCCCTACCACTTGCAGGGCCTGTACTTTTTCAATATGAGCTTCCAGCACGTAGTGCGCCCCGGGTTCGTCATCTACGATCAGGCAACGGAGTGTTTGCATGGCGGTCCAGTGTTAAGATTAGTTCTGTATAATAGATATTGTTCTCTTCATGCGTAATGAGGGTGTGCCGCTTGGAGTAAGCCAGTGCCAGCCGCTGTTTCACGTTATTCAACCCCACGCCCGTCGAAGATACGGATTGTTTGTTGTCCGGCACGGTATTGCGGATCTTCATATGCAGCGTTTCTCCCTTTATTTCCAGCTCTACTTTGATGTAGCTGGCGCTCATGCTGGAAGGGGCGTATTTGAACGCGTTCTCCACGAAAGCGATCAGGATCAGCGGGGTGATGAGCAGGTCTTTTTCATGGCCCTTTTTCTTGAAGTTCACCTGGCAGCGCTGCCGCACGCGTGCTCTTTCGAGGTGCACGTAGTTGCGGATAAATTGCAGCTCGTCTTCCAGCGGCACGAATTGTTTGCGGGAGCTTTCCAGCTGGTAGCGCATCAGCTCGGAAATGCTGAGGATCAGCTCGGGCGTTTTGTTGGGATAGCGGAGACTTACCCCGTAAAGATTATTGAGCGTGTTGAAGAAAAAGTGCGGGTTGAGCTGGCTTTGCAGGTACTGCAGCTCTTTTTCCCTCAGCAGGAGCGAATTGCGCAGCTCCATGGTTTGCAGGGTGGCGCCGCGGTAAAGGAACCAGAGGCCGATGCCGATCAGCAGGCAGGCCAGGGCAAACACGAAATCCCCGATCCAGAGCATGTCCATGTCGGTCTTGAACACCTCCACACGCAGGGTATAGGTCACAAAGGTGGTCACGGCCAGCCCGCTGCAGATCACGCCAAAGTATTTCCAGTAATGCCTTTTGATGATGAGCAGCTGAAGGGCGTACTTATTGTGCAGCGCGGCCATGATGTAAACAAACACCAGCGACACGCTCTGGTAAAGGTAAAGGTTGGAATTGCTGATAGGTTCATATTGCAGGTTGATGAGCAGGTTCACTCCCAGCAGCACTATCAGGAACAGAATATTGACTACCCAGCTGTTATTGAATATGTTCTTAAAAGCCATACAAATGGCAAATTAAGGCGATCCCGGAGTAAATGGAGCGTTTTTTCTGATATCCCGCATTCGTCATTTCCCACGCGGGTTTGGTCAGCTGGTTTTGGTGGTGAACTTTTCAAGTCGCAGCTTTGTGTCCTGAAACAATTTCAGCCGCCATTCCCAAACTGGATTTGTTAGTTAGTCTCAACCCATTGTTAACCATTTAACCGCCAGGGGCGGGCCTTCAGCCGGCCTGCCCCTTTTTTTTCAGCACCTGTTTCATGTTCTTCCTGCCCGTGCTTTTCAAACCAAGCAGGTGGCTCAGCAGCACCACCGGCACTACCAGCGCGGGCAGCAGTATATAAGGAAAACGGGTGACGGCGGTATTGGGCTGGCCGAAGCCCAGTTGCTGAATGGGGGAAGGAGCGGAAAGAATGGCCAGGGTAACGATAATGGTGAGAAAAACAAGTCCTGCCGCATTCCAAATCCTGTAAAAATACCGGTTGATCCCTTTGCCGGAATACCAGCGGTATGCCAGCAGCGCGAAGGCAGACAGCCCGATGAGGATATCGAAATTCCAGCCTTCGAAGGTCATGATGCGTGGCACTTTCCCCTCCAGGAAAAGCCCGTACAGCACGATCTCCACCGGCACCCGGAGGCTGTGAACGGCCAGCAGGTAATTCTGGCTCAGCTTACCTGCATCCAGGCGCCGGTAGAGGTAGATCACGTATAAGATAGCCGGCAGGTTCACGCCCAGCATCAATTTTGGCAGCCCCAGCTTTTCGTCCCGGAAAAATCCCGTCAGCGACACGGCCGCCACCAGCACGGCCCATAGCGTGAGAACGGCCAGTACACGGGCATTTCTGCCGGCGCCCAGGTAAAAAAGCAGGATGGCTGCAGCCACGATGGCGAGGAAAAATGCGCTGAGCATAACAAAATTTTAATGATTGAACTGCCGCAGGTGATGATCGGTGTGCTTAAAAACATACTGCCCGATCTGGTCGCGGGTCATTTCCCCGAAAAAAGGATGAACGAATGCGCGGACTGCCGAGCGGTCATAAGCATTCAGCAGGTTGATCCATTTTTCTTTCTCCGCTTCAAAATTGCCGCTGCCGCTGATCTTGAACTCAGGATGGGTGGGCTGGTTCTTTTTCATCGGGCTTTCATCTTTCAGGATGCCGCGAAGCGCCATGGGACCGAACAGGCGGCCGATGAAAAGGCGCTTGTACGTTTTCATGCCCAGGAACATTTCTTCGCTTTTCGTGCAGTGCCGCAGCATCTGGTAAGCAGTCATTTTGCCCCACAATGCGGTACTGTCGGGCGAAAGGGATTGTATCCTTTCTTTCAGCTGGTGAAGGGTCGGTTGATCGAATATCGTTTTCATGATCCGGGATTTTACATGGGGAGGATGTTTCTTACTTCCACGGTACCGCCCATTTTCAGGATGGGGCAGCCTTTGGCCATGGTGAGCGCATCGTCCAGGCTTTCGGCCTTTACGATCATGTTACCGCCCAGGGTTTGGTTGCCGGTAATGTGAATGCCTTCTTCCACGGACATGTCTGCGCGCAGCTGCCTGCCGTCAAAGCCAAGCTGGCTGGTGCTTACGAGCTTCGCCTGTACGGCGATGCCGCTGATCCAGGAGCCCCATTGCTGTTTTTGCGCGGCCAGTTCCGCGTCTGTGGGCCGGTAGCTGAAATCGGGCTGAAACCTGAAGAGGAGCATAAAATCCTGTAGCTTTTCCATTGTGTAAAGGTTTAGGGTGAATAGATGGTGTAAAGCTACAGGCAATGAAAAAGATTTCTCTTGCCATATGGCAAGAAAGGGGAACAGGGCCGTTATTCGCTGGAAATTTCTTTCCGTATCCTGCTCAGCGAAGTATCCGTAATGCCCAGGTAAGTGGCGATCTGCTTGAGCGAAACGTTCTGGAATATCTGTGGTTTTTCCTTCAGCAGCCGCTGGTAACGGTCTTTCGCCTGGTCTGCGATCATGGAGATGTTGTGGCTCTTTAATTCGAAATAACTTTGTACCAGCCGCTTGCGGCCCGCTTCCCTGAAGGATTCTATGCTGTGGAAGAGCTGCTGGAAGGTCTCAAAATCCAGTTGCCAGCAGGTGCAGTCGGTCAGCGCCTGGATATTTTCCCGCGTGGGCGTGCGGAGAAAAAACGAGGTCCAGTCGATCACAATATCGCCTGTTGTGTAAAAATCGGTGCTGATGTCCTTCCCTTCCGTATCTACGGCGAAAGAGCGGGCATAACCCTGCTGGATGAACCAGTAATGCTGGGCGGTTTTGCCTTCGGCCAGCAGGAAATCATTCTTTGCAAAGCTCACTTCCCGGAACTGCGGGATGATCTGTTCCAGCTCCTGTAGGGTGAACAGGCCTTCTTTAAATACGTTGGTGAGGAAATGTTTTTCCATAGTCAGGTTTTAGGTAACGGCGATCGTATCAAATATAGCAGGAAAAAATCATAGAAATCTCGAAAAACCGTCATTGCGAGGAGCAGTAGAGCTAAAGCGGGGCGCGACGAAGCAATCTCTTGCACTGGATTGATATACCCGGTGTTTGGAGATTGCTTCGTCGCGCCCCTGCACAAAATTTCTCGCAGCTCCTCGCAATGACGGACTTTTTATAAATCATTTTTAATATTTTTCATTAAATTGCCTTAAAACATGAATATTTTCTATATAATGGTCTAGTGTTTTGAATTTTGAAATTAGTTCCTACATTTGCACCGGATTACAATTATGAACAACAACGTACATACACATCATCACCATACTTACCAAACCGGTAGGCAGGGGGTGCTGTAGTATTACCTTACAGATATTCACCATCAAAGGCTTACCGGACACGGTAGGCCTTTTTTGTTTCAGTCAAAAATGCCAGGATGAAACCGAAGGTTCCATTAGGCCCGTAAAAGAATAAAAATGAACTAATGAGGCCGTGAGGCCCCATCAGACCTATAAAAAAGACAAATAATTACTGATGAAACTGCGAATTGCCATTCAGAAATCCGGCCGCTTACACGAAGATTCTATCAAACTGCTGAAAGAATGTGGGATAGACATCAACAACGGCGTGAACAAACTCAAGACAGAAGCCACCAACTTCCCCCTGGAAGTGTTCTTCCTCCGCGATGACGATATTCCGCAATACGTGGAAGACGGCGTGGCAGACCTGGGCATCGTAGGCGAAAACGTAGTGCTGGAAAAGAACCGGCCGCTTACCACCGTGGAAAAGCTCGGCTTCGGTAAATGCCGTTTAGCCATCGCCGTGCCCAAGGCCATGCAGTACAATTCTATCCGCGACCTCCAGGGCCAGCGCATCGCGACCAGCTACCCCGTGATCGTGAACGATTTCCTGGAGAAGCTGAACATACAGGCCGAGATACACGAGATCAGCGGTTCCGTGGAAATAGCTCCCGGCATTGGTTTGGCGGACGCCATCTGCGACCTCGTGAGCAGCGGCTCCACCCTGTTCATGAACGGGCTGAAGGAAGTGGAGACCGTATTGCGCTCGGAAGCCGTGCTGGTATCCAACGGCAAGCTGGCGCCCGAACAGCAGCAATTGCTGGCCAAGCTGCAATTCCGCATACAGGCCGTGAAAAAAGCCAAGAACAATAAATACGTGCTGCTGAACGCGCCCAACGACAAGCTGCCCGAGATCATCGGCCTGCTGCCCGGCATGAAAAGCCCCACCGTGCTGCCTTTGGCGGAAGAAGGCTGGAGCTCTGTTCACTCCGTGCTGAATGAAAACGATTTCTGGGACATTATCGAAAGCCTCAAGGCCGCCGGCGCGCAAGGCATACTGGTAGTGCCGATCGAGAAAATGGTTGTTTAAAAAAAGTGCTATGCAAATTATCCGTTACCCGGAGAAAGATACCTGGGGCGAGCTGCTGAAACGTCCTGTTTTCGATACCCGCCAACTGGAATACACCGTTTCCGCCATTCTCGGCGACGTGAAAGAAAACGGCGACGAAGCCCTTCGCCGCTACACCGCTCAGTTTGATAAAGTAACGCTGGACGGGATCTTTGTATCGGCAGAAGAATTTGAAGCTGCGGACGCGATATTGGAAGAATCTCTCAAAAGCGCCATCCGCACCGCTGCCGCCAATATTGAAATGTTCCACCGCGCGCAGGTGGAGCAGGTGACGCTGCTGGAAACCATGCCCGGCGTGCAATGCTGGCGCAAACCGGTAGGCATCGAAAAAGTAGGTTTATATATTCCCGGCGGCACCGCCCCGTTGTTCTCCACCATCCTGATGCTGGCCATTCCCGCCAGGCTGGCCGGCTGCAGCGAAATAGTGCTTTGCACGCCCCCGGGGAAAGACGGTACCGTGCACCCCGCGGTGCTCTGGGCTGCCCGGTATACCGGCATCACGCAGGTGTTCAAAGTGGGCGGTGTGCAGGCTATCGGCGCCATGGCCTACGGCACGGAAAGCGTGCCGAAAGTGTATAAGATATTCGGGCCGGGCAACCAGTATGTGACCTGCGCCAAACAGCTGGTAAACAGCGCCGGCGTAGCGATAGACATGCCGGCCGGTCCTTCGGAAGTGGCCGTGTTTGCAGACGATTCCTGCGTGCCCGCCTTTGTGGCGGCGGATTTGCTGTCTCAGGCGGAGCATGGGGCAGACAGCCAGGTGCTGCTCGTTACCACCTCCGGTGCCGTGATTGCGGCTGTTGAAAAAGAAGTTGCCGCCCAGCTGGCCCTGCTTCCCCGGAAAGAACTGGCCGCCAAAGCACTGGACAACAGCAAGCTGGTGCTCGTAAAAGACCGGGACGAAGCCATGGATATGCTCAACGCCTATGCGCCAGAGCACCTCATCATGGCCTGTGAAAACGATGAATCGCTGGCTGCCCGCGTAGTGAACGCCGGTTCCGTTTTCCTCGGCAACTATTCCCCCGAAAGCGCAGGCGATTATGCATCCGGCACCAACCACACCCTGCCCACCAATGGCTACGCCACAGCTTACAGCGGCGTGAGCGTGGACAGCTTCGTGAAGAAGATCACCTTCCAGCGCCTTTCCCGCGAAGGGCTGAAAGCCCTGGCCCCGGCTATCGAGGCCATGGCGGCGGCTGAAGGACTGGAAGCGCACAGGAATGCAGTTTCAATCAGAATTAAAAACATGTAGACATATGTTCGACCTGGATAGTATTTTAAGGGACAATATCAAAAGATTGGTGCCATACTCCTCCGCCCGCGATGAGTTTAAAGGCGAGGCCTCCGTATACCTGGATGCAAATGAGAACAGCTTCGGCTCCCCGCTTCCTGTTGCCTATCATCGCTACCCGGACCCGCTGCAGTGGAAGGTGAAATACCGCCTGGCGGAGATCAAGGGCGTGCCGCCGCAGAATATCTTTCTCGGCAACGGCAGCGACGAAGCGATAGACATCCTTTACCGCGCCTTCTGCCGCCCGGGGATCGACAATGTGGTGCTATGCCCGCCCACCTACGGCATGTACGAAGTGAGCGCCAACATCAACGATGTGACCGTGCGCAAAGCCTCTCTCACACCGGATTTCCAGCTGGACCTGGAGGCGATCGAAAGCGCGGTGGATGAAAATACAAAGCTCATTTTCATCTGCTCCCCCAACAATCCCACCGCCAACGCCATCAACCGGCAGGACATCGAGGCCGTGCTGAATAACTTCGACGGCATCGTGGTAATAGACGAGGCTTATATCAATTTCTCCCGCCAAAAATCCTTCATACAGGAGCTTACGGAATACCCGAACCTCGTGGTGATGCAAACGCTTTCCAAAGCCTGGGGCCTTGCCGCCCTGCGGGTAGGGATGGCCTTTGCCAGCGAAGACATCATCAATGTGTTCAACAAGATCAAGCCGCCGTACAACATCAACCAGGCCTCGCAGGAGCTGGCGTTGCAGGCGCTGGAGAATATAGACCAGGTGAATGGCTGGATTAAAGAGACCGTGGAAGAACGCGAGAAATTGCAGGCTGAGCTGGTGAAGCTGCCTATCGTGGAGCTGGTATACCCCAGCGATGCGAATTTCCTGCTGGTGAAAACCGTGGATGCGAAAGGCATTTACAACAAGCTGGTGGCGCAGGGGATCATCGTGCGCGACCGTTCCAAAGTGGAGCTTTGCGCCGGCTGCCTCCGTATCACCATCGGCACGCCTGAAGAGAATGTTGTATTGCTTGACACTTTAAAATCGATTTCCGCAATATGAAAAGGGTTTTATTCATAGACCGCGACGGTACCATGATCCGCGAAGTACCGCCCACGTACCAGATCGACTGCCTCGAAAAGGTTGAATTCTATCCCAAAGTATTCACCTACCTCGGGAAAATAGCCAGGGAACTGGATTATGAGCTGGTGCTGGTGAGCAACCAGGATGGCATGGGTACGGATTCTTTCCCGGAACATACCTTCCACCCGCCGCATAACCATATCATCCGCACGTTTGCCAACGAGGGCATCGTGTTTGCCCGCGAGCATATAGACGCATCGCTGCCGGCAGACAACAAGCCCACGCGCAAGCCGGGCATTGGCATGCTCAGCCAGTATTTCACCCCGGAATACGATCTCGCCAATTCCTTCGTGATCGGCGACCGCATTACAGACGTGAAGCTCGCCCAGAACCTGGGCGCAAAGGCCATCTGGCTGAACGAAGGCACCGGCCTGGGCGCTGCTGAAGTAAAAGGCGATGAATCCCTCAAAGACGTGATCGTGCTGGAAACAACAGACTGGGCGAAGATCTACGAGTTCCTCAAGATCGGGCTGCGCAGGGTAAAACACACCCGCACCACCAAGGAAACCGATATCCATATCGAGCTGAACCTGGACGGGACGGGGCAGGCAGACATCCACACCGGGCTGGCCTTTTTTGACCATATGCTGGACCAGATTGCCCGCCACGGCAGCATAGACCTTACCATTCGCGCCAAAGGCGACCTGCATATAGACGAACATCACACCATCGAAGATACCGGCATTGCGCTGGGAGAGGCCTTTGCCATGGGGCTTGCGGATAAAAAAGGGATGGAACGCTACGGTTTCTGCCTGCCCATGGACGACTGCCTGGCCCAGGTGGCCATTGATTTCGGCGGCCGCAACTGGATCGTGTGGGATGCGAAATTCAACCGCGAAAAAGTAGGGGATATGCCTACAGAAATGTTCTTCCACTTCTTCAAATCCTTCTCCGACGCCGCTAAATGCAACCTGAATATCAAGGCGGAAGGGGAGAATGAGCACCACAAGATAGAAGCGATCTTCAAGGCATTTGCCAAGGCCGTGAAAATGGCCGTGAAGCGGAACCCGGACAATATGCAATTACCCAGCACCAAAGGCGTACTGTAAGATGAAGAAAATAAAATTTGCATTTTCCGATAAAACCCTGCATATTTGCCCTCATAATGCAAATGAACAACACATACAAACTCTGGTGGCACGCAGGCAATTTCTCCGCTGTGTAGCAGTGCCGTGTTTGTATTGAACATACTAAAAAGAAGGCTCGCTGTACACAGCGGGCCTTCTTCGTTTTCAGCCGGCCCCGTACCGGGTAAAACAAAAGTCAACGGATATTTATATGACATCGAAGATGCCATTCGACAAATGAAAAGACAAACTTGAACGAATGACACCGCAAGGTGCCATACGGCCAATAAAAAAGACGAATGATTGCGTATGACATCGAAGATGCCATGCGGCCAATGAAAAGACAATTATGAACGCATGAAACAAATTCAGGTAAAAACAAAGTCAAAGAAGATGCTCGCTGATGTGTTCACACCCGTCAGCATCTACCTCCGCATCCGCGACAAATTCCCCGGCTCCATCCTCCTGGAAAGCACGGACTCCAATGCCAGCGAGAACAGCTGGTCCTTCATCGGGATCAAGCCCATTGCAGGCATTGAAGTGACCTCCACGGACATCTTTGAGTTCAAATACCCCGGCCAGCCCGTAGAACGCAAGCAGCTCTCCAGCAAAGCCGCCGTGCTCAAAGAGATGGATACCTTCCTGAAGAGTTTCAAGTTCGCCGAAAAGCCGCCCATTCCTTTCGGGGAAGGCCTTTACGGCTACAGCGCCTACGATTCCGTGCAGTTCTTCGAAAAGATCTGCTTTCAGAAACGCCCGGCCGCAGGCAATACCATCCCGCTGATGCGTTACCGTTTTTACCAGTATGTGATCGCCATCAACCATTTCAAAGACGATATGTACCTGATCGAAAACCAGGTAGACGGCCAGGAAAGCGAGTTCGATTTCGTGGAATCGCTTATCCGCAACAAGGACTTCCCCATGTATTCCTTTGCCGGCAAAGGTGAAGAACAAAGCAATATGACGGACGAAGCCTATATGGAAATGGTGGAAAAAGGCAAGCAGCACTGCTTCCGCGGCGATGTATTCCAGATCGTGCTTTCCCGCGCCTTCCACAGGCAGTTCAGCGGCGACGAGTTCAATGTGTACCGCGCCCTCCGCTCCATCAACCCATCCCCTTACCTCTTTTATTTTGACTATGGTGATTATAAGCTGATGGGCTCCTCGCCTGAAGCGCAGCTCATCATCAAAGACAGCAAGGCAGTGATACACCCGATAGCAGGCACTTTCAGGCGCACCGGCAACGATGAGCAGGACAAACTTCTTGCAGACCAGCTGCTGGAAGATCCGAAAGAAAATGCAGAGCACGTGATGCTGGTAGACCTTGCCCGCAACGACCTGAGCCGTTACGCCAAAGACGTTGAAGTGGAAACTTACCGGCAGATCAAGTATTACTCCCACGTGATCCACCTCGTGAGCGAGGTGACCGGCAAACTGGAACCCAACAGCAGCCCGTTCGACATACTGGCGGCCACTTTCCCGGCAGGCACTTTATCCGGCGCACCCAAATACAAGGCCATGGAGCTGATAGACAGCTACGAACCCACTGCGCGTGGGTTCTACGGCGGCTGTGTGGGTTTTGTAGGTTTCAACGGCGATTTCAATCATGCCATCATGATCCGCTCCATTCTCAGCAAGAACAATACGCTGTACTACCAGGCGGGCGCGGGCGTGGTGGCCAAATCCGTGGCCAGCTCTGAATTACAGGAAGTGAACAATAAACTCAATGCATTAAAACAGGCCATTATCCTGGCGCAAAATATCTGATATGAACATCCTGGTATTTGATAATTACGATTCGTTCACCTACAACCTCGTTCACCTCGTGGAGAAGATCATCGGCGGAAAGGTAACCGTGGTAAGGAATGACGAGATCAGGCTGGAAGATGTGGACCAATACGACCGGATCATTCTTTCCCCCGGCCCCGGCATTCCTGAAGAAGCAGGCTTGCTGCTGCCTTTGATCAAACAATACGCGCCCACCAAAAAGATATTCGGCGTTTGCTTGGGCCAGCAGGCCATTGGTGAGGCTTTCGGCGCAAAGCTGACCAATCTTACCGATGTGTATCACGGCGTGGCTACTCCCGTCAACATCATTTCCCGCAACGGCCGGCTGTTTGCCAACCTGCCGGAAGAGCTGGAAGTAGGCCGTTACCATTCCTGGGTAGTGGATGAATCCACGCTGCCCGCGGAGCTGGAAGTAACCGCCCGCGACGAACATGGCTACATCATGGCGCTGCAGCACCGGAAATACGACGTTTGCGGTGTGCAGTTTCACCCGGAAAGCGTGCTCACGCCGCAGGGAGAGCAGATCCTCCGCAACTGGTTAGGGCTGTAACACAATAAAATCAGGACAATGAAAAAGATACTCAACTATCTGTTCGAACATAAAACATTCAGCCGCGAAAGCGCAAGGGAAATACTGACCAATATTTCCAAAGGTGTATACAACGAAAGCGAGCTGGCGGCTTTCATGACCGTGTTCCTCATGCGGAGCATCACCATCGAAGAGCTGCTGGGCTTCCGTGACGCACTGCTGGAGCTGTGCGTGCCGGTGAAGCTGGAAGATAACGTGCTGGACATTGTGGGCACCGGCGGCGACGGAAAGAACACTTTCAACATCTCCACACTCAGTTGCTTCCTGGTGGCGGGCGCGGGCGGAAAAGTGGCGAAGCACGGCAACTACGGCGTGTCTTCTATCAGCGGCGCTTCCAACGTGATGGAAAACCTGGGCTACAAGTTCAAGAACGACGAAAGCAGGCTGAAACAGGAGATGGAGCAGGCGGGCATTTGCTTCCTGCATGCG
Source organism: Chitinophaga sp. YIM B06452 (assembly GCF_039655965.1). Lineage (NCBI taxonomy): Bacteria > Pseudomonadati > Bacteroidota > Chitinophagia > Chitinophagales > Chitinophagaceae > Chitinophaga > Chitinophaga sp. YIM B06452. The sequence goes on along the minus strand of NZ_JAWLKY010000002.1, from coordinate 1,203,317 downwards.
CCGCTATTTCACCCGGCGTTGAAAAACGTAGCGCCGGTGCGCCGTCAGCTGGGCGTGCGTACGTTCTTCAACATGCTCGGCCCGCTGGTAAACCCCGCGTTTGCGCAGCACCAGCTGATCGGTGTGTACAGCCTCGAAATGGCGCGCATTTACAATTACCTCTTCCAGCAAACAGATAAACGTTACGCCATCGTGCACAGCCTTGACGGTTATGATGAGATTTCCCTCACCGGCGATACCCGCATCATCACCAACAAAGGTGAGCAGGACTGGACGCCCGAAGCCCTCGGCAAAAGGAAAGTGCATGCGGAAGACATTTTCGGCGGCAACACTACTGAAGATGCGGCGAAGCTCTTCCTGAAAGTGCTGAAAGGCGAAGGCAGCTGGGCGCAGCATTCCGTGGTAATGGCCAACGCCGCCATGGGCCTGTATTGCCTCGAAAAATACCCGACGTACGACGAATGTTTCCAGGCGGCTGTGGAGTCGCTGGAATCAGGCGCGGCATATAAAGTGTTCCAAAAACTTATTTCCTTACAATAACACCGTATGAAGAACATCCTGGCAGAAATAACCGCGCACAAGGCCGTGGAAGTGGCGGAAAGGCAAAAGGTAAGGCCCGCGCAGGAACTGGAGAGCACTTCCATGTTCCAGCGCACGCCGCTGTCGCTCCGCAGCTACCTGAAGCAACCGGGGCGGAACGGTATTATTGCGGAATTCAAACGCCAAAGCCCGTCCAAAGGCGTGATCAACGCCACCGCCACCGTGCAGGAAGTGACGACGGCCTATGCCCGCCACGGCGCATCAGGCCTGAGTGTGCTCACGGACCAAAATTATTTCGGCGGTTCTATGGACGACCTGCAAACAGCGCGGGCAGCGAACGTCATTCCCATTTTGCGGAAAGATTTCGTGATAGGGGAGTACCAGATACTGGAAGCCAAAGCCATCGGGGCAGACGTGATATTGCTGATCGCCGAATGCCTTACGCAGGCGGAAGTAAAGCACCTCGCGGAATTTGCGCATAACCTGGGGCTGGAAGTGCTGCTGGAAGTGCATACTGCCGACCAGCTGGACAAGATCACCCCGCATACGCACCTCGTGGGCATCAACAACCGCGACCTGAAAACGTTCCAGGTAGACATTTACCGCTCCATGGAACTGCTCAAACAAATACCCGCGGAATACAGCAAGGTGGCCGAAAGCGGCATGGACGACCCCGCTACTATCGTCACCCTCCGCAACGCGGGTTTTGACGGATTCCTGATCGGCGAGCATTTTATGAAAGCGGAAAACCCGGGCGCCGCGTTCGAATCATTCACTCAAAAACTGGCTTCATTATGAAGATAAAAGTCTGCGGCATTACCCGGAAAGAAGACCTGGACGCGCTGGTACAGCTGAAGGCGGATTACGCCGGGTTCATATTTTATGGCAAATCCCCGCGCTTCGCCGGCAATAAGCTGGACGGGCGCACCGTGCGTGAAATAGGGCAGCAGATCGGGAAAGTGGGCGTGTTCGTGAATGCGGACCCGCAGCAGGTATTGCAGACGGTGAAAGATTATGGCCTGGATATGGTGCAGCTGCACGGTGAAGAATCGATCGACGTTTGCCGGAAACTTCGTTTGTCCGTTCCCGTTGTAAAGGCTTTCCCGATGGGAGAGAAGGCCAATGGCGCGGACAACGCAGCGCCTTTCATGCCGGTAACCGACTATTTCCTGTTCGACACTGCCAGCAAGGAGTATGGCGGTACAGGCAGACAGTTCAACTGGGAATTGCTCAATGACTACAGTTACGATAAACCTTTTTTCCTCAGCGGCGGGATTGGTCCCGGCGATACCGAAGCCGTGCTGCGATGGCGGCATAAGCACCTGTTTGCGCTGGACGTGAACAGCCGGTTCGAGACTGCTCCCGGCGTGAAGGACATGGATAAAGTAGCAGCATTCATCAACACAATCAAAAAATAACTGGATCATGGATATCGCGGTGAATACATCACAATCCAAATATCATGTCAATAAAAAAGGCTACTACGGCGAGTTCGGCGGAGCATACATCCCCGAAATGCTGTATCCCAATGTAGAAGAGCTGCAGCAGCAATATATGCAGGTCATTTCCGACCCCGCTTTCCAGCAGGAATTTGAACAGCTGCTGAAAGACTACGTGGGCCGGCCTTCTCCGCTGTATTTCGCCAAACGTTTGTCTGAAAAGTATAAGGCGAAAATTTATCTCAAGCGGGAAGACCTTAACCATACCGGCGCACACAAGGTGAATAATACCATCGGGCAGATACTGCTGGCCAAACGGCTGGGAAAAAAACGCATCATCGCTGAAACCGGCGCAGGCCAGCATGGTGTGGCCACTGCCACTGTTTGCGCGCTGATGGGGCTGGAATGCGTGGTGTATATGGGCAGTGTAGACATCCAGCGGCAGGCGCCTAATGTGGCCCGCATGCGCATGCTGGGCGCTACCGTGGTGCCCGCCACCAGCGGCAGTAAAACGCTGAAAGACGCTACCAACGAAGCGATCCGCGACTGGATCAACAATCCCGTGGATACCCATTACATCATTGGTTCCGTAGTAGGGCCGCATCCGTATCCTGATATGGTGGCGCGTTTCCAGTCCGTGATCAGTGAAGAGATCAGGCAGCAGCTTACGGAAAAGACCGGCAAGGCTGAGCCCGATTATGTGATCGCCTGCGTAGGCGGGGGCAGCAATGCCGCAGGCGCATTCTTCCATTTCACCGATGCGGAGAAAGTGAAGCTGGTGGCCGTTGAAGCGGCGGGCCAGGGCGTGAACAGCGGTTATTCCGCCGCTACGAGCCAGCTGGGTAAACCGGGCATCATCCATGCCAGCAAAACCCTGCTAATGCAAACGGACGACGGGCAGATCGTGGAGCCGCATTCCATTTCCGCAGGGCTGGATTATCCCGGCGTGGGGCCGATGCACGCGAACCTTTACGCGACAGGCCGGGCGCTTTTCCTGAATGCCACAGACGATGAATCGCTGGCGGCGGGTTATGAACTGAGCCTTCTCGAAGGCATCATTCCCGCGCTGGAATCGGCCCATGCGCTGGCCAAGCTGAAAGACCTGCCGCTGAAGTCAGAAGACGTAGTGGTGGTATGCCTTAGCGGGCGCGGCGACAAAGACCTGGAAACCTATATCAAACATTTAAAGTAAAAGAGCATGAACAGGATCGATCAACTCTTTCAAAATAAACCGAAAGACATACTCAACGTCTACTGCACAGCCGGTTACCCTTCGCTGAACGATACCGTAACCATAGTGGAGGCGCTGCAGCAGAGCGGGGCAGACATGGTGGAGCTGGGCATGCCCTTTTCCGATCCCCTGGCTGATGGCCCGGTGATACAGGAAAGCAGCACCCGCGCCATTAAGAACGGTATGCGCATCAGCGTGCTGTTCGAACAGCTGAAAGGCTTGCGGGATAAGGTTTCCCTGCCGCTCATCCTCATGGGGTACATGAATCCCGTGATGCAGTTCGGCGTGGAGAAATTCCTGCAGAAATGCGCCGAAACCGGCGTGGACGGCCTCATTCTGCCGGACCTGCCAATGGACGAATATGAGGCGGAATACAAGCTGCTGTTCGAAAAGTACGGCCTGCATAATATTTTCCTCGTAACGCCCGAGACCAGCGAAGCGCGCATCCGGAAAATTGACAGCGTGAGCAACGGTTTCGTGTACGCCGTTTCATCTTCCTCCACGACGGGAAAGGACAAGGATATGAGCCACCAGGAAGCATATTTTCAGCGGCTGAAGGCGATGAACCTGCGCAATCCCGTCCTGATCGGGTTCGGCATCAGGGATAGCAAGACCTTCCGCGAAGCCTGCCGCCACAGTAACGGCGCAATTATCGGCAGCGCATTTGTGAAAGCCATCGAAAACAGTGCTAACTTGCAGGCTACCGTGAAAGAATTTGTGGCAGGCATCAAAAGTTAAACTAATGAAACCGGGCCGGAAGAAGCCGCAAGGTTTCATCAGACCTTTGAAAAATAATTAATAACTGATGAAGACAGCGATCATCAAATACAACGCCGGCAACACCCGCTCCGTGCTCTTCGCCCTCGAAAGGCTGGGCGTGGAAGCTACCGTGACGGACAACCCGGAAGAACTGAAAGCGGCGGACAAGGTGATATTCCCCGGCGTGGGAGAAGCCAGTACAGCCATGGCTTACCTGCGCGAACGCAAGCTGGATACGCTTATCAGGGACCTGAAGCAGCCGGTGCTCGGCATTTGCCTGGGCATGCAGCTGCTTTGCAAACATTCCGAAGAGAACGATACAGACTGCATCGGCGTGTTTGACCTGGAAGTGAAGAAGTTCCAGAGCCCGGTGGAGAACCTGCTGAAGATTCCGCAGATAGGCTGGAACAATATCACCGGCCTGCACAGCGTGATATTCGAGCATGTGAACCAGAACGACTACATGTATTTCGTGCATAGCTATTTCGCGGAGCTGGGCTCCGAAACCACGGCTATCGCCAATTACGTGATCAATTACAGCGCGGCTTTGCAGAAAGATAATTTCTACGCTGTGCAGTTTCACCCGGAAAAGTCTGCGGAAGCAGGCCAGAACATCATCGAGAGCTTTTTACGACTGTGAGCATACAAATCAGGAATATTACCACGGCAGATACGCTGCAATTGCGCAGGGACGTGATGTACCCCACCTGGCCGCTGGACCGGGTGACGCTGCCGCATGATGCGGACGGCCTGCATTACGGCCTGTATGCAGACGGCCGGCTGGTAACCGTGGTGTCGCTTTTTATAGAAGGCGACTCCGCGCAGTTCCGCAAGCTGGCCACCGCTGCCGATCAGCAGGGCAAAGGTTTCGGGAAACAGATGATGCAGCACCTGCTGGAAGTATGCCGCTCGCAAGGTATCAGCACCCTCTGGTGCAATGCCCGCGAAAGCGCGCTGACCTTCTACCGGCAGCTGGGCTTCACCGTTTTCAGCGACCGCTTTTTTAAAGACGACCTTCCTTTCTTCAAAATGAAAATACCCGTGGAACCCGCTTCCAAAAAGACTTTCAACATCATCCCCGCCATAGACATCATCGGCGGGAAATGTGTGCGCCTCACACAAGGCGATTACGCGCAGCAAAAAGTATACAACGAAAACCCGCTGGAAGTAGCGCAGGAATTTGAAGACAGCGGCATCCAACGTTTGCATCTCGTAGACCTCGACGGCGCAAAGAAAGGCGCTGTCGTGAACTGGAAAGTGCTGGAAACCATTGCCGGGAAGACCGGTCTGGTCATAGATTTCGGCGGCGGCATCAAAAGCGGCGACGACCTGAAGGTGGTGTTCGAATCCGGCGCCGCGCTGGCTACCATCGGCAGCGTGGCCGTTAAGCAGCCCGAGCTGTTCTTCAGCTGGCTGAACCAGTACGGGGCCGGTAAAATGTTTCTCGGCGCCGACGTGAAAGAAGAAAAGATCGCCGTAGGCGGATGGCTGGAAACCACCGACCGCAGCATTTTCGACTTCCTGCGCACTAACCTGGAGCGCGGCGTGAAAGAAGTATTTTGTACAGACATCGCGAAAGACGGCCTGTTGCAGGGCCCTTCCACCGGCCTCTATAAAAAGATCATTGCAGAGCTGCCGGGCATCCAGCTTACCGCCAGCGGCGGCGTGAGCGGGATAAGCGATGTGGAAGAATTACAGGCTGCGGGCCTTGCGGGCGTCATCATCGGCAAGGCCATTTATGAAGGCCGCATTACATTACAGGAACTGAAGAAATTTATCTGATATGCTTACAAAACGCATCATACCCTGCCTCGATATCAAGGACGGACGCACCGTGAAGGGCGTGAACTTCGAGAATATCCGCGACGCCGGCGATCCCATTGAACTGGGAGCGCTGTATGCAGCGCAGGGTGCGGATGAGCTCGTATTCCTCGACATCACCGCCACCAACGAAAGAAGGAAGACCCTTTCGGAACTGGTGACCCGCATCGCCCGTCACGTGAACATCCCGTTTACCGTAGGCGGCGGCATTTCTTCCGTGGAAGATGTGAGCGTGCTGCTGAATGCCGGTGCAGACAAAGTGTCTGTGAACACCGCGGCATTTAAGAACCCCCAGCTGCTCAACGATCTTTCCCGCGAATTCGGCAGCCAGTGCATCGTGCTGGCCATCGATACACGGTTTGAAGAAGGCGACTGGTTTGTATACCTCAACGGCGGCCGCGTGAAGACCGAGAGCCGTACAACAGACTGGGCCAAAGAAGCCGTGGACCGCGGCGCGGGAGAGATACTGCTCACATCCATGAACAACGACGGCACCAAGCAGGGCTTTGCGCTCGACATTACGGGCCGCCTTTCCCGGCATCTCCATGTGCCCGTGATCGCTTCCGGCGGGGCAGGTACTATGGAGCACTTTGCGGACGTTTTTGAGAAAGCAGGCGCAGATGCGGCCCTGGCGGCCAGCATCTTCCACTATAAGGAAATGGAAATACCGGAGCTGAAGAACTACCTCTACAAAAGAGGCGTGCAGATCCGCTTCTGATTGATATATATTTATTATATTTAAAGTGATTTTTACCCATATGGAGGTAGATTTTTCCAAGTCACCGGACGGATTGGTGCCGGCAATCATACAGGACGCCATCAGTCACCGGGTGCTGATGCTGGGGTACATGAACCGCGAAGCGCTGGACAAGACCCTGGCCGAAAAGCGTGTAACGTTCTTCAGCCGTTCAAAGAACAGGCTGTGGACCAAAGGGGAGGAAAGCGGCAATTTCCTGAACCTGGTGAGCGCCGCGCTGGATTGCGACCAGGACACGCTGCTGCTGAAAGTTCACCCCGTAGGCCCTGTTTGCCACACCGGCGCAGATACCTGCTGGAATGAGCAAAACAAGGACGCCGCATCGTTCCTCAGCGGCCTGGAGCAGGTGATCCGCAACAGGAAAGAAAATCCGACAGAGAAATCATATACCGCTTCGCTGTTTGCCAAAGGCATCAACAAGGTGGCGCAAAAAGTGGGCGAAGAAGCCGTGGAACTGGTGATAGAAGCCAAAGACGACAATCGGGAGCTGTTCCTGGGCGAAGCGGCGGACCTGTTGTTCCACTATTTGATCCTGTTGCAGGCCAAGGGCTTCACGCTCGAAGATGTGATAACCGTATTAAAAGACCGTCATAAATGAGAACCGTATCCATCCTCTTTTCCTTACTGGCAGCAGCTTTTGTTGCCAATGCACAGTTCAGGGTAAGCGGCAGCATTGCACCGGCCCAGGAAGGGCAGAAATTGTATTTCGTCAGCGAAGACGGTAATACGCGTGATTCTTCCGTGTTGAAAGACGGGAAATTCTCCTTCCAGACCGCCTACAAACCGGCGAAAGACGATATGTTCGCCCTGCTGCTCGAAGGCCAGCAATACCCGATGCTGCTGGTGGCGGAAAACAACGAGGTGGAAATACAGGGCGACGCAGCCGGCTTTCCTGTGGCCAAGACCGTGAAAGCCGGGCAGCAAACCCAGTGGATGCAGGCCTACCACAAAGCCATGGAGCCCGTGCTGAAAAAAGTACAGGAGCTGAATACCGAAGCAGCTACCATCAACAGCGATGACGAAGCCGCCAAAGCCGCGTTCCGCGCCAAGGCCACCGACTTTGAAACACAGCTGATGAATACAGGCATGAGCTTCGTGAAAGACCATCCCAAGGCCCAGGCCAGCTTGTTCCTGCTCTATGGTGAGCTGAAGGACAGGCTTACGGAAGATGAGTTCAGCAAACAGTTCGGTTCACTGGATGCTTCCGTGCGGAACACCAAATTCGGAAAATCCATAGCAGAAGAGATCTCCGCGGTAAAGGCTGAAAAGGCTGACGCGGGTATGGCAAAGGATTTTGAACAGAAAGACCCCAAAGGCAAGCTGGTAAAACTCTCCTCTTTCCGGGGCAAATATGTGCTGATAGACTTCTGGGCCAGCTGGTGCGGCCCCTGCAGGCAGGAAAACCCCAATGTAGTGGCGGCTTACCATAAATTCAAGGATAAGAACTTCACCATCCTCGGCGTGTCGCTGGATAAAAACAAGGCCTCCTGGCTGGAAGCCATCGAGCAGGACCGCCTGGAATGGACCCAGGTGTCTGACCTCCAGGGCTGGGCAAACGCTGTAGCACAGCTGTACCGTGTGCAGGGTATCCCGCAGAACTTCCTGGTAGACCCGCAGGGAAAGATCATTGCCAGCAACCTCCGCGGCCGCGCACTTGAAAAGAAGCTGGAAGAGGTGCTGCGATAAGCCCCTGCCGGACCGCTTATCATTTTAGCCTTGCTTTTGGCGGGTGGAATGGCCAACTTTGTTGCAGCACATCATAAACTGTTACCAAGTATGAAGAAATTGATCCTTGCAGCTGTGCTGATGAGCCCGGCTGCAATGTTGTTGGCGCAGGATAAGAAAACAAAAACCTACCAGTACCATATCGAAGGCAGCATAGCGGACGCGAACCAGGAAAAACCGGCCAAGTATTATCTCAGGATGAGAACGGCGGGGGTTTTTAAGATGGACAGCGCAATCGCCAATGATGGAAAATTCTCTTTTACCGGCGAAATCCCGGAACCGCAGTTGGCGCAGATCTTCGCTGTAATTCCCGGAATGCCCGACAACTCTATGGGCAGGAAGGAAATAGCGCTTATTTTCCTTGGGAAAGGCACTACCCAGCTGAACCTTGCCACTCCCGCCTCCAAAGCGGAAGCCGGCGGCACGCATGAGCAGGGCGCCTTCAACGAACTGAACGATCTGCTTCGCTCGGTGAATAAAGACTACGAAACAGCCATAAAGAAATACCGCGAAGCCGCGGAATCCAAAGACGAGGACAAGCTCAAAAAAGCAGAGACCCGCCTGGAGCAGCTGGAAGCCAGTAAAAAGGCCGTGATGCGGAAATACCTGGAAGACAATCCCGAAACACCCATCGGGATGTATGTGCTGAACCAGGTGGCCGGCTACGAGCTGAACCCCGATGAAGTGGAACCGCTTTTTAATGCGCTCTCCAAATCTGTCCGCAAATACCCTTCAGCCAAAGAATTTGAGCACCGCGTGGAGCTTGCCAGGAAACTGGCCGTGGGTCAGCCTGCCATCGACTTCAACCAAAGGGATGCAACAGGCAATCCCGTATCTCTCGCGTCTTTCCGCGGAAAATATGTGCTGGTGGACTTCTGGGCCAGCTGGTGCGGTCCCTGCCGCGCAGAGAATCCCAACGTGGTAAAGGCTTACAACCGTTTCAAAGAAAAAGGCTTCACTATCCTGGGCGTTTCCTTCGACGAGCGTAAGGACAAATGGCTGCAGGCCATTGAGCAGGACGGCCTCACCTGGACGCACGTTTCCGACCTCAAGGGCTGGGGCAACGAAGTAGGCAAGCTGTACGGCATCCGCGCCATCCCGCAGAATGTGCTGGTAGACCCGCAAGGGAAGATCATCGCCCGCAACCTGCGCGCGGAAGACCTGAACCGTAAGCTGGAAGAACTGCTTAAATAATAACTTCTCCGACCATAACAGGCCAGCCCCGCAAAGGCTGGCTTTTTTTGCGGAAAAATATTATTTGGAAGTGTTACGAACTGTTCGTAGATTTACGATAGTATCGTAATTATGAAGATCGTTTTGCTTGGAATATGGATCTGGCTGGCCGCAGGACTAACACCCGCCGTTGCGCAAACGGTATTCAAAGTTTCCGGAAAGGTGCAGGACGAGAGCGGCAAACCGTTGCCTTTTGCAAGCGCCTTCCTGAACCAGACCACGCTGGGAGACAGGACCACAGAGGCGGGAACGTTTGCGATACAGGGCATTCCGCCCGGGAAGTATGAGTTGATCGTTTCTTATCTTGGATATGAGCCGGTGATAGCACCGGTGGAAGTACAGGCAGATGTGAGCGGCGTGACCGTGGTGTTGAAGCCGAAAGCGGGCGTACTGAAAGAGTACGTCGTGCGCAAGGACCCCGAGCGGGAGAGATGGATGAAGATATTCGTGCAGACGTTTGTAGGGCGGAGCAGCTTTGCGCAGCAATGCCAGCTGCTGAACGGTGAGATCGTGGACCTGAAATATGACCAGGCCACCAACACGCTCACCGCCGCTGCAGACGACTTCCTGGTGATAGACAATGCTGCGCTGGGTTACCGCATCAAGTTCCTGCTCATGCATTTTACATTCGACATGCGCAAGGGTTACTCCATGTATTACGGCAACCCGATGTTTGAACCGATGAAGCCGCGGAATAAAAGGCAAGCGCAAAAGTGGGCGGACAACAGGAAAGCCGCATACCTTGGCTCTACCATGCAGTTCTACAAAAGCCTGGCGAACAGAACGCTGGAGCAGGACGGATATACAGTACAGAAGCTGGTGCGCAAGGAAAGGAAAAGGGATTTCGTGGAGCCTGAAGAAGAGCTGCAGTCGGGGCAGGTGAAAATGCAGAAACCTAAAATGTTTTCTAAATATGTGAGTTACCTGTATACCGCGCCGTTGCCTTATGACAGCATGGTGTACAGATCAGGCAACGGTTATGTGATGAATTTCAAAGACCTGCTTTACGTGACCTACAAAAAAGAAAAAGAGGACAAGCTATACGTCAGCACCATGCTGCCGCCGGATGCCAAACGAAGCTGGCAGACCTCCGTGCTGCAGTTGCTCGCGCCGGAAGTAAAAATGGATCAGAACGGCAACCTGGAAGCCCCTATGGACGTGATCTGCGAACAATACTGGGGCTGGGAGAAAATGGCGGAAATGCTGCCTTTGGATTATAAATTATAAAATTTCAAATCGTTCATTATATGGAAAAACTGACGAAACAGGAAGAAGCTGCGATGCAGGCCATCTGGAAAGTGGGCAGCGGGTTTGTGAAAGACTTCCTGGAAGCGCATGCCGCGCCCGCCCCGCCTTATACCACGCTTGCTTCCACCATCAAAAACCTTGAGAAAAAAGGCTATGTGGACGCCCGCAAGATCGGTAACGTGTACGAATACACGCCGGCTATTGAAGAAGGAGAATATAAGAAGAAGTTCATGAGCGGTTTCGTGAAAGATTATTTCGAAAACTCTTACAAAGAACTGGTCACGTTTTTCGCCAAAGACAAAAAGATCAGTCCTGAAGAATTGCAGGAGATCATCAACATGATCGGGAAAAAGTAATGCTGAACCCTTATAAATCAACGGTATGACCGCATTGTTCATATACCTGATAAAAGCCAATATCGCGCTCTGCCTCTTTTACCTTGCCTACCGGCTGGGGCTTCGCCGGCTTACCTTTTATACCCTCAACCGCGTGTTCCTCCTTACCGGGATCGTCTTTTCATCATTGTTCCCACTGGTAGATGTGAACGATTTTTTCACCCGCAACGAAACGCTCGCATACCAGGTAGTACAGTATGTACCGGACTTCGGCGTGCTGCAGCAAGCTGCAGGCCCGGAAGCATTTACCGTTTGGGTGCTGCTGGAATGGGTTTTCTGGACGGGTGTGGCCGTGATGGGCCTCCGGTTGCTGATACAGCTGGTGTCGCTGCTGATGCTGCATAGTAGAACGGAAAAGGTAACATTGCAGCAGCAGTCCATCCGCAAAATGGACGGCAACGTAAATCCCTTTTCATTTTTCCGCAACATCTATGTAAACCCTGAACTGCACACGCCGGAAGAGCTGGAAGCCATCGTGCAGCACGAGCAGGTGCATGTAAAGGAATGGCATTCAGCAGATGTGATGATGAGCGAACTGAATAATGTCTTCTATTGGTTCAACCCCGGCGCGTGGCTTATGAAAACCGCCGTGAAAGAGAACCTCGAATTCCTGACCGACCGCAGGATACTGCGTTCCGGCGTGAACGCCACGGCTTACCAATACAGCCTTGTGAAGGTAAGCGCTGCGCAGCACGTAGCGGGAGTAGCCAACAATTTTAATTTCTCTCATTTAAAAAACCGCATCAAAATGATGAACAAAACAAGATCATCGCGCGTGCAGCTCTACCGCTATGGAGTATTGGCAGGCGTGGTATGCGGCGTCCTTTTATCCCTGAACTATACAAAAGCCGGCGCGGTGGTGCACAACGTGGTGAGTGAAGTGAAAGAAGTGCTGGAACCCGGCAGGGATACGGTGCCGCCCGCAACAGCCAACCCGGTTCCGGATGCGTTCAGTACCGGGGAAGAGCTGGCCAAACCAGTGGAAGAAAAATTCAAATCGCTGAAAGCGGATGAATTCCAGACCATCGACGTCAAAAGCCGGAAGCCGGAAACACTTACGGTCTCCGCCGTTAATCTGACGGGACAGGTAAGCGGGATCATCATCTCCCGTAACGATAGCGTTCCCGGCAAACCTGCTGCCGGCAAAGTTGACAAATGGGAAATCATTTCCAGCGAAGAGCCGCGTGATCAGGGGAATTTACTGAAATCGCAAGGTACGGGCAATATTGTCCTCTATGGGCCTGATACCAGCCACAAGCCGCTCATTGTGGTGGATGGAAAGCCTTATCCGCCCGGTGAACTGGTCCTCAATCATATTGCCCCGAATTCCATTGAATCCATTCATATCCTGAAAGATAAATCCGCTGCCGCATTATACGGTCCTGCGGGGCAAAACGGCGTGATCCTTATCGTTACTAAAAAACAAGTGAAAGGGAAAAAGCTGGAAGAAGTGGTGGTGACAGGTTATGCGTCGCCGGCCAAGGGTGGCGAAGTTGAAGAAACACGACCGCTGAATGAAGTGGTAGTAGTAGGTTACGGCAGCAAGCCAGCAAAGAGCAGTGCTTCGGCAGGAGAAGTTAAGGAAGAAGTGGTAGTAACCGGTTATGGCAAGCCCGCAAAGAACTATGCTTCAGCAGGAGATGCGAAGGAAGAGGTGGTTGTAACCGGCTATGGCCGAAAAAGGACCGCAACAACAGGAGACGTGAAGGAAGAGGTGGTAGTCAATGGTTATGGCCGGAAAAGAACGACAACGTCTGCAGGTGAACCGGTGGTGGAAAGGACTGTAACAGGTACTTATGCACCCCAGGCCGCTGGCGGGATACCCGATTCCACCCAGGCAACTGAAGCAGCTTCCAACACCAAGAGAAGTGTGCTGACCCTTTCCAGAACAGAAGGCTCGGATAATGCGGTGAACACGATCTATCCGAATCCGACCAAAGGGATCATGAACATTGCATTTACGGTTCCCGAAGCCGGCAACAATTTCCTGGAAGTGAAGGATATGAATGGGAGAACGGTATACCGCCAGTCCCTGGCGGGTATTAAAGGGGCCTATAAGGGCCAGGTGGACCTGAGCCGCTTCCCCGCCGGCTCTTACGCAGTGCGGGTAAAACTGTCCAACGCCGAAATGAGCTCGATCATCGTGAAACAATAAAGCGCTTTCCGATAAACCTGATGCAAGAATTGATAAGAAATAACCTATGATATTTCCGGCAGGCTTTCCAGTCTGCCGGTTTCATTTTTCAACATTACCGCGCACTGCGCGCGCAACGGAAACCGAGGTTGGATAAGCCCGAGGAAGGTGTTGTTTTCATTCTTGCCGATACCCTGTAACCCCTGCAATATTCATCGCTGCACATAAAAGAACCGCCCCGGATCACGCGCTTTACATTCCTTGGATCATCGGAAGGATCGTTCGGCGTATTGGAACCTTCAGGGTTCCGCGTTCCGGGTTTCACCTGGCTGTAATAGCTGTTGTCGTACCAGTCTGCGGTCCATTCCCACACATTGCCGGCCATGTCATATAGTTTGAAAGCGTTAGCTGCAAAGGATTTCGCCGGAGCGGTACCATAAAAGCCATCAGCCTGTGTGTTTTCGTAAGGGAAATGGCCGTTCCAGATATTGGTCTTGCCGGGGCTTGCCTGCGGTGTTTCAGAGCCCCAGGGGAATGGCTGGCCCTTCAGCCCGCCACGCGCGGCATATTCCCATTCCGCTTCGGTAGGCAGTCTTTTCCCGGCCCATTTGGCATAGGCCTGCGCATCGTCCCAGCTGATGTGCACAACCGGATGCTGCTCTTTGCCTTTAAGATCGCTGCCCGGCCCTTCGGGATGCTGCCAGCTGGCGCCGCGCTCGAAGCTCCACCATTGACTGACATCCCTGAGGTCTACAGCTGTTGTGGTAGGCACAAAAACGAGGGAACCCGGGAGCAGGTCCGCACTGTCCGGCTCAGGAGAGCCGGGCGGGAGGGTAGCCATGATCTCTTCCTTGGAAATGGGCTTTTCAGCAGTAGTGATGTAGCCGGTGGCTTTCACGAAAGCCGCGAATTCGGCATTGGTCACTTCATGCTCATCCATCCAGAAGGAATCGATCTTTACCAGGTGCTTCGGGTATTCGTCTGGCTGGCCGGAATCATCGTCAGCCCCCATTTCAAATTCCCCTCCGGGTACCAGCTGCATGGGGTTCAGCTGTTCCACCACGGAAGGAACGGTGTGGCCTTTCTGCTTCGCGGGTTGGTTGTTGCATGCTGCCAGCATCATGATCAGCGCCAGGGCCTGGCCGGGATATTTAGTTATCATACGTGTGCAAAGGTACAACGGGGCCGTGAAATTGTTAAATTGTTAAATTGCTGCCGGGAGGCCCATAAATGCGCATAATCCGTAACTTGCCCCATCATGGCTTTTACGCGAGAAGATTTCGGGCCGGATTTCAAATGGGGAGTAGTGATCTCCGCTTTCCAGAACGAAGGCTCCCACGATGTTCACGGCAAGGGTCTTTCCATCTGGGATGCGTTCCAGGACAGGAAAGGGAGGATCAAAGACCGCACGCATGCCCGCACCGCCTGTGACTTTTACAACCGTTACCGGGAAGATATTTTCCTGGCGCGTTCCCTCGGCTTCAACGTATTCCGTTTTTCCCTCTCATGGCCCCGCATCCTGCCGAACGGCACCGGCGCGGTGAACCAGGCCGGTATTGATTTTTACCACCGTGTGATAGATACCGTGCTGGAAGCCGGGATGGAACCATATGTTACGCTCTATCACTGGGATCTTCCGCAGGCGCTCGAGCACAAGGGCGGCTGGTGCCACCGCGGCACCGTGTTCGCATTCGAGGAATTTGCCAATCTCTGTGCCCGGGCCTACGGTCATAAGGTGAAAAACTGGATCGTGCTGAACGAGCCTTTTGGTTTTACTTCGCTCGGGTATATGCTGGGCGTTCATGCCCCGGGCAAGTTCGGGCTGAGCTATTTTTTTCCTGCCGTGCATCATGTGGCGCTGGCGCAGGCTGAAGGAGGAAGGGCGGTTCGCACAGAAGTGCAGGATGCGCGCATTGGTACTACTTATTCCTGTTCGCAGATCATTCCTTACACCAACAACGAGCGCGACCAGCAGGCGGCCCTGCGGGCGGACGCGTTGTTCAACCGTCTTTTTATAGAACCCGCGCTGGGCCTGGGTTACCCTACCGACGTGTTTCCCCTGCTGAAGCGGATCGGCCGGCGGTATTCGCTCTGGCGCGATTGGGAAAAGCTTCCGTTCGACTTTGATTTTATCGGCATACAGAATTATTTCCCGCTGGTGATCCGTTACAATGCGTTCATGCCTTACATACAGGCGTCTGAAGTGAAGCCAGGCTCTCGCCGCGTGCCGCAGACCGCGCTGGGCTGGGAGATCAGCGGGGCGGGAATGTACAGCATCTTACAGCAGTTTGCCGCATACGAAGGCGTGAAGGAAATTGTCGTAACCGAAAGCGGCGCAGCCTTTAAAGATTCGCTGGTGAACGGCGCGGTAAACGATGCGGACCGCACCGCGTATTTTAAAGAATACCTGCAGGCCGTGCTGCTGGCCAAACAGGCAGGAGCGCCCGTGAGCGGTTATTTCGCATGGACGCTCACCGATAATTTTGAATGGGCTGAAGGATACAACGCGCGCTTCGGGCTGGTGCATGTAGATCATGAAACGCAGCAGCGGACGGTGAAAGCATCCGGCCACTGGTTCCGGGAGTTGTTGAGTAATAATGTTGCTGAACTGCAGGCAAGCGGGAAAGCAGGCTGGAACCGGGGTAGCCGTCGATAAAAAGCACCGGCGGGCAAAAGAAATCCTTTTTTTGAGGTTAACGCCGTATAAAGGTTGCTGAGTATGGTATTCCTTTTACCCGCCGGGCCGTGTTATAATTCTTTGCGTTTGAAGAACCAGTTGTCGCGCAGGCCGAGATGCAGCACGATGTTGAAATAAGATTCCGTGATAAGGCCATTGGCGGACGTGCCGCGCTGCCCGCCTTCCAGCCCTAGGTAATACCTTAAGTGGCCGGTTCTGCTGGGCAGGGACGCGCCCACGGAAAGCCCGAAATCATTGATCTTCTGGCCTTTCACTTGTATATACCCAGTGTGATAGCTCAATCCCGCCTGGATCGATAAACCCTCTGTTTTCCTGTCGAAATAATATTTGTAGAATGAATACTCCATGCCGCCCGCGAAACGCTGCGAGTTCACGTATTTAAAATCCGTATGTTTCCCGTTAAGCCCTTCCCATTGCTGCCTGCGGTAATCCGCCAGCCAGGTGATGTGCTCGTTGGAAAGCGAAAGGCCGATGCCCAGCTGCGCAGGCAGGTAATAATTTCCCGTGCTGCTGTTGCCCTCATACAGCATATTGTTGTTCGCGTCCCGGATTGAAAATTCATCTTCGCTATGGAGGCGGGTTTGCCAGCGGTATGTAGCGCCGGCGCCCACATCCCAGGCGCCTGCCTTGCCTGTGTATTGCAAACCTGCCGTGAAATTGAAGTTGCGGTAGAAGGAGCGTTTCTCCGTATGTATCTCGTTATTCCCCAGGCTGTCTGTAATCGTGACCGGCCCGAAAAGCAAGGCAGACGATAATCCTGCATAAAAATTTTTACTGATCTTAATGCCGTTCGAAAAATAAAGCCGGTTGATGCCGCCCGTGCCTTCGATCGCGTTCTGTATCTCGGATTCCGTGCCTGCGATGTGCGTATTGTTCACCAGCTTAAAATCCACGCGGCTGTATGGCATCAGGCCGAAGCTGAGCCCCCAGCGGGGATTTACTTTGAAGCCTAATGCAATGCGTTTGAACGCAATGTCGCCGGCAGACTGGCTGATGGTGGAGCTGTTGTACTGGATCGATTTTGCGGCAACGGTGGCTTCAAAAAAGAAAGTTTCCAGGGGAATGCGGCCGTAGGAAGCAGGATTGAGCTCGTTCAGGAAATTGGCGGAAGGCCGGGCAATGCCGGCGCCGCCGGTGCCGAAGTTGCGGCCGTAATCTTTTTCCTCGAGGTCGCCGATGCCGTAAGCGGAATACAGCGAGTTCACGCCTTTCTGCGCCTGCGCCTGCACGGCCAGCAGCAACAAACAGCCGATGGTATATTTTCGCATCATTGGTATAACAGGTAATAGATTTTCAATTGCGCACGGTACTTCCTGTTGCCGCCGCTGCCCACCACCAGGCGGTTTAGCTGGGTATGATACTCACTGAAAGGCGCAGCCAGCAGCAGGCCCCGGTAAGTGTACACATTGGCGGTCATCATGGCGCGGCAGTATTCTGTCACGTCCCAGGAATACTGGTTGTTTTCAGGATAGAGCTTGTCCAGCCGCAGGTTGCCATACTGGATGCCAGCGGCAGAAGAGAGCGTATCGCCCTGCACCACGATGTTCTTTTTATCTGCCAGCGTAAGCGTAAGCCGCGGCGGCAGCGGGTAATCTTTCAGTGTGCCGTTGTCCGGCCTTATGATCAGTTCCGCCTGCATGATGCGGCCGTACCGGCCCAGTTCCTGCAGGCCGGCAATGGAGGGGAAGTCTATGCGGGTCACTGCGCCGGTGAGCGGCTGCACGAAGGTGCGGTTCTCCGTCGTTTCGCCGGGCAGGCCTTCTGCGCCGGTTTTCAGGCCGGCGAGAGGCGTATTGCCCCGGTCGTAGGTAAATGAGTTGAATTGCAGCTCGGGCAGGTTCATCCGGAAGTCCACCGTTTTTTCTTCTACCGTTTCTTTCGCGATGTGATAATGCAGCCGCATCACCACCGCCGTATCGTTCATGAGCAGGCGGAATGCCGCGGTATTGTTCACGCCGCGGATGCTCAGCCCTTTGAAATAATCCCGCCAGTAGTCTTCGTTGGAAAGGTCGTCCGATTTGTTCTTCAGCATCTCAAATAATTCGATCCCTTTTGCATCGTCCATCCTTAAATGAACGGCGTTGCCGGAAGTGGGGCGGATGTATTGCGTAACGTCCGCCAGCGGCGTAGCTGCGATGGGGAACTGCTGGTGGCTCCACAGCACGGTGTAATCGTCCGGCAGCAGCAGCGGGCGGGTGAGCTGGAATACCTGGAACCTTTGCGGCGGGAGGGTGTCGCCATAATAATGCCCGTCCGGCCTGATGATCAGTTCCAGCGAATCATAAATGGCGCGCAGCTCCGGTGTGGTGGTAACGGGAAGGCCTACACGGAATGTGGTATGGGATGTGAATTTCCCGAACACGGGATCGGTATAGCTGCCAACGAGGCCGGTGCCGGTGCCGGAAGTACGTACGGAATCCATCTGCACGGTACGCATCTGCACCTGGAGAGTATCCATCAGTGAGTACTGCACGTTTCCCCCGTCGATCACGTTATCATATGAAAATCCGCTCTTGTCACACGCGGAAAAGCAGGCCATGGCGGCCAGCATACTTAACCGCTTCATTAAGCAATGGTTTGTAAGTTGCATAGCTGCGCAATGATAATCAGCTTAGCCAGCCCGATGGGGCGGTAATATGCAGGCCCCGGCTTTTTGCCGGTCAATCCCGGTTATTTCCCGGCGAGTGGTGTTTTAAGCCGAATAAAGGCCGTTTGCCGGCAAAGCGGTAAAACGGCAGGGTTGGCAGACGAAAACCGCTTATTCGTCCTTAAATGCCCTTTGTCCGTCTATTTTAAAGTACCCATAACAGTTCCCCGGATAATTTTGGCCGTGTTAAAAAAACTATTTATGCAGAAAGCAAGAATTTATTGCTGGATACTCGCGGGCCTGCTGGCCGGGTGTTCTAAAGACCCCAATGATGACGATGAGGTCGGCAACTGGGTGGAATTGTCGGAACTGGCCGGCGACCCGAGGGCCGAAGCCGTGTCGTTCGTGATCGGGGATACGGCTTACCTGGGAACGGGCTTCAACGGGGAGGATTATTTACGCGATTTCTGGAAGTACACGTCGCGCAGCGGATGGGCGCAGAGCGCCGACCTGCCTCCCGGCGCTGATGCGCGCAGCAGCGCAGTGGCCATGGTGATCGGGCAGACCGCCTATGTGGGCACCGGGCAGAACGAACTGGGCTACCGCCTGAACGACTTCTGGGCCTACACACCGTCGAAGGGTTATTGGGAAAGAAAAGCAAAGCTCATCGGCCCCAATCCCGCACTGGACCTGTCGCGCAAAGATGCCGTGGCCTTCTCGGTGAAAGGGAACGGCTACGTGGCCACCGGCTACCATGATGGCGCGCTGAAGGATGTATGGAAATATGTTCCCGCCGAAGACAAATGGTACCCGATGCAATCGTTCGAAGGTACCAAGCGTACGGAAGCCGTGGCGTTTGTGATCCAGGACAAGGCATACATCGCCACCGGCGTCAACAACAGTGAGAACAAGATCGATTTCTGGATGTATAATGCGGATGCGGACGATTGGGTGGCGCTCCGCGATATCGCCAACACCAACGACGACCAGGATTATGATGACGACTACGACATCGCATGCAGCAACGCGGTGGTATTTGTGAAGAACAACAAAGCCTACATCAGCACCGGCACCAAAGGAGGGAACTCCGTGCTTACCTGGGAATACAATCCTGCTACAGACATGTGGATACAGCGGAGGGATTTTGAAGGCGTGGCAAGAACGGGCGCCGTGGGATTCACGCTGAACAACGTATTGTACCTGACCACGGGCCGCAGCAGCGGCTCTTATTTCGATGACCTTTACAGCTTCGACCCCGAGGCAACCTACAACGAAGACGATTGATATCCAAGCCAACGCAACTTATGAGGAAATTATGCTTATTCGCAGCCATTGTATTGACACTGCTGGCATGCCGCCGGCAGTCAATACTGCGGCTTACCACGGAAAAAACGCAATATGGGTGGGCTTACAGGATCACTCAAAAAGGGAAGCCGCTCATCTTCCAGGAACACATTCCCGCCATTCCCGGTTATCATCCATTCAAAAGCAGGGACGACGCACAACGGACAGGCCAGCTGGTATTATCCAAATTAAAGAGCCGCAGGTCCCCGTCGCTCAGCATCAGGGAAGTGGACAGCCTGCAACTCACACGGTAACTTTAACACTTGCTTAAGAGTCTCGGCAGCTCTTTTAACACTTGCTTAAGAGTATGTGAAGTAAGTTTATCGCCGATTCACACCTATGATCAGTATCAGGCATATTTTCAGGAATAAGTTAGTGCTGGTGGCCGTTCACGTGGCCGCATGGCTTTGTCTTTTCCTGTTTCCATTCTTCATATACCGCATCAGGGTGGAGGATCATTTTTTTTACCTGAAAGAGGCCATCAACACATTATTTATCATCGGGCTTTTTTACCTGAACATCTATGTGCTGATCCCGCGTTTCTTCACGCTGAAACGGATCGGTATCTATATCGGGTTCGTGCTGTTGTCGCTGTTGTTCATCGGCGTGCAGCAGGCACTGGTGGAGTACCAGTTCATGAAAAGGATACTGACCGTGAGGGCAGGCGCATTCGGGATGGCCGTTGCTGCTGAGCCCGGCATGATGGCGCCGCGGGGAGAAAGGGTGCTGATCAGGGGAGGCGCGATACTGGACGATGAGCCGTCGCTGCATATTGTGCGGCGCGGATGGCGGAAACATATGATCACCAGCTACCGCAACAGCCGGCCGGTGGTAACAGCGGTAGGATTTACGGATAGCGTTGGCCCGGCGGATACCGCTATGATCACGCAGCCTGCTGTGCCATTGCCGCTGGGCGACAGCATTTTTATCAGGCATTTCTTTTTCCCGGAGATCTTCCGCAAGAGCGCCACTTTCACCCTGCTGATGCTCTTCATGAGCGGGTTCATCAAAATAGGATTGGAATGGTTCAAAAGTGAAAAACAAAGAGAGGACCTGAAACTGGCCAACCTGAACGCAGAGCTGAAATTCCTGAAATCGCAGATCAACCCGCATTTCCTGTTCAACAGCCTGAACACGATCTATTCGCTGGCCCACCGCCGCTCTCCTGAAACGGAACATGCGCTGGTGAAGCTGTCCAACATCCTGCGGTATATGATCTACCAGAGCAACGAGGATAAAGTGCAGCTGGGCAGCGAACTGCGGTATTTACAGGATTACATCGATATACAACGCTTACGCATGACGCGCAATATTCCCGTGGAGTTTATCCAGGAAGGCAATCCTGCGGGACTGGAGATTGCGCCCATGCTGCTGATACCCTTCGTGGAGAATGCTTTCAAACACGGGGTCAGCTACAGGGAAGAAGCATTCATCAATATCCGTTTACACATAGAACCCGGCGGGGTGCTGCACCTGGTGGTGCGCAACCGGCTGTTCAGGCAGCGTGTGGCGGAGAAAGGGGGAGTAGGATTGAATAATGCACTCAAACGGTTGAGTTTATTATATAATGATGCACATACCATAACTGTCCGCGAGCATGGAGATGAATATATTGCTGACCTTAAAATTGCGTTGAAACATGATGAAGTGCTTAGCGTTGGATGATGAGCCGCTGGCTCTGGAGATCATTGCCGATTTTGCCGCGAAGGCGCCCGTTCCCATGCAGCTGAAAACTTTTGAGAACGCCGCGCTCGCGCTGAGGTATTTGCAGGAAGAGCCTGTGGACCTGATCTTCCTCGACATTAAAATGCCGGACATCACCGGCATACAATTCCTGAAATCGCTGAAACATCCGCCCATGGTGATATTCACCACCGCGTATGAAGAGTATGCGCTGGACGGGTTTGAGCTGGATGTAGTGGACTACCTTCTGAAACCGATCCCGTTCGAACGGTTTATGAAAGCGGTGACGCGCGCGCAGGAATACCTGAGCGTAGTGCAGCCGAAGACGGCGGACACCGATTACATCTTTGTGAAAACAGAATACAAGATCATCAAGATCAACCTCGAAGACATCCTCTACATCGAGGCGCTGAAAGATTACATCAAGATCTACACTGCGCACCAGCCGGTGCTTACGCTCAAAAGCCTGAAGTCGTTCGAAAGCCGCCTGCCTAAAGATAAATTTATGCGCGTGCACCGCAGCTACCTGGTAGCGATGAATAAGATCAATTCGGTGGAGCGAAATACCGTGATGATCGCCAACCAATCCATCCCGATCAGTGAAGGATACAGGGACAGGTTCTACGATGTGATCACACGGTACTCATAGTGATAATCTGTGCCATCGCGAAAACAAATATGTGAAAATGAGGTCACCCTTGTATGAGTTTTTGCTGTCTTTATAGATAGAAAAACCGATACACTTATGGGATCATTTTATGACTTTGACTACATCATTGAATTGAATGAGAAAAGAATAGAACAATATTCGAATGCTTATCACAGGTATGTAGAAAAATTTACAGTACTACTGGTTATTTATTCCGCATTTGCAATTTTTCTTATTCCTATTATTCAATCACTTTTTTTTATGGATGATGAATGCCACTGGCTGCATCATGTTGCATTTTACTTGTTTATTACGTTCCTTTTGTGCTCTATCTTTTTTACGATCAGGCTGCTGATACCAGTGGACGTCGTGTATCTTTCCGAGCCCAGGATCTATTACGAGGTTTATAAAGGAAAATACGAGGAAGAGGGGAATGATCATGCAAATACGGATTCCAGGCTAAAAGCGGGATACATTTATGAGCTGGAGAGTGTAGTAAGCAGAAACAACGTTATTTACAAGCGGAAAAGCCGGTTTTACAGCTGGGCATTTTCATTTGCGATATTTGCAACGTTGCCCTACCTTGTTTGTTTGGGTTTTCATGTTAAGCGGGCGAAAGATCACAAGCAACCGATCAGCATAATTGAAAAAATCACTAACTTTAGCGAAATGTAATTTTATGGAAAAGAATTCTTATAAATTACAGGACAAGAAAACACTGCGCCGCCGGGTTAATTTACCCGGGATGGACAATGTGGAAATTTTAACTCCCGAGCCCGAATATGTAACAGAAGGGGTTGATTTTAGTTTTTTTGTAGAAACCTGGAAAGAAATAAAAAAAATTGCACATAAAATAGGCGCCTGGTAAGGCGCCTTTTCTTTTCCACCCCAAATAAAAAACCGCTTCAGCATCACACCAAAGCGGTTCTTCAATATCTCAATTAAATAATCAGATCAGTTCCTTCAGCTTCTCCACCACTTTATCCACCTCTTCTTTCGTATTGTGCCTTGAGAACGAGAACCTCACCGCAACCCTGTTCGGATCGTTGTTGATGGCGCGGATCACGTGAGAGCCTGCATCCGCACCGGAGGTACACGCGCTGCCGCCGGAGGCGCAAATGCCGTTGATGTCCAGGTTGAAGAGAAGCATTTCGCTCTTTTCCGACTTGGGGAAAGAAACGTTCAGCACAGTGTAAAGACTGCGGCCGTAGAGGTCGCCGTTGAAGCTGACGCCGGGAATGTGTTTCTGCAATTGCTCTGCCATGTACAGGCGCACGCCGTTGATGTAGCTGCTGTGCTCTTCAAAGTTTGCCGTAGCCAGTTCCAGCGCCTTGGCAAACCCTACAATGCCGTAAAGGTTTTCCGTACCTGCGCGCATATTCCTTTCCTGGGAGCCGCCCTGGATGTAAGGGGTGATCTTCACATTCTCGTTGATGTACAGGATGCCTACGCCTTTCGGGCCATGGAACTTATGCCCGGCGCCGTTGATGAAATGCACGGGCGTATTGCGCAGGTCAAACGGGTAGTGGCCCACGGTCTGCACGGTGTCGGAATGAAAAATGGCGTCGAATTCCTTGCACAGGTTACCTACTGCATGCAAGTCCAGCAGGTTGCCGATCTCGTTGTTGGCGTGCATGAGCGAAACCAGGCTCCTTTCTTTGGAGCCTGCCAGCAGCGCGCGGAGGTCGTCCATGTCCACATGTCCGTTGGGCAGCAGCTTCACCCAGGATAACTTTACATCTTCCTTATGCCCGGCATGCTCCACCGTATGCAGGGTGGCATGGTGCTCGATGGGAGAGGAAATGATGTGGCGGCAGCCCAGGTCACGGATGGCCGCGGTGATAGCGGTGTTGCTGCTTTCGGTGCCCCCGGAAGTAAAAAATATCTCCCCGGGGTGGGCGCCGAGTATCTTAGCAACGGTTTTGCGGGCATTTTCAATTCCAAGGCGGGATTCCCGGCCATAGGAGTAAATGGAGGACGGGTTGCCGAATTTTTCGGTCATATAAGGCAGCATGGTATCCAATACTGCCTTGTCAAGCGCCGTGGTGGCGGCATTGTCGAAGTAGATCCTTTCCAATTTCTTGCGGTGGTTTGGTTTTTGACTAAAAAGTGCCACAAATTTAAGGAATTAGCCATAAACAAAAACGGATGACGGTTTGTTCCGTCATCCGCTCATGTATATTTAAGTCTATAGGAATTATATAAATTCCTTGATATCCTGCATGATCTTCCGGGCAATGTTATCCGCCGTGGTCTCGTTCTGGCTTTCCGCGTAAATACGGATGATAGGCTCAGTATTGGACGTGCGCAGGTGCACCCAGTCCCTGTCGAACTCGATCTTCAGGCCGTCTTCGGTGTTCTGGGGCTGGTTCTTGTATTTGCCCTTGATCTTTTCGAAGATCTCTTTCACGTCAATCCCTTTGTCCAGCTCGATCTTATTCTTGGAAATGAAATAATCGGGATAGGAGTTACGGAGGGCTTTCATGGTCTTTTTGCTTTGCGCCAGGTGGCTCAGGAACAGCCCGATGCCGATGAGCGCATCGCGGCCGTAATGCAGGTCAGGCACAATGATGCCCCCGTTGCCTTCGCCGCCTATCACAGCGTTCACGGCTTTCATGCGGTTCACCACGTTCACTTCGCCCACGGCTGAAGGATGATATTCGCCGCCGTTTTTGAGGGTAACATCCTTCAAAGCCTGGGTGGAACTGAGATTGCTCACGGTATTGCCTTTCCTGTGCTTCAGCACATAGTCGGCCACCGCCACCAGGGTATATTCCTCGCCAAACATGCTGCCGTCTTCACATACGAAACAAAGGCGGTCCACATCAGGATCCACGGCAATGCCGAAGTCTGCCTGCGACTTGTTCACCTCGTTGGAAAGGGCCGTCAGGTTTTCAGGGAGGGGTTCGGGGTTATGGCTGAACTTGCCGTTCACCTCGCCGAACAGTACGGTCACTTCTTCCACGCCCAGGGCCTTCAGCAGCGCCGGTACGAAGATGGCGCCGGTGGAATTCACCGCATCCACCACCACTTTGAAATTGGCGGCTTTGATGGCGGCAACGTCTACCAGCGGGTAATTCACCACGAGGTCCACATGTTTTTGGAGATAAGAATCGTCTGTACGGTAAGTGCCGAGTTTTGAAACATCTGCAAACACAAAATCTTCCCTGGCTGCAATGTCGAGCACCTCGGCCCCGTCTGCACCGGAAATGAATTCACCTTTGGCATTCAGGAGCTTCAGCGCGTTCCATTCCCTGGGGTTATGGCTGGCCGTGAGAATAATGCCGCCCGCGGCCTGCTCCATGGTTACGGCGATCTCCACCGTAGGGGTAGTGCTGAGGTCCAGGTCCACCACGTCGATACCCAAACCGTTCAGGGTGGATACCACAAGATTCCTGACCATTTCCCCGGAAATACGCCCGTCGCGGCCGATCACCACTTTCCTGTTCTCTGCGTTCTGCTTCAACAGCCAGGTGCCGTAAGCGGCAGTGAATTTCACAACATCAAGAGGGGAAAGGCCTTCTCCCGGTTTCCCGCCGATCGTTCCGCGAATGCCCGAAATTGATTTAATCAGTGCCACAATTGTTGGATTTTTTTAGGACAGCAAAGATAGTCGATTAGAACTTTATACCACTTGTTAATTTGCTATGAACATAATATTAAAAAATGGCATGTATTTCCGGGCGGCATGGAAGTGCTTCTTCAAAACATTGATTATCAATTTATGACGCTGCGATTAAGGTGTAAGGCCGATGGATTTCACCTGCATCACTCTCAACAGGGTATTGAGCATGTCTTCCAGCTTGAAGGGTTTGCTCATGATGTCGAAGATATTCAGCTTTGCCAACCGCACCCGCACGTCGTTCAGGATATCGGCGGTGAAAATAACGATATATACATCGGGGTATTCGTTCCTGAGAGCTTCTGAAAGCGCATAGCCGTCCATGCCCGGCATGTGCAGGTCCACGAAGGCCATGTGGTAGGAATTGTGCTTCAGCAGTTCCAGCGCTTCTTCTGCATCCACCGCAAAATCTCCCGTAATACCGAAATATTCCAGGTGGCGCTTGCCTACGGCTGCGTTGACGGCATTGTCTTCCACGAAAAGCACTTTCAGGCTGCCCAGCTTTTTCCGGTAGGCGGCAACAAGGGATGAGGACGGTTCTGCGGGTTTGTGATTGTACATGGGCTGATCGAATTTCAGGTTAAAAGAAAATTCAGTTCCTTCCCCTATATCGCTTTTCAGGGTAATGGAACCATTGTGCAGTTCTATGAGTTTCTTTGTGATTGCCAGCCCCAGCCCGGTGCCTGCATGTTTGCGGGAAGACGCCTGCTGCACTTGCTTAAAACTCTCAAAGATGGTTTCGTGGTATTCCGGCGGAATGCCGATGCCGGTATCTTTCACGGAGAAATGTATCTCGATACGCTTATCCGTAACGGACAAGGCCCGGATGGTGATGGTCACGGCGCCCTGGTCTGTGTATTTGACGGCGTTGCTGACCAGGTTGTTCAGTATCTGGTTGAGGCGCACCGGGTCGCCCATGATCTTTTGCGGAACATTCGTATGCACAACACTTTCCAGCCGGATATGCTTCAACTCTGCAAGGGACCTGAACTGGTTGGTGACATCCCTGGCCAGCTCAAAAAGGCTTACCTCCGTGGGCCTCAGCGCCAGGTTCCCGCTTTCTATCTTATGCAGGTCCAGTATATCATTGATCAGCTGCAGGAGGTGGTTCGCGGAAAACGAAAGGTTGTCGATCTCTTCTTTTTGTTCGGGTGTATGATTGAGCTGCAGGAGGGTAGTGGTGCCGATGATCCCGTTCAGCGGGGTCCGGATCTCATGGCTCATTACGGACAGAAATTCTGTTTTGGCCAGGGCGGCTGCTTCCGCGGTGTTCTTGGCTTTGATCAGTTCCAGTTCATCTTCCTTTTTGGCGGTGATGTCCATGATGGCGCCCTGCACGAGCGTTACCTGTCCGTCTTTCACGAGCGGTACGCCAATTACCCGCACCCATTTTTTTTCGTTGCCGGGGGTGACGGTCCTTAGCTCCAGGATGAAGGTACGCTGCTCCCTGATGGCCTGGTCCAGCGTTGTGAGGATGTATTCCGCATCGCTTTCGCTGAAGTAGCTCAGGCTGTCGTCGAGGGTGGGCACATAATCTGCGGGCATGCCGTAGATAGCGTAGGTTTGCGGGGTCCAGAATACTTCCCTCGTCTGGGGATTCAGTTCCCATCCGCCGGTCTGGCTGATCTCCTGGCTGATCTCCAGCAATTGTTTGCTGCGGATGAGGGCATCCGTTATCCGGGCCAGCGCCAGCTCATCTTCTTTCCGGTCTGTAATATCCATCAACGCGCCCTGCAGCTTTGCCACTTTCCCGTCTTTCACAACCGGAACGCCTATTACCCGCAGCCATTTCCCCATCACGTGCCGGAATACAAAATCATATGGCTCATGTTCTTCAATGGCCCGCCTGGCGCAGTTTTCCAGGTCCCTGGCATGCTCCTGCTCCGCACATATGGCCTGCAGGTGTTTAAAGTCAGGCACAAAATCCTCCGCCATATCGTTGACCATGATCCTGCCGCATTGCGGGCTCCAGAAAACTTCCCGGGTGTCCAGGTCATATTCCCAGCCGCCGGTCTTGCTCAGGCCTTCGCTTTCGTTCATCAGCTTGGTGAGCCGTTCCAGGCTGGCCGTCAGCTCCTGCAGGCGGAAGGTGTGTTGCCGTTCTTCGGTAACATCCTGTATGTAGCCTATGATGTAAAGCGGCTGACGGTGTTCGTCCATCACCATCCTGCCGTGCGACCTGCAATAACGGACGCCCTGTTGATGCTGTATCCTGTATTCATAATCTATGGCGCCTTCGCCGGGGTGCTCAATTGCATCCTGTATAATGGCTTTCACCCGCGGCAGGTCTTCCGCTACAATAATGTTGGTCCAGCCCATGCCCAGCGATTGATCGAAACTGAGGCCCGAGATCCTTTCCCATTCTTCGTTCACGAAAAAATAATTCCCGTCGGTATTGGCAAGGAAAGCTCCCGACGGCGCCAGCTGCAGCATTTCAAGTATGTGTTTCACATACTGCTCATCCATGGAATGTTGTTTTGCCATGCTTTTATGGTTGACTTATTCGGTCTCCCTCACCTTCGCACACAAGTCCCTTCCTGCATTCCCGGTTAACAGGGCGCAGGAGACCGGGTAACAGACAATAAAAAAAAGAATAGGGGAGTTTTTTCACATGACAGCTTATCAATGCTTAAAAGTTAAATATTTTTTTTTGATAACAACCAAAATAACAGTGGCGATAACAATCCAAAAACATATAAGGCGCTCGGTATCGTACTTGTTACCGCAATTAGGCTATATTTGCAGCTACGTATAAAATTTAACGAGAATATAATATAATGAGTCATATTTGGTCGCGCATACCCAGGTATATCCGGTATGTTTTCATGCAAACCCTTTACCTGTTCGGATTCCTGGTTCTCTGGCGCGTGATCTTCTACAGCTTTTTCTTTACCAGCACTATCCGCGATTCCGCGGTGATCCTGAAAGCCTGGGGCCTGGGCCTGAAATTCGACCTGCGGCTCGCGCTTGTACTGATGATCCCCGTGGGGCTTATAGCGGTCATTGCCCGCGACCGGCTTTTCGGCACCGGGGCGCTCCGCCGGATCAATTACTGGTATTTTTTCGTCATATACCTGCTGCTTACTTTCTTTTACGTGGTAGACCTGGGGCATTACAGCTATCTCGGTCTCCGTGTAGACCCTTCCGTGACGCGCTTCCTGGCCGCCGGCGAAAGAGCTACCAACGCCCGGATGCTGTGGGAAAGTTATCCTGTAGTGTGGGGCCTGCTGGGGATCGTGCTGTTGCTGGTACTGGTGAACTGGAGCGTGAGGACCATCTTCCGGCGTTATGCCGGCAAAGAGGGCATGCCCCTCCGGCCTAAACGGTATGCAGCCTGGGTAGTGGCGCTGGTATTGCTTTTCAGCGCAGGTATCTACGGCAACCTGGCCTACTTCCCGCTCCGCTGGAGCCAGGCCATGTTCACCAGGGACAACGGGATCACCAGCCTGGCCCTCAACCCCGTGACCTATTTCATTTCCAGCTTTTCAGTGAAAGACGATACGTTCGACCGGGAAAAGACCCGCCAATATTACGCACCCATCGCGGAATACCTGGGGGTAGACCATCCCGATGCGGACAAGCTGAACTATGCGCGGAGCTTTGCGGCAGACAGCGCCAGGCCTCGTCAGAACGTGATCATCGTGATGCTGGAATCGGGCGGGGCGGCTATGATGAGCATGTTCAACAATCCCATGCAGGCCACGCCCAACATGCAAAAGCTGGCAGACCAGGGATTGCTGTTCACCGACTTCCACGTACCCGCCATGAGCACCGCCAAAACAGTATTCGGTGTTACCACCGGCCTGCCCGATGTTTGCAAGTTCAAAACCGCCAGCCGCCACCCCGGTATTGTGGACCAGCGGGTGATCATGGACCAGTTCGACGGGTATGAAAAATATTACCTGCTCGGCGGAAACACCAACTGGGCCAATATCCGCGCTGTTTTCACCAACAACGTGGAAGGCATTAAAATTTACGAAGAAGGGTATTTCAAAGCGCCAAAGGCAGACGTGTGGGGCGTTTCCGACTTCGACCTCATTACAGAGTCGGACGAGATATTCAAGGCCGCGCACGACCGGAAGCAGCCGTTCATCGCCTACCTGCAAACAGCGGATAACCATGAACCCTATACCACCACCAAAGGGAAAGGGGATTTTAAGAAAGTGACGGAGAAAGACATTGATATGGCGGCTTTCAAAAAAAGCGGCTTCCTGTCTATAGACCAGCTGAATGCCCTGCGGTACCTGGATTACAACATCGGTTACCTGATGGAAAAGGCGGCGCAGAGCGGTTACCTGGACAATACCATTTTCGTGTTCTTCGGCGACCACAGCGCGCGGCTGAACCCTTTCAAGCACATGCCGCTGCCCGAATACGAGATGGGCACTTTCGTGGATCACGTTCCCTGCATCATTTACAACCCGAAGCTGCTCAAACCGCAGAAGATCAGCCGCATGGGCAGCCTGCTGGACGTGTATCCCACCGTGGCAAAGCTGGCCGGCATCCCTTTCACCAATTACACCATGGGCGTGGATATGCTGGATACCACTACGTATAAGGGCGAACGTTATGCTTTTATTACCTACACCCGCAACCTGCAATCATTTTACGCATTGCAGGGGCAGCAGTATCTTTGCGAGATCGGGCTTGAATCCGGCGACATGCGGTTGTATGACCTGAAGGCCGATCCGTTCAGGGATGTAAAGGACAAACACCCTGAAACAGCGGCGGCCCTCGATAAATTAACGCGGGGGTTTTACGAAAGCTCCCGATATTTGATGTTTAACAACAAGAAACCGAGATAACACAGCGCAGAGAATGGAAGTTCCGAAACAATGGTTCAAAGACTGGTTCAATTCACCTTATTATCACCTGCTGTACAGCAACAGGGATGAAAGGGAGGCCTCTTCTTTTATTGCCAAGCTCGTGGAATACCTTCATCCTGCGCCCGGCGCCCTCATGCTGGATGTGGCCTGCGGCAGGGGACGGCACGCCAAGTTCCTGGCAGATAAAGGATTCAATGTAACCGGCATAGACCTTTCCGAAGAAAGCATTGCGGCCGCCCGCAAGCTGGAAAACGACCATCTCAGCTTTTTCCAGCACGATATGCGCCTGCCGTTCAGGATCAATTACTTCGACCTGGTGTTCAATTTCTTTACCAGCTTCGGGTATTTCGACACCCGCCATGAGAATGACAATGCGCTGCGCACCCTGGCCAACAGCCTGAAGCCCGGCGGCAAGCTCGTGCTGGACTATCTCAACAGCGTGTACGCCGCCGCCCACCTGGTGGAAAACGAAGTGAAAGAGCTGGAGCATGTTGTGTTTGATATTCACCGCGAGATGGAGGGCGGCAAATTCCTCAAAAAGATCCACATCCTCGATAAAAAACAATTGCTGCGGGCCACTTTCACCGAGAGCGTGAGCGCCTTCCGCCGGAAGGACTTTGAAGAGATGTTTGCATTGCAGGGATTGCAGATCACCGATGTGTTCGGCGACTATCATTTCAATATCTTCGATGAGGAGCACTCCCCGAGGCTTATCCTCATTGCACAAAAACCGATTGGCTGATGAACGACCTGCTTACCTGGGACCTGAAACTGTTCTTTTATATCAACAGCAAATGGACGAACGGATTTTTTGACTTCCTGCTGCCCTGGATGCGCGAACCCTATTTCTGGGCGCCGCTTTACCTGTTCCTGCTCATATTTGTGCCGTACAACTTCCGCTGGAAGGGCTTTTTCTGGATCGTATTCTTCATTATCACCTTCGCCATTACGGACCAGTCCAGCATGTTCTTCAAGAACCTGGTGGGCCGCCTGCGGCCGGGGAACGACCCCGTGATAGCGCCTTATGTGCGGGTGCTGGTGGATTATTACCCGAGGAGCGGCAGTTTTACCTCATCTCACGCTGCCAACCATTTCGGGCTGGCGATGTTTTCTTTTATAACTTTAAGACCACAGATCGGGAAATGGGCCTGGCTGTTCTTCGTGTGGGCCGCGGTAATATGTTATTCCCAGGTATATGTAGGCGTGCATTACCCGCTTGACATTGTGGGGGGCGCTTTACTGGGAATGCTGGCGGGCACGTTGAGCGGAGGCTTTTTTCAACGAAGGATCAGACTGGAACCGGAACTGACAACATGAACTTAACATACCTGATATTGATACTGGCCGCCACCATCGGCGGGGGTATGATCCCCATGCTTTTTAAACGGGTGCATCCCGGCCTGCCTATTTACCTGCTGGCATTTACGGGCGCATTCCTGTTCGGGATCACGATTATGCATCTTCTCCCCGAAGTGTACCACGAGCTGGGCCACTCCGCGGGCATTTATATCGTGCTGGGCTTCTTTTTGCAGGTTTTCCTGCAACAGCTGAGCCACGGTATGGAACACGGGCACACGCACCTGCCCGCAACCGGCCACCAGCACCATGTGGCAGTGCTGCCGCTGCTGATCGGGCTGAGCATACATGCTTTTATGGAAGGCATCCCGCTGGGATTCAATTACGAGGACCAATCCGCCCTTCCTTCGCTGATGCTGGGGGTGATGGCGCATAAAGTGCCGGAAGCGCTCACGCTCATCACCGTGATGATGCATGCGCACCAGTCCAAAACACAATTGTGGAGGATACTCGTCATCTTTTCACTGATCACTCCTTTATCCGCTATACTGGCTGCGCAGCTGGGCAGGGAATTTGAAGTAGTCACAAATTCGCTGGTTTACGTGGTGGCGCTGGTGGTAGGTGCGTTCCTGCACATTTCCACCACTATCTTTTATGAAAGCGGTACCAAACATCATGAACTAAGCCGTCAGAAGGTGCTGGCCATTGCCGCCGGCATTGCTTTAGCTTTTGTTACACTGATATTTGAATAATTAATTATTTTTAGGCTTAATATTATGGAAGTCGTCATTATCCTCGTCCTTATTTTGCTCAACGGTATCTTCTCAATGGCGGAGATAGCCTTGGTTTCCGCACGGAAAGTGCGGCTCGAGAATGCAGCCAGGCAAGGGGACGATAAAGCCAAAGCCGCTCTTAAATTATCCAATAACCCGGATACATTCCTGTCTACCGTACAGATAGGCATTACGCTGATCGGGATCTTAACCGGTTTGTACTCCGGCGAACAGCTGAAAGAGGACGTAAAGCTCTATTTCAGCCACTGGCCGCTGTTAGCGCCATACGCCAACGGCATCGCCACCGCGGTGATCGTTATCGGCGTTACCTACTTCACCCTCGTACTGGGCGAACTGCTGCCTAAAAGGATCGGGCTGGCCAACCCCGAAGTGATCGCCAAGCTGGTGGCCAAGCCCATGTACTTCATTTCCCGCCTCACCTTCCCCTTCGTTTGGCTGCTGAGCCGCTCCACCACCGGGCTGGTGAAGATCATCGGGCTCAAACGCTCGTCAGACAGCAATGTGACGGAAGAAGAGATCAAGGCCATCATCAGCGAAGGCACCTCCTCCGGCGCCATCGAAGAGACAGAACAGGAGATCATCGAACGCGTTTTCCACCTGGGAGACCGGAATATCACCTCCCTCATGACCCACCGGACAGACATCATCTGGCTGGACATTCATGAGGACGGCGAAAGCTACAAACGCAAGATCAAAGCCTCCCCGCACTCCGTATACCCCGTTTGCGAGGGCCAGATAGACCATATCAAAGGCATTCTCACCATCAAGGACCTGTACGCCGCCGGCAACCTGGCCGTGCTGAAAGACGTGATGAAGAAGCCCCTTTTCATCCCGGACAACAATACCGCCTACCAGGTGTTGGAAAAATTCAAGGAAACCCAGATCCATGCCGCGTTTATCGTGGACGAATATGGTACTTTCCTCGGGATGATCACCCTGAACGACATCCTGGAGGCTATCGTGGGCGATATGCCCGAAACCGGGCAGGACGATTACAACATGGTGAAACGGGATGATGGTTCGTATCTCATTGACGCCCAGATACCTTTTTACGATTTTCTCAGCGAATTCGACATGGAAGACCTCATGGCGGAGTTCGAACAGGAATTCGATACGCTCGCGGGCTTCATCCTCCACCACCTGGAACACATACCCCAGACAGGCGAAAAACTGGAATGGAGGGACTTTACCTTTGAAATAGTAGACATGGACGCCCACCGTATTGATAAAATATTAGTGACTCCCCCTGAAAATATAGCGGAAGAGTAATACATTTACACCAGAAAACGCTGTCCGGCAGCGTTTTTACGTGTCTTGAAGCCAAAAATTAACCGAAAGAACGGAGACCTGCAACAGCGATAAAACTAGTTGAATGCCAAGCCGGTAACAGGAAAGTTATCAGTGATAAAAATTTTATAGGGGATATTAAAAAAAATCCATCTTTATACTATTTTTGAGCACTTTTTTACATAAACAAATAATTTAATTTAAGATAATGGTCGTACTTGGAAGTAAGGTGCTTTCTTTGGAAGAAGTGCATAGAGTACTGTTTGGAGGGGAGGAGCTGGTTTTGGACGAAGCCGCTGTTAAAAATGTGCATGACAACTTTGAGTTCCTGAAAAAATTCTCATCAAAAAAGCTCATTTACGGTATAAATACGGGTTTTGGCCCGATGGCGCAATACCGCATCCCCGAACAGGACACTTTCCAGCTGCAATACAATCTCATCCGCAGTCACAGCTCCGGCGCCGGCAAATGCCTGGCCCCCGTGCTCACCAAGAGCCTCATGATCGCGCGCCTCAGCAGCTTCATGCAGGGCTATTCCGGCGTGCATACAGACCTGGTGCACCTCCTGCGCGACATGATCAACCACAACATTTACCCCTGTATATATGAACATGGCGGCGTTGGCGCCAGCGGCGACCTCGTGCAGCTTGCACACCTGGCCCATGCGCTCATCGGCGAGGGGAACGTGCTGTATGAAGATGAAATACATCCCGCCGCGGTAATATTCGCCCAGCTCGGCCTCAAACCGCTGGACGTGCACATCCGCGAAGGCCTCGCCGTGATCAACGGCACTTCCGCCATGACCGGTATTGCGCTGGTGAACATCATCGAAGCGCGCAAGCTGCTGCTCTGGAGCTGCAGCCTCAGCGCCATGATCAACGAAGTGGTGGAAGCGTTCGATGATCACCTGAGCTATGAGCTGAATGTCGTGAAAAAACATAACGGCCAGAACAAAGTGGCTGAAATGATGCGCGGCATGCTGAAAGGCAGTAAAATGATCCGCCACAGGCCCGATCACCTTTACAAGGAACTGGAAGAAGAGATATTTAAAGATAAAGTACAGGAGTATTATTCCCTCCGCTGCGTTCCGCAGATACTGGGGCCCATTTACGACACCCTGGTGCAGGCGGAGAACATCGTGGTGGGCGAGCTGAATTCAGTGAGCGACAACCCCGTGGTGGACCACCGCCAGAAAAATGTATTCCATGGCGGCAACTTCCATGGCGACTACATTTCCCTCGAAATGGACAAGGTGAAGATCGCCATGACGAAGCTTTCCATGCTGAGCGAACGCCAGCTGAACTACCTGCTGAACGACAAGCTGAACCACAAGTTCCCGCCGTTTATGAACCTCGGCAAACTGGGCTTCAATTTCGGCATGCAGGGTGTACAGTTCACCGCCACCTCTACTGTTGCTGAAAACCAGACCCTCAGCTTCCCCATGTATATCCACAGCATTCCTAACAACAATGACAACCAGGATATCGTGAGCATGGGCTGCAACGCGGCGCAGATGACCTATAAAGTAATTGAAAACACCTTTGAAGTATTGACCGTGCAGGTAATGACCCTGTTGCAGGCCGTGGATTACCTCGGCTGCCAGGAGCGCCTGGCGGGCTTCTCTTACAAGATATACCAGGACATCAGGGCGATTTTCCCTAAATTTATTGAAGACGCTCCACGCTACAACGATGTGCAGAAGATCAAAGCCTACCTGATGCGGCATGAACCTTCCCTGACAGAACCTGCTGTGGAGAAAAAACATAAATCGTCACCCGTACAATAACAATAACAGCAGAGAATAAACGAAAATTTTAATGGCAAATAACTGCGCACTTGTAACAGGAGGTTCCAGGGGAATAGGAAGGGCGGTATGTATCAAACTGGCGGAACAGGGGTACCATATCCTGATCAATTATAAAGGCAACACGGCTGCCGCGGAAGAAACGCTGGCAGCAGTCCGCGCCAAAGGATCTGACGGTACCCTGATGCAATTCAACGTAGGGAAGGAAGAAGAAGTGCAGAATGTACTGGGCGCATGGATAGACGCGAATAAAGACAAACAGATAGAGGTGCTGGTGAACAATGCCGGCATCCGGCAGGACATGATGATGTTCCAGATGAGCACAGACAACTGGAAGAACGTGCTGGAATCCAGCCTCGACGGATTTTTTTATGTGACCAAGCTGGTGCTTACCGGCATGCTGCTGAAACGTTATGGCCGCATTGTGAACATGGTTTCTTTATCCGGCCTGAAAGGCACGCCCGGGCAGGTGAACTACAGCGCCGCCAAAGCCGGCCTGATAGGCGCCACCAAAGCGCTGGCGCAGGAAGTAGCGAAACGCAATGTGACCGTAAACGCCATTGCACCCGGTTTTATCAGGACCGATATGACGGATGGCCTTCCTGAAAAGGAACTCTCCGCCATGGTGCCCATGCAGCGTTTCGGAACAGCGGAAGAAGTGGCCGAAGCAGTGGCATTCTTCGCTTCAAAAGGGGCGTCGTACATCACGGGAGAAGTGCTGAACATCAATGGCGGCCTTTATTCCTGATCCGCGGAACTGAATAAAAATATTGTTGGCCCGCCACCATTTAGCGGCATACAAAGATCAACGAGCATGAACAGAGTAGTGATAAC
The DNA here is from genome assembly GCF_039655965.1 of Chitinophaga sp. YIM B06452. Classification (NCBI taxonomy): domain Bacteria; kingdom Pseudomonadati; phylum Bacteroidota; class Chitinophagia; order Chitinophagales; family Chitinophagaceae; genus Chitinophaga; species Chitinophaga sp. YIM B06452. Next base: position 1,166,611 of record NZ_JAWLKY010000002.1, on the reverse strand, counting down.
AGGCATAGGTATTTATTCCTGCATCGGCAAAGACCTGGAAGAGGTCCGGGAATCGCTGTTCCAGGGCCGTTCCGGCATTGTGCTGGATGCAGAGCGCAAGCAATTCGGCTACCGCTCCGGCCTCACCGGCCATGTAACCCGCCCCGAGCTGAAAGGGCTGCTTGACCGCAGGGCCCGGCTGATGATGCCGGAACAGGCGGAATACGCCTATATGTCCACCCGCGAGGCCCTTGCCAATGCCCGTATGGACCAGGATTACATCGACACAAAAGAAGTGGGCCTGCTGTTCGGCAACGACAGCTCCGCCAAACCCATCATAGAAGCCACCGACATTATCCGTGAGAAGAAAGACACCATGCTGGTAGGCTCCGGGTCTGTGTTCCAGACCATGAACTCTACCGTGAACATGAACCTGGCCACGATCTTCAAGCTGAAAGGCGTGAACTTCAGCGTGAGCGCGGCCTGCGCCAGCGGCTCGCATGCCATCGGCCTGGGTTATATGTTCATCCGCAACGGCCTGCAGGACGCAGTGATCTGTGGCGGCGCCCAGGAAGTGAATAAATACGCCATGGGCAACTTCGACGCCATCGCGGCCTTTTCCGTGAAGGAAGACGAGCCTGCCAAAGCTTCCAGGCCTTTCGACCGCGACCGGGACGGGCTGGTGCCCAGCGGCGGCGCGGCTACGGTGATACTTGAAAGTCTTGAGTCTGCCCAGCGCAGGGGAGCCCCCATCCTCGGCGAGGTGCTGGGATATGGGTTTTCCAGCAACGGCGCTCACATCAGCAATCCCAGTGTAGACGGGCCTATGCGCAGCCTCGAAATGGCCCTGCGTGAATCCGGCCTCAATGCTTCCGAGATCGGCTACATCAACGCCCATGCCACTTCCACCCCCGCCGGCGACGCCAGCGAGGCCAAGGCGCTGGCAGCCATCTTCGAAAGCGCCAAAACCCCCGTCAGCTCCACCAAAAGCATGACCGGGCACGAGTGCTGGATGGCCGGCGCCAGCGAGATCGTTTATTCCATGCTTATGATGCAAAACGACTTTATCGCCCCGAACATCAATTTCGAGAACCCCGACGAAGATTCAGCCAGGTTAAATATCATTACCAATACAATTAATAAAAATTTTAATATATTTTTGTCTAATTCTTTTGGCTTTGGAGGAACGAACTCGTCCCTCGTGGTCAGGAAATGGCAATAATGGGATGTATGCGAGGGTTATGGCCATAATTTGTATAATTTTGCCGTAGCAGGGCCCTATATATGAGAAACGGGAATGCTTATTTGTCTAATCAACCTATATCTGGAACACACTTTTTTATGGAAATTAACGAGATCATCACAAGAACGAATGCTTTTCTGGCGGAGGAATTTGAAGTTGCCCCGGAGAGCATCACCCCCGGGGCCGACCTGAAGGCCACGTTGGAGCTGGACAGCCTGGACTATATAGACCTGGTGGTAGCCATTGAGAACAACTTCGGTTTTAAGGTTAAACCTGAAGACTTCCAGGGTATTGTTACCTTCCAGGATTTCTATGATTATGTAATTGCCCGTGTTAAACAAAAAGAGTTGGTATAATGCCATCCTGGCAGGGTAAGTCCAAAGGAAATAAGCTGGGGTATCGGATATTTATTGGTGTTTTGCGATATGGAGGAGTGCAGCCGGCTTATTTTCTCCTGGGATTTGTTGCAATGTATTACTGCCTTTTCTCCTATCGTTCCACCAGATCCATTTACCAGTATTTTCATCAAAAGGCCGGCTACAGCCGTTTCCGCTCGCTGATCAACGTTTACCGCAACTATTACGTGTTCGGGCAAACGCTGATAGACAAGATAGTGGTGATGGCGGGCATTCCTAACCGGTTCACCTTCCAGTTCGACGGGGAAGAGCACCTGCATAAGGTGGTTTCCGGCGGAAAGGGAGGCATACTGCTGAGCGCCCACCTGGGCAACTGGGAAGTGGCAGGCCACCTGTTCACCCGTTTGCAGACCCGCATCAACATCGTGATGTTTGACGGGGAGCATGAAAGGATCAAAAATTACCTGGAGGGGATAACAGGGGGGAGGAATGTAAATGTAATTGTTTTAAAGGACGATTTATCGCATATTTACGCTATCCACGACGCGCTGAGCAAGCAGGAGCTGGTGTGCATGCATGCGGACCGTTTCCTGGAGGGGAATAAAACAGCGGAAGTGCCGTTCCTTGGAGAAGCTGCGCGCTTCCCGGTTGGCCCGTTCCTCCTGGCTGCTACCTTCAGGGTGCCGGTGTCGTTCGTTTTTGCATTTAAGGAAACCAGTAAACATTATCACCTGTACGCAACTCCGCCCTCAACATACCAGGGCGCCAAGCAGGGCGGACTGGAAGCCTCCATGCAGGATTTTGTGGCGGTAATGGAAGAGAAAGTGCGGCAGTACCCGCTGCAGTGGTTCAATTATTATGATTTTTGGTCGAAGGACTGAGATATACCTGAATACATGATCAACAAAGAAGACATCACGGAATACATTCCCCAACGCCCGCCGATCGTAATGATCAGCCGCCTGCTGGAAGCAGGGGACAAAAATATCCGCACCGGGCTCGACATCGCGGAAGATAATGTATTTGTGCAGAACGGTACTTTCATGGCGCCCGGCCTGGTGGAAAACATTGCGCAAACCGCCGCCGCGCGTATCGGGTATCTCGCTAAAAAACACAATGTACCTGTGCCGCTCGGTTTCATCGGCGCGATCCAGAACCTTGAGATCCTGGAATTGCCGCTCGCCGGCACCAGCGTTGAAACGGAGATCGTGATAGAACACGAAGTGTTCAACGCTACGGTGATCCACGGTACAGTGAAGCAGAACGGCCGCCTTATGGCCGAATGTGATATGAAGATTTTTGTGTCCCAAAATAAATAAGCAATGAAAATCAAACACCTGGCCCTGCCCGTTGTGGCAATGATGCTGACAGTAACCACAGTAACCGCACAAACAGCCAAGGACGTATTTGACAAGTCCGTAAAACTCACTTACCTGGGTATCGACTTCACCAAAACAAAACTGATCGGTGAAGCCGCCGCCAAAGAAGACCTTGTTGTGGAAAACAATTTCCCTGATATTAACCAGAAGGTGGTGAACGAACCCAAAAGGTACGACCTCGCCGGCGCTTTCGGCCGCGATGAAGTAAGTACCGACATCGGCGTGACCAATAAAAGGAACACCAAAGCCGACCCGGACAAGCTGAAATCCGATAACTCAGACGATTACCAGCTGCTGAAACCCGAAGACGTTGCCTCTATGGTAAAAGGCTATGACTTCTCCGGCAAAACCGGTGTTGGCGTGATCTTCTTCATGGAAGGAATGAATAAGACCAAAAAAGAAGTGTCTATGTATGTAACCTTCGTGGATATGAAATCCAGGAAAGTGCTCTTTACCGAGCGCGTGGAAGGCAAAACAGGCATGGCTTTCGGCTTTTCCAACTACTACCTTTCCGGTATAAAGAAAGCGGTGGAAGACATCGAAAAGAAAAAATTCAAAGAGTGGAAATCCAGCCACGGCGGATAATTCATCATTTAGTATAAAAAATTACATGCAACCTGTATTGAGCGAGAGTGCTGAAGTTCTGATCCGGTTCAACGAAGCCGATCCTTTGGGAATCGTATGGCACGGCCACTACATCCGGTATTTTGAAGACGGTCGCGAGGCATTCGGCAGCAAATACAGGTTGCGTTATTTAGATATTTTCGACCACGGCTACACGGTGCCCGTGGTAAACGTAGAATGCAATTACAAGCGGCCGTTGCGCTATGGCGACACGGTAGTGGTGGAAACCCGCTACGTGCATACAGACGCCGCCAAGATCCGTTTTGAGTACACCCTGTACAACGCGGAAACCCGCGAAGTGGTGTGCACCGGTTCTTCCGTACAGGTTTTCCTGGACAAAGAAGGGTCCATGTTACAACTCACCGTTCCGCCCTTCTTTGCGGAATGGAAAAAGCAGTGGGGTTTGATATGACGGAGGTTTTTGTAGCTGCGGGAAATATCGTTTCCCCGCTGGGAACAACCGCCCGTGAGAATTTCGAACGGGTGCGCGCAGGGGAAAGCGGTATCAGCCGCCAGCCCGGCGGGTTCTATGCCTCCGTGATACCGGACGCGCTGCTGCAGCCGCTGGTAACAGCATCCGGCCTTTCAGGCCACACCAAATTTGAGCAGCTGCTCATCCTGAGCATACGGGATGCGCTGGCGCAAACCAATATCAGCCTGCGCGACAAACGCACGGCTTTTATCGTTTCTACCACCAAGGGCAACATCGCCCTGCTGGAACAGGGGCTGGGCGCTGATATCAGGCCCATGCAACTGCACAACACCGCCATCAAAACAGCGGGATATTTCGGCGCCGCCAACCGCCCTGTGGTGATCAGCAATGCCTGCATCTCCGGCCTGCTGGCCATCCTGATCGGGCAGCGGATGATCCGCTCCGGCCGGTACGACCATGCGGTAATATGTGGTGCGGATGTGATGACGAAATTCGTGCTCTCCGGCTTCCAGTCTTTCCAGGCTGTGAGCGACGAGCCCTGCCGCCCGTTTGACGCAGACAGGAAAGGCATTACGCTCGGCGAAGGCGCAGCCACCGTTATTTTAACGAAGAATAAAACATTGTTGCCCGGGAAACAGGCCATCCGCCTCGGCGAAGGCGCTTCCAGCAATGATGCCAACCATATTTCAGGCCCGTCCAGAACGGGCGCCGAGCTGGCTGCCGCCATTACCAGGGCGATGCAGCAGAGCGGCGTTCAGCCTTCTGATATCGGGTTCGTATCCGCGCATGGTACCGCCACTTTGTACAACGACGAAATGGAAGCGAAAGCATTCCATCTCTCGGGCCTGCAGCAGGTGCCGGTGAACAGCCTCAAAGGGTATTACGGCCACACCCTCGGTGCAGCCGGGCTCATAGAGGCGATCATTGGCATGTACAGTATGGAGGAAGAAGTAGTGATACCCACTGCCGGCTTTGCCTCATCCGGAATCAGCCATCCATTGATGGTGAGCAGTCAATTAGAGCCACGGCCCATGGCGCATTACCTCAAAACAACCTCGGGTTTCGGGGGATGTAATGCCGCAATGGTGTTCAGTAAAGTGACATTGTAAATCTTTTAAAAAAGCAGATCACCAATGAATTTTTTTACCAAGGAAACAAAAACCGCATTACAGGCTAAAGAACAGGCGCTCTGGCTGGCATTCGCGCCGATAGCCTTCCAGGCATCCAAAGCGCTGCGAGACCTGGGCATACTCCAGGTAGTGGCAGACAGCGGCATGAACGGCGTTACCATCGAAGAGATACTGGAGCACGTGAAACTTTCGCGCTACTCCGCCCGCGTATTGCTGGAAGCCGGCCTGGGCCTCGAAATGCTGGTGGTGAACGATAAAAGATACACACTTACCAAAACAGGGTTCTTCATCCTCAGCGATACATTGACCCGCATTAATATGGACTTCTCGCATGATGTATGTTACAAAGCCATGTATCATCTGCAGGATAGTCTTACCGAAGGCAAACCCCGCGGCCTGCAGGAGCTGGGCCCCTGGGAAACCATCTACCAGGGCCTTTCCATCCTCCCGGAGCCTTCCCGCACCAGCTGGTTCAATTTTGACCACTACTATTCCGATCTCGCTTTTCCCGGCGTATTGCCCATCGTATTTGAGCATAAACCGAAATCGCTGCTGGACATTGGCGGCAATACCGGCAAATGGTCCATGGCCTGCGCCAAACACGACCCGGATGTACATATCACCATCATGGACCTGCCCGTGCAGGTAAATGTGGCGAGGAAAAATATCAATGAAGCCGGTTTACAGGACCGTGTTTCATTTTTCGAAACGAACATCCTCGACGAAAGCCTGCCCTTCGCAAAAGGTTTCGACGTGATCTGGATGAGCCAGTTCCTGGACTGCTTCTCCGAAGCCGAGATCATCAGCATCCTGCGCCGTTGCCGCGAAGCGCTGAACGAAGGCGGCAGCGTTTTCATCCTCGAACCTTTCTGGAACAAACAGCAGTTCAAATCAGCTGCTTTCTGTTTACAGCAAACATCCCTTTACTTCACCGCCATTGCCAACGGCAACAGCCAGATGTACCATACAGACGATTTCTTCGCCTGCATCCGCGCTGCGGGGCTGGAGGTAGTGATGGAGAACAACAATGTAGGGCTGAGCTACACCCTGCTGCGTTGCGTGAAAGCTTAAGAAAATTTAAACCCTTTAATATGCAAACTGAAAAGGTGGATGTACTTGTAATCGGCGCCGGCCCTGCCGGAACGGTGGCCGCATCCATAATCAACAAAGCCGGTTATTCAGTTAAGATCGTTGAAAAACTGAAATTCCCCCGTTTCGTGATCGGCGAAAGCCTTTTACCCCGCTGCATGGATGCCCTTACCGAAGCAGGTTTTATAGACGCCGTTTCCGAGCGCGGTTTCCAGAAGAAATTCGGCGCCAAGTTCGTCAAGAACGGCAAGGTCTGCGATTTCACCTTTGAAGAACAGCATACACCAGGGTGGACCTGGACCTGGCAGGTGCCCCGCGCGGATTTCGATCTCACCCTCGCCGATACCGTACAAAAGATGGGCGTGCCAGTGGAATATGAAACAACCGTAACAGGCATTCAGTTTTCAGGTTCTGATTCCGTAACAACCGTAGAAGATATCCACGGCAATAAAAAACAGATAGAAGCCCGTTTTATAGTGGATGGCAGCGGTTACGGCCGTGTGATCCCCAAACTCTTTAACCTGGAAAAACAATCCGTTCTCCAGCCGCGCAAAGCGCTTTTCGCACATACGGACGACATCCGCCGTTCTATGGCAGACGAGCCCAACCGCATCACCGCCGTTGTGCATGAAAAAGGCGTCTGGATCTGGATCATTCCGTTCTCCACCGGTGTAACGTCCGTGGGGTTCGTGGGCGACCATACTTTCCACGACCGCTTCAGCGGCTCGCCGGAAGAGCAGTTCCGGGCCATGCTCGATTCAGAGCCGTATACGAAAGAACGTTTCAAAGATGTGCCCCTGGTGTTCGAACCGCGCAAGCTGGAAGCCTGGAGCGCCACCACCGATAAATTTTATGGCGAGGGATTTGTGCTTACCGGCAACGTCACGGAATTCCTGGACCCGATCTTCTCATCCGGCGTAACTTTGGCTACCGTTTCCTCGCAAACAGCCGCGAAGCTGGTGATCAGGAGGCTGAAGGGCGAAGCGGTGGATTGGGAAAAAGAATACATGGAACCCACCATGCAGGGTGTGAACGTGTTCCGCTCCTACGTGATGGCCTGGTATGAAGGCACGCTGGATACTATTTTCTTCAGCAGGAACCCGGACCCGCTGATCAAACAGCAGATCTGCTCCGTACTGGCCGGTTACGTGTGGGACGAAAGCAATCCTTACGTGAAAAGCCATGAAGATGCGCTCAAAAGGCTGGCGCGCCTCATTGAACTGACCGATAAATTAAACCCGACGGCGTGAGCAGCAACGGCGCATATATCACCTCGGCCTGCGTGATCCGTGATCATGCAGTGATACGGAACGGCAGCACGGTATTTGAATCAAAAGATACCGACCTGCCCGGGTTCCTGCGCAGCCTGTACGACCGCTACAGCGGCCAGTACCCGAAGTTCCACAAGATGGACCTGCTCAGCAAACTGGGCTGGGCCGCTACGGAAATACTGCTGCAGGATATGCCGATGGATATGTACGCCCCGGAAGAAACAGGCGTAGTGCTGGCCAACACCAGCAGCAGCCTGGATACGGACGAACGTTATTATGAGACCGTCAGCGAAATAGCCAGCCCGGCCCTGTTCGTATACACCCTCCCCAACATCGTGATCGGGGAGATCAGCATACGCCACGGGTTCAAGGGCGAGAACGCATTCTTTATCGACGATCATTTCGATATTGAATTTATAACAGGATACGTGCGGCAACTGCTGGAAACAGGCGCTATCAACGCCTGCATCTGCGGCTGGGTAGAGCAATACCATGCCGGTTATGAAGCTGCGCTCTTCCTCGTTGAAAAAAACAGCCGCGGCATGGCCTTGCCGTTCACCGCGGGAGAAGTTGAAAAATTGTACAGATAACATATATGGAAAAGTTGATGGCAGATCTGAAAGCCCAGATCATTCAGCAATTGAATTTGCAGGAAGTAAAACCGGAAGACATCGGGAATGACCAGCCTTTGTTCAAAGAAGGGCTGGGACTGGATTCTATCGATGCATTGGAGCTGATCGTTTTGCTGCAGCAGCATCACAACATCCGTATCGCCAAACCCGAGGACGGGCCGAATATTTTTTATTCCGTTCGCACCATGGCTGAATATATTACTGCGGAGCAAAACAAGACCGCATGAGCGGAAACGTATGGATAGCAGGCGGCGGCGTTATTTCCGGCATTGGCCATGATCTTGGCCAGTGCATTGCTGCATTTGAAAAAATGCAGCCGGGGATGCGCAAGATGGAGCACCTGCAGTCCGTGCATGCCAACACTTTCCCGGTAGTGGAAGTGAAGGCCGGCAATGCGGAGCTGGCTGAAAAGGCCGGCATGCCTGCGCATTGGAGCAGGACCGCTCTGCTGAGTATGATCGCCGCCAAAGAAGCCTGGCAGAGCGCAGGATTGGGAGATATTGCCCAATACCGCGCCGGCTTTGTGTCTGCCAACACCGTAGGCGGCATGGATAAAACGGAGGACTTCATGAAAGCCTTCCTGGAAGACGCTTCCAAAGGCCGCCTGCGCGAAGTGGTGCATCACGAATGCGGCGCAGTGACCGAGCTGGTGGCAGACGCGCTGGGCATCCGGCATCATGTATCCACCATCAGCACCGCCTGCTCATCCGGCGCAAATGCGCTCATGTACGGCGCGCGCATGATCCGTGCAGGTATGCTCGACGTGGTGATCGCCGGGGGCACTGATTCGCTCACGCGCTTTACCCTCAACGGTTTCAATACCCTCATGATCCTGGATCAGCAGGCCTGCCGCCCCTTCGACGATACCCGCACCGGGCTCAACCTCGGCGAAGGCGCGGGGTACGTTGTGCTCGTGAGCGATGAGATAGCGGAAAATATCAAACCCTGGTGCAGGCTCAGCGGCTTCGCCAATGCGAACGACGCGTATCATCAAACCGCTTCCTCGCCTGAAGGCATCGGCAATTTCAAAGCCATGAAGGGAGCGCTGGAAATGAGCGGGGTAGCGCCTTCTGAGATCGGCTACATCAATCTTCACGGCACCGGCACGCAGAACAACGACAGTTCTGAAGGGCTGGCGGTGGAAAGGCTTTTTGCGCCCGCATACCCGCCCGCAAGCTCCACCAAAAGCTTTACAGGGCATACGCTGGGCGCCAGCGGCGGCATCGAAGCGGTATTTTCCGCCTGGGCCCTCCGCGAAGGCATCATTTACCCGAACGCAAACTTTACCACGCAAATGAAAGAGATCCCGTTCAGCCCCGTAACAGCCTTTTCGAAAGGCAATGCGCTGCGGCACGTGATGTCTAACTCATTCGGCTTCGGCGGCAACTGCTCGAGCCTGGTATTTTCAAAGGAATGAAGCATATGCAAGCATACATACAAGGCGCCGGTTGTGTATCCGCCCAGGATAACGCCCTGTTCTCCGGAACTGTCCGGGAGCACGAGGGGAACCGTTTACCTGTGGCGGACCCGGATTACAAACAGTGGATCGACATCAAACAGATCCGCCGGATGGGCCGCGTGATCAAGATGGGAGTGGCTGCTTCGCACATCAGTTTACAAAACGCAAACCTTGCCATGCCCGACGCGATTGTGATGGGCACTGCATACGGTTGCCTGGCAGACACAGGCGTGTTCCTCAACAAACTCGTCACGCAGCACGAAGACATGCTTACACCCACGGCTTTCATTCAAAGCACGCACAATACCGTAAGCGGGCAGATCGCGCTGATGCTGGGCTGCCATGCTTATAACAATACTTTCGTGCACGGCGCCTTTTCGCTGGAAAACGCCTTGCAGGACAGTTTGCTTTTGCTGGCCGAAGACCCTGCCAAACAGATATTGGCCGGCGCGGTAGACGAGATCACCGATTATTCCCATAGCATTCTTTCCCGCTTCAGGTTGTATAAAGATGCGGCTACCAGCGGGCTGCTGCATTCCAATACCCAGGGCACCATCGCGGGAGAAGGCGCCGCGTTTTTTGTGCTGGGCGCGGAGAAGAAACAAAATTCCATCGCTGAACTGACGGCGGTGGATATGTTATACAATCCATCTTCAGCAGAAGAAACGACAACACATATCGCAAAATTCCTGGAACGCCACGGTAAGCCGGACTTGTTGATAACAGGCAGGAACGGCGATGTGAAGAACGACAGCTACTATGCACCTGTGGAAGAAAAACTTTTCAAAGGTATACCCGTAGCGGCTTTCAAGCACCTATGCGGCGAATACCCGACTGCTGCGGCCTTCGCCATGTGGATGGGAACGGGGATATTGAAGAACGGCACAGTACCCGCCGCCGCCATGTTCAAAGACGAAGAGCCGGCTGCGCCGAAAAAGATACTGATCTGGAATCACGCGAACGGTAAACATCATTCACTCATTTTATTAAGCGCATGCTGAGAGACTGGGTTACATACCTGGGCCTGCTGGTCTTTTTTGTGCTGCTGTACCAGTACAGGATGGGGTATGCCCCATTCTGGGTAATATTCCTGCCACTGGCCGTGGTGACAGGCTTTTCGGCCTGGGGTGCGAGCCGCGTGGATTCGAATTATTTCATCAAAACATTGTGCAGGGCCGATACTAAAGAAAAAGCGGTTGCGCTTTCTTTCGACGACGGTCCTGTTCAAAAATATACCCCGAAGATATTGGACATTCTCCGGCAGCACCAGGTGCCTGCCGCTTTTTTTTGCATCGGCCACCGCGTTGCCGCCGAGCCTGAACTGCTTCGCAGGATACATGCGGAAGGCCACCTGGTAGGCAATCACAGCTACTCCCATCACACGCTTTTCGACCTGTATCCCACCTTCAAAATGAAGGAAGACCTGCAAAAGGCGAATGAAGAGATCAAACAGGCGATAGGAGAAACGCCCCGGCTTTTCCGCCCGCCGTATGGTGTTACAAATCCCATGCTGGCAAAGGCCGTAGCCAAGTTCGACCTTATTTCGGTGGGCTGGAGCATCCGCTCGCTGGATACGATGATCAAAGACGACGACGAACTGTTCGAGCGCGTCACAAAAAATATACAGGCGGGAGACATATTCCTTTTCCACGACACCAGCGAGGCTACGGCCAACATCCTGCCCGCGCTGATCAAGAAACTGCGGAGGGAAGGTTTCGCCATTAAACGGATCGATGAACTTTTAAATATACCGGCATATGCGTAAATGGATCTTATTGTGTTGTTGTTTTGTGGCCCTGAACGCCGCCGCCCAAACGGGTTTTAAGCCTGTGGGCAATATGGAGCAGTTCAGGCAGCAGTTCGCCAAAGCCGCACAGCAAACGAACAGCATTAAAAGCGATTTTGTGCAGGAGAAACACCTCAGCCTGCTGTCCGACAAAATAGTGAGCAAAGGCAAGTTCTGGTTCAAGAAAGAAAATAAGGTGCGGATGGAGTACAGCAGCCCTTCGTATTACCTGATGGTGATCAACGGGAAGAACTTCCGCATCAAAGACGCCAGGACAGACAAAAACATTTCAACCAGCGGCAATAAATTATTCGAGCAGATCAGCAAGATTACAGCAGACTGTGTGCAGGGCAACGTGCTGGGGAATAACGATTTTGCTACGAAAGTGCAGGAAAATGCCCAGTATTATTTGTTGCAGATGACGCCGGTGAGTAAAGGCATGAAAGACTTCTTTGCTTCCATCGACCTGCTGGTGGATAAAAAGGACCTCTCTGTCATAAAGATCACGATGCACGAGCGTTCGGGAGACGATACCATCATCAGTTTTAACCAGAAAGAAACAAACGTTCCCATCGCTGATGAGATTTTTGCTCTTAAATAGCCTGTTGCTGGTCATGCTGGCCTCCTGCACATCCGCGTACCGCGGGCTGCAGCGCAGCGAAGGCGATGCAGCCGTTTGCATGGAGCGCTTCCGGCCGAAAATAGAACAGCCCGTGCTGTATGCCACGCAGGTGGATATATTGCAGCATCATTTGTCGGGCCTGCTGTATTTCAAACCCATGGAAGACAGCAGCATGCGCGTAGTGTTCATGAGCGAGATGGGCATGAAGTTCTTTGATTTCGAATTCAGCAGGGACGGCAGTTTTACCAAACATTACATGCTGCCTAAGATGGATAAAAAAGCGGTGGTGAAAACGCTGAAGAAAGATTTCGAAATGATCCTCATGCGCCAGAACCCGGCGGCGGCAACGGTATACACGATGGACGGCCAACGGTATACCGCATTTGATCTTCCGAAAGGGAACATCTACTACATCACCGACAAGGATTGCCAAACGCTGCTGCGCGTAGAGAACGGCTCCAGGCGCAAGCCGGTGGTGGAGGCTTTCATGACGCATTACCGCAACGGCGTGCCGGACAGCCTGCTGGTGCAGCATAAAAAAGTTAAATTCACGATTTCATCACAACGAGTGGAAAAATAATGTTAACAGGAAAATTTTTTACAATCGTTTCCCAACAACAGCCGGACGCACAGTCCGTTCACACTGTTATTGCCTGGAACGCCGCCCACCCGATCTTCGAAGGCCACTTCCCTGACCAGCCGGTAGTGCCGGGGGTTTGCATGATGCAGACCATCCAGGAACTGCTGTCTGCCGCTGTGGGCAAGGAACTGCTGGTGGAGAAAGCCTCCAATATGAAATTCCTCAACATGATAGACCCGAGGCAGGCGCCGCAAGTAACGGTGGAGATCACCTGGGCGGCAGACGATGCTGCTTACAAAACCACTGCAGTCATAAAACACGATGCAACCGTTTTCCTGAAATTCCAGGGACGATTTAAATAAATGGAACCTTTGCCAACATACGAACCGCAATTCAGCACCGGCAAGATCTGCGTGCTGGTGCCCACCTACAACAACGCCGGGACCCTCGGCGATGTATTGCGGAACGTGCTATCCTATACCAGCCACGTGATCGTGGTGAACGACGGTGCTACCGACCATACCGCAGACGTGCTGGCCGCTTTCCCGCAGGTGTCAGTCGTATCGTACCTGCCTAACCAGGGCAAAGGCATCGCGCTGCGCCGCGGCTTCAAATACGCCATAGAACAGGGTTACGACTATGCCATCACGATCGATGCGGACGGGCAGCATTTTGCCAGCGACCTCCCCGTTTTCCTTAAAAGATTAAAGACCGAGCCCCGGGCCATTCTCATCGGTGCAAGAAATTTGCAGCAGGAGAATATGCCGGGTAAGAATACGTTTGCCAACAAATTCTCCAACTTCTGGTTCTACGTGGAAACAGGCCTCAAAGGGCCGGACACGCAATCCGGTTACCGCCTGTACCCGCTCCATGCCATGAAGAAGATGCGGTTTGCCTGCCGGAAGTACGAGTTCGAGATAGAAGTGCTGGTGAGAAGCTCCTGGAAAGGCATTAAAGTAGACTGGGTGCCCGTGCAGGTGTATTACCCGCCCGCAGAAGAAAGGGTTTCCCATTTCAGGCCCTTCCGCGACTTTTCGCGCATCAGCGTGCTGAATACGGTGCTTGTAACGATTGCGTTCCTCTACATCCATCCCCGCAACTTTATCCGGTTATTGTTTTCCAAAGGCGGTCTGAAACAGGTGCTGAGGAACCTGCTGATGAGCCCGGAAGAAACGAACGGCCGCAAAGCCCTGTCCATCGGCTTCGGCGTGTTCATGGGCATCGTGCCGATCTGGGGGTTCCAGATGCTGGTGGCGCTTGCGCTGGCTGCTTTGTGGCGGCTGAACAAGGCGCTGGTGATCATTGCGGCGAATATCAGCATCCCGCCGATGATCCCGCTCATCATTTACCTGAGCTTCGTCACCGGGCGCATATATGTGGCGGAAGACGCTACCTGGGTGATCTTCAGCAAAGACCTTACGATCGAATCTATGCGGCAGAACCTGTTCCAGTACGTCACCGGCGCCATTACGCTGGCCGTGATCGCGGGGCTGCTGGCGGGAACGGTAACGTACCTGCTGCTGTCTGTTTTCCGGAAAAAACGCGTGGCGGTTAACCAGTAATATTGACCATGGGAACATTCTTTATATCCATCTATAATTTTTTTAACGCCCGTAAATGGCTGCTGTGGCTGTTTACGCTGGCTTTGTTTGCCGTGGCCGGCGTGCTGGCCTCGCAGGTAAAGCTGGAAGAAGATATCACCCGCATCCTTCCCAGGGATAAAAAAATTGACCGGCTGAGCCAGTTCCTACAGAACTCGAAGTTTGCAGACAAGCTGGTGATCATGGTGTCGCAGAAAGATACCACCGCGCAGGCGGAGCCGGACAGCCTTACCGCCACGGCGCAGGAATTCCTTGCCGGGCTGCAGAATGAACAGCTGGCGGCAGATATCAAAGCCGTGCAGGGCCAGTCGGACGACGGGATGATCATGGGCCTGGTGAGCACCGTGCAGAAGCATCTGCCGGTTTTCCTTGAAGAAAAAGATTATGCGCAGATCGATTCGCTGACTGCCCCGGAAAAAATAAAGCAAACGGTTGAATCGAATTACAATACATTGATCTCGCCTGCGGGCATGGTGTTGAAACAGGTGATACAGGCGGACCCTGTGGGTATTTCATGGCTGGGCGTTAAGAAGTTGCAGGCTTTGCAGGTAGACGACCAGTTTGAGCTGTACGACGGGTTTGTGATGAGCAAAGATCATCGCAACATCCTGTTGTTCATCACGCCCGTGCATCCGCCGAATGAAACGGGGAAAAACAAAGAATTCCTTGGTAACCTTGACCATTGGATAGACACTGTGCAAATGGTTCACAAAACCACCGGCATCAGCTATTTCGGCGCAACGGCGGTATCCGTCGGCAACGCCATGCAGCTGCGCCAGGATACTTATCTCACGCAAGGCATTACCGTGCTGCTGCTGATCGTGCTGATCGCGCTGTTCTTCAGGCGAAAACGCGCGCCGTTATTGGTGATGCTGCCTGTTGTGTTTGGCGCGGTGTTCTCCGTAGCCATGGTATACCTCGTACAAGGCGGCATTTCCGTGATCGCGCTGGGCGCTGGCTGCGTGGTGCTGGGCATTGCCGTGAATTATTCCCTGCACGTGTTCAACCACTACCGTCATTTGCCGGACATCCGGCAGGTGATCCGCGACCTGGCCATGCCCATGACAGTGGGCAGCTTCACGACCGTGGGCGGTTTTCTCTGCCTGCAATTCGTGAAATCGCCCATGCTGCAAGACGTTGGACTGTTTGCCGCATTCAGCCTCATTGGCGCTTCGCTGTTTTCCCTCATCATCCTGCCGCACCTGATCGTGCTTGGCAGGCCCGCACAGGAGAAAGCGCCTCATCATAACATCATCGACAGGCTGAGCCAGTGGCGGCCTGAGCGTAATAAATACCTCGTTGGCGGCATCCTGCTGCTCACGGTCGTGTTCTTTTTCTCCGCCAAAAAGGTGACGTTCGAAAGCGATATGATGCGGATGAACTTCATGCCGGAGCATTTGAAGAAAGCGGAAGAACAATTGAACCGGCTGAATGCGTACACCGCGCAGAGCGTCTACATGCTGTCTGAAGGCAAGGACCTGGACGAAGCCCTGCGGCACCGCGAACAGGCGGACACCGTGTTGCAGCGCCTTATCCGGACCGGCGCTATCAAAAAAGTAGCCGGTACCGGCGGGCTGTTGCTGTCTGAAAAGGAACAGGCTGAAAGGATCGCCCGCTGGAAAGCTTACTGGACGCCGGAGAAACAGCAAAGGCTGATGCAGCAACTGCGGGCGGAAGGACAGGTATACAAATTCAAACCCACGGCCTTCGACCCGTTCGAACAATTGATCACAAAAGATTACGGGGTGATCTCCCCTGAAAAGTCAGCGCTGCTGGAAGTGAACATGATCAACGACCTGGTGACGCTGAAGCCGCAATCCGCTTCCGTTTCCAGCCTGCTGAAGGTGGACCCGGCCCGGAAAGCAGTGGTGTACGCAGCCCTGGAAAAACAACCGGGCACCGTAGTGATAGACAAACAATACACCGCCAACCGCCTGGCTGAGCTGATCAAAGAGGAATTCAATACGATAGCATGGATGACCTCCCTGCTCGTGTTCTTCGCGCTGCTGCTGTCTTACGGCAGGATAGAACTTGCGCTCATCACCTTCATTCCCATGCTCATCAGCTGGGTCTGGATACTCGGCATCATGGGCCTTTTCGGCATACCGTTCAATATTGTCAATATCATCCTCTCCACCTTCATTTTCGGCCTGGGCGACGATTACAGCATTTTCACGATGGACGGGCTGCAACAGGAATACAAGACCGGCAGCAAACATCTGCCGTCTTTTAAATCTTCCATCTTTTTCTCCGCCATCACCACCATACTGGGGCTGGGCGTGCTTATTTTCGCGCAACATCCCTCCCTGCGTTCCATCGCGCTGATAGCGGTGATCGGGATCAGCTGCGTAGTAGTTACTTCGCAGGTGCTCATTCCTTTCTTTTTTAACTTCCTGATCACCAACCGCGTAAACAAAGGGAAGCGCCCACCATGGACGCTTTGGAGCTGGTCCAAGTCTATGTTCGCTTTTACCTATTACACGGTGGGCGCCATTTTGCTGACGGTGATCGGTGTGATACTGACCCGCATCAACTTCATCCATCTCGAAAAAGGAAAGAAGATCTATCACTGGATATTGTCCAAGTTCACGTGGAGCCTGCTGCACATCATGGGCAACATCAAAAAGGTGACGATCAACACTTCCGGGGAAGATTTTAAGAAACCCGCGGTGATCATCAGCAACCACCAATCGTTCCTGGACATCCTGATGTCTACCGCCATGACGCCCAACGTGGTGTTGCTCACCAATCAATGGGTATACAACTCGCCGCTGTTCGGCTACGTGGTGAAGATGGCGGACTATTATCCCGTGGCCGAAGGCGCGGAAGCCAGCATTGATAAGCTACGAGACAGGGTGGAGCATGGTTATTCCATCGTCATCTATCCCGAAGGCACCCGTTCCACCGACGCCAGCATCAAACGTTTTCATAAAGGCGCTTTCTACCTGGCGGAAGAACTGAACCTGGATATTATTCCCGTGGTGCTTCACGGTACCGCCTACACGATGTCTAAAGGCGACTTCCTGCTCAAGAACGGCACCATTTCACAAAAAATATTACCACGCATAAAACCTGACGATACCCGCTGGGGCGATAATTACAGCACGCGCACCAAGCTCGTGAGCCGTTATTTCAGGCAGGAGTACGAGCAGATGCGGAAGTCCATCGAAACGCCCGCCTGGTGGCGCGAGCAGCTGGTGTACCAGTATCTTTACAAAGGGCCTGTGCTGGAATGGTACATGCGCATCAAAACGAAGCTGGAAAACAATTACGCGCTTTTTCATGAACTACTGCCCGCGAAAGGGAACATCATGGACATTGGCTGCGGCTACGGTTTCATGAGCTATATGCTGCACTTCCTGAGCCCTGAAAGAACCATGCTGGGCGTGGATTACGACGAAGATAAGATCGCTACCGCGCAGCATTGTTACATCCGCAACGAACATGTGCGCTTTGAAGCGGCAGACATCACACAGTACCAGCTCCCGCACCAGGACGCATTCGTGATACTGGACGTGTTGCATTACCTGCAGCCCGAAGCGCAGGAAAAGCTGATCCGCCAGTGCCTGCAAAAACTGAATCCCGGCGGCGTGATCATCGTGCGGGACGGCGATGCAGACCTTACCGAAAGGCATAAAGGCACCCGTTTAACTGAACTTTTCAGCACACGTTTGCTGGGTTTCAACAAAACAGGCAATAAGCTGTCTTTCTTTTCTTCGTCCACCCTGCGCAGCATCGTGGAGAAAAGCGGGGGTACCGTGGAACAGATCGATAACACGAAGTTCACTTCCAATGTTATTTTCATTATCAAACATTCATTCAGCGAGCAATATGCATAATTACGATGTAGTGATCATTGGCAGTGGCCTGGGCGGCTTAACCTGTGGGGCGATCCTCAGCAAGAACGGCTACAAAGTGTGTGTACTGGAAAAAAACAAACAGATAGGCGGATGCCTGCAAACGTTTACCCGCGACCGGACCATTTTCGATTCCGGCGTTCATTACGTGGGCGGGCTGGAGCCGGGGCAGAACATGTACCAGATATTCAAATACCTGGGCATCATGGAAAAGCTCAATCTGAAGCGGCTGGACATGGATTGTTTCGACCGCATCGCGTTTGCGGGGGATAACAAGGAATACAAAATGGCGCAGGGATACGAGCTTTTCATAGAAGGGCTGCTGAAAGATTTCCCCGGTGAAGAAAAGGCCCTGCGTGAATATTGCGAAATGCTGCAATACATCTGCACCAAGTTCCCGCTGTACAACCTGCGCATGGGCGGCTTCGACGAAAAGGAATCCGTGCTCAGCATCAATGCCGCCGAATATATCAACAGCCTCAGCTCCAACCGCCGCCTTACGCAGGTGCTGGCGGCCAACAACCCGCTATATGCAGGTGTGGAAAGCAAAACGCCGATGTACGTGCATGCGCTGGTGCTGAACAGCTACATCGAAAGCTCCTGGAAATGCGTGAACGGCGGGTCGCAGATCGGCAAGTGGCTGGGCCGCGTGATCCTTGAGAACGGCGGCACGCTCATCAAACACCAGGAAGTGAAACGCATCGTTGCGGAAGGCCATGACGTGAAGTTCGTAGAAACCGCTACAGGACAGCAATATACGGGCAAACACTTCATTTCCAACGTTCACCCGGCCAACACGCTGGACATGCTGGAGGCCGACGTGATCCGCCAGGCTTACCGCTCCCGCATCAAATCGCTGGAGAACGGCAACTCCACCCTTATGCTGAACGCCGTGCTGAAGCCGGGCATGTTCCCACATATGAATTACAACTACTACTACCACGGTGTGGAGAGCGTTTGGGGTGGGCATGACTATACGGAAGAAACCTGGCCCACCGGTTATGCCATGTTCATTTCTCCCGATGCGAAAGATCACCGTTTTGCCAACGGCCTTTCTATTATGGCGTACATGAACATCAAAGACGTTGCGCCCTGGATAGACACGTTCAACACCGTTTCCCGGGAAAGCGACCGTGGCGCGGATTATGAGGCATTCAAAAAAGAAAAAGCAGAGAAACTGCTGGACATCGTAGAGAAACGTTTCCCCGTGATCAGGCAGTGCATACAGAGCTATTACGTGGCCACGCCGTTGTCTTTCCGCGATTACATCGGCACGTCGGACGGCTCGATGTACGGTGTGCTGAAGGACAGTAACGATCCTTTGCGTACCTTCATCTCTTCCCGGACGAAGCTGAACAACCTGTTCCTCACCGGGCAGAACCTGAACATGCACGGCATACTTGGCGTGAGCATGAGTTCCGTAGTAACCTGCTCCGAGCTGCTGGACATGGAAAAATTATTACACGATATCAAGATGGCATAAAATGGCTGTGAAGAAAAGATCGATATGGAAGAAATTGCTGAGGTTCTTTTTATTTACCCTCGGCTTTTTCGTGTTGCTGCTGGCGGGCCTGGCTGTTTACCTTTACATTGTTGCCCGCATGCATCCGCCGGAGATAGCGGACAAAAGCAGCCTGCAATGGAAGCGCAGCCAGGTGGATTCCACCGCTTTCACGCTGAACAACAGCTGGTTCAGGAAAAGCCGCAGCGGCCTGTATGAGATGTACATTGAAGGAAAGCCGTTCGAGAGAGGCGTGGTGTACGGCAAGCTGGCGGAAGAGCTGGTGCAGCGGCAGGAAGACCATTTCACGGAACAGATCGGCAAAATGATCCCTTCCAAAGCTTACCAGCATTTCCTGAAATACCTTATCGGCTGGTTCAACCGCCATATGGACGAAAACGTTCCCGAAGAATACAAAGAAGAAATTTACGGCGTGTCTTTCGCCGCCAGCTCCCAATACGAATTCATCGGTTCCAACTACCAGCGTATCATGAACTATCATGCCGCGCACGACATCGGTCATGCCCTGCAAAGCATGGCCCTGGTAGGTTGTACGTCTTTCGCCACCTGGAACGACCGCTCGGAAGACAGCTCGCTGATCATCGGCCGCAATTTCGATTTTTATGTGGGCGACAAGTTTGCGGAAGAGAAGATCGTCGCGTTTTACAAGCCGGATAAAGGATACCGTTTCATGTTCATCACCTGGGCGGGCTTTACCGGCGTGGTTTCCGGCATGAACGAGCAGGGACTTACCGTTACCATCAACGCCGCCAAATCCAGCATGCCTTCCGGCTCTGCTACGCCGGTGTCGCTCGTGGCGAGGGAAATATTGCAGTACGCGAAGAATATTGATGAAGCATATGCCATTGCGCGGAAAAGGAAAATGTTCGTATCAGAATCTTTCCTGATCGGCTCCGCGAACGACAACCGCGCCGCCATCATCGAGAAAACGCCGGAAGAGCTGGCGCTGTACGATCCCAAAGACAACGAAATATCCTGCGCCAACCACTTCCAGAGCAAAACGCTGGGTGCTTCCGCTCCCAACAAAGAGCAGCTGGACGAAAGCGCATCGCCTTACAGGTATAAACGTTTGCAGGAACTGCTGCAACGCAACGGCAAAAACTCCGTTACCAAAACCATTGCCATCCTACGCGACCAGAAAGGCCTGAACGATGCGGACATCGGCATGGGCAACGAAAAAGCGTTGAACCAGCTGATCGCCCATCACTCCGTAGTGTTTGAGCCGAAGCAGCTGAAAGTGTGGGTGAGCACAGCGCCCTGGCAGCTGGGTGAATTTGTGGCGTATGACCTGAAAAAAGTATTTGCCATGAACGGCCTGCAAACCGACCACGAGATCTGCGACAGTGCGCTGACCGTACCGGCAGACAGTTTCCTGCAAACCGCCGACTACCGCAAGTTCGTGGACTTCCGGGCGCTGAAGGCCGCGGTGATGGATAAACAGGCCGTTGATGTGGAGCGCCTGGTAGCGGATAATCCCGCCTATTATCATGCCTATGTGCTGGCAGGTGATTATCTTTACCGGCAGAAAGATTACAGCAAAGCCAAACAATATTACCAGCAGGCGCTGACAAAAGAAATAGCCACCAAGGCAGAGAAAGACCACGTGCTAAAGCGCATTGCGGATTGTGATAAAAAAATATAATGCGAGGCATCGGAACAGATATCGTTGAAGTAGACCGCATAGCCGCCAAGATCGGGAAAGGGCAGGGCTTCCGCGAGCTGGTGTTTACACCGCTCGAGATAGACTATTGCGAAAAGCTGGTGAATAAATTCGAAAGCTACGCCGCAAGGTTCGCTGCCAAGGAAGCATTCCTGAAAGCCCTGGGATTGGGTTACGGCGGAAGCGGCATTCATTTCAACGAGATCGAGGTGAGGAACGATGCGGCCGGTAAACCGGAACTGTTCCTTATCGGCAATGCAGCAGCGAAGATGGAGGGTTTGAACGTACTGCTGTCCATGTCTCACATAAAAGCCGTGGCCATGGCCACTGTTGTGATTTTCTAACCGGAAGAACTATGTACATACCTGATATAGAATTGCAATCCCCCGCCGCCATCCGGCAGTTCCAGGAAAAGGCCCTGCAGCACCTGCTGGGTTACCTGCGGCAGTTCTCGCCCTTTTACAGGGAATGGTTTACCCGCCACGGCCTGGATACAGACAGCATCCGCACGATAGACGACCTGCGCCGCATTCCCGTGGTCGGCAAAGAAGACCTGCAGCAGCGGAACTGGGATTTTTTGTGCGTAGATAAAAGCAGGATCGCGGAGTATACCTCCACCTCAGGCACTTTGGGCAAACCGGTGATCATTCCTTTAACGGAGAAAGACCTGGAGCGCCTTACCTATAATGAATTTATTTCCTTCAGCTGCGCCGGTGGTACCGACGAAGATATTTACCAGCTGATGCTCACGCTGGACCGGCAATTCATGGCCGGGATGGCGTATTATTCCGGTATCCGGAAAATAGGTGCGGGTGTGCTGAGAGTGGGGCCTGGCGTGCCTTCCATGCAATGGGAGAACATCAGCCGCATACAACCCACCACCATCGTGGCCGTTCCTTCCTTCATCCTCAAACTGATCGCGTTCGCGGAAGAACATGGCATCGATATCAATGCATCGTCCGTCAAAAAAGCGGTTTGCATCGGCGAGAACATCCGCAATACCGATTATACCTACAACGTACTGGGTAAAAAGATCACGGATAAATGGAACATCCGGCTCTTTTCCACCTATGCTTCCACCGAAATGCAGACCGCCTTTACGGAATGCAAAGCCGGCAGGGGAGGGCACCATCACCCCGAACTGCTGATCGTGGAGCTGCTGGACGAGAACGACCAGCCAGTGCCTCCCGGCGCCCCCGGCGAAGTGACCATCACCACGCTGGGCGTGGAAGCCATGCCGCTGCTGCGTTACAAGACCGGCGACATCTGCCAGTACGATACAACTCCCTGCAGCTGCGGCCGCCAGACGCTCCGCCTTTCCCCCGTGATAGGCCGCCGCAAGCAAATGATCAAATACAAAGGCACCACGCTGTACCCGCCCGCGCTCTACGACCTGCTGAGCGATATGGAAGAAGTGAAAGAGTTTATCGTGGAAGTGTTTTCCAACGAGATCGGCACGGACGAAATACTGCTGCACCTCAGTCCCGCGGAAGTGACGGAAGACGTGGACCGCAGGATCAAATCCTACCTCCAGGCCAAGCTCAGGGTAATCCCGCAGGTGAAGTACTGCACCATGCAGGAGATACTCAAAATGCAGTTCCCCGAAGGCAGCCGCAAACCCGTAAAATTCCTGGATAACCGTTAAAGATCGAAGCTGGCAGCAGCTTTAGGGTTATCGATCTTCGTGCTTTTCCGCTGGCCGTTCACGACCAGGTGGATCATATGCCCCTGCGTGTCATGCTCCGCGTAAAGCACGTCATTCTGAATATCAAGATGCCTGAAAGGCGCCATAGGCGTTACTTCCAGGAAACACCAGGCAGCGTCTTCGGAGACCTGGTAGCCGAGATACTTCAGCGCAAGTGTTTTACCGTCTGCGCTCAGCGCAAAATGCTGGCGGAGATACCGGGCGATCATGGTATCTACCGCGGGGCGGTCTTTGGGTTTGATAATGTCCAGGCTGGTCTTATTGTACTTTTTGAGCGCATTCTCCAGGTCGTCCGTAAAGATGCGGCAGCTCACCTCCAGGCTCTTACGCGGCTGGTTGTACCTGATCTCCGTTACGCTCATATAAAAGGGATGCACTGCGCTCATCCATATGGGCAACAACCATTTGCATAATAATACTCCCATTTGCCACCAAAAATTTTATTTTTAAACTTGTCTTGCTTATACTTACGAAGTTACACAAAAATCTACGCCATGGAGGAGTTCAGCTTGTATTTTGCAGAGGGCTGGAAACATATCGCGGATCTGAACGGTTATGATCATATTCTTTTTGTGATGGCGCTGTGCGCCGTTTACCTGGTGAAAGACTGGAAAAAAGTGCTGGTGCTCGTTACAGCGTTCACGGTCGGGCATTCCGTTACACTCGCGCTCAGCGTGCTGAACATCATCAGGGTACCTACTGCGCTCATCGAGTTCCTGATACCCGTTACCATCGTGATCACCGCGCTGGTGAACATTATCCGGCGCGATCAACCCGGCAGCGCCCTGCAGCTGAATTATCTCCTGGCGCTGTTTTTCGGCCTCATACACGGGATGGGCTTTTCCAATTACCTGAAAAGTATGCTGGGCACGCAGACCAATGTCGTAAAACCTTTGCTGGCCTTCAACCTTGGGCTTGAATTTGGGCAGGTGTTGATCGTAGCCGTGATCCTGCTGCTGGCACAGATCGTAGTGAACCTTACCAGTATGGCGCGCCGGGATTGGATCATGTTCCTTTCCTCCGCCATCTTCGGCTCTGCTTTTATTATGAGCATTGAAAGACTCAGAGAATTAATGAATTGAATATATGAATATGAGGAAGCAACTAACCATTTGCCTGCTGGCCGCCGCCCCGGCGATGCTCCGGGCACAGAACCCGGGCTCCAATCATGGCAACCGCTTTGAGCAGCTCAGTTACCTGCTGGCGGACCCAAACATGTACCGGTCCGCTTCCGGCGTGCCGGGGCCGAAATACTGGCAGCAGAAAGCCGATTACGACATCACCGCCGAGCTGGATGAAGCCAAACGCAGGCTCAATGGCACAGAGACCATCACCTATTACAACAACTCGCCCGACCCGCTCACCTATATCTGGCTGCAGCTGGACGAAAACGAGCACGACCCGAAAAGCGACAACAACAGCTTCGACGGCAGCAGCATGAAAGACAGGATGACCTCCCGAGCCATCACCCGGATGCTCGGCATGGAAGCAGGCCATGGCGTGAACATCGAAAAATGCACCGATGCGGCAGGCAATGCCCTGAAATACACCATCAACCAGACCATGATGCGCATTGAGCTGCCCAAAACGCTCATGCCCGGCGAAAAGATCCGTTTCAATGTGAGCTGGTGGTACAACATCGCCAACCGCCTGACCCTCGGCGGCCGCGGCGGGTACGAAAATTTCCCGGAAGACAATAACGACCTTTATACCATGGCCCAGTGGTACCCGCGGCTGGCTGTGTATTCAGATTTCCAGGGCTGGCAGAACAAGCAGTTCACCGGCAGGGGAGAGTTCGCCCTCACATTCGGCGATTTCAAAGTGAAAATGACCGTTCCGGCAGATCATGTGGTGGGCGCTACCGGCGAATGCCGCAACTACAAGGAAACGCTGACGCCCGCGCAATACCAGCGCTGGCAGCAGGCCCAGGGCGCGAAAGAGCCGCTGGAGATCGTTACGCTGGACGAAGCAAACAACGCGATAAAAAACAAAGCTACGGGTAAAAAGACCTGGATCTTCGAAGCGCAGAACGTGCGCGACTTTGCCTGGGTAAGTTCCCGCCGCCTCGTATGGGACGCGATGGGCACCAACGTGGAAGGCAAAAAAGTAATGGCCATGAGCTATTACGGTCCTGAAGCATACCCGCTTTACCGCCGTTATTCCACCAAAGTAGTGGCGCATACCCTGCGGGTGTATTCCAAACATACCATCGCATATCCTTACCCCGTGGCCATTTCCGTGGAAGCGGCCAACGGCATGGAATACCCGATGATCTGTTTCAACTTCGGCCGCGCTGAAAAAGACGGCACCTATTCAGAAGCTACCAAAAACGGCATGATCGGCGTGATCATCCACGAAGTGGGGCACAACTTCTTCCCCATGATCGTGAACTCAGACGAGCGCCAGTGGAGCTGGATGGATGAGGGATTGAACACATTCTGCCAGTTCCTCGCAGAGCAGGAATGGGACAACAACTTCCCTTCACGCCGCGGGCCAGCGCAAAAGATCACAGAGTATATGTCGCTGCCGAAAGACCAGCTGGAGCCCATCATGAGCAATTCGGAAAACATCATACAGTTTGGCCCGAATGCCTATGCAAAACCGGCCACCGCGCTGAATATTCTCCGCGAGACCGTCATGGGGCGCGAGCTGTTCGACTATGCTTTCAAAGAATATTCCCGCCGCTGGGCCTTCAAACATCCCACGCCGAGCGATTTCTTCAGGACCATGGAAGATGCCTCTGCGGTAGACCTGGACTGGTTCTGGCGCGGGTGGTTCTTCGGTACCGAGCCCGTTGATATTTCTCTTGATTCCGTAAAGTGGTACCGCATGGATACGAAGAACCCTGCCGTGGAGAACAAGCTGAAACAGCAGGCCGCCAATGCGGATGACGCGCACATCGCGCAGGCGCGCAACAAAGCGGCAGGCGTGAAATTCGCCGTGGAGCAGGATACCAGCCTGCAGGACTTCTACAACAAATGGGACCGCTATGCTGTAACGCCCGACCAGACCGAGGCTTACAATAAAATACAGGCAAGCCTCACGCCCGAAGAAAAACGTTTGTACGAAAGCAAAAAGAATTTCTACGAACTGACTTTCTCCAACGTAGGCGGCAACGTAATGCCCCTGATCATCGAATGGACGTTTGCAGACGGCACAAAAGAAGTGGAGCGCATTTCCGCCTACATCTGGCGGCACGACGAGTTGAAAGTGACGAAAGTATTCGCGAAAGATAAGCAGGTAACCGCCATCCGCCTGGACCCTTACAGGGAGACTGCGGACATTGACGAACTGAATAACTCCTGGCCGCGCCAGGCTGTGCCTTCAAGGTTCGAGCTGTTCAAAATGGAAGGCGGGGGAGGCCCAAGAGGCAGCAACAACAGCGGCAACCCGATGCAGCGGGCAAGGCAGTAGGTAAACCCCGGTCAAGCCCGGGTCAAAGGCGACTCAAAGGCAAGGATAAAGCTACTTTGGCAGTACTTTGAGGCGTCGTATATCACATCTGATACAGGTTTGTAACACATTTGATACAGGTCTGTATCACTTCTGATACCTGTATCACTTTTGATACCCGGAAAGCAAAAAAAGCTGGTCATTGGACCAGCTTTTTTTATGACTTTTTATTGTTGGGGTCTTTCTTTTTTTCTCCCCTGCCAGCCTCTTTCAGCGCCTTCGCGATGATCCACTCCATCTGCCCGTTCACGCTGCGGAACTCATCCGCAGCCCAGCGTTCCAGGGCTTCGTAAGTGGCATTATCTATGCGCAGCACAAAAGATTTTTTTTCCTTCCCGGCCATGGATCAATGATATAAGGAACCAGCGTTTAATACAGGCGTGGCGGCCTTCTCGCCGCAAAGCACCACCATCAGGTTGCTCACCATGGCTGCTTTTTTCTCTTCGTCCAGCTCCACGATCTGTTTTTTCGATAATTGTTCAAGGGCCATTTCTACCATGCCCACGGCGCCTTCCACGATCTTGGAGCGGGCGGCTACGATGGCGGTGGCTTGCTGGCGTTGCAGCATGGCGCCTGCAATTTCAGGGGCGTAGGCGAGGTGGCTGATGCGCGCTTCCTTCACCAGGATGCCCGCGGCGAACAGTCTTTCGTTCAGCTCCTGCTCCAGCAGCTCGTTCACTTTCTCGCCGCCGTCGCGCAGGGTGATCTCCGCATGCTCGGCTTCCATGCGGTCGTAGGGACAGCTGGTGGCCAGGTGGCGCACTGCGGCCTCGCTTTGTATCTGCACATATTGATTATACCCTTCCACTTCAAACGCCGCCTTGTACGTGTCTTTCACCTGCCATACGATCACCGCGGCGATCTCGATGGGGTTGCCCATCTTGTCGTTCACTTTCAGCGTTTGCCCGTTCAGGTTATTGGAGCGCAGGGAAATATTCTGCGAGCGGAACAGCGGGTTCACCCACAACAGCCCGTTCTGTTTCACGCTGCCTACATACTTGCCGAAGAAAGTGAGCACGCGGGAGTGGTTGGGGTTTACGATCATGATGCCTTTGGAAATAAAGATGAAGGCGATAAAAAGCACAACGGCAAGGGCAATCCAGGAACCGGTGTCTTCCTTACCTGCTGCCTGTACAAAGGCGTAAATGCAGCCGAGAAAAGTGAGGATGCTCAGTACAAATGCAAGGTAGCCGCTCATGGGCTTGACGATCTTTTCCATATGGGGATAATTTAAAGTAATATCAATTTGATATCAAAAATAATAAACTTTCCCTAATTTCCAAAAATGATAGTGTACAACGGACACCATCAGGGATTTAAAAAATTGCTTCGTAAAAAAGTTTTAATTTTAAAGAGAATTACTATTTTCAGACCCGGTTAACCGGATCATGACACGTTAGCATAAGCAAAGAATTTCAGTACAACCAGGATCGACGCCGTTTTATCAACCTTAATCTTTTTATGTACAATAGCTATTCAGACGAGCAATTGTTATCGTTATTGCGTGATGGCGACGGTGCGGCTTTCAATACCATTTACGACCGGTACAGCAGGCCTTTGTACCTTTACATCCTCAGCAAAACGGACCGCGGCGAAACCAGCAAGGACGTGCTGCAGGACCTTTTTGCGACCCTCTGGGAGAAACGCTGCTCGCTGGATATCCACCAATCCCTCCGCTCTTACCTGTACCAGTCTGTGCGCCACAAGATCATAGACCTTTACCGCAAAGACATTACCTACCGAAAATACCTTCAGCAGCTGATCGAGCATTTCGATGCGCAGCCGCATAATATTTCAGAGACGTACGACTACAAGGCCAAAGCCGCCGAAGTGTTTGAGGCCATCAACCGGCTGCCGGAGAAAATGAAGGAGATATTCATGCTCAGCCGCTTCGAAAACCTTAGTATTGAACAGATTGCATGCCGTTTGGACCTCTCCCAGCAAACGGTGAAGAACCAGATATCCAAAGCGCTTAAGATACTCCGCACCCATTATACCCAAACGGACCTGCTGGTGCTGGCCGTAGCCCTTTCCATCCTCCGCTGAAATTTCTTTTGATCCCGATGGTACTTTTCTGAAGCTGGCCCGACTTCCTTATATCACCAACTTCTAAAAACTTACCGCTGTGGATATTGAACAGATCAGGAAAGTCCTGGAGCGTTATACGCAGGGAAAATGTACCCGGGAAGAAATCCGCATTATAGAACAATGGTTTGCAAGCATTAACCAGCACCGTTCCGCCATGATAGAGGATGATTTCCTCAAGGAGCAGCTGGAGGAAGTACGCGTGCGCATCCAGGAGCAGATCGCGTTGCCTGCTGCCCGGCCGCCGGCCCGCAGGCGCCGCCTCCGCGCATGGATCTACACCGGCGCCGCAGCCATGATCACGGGAGCGATCGCATTTACCCTGCTATATCAACCTATGCCGGCCACTCATCCGGCAAACCCAGGCCATCCGGCAGTACAATCTACAGTGGCTAAAACAAACAAGGTGATCAGGAACGGCTACGTAGAAATTTCCACCACCAGGGGCTCCACAGAAAAGGTTGTACTTGCTGATGGTTCTACCATCATGGTGAACGCTTCTTCAAAACTCCGTTATCCCGAACATTTCAACGGCGATACCCGCAGCATTTATTTAGAAGAAGGCGAAGCTTTCTTTAAAGTGGCCAGCGACCCGAAACGCCCGTTCATCGTGCATTCCGGCAACATCGCCACCACCGCGCTGGGCACTTCCTTCAACATCCGCGCCTATAGCCGCGAGCACCGCATTACGGTCGCGTTATTGACCGGTAAAGTGAAAGTGGATCACGCGGAAACCCAACAGCCCGTGATACTGTTGCCCAGCGAACAGGTGAGTATCGACAAGCAGTCGATGGCCATGGCGAAATCTGTGTTCGATAAGGAAGATGATATCATCGGCTGGAAGAACGGCTACATCGCCTTTAAAGATGCAAGCTACGACGAGGTGGCGACGGAACTGGAGAACCGCTATAATGTAACAGTGATCAACGAATCAGGCGTTACGGAGTGGACTTATACGGGCTTTTTCAAGGATGAAAGCCTGCAGGAGATCATGGAAACCATTTGTCTGACCAAAAACATCAGCTACACGCTCAAGAACGACACAATATTCCTTACCCGCAAAAACTAGATGTATGAAAAAATGCCTACGCCTTGTTTCCCTGGTTTTGCTTGCGATGGCCATTACACTGGCGGCTCCTTACACCGCCAGTGCTCGTGCCGAGTCGCAGGACACCAAGAACGTCAGTATCACCATCCAGGTCAAGAACAAAAACATGGAGGATGTGTTTACTGAAATTTCTGCTAAAACAGGCCTCAGTTTCCATTACGACAAATCCGATCTGAATCTCAAAAAGAAGATCAACCTGAATTGCGTGAAGCAGCCTATTGACGAGGTGCTTCAGCTGCTTACAGAACAAACCGGACTGAAATTTACGAGAAAAAGTAATAAGATCATAGTAAATCAGGAACAACATGCCGCCGGCTCCTTAACGACGGTTGCCCTGATGAGCGGCGCGGGCGTTCCCGAAAAGGAAGTGCGCGGCACCGTAAAAGATGCTAAAGGCGGCGCCCTCCCCGGCGTTACCGTAACCATCAAAAACACACAAAAAGGCACACAAACGGGCGCTAACGGCAGTTTTACCATTGCCGCCAATCCCGGGGATATACTTGTTTTCCGTTTTTTGGGATTTTCCACCCAGGAGGTGACGGTGGGAAACGCGGACGAGTACAATGTCGTACTCGCTGAAAACACACAATCCTTAAGCGAATTCGTGGTTACCGCCCTGGGCGTTCAGCGCAAGGCCAAGGAATTGTCATACGCTACCCAGCAGCTCAATAACGACGACCTCTCCCGGGTAAAAGACGCAAACGTGATCAACAGCCTGGCAGGTAAAGCCGCCGGCGTAACCATTAGCAGGAGCGCTTCCGGCCTCGGCGGCACTGCCCGCGTGATCATGCGCGGCAACAAATCTACCCGCGAGAACCAGCCGCTGTATGTGATAGACGGCGTGCCCATGGCCAACTACTCGCCCTCGCAGCCGGCGAACGTATACGGCCAGTCGTCAGACATCCAGTCCGGCGCAGGCCGCGACGGTGGCGACGGTATTTCCAATATCAATCCAGACGACATCGAATCCATCAACATCCTCAAAGGCGCTTCCGCAGCCGCGCAATACGGCAGCCAGGCCGCCAACGGCGTGATCCTGATCACCACCAAACGCGGCCGCGCAGGCAGGATGAGGATAGATTTTTCTTCAGACCTCACCATGGACAAAGTGATGCTGCTGCCCAAGCTCCAGTGGCGTTACGGGCAAACCAACGACCCCGCGCCCGGCGCAGACAGCTGGGGCCCGAAAGTGAACGCGACAGACCATGTGAAGGATTTTTTCAACACCGGCAACACCTGGACCAATTCCCTCGGCGTGAGCGGAGGCACTGAAATAGCGCAGTCCTATTTTTCCTATTCCAACACCAGCAGCAAAGGCGTGATCCCCACGAGCCGCTTCAACAGGCATACCTTTAATTTCAGGGAAACCCTCAAACTGCTGAACGATAAGCTGAGCCTCGATGCGAACATCACCTTTATATCGCAGAACGCACGCAACAGGCCGGTAAGCGGCTTGTATTTCAACCCGCTGGTAAGCGTGTACATGTTTCCCCGCGGCCTCAATTTTAACCAGTATAAAGACCAGTTCGAGACCTTTTCACAATCCCGCAACATGTACACCCAGAACTGGTGGAACATCAATGCAGACCAGGGCCTGAGCGGCGACGCGGAACTGGCGAACCCTTACTGGATACTGAACAGGAATGTGCGCGAAGAAGAACGTACCCGCGGCATGGCTTCGCTGGCGATAAAATACCAGTTGCTGGACTGGCTCTCTATCCAGGCGAGAGGCAACTTCGACCGCTCATACGATGAGTATGAAATGAAAGCCAACGCTACCACGCATCCTTCACAGGCGCCCCTCAACGGGCGCTACACGCTGGAAAAAGAATTCAATACCCAGATGTATGCAGACCTGATGCTGAACGCCAATAAGCAGCTGTCTGACAACTTCCGCATTTCGGGCATACTCGGTACCAGCGTAACCGACTTCAAGCTGCGCGATCGTACGCTGAACGACGTGAACGTGGGCAGCATCAAAGGCCTGTTCTACGCCAACGTATTCCAGCTTGCCAACATCGATCCCACGGCTATGACCGTGCAGCAGGGGCTGGACCGCAAACAGATCCAGGCCGTGTTTGCCAGTGCCAACCTGGGTTACAAAGATTACCTGTTCCTGGACCTTACCGGCCGCAACGACTGGTCCAGCACCTTCGCTTTCACGCCCACCAAAAGCAAGGGATATTTCTACTACTCCGCCGGCCTCACCGCCGTTTTAAGCGAAATGCTCAAGTTGCCGGAAGCATGGAACTTTGCCAAGCTGCGGCTGTCTTACGCGAAAGTGGGTAACGACCTGCCGTCTTACATCACCAGGCCCGCCACCTACACCCTGCGCGTTCTCGGCGGCGTGAAACAGCTCACCTTCAACACCCGCGTGCCCTTCCCGGGAGAATACATCCAGCCTGAAGACAACCGTTCCTTCGAAACCGGTATTGAGACCCGTTTCCTGAACGACCGTATAGGCGTTGACGTTACCTATTATAACAACAACAACTACCGCCAGTACATCGAGATTCCGGCCCCGAACGGTTCCGGCTATGCCTCTTATTATCTCAACCTCGGCAACATCCGCAACACCGGTGTGGAAGCCATGCTTACCATCGTGCCCGTGAAATCGAAGAGCCTGACCTGGACCTCCAATATCAACTTCTCCACCAACCGCAACAAAGTGGTGAAGCTGTCAGATGGTGACAAAGTGGTATCCAGCAACAAATTCGTGCTTACTGAATTTGGTTCCAACATGTACGGCTCCGGTATGCAGGAAGGCGGCGAGTGGGGCGATATCTACACGCCCACCATTACCAAACGCAATGCAGCAGGGCAGATCGTGCTGAGTGCAGACGGTTTTGTGCAGGACTCCGTGTCCGGCAACGGTTTCGTTGTGGGCAACCCCAACCCTGATTTTAATTTGGGCTGGAACAACCGTTTCGATTATAAGGGCTTTACGCTCACATTCTTAATAGACGGCCGTTTTGGCGGTGAAGTAATGAGCCTCACACAAGCCGTGCTGGATGCTTACGGCGTGAGCGAAGCCAGCGCACAGGCAAGGGATAACGGTGGGGTGACCTTAGACGACGCGGTGAAAGCAGACGGCTCCAAATTCACCGGCAAGCTGGATCCGAAGATCTATTACCAGAATACGGGCGGCCGCAACGGCAACGGCGACATGTACATGTACGACGCGACCACTATCAGGCTGCGCGAACTTGCGCTTAGCTACAACATACCGGTGAAGTCCAAAGCCTTCCGCAGCCTGCGTGTAGGGCTGATAGGCCGCAACCTTTTCTTCCTGAAACGCGAAGCGCCGTTTGACCCGGAAGTATCTGCCGGAGGCGACAACAGGCTGCAGGGCATAGACGTGTTCGGCCTGCCTGCCACGCGCAGCTTCGGGGCCAGCCTGAAAGTAGGATTCTGATCCAGTTAATCACCTAACAAGCAAAGACAATGAAACCATTCAAACATATATTCACCCGCAAAACCCTTGCAGCAGGGCTGGCCGCTTCGATATTCATGGCTTCCTGCACGAAGGATTTTGAAAGGCTCAATACAAATCCTTATGGTGTATCTGAAGACGATCTGAAAAAAGATTTCCAGTACATCGGGGAACCGTTCAAGCAGATCCAGATGAGCATCTTCGCCGCGAATCCCAGCTGGGTGTTCCAGGTACAGCAAAACCTCATGGGAGATCTGTATTCCGGTTACATGGCCGTGCCAAACCCATTCGGCAACTTCGGCAACAACAACACCACATACAACCTGCAGGACGGCTGGAACCAGGTACTCTGGGGCTGTGCTTACGGTACTTACGCTCCTTCGCTGGATAACTCGGTGATGCCGGTTTGCCGTTACGTGGGCAATCTCACCAAAACCGATTATCCCAACTTCTACGCCTGGAGCCTGCTGCTGAAGGTGCTCACCATGCACCGCCTGGCAGACGTTTACGGGCCGATCATCTACACCAAATACGGCGTGCAGAACCCTGACGGGAGCATCGACTACGACAGCCAGCAGGAGGCTTACAATGCGTTCTTCAAAGACCTTGCAGAAGCCATTACCACACTTACCAAATATCATAACGACGGCGCTCCGAAAAACTTTGCCGAGTTCGACCTTTCCCCGTACCAGGGCGATTATTCCAAATGGGTGCAGGTAGCCAACACGCTGCGTTTGCGCCTGGCCATCCGCATCAGCAAGGCGGATCCCGCGAAGGCAAAGACAGAAGGAGAAGCGGCGCTTGCCCATCCTCTTGGTTTATTGACGGCCGCCGCGGATAATTTCACCATCAATATCGCGCCGCTGGAACACCCGCTCCGTACCTTCTCGGAAGGCTGGGGGGATATCAGGATGAGCGCGCCGATGGAATCTATCCTGAAAGGGCTGAAAGATCCCAGGCTGGTGAAATACTTTTCGCCGTCCGATGAGTTCCCGGGCCAGTACAAAGGTATCCGCAACGGCATCAACCTGCCTGCAAAAGAAGTATATGTAAACTTCTCCAAGCTCAATAAAGACCTGCTCGGCAACAGCAAAATACAGGTAATGACGGCTGCTGAAGCCTGGTTCCTGAAAGCTGAAGCCAACCTCCTGGGCTGGACGGGTGCCGGCGCTGCCCAGCAGAACTATGAAAAAGGCGTGGAAGCATCCTTTGCCCAGCACGGCGTATCCGGCAACCTGGCTGAGTACCTCGCTGATAATACCAGCACTGCCGCGCCTTACGTGGATCCAAAGAATGCCGCGAACAACATCAATACCGGGAGCCCCTGGCTCAGTACCATCACCGTTAAATGGAATGATGTGGACGCACCGGCGCGCAAGCTGGAAAGGATCATCACGCAGAAATGGATAGCAGGCTTCCCCGAAGGGCAGGAAGCATGGGCGGAATTCCGCCGCACAGGCTATCCCAAACAATTCCCGGTGATGATCAACAACAGCGGCGGAAAAATTTCCACCACCGCATTCATCCGCAGGATCAACTTCTCCAGCACGGAATACCAGGCCAACCCGAAAGGGGTGGAACGCGCAGTTACTTTACTAGGTGGACCTGATAACGGGGGCACCCGCCTCTGGTGGGACAAACCATAGCATTAATAGACATAGCTCATCTAAGAATGACCGGCCGGCCCTTTTGGGCCGGCTTTTTTGTGGGGAAAACAGTTCGCATAAAAAAAGCGCAGGCCCTGTGGCAGCCTGCGCTTAAAAAACATATGGTGTAAGGGATCTATGCTTCCTTCAGCCTCAGTTCATTCTTGTATTCCTTGGGCGTTTTGCCGACGATCTCCTTAAAGAAGCGGTTGAAATTGGAAAGGTTCTTAAACCCGCATGAATAGGCTATTTCAGCGATCGACCAGTCTTCTTCCGTAAGGCGTTTGCAGGCATGGCCGATGCGTACTTCGTTGAGGAACTGCACGAAGGATTTTTTGGTCCTGTTCTTGAAAAAGCGGCAGAAGCTCTGCGGGGAGAGGTTGGTGATGCTGGCAACGTCCTGCAGGGAAATTTCCTTGGAGAAATTGTTCATCACATATTTGAACACCTCGTCGATCTTATGGTTGTCTTTTACGTTGTAAGCGTGCGAATAGCCGGTGCTGGCCAGGAAGTAGCAGTCTTTGGTCTCCGAAAGCGTCTTGAGTATCTGCAGCAGTGAAATGATGCGCTCCAGGCCGTCTTTTTTCGGCAGCGACAATATCTCGTCCTTCAGCTTCTCCTGCGTGCTGCCAATGATCTTCATGCCGCGCTGGGCACGGTGGAAAAGATCGGTAAGCGCCTTGGTTTCCGGCAGGCCGTAGAATTTGTCGCCAAAGATGTCTTTAGGGAAATAGATCACCACCGAACGGGCTTTGAGCGACTCATCATTTTTATGATAGGCCTCGTCGTTGTACCACACATGCGGTATGTTCGGCCCCAGGAATACCATGTCGCCTACGTCAAAACTTTCAATGCTGTCTCCTACGATGCGTTTACCCTGGCTTTCAGTAACGTACACCAGCTCGCATTCGGGATGAAAATGGAAAGGTGTGTTGAAATAAGGATCACAGCGTTCGATGATGGTGATCTGGTTGTCGGCAAAGGCCCCCACTTTTATCAGAATGGGTTTCATATTTGCTTCCTTGTTGGTTTAGTCCTATGAAAATATTAGCAGGTAGTAATTCTGCCATTTTGAATTCTATTTTGCCAAATTATTAAATTTCGGTTAAAAAAATACTAGTCGGCACTATTTTCCCATAATATTTAAGGGGCTTGAAAATTATGACCTGCGGTAAACATGCCGGGGCCGTTGCAGTGGCCGGTTTGCCGCCAAAACCGGCCCTCTGGCGGCATCCGGGCGGGGAATTCTTTTTTGTTTTATCGAATTTTCCGTACCTTGTTTATGCTAAATCGTTATAGCGCGTACGACCTATAATTCCATATGAAGGGTATATCAATCAAAGATATTGCAAAACAAGCCGGCGTTTCGCCTACCACCGTTTCATTTGTACTGAACGGCAAAGCCAAGGAAAAACGCATCAGCGACCAGGTGAGCAAAAAGATACTGAAGCTCGCTGCTAAACTCAAGTACAAACCGAACCAGCTCGCGCGCGGGCTCAGAACCGGCAAAACCAAGACCATCGGCCTTATCGTGGAAGATATCGCTAACCACTTCTTTGCCAATGTTGCTAAAATAGTGGAAGAAGAAGCGGATAAATTCGGCTACAAAGTACTGTATGGCTCCACGGAAGACAATCTTACCAAAGCCCGCGGCCTGCTCGAAGTGCTGGAATACCGGCAGGTAGACGGCTATATCATTACGCCCACGCCCAACCTCGACAAAGAGATAGAAGTGCTGAAGAACTCCCGGAAACCCATGGTGCTCATGGACCGTTATCTGCCGCAGATACCCACCAATTACGTGATGGTGAACAACTTCCAGGGCTCTTACGATGCGGCGGAATACCTGCTGGAACTGGGCTACCAGAAGATCGCGCTGGTTACCACCACTTCGGAGCAGATACAGATGAAGGAGCGTTTCAACGGCTTCACAGCCGCTATGAAAGCCCACCGCGCCAGCCTTCCCCGCAAAATGTGCAAAAAGATACCGTTCGGCGCCAGCAAAGAGGAAGCGGTAAGCCAGATCATGGAGTTCATCAAAGGCCTGCCCGGGCTGGACGCCATTTTCTTCACCACCAACTACCTCGGCATTTACGGCATCGAAAGCGTGAAGGAGCTGGGCATGAAGATCGGGGAAGATGTTGCCCTCATCAGCTTCGACGACCATGATCTCTTCCGCCTGCATACCCCCGGCATCACCTGCGTGGCGCAACCTATCCACGACATTGCCCGCAACGTGATACAGGTGCTGATGAACGAGCTGAACCAGCACAATAACCAGATCAACCAGGTGGTGCTGCCTGCAACGCTCATCAAGCGGGAAAGCTGCCGGAAAAGGGCTAAAACAGTGGCTTAAAAAGATTTTTCACAGGTGTACATACAAAAAGGCGGAGCCAGGGGCTGCCGCCTTTTCTTTTGAAAAGAAGTAAAAGAGGCCGCAGCCTCTTTTTGGAAATAATTACCTGCCCGTCCACCAAACCGGGGTGGTGTAGTTGTTGGCGGCTTTCACAGCCTGGAAGTTTGCCGGGTTGTTCAGCTCTTCACTGGTCGGGTATACGGTTCTCTCCATCATCCGGATATTGCTCGGCGCTTTGCGCACCCTTGCGCCCAGCTCTTTCATCAGCCTGCGCGTATCCGCCCATAGCTCGTAAGGTTTGAGCATGTTGTAGTGGATATACCGCTGGTCGTAGATCAGCCCGATCTTTTCATTGCCCGCTGCCGTGTTGAACTCGGCCACTTTCTGGTCGAGGAAAGTGTTGATCACGGCGTCTGAAGGCTTGGTGGCCTTGGAGGCGGGAATGAAACCGGTGTAATTCTGGTCCTGGTTGAGCGCGTTGATCTCGTAATAAATATCGATGGACTCTTTGATGGCCGCACGGTATTCGTCTGCCGCGGTGATCGTAAGGTCTGCCCAGCGCAGCTTCGCTTCCGCTTTCAGGAGATGTATCTCCGAAGACGTAATGATCTGGTAAGGCATGCCGAAGTTGCGTTCGAAAGTAGTGCGGTTATAAAAAGAAGGGAAAGTGGCCGCCAGGTTGCTGGTAGTGATCTGGCCTGAAATTGCGGTTACATCCGGCGCTTCAGTCGGCATGGCGGTGTAGTTGCCGTCTTTGTCGGGCTGGAACAGTACGGGGATGCGAGGATCGTCCGCAAAACCGGGCTTGCGCATTAGATTCAGCATGTTTGCCGGCACGAAGAGGCGCGCTGTCATCCTTTCTGAAAGCGAGCGGAAAATGAGCAGCTCCATGGCCCTGTCCTGCTGTTTGTCTACCAGCGTGATGGAAGTAGCCCTGTCTTTTGCATACACATCATCGGCCAGCACTTCCTGGATAGTGCTTTTTGCCAGCGCGGGCGATACATTGGTAAGGCGCAACGCCAGGCGCATCCGCAGGCTGTTGATGAACACCCGCCATTTGGTGATATCGCCGCCGAAATAGATGTCGTTGCGGGGAAACTGCTGTTGTATAAAACTACTGTTCAGCGTGTATCCCTTCAGGTTAGTGGATATTTCTTTCAGGCTTGCCAGCATGGCCGGGTATATGTCCGATTGTTTGTCGAACGGGGGCGTGAAATTAAGCTCCGCTCCCTGCATGGCTTTGAAGTAGGGCACATCGCCGCAGATGTCCGTCAGCTGGTGGTAGATGTACTCTTTCACCGCGCCGCCCGTCCACATAAAGATCTCGTAATCTTTCTTGTCCTGCTCGGGCAGGGTGTTGTACAACTGCTGCATGGCTGCATAGGATCGCAGCTTGCCGAATGCGTCGGAATACGGGTCGTGCACCCATGAAAAGCTGCTGGGCGCGCCGTCGTTCTGGAAACCGCCGGAGCCCAGGATGGGATTGAGCGTATTGAAATTATGGAACATTTCCCCGTAGGAATACCTGAAGATACCAAGCTGTTGCTGCAGGTTCGTATAAAAACCTTCTATGGTCGGGTCGGTGAATCCGTCGGGATCCAGGTAAAGGTCTTCCAGTTTGCTTTTGCAGGAAACGACCGATAGCAGCAGCAACCCGGCTAGTATGTTGAATATGTTTTTCTTTTTCATGTTGTTCAGTTTTGTGCTGTTAAAACGATGCCCTGATGCTTGCGCCGTAGCTCCTGGTAGTGGGGAATGCGTTGTTTTCGTAGAATACGTTCGTGCCGTTCAGCGCTTCCGCATCTACGTTCGGCATTGTTTTGTAGATATACCAGAGGTTATTGGCAAACAGCGATACTGCAAGCCTCTCAAAACCGATCCTGCCAATGGTCTTCTTCGGCAGCTCGTAAGTGAGCACAATGTTGCGCAGCTTGATGTAATCGTTTTTATACACGATGTCCGGCTGGATGTCCATGAACGTTTGCCAGTAGTAAGAGTGCTTGTCTGCCGCGGTAATGATGGTCTCATTCTGTTTCCCGTCCGCATCTACGCCTGGCAGTATCACGCCGTCGTGCATGATGAACGGATACTTGGAATCGCCCGGTACCGGCGAAGTGTGGCTGGGCAGCAATACCAGTGTGCTGTTGTTGTTGATGTAGTAGGGGAGGCCGCCGTGCGCTTCGTCGCGGTACGCGGTGGTGGAAGCCGCGGAGCCGTTGCCCACCATGTACATATTGGTTTGGGAAACGAGCGTGGAACCGAACTGGTAATCGATGTTGAAGTCGAGTGAGAAACCTTTGTAGGCAATGGTGTTGTTGAAACCGCCGGCAATGTCTGGCAGCACTTTGCCGATCACTTCTTCCTTGGTGGGATCGGTGGAATAATAACCTGCTTCGGTGATCCTCACGCCGTTTTCATTCACTTTATAAGGTCTTACCACCACCTGGCCCCATGGCTGGCCTTCTACCGCCACCACTTTGGCGCCGGACATGCCCCAGAGGTTTTGCGAGGTAATACCCTGCGCCAGCTTTTTCACTTTCGGTTTGTCGCTGTGGAAGTTCAGCACGGTATTCCAGTTGAAATCCGCAGTTTTGAGCGGTGTGGCGTTGATGAATACTTCAATGCCTTTGTTGGAGATCTGCCCGGCATTGATCCTGGTGGAGTTATAGCCGGAAGAGGGGGATACACTCAGCCCCATGATCTGGTCGTAGGTGTTGCCGTTGTAATAGTTCACTTCCAGGCCCAGGCGGTTGTTGAGGAATTTGGTCTCAAGCCCCAGTTCAACTTCGCGTTTGCGTTCCGGCTTCAGGTCTTCAGGCGGGCGCGCATCGCGCGGAGCGTAGGTGATCACCCCGCCGTAGTTGCTGATGTCGTATACGTTGTTGGAAAAGTATTCCGGGCCGGGGCGGCCAACGTCTGCCCAGGCGATCCTGAACTTACCGAAGCTGACCCAGGACGGCATTTTCAGTTGTTCGCTGAATAACCAGGATACGCTGGCCCCGGGGTAGAAGTAGGAGTTGTTGGCCGGCGGAAGGATGGACGACCAGTCGTTCCTGCCCTGCAATTCCAGGTACAGCCATTCCTTAAATCCTATCTGCACAGAGCCAAATGCTCCGTACAGCAGGCTGTAGCGGCGGAAACCGTCACTTTCGGTAGGCGTATTTTTTGAATTCTTAAAGGAGAACCAATCCCGGGTGATGAAACCGTTTCTCGTGGTCCTGCTGGTCCAGTCGCTGGTGCGCTTCTGTATCACGCCGCCTACGAATGCATTCAGGCTGAAGTTGGGATTGAGTTGTTTCTCGTAGTTCAGCAGCGCCTGGCCATTGTAATATACGTCGGTGCTGTTGTAGAGGTAATACTTGCCGCCTTCGCCCATGGCGAGCGGCCTGCGGAGTTTTTCCTTCTGCTCGTTCTTATTCGTTATCCAGTCGAAACCGCCCAGCAGCTGGAATTTCAAGCCCTTGGCGATATCCACATCGATGGTGGCGGAATTGATGAAGTGATTGCGGGTATTGTCGTAATCATTTTGCATCTGGTTCCAGAAATAATTGCCTGCAAGCCCTTCACGTACGATACCGCCGGTAGGGTAGCGGCTCTGCCGGTTGTCCATAGCCCACCAGAAGTAGTCGTCGTTCGCATGGTCCACGATCTGCGTGCGCAGCAGGTCAACATCCAGCTGCCGGGGCACGCCGTAGGTCACAAACACGTCCTGGTTGGTAGGCGGCGAGTTGTGGTTGAAGGTATTTGCATAAGTGCTCACCAGCTTGAAGTTCACGCGGTTGGTGATCTTAATGTTGCCGTTGAAGGTGAAGTTGTTGTCGTGCAGCTTAAATCCTTCGAAGATGCCTTTGTAATCCTTGCGGGTATAGGAAACGCGGAAGCCGCCGTTTTCGCCGCCGCCCTGCAGGGAAACGTTGGCGGTGCTGGTGTTGCCGTTGCGGTAGAATTTGCGGATGTTATCCGGCTGGGGCGCGTAGGGTCTCATCACGCTGTCGTACCAGAGTATCTGGCGGCCGTCCATTTTGGGGCCGAAGTTGTAGTTGGTGGGATAGTAGGCTTGTTTGCCGAAACGCTGGTAAAAGCCTTCTCCGTCTACTACGCCGGGGTTCACCCATGCGGCGGGGAAACCGGAGCCGAATTCGTTCTGGAATTCCTGCATGATCCATACACGGTCCATGGAATTGGAAAGATTTACGTCCACGCCGAAGCCTTTCTTTTTAGCGCCGCTTTTGGTGGTGATGAGTATCACGCCATTGGCGCCCTGTGAGCCGTAAAGCACAGCGGCTTTGGCGCCTTTCAGCACGTCGAACGTGGCAATGTCGTCCATATTGAGGTCGTTGAGCCCGTTGCCGGTGCTGCGGTTGATCTCCGTCGGCCCGTCCACCATGGGGATGCCATCTATCACAATGAGCGGCCTGGTGCTGGATTGCTCGGTGAGGGCCACGGCATTGCGGACGTTGATGCTGATGCCGCCTGCGGGCCCGAGCGCGGTGCCGGTGATCTTAAGACCGGCCACCTGGCCATAAAGCGCGCTGAAGGCGTTCACGGACGAACCGATATTTTCCAGCTGCTCTGCTTTCACGGTGCCCTGTGAGTAGCCCAGGGCTTTGCGGGCGCGGGGAATGTTGAGGCCGGTCACCACCACTTCGTCCAGGCCGGTTACGTCTTCCTGGAGAGTGATGTTGTAGGAAGCGGATTCACCGGTCCTGACCTCCTGGCGGAGGAAGCCGATGTAATTAAATACAAGGGTAGCGTTGGGCGCTACGCTGAGGCGGTAGCTGCCGTCTGCCTGGGAGATGGCGCCGTTGCTGGTGCCTTTTTCGGTGACGGTAACACCGGGAATGCCTTCCCCGCTGGCGTTACGCACGGTTCCGGTCACGGTCTTTTTAGCCTGTGCAAAGGAGATCTGGTTGCACAGGCTAATGAAGACCGCTAAAAGTAGTAGCGTTCTTTTCATTGTACTCTGTTTTAGTTTAAATGCGTAAAAAGATATATCCCGGGGCTCAATGCCGGGTTGGTTGAATGGGGAAATAGAGGACCCAGGTGCTGATGATCCTTATTCGTTCAAGCGATTTTTGGTTTACGATGCTGTTAGTGTACTGTGTTGCGTTATTCGTGTTTTGGTTGTTTGTTGCTTCAAAAATGGCCTGTTTATAGTTTAGATCTGGTTCACTGCTGACGTTATCTTGCCGGTATATATTTTGGTTGACCACATGGAATTTCACTGTCTGCGGGGCCGCTGTCCGGGCTCAACACTAAAACGTTTTAGCCTCTCTTTCAAAAAAAAGAACCCGGGTGAGTAGTTTGCCCTGTTCTGAGATTATTTCCTAACGTTTCATTTAATTGTTACCCAAACTTACCTAATTTTTTGAAAACGGCCATAGCCGTTTATCAAATTTTTAAGGGAGGGCGTAACAAGATGAGATTACCCTCTTCGCTATACGAAATCGGTTGCATGATGCTGCCGAAACTGAGTGTTGGCCAGATTTTGCAAGCGATGCAAAAAGATTTGCATAGGATATTCGCGCGGAGTGATATTTTTTTCCGGATTGTTAGCGTAATCTTAAGAGCATATCAAAAAAAAGTTAAATTTTCTTTTGTGACCTTGTAAAGTTTAACTAAGTTGCAGGCGTTCGTTTTTTCCGAACCAAATCTGTGCGAGTTGAAAGAAAATGAAGCGCCCCGGAACGTCAC
This sequence comes from Chitinophaga sp. YIM B06452, assembly GCF_039655965.1. NCBI lineage: Bacteria > Pseudomonadati > Bacteroidota > Chitinophagia > Chitinophagales > Chitinophagaceae > Chitinophaga > Chitinophaga sp. YIM B06452. The sequence continues at coordinate 1,123,908 of NZ_JAWLKY010000002.1, read as the reverse complement.
AGGTTTTTTTTATTGGTAAAATGCTAAAACGTTTTATGCAATAAATTAAAACCCCTGACCCGTGAAAATGAAGGAGGAGCAAAGGATGCACAGTTTTTTTATTGATAAAATGCTAAAACGTTTTATCTGGTGCCGGGAAAAACGGAGAAAAGTGAACATCGCTGGCTTTAGAGAACAAAAAATGGTAGCAACGAACTAAATCGATCTCTTTTTTACAGCCACACTATATGTAAACCAGCCCTGACAGGGCAGGAAGGAATTGTATTGCATTGTAACTGATGCGAACGGGCTTGTTATGCCCTGCCCGCAACATCAGCTTCAAACAATAATGGATAACTATTAACTATTTGTTTTCACGTTTCAAAACTTAAAATCTAAGGAAGCTATGCGAAGAATTCTTCTGCTCGCCACGCTGCTGTCTTTCTGCTTCGCCCCGCTCGCATGGGCACAGAACCAAAAAGCAGTGACCGGCACTGTCAAGGATGTTAACGGTCAGCTGTTACCAGGCGTAACAGTCATGGAAAAAGGAACACAGAAAGGCACCGTGACCGCTGCGGATGGTTCCTTCAAGATCAGTGCAGACCCCGCCGGCACACTGGTTTTCACGTTTATGGGATACGCCCAGCAGGAAGTGCCCGTTTCCTCCGCTTCTTTCGACATCATCCTGAAAGAAGATTCAAAGAATCTCAATGAAGTAGTGGTAACCGCCCTCGGCTTCAAACGCGAACAGCGGAAACTCGGCTACGCCGTTACAGAACTGAAAGGCTCCGAAGTAGCCAAAACCAATGCCATCAACCCCGTTGCAGCGCTCCAGGGTAAAGTGGCCGGCCTGGATATTTCCGGCGCGGCAGGCGGTCCGCAGGCTGCCAACCGCATCGTGTTGCGCGGCGCCAAATCGCTGAATGGTAAAGACCAGCCCATCTTCGTGATAGACGGTACCATCTTCGAAAACGATGATGCGGACAACGCAGTGAACTTCGGTAACGTGCTCAAAAACTTCAACCCTGACGATTTTGAATCCGTGACCGTGCTCAAAGGTGCAGCCGCTACCGCTCTTTACGGTACCCGTGCCATCAACGGCGCCATCCTCATCACCACCAAAAAAGGCACTACCCGCAAAGGCCTCGGCGTAGACTTCAGCCAGACCGTGCAGTTCGAGCAGGTATACCGCACGCCCATCGCATTGCAGAATACGTATGGCGCAGGCTACAATCCTTTCTTCAACACGGACGCTGACGGCAATGTAGTGCAGTGGGCCGGCGCATACAGCTTTGGCCCGAAAATGGACGGCACCATGGCCAAGATCATCAATGGCGATATTGTGCCATTCAGCGCACAGCCCAACAACTGGAAAAACACTTACCAGACCGGTAAATATTTTAATACCAACGTGGCCGTGGAAGGCGGCAACGAAAAAGCGAACTTCCGCTTTTCTTACTCCCACGTGGACAATAACAGCGTGATGCCGAACAACGGTTTCAAGAGAGACGCATTCTCCCTGAAATCATCCGCCGTTATTTCCAAATTCCTCTCCGCTGAGGGCGGCGTGGCCTTCACTTCCAGCGAAACCACCAATCCCACCCGCCAGGGCGGTGATTACACCAACGAAAACGTTGGCCGCAAATGGATCTACATCTTCCCGCGCAACTACGATCCCGGTTACTGGCAGGCACGCTACATGGGCCCGGACCCCGGCAAGCAGGACCTGAGCAATTACCTGGGCCAGTATCCCGGCGCAGATTATTGGTTCTCCCTGGAAAACGACAACTGGGTGCGCAAGGAAAAGCTCCTCATGGGTAATCTCTCCCTCACCGGCACGGCTACCGACTGGCTGAAATTCATCGCACGCGGTAACTTCAGCTACGAGCAGCAGGCAGACGACCGCCGCCAGCTGGGCTGGGGACCTAACTACACCGGGAGCCGCGGCCTGTTCGTGCTTTCCGGCCAGAACAAAACGCAGTACACCTTCACCGGTATGGCGGTGATCACCCCGAAACTGGGTTCAGACTTTACCGCCAGCCTCAACCTGGGTGCTGAAACCTGGACCTCCGGCATCGGCAACAGCTTCCGCACCAGCACCTCCGGCGGCCTTCGCATCCCCGGCATGTACGCCATGACCAACAGCGTAAACCCGCTGGAAGCACAGGCAAAAACGCTCGCGCAGAAAAGGATCAACTCGCTTTTCTTCGCAGCCAGCTTCTCTTATAAGAACGCATGGTTCCTGGATGTGACCGGCCGTAACGACTGGTCTTCCGCGCTCATGTACCCTGATGGCCACGGAACGCCTTCTTACTTCTATCCGTCAGTGGGCGCAGCATGGGAATTCACTGAAAGCCTGAAGAGCAGCATGCCTTCCTGGATCAGTTACGGTAAGCTCCGCGCTTCTTACGCCTTTGTAGGCGGCGACATGGTGCCCTGGGAAAACAACGCCGGCTTTGTCACTTCCTCCCTCTGGAATGGCGCCGGTTCCGGCAGCGTGCCCATCAACGAATACTACCAGTCCAACACCCTGCCCAACATGAACCTGAAACCGTCCACTTCCAGCTCTGTTGAGGTGGGTGCTGACGTGCGTTTCCTCAATAACCGCCTCGGCCTGGATGTGGCCTGGTACCGTTCCACCATCAAAGACCAGATCATCAAGATCCCGGTAACGATGGAATCGGGCGTGAGAGAGCGTTTCATTAATGCAGGCAAATTCAGTAACAGCGGTATCGAGATAGCCATCAACGCGAAAGCCATCGAATCCAAGAACTTTAACTGGGACGTAACCCTGAATGGCAGCAAGAACAATAACAAGATCATTTCCCTTTTCGGTAACGAGAAAGAATATGAAATGGCTAACGACCAGGACGTGAGAGTGCTGGCAATGGTTGGCGCCGCGTATGGCGTGATCCAGACCAACTATGGCTACACCCGCTACGTTGGCAAAGACGCGAACGACCCGAACAACGGCAAACCCATCATTTCACCCAACAGCGCGGACCAGCCCTATAAATTCAAGCGCGGCGCCGCAGTGGTGGGTAATATCACGCCTGACTTCAACCTGGGCCTGAGCAACAATTTCAACTACAAGAACTGGAGCCTTGGCTTCCTCGTACAGGCAAGGATCGGCGGCGACATGTTCTCCGCTTCCCACCAGTATGGCACGGGCCGCGGTACGGTAGCCAGCACCATCAACGGCCGTGATGCAGAGCACGGCGGTCTTGCATGGACGGACAACTCAGGCCGCCAGCGCAACGACGGTATTCTCCCCGAAGGCGTATTTGAAGACGGTTATAAGATCACCCACAACGGCCAGGAAGTGAATCTCGGCGGCATGAGTTACCGGGATGCATACGATAAAGGGTATGTGAAGCCATTGAGCCCGTACCAGTATTACAGCATGGTGGGCGATTGGGGTATCGGTATCCGCGAGGCATCCGTGTTCGACGCATCTTATGTTGCACTGCGCGAAGTGTCCATCGGTTATACTATGCCCAGCAGCATTGCTGAAAAGATCCGCATGAATAAAGTGCGTGTGCTGCTCATCGGCCGTAACCTCGGTTACCTCTACAACAACCTGCCCGACCACATCAACCCGGAAAGCCTCCGGAACAACAGCACCAGCGCATTTTCTGAATACGGCGGCGCGCCGTTCGTGCGGAATATGGCAGTAACCCTTCAACTTGGCTTCTAATTTCAAAACAGACAATCATGAAAGCGATTCATAAATTTGGAATAGGCGCGCTGGCCCTCGCAACACTGGTCAGCTCCTGCACAAAGGACTTCGAGAACATCAATAAAAATCCCGAGATCACGGACGATATTTCACCCGAACAGCTCATTACCACGTCCCAGAAAGCAATGGTAGACCGCGATTTTGACTGGTTCTACGAGCACTACCAGTACCTCATGCGTTACATGCAGTTCACCGTAAGCTATGCAGACGGTAATACCGGCGGCATGTTTTCCAACCCCCGCGTGAATGAGTATTACAACGGGTTTTACACCAACATCGGCCGCAACCTGTCTGCCATCCAGCAGATCGTGGACAAGAAAACGGGAGATGATAAAACGTATTATTCCCAGGTAAGGGCGGTTGCCACTGTGAACAAAGTATACGCAGCCTTCCGCGTGATGGATGTGAACGGCAGCATTCCCTACACCGAGGCTTTCCAGGCCCGTGTGGGCGAAGGCAGCTTCCTGCCGGCTTACGATAACCAGGAAAAACTCTTTGGCGTATTCGACGCGGAGCTGAAAGCGGCTGTCACGGCGCTAACCACTCCGGGCCAGTATATGTCTATTGGTTCCATGGACCTGTTTTACAACGGCGATGCCGCCAAGTGGGCCAAAGCCGCCAACGTGCTGCGCCTGAAGATCGCGATGCGCCTGAGCAAACGCAATCCCGACAGGCTGAAAGCGATCGCTGCCGAAGTAATGGCCAGCCCGGCCGGTCTGTTTGCAGGCAATGCGGAGGAATGGAAATTCATTTCCACTACCAACTTCGCAAGAGGCGGCAACTGGAATGCGCAGGGCAACCCTACCAGGGGCGGCAAAACTTTGATAGACTTCATGTACGATACCCAGGACCCGCGCCTGAGCCTGTTCTTCAAAAAGAACGCTTTCACGCTGGCTACCTTTAACCGTCTGAAAGCCGGCGGCGCATTCCCTGCATCAGCGGTGTACAATCCCCGCCAGTATGTAGGCATGCCCGAAAGCCCGGATGACCAGAACAATGCGGTTTATAAGCCTTTGTTCGGCGTGAAACGTTACAACATCGTGGAAGGCGGTAAAAACGTAACGGTGGAAGTGGATACGCTTTCCTCGTTCCAGAACCGCATCTTCGACCTTGGTTCAGACGGCAACCTGGACGGTAAATACACCCAGCCGATGATCACTTACGCAGAAATGTGTTTCATGCTCTCAGAACTTTCCCTCAAGGGCATCATCACCGGCGATGCGGCAGACTGGTACAACAAAGGCGTAACGGCTTCCGTGAATGCCTACAGCGCCATCGCTACGCTGGCTGCAGCCGTGGAATTTGTGCCTGCAACGCCTGAGGCCATTACCGCGTACCTGGCCAAACCAGCCATCGCCTTTACCGGCACAAATGCGGAGAAGCTGGAAAAGATCGGTATCCAGCAATATATTAACAGCTTTAAAACTCCCTGGGAAGCATGGGGTTATTACAAGCTGCTGGGCTACCCGAAAGTTGGGGGCATCCTCAACCGCAGGGAATTCATCGCGAGTGGTGTGAAGCTGGAAGTTCCGCGCCGCTGGCCTCTGCCCGTTTCCAACCAGAATATCGACAACTACAATAAAGCAGTAGCTGAGATGAAGGCATCCGGCGAATACGGCAACGCGGTGGAAGATATCACCGGCCGTGTTTGGTGGGATAAAAAATAGTGAAGAATGAAATAATAGCTGAAAAAGCCCCGGTGGTTTGCCGGGGCTTTTTATTTTAGTATATACGTTACCGTTATTGCAGCAGGTCCTTGATCTCGCTCAGCTTCATTAAAGCCTCCACGGGTGTGAGCCGGTTGATGTCCACCGCGGTGAGTTTCTCGCGGATGTGCTGGAAGGTGTCGCTGTGCGCGTCAAAGATGCTGAGCTGTACTTTCTGCACGGGCGCCGCGATCTGCTGCATAGGCGCTTCGATGTGCTGGCTTTCCAGCTGGGAGAGTATTTCGTTGGCCCGGTTGATCAGCTGAGGCGGCATGCCCGCGATCTTCGCTACATGGATACCGAAGCTGTGCCTGCTGCCGCCCGGCGCCAGCTTACGCAGGAAGATGATCTTGTTGCCTACTTCTTTGTTGGTGATGTGGAAATTCTTCACGCGGGAATGCGTGTTCTCCAGCTCGTTTAGCTCATGGTAGTGCGTGGCAAACAAAGTTTTCGGGCGGTGATCGGTCATGTCGTGCAGGTACTCCACGATGCTCCAGGCGATGGAGATGCCGTCGTAAGTACTGGTGCCACGGCCTATTTCGTCGAGGATGATGAGGCTGCGCGGAGTGATGTTGTTGATGATGCTGGCGGTTTCGTTCATTTCCACCATGAAGGTACTTTCGCCGCCGCTCAGGTTGTCTGACGCGCCCACGCGGGTAAATATCTTGTCCGTAAGCCCGATCTCCGCTGCGGAAGCGGGTACGAAGCTGCCCATGTGCGCCATGAGCGTGATGAGCGCCGTTTGCCGCAACAGGGCCGATTTACCGCTCATGTTGGGCCCGGTGAGAATAATTACCTGCTGTTCGTCGCGGTGCAGCAGCAGGTCGTTCGTTACATAACTTTCGCCGGCAGGCAGGCCCTGTTCGATCACGGGGTGACGGCCTTCTTTGATATCGATGTTATAAGATTCGTTCACTACAGGACGGCGGTATTTGAACTGCACGGCGTTGTGCGCGAAGCACAGCAGGCAGTCCAGCCGGGCGAGCGCCTGCGCATTGCGCTGGATGGGCACGATGTATTCCTGCAAAGCCAGCAGCAGCGCATCGTACAGCTGCATTTCCAGCGAGAGTATCTTTTCTTCCGCGCCGGTGATCTTTTCCTCGTATTCCTTCAGCTCGGGCGTGATGTAACGTTCGGCGTTGGCCAGCGTTTGCTTGCGTATCCAGGTGTTCGGCACTTTGTTCTTGTGCGTGTTGGTCACTTCCAGATAATAACCGAACACGTTGTTGAAGGCCACTTTTAGCGAAGGGATGCCGGTGGCTTCGGATTCCTGCTGCTGGATGCGCAGCAGGTATTCTTTGCCGGAAGTGGCAATGGCACGGAGGTCGTCCAGCGCGGCGTCTGTGCCTTCGCGGATCACGCCGCCCTTGTTGGCCAGTACGGGCGGGTTGTCCGCTATCTCGCTCAGGATCCTGTCCAGGATGGGCTGGCAGGGATCGAGCTGCTCCTGCAGCTGGCGGAGCAATGTATTGTCGGTGGCCGATAATGTATTGGCTATTTCGCTTACCTGTTGCAGGGCTTTGGCCAGCTGCATCACTTCGCGCGGGTTGATCTTTTTGAGCGGTATCTTGGATACCAGCCTTTCGAGGTCTCCCACGATCTTGAGGTGTGTTTGCAGCAGGCGGGTGTTGTCTGCCTCGCGGATGAGCGTTTCCACGGCATCCAGCCGCTCGTTGATCTTCGTGATATCGCGCAGCGGGAAAATGATCCAGCGTTTCAGCAGGCGTGCGCCCATGGGGGAGAGGGTATTGTCCAGCGTGCCGATCAGCGATTTGCCCTGCTCCACGGTGCTTTGCAGCAGTTCGAGGTTGCGGATGGTGAACCGGTCCATCCAGAGGAAATCTTCCTGGTCTATCCGCGTGAGCGCGGTGATGTGCTGGAGGTTCGGATGCTCGGTATCTTTCAGGTAATGCATGGTGGCGCCCGCCGCGATGATCGCGTCGTTCAGCTCTTCCACGCCAAAACCTTTCAGTGAATGCGTTTCGAAATGTTTATGCAGGATCTCCCTCGCGTAAGTATTGGTAAATATCCACTCTTCAAGGTTATACGTATAAAACCGGCTGCCGAAGGTCTGCCGGAAATGTTTCTGCTGCTGTTTGGCAAACACCACTTCCTGCGGGCGGAAACTTTGCAGGAGCTTGTCGACATACTCCAGGGTACCCTGGGCCACGAAAAATTCCCCGGTGGAAATATCGAGGAAAGCCACGCCGGCCTGGTCGTTTTGCCCGAAATGCACGGCGGCGAGGAAGTTGTTGGTACTGTTGTCCAGCAGCTTGTCGTTTACGGCCACGCCGGGCGTTACCATTTCGGTCACGCCGCGTTTCACGATGCCTTTCACCATTTTCGGGTCTTCCAGCTGGTCGCAGATGGCTACGCGGTGGCCGGCTTTTACAAGTTTGTGCAGGTAAGTATCCAGCGAATGGTGGGGGAACCCTGCAAGGTCTACATAAGAAGCGCTGCCGTTGGCCCTTTTGGTGAGTACAATGCCGAGCACTTTGGATGCGATCACCGCATCCGCGTTGAAAGTTTCATAAAAATCCCCGACCCTGAAAAGCAGCACCGCGTCCGGGTATCGGGCTTTGATAGCGTTGTGCTGCTGCATCAGGGGCGTTTCTTCCGATTTACTTTTAGCCATGCGGCAAATATAAGAACCTGCGGGCATTTACTTACTTCAACTATCTTTGCACCCATGCGGAAGTTAAACATGCAGGAGCTGGGCCGTAAAACGGTGGCTGAGTTTAAGGCGGCGGACAAAACGCCGCTGGTGCTGGTGCTGGACAATGTGCGCAGCATGCACAACGTGGGGTCTGTGTTCAGAACGGCGGATGCTTTCCTGCTGCAGGGCATTGCGCTGTGCGGCTACACGCCCGTGCCCCCGCACCGGGATATCCAGAAAACGGCGTTGGGCGCCACGGAAACGGTGGAATGGCAGTATTTTTCCACCACGGTGGAAGCCGTGCAGGCCCTCAAATCGCAGGGTTATGCCATCATTGCCATCGAGCAGGCGGCGCAAAGCGTGATGCTGGATGTTTTCCGGCCCGGGAATCAGCCGCTTGCGCTGGTGTTTGGCAACGAAGTGTCTGGCGTGGACCCCGCGGTGATGCAGCTGGCAGACGGCTGCATAGAAATTCCCCAGCTGGGCATGAAACATTCCCTCAATATCTCCGTGAGCACGGGCATCGTGATCTGGGACCTGTTTTGTAAACTGAAACCTGTAAATTAGCGGCCATGTCCTCAACTGTTAAGAACTATTTGTCACTGGTAAAGTTCAGCCACACGATCTTCGCCATGCCCTTTGCCATGACGGGTTTTTTTATGGCGGTGGCCTGGGCCGGGCATTCCTTCAGCTGGACGCTGTTGCTGCTCGTGGTGCTCTGCATGGTGTTTGCCCGCAGTGCGGCCATGGCCTTCAACCGCTGGCTGGATGCTGAATTCGACAAAAAGAACCCGCGTACCGCGCAAAGGGAGATACCCGCCGGTATTATTTCCGCTTCAAACGCCCTCTGGTTTGTGATCGGCAACGTGCTGCTTTTTATGGCCACCACCTGGTTCATCAATCCCCTGTGTTTCTTTTTATCCCCCGTTGCCATGCTGGTAGTGCTGGGGTACAGTTATACCAAACGTTTCACCGCCCTCTGCCACCTGGTGCTGGGCGTGGGCCTGAGCCTGGCGCCCATCGGCGCTTTCCTGGCGGTTACCGGGTATTTCAGCCTGCTGCCCGTATTGCTGAGCGTGATGGTGCTGTGCTGGGTGAGCGGCTTCGATATTATTTATGCTTTGCAGGATGAAGAGTTTGACCGCTCCCAGCAACTGCATTCCATTCCCGCCTGGCTGGGCAAGGCCGGCGGCCTGCGTTTTTCGGAAGGGCTGCACCTGGTAGCCGCTGCCATGGCCATTACCATCGGGGTGATGGGGCATTTCAGCTGGCTGTACTGGATCGGCGCGGGTGTTTTTATTTTAATGCTTTTCATGCAGCACAGGCTGGTGAAACCGCATGACCTTTCCCGCGTGAACCTCGCGTTTATGACCACCAACGGCATCGCCAGCGTAGTGTACGCGGTATTCGCGATTGCGGACATGCTGATCTTCAAACCATAAGATATGCCCAGGATACTTGCCATCGATTATGGGAAAAAGCGCACGGGCCTGGCGGTAACGGACCCCCTGAAGATCATTGCCAGCGGCCTGGGCACCGTTCCCTCGCATGAACTGATCCCTTTCCTCAAAAAATATTTCGCCGCCGAACCCGTGGAGCTGATCCTGATAGGCCTGCCCCGCAACCTGGACGGCAGCGCGACGGACGCTACCGCGCTGGTGGAGGAATGCATCAGGATACTGGGGAAACATTTCCCGGATATGCCGCTGAAAAAAGTAGATGAGCGCTTTACCTCCAAAATGGCGTTCAGGAGTATGATAGACAGCGGGATGAAGAAGAAGGACCGGCAGAACAAAGGGCTGGTGGACGAGATCAGCGCGACGATCATTTTGCAGGAATATCTCCAGCACAGCGGCGGGTAAGCCCTTCGCGGAAAAAAAACTAACTTTGCATTTTTCCATTTTTGACTGATAACAGATGATTTTACCAATCGTAGCCTATGGGGCGCCCGTTTTAAGAGAAGTAAGCCAGGACATCACGCCTGATTACCCCGATCTGCAAAAGCTGATCGACAATATGTGGGAAACCATGTACGCCTCCAGCGGGGTAGGCCTGGCCGCACCGCAGATCAACAAGCCCATCCGCCTTTTCGTGGTGGACAGCGAACAGATCATCAACAATCTTGAAGAAGACGAGGAAAACCTCTACCCCGGCGACCATGGCATCAAGCAGGTGTTCATCAACGCGAAGATCGTGGAAACGGAAGGAGACGACTGGTCGTATAACGAAGGCTGCCTGAGCATCCCCAAGATCCGGGAAGACGTGTACCGTCCTGAAAAACTGAAGATCAAATACCTGGATGAGAATTTCCAGCCCCATGAACGCACTTTCCATGGCATTACTGCACGTGTTATTTTCCATGAATATGATCATATAGAAGGCAAACTTTTCATCGATTACCTTAAACCTTTGAAGAAGAGAATGATCAAAGGCAAGCTGGATGACATTTCCAAGGGAAAAGTGAGGGTGGACTACAAAATGTCATTCCCTAAATAGTTGATGGATTTTTCGGGCATTAAAAAAAATAAATATGCCTAAGAATTTCATATTGTAAGTTTTTTCATTATTTTAGTGCCACTATATTTTTTGCTAAGTACACTTGGGAACTGAAAATACATATACCGAACAAGAACTGGTGCAGGGCTTAAAGTCCCGGGACCAGCAGATATTCGGCTACCTGTACGACCATTACTCTCCTGCGCTTTACGGCGTGATCCTCAAGGTACTGAACGACGAAAACTCGGCAAGCGACGTGCTCCAGGAAGTCTTCCTGAAAATCTGGCGGAGCATTGATAAATATGACACAGAAAAAGGGCGCCTCTTCACGTGGATGCTCAACATCGCCAGGAATACCGCAATAGATTCACTCCGCTCCAAAGGTCATAAGCTGGAACAGAAAATCCAGGAGCTTACCAACGACGTATATCTACAAACAAGTCAGTTAACGGTTCAACCTACCGTGGATCACCTGGGCCTCTCGAAGGTGCTGGAAAAGCTCAACAAAGAACAGCGGACTATTATTGATCTTGCATACTACAAGGGATGTACCCAGGAAGAGATCGCCAGGGTACTGGATATTCCTTTGGGCACAGTAAAAACTAGAATGCGAAACGCAATTATACAATTGAGGAATATCTTAAAACAATTGTAAGCAAAGTGGACGTACAACGTTACATATCATCCGGTATCATTGAAAGCTTCGTAGCTGGCTTAGCTACGGACCAGGAGGTCCGTGAGCTGCAGGCTGCGATGGCGCAATACCCGGAAGTAAAAGCTGCGGCGGATGCCGTACAGCTTGATATGGAGCGTTACGTGACCATGCAAAGCATTGCGCCGCCGCCCGCCGTGAGGGACCGCATTTTCCAGCTCATCAATAATGAAGGGGTGGAAACGGCTGTTCCCGTAAGCGCTTACGCCGCTGAAGAACAATCTCTATATGCCGCTGATGAACCCAAAGAGGTGAAACTGGTGAGCCCTGTATGGAGATATGTGGCCGCTGCAGCCATCCTGGGATTGCTGGCCAGCGTTTGGATGAATGTACAGTATTCCAACAGCAGTAACGACTGGAAAGGCAAATACGAGGCGCTGCTGACGGAGAAAGATAAAATGATCGCGGACAACAGCGCTATGCAAACCCGCATGCAAACGTCCGAGCAGATGCTGCAAAGCCTCCGCGGCATGAAGATGGTGCCGATGTATACCGTAACGCCCACCCGCCCGGGCCTGCTGGCAACCGTATACTGGAACCCGAAGTCTGAAGAAGTAATGCTTACGGTAACGAATCTGCCCGCACCCGCTGCAGACCAGCAATACCAGCTCTGGGGCATCGTGAATGGCAAGCCCGTAGACGCCGGCGTGTTTGAAATGGACGCCGCTGTGAAAGGTTTTGCGAAAATGAAATCCATGGTGCCCGGTGCGCAGATGTTCGCCATCACCCTCGAGAAAAAAGGCGGATCCCCCACGCCTACGCTTACCGCCATGTATGTTGCCGGCAAGGTCCAGGGTTGAGGCCCTTTTTTAATTTTCCGTTAAACATCACCGTTATTGCCGTATTCCCGGCGCAACCTGCCGCCCGGCTGCATTTGCCTGTGTTCTGCCGCGCTTCTGGCCTGAATATTGCACTTCCAGAACCCGATGAATTGCTTAAATTTGCCCGATGCGAAAAATCCTGCTACTGTTATACCTGATCCCCTGCATTCCCGCATTGGCGCAGGATACCGCCAGATATAAAGGCATGACCATAAACCTGGACGAACATGTGGTGAAAGCCAAACGTATAGGCTTCGACGTGAATGGTTTTATACAAAGAGTGGAAGAAGACACCACGTTCTACCGCGCATTTAAAAATCTCCGCATCATCGGTTTCACCGCCGACAACGACATCCGGGTAACGGATAAAAAAGGCGGCAAAACACTTGCCTCGCTCAAGTCGCGCACCAAACAGGTGATGACCGGCAACTGCCGGAAAATGGAAGTGCTGGAAGAAAATACCACCGGTAATTTTTACAACCGCAAAGGCGGTTATAATTACTACACTGCCGAATTGTACGCCAACCTGTTCTTCACCCGGGGCACCGTTTGCAACGAAGAAGGCGGCGGCGACAAAGGCAGCCTGGCGCGGCATAAATCGCAGCTCAAGCAACTGATATTCAATCCCGGAAAACCCATATCCGGCGTGCCGGTGGTAGGCAATAAAGTGGCCATTTTCGACCGCAACCTTATGCGTTATTACGACTTTTCCATTACCTCCGAAAAATTCACGGACGGCACGGATTGTTATGTATTCAGCGCCATAATGCGGAAGAACCTCAGCGGGATAGACCGCGCGGAGATCGTGTACGACGAGCTGATCACCTGGTTCAATAAAGAAACGATGGAGATCGTGGGCCGTAAATATTCCCTTTCCTATAAAACCCTCGTGTTCGATTTTAATGTGCGCATGAATGTGCAGATGACCAAGCTCGGCGACCTGCTGCTGCCCGCGCTCATTACTTACGACGGTACCTGGAACGTGCCGTTCAAGAAGCGCGAGACCGCCGTTTTTACTGCCAGGTTCTACGATTTTGGGAAATAAGATATGCAAATAAAAAAAAGGGGCGCCCGGTTTGGGCGCCCCTTTTTTGTTGACGGAGATATGGTTAATATCCTTCGTTTTGCCTGAGTCCCGGCTCCACTTTCAGGCTGTTCTCATGGAACGGCCAGAGGTAATTGTTGGGACGGAAAGCGCGGTCTTCTATCTTGAGGGAGACCTTTTCACCATTCACTATCCGGGTGTGGCCGAGGGCCGGCTGGTTGAGCACCTGCCCGGCGATGCGCCAGCGGATAATGTCGTCGTACCTGCGTCCTTCTCCCGCCAGTTCGATCCTGCGTTCGTTTCTGATCAGGTCTGTCCACTGCTGCTGCGTGTAGGCTGCATATTTTGGCAGGGTTACGTCGGCGAAGTTCATATCAAGGCCGGCGCGGCGGCGGATGTCGTTGATGCACTTTTTCGCGAGGGCGTCTACCTGGTTCTGCATGATCTTGGCTTCGGCGTAGGTCAGCAGCACCTCTGCGTAACGGATGTAGGGGAAGTGCATATTGCCGCCGGACCTGAAGGCGTCCGCCTGGTCTACAAACTTCCGGAACCAGTAACCTGAACTGCTGGCGCGGGGCCTTTCATAATACATTGGGTTGTTGGGATCGTAGATGTTGATCGGTTCCGTCCCGAACATGTCCTCGTGCATGTAAATGCTGGCGGCCAGGCGTGGGTCGCGGTTGAGTTTCGGGTTCAGCTCGTATGCTTCCTTTGTGTGAAGCGGGCTCGCGTCGATCGGGTCGCCCTGCATCGTCCAGTAAGCGTCTATGAGGGATTTGAGGGGCACAACGAAGGATTGCCCGTTGCCTGTGCGGTATTGCGGCGCCAGGTGCTGGAAAGAGTTGGTAGCCGTATTGTTGTGGCTGGCCATATCCATGGTCAGGATGAACTCTTTATTCGTTTTGTCCGCCTTATACTGGAACAGGTCCCCGTATTTAGGATGCAGCTCGTATTTCTGGCTGGTCATGATCTCTTCCGCCAGCCTGGCCGCAACGTCATACCGCTCAAAATAGAGGGCATAGCGCATGATGAGGGCTTTCAGCGAGTAGCGGTTGAACATGTAGGCGTCTGAAGTATATTCGTCCGGGGGCAGGTTGTTGGCAATGTTTTCCGCCATGGGGAAGAGGTCGTTCAATATCTCTTCTTTTGATTTGGCGGGTTGCGTGGCCGATCCGAGGTCCGCCGGCTCCAGGTAATATGGTACGTTGCCCCAGCGGGATACCAGCCAGAAGTAGTGCCAGCAGCGGATGGCTTCCAGCACGCCCTTGTATTTCGCGCGTACGGCCTCGTCTTCCACGTAGGGAACATCGACGTTGGCGATGAACACGTTCAGGCGGCCGAGGTGTTTCATGTGAAGCTCGTAATAATACAGGAACGCCTGGGTGTTGGAGTTGAAGTTGCCGTTGGCGATCAGCTGGTGATGATGGCTTTCGGTGCGGCTGTAGGCATTGTCGCTCTTGCCGTCTTCCATGTACGGGAGCTTTGCCGTGAGGCCGGGGCCGGAATATACGTCCAGCATGCTGGAATATACCACGCGGCGGAGGTCTTCTTCTGTATTGAAGAATTCCGAGAATTTGGTAGCGGTCGGGTCGGTCTTATCGAGAAATTTCTCGCATCCGCTAAGCGCTACAGTGCAGACCAGGGATGCATAAATTAGCTTCTTCATCATATACACGAAATAAATTGATTAGAAAAAGGTGGCTTTGAACCCAAGGCTGTAGATCGCCATGCGCGGGTATCTCCCGCTGCCGCCGTTCCTTTCCGGTTCCAGGCCTTCCCATTTGGTGATAGTGAGCGCATCCTGTGCGTTCACGTAAACGCGTAAGTTGCGGATGGCGCTGCCAATCTTCGGAAAGGTGTAACCCAGCTGGATCATCTTGAACCGGAAGAATGAGGCATCGCTCAGCCATACATCGCTCAGGTAGGTGTTGGTGCTGGCGCCGGTCCATACGCGGGGGAAGCGGCTGTTCTGGTTTTCAGGCGTCCAGCGGTTGTCTGCGTAGTACTGGCGGGGTGCGCCCAGCGCGTTAGTGGCCCCGTCTACGAGAACGGGATAACCTTCCATACCACCCAGGCGGCCGAGGCGTTTGCCCACGCCCTGCCCGATCACGGAGAAATCCCAGCGTTTGTAGCCCAGGTTCAGGTTGATCGCGTAATTCAGGTGCGGGAACGGGTCGCCGAGGTTCACGCGGTCGAGGTTGTTGATCACGCCGTCGCCATTCTGGTCAACGTACCTGATGTCGCCAGGAAGGGTATTAGGCAGTTTTGCCGCGGTATGCTCCACATCATCTGCGTCGCGGAAGAAGCCGTTGGACTGGTATCCGTAATAGTTGTCGATCGCTACGCCGGGGTACCAGATCTTGTCGGTGTTGTCTTTGAAGATAAGGGAGTCGGAGGCAGTGTAACCCGCTTTCAGCACTTCGTTCTTGTTGTCGAACAGCATGCCGCCGATGCTATAGGTAAAGTCGCCGATCTTGTCGTTCCAGATCATGGTGATCTCATATCCCTTGTTGTCAACTTCGCCGATATTCACGGCGGATTCCAGGCTGTAAGAGCCTGTCAGCGGCGGTACGGGGAAGTTGGAGTAAATAAGGTCGAAGGAATGCTTTTTGTAAACCTCCAGGCCCGCGGTCAGCCTGTTGTTCAGCGTGGTCAGTTCCACGCCCACGTTCCACTGCTTCTGTTTTTCCCAGGAGAAGTTGGGGTTGGGCATGCGCATGGTCCATCCCCAGGTGTTCACGATCTCTTCCCAGAGGTAAGGGTCCACGTTTTCGTTGCCGATGCGGCCGTAAGACAGGCGGAACCTGAGGTTGTTAACTGCGCCGCTGCGTACGAGGGGCTCCATGAACTTTTCGTTCGTCGCGTTCCACGCGAGGGCCGCGGAGGGGAAGAAGCCCCAGCGGTTGCCCGGTGCAAACTTGCTGCTGCCGTCCCCGCGGGCGGTAACCTCAAGGATGTAGCGGCTGTCGAATGAATAGTTCAGTTTGCCGAAGAAGGAAGCCTTGCTGATCTCGTTGAAATTGGAGTATGTCCAGTTCATCGTTTCCGCACCGCCTGTAAAGTAGATCTTGTCCTTGTTCTTGCGCAGGTTGCTGGTGTAGTTGACGAGCAGGCGCGAGGTGATCTGGCTCCGGCTTACGTTCTGCGTGGCGTCTACAGCGTTGCCCCAGGTGGTAACAGGTTTGCCGTTCCCATCATAGAATTTGAACGTTTTGCGTTCCCACTTTTCGGCTGATTTGTTGATCAGGTAGGAAATGTTGCCTTCGATGTTGAGATTTTTCGTGATAAAATATTTCGGGCGGAGGTTGATGGTGCTCCAGTCGTGCAGGTAATTCTTGGTGCCGCCGCGGTTGATGGAGGCCACGGGATTGAGGTTGTTGTGCAGCTGGTAATGCTCCGGGATGCTGGAATTCGGGTAATACACCTGCTGGGAGGAGTTCATCTTCCAGGCGTTGGTATAAAGACCGTGCCCGTCGTCGTTGGCGTACAGGCGGTCCACTTCCAGGCGGTGCGCGTAGAAATCGGCCAGCAGCACAAACTTATCGGCGATGTTGATATTTGTGTTGAAGCGTGCGGAATATTTCTGTGAGCCCTCGATGTCGTTGAGGCCGCCTTCATTCAGGTAGCCGAGCATGAGATTGAAGGTGCCCACGCCGCCGCCGCCGGATACGCTCAGGGCAGTGTTGCTGGAGGTGGCTCTCCGCTGTATCACTTCATCCAGCCAGTCAACGCTGGGCATCTGCCCTGTTTCCATCTGGCGGATGGAGTCTTCGGAGAAGGTAGGCGTCTGCCCCTGCATGATCCTGGCTTCGTTGTTGAGGCGCATATAATCGGCGCCGTTCACGAATTTCGGAAGGTCGATGGGTTGCTGAACGGCGAACCAGGAGTTGGCGTCTACCTTGAATTTGCCGGTCTTGCCCCTTTCTGTTTCGATGATGATCACGCCGTTGGCGCCGCGGGAGCCATACATGGAGGCGGAGGCGGCGTCTTTCAGGATAGTGATGCTTTTAACCTGGTTAGGGTCTACGTCCGTGAGGGACATTTCCATCCCGTCCACGATCACCAGCGGTTCGGCATTCTGCAATGTGCTGATGCCGCGGATGGAGATCGTGCCGGGCACGCTGCCGGGCAGGTTGGTGCCCTGCTGCATGGTAACGCCCGGGATAGTGCCGGAAAACGCTTCCTGGAGCTTGGCGATGGGCCGCGTCTTGGCCTGCTTCATGTCCATCTGGGCCACGGAGGAGGCGACGTGACGGCGTTCCACCGTTGAGAAACCCATGACTACAACGCCGTCCAGGTCTTTGCCGCTTTGCATCAACCTTATGTTGATGACGGATTGATTGCCCACGGCCACCTCGCGGTCCTGGAAACCGATGGAAGTGAAAATGAGCGTTACGTTGTTGTTCGGCACTTTGATTTCATAACGCCCGTCGGCGCCGGCTGCGGTCCCGATATTGGTGCCTTTTATCAGGACTGTGGCGCCGGGTACAGGGCTGCCCGCGGAATCTGCGACGCTGCCCGTGATGCTTCGTTGCTGCCCATAGGTTTGCAGCATGCAGAGCATAAACGATGAGATTAAGAGTAAATACTTCATATGTTTGGCTGATTGAAGGTGCGTATTCAGCTAAGCATAGCTCCGCCAGCGCCGCCGGTAACTTCTTTTGCCGGCCGGCAATAAACTGTCTGTAAACTGTACAGGATGAGAGGTAGGGACTCGTTCCCGGAACGCGCTTAGATTATGCCTGGTTTTAAATTAAAGTTTTTGCAACGCTTTAAAAGTATTCGAAATGGCCTTTTGGTGCAATAGATTATTTTTTGATAACCTTTTTTTAATAAAAAGAAAGATTCTTTTTTTGCTTTTCTTTAACTCCTGCCCGTGAAAATCTTCAAATAATTGTTGTATGCATTTCAAATATGCGTACTATTTTCGCTAAAGAGTAAAGTTTTTTGATATTTTATTCAATTGAGAAAACTTATTTAAATTAATAGCAGAAGTTTTGGGTGAGAAGTAAAAAAAATGAAAGAACATGAAAGCAGATTTGTTAAATAGAAAGTTGTTTTGGTTTCAAAAGACAAATAGTAAAAAGCAGGAGCAATTGAAATACAGGATTTTGCAACACCTGTATACTGTCGGCCCGTCTTCTGTTGCCGCACTTTGCGAAACGCTGGGCATATCCACGCCAACGGCGGTGAAGCTGCTTTCAGAAATGAGCAGGGAACGTATCGTCGAAAAAAAGGGGCAGGGAGAATCCATCGGGGGAAGGCGCCCGGATCTTTTTCGTTTACGCAAGCACGTGCTTTTTATTATCTGCATCGATATCGAACTGTTCAGGACCAGCATGGTGATCGTTGATAATAACAATAACTTCATTACTCCCATAAAGTCCCTGCCAATACCGCTTTCACGTAACCGCAACGCATTCTTCGAGGCGTTGCTCGGGCACGTGGAAGAGTTGATCCATTCCGCCAATATCGATTCGGCAAGATTGATCGGGTGCAGTATCGGCATGCCCGGGCTGATCGATACACAATCGGGCGAGAACTTCAGCTACCTGCTGGACGAATCAGGCCGCATCAGCCTGCGTGACGCATTCGAAAACCAGCTGCGCATGCCTGTCGTGATCCAGAACGATGTGAAAGGCTCTGCGCTGGCGGAATTGAGGAATGGTCACGCGAAAGGGAAAAAGAATGTGCTGGTGATCCTGATGGATTGGGGCATTGGCCTGGGTATTATCATGGACGGCAAAGTGCAGCAGGGCAGTTCGGGTTTTTCAGGTGAAATGGGGCACATGCCTTTTGCGGAGAATGGAGAGCTGTGTTATTGCGGGAAGCATGGCTGCCTTGAGACCGTGGCTTCGGGCATGACCTTGTCCAAGATTGCGCGGCAGGGCATTCTTTCAGGGCAAAACTCGATCCTCAATGATCTTTCCAACCAGGAAGTATACCGCATTGAAACGGAGCTGATCATCCGTGCGGCCAACAACGGCGACCAGTATTCGATCCAGCTGCTTTCCAATATCGGTACGAACCTGGGCAAGGGGATCTCCGTGCTCATCCAGCTGTTTAATCCCGAACTGGTGATCCTCAGCGGGAAGATCGCGGCGGCGCGCCAATATATCACGCTGCCGATGCAGCAGGCGATCAACACTTACTGCATGACGCAGATCCGCGAAAAGGCGCAGATCGTAAGCTCCGAGCTGGGTGAACATTCCCGCCTGCTGGGCTATGCGGCCGAAGGCATCAGCCAGTTCTTCGACACGATGATCGCGCAGGCAAAAGCGGCGTGATTGTAATTGTTTTCACGGCGATTGCGCTTTAGAATGGTCTGAAACAGGAACCCTGCGGTTATCTCAGTAAGGTAACCGTGCCCTGCCTGCGGTAATATTTCGCATTCAGCTCGTCCACGTATTCCACTATCCACACATATGTTCCCAAAGACGCAGGCTCCCCGTTATGCTTGCCGTTCCAGGCTACGCCGGGGTCTGTGGTGAAGAAGATGAAATCGCCCCAGCGGTTGTAAATGCTGAGCTTATACTGGCCTATCTGGCACCGGTATTTCGGCCTGAACAGGTCGTTGATGCCATCGCCATTTGGTGAGAAAGCGGTTGGATAAAAGAGCTGGCAATCGCAATTCTGGTAAAAGATGTTCACGGAATCCGTCGCGCGGTTGCACACGTTCTGGGCCACGATGGCGTAAATGCCGGGCTGGGTAACGGGGAAGCTGGCAACGGAACTGCTGTCCTGCCATTTGTAATTGGTGCCCGCGCCCCTCGGCATCAACTGCAGTGTTTCACCCACGCAAAGCACGGAATCCATGCCCAGCGAAACGTGCAGCGAATCCTGGAAATCCACGCGGATGGTATCCATTTCCACGCAACGGCCTATCTGCACGCGCACGTAATAATAACCGGAACTGTCCACATGATACGTTGCCTGGTCGGACCCGTCCTGCCAGAGATAATTGCCCGTACCATAGTCTGCAGAGAGCACGAGGAAGTCGCCGTAACACAGCGTGGTGTCGTTCCCAAGGTTCACCTCTCCCAGGCGGCTGTAACGCACGCCGATGGTGTCCAGCACGTCACAGATGCCGTTGATGTTGACGAATACGGAGAAGTCGCCGCTGCGCCTTACGGTAATGCGCGGCGTGGTGGCGCCGGTGTTCCAGCGGTAGCTCAGGCCTTCGGGGCGCATCGCGTCCAGCACAACGGATTCGCCGGGGCAGAGCAATGTATCAGGACCAAGATTAAAAGGATAAGGCGCGCCGGTGAAGGTGATGGTCACCTGGTCCGGGAAATCCCCGCAACCGGCCACATGCGCCACAACAGAATAGGTTTGCGTAACGCCGGTGGTCAGGATGGTGGGCGTGGTTTCGCCGGTGCTCCAGGTATAGGTGGCGTTCTGTGCCGTTGCATCCAGCGTCATCAGTTCGCCGGTGCAAAGTGTGCGGTCTGGCCCAAGATCGAAATCAGGAATAGGGGAGTAGAAGACGTTCACCGAATCTATTTCCGTGCAACCGTTGATCGCCACGTGATAGGTGGCCATTTCGGTAACGGTGAAGGTATTGACAGTGCCGGTAGACACGGTGTCTTCGAGGTAATACCAGGTGTAGGTGGCGCCCGGTACAGCCGGCGCCGTTAGAACGGTGGTGCCGTTCTCGCAAAGCGTAAGGTCTGGGCCAAGATTGGCATTTTGCCTCGGCACGATGGTGATGGTTTGCGTAGTGATATCTTCCACGCCGTTGCGGTACGCCTTCAGCGTAATGGTGTAGGTGCCGGGCGCAGTGTAAACGTGCCAGGCGTCTTCCACGAGGTCCGATGAATCTTCCGGGAGCAACGGCGGGCTCACGAAATACCATTTCACCGAATCGATGACGGTAATATCGTCTGTGATCGTGAATCTCACCGTATCGTTGAGGCAGGTGGTGCTGTAGGTAAAATTTGTCAGCAAGGGGCGAATGCCTGCTACAGCTGTTGTCGAAGCTGTAAGCATAAATAGTAGGATAAGTGCCTGGAGCCTGGCTAGGTCTTTCATCGGAACCATGGTAGCACTAAATTAGTAGAAATATTGATATGTAGATTGTTTTTAATAAAATAATTAATCCTTAACATCGCGTGGATGCCCGCACAGGAAAGGGCTCATAGGTTTGCGGCCTACAGCTGTAATTCGGTTGAATAAGTAAACGGGGAATTAACAGGGAAAGTATGGATGTGGATTATTCTTCTTTCCGCTTGTACCTGCGCCATTTTTCCAGCACGCCGGTGAAATCTTCCGGCAGCTCGCTTTCGAAGAGCATGGGCTTGCGGGTGCGCGGGTGGATGAACCCGAGGGTTTGCGCATGAAGGGCATGCCGGGGCATGATCTCGAAACAATTATCCACGAACTGCTTGTATTTCGCAAACACGGTGCCTTTCACGATGCGGTCGCCGCCATAGGTATCGTCGTTGAAGAGGGGGTGGCCGATGTGCTGCATATGTACGCGGATCTGGTGCGTGCGGCCCGTTTCCAGCCTGCAGGCGATGAGACTCACGTAGTTAAACCGTTCCAGCACTTCGTAGTGGGTAATGGCTTCTTTGCCATGCTCCCCGTCAGGGTAGGCGGTCATGATCTTGCGGAGCCGCTGGTGGCGGCCTACGTGGGCTACTACGGTACCATTGTTCTCTTCGAAATCGCCCCATACGAGGGCCAGGTAACGGCGCTGAACGGTATGGTCGAAAAATTGTTTGGCCAGGTCCGTCATGGCTTTCTCGGATTTGGCCACTACCAGCAGGCCGCTGGTGTTCTTGTCGATGCGGTGCACCAGCCCGAAACGCGGGATCTCCGGTTCCACGGCGGTTTCGTTGCCATCGCCAAGGTAGAAGGCCAGGGCATTTACCAGTGTGCCGGTATAGTTGCCGCAGCCGGGGTGCACCACCATGCCGGGCGGTTTATTGATGATGAGAATGTCTTCGTCTTCAAAAACGATGTTCAGCGGGATATTCTCCGGTTTAACCTCGGTGGTTTCGGGGTTTTTGGTGGAATACACGATCAAACGGTCCAGCGGGCGGACCTTGTAGTTGGATTTGACGGGCTTGTCGTTTACGAGCACCATGCCCGCTTCGATAGCCTGCTGCACTTTGTTGCGGGTGGCGCCTTCTATCCTGTTCTGGATGAATTTGTCGATCCGCAGGGGCTCCTGGCCTTTATCCACTACCAGGTTCACCCTTTCATACATTTCCTCGCTGCCTTCGCCGTTGTCCAGTTCGTCTTCCAGCTCCAGGATTTGATCGGTCATCAGTAAAAATTTTTGCAAAGATACTTATAGTTATCTTTGCAGGCGATGGCGAAAAAGATTAAAGTGAGCGACCTGGGGGTGATCCCTTACCAGGAAGCGTGGGACCTGCAGGAGCGGTTATTGCAGGAAAGCGTGGCCCTGAAGGCCGACCTCCGCAACGGCCTGGCGGCGCCGGGCGCAAGCGTGCAGCATCACCTGCTGTTTTGTGAACATCCCCCCGTTTATACCATCGGCAAAAGCGGCCACATGGAAAACCTGCTGGTAAACGGCCGGACGCTGGCGCAGAAAGGCATCGGCTTCGTGCACACCAACCGCGGCGGCGACATCACCTTTCACGGCGAAGGCCAGATAGTAGGCTATCCCATCATCGACCTGGAACAATTTTTTACGGATATCGGCCGCTACCTGCGGTTCCTGGAGGAAGTGATCATCCGCACCCTGGCGGATTACGGCCTCAAAGGCGAACGTTCCAAAGGGGAAACCGGCGTGTGGCTGGAGCCGGACGTGCCCGGCAGGGCGCGCAAGATCTGCGCTATGGGCGTGCGTTGCAGCCGCTGGGTCACCATGCACGGCTTTGCCATCAATGTGAATACAGACCTGGATTATTTCTCCAACATTATAGCCTGCGGGATACAGGACAAAGCGGTCACTTCCCTGCAAAAAGAAACCGGGCGCGCCATCCCTTTAGAGGAAGTACAGGCCCGGATCTTATATCATTTCTCCCAGGTATTCGAAGCTGAAATGGTTATGACCGGTAATTGAGCGGGATATAAAGGCTCCATTTCTCCAGCAGCTTCCCGTCTTCATAAATCTCGAAATTAAACCAGCCGGCGTGCATAAAAATGGCCTTTTCCAGTATCAGGAAAGGTTCCATTACCTGCTCCACTTCAAACAGGAATGCACCGGTGGGCTCAAAGAATTTTACGGAATATTTTTTCTGCGGCGCCTGCGGCAGGCGGATGTTCACATTCCCGTCCGCCGTCGTGTAAATATAATTGGACGGTTTCCAGGGAATTACTTCCTTAGTGCCGGTGGCATTGGTATTGGCAGTAGCGGCGGCTACGTCCTGCGCGCTGAGCTTGGTATTGCCCGCAATGGTGGAGTCGGGTACGGCCAGCACGGTCTTGCTGTACATGTACTTGTTGTTCCTGAACAGGATGAAGAGGCGGTAGTAGTTCTTCCCGGGCAGCGGTTTATTGTCGAGGTAAGCGTTGCGCGTTTGGTCGGGGTAGCTGGCGTAGCCGATGGTGGTGAAGTTCAGCACACTGTCCAGCGAGCGCTGGACGCCGATCTGCACGGCGTTCGGGAATCCTGATATCCAGTCCAGCTGGATCTTCCCTGTTTTGATGAGGGCCGAAAAATCGGGCAACACGGGCGTTGGCGGCCCCGGCACTGCATCCTGCGCTTTGGCTGTGGCGATGGTACCTATAAAAATCACGGTGGCGATAATGCATCTAACAGTCTGCTTCATACAGTACATCAAAAACGTCTTAAGTTGGCAAAAATACGATCTGGAGGTCAAATATACGGCTCCGTGTTTTAAAAGCATAGAACGCCCGGGCTTAAAGATTCATTGCCCTGCAATCCGCCGGAATGTATCAGCAATATGCGGCTTCCCGCCGGGAAGTACTGCTGTTGCAGCAATTGCCTGAACGCCAGTACCATCTTGCCCGTATATACACGGTCGGTAGGAATGCCTGTTTCTGTATAAAAATCATTCATCGCATGAATGAGCGCCGGCGTATATTTCGCATACCCGCCTTCGTGAAAGTCATGCAATATCCGCCAGTGTGGAGATGCGGTGTGCAACAGGCTTTCCACTTCTTCTTCCAGCGAAAATGCGCCTTTTAATGCCGATATGCCGGTGACCTGTTGTTGTGTGCCTGCATTGACCAGGCCTGCCAGCGTAGTGCCCGTTCCCACCGCGCAGAGGATGTGGGTGTAAGCTGAAGTGTCTGCCAGCGTGAGTATTTCTTCGCAACCCCTTGCGCCTTCCGCATTATGCCCGCCTTCGGGGATGATCCAGGCATCGTGCAGCAGGTGCTGCATAAGACGGGTCATTTCACCGCCGGTCTTTAATTCAGCATATAATTCGCGGCTTACGTAATGCAGTTCCATGCCCAGTTCTGCCGCTTTCAGCAGGGTATGCCCCGGCTGTGCCGGCTTTTCGCCGCGGATGATGCCCACAGATTGCAGCCCGTACAGCTTGCAGGCTGCCGCCGTGGCTACTATGTGGTTGGAGTATGCGCCGCCGAAGGTCACGATCTTCCGGTTGCCGGCGGCTTCCAGGTTGTATTTCAGCTTGAACCATTTGTTCCCCTGTACCAGCGGATGGATCCGGTCCAAACGCAACATGGCCGCCCGGATATTTTCGGGCAGCCATGTTGTATGGAAAGGTTGTAATATATCCTCAGTGGAAAAGCGCATTCCGCAAGTTAATGCTTTGTTTGCCTTTCAGGCCAAAGCTTACCTGCAATTGCTGTGCGCCCCCCGCATTGAAGTATTGCACACGGATCTTGTGAAATCCTTTCAGGAGCGGCACCATGCCGGTTTTTTCCACCGCGCCGTGCTCCCCGTCGTTGTCCGCGATCACTTCACCGTCTATCGTCAATACCGATCCATCGTCTGAATTGGTCTTGAGCTCATACAGCCCCGTTTCATCGATCCGGATATATCCTTCATAGCTTACGCCGTATTGATCGCGGTGCATGAAGGGGCGGATGGAAAAATCAGGCAGCGTGCCGGTGCTGTCTGCCGTTCCCCCGGTTTGTTTAGCCTGTGTAAAGGTTTTATTATATACGGAAAACTGTACGCCTTTGCGCGTGGGATTCACGGGTTGCGCACTTTTGTAGGGCCTGCGGGTATAAGTGTTGGAATATACGGCGCTGCTGCGGCCGGAAGGCAATACCACGATGTATTTCAGCGTAGCGCTCTCGTTTTGCGCGAGCGATATGGTGAAGGGCCCTGTATAAGCTTTGCCGTTGGGCGAAGGCTGTGTGCCATCCAGCGTATAAAAAATGGACGCGCCGGGTAAGGGCTGCAGGGTGACGGTGGTCTGCGGGCCGGACAGTACAAGGTCTTCCGCTCCTGCAACTTCCGGTATGCGGAAGCTGACCCCTCGTTTGTCAAGGTCCTGCAAAGCGCCCCGCAGCCTGCGGGTAAACGATGCGTAGTCTTTTTTGGAAGCCGGGCTCCAGGCTATTTCAGCCAGCGCCAGCGCACGCGGATAGGTGAAATAATCCACGCCTTTTGCATCGGGAATGTATTCCGTCCACACGTTGCCCTGCACGCCTTTGATATACTTTTGTTCTTCCGCGCTCAGCGAGGAGGGATAAGGCTCGTAGCTGTAGACTTTCTCCAGCGGCAGGTATCCGCCGATGGCCAGCGGCTCGGTGGCCGGGTTGCCCTGGTGATAATCGAGGTAGAGATAGGTGTTCGGCGTCATGATCACATCATGCTTTTGCTTCGCGGCTGCAATGCCGCCGGCTTCGCCGCGCCAGCTCATCACGGTGGCGTCCGGCGCAAGGCCGCCTTCGAGTATCTCGTCCCAGCCAATGATCTTTTTGCCTTTGCTGTTCAGGAATTTTTCCATGCGCTGGATGAAATAACTCTGCAATTCATGTTCGTCTTTCAGGCCCAGCGCCTTCATGCGGGCCTGGCATTTGGGGCATTCTTTCCAGCGGTCCTTCGGGCATTCGTCTCCCCCGATATGTACGTACTGCCCGGGAAAAAGCGGCATCACTTCCGCGAGCACATCTTCCAGGAACGCATATACGGAATCGTTGCCGGCGCAATACACTTCTTTGTGAACGCCCCATTTGGTGGACACTTCATAAGGCCCGCCGGTACAGCCCAGGTTGGGATACGCCGCCAGCGCGGCCTGCGCATGACCGGGCATTTCAATCTCCGGCACTACGGTGATGAACCGTTCCGCGGCATATTTCACCACGTCTTTTACTTCTTCCTGCGTATAAAAACCGCCGTAAGGCTTGCCGTCATATTTGCCGTCGCGGTAAGGGCCCATCATGGTCTCTTTCCGGTTGGAAGCCACGCTTTGCAGCTTCGGGTATTTTTTGATCTCGATGCGCCAGCCCTGGTCTTCGGTAAGGTGCCAGTGGAAGCGGTTGAGCTTGTAATGCGCCATCACGTCTATGAACTGCCTGATGTAAGCCACGGAAAAGAAGTGCCTGCCCACATCGAGCATGAGGCCGCGGTAAGCGAAGCGGGGCGCGTCTTTGATGGTAACGGCCGGAACATAAATGAGCTGTTTGGCCTGGCCTACCAGCTGCTGCAGCGTTTGCACGCCGTAAAACAAACCGGCTTCGTGGCCCTGCAGCACAATTTTATTGCGTGCGGCGGTGAGCTGGTAACCTTCCGCGGGCAGCATGTCATCGTCCGAGAAAATGAGCGTGCTGTTCTGCATGGTGCCTTTTTCGAGACGGATCTTGTAGTTGGCTTCCAGGAATGTGTTGAACAATGCAGCCGCGCGTTCGGCGCTTTCGCTGTTGCTGAAATATTTCATGCGCGCATTGATGGCCACATGACCTTCCGCCGGTTCTACCGACTGCGGTTCGGGAATAATGCCCGGCCGCGATACTTTTACCTGCGCAAAGCCCGCAATGGAAGCCAGCGCCATTGAAATAAATAGGAGCGTTTTTTTCATATGAATGATCTGATAGTATATGCGTTTCCGTTAGCCGTTCAGCCCGCCTTTGCCCCGGTAGAGCTTCACAGGCTTGTCAAGTTTCAGTTCCAGTACCGTCATGTATTCATCCTGCACATTGGCGGGCACAGTGATGTAAACCAGCCCCGGTACGGGGCTCCAGGATATTTTCCCCACGATTTTGTGCTGCAGCTTCGCGCCGTTGCCTACCACGGTGATGTCCTGTATCTTGTTGTCGAGCCCTTTCAGCATGATGTTGCCGCTTACTTTGCCGGGCAGGAAAAGATAGAGGCTGGTGCTGTCTTTACTGAGGGTGGTAGGCCCGTAAAAATGCCCCTGCGGGATGCCGCCGATGGTGCTGAAGATAGCTTTTTCATGTTTTTTATTCCATTTTCCCAGCTCTTTCAACACGTTCACCTGCTCGGGCGGGATGGTGCCGTCTGCCTTCGGGCCAATGTCCAGCAGCATATTGCCGCCGTTGCTGATGGCGTCTGCGAAGATGGTGATGATCTCGTAAGGGGTTTTCCAGTTGGTGTCCTGCGGCTGCCAGCCCCAGTTGTTGTTGATGGTCATGCAAAGCTCCCACCAGTTGTAGTGCGGGCGCTCCACGGGAAAGTTCTGCTCGGGCGTCTCGTAATCGCCATAACCCGTGAGCCTGCCGTTGATGATGGCATTGGGATTGAAGTCCGTCAGCATCTTGCGCACTTTAACCGCCTGCCATTCGTCGGCGCTGCGTTCCCAGTCACCGTCAAACCACCAGAGGTCGGGGTTGAACTGTTTCATCACTTCGGCCATCTGCCCCTGGTAAAAGGCCTGGAATCTGGCCCAGCGCTGCGGCTGCTCGCTGATCTTGTAGCGGCTGCTGTCTTTCAGGAAACCGGGGTAATCGGGCGAGGTCCAGTCCAGCAGGCTGAAATAAGCCCCTGCCTTGATATTATTTTTGCGTAATGCGTTAAAGAAAGGGGCGAGCACATCCCTTTTGGCCGGGGTGCTTTTGGCGGTGCTGAGTTTGTTGAATTTGGTATCCCAGAGGGCAACGCCATCGTGGTGTTTGGTGGTGATCACGGCGTAGCGGGCGCCGGATTCGCTGATGAGGTCCGCCCAGGCCTGCGGGTCGTATTTGTCTGCAGTAAAGCCTTTAAGCTGGGCCATATAGTCTGCGTGACTGATCTTTTTATTATGAAAGCTCCAGCTTTCATCCACTCCTTTCACGGAATAAATGCCCCAGTGGATAAAAATGCCCAGCTTGGCGTCTGCAAACCATTGCATTTTGGACCTGATCTCTTCGGGGCTGGTTTTCTGCTGCGCTTTCGCCGGTATCATACAATGCAATGCCATGGCTCCCGCCACTACGATTCTTTTCATCTGCTTTTTTTTGTTTTGAACTAAGATTAAATTACGTTAAATGCCGGCTGGCGCTTATCATACTCTGGTAGCCGGGCTATTGGGGCGTACGTTGGATCGAAAAAATAAAAATAAAGAAATTACCGTTCCCCGGGGCATTTCTTTTACTGGTTTAAGTAGCTGGTAAAGTTTAATTTCCCCCTAAATTTGGCACATCTCTTAAAATTTAAGATTTACCCGGATTGGGAAAAATTTATGTTTAATTTTAGCCCCCGATATAAAACCGGGTGAAATTTATAAACTAATATCAAAAAATGCAACCGACATTATTGATCCTGGCAGCCGGTATGGCCAGCCGTTACGGAAGTTTAAAGCAAATCCAGCAGTTTGGCCCCAGTGGAGAAACGATCATTGATTATTCTATCTATGACGCTATCCGCGCGGGTTTTGGCAAGATCGTGTTTATCATTCGCGAGAATTTTGCCGAAGAGTTCAAAGAGATATTTGAGCCAAAGCTGAAAGGGAAAGTAGAGACAGCATATGTTTTCCAGAACATGAATGCGTTTACAGACGGATTTGACATCCCGGCAGACCGTACCAAACCCTGGGGCACCGCGCATGCCGTATTATGCGCCAAAGGCGCTATCAATGAGCCTTTCGCGGTGATCAACGCAGACGATTTCTATGGCCGGGACGCATTTGAGAAAATGGCTGCCTTCCTGAAGAATGAATGTGCGGATGACAAGTACAGCGTGGTAGGCTACGAGCTGGGCAAGACCGTGAGCGACTACGGCTCCGTAAGCCGCGGCGTATGCGAAGTGAGCAACGGCAACCTCTCCGGCATCACCGAGCGCACCAAGATCACCGTGGAAGACGGCAAGATCGCTTACGAAGACGGGGACGTAAAAGTGGAACTGGGCCCTAAAACCCCCGTTTCCATGAACTTCTGGGGCTTTGCGCCTTCCGTGTTCCCGATCAGTGAAAAGCTTTTCAGCCAGTTCCTCGAGCAGAACATCAGCAATCCCAAATCCGAATTTTTTATACCCATCGTAGTAGACCAATTCATCGCCGCAGGTATGGGGTCCGTGAAAGTGATACCCACCAGCAGCCAATGGTTCGGCGTAACTTACAAAGAAGACGCGCCCGGCGTACAGGCCAGCCTGTCAGCCCTGGTCCAAAGCGGAGAATATCCGGACAATCTCTGGAAATAATGACATAATGGTGAATACAGACATCCTCCGAGCCTTCGGATTGGAGCCTGCCAGCTTTAGCGTACAGAAATTCGGGAGCGGCCACATCAACAACACGTTCTTATTAGGTGGCCAGAGCGGTGAAAAATACATCCTCCAGAAGATCAACACCTACGTATTCAAAGAACCGGGGGTAATAGCCCGGAACCAAAGGCTGGCGGCCGATTTCCTGGCCGAGAGACACCCAAGCTACCTCTTTATTACTCCCATCCCTACCACCACGGGGGATGAGCTCTTTCATTTTAATGATGAGTACTGGCGCATGATCCCCTTCATACCGGATTCCACTTCGGTAGACCAGGCGGATACGCCCAAACAGGCATTCGAAGCGGCCCGGCAGTTCGGGCTCATGGCCAGGATGTTTCACGGCATAGACCTGCACGACTTCAAAGCCAGCATTCCCAACTTCCATAACCTGACCCTGCGTTACGCTTCCTTCCAGGAGGCGATACGCCAGGCGAAGGAAGACCGGAAGCAGTTTGCGGAAGAGCTGGTAGAGCAGTTCCTGCGCCACAGCGACATTGCCATCACCTTCGAAGCGCTGAAGACCAACCCGGAATTCAGCGACCGCCTCATGCACCACGATACCAAGATCAACAACGTATTGCTGCGCAAAGGCAGCTACGAAGGCATTTGCGTGTGCGACCTCGATACGCTGATGCCCGGCAAGATCATTTCCGACCTCGGCGATATGGTGCGTACCTACGTATGCCCGGTATCGGAGGAAGAGCGCGACTTTTCGCAGATCCATGTGCGCGAGGAGTATTTCGAAGCGCTCATGAAAGGTTATCTTTCCGAAGTGGGCGGCACCCTTTCAGCTACTGAAAAGGCGCACCTGTTCTACGCCGGCAAGTTCATGATCTACATGCAGGGCATCCGCTTCCTGACGGATTACCTGAACGGGGATGTATATTACCCGGTCAAATACCCGGAGCACAACTTCAACCGGGCAAAAAACCAGCTCACACTGCTGGAAAAGCTCATGGAGAAGGAAGCTGCGCTGCAGGCGGTGATAGACAGCTGCCTGAAGAACTGAGGCATTACACCAAAAAAATAGTCAAAAGGCCTCCCCCGGGAGGTCTTTTGCGTTTGACAGGAGTAGGGTGAAATTGTTGTTTTTTGAATATTTTTCAATCAGAAGACTTCTTTTTTCGATATTTTAAAAAATCCCTTAATGGGTTGATTTTTCTCAAAACTTTCCCGCCTGTATTGTTTTTTATTTTAATCACCAATACATTTGTAGTGATAATAAAAAATCAACAGCACCTCCATGTGGGTAAACAAAGACAATAACAAGATCAGTCACATCGTGCCGCAGCTCAATTGGGCTATTACGCTCGTCGTGATCGTCGTTGTCATTATTACCCGCCAGCCGATTGGAGGATAAAACGCGTGTATAATAACAACTCAAAATAAACGCCTTCCTCCACCAGGAAGGCTTTTTTTATGTGCAAATTCCAATTATATGTATAGCTATTACAACGAAAACACGATTCTTTACTTTGATGGGGCTTATATGAAAGCCACAGAAGCCAAAATCGACCTGTACGGTCAGTCGCTTCACTATGGATACGCAGTATTTGAAGGCATCCGCGCTTATAAGACCGCCAGTGGTGAAGTGAAAATCTTCAAACCCAAGGAGCACTTCGACCGCTTCAAGCGCTCCTGCGAGCTGATACATATACCTTACAAGTACAACAACGACGAGCTGATCGCCGCTTGCTATAAAGTGCTGGAGCTGAACAACCTGGAGGAAGCATACATCCGCCCGCTGGTGTTCTGCCCGCCGAACATGACCCTGAAGGCCGCTTCAGATACCCACCTGCTGATCTGCGCATGGGACTGGGGTGCTTACCTGGGTGAGAAACTGCTCCGTGTATGCGTTTCCTCTTACCAGCGCCCGAATCCGAAAGCGTTCAAGATCGAATCCAAAGCGGCCGGCCTGTATGTGAACTCCATCCTGGCTTCGCAAGAGGCGAAAGAGAAAGGGTACGACGAAGCTTTGCTGCTGGATATCAATGGTTTCGTAGCGGAAGGCCCCGGCGCCAACCTGTTCTACGAAAAAGAAGGCACCATCTACACGCCAGCCACCGGCAACATCCTGCCTGGCATTACCCGCGCCACTGTTATCGAGATCTGCGGCGAGCTGGGTATTCCCCTGGTGGAAAAACAAATTACCGTAGAAGAGCTGAAACAGGCTGAAGCGGTGTTCTATTGCGGTACCGCAGCCGAAGTGATCGGATGGGACAGCCTCGATGGCCAGGGCTTCTCCAAACCCTGGGCCCAATCCCTCGGCAAGGTCATCCAGCAGGCTTACAAAGCCAAAGTGCTGGAAAAAGAATTCAAACGCGAGGCAATTCCTGCCTGATCCATACCGGAAGCTCCCCCTTCCGCCGTTGCAACCGGGAGGGGGAATTCCTTAAAAAAAGCGTGCTGCAGCCCGTTGAATGGCGTAAACGCTTTTCTTTCTAACTCACACCCACAGCGGATTTTGGCCACCAAGGCCACCTTTTGAAGACCGGGAACAGCCGGATTATTGGTTTGAATATCAGCCGCACCGGGAATAACTTGTACGATAATTAGAAATTCAGATAGCCGTGACCCGGTATTAACGACCTTTTATTATGGAGTTGAACAAATACAGCAAGACGATTACGCAAGACCCTACACAGCCCGCCGCACAGGCCATGCTGTACGGGATAGGACTGACGGAGGAAGACCTGAAGAAAGCACAGGTGGGCATCGTAAGCATGGGCTACGATGGCAATACCTGCAACATGCACCTGAACGACCTCGCGAAGGAAGTGAAAAAAGGCGTATGGGCCAATGACCTGGTGGGTCTTATTTTCAATACCATCGGCGTGAGTGACGGTATCAGCAACGGTACCGACGGTATGCGTTATTCCCTCGTAAGCCGCGACCTGATTGCAGACTCCATTGAAACCGTTTGCGGCGCGCTTTATTACGACGCCGTGATCACCGTGCCCGGCTGCGATAAGAACATGCCCGGCTCCCTGATCGCCATGGGCCGCCTGAACCGCCCTGCCATCATGGTGTACGGCGGAACGATCGCGCCCGGAAAATACAAAGGACAAGACCTCAACATCATATCCGCATTTGAAGCGCTCGGCCAGAAAATAGCCGGTAACCTCAACGAAGGCGACTTCAAAGGCATCGTGCAGAACTCCTGCCCCGGGGCAGGCGCCTGCGGCGGGATGTACACGGCCAACACCATGAGCTCCGCTATCGAAGCGCTGGGTATGAGCCTGCCATACAGCTCTTCTAATCCCGCCATCAGCAAAGACAAACTGGAAGAATGCCTGGCAGCCGGCAAATATATCCGCCTGCTGCTGGAAAAAGATATCAAGCCGAAAGACATCATGACGCGCGAAGCATTCGAAAATGCCATCGTCGTGATCATGGCCCTCGGCGGCAGCACCAATGCAGTGCTGCATTTCATCGCCATCGCGAAATCTGTAGGGGTGAATATCACCATGGCCGATTTCCAGCGCCTGAGCGATGCCACGCCGCTGCTGGCAGACCTGAAGCCCAGCGGCAAATACCTGATGGAAGACCTCCACAACATAGGAGGCGTTCCCCTGGTGATGAAATACCTGCTGAAACAAGGCAGGCTCCACGGAAACTGTCTTACCGTTACAGGCAAGACCCTGGCGGAAAACCTGGAATCCGTGCCCGACATCGACTTTACAAAACAAGACATTATATACCCGCTGGAAAAGCCGCTCAAAACCACCGGCCACATCCAGATACTGTACGGAAACCTTGCAGAGCAGGGCTCCGTGGCGAAGATCACCGGTAAGGAAGGCGAAAAGTTCGTTGGTCCTGCCCGTGTTTTCGACGGTGAATTTGAACTGATCGCAGGCATACAATCCGGCAAGGTGAAGGCGGGAGACGTCGTCGTCATTCGCTACGTAGGCCCCAAAGGCGGCCCCGGCATGCCTGAGATGCTGAAACCCACTTCCGCCATTATGGGCGTTGGCCTGGGTAAAAGCGTAGCCCTGATCACAGACGGGCGTTTCTCCGGCGGCACCCACGGCTTCGTGGTAGGGCATATCGTACCGGAGGCTTACGAAGGCGGTACCATTGCACTGGTGAAAGATGATGATGTGATAGAACTGGATGCCGTTAACAATATCATCAAGGTTAACCTGACGCCTGAAGAGCTGGCACAAAGAAAAGCAGCATGGAAAAGACCGGCTCTGAAAGCAACGAACGGGATATTATTCAAATACGCAAAACAAGTTAAAAATGCAACAGAAGGATGTGTTACCGATGAAGACTGATGAGTCTGACAAGCGGGCCGCCGCTACCCCCGAGATCATCACCGGCGCGGAAGCAGTGATCCGGTCACTGATTGCGGAAGGCGTGGACACCATTTTTGGTTACCCCGGTGGGGCTATCATGCCTATTTACGATGCACTCTACGATTTCCAGGACCAGGTTCATCATATCCTGGTGCGCCACGAACAAGGCGCTACACACGCAGCACAAGGTTATGCCCGCGCCAACGGCAGGGTAGGCGTGGTGTTCGCCACCTCAGGCCCCGGCGCCACCAACCTGGTGACCGGCCTTGCAGACGCACAGATGGACTCTACCCCCATGGTATGCATCACCGGCCAGGTGGCCGCTGCATTGCTGGGTACAGACGCCTTCCAGGAAACAGACGTGATCGGCATCACCACTCCCATCACCAAATGGAACATACAGGTCACCAGGCCTGAAGATATACCCGGCGCCATTGCCAAAGCATTCTACATTGCCCGCAGCGGCCGCCCCGGCGCCGTGCTGGTAGATATCACCAAGAACGCGCAGTTTGGCAAGCTGGACTTCCAGTACAAAGCCTGCGAAAGCATCCGCAGCTACCACCCGCACCCCGTGCTGAACATGGAGCAGGTGAAAGCCGCCGCAGAACTGATCAACAGTGCGAAACGCCCATACATCCTCTGCGGCCATGGCGTACTGATCTCCGGCGCTGAAAAAGAACTGCTCGCCGTAGCCGAAAAGGCCGACATCGCGATCGCCTCCACGCTGCT
Source organism: Chitinophaga sp. YIM B06452 (assembly GCF_039655965.1). NCBI lineage: Bacteria > Pseudomonadati > Bacteroidota > Chitinophagia > Chitinophagales > Chitinophagaceae > Chitinophaga > Chitinophaga sp. YIM B06452. The sequence continues at coordinate 1,089,172 of NZ_JAWLKY010000002.1, read as the reverse complement.
GGGTCTTTCAGCGGTTCCCGTAAACCATCCCTGTTATGTGGGTTACACCGGCATGCACGGCAATTACGGGCCGAACATCAACACCAACGAATGCGATGTGCTCATCGCCGTGGGCATGCGCTTCGACGACCGCATTACCGGCGATGTGAACGAATTTGCCCGCCAGGCGAAAGTGATCCACATCGAGATCGATAAAGCGGAGATCAACAAGATCATCCCTGCCGATGTAGCCGTACATGCAGACGCAAAAGAAGCGCTGGCTGCATTGCTGCCGCTCCTCAAAGAAGCGAAACACCCTGAATGGCTGCAGCTGTTCAAGGACGCCGATAAAAAAGAAGATGAAAAAGTACGCCACCGTGAGCTGCACCCCACCGAGGGCCAGATCAAAATGGCGGAAGTGATCCGCATCATTTCAGAGCAGACCAAAGGAAAGGCCATACTCGTAACGGATGTAGGCCAGCACCAGATGATCGCTTCGCGTTATTACCGCTTCGAAGATCCGAACACCAATATCACCAGCGGCGGCATGGGCACCATGGGCTTCGCGCTGCCTGCGGCCATGGGCGCCAAAGTGGGCGCGCCGGAGCGGGAAGTGGTAGCCATTATCGGCGACGGCTGCTTCCAGATGACGCTCCAGGAGCTCGGCACCATTTACCAGTCTGAAATAGGCGTGAAGATCGTGATACTGAACAATAATTTCCTCGGCATGGTACGCCAGTGGCAGCAACTGTTCTTCGACAAACGTTATTCCTCCACCGTGATGATCAATCCCGATTTCGTGCAGATCGCAAAAGGATTTTACGTGCCGGGCCGCAAGGTGACCGAACGCGCGGACCTGGAAGGCGCAGTCAAAGAAATGCTGGACACCAAAGGCGCTTACCTGCTGGAAGTAGTGGTGGAACAGGAAGACAACGTATTCCCGATGGTACCGGCCGGCGCGCCGATCTCATCCATCCGCCTCGAGTAGCAGTTCATCACCATTAATCAGACACAACATGCAAAAGGAATATACAGTTACGGTATACACTGAAGACAGGGTAGGGATCACCAACCGCATCTCTGTAATCTTCACGCGCCGTGGCATCAATATCACCAGTCTTACCACCGCCGAAACAGAAATAACCGGTGTGTACAAATTCATCATCACCGTGATGTCTACGCGCGACAGGCTGGAAAAAGTAGTAGGCCAGATCGAAAAACTCATCGAAGTGCACCGTGCATTTGTGCACGACGAAGATGAAGTGGTGTACCAGGAGCTGGCGTTGTATAAAATATCCACCAAAAGTCTTCACAATGGCGACATTGAGAAGATCATCCGGGACAACAACGCGCGCATCCTCACCATTACGCCTGATTACTTTGTAATCGAAAAAACAGGCCACCAGCAGGAGCTGATTGCCATGCTCCAGAAACTGGAACCATACGGCCTCATAGAATATTCCAAAAGCGGCCGCGTAGCGATCGTGAAATGGAGCCGCCGTTTCCACGAACATCTCAAAGACCTGTCCCTCATTGAGGCAGACAGCCTGAAAGACTGATGCGGCAGAAGAATGCAATAACCTAGAACTTAAAACTTTTTAAAAAACACTATTAAAACATGGCAACGATCAATTTTGGCGGAGTACTGGAAGACGTAGTAACCAGAGAAGAATTCCCCATGGAAAAGGCAAGGGAAGTACTGAAAAATGAAACCATCGCGATCATCGGTTACGGCGTGCAGGGCCCCGGCCAGGCGCTGAACCTGAAAGACAACGGTTTCAACGTGATCATCGGTCAGCGTAAAGATTCCAAAACCTGGGATAAAGCCGTGGCAGACGGTTGGGTTCCCGGCCAGACGCTGTTCGAGATCGAAGAAGCTGCCCAGAAAGGCACCATCATTCAGTACCTGCTGTCTGACGCCGGCCAGATCCAGCTGTGGCCTACACTGAAACCTTTCCTCACCAAAGGTAAAGCCCTGTATTTCTCACATGGTTTCGGCATCACTTTCAAAGAAAAGACCAATATCATTCCTCCTGCAGATGTAGACGTGATCCTGGTGGCTCCCAAAGGCTCCGGTACCTCTCTCCGCAGGCTGTTCCTGGCCGGCCAGGGGCTGAACTCCAGCTTCGCCATCTTCCAGGACGCTACCGGCAAAGCACGTGAGCGTGTGATCGCACTGGGTATCGGCGTGGGTTCCGGCTACCTGTTCGAAACTGATTTCAAAAAAGAAGTATACTCCGACCTCACCGGCGAACGCGGTACCCTGATGGGCGCTATCCAGGGCATTTTTGCTGCACAGTACCAAACGCTGCGCAATAACGGCCACTCTCCCTCAGAAGCATTCAACGAAACCGTTGAAGAACTGACCCAATCCCTGATGCCGCTGGTAGCAGAGAACGGTATGGACTGGATGTACGCCAACTGCTCCACCACTGCCCAACGCGGTGCGCTGGACTGGTGGAAGAAATTCAAAGACGCTACCCAGCCCGTTTTCGACGAGCTGTACGCTTCCGTTGCTACCGGCAAAGAAGCACAGCGCTCCATCGACCTGAACGGTCAGGCAGACTACCGCCCCAAGCTGAACGCTGAGCTGGAAGAGCTGCGCAACAGCGAAATGTGGCAGGCAGGCGCGGCAGTAAGAAAGCTCCGCCCCGGCAAATAATAAGCTATAAAAAATAAAATATGAAAAGTACCAGGATGGATATTGGCAACGGTTGCGGAGGAGTGTGTTCGATTTGAAGCCGATACATGTCCCGGTACTTTTCTTTTTTATTTTTTAATTCCATTCAAAATGTCTGAAGTTCTTCCAACCATCGATACCAACCAGATAAAAGAAGCAGCCGAAAGGCTGCGGTCCGTAGTGATACGCACCCCTTTAACCTACAGCGCCAACCTTTCCCGCAGATACCAGTGCGATGTATATCTCAAAAGAGAGGACATGCAGGTGGTACGTTCCTACAAACTGCGCGGCGCCTACAATCTCATGAGCAGCCTTACGCCCCGTCAGCTGGCCAACGGCGTTACCTGCGCCAGCGCGGGCAACCATGCGCAGGGCTTTGCCTACAGCTGCCGCCTGCTGAAAGTGAAAGGCGTGGTGTTCATGCCCATCATTACACCCAAACAAAAAGTTAATCAAGTCAAAATGTTCGGCGGCGACAACATCGGGATACGGCTCGTCGGCGATACGTTCGACGATTGCTCCGCCGAAGCGCAGGCCTTTACCCGTGAGCAGCGCATGACCTTCATCCCGCCGTTCGACGATCTGAAGATCATCGAAGGGCAGGGTACCGTGGGATTAGAGATACTCGAAGAACAGCCGGAAGTGGATTTCCTCTTCGTGCCCGTCGGGGGCGGCGGGCTGGCTTCCGGAACTGGAGCTTATTTCCGCACATACAGCCCCAAAACGAAGATCATCGGCCTTGAGCCGGAAGGAGCGCCCTCCATGCTGAAAGCGCTGGAAAACGGCAGCCCTGTGACCCTTCCTGAAATAGACAGGTTTGTTGACGGCGCGGCAGTGAAAAGAGTAGGGGAGCTGACCTTCCGCATCTGCAAAGACGTGCTTGATAAGATGAGCCTGGTGCCGGAAGGGCGCGTTTGCTCCACGATCCTGAAGTTGTACAACGAAGATGCGATCGTGGTGGAACCCGCCGGCGCACTGTCTATCGCTGCCCTGGAAGATTTCGCTGACGAGATCAAAGGGAAGAAGGTGGTATGCGTAGTGAGCGGCAGCAACAACGACATAGACCGCATGCAGGAGATCAAAGAGCGGTCGCTGCTGTACGAAGGGCTGAAACATTACTTCATCGTGCGCTTTGCCCAGCGGCCGGGCGCTTTGAAGGAATTTGTGAACCATGTGCTGGGGCCTAACGACGATATCACCCGCTTTGAATTCATCCAGAAACATAACAAAGAAACCGGTCCTGCACTGGTGGGAATTGAGTTGAAGAACAGGGAAGATTATGATGTGCTGCTGACCAATATGACGAAATACAACGTCCATTACACCGAGCTGAATAAAGACGATAATCTTTTCGGCTACCTGGTGTAATGCCAAATGAACTATATAAGTGCGAAAGCTCCGCCCGGTTTGGACGGGGCTTTTCTCTTTTGTATCCCAATATTTTGTAAGTTGCCGGCGTTATTAATATCCAAAATCCGGTCTATGTCGAAAAACCTGCTGCTGTCGGGGTGCTTAGCGGCGCTTGCACTCTGTTCCGCCTGTTCCAAAAAGGAGCAATCTGCCGGCGCGGACGGCCCCAAACTCGTTTTCAAGTACAAGTTCGATCCGAACCAGGAGCGCCTGGGCAACCTGGGCCAGCCGGTATCGGTGCCTGCCGGGAATGCCGCGCAGAGCCCGGTTTTCAGGGCTATGAGCTCTCATTACCTGGAGCTGGCGCCGAATGCGTTTACGGCCCTGGGCAAGGGAGCAGTGCTGTACAGGCACCAGGAGACCAATAAAGGCGGGGAGATGGCGATAGACTTTGCCAGTGCGAAGCTGGCGGCGGACGGGGAAGTATTTTACGAAGTGCCGCTGAAGGATGTGCCGGCCGGGAAATATGAATACCTGCGTGTATCGCTGGCTTACCAGAACTACGATATCCGGTTCAACGCCCTGGGCCAGGAGTGGACGGGGTCTGTGGCCTCTTTCATCGGGTTTAACAGCTATATCGGCAGTTATAAGATCAAAGACAGTACGCTCACGGTGAATGCGAACCGGAAGCAGGGATATTGGGCGCTGGAAACGAAATACAGCGTGGTAAGCGGCCAGGCGCCGGCGGGCGCTACTACGGTGCCTAACCCGATCGCGGTCACTTCGCCGATACCGGCGGGTTCCTGCGTGGTGACGGGGCCCTTCAACAGTGCTTTACAGATCACGGGGCAGGAGAAGGAGGATATTGTGATCACTGTTTCGTTGTCTGTCAATAAAAGCTTTGAATGGAAAGACCTGAACAGCAATGGCAAATATGACCCGCTGGAAGGAGAGGCGGTGGTGGATATGGGTGTTCGCGGGTTGAAGCCGCTGGTGAACTAGGCTTGTGCAACTTTTACTTTACGGTCCCTGCTCGTTTTTTCTTTGACGGGCAGGGACTTTTTTAATTTCGGTTTGTAGCGTTTGAGCTTGAGCTTGGCGATGCGGGGGACTGCTTCCTGGAGATTGTAGCCTGTCTGCATGCGTTGCCACCACTCAGCAGTACCGCCGAATACAATGGACATGCGTATGCTCATATCAACAGAAATATCCGCTTTCCCGTTGGCTACGTTGGAGAGTGCAGTACGTGTAACCTGCAACATCTCTGCTGCATCAGTGATGCTAAGTCCCAGGTAATCCAGTACATCTTCTTTAAAGATGATACCTGGATGTTCAAATTTCATTTTGCGCTCCATGTTTTCGTTTTTAATTAGTGATAATCTAAATAATCCAGATCGTATGCATGTCCGTCGACAAATGCAAAAATTATTCTATAGTTTCCATTAACAACCAGGCTCCAATAGCCTTTAAGAGAACCTTTTAATGCATGTATTTCAAAGCTTATCTCCCTTTTAAGATCATCAGGAATGACCCGTGCATGTTCTATGCTTTGCAACATTCTTTTAATTCTCTTGATACGCTCTGCAGGCAATTTACTGGGATCACCATCCTCCCAGAATAACTTCAATGCTTTGCTTTTAAAACTTTTTATCATCGCTTTTATTTTACTCTTATAAAGAGCCAAAAACGATGTAAAAAGGGGGGATAAAAACCCTGAGAATATCTCCGCTTTTCGATAGCATTTCTCAGTATTTCGAAGGGAAATTTTTCCGTGCAACAAGCTGGAAATTTCCCCATTATTCGGTAACATTTTTCACTATTTCGAAGAGAATATTTCGAAAAGAAAAAGTGTAAAGCGTAAAGTTACGCTTTACACTTTTTCGATCCAAAAATATCCCGGATTTTCAATACATTCGCATCATGCTCAGCTACTGGGAAAAACAAAGCCTGCTCCATTACGACTGCATCCTCCTCGGGAGCGGCATCGTCGGGCTTTCCACAGCTATCAGCCTTAAAGAACGTTTTCCCAGGCAGCGCATCCTCGTACTCGAAAAAGGCCTCCTCCCCACCGGCGCCTCCACCCGCAATGCAGGCTTCGCCTGCATCGGCAGCCTCACGGAAATACTGGACGATCTGCAGCATATGCCCGCCAAAGACGTAGTGGCCCTCGTGCAAATGCGCAGGAAAGGCCTCCAGCTCCTCCGCAGCCGCATTGGCGACGACCGCATGGAATACCGCGAAAATGGCAGTTTCGAACTCATCAGCGAAGCGGAAGCCCCGGCCCTCGAACAGCTTGAGAGAATCAATGAGTTGCTGTTCGATATCCTGCCCGGCCCGGCCTTTTCAATGGCAGACCACCAGATCGCCGCAAAAGGGATCGTTACCAAACACCTCGTGCAGAATAATTACGAAGGCGAGCTGCATACCGGCAAAATGATGCGCACGCTGATAGACGTAGCCATCGAACGCGGCATCGAAATAAAAACAGGCTGCAACGTTACACACTTCGAAGAGACGGCAAACGGCGTGGAAGTAACGGTGAACGATGAACTGACCTTCTTCACCGCACGCATCGCCATCTGCACCAACGCATTTGCAAAAGGCCTGCTCCCGGAACTGGATGTAACGCCGGGCCGCGGCCAGGTGCTGATTACCGCGCCCGTTAAAAACCTGCCTTTTAAAGGCATTTATCATTTCGACCAGGGATATTATTATTTCCGTGAGCTGAATGGCCGCGTACTCTTCGGCGGCGGCCGCAATCTTGACTTTGCAGGTGAAACCACCACAGCATTTGAACTGAACAGGCGCATACAGGACGATCTTGAGACGAAACTCAGCACCATCATCCTTCCCCATCACAAGTTTACCATAGAAGACCGTTGGGCGGGCATTATGGCCTTCGGCAAAACCAAACAGCCCATTGTGCAGGCGCATTCGGCGCGCATCTGGCTGGCAGTACGCATGGGCGGCATGGGCGTAGCCATAGGCTCCGAAGTGGGCAGAACGCTCGCTGCCATGATGCAGGACTAGCTTATAATAGCAAATAGTGGTATTTAATTAACGGGCTTCTTGTAAGCCAGCTCCCCGGTTATTATATTTATTATCCTATATCGTTTACAGTTATGAAACAGTTCCTCCTACTCCTGTTACTCCTCTCCAATGCCGCCATGGCACAGCAATCTATGCAACTGTGGTACAGGCAGCCTGCCGGCAGGTGGGAAGAGGCCCTCCCCGTAGGCAACGGCCGGATGGGCGCCATGGTGTATGGCCGCCCCCAAAAGGAAATACTCCAGGTGAACGAAGAAAGTGTCTGGGCGGGCGTCAAGTTCAATGATGCCAATCCCAATGCGTATAAAGTGCTGGATACCATCCGCCAGCTCCTTTTTGAAGGCAAGAACCAGGAAGCGCTCGTGATCGCGCAGGCCAACTTCCTAGCGGTGGATGCGGAAAATTCAAGCAAGACCGCCCGGGCTTTCCGCTCCCACCAGACGTTGATGAATGTTTATATAGATTACGGTTTCACCGCATACGACGATTATAAACGCAGCCTGAACCTGGAAACCGGCATCGCTGCCACCACCTTCAAAGTGAACGGCGTGGAATACAAACAGGAAGTGCTCGCTTCCGCGCCGGACAACGTGATCGCGGTGCATATCAGCGCATCGAAACCTGGTTCCATCAACGCTGTGTTCAGCATAGACAGGCCTGATACCAGGGACACCGCTTCCCGCTTCACCGATTGCAAAGTGACGGCTGCGGGCAATCAACTGGTGCTCAGCGGCCAGATCAACGACAGGAACGGCAGGGAAGACCGCGGCCCCGAAGGCCTGCATATGAAGTTCGCCGGGATATTGCAGGTAGTCAATAGCGGCGGCAGCAAAACCACAGCCGGCCAGGAAATACAGGTGAAGAACGCGAACGCTGTAACGCTCTACATCCAGGGCGCAACGAATTACAATCATACCAGACAGGATTTCGAGAATGCAGTTTCCGCGCTCAACAAATGTAAAAAGCTGCTGCAGGCCGCTGCTGTAAAAAGTTATGCATCTATCTCCGCCCGCCACATCCAGGATTTGAGGCCAATCATGGAAAGAGTCAGCCTCCGCATCAACGGCGAACATGCGGATGATATACCGACAGACGAACGTTTGAAAAGAACCAGGGAAGGCATTGAAGACCCGCACCTGGTCAGTCTTTTCTTCCAGTACGGCAGGTACCTGCTGGTATCCAGCTCACGCGCGCCGGGCGTTTTACCCGCCAACCTGCAGGGTATCTGGAACCAGCATATCGACGCGCCCTGGAATGCGGACTTCCACACCAATATCAATCTCCAGATGAACTACTGGCCGGCGGAAGTGACGAATCTTTCCTTCACCACAACCCCTTTATTCGACTTCATAGATTACCTCCGGCCGCAGGGGCGCATTACCGCGAAGAAGATGTACAACGCGCGCGGCTGGGTAGTGCATCACGCCACCGATGCGTTCGGGAAAACCGGCGTGCAGAACGGTGTGGCATGGGGCACTTTCCCCATGGCCGCCAGCTGGATGTGCCTTCACTTCTGGGAACATTTTGCATTTACGCACGATTATGCTTTCCTGAAGAACAAGGCATACCCCGTAATGAAGGAGCACGCGCAGTTCGTGGAAGATTACCTGGTGAAGAGCCCGGAAGGATACCTGGTGACCTCGCCCGGCAGCTCTCCTGAAAACCAGTTCGTGCACCCGGTTACCGGCAAACCCACAGGTTTAACTTATGGTCCTGCGATGGACAGCCAGATACTGCGTGAATTCCTCGGCAAATGTATTGCAGCCGCTAAAGCGCTCAAAACGGATTCCGCTGATATCGTGCGCTGGGAAGGCATCGTCGCGCAGCTGCCCCCCACCAAGACCGGCAAGGACGGCCGCATACTGGAATGGATGCAGGAATACCAGGAAGTGGAGCCCGGCCACCGGCACATCTCTCACTTATTCGGCCTGCACCCCGGCACGCAGATCACGGAGCAAACGCCGGCGCTCTACGAAGGCGCATTGCGCACGCTCACCGGCCGTCTTGCCAAAGGCGGCGGCCATACCGGCTGGAGCCGTGCATGGATCATCAATTTCTACGCGCGGCTGAAACAGGCAGACAGCGTGAGAAGTCACCTGCAGGCGCTTTTCGCAAAATCCACCTTGCCTAATCTTTTTGACAACCATCCTCCTTTCCAGATCGATGGCAACTTTGGCGGCACTGCGGGTATCGCTGAAGCATTGCTGCAGAGCCATGGCGATTACGTTGAGCTGCTGCCTGCCGTGCCTGCGCAATGGAGTTCCGGTAAAGTGACGGGCCTTTGCGCCCGCGGCGGTTTTGTGCTGGATATTACCTGGGAAAACGGTACGCTTGCCGGCGTGAAAGTACGCTCCACCACCGGCCGCAACCTTGTGCTGAAATACCGCCAGCACCTGTTGCCGCTGACCGTTGAAAGAGGGAAAGAGATCATTGTGCCCGTTGAGCAATTGTTATAAAACCACGTTTAACATATGAAGCCACTGAAATGTTTGTTATGGCTGCTATTGCCATTTACCGCTGCGGCGCAGCAGTACAAACCCACCTGGGAATCGCTGGACAGCAGGCCGGTTCCCGCATGGTTCGAGAATGCCAAGTTCGGGATCTTTATTCACTGGGGTGTGTATTCCGTTCCTGCATGGGCGCCTAAAGGCGTATATGCCGAATGGTACCAGTACTGGCTGCAATCCAAACGGGTAGGCGGCAACAACAATCCCAAGCCCACCGCTGTATACGATCATCACGCCAAAGTATACGGAGCTGATTTTTCGTACTACAAGTTCGCGGATATGTTCAAAGCCGAAGATTTTGATCCTGATGCATGGGCGAAGCTCCTTGAAAGATCCGGCGCGAAATACATCGTGCTCACCTCCAAACACCACGACGGGTTTGCGCTCTGGCCCAGCAAAGAAGCCACCAAAGCATTCAATACCCCCTGGAACGCGATGGATGCAGGCGCAAAGCGCGACCTGCTGGGAGATCTTACCGCCGCCGTGCGCAAAACGCCGGTGAAGATGGGTTTCTATTATTCGCTTTATGAATGGTATAACCCGCTGTACAAAAACAAACAATACAAGGAATATGTGAATGAACATATGATCCCGCAGCTGAAAGACCTCGTGAACCGCTACGAGCCGGACATCATCTGGCCCGACGGTGAATGGGAGCAGTCGGATACGCTGTGGCAAAGTCGTGAGTTCCTTGCCTGGCTTTACAATGAATCGCCCGTAAAAGATAAAATAGCGGTGAACGACCGCTGGGGCAAAGGTATGCGCCAGAAACACGGCGGTTATTACACCACGGAATACGAAGTAGGCGCCAAATTCGCCCGCCCCTGGGAAGAATGCCGCGGCATGGGCTTTTCATTCGGCTATAACCGCAACGAGGATATAGAAGACTACAACAGCGCCCAATCGCTCATCTACCTGCTGCTGGACATCGTAAGCAGCGGCGGCAACCTGCTGCTGGATATCGGGCCTGATGCGCAGGGGAAGATACCGCCCATTATGCAGGAGCGCCTGCTGCAGATCGGCAAATGGCTGGAGGTGAACGGCGAGGCCATTTACAACACCCGTGCCTGGAAAACGCATGTGCAATGGTCCGCAGGCCGGCAGGACTGGAAACCGCCGCATAGCGGCTACGTCAGCGGCGAAGTGATGCTCAAGCAGACCGTAGACCCGGACCCCGGTTACGCCCGCAAAGAGCTTTTCTTTACCGCAAAGGAAGATACTGTATATGCCATTGCGCCCATCCTTCCCGAAGGAAAGCTGCTGATCAGGAGCATACAGCCCGCGGCCGGCACGAAAGTGCAGCTATTGGGCCTGAAGCGGGACCTGCCCTTTAAAAAGGTGAACGGCGGCATCGAGGTGACCGTGCCGAGGCTGAGCGTGAAAGAGACGCCCTGCGAGCATGCGTTCGCGTTCAGGATCACGAAAGCTAAAGCCATATAATTGATTGTGAATGGATTGAGCCGGCCCGGGACAGACTGTTCCCGGGCCGGATTTTTTTATCCAATATTTTTAAATGTAGATTTAACAATTAAAAATAGTTTGCTATCTTGACACGCTATTGAATTTTCACGTTATTCTGATACAAAATGGAACATAAGCTTCTGAATCTGGATTACTTTGTTTTTGCCATTTACTTCGTGATCGTGGCAGGCTACGGTTATTATATCTATAACCGCAAAAAGAAAGCCTCCGCCGATACGAAAGATTTCTTCCTGGCTGAAGGATCCCTTACCTGGTGGGCTATCGGCGCCTCGCTGATCGCTTCTAACATTTCTGCGGAACAGTTCATCGGCATGAGCGGTTCCGGTTTTAAAATGGGCCTTGCCATCAGCACCTATGAATGGATGGCGGCTGCCACCCTGCTGGTAGTGGCCATTTTCTTCCTGCCTATTTACCTGAAGAACAAGATCTACACCATGCCGCAATTCCTGCTGCAACGGTACGATTCGAGGGTAAGTACGGTAATGGCCGTGTTCTGGCTGCTGCTGTACGTGTTCGTAAACCTCACGTCTATCCTGTACCTTGGCGCGCTCGCGGTGTCCACCATCTCCGGTTTCAGCTTTACGGCGTGTATGATCGGCCTGGCGATATTTGCAGTGATCATTACGCTTGGCGGCATGAAGGTGATCGGGTTCACAGACGTGATACAGGTATTCTTCCTGATACTGGGCGGCCTGGCCACAACTTACCTCGCGCTGAACCTCGTTTCGCAAAACGTGGGTACCGGCGGCGATTCCTATTCCATTAACGGCATGATGGAAGGCCTGGGCCTGCTGCGGCAGAAAGCACCGGAGCATTTCCACATGATATTCGATAAAAGCAATGAGAACTACATGGAGCTGCCCGGCCTGGCCGTGCTGATCGGCGGCATGTGGATCGTGAACCTGAACTACTGGGGCTGCAACCAATACATCACGCAACGCGCACTGGGCGCCGATCTGCGGACAGCGCGCAGGGGCCTGCTGTTCGCCGGTTTCCTCAAGCTCCTCATGCCCATCATCGTTGTGCTTCCCGGCATCGCAACTTACGTGCTGTGGAGAAACGGCATGTTCCAGGAAGAAATGCAGGGCATGGTAGACGGTGTGAAAAAAGTGAAGCCCGACCAGGCTTATCCCATCCTGCTGAACCTGCTGCCCGCCGGCCTCAAAGGCCTGTCGTTCGCAGCGCTCACCGCCGCCATTGTGGCTTCGCTGGCAGGTAAGGCCAACAGTATTGCAACGATCTTTACACTGGATATTTACAAACATTTCTTCAAGAAAGATGCTACCGAACAGGACCAGGTGAAAGTGGGCCGCATCGTGATCATCGTTTCCTGCATCATTGCAGCGATCGTGGCGCCCGCGCTGAAGAGCCTGGACCAGGGCTTCCAGTTCATCCAGGAATACACCGGCTTCATTTCTCCCGGCGTATTCGCGATATTCATCCTTGGCTTCTTCTGGAAGCGCACTACCGCCAATGCCGCACTGGCAGGCGCTGCGCTGGCGATTCCTTTGTCTGTATGGCTTAAATTCCAGTTCACCACATTGCCTTTCATCAACAGGATGGGCTGGGTGTTCCTGATCATCGTGGCGGTGATGGCTGTGATTAGCCTGGCAGACCCGCGCAGCAAAGACAATCCGAAAGCGCTCAGGATCGACGCTTCCATGTTCAGGCTTGATACCGCATTTACCATCGGCGCCATCCTGATCTGTGGGATACTGGCGGCCTTATACACGGTGTTCTGGTAAAACGAAACAACATTTTTTAGTTCTACGTATACGATAGTATTATGTTCCTGATAGGTTATGATATAGGATCTTCTTCCATCAAGGCTGCCCTGCTGGATGCTGAAACAGGCCGGTGCCTGGCGGCATCCACAGGGTCTGCCGGGGAGCTGGTCATGAATGTGCCCCGCTCCGGCTGGGCTGAGCAGGACCCCGAAATGTGGTGGCAGGAAGTGATCAAAGCTACCCACGGGCTTCGCCGGCAATACGATTTCGATCCTGCCGCGGTAAAAGGTATTGGCATTGCTTACCAGATGCACGGTCTTGTATGCGTGGATGAAAATCAGCAGGTACTGCGGCCGTCCATCATCTGGTGCGACAGCCGGGCTGTGGCCATCGGCGACAAAGCCGCGCAGGAACTGGGCAACGATTATACCCTTCCCCACCTGCTGAATTCTCCCGGTAATTTCACCGCGTCCAAACTGAAATGGGTGCAGCTGAACCAGCCCGGGATCTACGCCCGCATCAGGCATATCATGCTGCCGGGCGATTTCATCGGCATGCGGCTAACCGGTCAGCCTGCTACCACGCTCTCGGGCCTGTCTGAAGGTATTTTCTGGGACTTCGCGGAGCAGCAGGTTTCAAAACGTTTACTCGATCATTATGGTATAGACCGCAGCCTGCTGTCGCCCATAGTGCCCACTTTCGGCGAACAGGGGCGCGTAACGGAAAAGGCGGCGGAACTGCTTGGTTTACGTGCAGGCATTCCCGTTACCTACCGCTCCGGCGACCAGCCCAACAACGCGTTTTCGCTGAACGTGCTGCAACCCGGCGAAGCCGCTACCACGGCGGGCACATCAGGAGTGGTATACGCCGTTCACGACACTGCGGCCTACGATGCAGAAAGCAGGGTGAACACTTTTATGCACGTGAATCAAACGGAAACGGATATACGCAACGGTGTGCTGATGTGCCTCAACGGTACCGGCATTCTCAACAGCTGGCTGCGCGGCATTACCGGCGGGCTTTCATACGAGAGTATGAATGAGCTCGCTGCCAAAGCGCCGGTAGGATCGGAAGGATTGCAGATATTTCCTTTCGGCAACGGCGCGGAGCGCATCCTGGCAAACCGCCAGCCCGGCGCGAGAGTGGAAGGCCTGGAATTCGGCGTTCATCACCAGCAGCACCTGCTGCGCGCAGGGCAGGAGGGGATCGTGTTTGCGCTCACCTACGGCGTAGACATCATGCGGCAGATGGGCCTGCAGATCAGCCGCGTAAGAGCAGGCAAAGCCAATATGTTCCTCAGCCCGCTGTTCAGGGAAGCATTTGCCAATACAGTTGGCGTTACGATCGAATTATACAATACGGACGGCGCTTTGGGCGCTGCGAGAGGCGCCGGCATTGGCGCGGGCGTTTACAACAGCTTCCCCGAAGCATTTATTGGCATGGAATGCCTGGCGTCCATTGAGCCGGAACCTGCCCTCAGCAAGGCTTATGGCGAATCGTACGCTGCCTGGAAGAACCGCCTTGACGAGATACTTTCTATATTATAAAACTTTGAACAATGAATATCGTTACAGGAAACAAGACCTACTTCCCGACCGTGGGAAAGATCAGCTTTGAAGGCCCGCAGTCGGACAATCCATTTGCCTACAAATGGTACGACGAAACCAAAGTGATCAACGGCAAACCTCTTAAAGAACTTTTCCGTTTCGCAGTATCCTACTGGCACACCTTCTGCGGCACCGGCGGTGATCCTTTCGGTCCGGGTACGAAAGCATTTCCCTGGCTGACGGCCACAGATCCCGTACAGCAGGCGAAAGACAAAATGGATGCTGCATTTGAGTTCATCACCAAACTGGGCGTTCCTTATTACTGTTTCCACGACATCGACCTGGTGGACGAAAGAAGCAGTCTTGCACAATATGAAAGCCATCTGCAGCAGATCGTTGAATACGCAAAAGAGAAACAGAAAGCCAGCGGCGTGAAACTGCTCTGGGGCACTGCAAACGTGTTCAGCAACCCCCGTTATATGAACGGCGCCTCCACCAATCCTGATTTCGCCGTGCTGGCCTATGCCGGCACACAGGTCAAAAATGCGCTGGACGCAACGATCGCGCTGGGCGGTGAAAACTATGTGTTCTGGGGCGGCCGCGAAGGTTACATGACCCTGCTGAACACCAATATGAAAAGAGAGCTGGACCACCTGGCCCGCTTCCTCACCATGGCGCGCGATTACGCCCGCAAACAGGGTTTCAAAGGCACGTTCTTCATCGAGCCCAAGCCTTGCGAGCCCACCAAACACCAATACGACTACGACAGTGCAACCGTGATCGGCTTCCTGCGCGAATACGGCCTAGATAAAGATTTTAAACTGAACATCGAAGTGAACCATGCTACCCTGGCAGGCCATACCTTCCAGCATGAATTGCAGGTGGCGGCAGACGCTGGCATGCTGGGCAGCATAGACGCGAACCGCGGCGATTACCAGAACGGCTGGGATACAGACCAGTTCCCCATGAACCTTAACGAGCTGGTGGAAACCATGCTCGTGATCCTGGAATCCGGCGGCTTTGCAGGTGGCGGTGTGAACTTCGACGCAAAAGCGCGCCGCAACTCCACCGACCTGGAAGATATTTTCCACGCACACATCGGCGGTATGGACGCATTTGCCCGCGCAGCTATCGTAGCGGACAAAGTGCTGAGAGAATCTCCCTACCGCAAATTCCGCACGGAGCGCTACGCTTCCTTCGACAGTGGCCAGGGTAAAGCCTTTGAAGAAGGCAAGCTGCAGCTGGAAGACCTCCGCGCTTTCGCCGTTGCCAATGGCGAACCGAAGCAGACCAGCGGCAGGCAGGAATGGCTGGAGAACATCATCAACCAGTACATTTAACAATAACAGGAATTATCAATAGCAATAAAAGGGCGTCGCAACAGCGGCGCCTTTTTCGTTGAACTTTTTAATGCCATTTTGTATTTTACCGCAAATTGACAGCATGGGATTTAGCATAGAACACCTGGAGGAGAACGGTTTCTCCATTATTGCCCTGAAAGACGATGCAGGAGCGGAAGTGCAGGTCATTCCCGCATATGGCGCGCTCCTTCATGCATTCATTGTGCCGCTCGGGGAGGGGAAACTGAATGTGATAGACAGTTATAAGAACATAGGCGACCTCAACGCCGGCGTTACCGGCAGTTTCAAAAGCGTAAAGCTCAGCCCTTTCGCCTGCCGCATCAAAGACGCGCATTTCAGCTGGCAAGGCAAAGAATATACCGTGCAGAAATCGCCCATCCACGGCCTGCTGTACGACCAGGCATTTGCCATCACCAAAGAGGAAGTGACGGACAGCTATGCGGAGATCTCCCTGGAACATCATTACCCGGGCACAGACGCGGGTTATCCCTTCCCGTACAGCTGTGAGGTGCAATACCGCCTGCTGCCTGATCAAACGCTGCAGGTAACCACCGCCATCCTGAACCAGCACTCGGCGCCCATCCCTATGATGGACGGCTGGCACCCGTATTACAGCACCGGCACCCCGGTAGACCAGCTGGAGCTGCAATTCTGGTCCAAAGAGATCGTGGAATTCGACGAAAAGCTGATCCCCACCGGAAAAGTGCTTCCTTTCAATGGCTTCAGCACAAGCAAAAGCCTCAGCGGCGTGAACCTGGATAATTCCTTCCTGCTGGACTTCAACCGCCAGGCGCCGCTCTGCACCCTGAGAGACCCTGTGAAAGGCGTGCAGATCGAGTTTTATCCTGAACAGTCTTACCCCGTACTGCAGGTATACACGCCGCCTCACCGCAACAGCATTGCCATCGAAAACCTGACCGGCGCCCCCAATGCCTTTAATAATGGCATGGGTCTGGTAACCCTGGAAGCCGGCGAAAGCATGCTGTTTACCACAGCTGTGCGTGTAAAATAGCTACCATGGCTGATCTTGATTAAAAACAGCCGTTTGGCACAAACTTTGGAATTCATATCATGAACCCCTCATTTTTCACAATTAAAATGTCATGATATGGACATCCTGATGATCAAGGACCGGTGGACGGAGATTAAGAGCAAGCTGAAACAAATGTTTGATGATCTGACAGATAAGGACCTGTATTACGAACAGGGAAAGGACGACCGGCTGATCGGGCAGATACAGATCAAGCTGGGCAAATCCAGGGATGAGGTAATATCACTCATCCGGTCCTTGTAAAAAAACAGTATAACGGCAATTCCCGGGAGAACGGCGCACTCCCGGGAATTGATATTTATATTACATTCGTGTATTAACTATTCTCAAGGCACAATTGTTAGTAAATACATGATCAACAGACTGTTATTAGTTACCATGCTTTCCTTCCTGCTTGCGGGAAGCACGCTGCACGAGGCCCGGGCGCAGGAATTGCAAAACCCTGTTACCCTCCGTGGCCAGATCACCAGTACAGACGGGCAACTGGTACTTTACCCCGCAACGATCCGGAATAAAAACACCGGCGCCAGGGTGTTTTCGGACCAGGGCGGTTATTACCGCATCAACGCCAACCCGGGAGACCAGGTATTGATCTCGTTCATCGGTTATGTGTCTGACAGTGTAACGGTTACCAACGTGGCCGGCACGCAGATTTATAATGCACGCCTGAAAATGAAGGAACGTTTCCTTCCCCAGGTGGAAGTATCCGGCCGGTGGAACCCTTACCAGCTGGACTCTATAGCGCGTTATGAAGAATTCAGGCCTTTCCTCGAAGAAAAAAGCCATACCCTGGTGGATACTTCCAAACGCAGCAGCGGCGGTTTCGGGATCACATTCAGTCCTTTTACACGAGGTTCCCGGCAGCAGAAAGACCTGCGGAAATTCAAAAAGCTGTATGAGCAGAACGAAGTGCAGCAGTATATAGACTACCGGTATTCCAAGAGTTTTGTGAGCCGGGTAACCGGGTTCACCGGCGATACCCTGCTGCAGTTCATGCGGGTGTACACGCCGTCTTATGGCCTGCTGCGCAGGATTCCCAACGAAGACCTGATCGTATGGATATCCGTCAGGGCAAAGCAGTGGCGCGAGAATCCGAAGGTAATACTGAAAGAGAACGACTTGCAATAGAATAAAGAAAGGGCCGGATCACTCCGGCCCTTTTCTTTTTATTTTTCATTTCTAATCTGCGGATCAGTTATACACTTTTACCATATACACGAACTCTTCCAGTTTCTTAGCCTGTTCTACACGGTTGAGGCCGTTCAGCTGGCTTTTCTGTTTCAGGTCCTTGCGGCTGAATTTTTCTTTCGGTAATTCATCCAGCAGGCGTTTCAGGTGGCCGGACTTCACGGCAAACGCGATGCCGTCTGAAGAAGATTGTTTGCCGGTGATGATACCCACCACTTCGCCGCTGTTATCCAGCAGCGGGGCGCCGCTGTTGCCGGGGTTTACGGGGATGCTCACCTGGTAAGCGAGGGTATCGCCGTTGAAGCCGGTCTGTGCGCTGATATATCCCATGCCGTAAACGATCTCATCTCTGGGGAAGCCCATGCTGAATACTTCCTGGCCGAGGCGGGAAGATTGCAGCTTGAGGGAATACGGGAGCGGCGAGGTCCGGAACCCGGAATCCGCCACGCGGAGCACTGCCAGGTCGCTGGAAACATCTTCGAAGATGCTCACCGCTTTGAAGGCTTCTCCTTTGTTGTTTTGGATATAAATAGAATCTGCCCCTGCGATGACGTGGTAATTGGTTACCATATAGCCGTTCCGGCTGATGGCAAAGCAGGTGCCGCCATAGGTGCCGGGGTTGAGGGGAGGATTGTTTTTGCTGTTGATATCGCGGATGAGGGCGTTCTGCGAGCGCTGGATGTTGTTCAGCACGCGGCGTACGTCTTCATACTTGGATGTGTAGGATCTTTTGGCCGAATTCTGCATAACGGCCATGGTGGCAAGGGAAGTAACCAGGGCTATGGAAGCTGCGGCGGCAAGGTCCAGCCAGGTACGGCGGCCGCGCATCTGCACTACCGGTGTTTTGGCGGGCGCTGCGGCAGGTATCCCGGCCCGGGCATGGATGGCATCCATGCGGCGGAGAAGGTCTTTCCGCATGCCGTTGGCCCTAAGCTGCTGCAACAGCTGCTGGTGCTCGGTAACCTGCCGGTCTATTGCGGAATCCCTGCGGCGGAGGGATTCAAACGCCTCTTTTTCGGGGGCGCTCATCTCACCGTCGAGGTAGCGTTCAATTTCCTGTATTAAATGTATATCGTTCATCACATCAGCCTCCGTGGCTCTATTTATATGGTGCAAAGAATAATTTCTTCAGTCTCATCAGGCATTTGTACTTCTGGTTCTTGGCGTTTTCGGCGTTGGTATACCCGAAACTCTCCGCGATCTCCTGCATGCTCTTACGATGGATATAATACTCTTCCAGGATGGTTTTGCAGGGCTCGCCGATCTTTCCCATGGCCTCTTCCATCTGCCGGAACTGCTGATCCCGCTCCAGGTGGGCTTCCAGGGCTTCTTCCGCGGCGGTGGTCTTTTCCAGTTCCTCGTGAATGGGGCCGTTGAAGGCCGAACTCTGTAACTTCTTGAGCCACAATCTCCTGCAAACGGCGTAGAGGAAGGTTTTCAGGCGGGAACTTAACACAAATCCCCCCTCGCGGACCTTTTCGTACAGCACGATCATTGCTTCCTGGAAGATGTCTTTGGCATCGTCCTCCGACCCATTGTTCTGCAGGACCATCTTGGCGATCATCGGGAAATTCTCTAAATAGATGGTTTCCAGTGACTTGTCGTCATTTGCAGCCAGTCCGTGCAGTAATTCCTGATCCCTTTCTATGTGCAAAAGATTATTCACTTATTAATACAATTAGCGGCTTTTAGTAACCCAAAGTAGGAAAAAAATATTTTTTTCAAATGGCGGGTTACCTTTTAAGGATTCCCGGAATAAAGAATAAATCTCATTTCAAATAAACCTTAAAAACATTCAAAATGAAAAAAGTTGGTTTCTTAGCACTCGCTCTCGGTCTGTTTGTTGCAGCTTGTAACAACGCTGGTACTAAAACTGAAGGTGATTCTACCGCTATCGACAGCACTATCAACCAGAGCGTAGACACAACTCCGGTTGTTGATTCTGCCGCCCTGGCTCCTGTAGACTCTGCAGCTGCTCCTGCTGCTGACTCTGCTGCTAAACACTAATTATAGGCAAGCAAGAAGGATATTCTATCCGAAGCCTCCTGTTGAAAAACAGGAGGCTTTTTTTATTATTGCGGAACACACCAAAAATTTAAAGGAAAGAAACTAGGGCTGTGCCATTTCGGGGCTATGGGCTCAGCTTTCCTTTAAATTTTTGGTGTGTTCCTTCATTTGCAGTAATAAAATGGTACTTCCTTTCCTGGATTTAATGTTTTCGTCTTATTCTTATCAAATTCCTCTCCGTTTTTCTTTTCCCAAAATATTTGCTATAGCACCCAATCAGGCGCTTTGCTGCTGATATTTTACTTTCTTATTGGTGTTTTTAAATAATATCTATGATAATGAGTATTTTATTTGATGTTTTTTATATTTTTATGCTCCTCTTTGAATAATTGGAATCCTGCCTTACTTTTGTTCTATCAAACAAACAACAATGCAACAACGCGCTTTCGGTTACTTTTACGGCTTTTACTTTTTCTGGTACCAGAAATAGGAGGTTCGTTTGTGCTGAAAATGCTGAAAAAATATAACGGGCCTCCTGGAAAGGGGGCCTTTCTTATTCACATGATATCCGGTAAACAAATTATATGTCACAAAAGAGCTTTAGCCTGTATTTCTTTTACTTTTTCTTTTATCACGAAGAAAGCGGGACTCTCTTGTAACAACGGTTTATCATAAACGAACAAACGAAGGGTCCCGCGGAAAGGGGGCCCTTTTTTATTGACTCAATTATTCATATTCACAGCTCATGCGTATAGCCATACAAGGATTTGAAGGGTGTTTTCACCAGATCGCCGCAAGGAAATACTTCGGCAAACAAACTGAGATCGAAGCCTGCGCGTCGTTCCCGGAACTGGTAAGGAAAGTAGTGAACGCCGACGGCGCCGCGGACGCCGGCATGATGGCCATTGAAAATTCCATCGCCGGAAGCATCCTGCCCAACTATAGCCTGCTCAAGAACTCCGGCCTGCACGTGATCGGGGAAGTATACCTCCAGATCAACCAGCAACTGATGGTACTGCCGGGCCAAACCATCGAAGACGTCAAGGAAGTGCACAGCCACCCCATGGCCTTGCTGCAATGCATGGACTTCCTGGCCAAATACCCGCACATCAAGCTGGTGGAAACGGAAGACACGGCGCTGAGCGCAAAACACGTGCGCCAGAAGAAGCTGAAAAGCACCGCAGCCATCGCGGGAGACCTTGCAGCGGAGATCTACGAGCTGGACATCATCGGCCGGAACATCCATACCGCCAAGAACAATTACACCCGCTTCCTGGCGATCTCAAAAAATGGCGTGCAGCCGCCCGCGGATGCAAACAAATCTTCCGTATATTTCCAAACTTCCAACGAGAGCGGAAGCCTGGCCAAAGTGCTTACCCGGATAGCGGCGGAAGGCATCAACCTGAGCAAGATCCAGAGCTTCCCGATCCCGGCGAAAGAGTGGCATTATTACTTCCATGCAGACATGGAATTTGAATCCCTGGATCATTTCCAGCAGGCGCTGAAAAAGATCACACCGCTCACGGAGCATCTCACGGTGCTGGGTATTTACAAAAAAGGCAATACGCATACCTGATACCTGAAATCATAAACCAATGCAACCATCCGTAGCCAAACGATTACAACACACTGAAGAGTACTACTTTTCACGGAAGCTCCGCGAGATCGACGATATGAACAAAGCGGGCGCCAACGTGATCAATCTTGGCATAGGCAGTCCGGACCTCCCCCCGCACCCCTCTGTAACCGCAGCGCTCAACGAGCATGCCGCAAAACCTAACACCCACGCCTACCAGGGCTACAAAGGCATTCCCGCCCTCAGGCAGGCCATTGCCGGCTGGTATGGCCGTTATTATAACGTTCCGCTCAACCCCGATACGGAAGTGCTGCCCCTCATCGGCTCCAAAGAAGGCATCATGCATATCTGCATGACCTTCCTCCAGGAAGGCGACGAAGCACTCATTCCCGACCCGGGCTACCCCACTTACCGCTCAGCCGTGCAGCTCTCCGGCGCCACGCCCGTAACCTACGCGCTGGATGCCGCCAACGACTGGCAGCCCGACCTGGACGCGCTCGAAAAGCAGGACCTCTCCAAAGTGAAGCTCATGTGGGTGAACTACCCGCATATGCCCACCGGTGCGGAAGCTAAAAAAGGAACTTTCGAAAAACTGGTGGCCTTTGCCACGAAACATAATATCCTCCTGTGCCACGACAACCCGTACAGCTTCATCCTGAACGACAATCCCGCCAGCCTCATGGCTACGCCGGGCGCGAAGGAAGTGGCGCTGGAGCTGAATTCTCTCAGCAAAAGCGGCAACATGGCCGGATGGCGTGTAGGCATGCTCGTTGGAAAGGCTGAATTCCTGAACGACATCCTGCGGTTCAAAAGCAATATGGACTCAGGCATGTTTCAGCCCGTGCAAATGGCTGCTGTGGCTGCCCTGGAGCTTGGCCCCGAATGGTACGCACAGCTGAATGCCATTTACGCCGGCCGCCGCAAAAAGGTGTTCGAGCTGCTGAACCTGCTGGGCGCACAGTTCGACCAGCAACAGGTAGGCATGTTCGTTTGGGCAAAGATTCCCGCGGGATATGCAGACGGCTATGCCGTAAGCGACGCCGTGCTGCAGAAAGCGCAGGTGTTCATCACTCCCGGCGGCATCTTTGGCGCCAACGGTCAGCAATACATCCGCGTGAGCCTTTGCAGGGACGAGCAGGTGTTTGCCGAAGCGATAGAGCGGGTGAGGAAAAACATTGTTCAACCTCAAACCGCCGCCATATGATAGCAGCTGTAGTAGGAGTGGGGCTTATAGGCGGCTCCCTGGCCCTCAGCCTGAAGGAAAAAGGCGTTGCCAACTGGATCATCGGTGTGGATTACAACCAGGAAAACCTTGCGAAGGCGCAGGAACTGAAGATCATAGACGAAGGCTCTACCCTGGAAGACGCACTGGAACGCAGCCAGCTGGTCGTACTGGCCATCCCCGTAGATGCGCTGCTGCAAACGCTGACTTCCATCCTGGATAAGGTAAAGCCCCACCATGTGATCATGGACGTAGGCTCTACCAAACAAAAATTATTGCAACTCGTTGCCGGTCATCCACAGAGAGGCCGTTTCGTTGCCGCCCACCCGATGGCCGGCACCGAGTATTCCGGCCCCGAAGCCGCCGTGCGCAACCTGTTCCAGCAGAAGACCATGGTGCTCTGCGATGTGAAGAACAGCGACGAAGACGCGCTGGAACTGGTAGAAACGATGGTAGACAAGCTGAACATGCGCATCGTGTACATGAACGCCGAAGAGCATGACCTGCACACGGCCTATGTAAGCCACATTTCGCACATCACTTCTTTCGCGCTGGCGCTCACTGTGCTGAAGAAGGAAAAAGAGCAGGGCCGCATATTCGAACTGGCCAGCGGCGGTTTTGAATCCACCGTAAGGCTTGCCAAAAGCTCGCCCGACATGTGGGTGCCCATCTTCAAACATAACAGGAACAATGTGCTGGACGTGCTGGAAGAACACATCAACCAGCTGGAGCAGATGAAACAGCTGCTGCAGGCGGAAGATTACGATACCTTCTACAAGCTCATCCAGAAAAGCAATAAGATCAGGAAGATCCTGAAATAATAATCATTTGTAAACTCTTAACACGTCACGATAACAATGGAACAGATCTTAGCAAAAACAAAATTCGCCGATCCGGCTTCAGACAAAAAGCCGCTGATCATTTCCGGCCCGTGCTCTGCCGAAACTGAAGAGCAAACATTGGCCACTGCGCTTGCGCTGGCTAAAACCGGTAAAGTGGATGTGCTGCGCGCCGGCATCTGGAAGCCCCGTACCCGCCCCGGCTCTTTCGAAGGCATTGGTGCAAAAGGCCTGCCCTGGCTGCAGAAAGCCAAAGAGCTGACCGGTATGCCCACTACTGTTGAAGTAGCAACCGCCAAGCAAGTGGAAGACGCGCTGCACTTCGGTGTAGACATCCTCTGGATCGGTGCGCGCACCACCGTGAACCCGTTCTCCGTGCAGGATGTGGCCGATGCGCTGAAAGGCGTGAAGATCCCGGTGCTGATCAAAAACCCGATCAACCCCGACCTGGAACTGTGGATCGGCGCAGTGGAGCGTATCGCGAAAGCCGGTATTGAAAAGATCGGTTTGATCCACCGCGGCTTTTCCAGCTACGGCAACACCGAATACCGCAACGCCCCCATGTGGCACCTGGCCATTGAGCTGAAACGCCGCCATCCTGAGTTGCCGATGATCTGCGACCCGAGCCACATCAGCGGCCGCCGCGACATCCTGCAGGCAGTGGCACAGGAAGCGATCGACCTGGACTACGACGGCCTCATGCTGGAAACCCACGTGGATCCGGACAATGCATGGAGCGACGCCAAACAGCAGATCACGCCCGAGAAATTCGGCGAAATGCTGGACAACATCACCTGGAGGCACGAACGCACCGATCAGAAAGATTTTAATACCGCGCTGGAAAAACTGCGTAACCAGATCAACGGCATCGACGACGAGATCCTGCTGCTGCTGGGCAACCGCATGAAGATCGCGGAAAAGATCGGGCAGTATAAAAAAGATAACAACATCACGATCCTGCAGACCAACCGCTGGAACGAGATACTGGACCGCGGCATCCGCGCCGGCGAAAAGCTCGGCCTCACCAAAGATTTCATCCTGAAATACTTTGACGCGGTGCACCTGGAATCCATCAACCGCCAGAACAAAGTGATGAACGACTAAGCCCTTTTTTTCAGTACATATGATCAAACAGTCACACCGTTTTCAACATACCGCCACCGATTATTATCTCGGTGAAAGTCTTGCCAACCTTGGCAACTACGTGGATAAAAGCCGTACCATCCTGCTGGTGGACGAAAATGTGGACCAGCATTATGCAGAACAGCTGCAGGGATGGAAAAAACTCGTGATCCCGGATGGGGAAGAGAACAAGAACATGGACGTGATGGACCAGATCATCGACGGGCTGATCGAGCTGGAAGCAGACCGCAAAACCATGCTGGTAGGCATTGGCGGGGGCATGCTCACAGACATGACTGGTTTTGCCGCCAGCATTTACATGCGCGGCATTCCCTTCGGGTTTGTGCCTTCCACTTTGCTGGCGCAGGTAGATGCTTCCATCGGCGGGAAAAACGGCGTCAGTCACGGCATGCACAAGAACATGCTGGGCACCATCAACCAGCCGGCATTCATCCTGTTCGATTATTCCCTGCCCGCCACCATGCCTGATAGCGAATGGTGCAACGGGTTTGCGGAGATCATCAAATATGCCTGCATCTACGACGAGCAGTTGTTCGGATACCTGGAAGCCAATAAGGAAAAGGCTTTGGCCAAGGATGTGGAAACACTGCAATTTTTAGTGCAGCGGTCGGTGGAGATCAAAACGAAATTTGTACTGGAAGACGAGTTTGAAAGCGGCGTCCGCCGCTGGCTGAACTTCGGCCATACCCTTGGGCATGCCGTGGAAAAGCTGGAGAGTATTGCGCACGGACAAGCGGTGGCCATCGGGATGGTAGCAGCTGCTAAGATCTCCGAAAAATACAATTTGCTGCCGGCCGAACAAACCAACCGGTTGATCCGTTTGATCAATGACTACCGCCTGCCGGTAACCATGACCTCGGACAAGGAGGCGGTATTCTCCATCTTCAAACTGGACAAAAAAAGGGAGAAAGATCACATTCACTTTGTGCTGCTTGAAAAGATCGGCCAGGCCAGGACCCAGCCGATACTGCTCGATGAATTGAAACAAATCTTACAAGAACTATGATGCAAGTAACCATACAGCCTGCGCCGGTGAACGGCGCCGTTACCGCCAATCCATCCAAAAGCGCGATGCAGCGGGCGGTGGCAGCGGCGCTGCTGGCCAAAGGCAAAACCATCATCCGCAACCCGGGGCTTAGCAACGATTGCCTTGCCGCCCTTGAAGTGGCCGAAAACCTCGGCGCAATGGTAAAGCGGGTGGATGAGGAGATACACATCACCAGCAACGGCGTAAAACCTTTTTACGACGAGATCAACTGCGGCGAATCAGGCCTGGGCATCCGCATGTTCACGCCCATTGCCGCGCTGGCTGAAACGCCCATCACCATCAACGGTCATGGCAGCCTCGTAACGCGCCCCATGCACTTTTTCGAAGAAGTGCTGCCGCAGCTGGGCGTGGAGATCAAAAGCAGGGACGGCAAGCTGCCCCTGGAGATCAAGGGACCCTTGCAGGCGAAGAACATTACGATAGACGGCAGCCTTTCTTCCCAATTCCTCACCGGCCTGCTCATGGCCTTCGGAAGCGTGGCAGACAAAGCGGCCATCACCGTAAAAGACCTCAAAAGCAAACCCTATATCGCGCTTACGCTCCAGCTCATGGAACTGTTTGGCGTGAAGGTGCGCAACGAGAACTTTGAAGTGTTCCACTTCGACGCGCCACAGCAGTACAAAGCCGTGGAATACACCGTGGAAGGGGATTGGAGCGGCGCGGCCTTTTTGCTGGTAGCCGCGGCTGTGGCCGGTAAAGCGGAAGTGCATCACCTGAACACACAATCCGCACAGTCGGACAAAGTGATCATGGAAGCGCTGGAAAAAGCGGGCGCGGAGATACTGCCGGGCGTGTATACCATCATTGTGCAGAAGAACGGGCTGAAGGCTTTCGAGCTGGATGCTACGGACTGCCCCGACCTGTTTCCGCCGCTGGTAGCCCTGGCTGCTAACTGCAACGGCACAACGAAAATTAAGGGCGTGAGCCGCCTGGCGCACAAAGAAAGCGACCGTGGCGTCACCCTTCAGCAGGAATTCGGTAAAATGGGCATCAAAATAGACCTGGACGGCGATCACATGTACGTGCATGGCGGCACCGGTATCAAGGGCGCTACCGTGCATTCGCACAACGACCACCGCATTGCCATGGCATGCGCCGTGGCGGCGCTCAACGCCAGCGGGGCCGTTACCATCGAAAATGCAGAAGCCATCAACAAATCATATCCCGAGTTCTACGATCACCTGGAATTGCTGGGTGTGGCCGTGCAACGGCAGGAACAAACGGTGTAAAAAACAGTAACATGAACAGTTTTGGCAGAATATTCAGGGTGAATGTTTTCGGCGAATCGCACGGGGAAAGCGTAGGTGTGAATATCGACGGCATTCCCGCAGGCATACCGCTGAAGCAGGAAGACTTTTTGCCCGACCTGGAACGCCGGAAAGGCGGCGCCAGGGGCACTACGCCGCGCAAGGAAGAAGACCTGCCTTTCCTGAAATCCGGCGTTTTTAATGACCGTACCACCGGCGCGCCTATCACCATCCTTTTTGAAAACAACAATACCCGCAGCTCCGATTACGCCAAGCTCCGCGAATTTCCCAGGCCCGGCCATGCGGATTTCGTAGCGGCCAAAAAGTTCGGCGGGTTTGAAGATTACCGCGGCGGCGGCCACTTCAGCGGCAGGCTTACGCTCAACCTCGTGGCTGCCGGCGTGATCGCCAAAAAGATACTGGGAGAAAATATCCGCGTCAATGCGGTGATCAAAGAAGTAGGCGGTTTTGCGGACGCTGAGGAAGGGCTGGAAGAAGCCATCAAAGCGAAAGATTCCGTAGGCGGTATCGTGGAATGCACGGTAGATGGACTGCCGATCGGCCTGGGCGAACCGTTCTTCGATTCCGTGGAGTCTGCATTGGCGCATGCTGCCTTTGCAATCCCCGCCATTAAAGGGATCGAATTCGGCGCAGGATTCGCGGCGGCTAAAATGAAAGGGCTGGAGCATAACGACCCGATCGTGGACGCTACCGGCAAAACGGCCACCAATCATGCTGGCGGCGTGGTAGGGGGCATCACCAATGGCAACCAGCTGGTGTTCCGCGTAGCGGTGAAACCCACGTCCAGCACGCCGAAAGAGCAGCAAACGCTGAATATCGCGAGCGGGCAGGTGGAAACATTCTCAGTGAAAGGCCGACATGATCTTTGCATCGCATTGCGTGTGCCGGTAGTGCTGGAAGCCGTAACAGCGATGGTGCTGGCGGATTTTATGCTGCTGGAAATGCGCGTGCCGAGAGTGTTCCAATAATATGCATACCATCAAATAACAAAGGGCTGTTCATCATGAGCAGCCCTTTTTTTATTTAATGTCCATCTTCCGCACCTGCGCGATCTTCAGTAAAGTGGTCAGCATTTCGCGCGGCAGGAAAGGTTTGTTCAGGATGTCGAAAATGCCTTTGCGGGCGAAATTTCTTCTTACTTCAGGCATGATATCGGCCGTGAAGATCACGATATGCGTTTCGGGGTAATGACTGCGGATCAGCTCTGAGAGCGCGAATCCGTCCATGCCGGGCATATGCAGGTCCAGGAAGGCGATATCGTATTTGTTGTCTCTCAGCAGCTCCGTCGCTTCGTTGCCATTCAGCGCGCAATCAGGCTGTATGCCGAAATATTCCAGCTGCCTTTTGGCTACCATCACGTTGATGGGATTGTCTTCCACGAACAGCAGGCTCAGGCCTTTGAACTTCTTTTGATAAGCGGATAGTTCCGATACCTGCGCGCGCTTGGGCGGACTGTTCTTTTTGGTGGGAATGGCGAAGGTCAGGTCGAAATAAAACTCCGTGCCCACGCCCGGCTTGCTTCTCAGGTATATCTGGCTGTTGTGGAGCTGTACCAGTTTTTGCGTGATGGTAAGGCCCAGGCCGGTGCCGGACTGTTTGCCGGGGATGGGCTGTTCCACCTGCCGGAAGCTTTCGAACACGAGGCCGTGATATTCCTCGGGGATGCCGATGCCGGTATCTCTCACCGAAAAATGAATATGCACCTTCTCGGTTTGTTTTTTGATGAGATGGGCAGATACGACCACTTCTCCCTGTTCCGTGTAATGGATCGCGTTGCTGATAAGATTGTTCAGTATCTGGCTCACACGTATCACATCGGCCAGTAATTTCTTCGGGATGTCTTTATCAATATCGCTGATCAGGGCTACCTTCTTGGCATCCGCCAGCGACTTGAACTGGTTGTGGATGTTGCGGTGCAGTTCGTGCAGGTTCACGACGGAATAAGTGAGGTCGAACTGTTCCTTTTCGATCTTATTAAGATCGAGGATGTCGTTGATAAGCCGCAGCAGGTGATCGGCGGAAAACATCAGGTTGCTGATGTATTCTTCCTGCTCTTCGGAATAATTCAGCTTGAGCAGGTTGGCAATGCCGATGATGCCGTTGAGCGGCGTGCGTATCTCGTGGCTCATGATGGACAGGAAATCCGATTTTGCCCTGGAAGCCTCTTCCGCGGCGTTTTTTGCGGCCAGCAGCTCCTGTTCAGCTATCCATTGCGGCGTAAAATCCTTGACACTGACGATGAGGATGTATTTTTCCGGATCGGCAGACCTGATCACCGGTTTGACCCTTGCTTTGAACCATTGGTTCACCGATGGGTCCATGTGTTTGTACACGGTCTCGCGTTCTTCGCCGAGGCTTACTACTTCTGAGATCAGCTGGCTGAACATTTCGGCCTGCGGGCCCATCACCTCGCTCACTTTTTTGCCCAGAAAGGCTTCTTTAGGCATGTACAGCTTGGTTTCATCCTGTATCCATACATTGAGGAATACCTGGTTGGCGTTGATCTCGAATACGATATCTTCCAGCGAAGCGATCAGCGCTTTGAGATGGGTGGTTTCTTCCAGCTGTTTACTTTCCGCTTGTTTTTCCGCGGTGATATCCCGTACGTAGCCGAGATAAAAATCCTTTCCCGGCGCGTCTTTCACGGAGCGCATATCGACCTTGCAATAACGCAGGCCGGCTGAAGGATGTATAATACGGTAAGAGCAGGTGAGCGGTACCTGTGGTGACTGTTGTGCTGCATGCTGCAGGAAGGCTACGATACCCGGGATGTCTTCTTCCACAACGATCGTTTGCCAGCCTTTGCCCATTGATTCATCGAAAGTAAGGCCGGAGATCTTTTCCCATTCATCATTGACAAAAAAACAATTCCCGTCCATGTCTGCCAGAAAGGCCCCAATAGGTGCTATCTGCAATGCTTTCTCGATATAGGTACCCTCTCCGCCAATTAGTTTGTTAGCCATTGGAGTGGTTTAAGAATGACTCTGGCATTAAATATAGCGTTTTCCATAAAATTATCTCCGGTATTAACGTATATTCTTATGCAATATGTTAGGGTTCCTGATTTGTTTGTGATACATATAAACAAAAAGGGCCGCCGGTCGGCAGCCCCCTTTGTGAAAAGTAATTTCAGAACGTTTATTGTGCAGGCTGCGTAGCCGGGGCAGGTGTGTTCGGTACAATTTCCAGCAGCTCTACATCAAACACCAGCGTGCTGTTGGGCGTGATCTTCGCGCCAGCCTGGCGTTCGCCATAGGCGAGGTTGGAGGGAATGAAGAGCTTCCATTTTGAGCCTACGGGCATCATCTGTAATGCTTCCGTCCAGCCGGCGATTACGCCGCTTACGGCCAGGGTGATGGGTTCGCCGCGATCTATGCTGCTGTCGAACGTAGTGCCGTCTATCAGCATGCCGTGGTAGTGAACCTTCACTTTATCCTGCAGCGTGGGTTTCGGGCCGTTGCCTTCTTTCAGGACCTGGAACTGGAGGCCGCTGGGCAGCACGCCAATACCGGGTTTGGTCTTATTGGCGGCAAGGAACGCTTCCCCGGCTGCCTTGTTTTTAGCGGATTTCTGAGCCTTTAATTGCTGGATGTGGGTGCTTACCACTCCCCTGCACTGTTCGGCCGTAAGAATGGGCTTATTGCCCTTGAATGCGTCTTCCAGGGCGGCCATGAACAGCTTCAGGTTCAGGGAATCTATGCCCTGGCTTTTCATCATCTCTCCCATGTCGTTGCCGATGGCATAACTCACGGAATCGAGGGTGGTCGCCACAACGGGACCGGCGGGCGGAGGCGGCGTTTTGCTTTTTTTCTTCTGGCTATAGGCAGTTTGCAGGCTGAGCATGCTCAATGTGCAGATAAACAGGATTTTTTTGAAACTCATACAGATATGTAAAATTTGAGCTGCAATATAGCATATTATTCAATCCTGCTCCATATTTCACTGATCGGGTCGCCCTTGGAGCTTTTGCCGCTGTGATGCCATTGTTTGCCGTCCACTTTCCCGTCGAAGGCAAGTGAAGCGCCTACACGGCTGTTGTCGCGGGAAAAGAACGTGATATTCTCGGTGTATTTCCCGTTCTCGAAGGTATACGTGCCGCCGCCGGTGCCGAAAAATTCTTTGGTCTCGGTATTAATGGCCGCCCATTGAAAACGTGTACCGGAGAGGATCTTCAGCGTTTTACGCGGGCCGGGCCGCATAGGTACCATGCTGCCGCCGTTTTCCCGGGCGGTAATGCGCCAGGCGCCTGCAAGGGGAGCCTTCCCTTCGTCTACCCGCTGCCAGGTGGTGGCCTCGCCGTTGCAGGTGATCACCAACTGGTTGTTGTCCAGCTTATAACTGCAGTCGTTCACCGTGCCTACTTTCTCTTTATCAGCCGTATGGAACTCGATAGTTTCCTTCAGGCCGCTGCCGCTGGTTTCCAGCTTTCCCCCATGGGTGCTGATGAACTGTTTGCCTTTTTCGTCGAAGTGGGTCTGCATGAAATAGTTGTCTTCGATGATCCTCACGGTCTGTGGTTCTCCGTTTGCCGGCGCCAGCTTCCATGCGCCATTGAGGTTTTGCTGCGCGAAGCTGTACTGCGAAAGCAGTAAAAGCGCCGCGGAAATAAGTGCTTTCATATTGCGTATGTTTTAACGTGTGGAATTGATATAAATATAAGCCATTGGCCTGATAAACGGGATTTATCCTAACTTCCGGGAAATTTTTGAACCTATGGCCAGACCATCACAGGGCGACTATGGCGCTTTCTATGAAACCTATGTGAGCAAAGTGCCCGAACACGACATTCTCGAAGCCTTCAAAAAACATACGGCGGAAGTGTTGGAATTCCTGGAAAGCATTCCTGCCCACAAGCTCAATTTCGCTTACGCCACCGGAAAATGGACGGTGAAACAGGTGTTGCAGCATATGACGGATGCAGAAAGGATATTCGCTTACCGCGCCCTGCGTTTTGCCCGTAAAGACAATACCCCCCTGGCTTCGTTCGACGAGAACAGCTTTGCCGCGGAAGCGCGGGTAGAGCACCGCGATTGGATGGATATGGTGGAAGAGTTCCAGCTGGTGCGCCTTTCATCAGAGCACCTCTTCAAATCGCTGCATGAAGAAGAGCTGAAACGCAGCGGCATGGCGAGCGGCGTGCCTGTGAGCGTGCTCAGCCTGGGATACATCCTGGTCGGCCACGCCATCCACCACATGGGGGTGCTGAAAGAACGGTACCTTTAAATAATTTTCAACAGTTTATAACGGGGCCGGGCCAAAAAGTACGATTAGGAAGGAAAAGGCCGGCCCGTCCTTTTTTAAAATACCTAGAAAAGAGTATTTTTTTATCAAGCCCCAAACAAGTATTTTTACCTAACCACCATTCCTCAATGGTGTTGTTGCCCTGATTTTAATCATACTTTTTGCCAGGCCCCATTTTCAGAGAATAAATTCTGTCAACCAAAAGCAATTATTGCATGTCATTTTTTATCCCCAAACGACGATCGTTCCTTTTCACGATCTCCTTTGCCTGTATGTCCTTTTTCCTGTTGAATTTCACGGCTAAAGCGCAGAAGAGCGCTTATATGCTGGCAAGGGACCTGTATTACTACGCCGATATCGATACTACCCTGGGTGTTGATTCTATGCGCAAAAAACAGGAAGAGGTGCTGGCCAACCTGCTTTGGTATGCCCGTAAACCCAATATTAAGTTTGCATTGGATAGTCTTCCCGGGAAAAGTGTTCTCAAACGGTATGCGGAAATGATCTACCTCCATACCACTTCCCGGGAGGTGATTTTCTCTAAATCCGCCGAATGGCGCCACACCCACCTGGATACTGCGAAGCCGGCGGAGAGAGAGCTGCTGCGTTTGCTCGACTCATGGCAAAGCCATCTCGACGCCCAGGCATCGCAGTTACTGATCTCCAGTAATGCGGATATATCCGCGGCCTTAATAGTTGATACTTTCACCTACAGGCATCAACTTGATTCGATAAGGGAGGTAAGTGCAAAATCAAAAGGTTGTGCCGATGATTTAGGAAAGGAGGCACAGCAACTTAAAAAAGATGTATTGAAAATGCTCGAAAATAAATCGCTGAATGAATTTTGCATTAAACATCTCGGGAAATATATCGCAGCGGCGGGGGTAGACCGCCAGGTTTCTTCTCAGGTCCAGGTAATCCAGAAAAACGT
Source organism: Chitinophaga sp. YIM B06452 (assembly GCF_039655965.1). Taxonomy (NCBI): domain Bacteria; kingdom Pseudomonadati; phylum Bacteroidota; class Chitinophagia; order Chitinophagales; family Chitinophagaceae; genus Chitinophaga; species Chitinophaga sp. YIM B06452. Next base: position 1,055,977 of record NZ_JAWLKY010000002.1, on the reverse strand, counting down.
GATGGCCCAGGAAGCGGTCGCGCAGGCGACATCGCAAACCGTGAGCCTCCCACTGTCATTCCGCATGCCTTCTCAAACGGAGATGATCGATGCACTGGCAATCTATCTGGCTAAACGCGTCAAGCAGGAAACGGTGCTTTGGTTCTTTGAGACGATCCGCAAGAGCGCCGGTAGGGAAAGTCTTATCCGCGAATGTTTCCCGGAAACGGTCAAACTGCTCGAAAGCGGAGCCATCTATGAAACGCCTAATCTGGGCGCGGCCTGGCGCTACGCGCTGTCGAAAGACTTCATCACCTTCCCCGACCATGCACTGCAAAGCACCTGGCTCCGGGAAAGGATCCCACCGGGCAAACATAATATACTCGCTGACCTGGGCACAGGTGTCACGATCGCCCGTCTTATCGCACAGCAGTACAACTTCGACGACATTATCCGCCATCTTTATATGGACCAGCCGCTCACCAGGCCCACCGAGATAAGCCAAGCCATCACCCTGTTATATGCTGTGCGACAGGAACTGAATGTCTTCAAAGAAGGTGCCATGCCCGAGTTCAGGCTGAGTTACGAAAACCTGGTGAATATGCCTGACTCATCTTTTGTTATTATGTTGGAGCTGATCAACCTCCGTTACAGGAATTGCATAGACGGTATCCTGGGCGGAAACGTATTTGCGAGAAGCACACTGGACTATGAAGCGATGCGAAACTGGCTGGGGAGGATACAGATCACCATGCAGCAGGTGGAAAAAGCGCGGGCGGAATTCAACGAGGCGGTAAAACTATTTGAAAACAATCCGCCTAAAAACTTCGATTTTACGCATTACTCAGCATGGAATTTTCTGCGGGAGCTCATTAAAAACGTTGTGCCTGACAGTACGTTATCGAATATATCCCGGAAAGCCCGCTTGTCTTTCGAATATCTCGCAGATGCCCAGGAGATCTACGCATTGCTCGAGAAAAAGAACTACAGCGGTGCTATCAGTGCAACTTTTGAGGTACTTGATTCCATCGTTGCCCGGGAGGAGATCGCACCGGAGCTGATGAGCACCCTGCGGTTCATAAGCGATCCCACCGAGTTTGCATTGGCCACGGACAAACAGCTGGGCGCCTTAAAGCTGGAGCAACGATGGGCGGCGACTTACAAACAATCGCTGGATGTGATTGCCCCGATCGTCAGCCATCAGCTTCGCACCATGCTGTACGGAGAGAAAACGCCCTCGCCCACAGCAGATACAACGCTGTATTTCTGCAACGCGCGCATGACGATTCAACGAGACGGTAAGGTAAACTTTGTCTTCAACGAGCGGCGTGATACGCTGGTATTGGCAGACACCTTGCTGTTTGAAATTGGTGCTGCTCAATTTGAAAGCCTGGCAGCTTTCAATGAAAAGATCACCGGAGCCGCCCTTAAACACAATGTTTGGATGGACTCCATCTGGAGACGCGCATTACGAACCGATCTGTCAGACCTGGTTGGTCAGCGAACCGGCTTATATCAGAAAGACTATTATAACGCCCGGCAGACGGTTACCCGCCTCGCCAGTTTTCTCAGCGACGTAGCCCTGGCAGGCGACAGCAAGCAGTTGGCTCAGGTGGTGGAATCGTACGCCATGCCACCCGGTTCTTACAAGCGTAAGCGCCATGTGTGGCATTCATTGGACCTGAGCGCTTTCGTCGGCGGTTACCTGGGTTACGAATTTCCACTGCGTACGTTCAATAGCGAGCTTCCTAAGAGCGATGCCAATGGCTTGGTATATGGCCTCTCCGCACCGGTCGGTATAACCTGGAGCATCACCGGGAAAACGAAAGTCCCTCCAAAAGAAATGCGGAAAGCCGGCCATTTCAAGACCAAGGAAAATGCTCTGTACAAACCGTCCGGCAATACGCTGTCGCTGACGTTCAGCCTTATCGACCCGGCCGCTGTCGTATCATACCGGCTAACCAATACACAACACGTGGCGCCGCAGGAATTCAAATGGGATCAGATCATCAGTCCAGGTCTGCATGTCGGGCATTCTATCAGAGGCACGCCGCTTGTGGTCAATCTCGGCGCAGCATTTACCCCGCAATTGCGCAGAATTACCAACGTATTACCGGAAACCGGCACTGTTGACCGGCAGCTCAATACTATCCGCCTGTATGCGGGCATCTTCTTCGACCTGCCATTGCTTAATCTTTGGGAAAAGAAAGACGTATCCCGGAATAAATGGTACGACAAAAACGACTTCAACCTGCAACAACGCATCAAATTATAAAGAAAAAGGCCGGGTAAAAAATGAGTTTTACTTTAGCCGGCCCCTGGTTCCGTTCAAAAAGGATTTAGTATATCATGATCCCGCCGCTGTTATTGAACCGCCGGGGAGCTTTTATTTTCCCGAATTTGGAAATGTTGTAGCTGAGGGTGAGCATGAAATATTGTTCCACCAGGTCCGTCTGTGTATCAAATGTGCCCAGCTCCGTTACGTTGCGGCGGATCGTGGTGTTCTGGCGCAGCAGGTCGTAGGCGTAGAGCTTCACCTGCGCGCGTTTTTCCTTCAGGAACTCGTAGCCGATGGCCGCGCTGTATACGGTGATACCCTTCCTGAAACCCGGCGCGGTATTGGCGTTGTAGTTGTATTGCAGGTCATTTTCCAGGAAGAAGTTGAGCGGCAGGTAAGCCGTAGCACCCACCTGCAGCCGTTGCGTGAAATTGCTGGTGGTCACGTTGTTAAGCCTGCTTTTTACCTGGTTGTAGTTGGGGCGGTAAAATATGTTCATCTCCAGTATTTCTTTATACGAGTAGGAGAAGTTAAGCATCGGGCCCACCATCAGCGATTGTGATACGTTCTCGCGCAGGCTGGTGTCTCCCTTGGGATTGTTGATGTTGGAATAATTCACCTGCCGCGACATATTCCCGAAGAAGCCGCCGTTCACACGCAGTTGCCAATCTTTCAGTTTTTTGTTGAAGCTGGCGTTTATATTGGCGTTCACGGTATAAGTGCCATTTACGTTCGCGTTCTGTACTGTCTGCCCGCCCTGCGCATTCACTTTGGTGATGGTAGAGATCCTGTTCGTGGTAGGCGTGATGCCAATGGACGAGAAAAGACCGATACCGGTGGGAGAGAAACGGTTGTAACCCAGGCTGATGCTGTGGCTGAAGGATGCCTTCAGGTCCGGGTTGCCGATGCGTATGTTCAGCGGGTTGGTATTGTCTCTCACCGGCTGCAGCTGCTCTATCGTGGGCTGCTGCATGTAACCGTTGTAGTTGAAAGACAGCTGGCCCTTGTTTTTAAAGGTGTATGCTATGCGGCTGTTGGGCGCCAGGTTGGTCTGGCGCTGGCGGATGCTGGTGTTGTCCATGAACGAGCGGTTGTCCAGCGTATTGAAATACACGGAGCCGCCGAAGCTGGCGGTGAATTTTTTGTTGCTGTTGTTGTGCACAAAACGGATGGCTGGCTGCTGCGTGGTCATGATGGTGCGGAAGCGGTTGGAATACAGGCTGTCCAGGTCTGTATAGCCTTTCATATCCTCGTCGAAATTATAGGTGTTGCGGTTGGAGGTACTGATGCCGTAAGAGTACTTATAATCGAAGTGCATCTTCCAGGTCTTGGTGATCGGCTGGCCGTAATAAAGGCTGATGTCGTACCGTTCGTTGCGGCTGTTCATCTCGCTTTTCTGGTCCAGCACCTGCGTGGAATCCAGCAGGTTGTTCTCGAAGAACTGCTGGGTAGAGTTGTTGAAGGCATTCCCATCCTGCGTGTTGTACATGTTGCTGAAGGTAAGGCCGATGGCCTGGCCGTTTTTGTTGAGGATGCGGTTCAGCGTGATGCTGTTCTCGAAACTCACGCGGTTGCTGCGCAGGAGGTTGCTGTTCTTGTTGGTGTTGCCAAGCTCGCCGGGACCAAAATATGTTGAATCTACGCTGCTGGTGTTGGAGGTCTGGCGGGTGTAGCCGAATTTAGGCGCCACGTTAAGCGTGGTCATGGAATCCAGTTGGATATCGAACGAGAAATTGACATTGTGGCTGTAATTGCGGCCGTTGCCGGTGCGTTTGCCGATGATGTTCCGCCCGTCGTTGTACAGGCTGTTGCTAAGCGTGGTGAAGCGGGAATCGGTGTTGTTGAAGAAGTAGCTGTTATTCACATCTACATTTTTACCCCATTTGTCGTTGTAGTTGTAACCCGCCATGGAAGCCGTTCTGATGCCTTCCCCGCTGGCGCTGAAGTTGATGCCGTTCATATTCAGGCCGCCGTCTGACGAAACAGACATGTACATGCCGCCGCCTTTTCGTTCCGATGCAACAGACATCTCGTTTTGGGTAAACCCGATCTTGTTCAGGTTGTTGGAAGAACCCAGCAGGCTGATCTGGCGGGAACCTTCGAAGGCATTCAGCATGCCGCTAAGCTCAAACCGGCTGTCTGTACCGCCGCCGGCAGACAGGCGGCCGAAGAGGCCTTTCTTTTTATCGGCTTTGAGGGTCACATTGATCGTGCGGTCTTCGCCGTCTTTTTCAACGCCCATCCTGGCTTCCAGTTTGGTTTTGGTGTCTACCACCTGCACTTTATCCACGATGGCGGAAGGAAGATTTTTGGTGGCGAGCTTAGGATCGTTGCCGAAGAATTCTTTTCCATCTACCAGTATGCGGCTTACTTTTTTGCCGTTTACGGTAATGTTGCCGTTCTCGTCTATGTCCACGCCGGGCAGTTTTTTCAGGAGGTCCTCCACCACGGCATTGGGCCGGGTTTTAAAGGCTGCCGCATTGAATTCAATGGTATCTTTCCGGATGGCGATGGGCGGACGGTCTCCCTCCACTACCACCGTGTTCAGCTCACGGGCGGAAGTGGCCAGCATGATGCTGCCCAGGTCTTCAGGCCGGTCTGCACCCAGTATCCTGGAATAGGTACGGTAGCCAGTATAGGAGATCAGCAGGCGCACCGGTTTATCGGCCGGCAGGCCTGTGAGGTGGAAGGCGCCTTTTTTATCTGTAAGGGTGTAAGTGATAAGGCTGCTGTCTTTGGCATTCTGAACAGTAACCGTGGCCATTTCCAGCATTTCCCTGCTGGCCGAGTCTGCCACGGCGCCCCTGAGCTGGTTGCGTTGCTGGGCGCTGGCAGCGCTTATCATACATGAACATAAAAGGGTTAGTAAAATTGCATTACGTAACATGGTGATATTGGTTTCAGGAATCAAAATACGAAAGTTTCGTAGAAAGACGAATTATCTAGTTAAAATGTGGTTCAAAGGAGAAAAAAGGGGGTTGGACGGTTGAAGTTTCCGGAAGGTCGATAAAAAAAGCAGCGGCTGGTTGAGCCGCTGCCTGTATGTTTCTTTGATGAATGACTGTCTTATGCTTCTGCTTCCGCGTAGGAGCTGGCGGGCTCGCAGGTGCAGATCAGGTTACGGTCTCCGAAGGTGTTGTTGATACGGCTTACGGAAGGCCAGAACTTATTCAGCGTCACATATTCCAGCGGGAAAGCAGCCTGCTGGCGGCTGTAGGGGCGCGTCCATTCGTCGGCGGTGATCACCGCCTGGGTGTGGGGCGCGTGTTTCAGCACATTGTTCGTTTTATCTGCTTTGCCTTCTTCCACTGCGCGGATCTCTTCGCGGATGGCCAGCAGTGCGTCGCAGAAGCGGTCCAGCTCGGCTTTGTCCTCGCTTTCGGTCGGCTCTATCATGATGGTGCCCGGTACGGGGAAACTCATGGTAGGAGCGTGGAAGCCATAGTCCATCAGGCGTTTGGCCACATCTTCCGCTTCAACGCCGGCGGTGTTCTTGAACGGCCGCAGGTCCACGATGAATTCGTGGGCGCAGGTGCCGCTTACGCCGGTGTAAAGAATATCAAAAGCATTTTCCAGGCGAGCCTTCATGTAGTTGGCGTTCAGGATGGCAAATTCAGTGGATTTGCGCACTCCGGAGCGGCCCAGCATGCGGATATATGCATAAGAGATCAGCAGGATGCTGGCGCTGCCGTAAGGCGCTGCGGATACCGCGTGAGCCTGTTTGCTGCCGTTGCCGGTGGCCTGCTGGTTCACATGCCCGGGCAGGAATGGTGCGAGGTGCTTGGCCACGCAGATGGGCCCCATGCCGGGACCGCCGCCGCCATGCGGGATGGCGAAGGTCTTGTGCAGGTTCAGGTGGCAAACGTCTGCGCCAATGAGGCCGGGAGCGGTAAGGCCCACCTGCGCGTTCATGTTGGCGCCGTCCATGTACACCTGTCCGCCATTGGCGTGGATGATGTCGCAGGCGTCTTTCACGCCTTCTTCGTATACCCCGTAGGTGGAAGGATAGGTGATCATCACACCGGCGAGGTTGTCTTTATATTGTTCTGCCTTTGCTTTCAGGTCTGCTACGTCGATGTAGCCGTTTTCCAGCGCTTTTACGATCACGACCTTGTAACCTGCCATCACGGCGCTGGCGGGATTGGTGCCGTGCGCGGAAATGGGGATCAGGATCACGTTGCGGTGATGGTCGCCGCGGCTTTCGTGATAAGCCCTGATGGTGAGCAGGCCGGCGTATTCGCCCTGTGCGCCTGAGTTGGGCTGCAGGCTGCATGCGTCAAACGCGGTGATCTTGCAGAGGTATTCGCCCAGTTCTTTCACGATCTGCTCGTAACCTGCCACCTGCGCCAGCGGGGCGAAGGGATGTATCTTGCTCCAGTGGCTCCAGCTGAGCGGGATCATTTCGGTGGCTGCATTCAGTTTCATAGTACAGCTGCCGAGGGAGATCATGGAAGTGTTGAGTGAAAGGTCTTTGTTCTCCAGCATCTTGATGTAACGCATCATCTCAGTTTCGCTGTGATGGCTGTTGAACACGGGGTGCAGCAGGTAAGCGGAACTGCGTTGCAGCGCAGCGGGGATGCCGCTCTGCGCGTTCTCCACATCGGCTTCGCTGATGCTGCCCGCGCCGAATACGGAGAGGATAACGTTCACATCGTCCACACCGGTGGTCTCATCCAGCGAAATGCCGGCGAGGGTGTTGCTGATGCTGCGGAAGTTGATGCCGGCTGCGTTGGCCTTGGCATGCAGGGCGGCAGCGTCCGCGGTTTCGACGGTGATGGTGTCGAACTGGCCGTTGTTGCTGAGCTTCACGCCGGCGGCCTGCAGTTTGGCGGAAAGCGCGGCGGCGAGCAGCGCGGTCTTGAGCGCGATGTTCTTCAGGCCCTGCGGACCATGGTACACGGCGTACATCGCAGCCATATTGGCCAGCAATGCCTGCGCGGTGCAGATATTGGAAGTGGCTTTTTCACGTTTGATGTGCTGCTCGCGGGTTTGCAGCGCCATGCGCAGCGCGCGTTTGTTCTGCGCGTCGATGCTTACGCCGATGATGCGGCCGGGGATGGCGCGTTTGAACTCGTCTTTACAGGAAAAGAATGCAGCATGCGGGCCGCCGAAGCCCAGGGGAACGCCGAAACGCTGGGCGCTGCCCAATGCAGCGTCTGCCCCCAGTTCGCCCGGAGGGGTGAGCAGGGTAAGCGCCAGCAGGTCTGTTGCCATGGCCACGTAAGCGCCAACGGCATGCACCTTTTCGATGAACTGGCGGTAATCGGCCACGGTACCGTCTGCGGCGGGGTATTGCACCAGCGCGCCGAAGTACTCTGCGGTAATGTCTGCCTTCGCAAAGTCGCCAAACACCACTTCGATCTGGAGCGGGGTAGCGCGGGTAAGCACTACATCTTTGGTTTGCGGGAACACGTTCTGGTCTACGAAGAACTTGCCGCGGGTAATATGGTCGTGATCTTTATTGAGTGCGTTGAAGAACATGGTCATCGCCTCTGCCGCGGCGGTTGCTTCATCCAGCAGGGAGGCGTTGGCGATGGGGAGGTCTGTGAGGTCGCTCACCATGGTCTGGAAGTTGAGCAGGCTTTCGAGGCGGCCCTGGGAGATCTCAGCCTGGTAAGGCGTGTATTGGGTATACCATCCCGGGTTCTCGAAAACGTTGCGGAGAATGACGCTGGGGGTAATGGTGTCGTAGTAACCCTGGCCGATATAGGATTTGAATACTTTGTTCTTCAGGGAGATTTCTTTCAGCTGGCTGAGGTAGGTGAATTCGCTTACAGCTTCGGGGATGTCCAGGTCCTTCTTCATGCGGATGGCCGAAGGCACCGTTTTGTCTATCAGTTCTTCCAGCGATCCGATGCCGATCTTGCCAAGCATGGCGCGGGTCTCCGCTTCATTGGGCCCGATGTGGCGGCCAATGAACTCATTCTTGAAAGTATTCAAAAGATTCATGATGTAAGCAGGTATTTATAAAAGAATGCGCAAAGCTATGATGTTTTTCAGCAACAGCCAAACCCGCAGGGGGATAGGGAAAGTAGACTGATATTCGGCCGGTCTTTGTAGCGGGTATTGTCATGGGATATTCATCTGCCGGGATATTGTTAGCTTTGCGGAAAATCAGCGGCATGACCGATCTACTCACCGACTGGGAGAAAAAGGCGAAGGAACAGCAAAAATCTTATAAACAATTTTTGCAGAAGATGCAGACCAAGAAAGGCAAGGGGGCGGAAAAGCTCCTGCCGGACCTGCATGAGGAGGCGTTTGAGAAGATCGACTGCCTGCAATGCGCCGGCTGCTGCAAAACCATCAGCCCCCGGTTCAAAACACCGGATATTAAGAAAGTATCCAAATACCTGGGCCTGCGCGAGTCCGTATTCATCGAAACCTACCTGCGGCTGGATGAGGACGGGGATTACGTGGTGAAACGCAGCCCCTGCCCGTTCCTCGGCAGCGACAACTACTGCTCCATTTACGACGTGCGCCCCGGCGACTGCCGTAATTACCCGTATACAGACAGCGGTGAATTCTTCAAACGCCCCAATACCACGCTGCTCAACTCCACGATCTGCCCGGCGGTGTATTATGTGCTGGAAAGGCTAAAGGCGGTGGTGGGATAAGGAGCGAGTTTGAACGCTTGCATCCAGTTGGGGCAGCTTTTAGCCGGATGAAGCACGATAAGCATTGATTATCAGGCCTTCAATTCCAGCTTGCGCATCGCGGGCGAAATAACGTAGGTGGTGATCACCACTGCCAGCGTCATACAGCCGCCAAACACCACGGAACCTACCGGCCCCATGATCCTCGCGGCCACGCCGCTCTCGAAAGAGCCAAGCTCGTTGGAACTGCCGATGAATATGGAACTGACAGACGAAACCCGCCCGCGCATATCGTCAGGCGTTTTCAACTGGAGGATGGTTTGCCGTATGATCACGCTCACCCCGTCCATCATACCGCTGAAGAACAGTGCGGCCAGGGAAAGCAGGAAGTTTTTGGATAACCCGAAAATGATGATGCATACCCCGAATGCAAACACCGCGGTCAGGAGTTTGATGCCGGGCCTGGTAATGATAGGCTTGTACGCCAGTATCAGCAACGTGAGGAATGCGCCCACAGCGGGCGCCGCGCGCATGGCGCCAAAGCCCGCAGGGCCTATGTGCAGGATGTCGTTCGCATAGATCGTCATCATCGCTACCGAACCGCCGAACAGCACGGCGAACATATCCAGCGCCATCGCATTCAGCAGTACTTTGGTGTTCCACACGAATTTCAGCCCCTTGGTCAGCCTTTCTTTCACCGTTTCCCCTATTTCCTTGTAAAAAACAGGTTTGGGAGAGATCTGCAATATGCAGAACAGGGCCAGCAGCACAAAACCGATCACCAGCAGCATGCTCCAGTGGATGCCCAGCCAGCCCATGCAAAGCCCGCCCAACGCAGGGCCCGCAATAGCCCCGATCTGCCAGGCAGACGTGCTCCAGGTAGTGGCATTCGGGTATAAAGGCCTTGGAACAAGGAGAGACAGCAGGCTGAAGTTGCTCGGCCCCGTAAACGCACGGATAACGCCTCCGCAGAACACGAGCAGGTAGATAAGCAGCAGCACAGTGCCGGTGGGAATGCCGGCCATCAGCTGGTCCCAGGTGAGCAGGAACAGTCCCGTGCCGGTGAACAGGTAACCGCTGATGCATTTGAGGATCATGCCTCTTTTTTCACGTTTATCTACAATATTGCCGGCGAACAATGCCAGGCTGATGGCGGGAACGAACTCTGCAAGGCCGATAAGCCCCAGGTTCAGCGGGTCGCGGGTGAGCTGGTACACCTTCCATTCCACGATGGCAAACTGCATGGCCAGCGCAAAGATCAGGGCAAAACGGATGACCAGGAAAAACCTGAATTCCTTATATCGCAGCGATGCATACGGATCATTCGGCAGGGTAGCGGCTTCGTCCAATCTGTCAGTTTTTTATGCTGCCCAAAATTAAAGCATTCCGGTTAAACAGTGCATGCTCCGGCGGTCAACTTTTTATAACAAGTATGCGCGCAATGTTTATTTTTAATACCTAAAATTCCAACAAACGTATGAAGCTAGCTCAATTATTATTGGCAGGGGCGCTCCTGGTTCCGGCAGCCGGCAACCTGTATGCGCAAACGGTGAAAGTGCAACTTGTAACCGACAGGGTGCAGTCCCCCGTATGCATGGCCACCCCCGCCGATGGCTCCAACAGACAATTCATTGTACAGAAAGAGGGAAGGGTGTGGGTGATCGAGAACGGCAAATTGCTGGACCAGCCGTTCATAGACGTGAGCGCGGACATGGTGAGGGTGAATCCCGCCTACGACGAACGCGGCCTGCTGGGCATGGCCTTTCACCCGAAATTCAGGACCAACGGCAAATTCTACCTCTATTTCAGCGCTCCCGCGGCCAATGCGGGCAAAGGGCTGAACCATAAAAGCGTGATCGCGGAATACAGCGTCAATAAAGCGTCAGACAATGTGGCGGCGCCTTCCACCAAAAGGGTAGTGCTGGAATTCAACCAGCCGGAAAGCAATCACAACGGCGGCGACATCATCTTTGGCCGCGATGGCTATCTCTACATTACTTCCGGCGATGGCGGCGGCGCCGGGGACAAACATGGTACTACCGGCAATGGCCAGGACCTCAACACCTTGCTGGGAAAGATACTCCGTATAGACGTGAACGGAAACCCTTACTCCGTACCGAAAGACAATCCTTTTGTGGGCAAAGAAGGTGTCAGGCCCGAGATATGGGCGTATGGCCTGCGCAATGCATGGCGCATTTCGTTCGACAAGGCTACGGGCCGCCTCTGGGCCGGCGATGTGGGGCAGAACAAGTACGAGGAAGTGGACATCATCGTGAAAGGCGGCAATTACGGCTGGAGGATCATGGAAGGATACCATGATTTCAACGTGCCTGAAGGCGCCGATAAAACAAAACTGATCGCGCCTGTGCACGAGTACGATCATGACGACGGCATCAGCATTACCGGCGGTTACGTGTATCGCGGCAAAGCAATTCCCGCGCTGGCCGGCAAATATGTTTTCGGCGATTACAACGGCAAAACCTGGACGCTGACCCAAAAAGGCAACAAATGGGAGCGTTCCGACCTCGTTTTCGAGAACAAACCGCAAGGAAACCTCCAGCTGCTGAGCTGGGGCCAGGATGACGCCGGCGAGATCTACATGCTGGTGACCATTGCGGGCGCGAGCAACAAGGGCGGCGTGTACAAGCTGGTGAAATAAAGTACGGACGACCGATTACAGGTTACGAATGGCGCAATGTTTGTTCCAGTGGTAACCAGCGTGGAAAAGAAGCGCTTATTTGCCGGTAATAATATGTTAAAATGCGCAGCCGGCCTCAGGCCGTTGAACGCCCGCTGCGCGATAAGGCTTATATTTGAATAGAATTTCGGAACAACTGTTCGTAATTCGTAATTGATATTCTGTAATTGATCTTTGGGTTATGAAGATGAAATTGAAAGTGATAGTTCCCGTAATGCTGATCAGCATTTCGGCAGGCATATTTGCATTTACAAAAATCGCTGCAAAAGACGATCCCCCGGGCCGGTACGAAGCCATTATTTCCCTGGTAGGCCAGATATTGAAAGAAGGCCATTACCAGCCGAAACCAATAGATGATGCGTTTTCCCGGGAAGTATTTGCCAAATACCTCAAAAACCTGGACGGAGAAAAGAAGTTTTTCCTGAAAAGCGATATACAGGCCCTCAAACCGCTTGAAACGCATGTGGACGATGAGCTGAACGGCGCATCGCTCGACTTTTTCAACCGCACCACTGAAATCATTAAAAAGCGCACAGCTGAAGTAGCTTCCATTTACCCGGAAATACTCGCCAAACCATTCGATTTTTCGAAGCAGGAAACGGTAGTGATAGACCCGGAAAGCACCGACTGGCCGGCCGATGAAGCCGCCCGCAAGGAAGCATGGCGCAAATCGCTGAAGTACCGCACCCTGGAGAAATACGCGGAACTGCTGGACCAGCGCGACAAGGAAAAGAACGGTAAGACCGACGCCGCGCTGGAAGAAGAAGCCCGCGCCAAGGTGAAAAAGATCTACGACCGGTATTTCGACCGGCTGAAGAACCGCACCAAGGAAGACGACCGCTTTTCCCTCTACGTGAACGCCATCACCACCACCATGGACCCGCATACCGATTACATGCCTCCCATCGAGAAACGTTCCTTCCAGGAATCGATGGCCGGTAAGTTCTACGGTATCGGCGCTCAGCTGCGGGAAGAAGAAGGCCGCATCAAGATCGTGAACATCGTGGCCGGCAGCCCCAGCTGGAAAGACGGCAGGCTGAAGGCGGATGATGTGATCCTGAAAGTAGGCGAGGGCAACAAGGAGCCGATCGATATCAGCGGCTATGCCGTTGAAGAGGCCGTGACCATTATCCGCGGCACCAAAGGCTCAGAAGTGAAGCTCACCGTAAAAAGCGTGGACGGTACCACCAAAGTGGTGTCGCTCATCCGCGATGAAGTAAAGCTGGACGATACCTTTGCCAAATCCGCCATCATCAACGGCCCGCATAAGATCGGCTACATTTACCTTCCGGAGTTCTACGCAGACTTCAACGACCGCGAAGGCGCATTTTCTTACGACGATGTGGCCGCCGAGATCAAGAAGCTGAAAGATGAAAAAGTGGAAGGCATCATTCTCGACCTCCGCTTCAACGGCGGCGGCTCACTGCCCGACGTGATCAAAATGGCCGGCCTGTTTGTGCCGGAAGGCACCATGGTGCAGGTACGCTCCCGCGGCGGGGAAATACAGCAGCAAAAAGACCGCGATAAATCCGTGCAGTACGACGGCCCGCTTGCCATTATGGTGAACGAGTTCAGCGCTTCCGCTTCCGAGATCATGGCAGCGGCCATGCAGGACTACAAGCGCGCCGTGATCATCGGCAGCCCCAACTCCTTCGGGAAAGGCACCGTGCAGCGCCTGCTGGAACTGGATAATTTCGTACGCGGCGACGTCGGTGGCAGCCTCGGCGCCATTAAGCTCACCGTGCAGAAGTTCTACCGCGCCAACGGCGGCTCTACCCAGCTGAAAGGCGTGGAATCTGATGTAGTGCTGCCTTCGCCTTACTACGAAGTAGGCGAGAAGCGCGACAAGGACGCCCTGAAATGGGACGTGATCCCCAAAGCGAATTACGAAGTATGGCAGGACCCTGTAGACGTTGAACCGCTGAAACGCAACAGCGCCCAGCGCCTGGCCAGCAGCGAAGCGTTCAAAATGATCAACGAGAACATCGCTACCCTCAAAAAGCTGGATGAGCAGAAAACCTACCCGCTGGACATCACCAATTACAGGGCGGATGTGAAAAAGAACGCAGCCGCTTCCAAACGCTACGACGCGGTGAACGACAAAGTTGCGCCGCTGAACATCACCAGCCTGAAAGTAGACCTGGCCAAGATCCAGAACGATACCGTGAAAGTGGCCCGCAACAAGGACTGGATCAAGGCGCGTTACAAAGACCCATACCTGAGCGAAGCGGTGAACGTGATGAACGACCTCATCATGCAAACCAACTTCCCGAAACTGAAGAATAACTACACCGATGCCAAAGTACCTGCGCAGAAGTAGGAACGGGCATAACGAATAATAAAAAAGGGTAAAGCAGCTGCTTTACCCTTTTTTATCAGTATGGTTCCAGGCTCAGGATTTATCGAGCAGGATGTCTATCACTTTCCTGGTTTTCTTCGCCTTCATCTTCTCCGGCACATGCGCCAGGATTTCCTTCTTAAATGCCTCAATTACGGCCTGTTTGATAAAATAGCGGTGAGTGACCAGGCTGATCTCCCTGACGGGCTCAGGGGCCTTAAAAAAGCGCACCATGTTCATTTGTTTGGCGCTCAGGTCCTGGAGGGAAAGCTCGGGGAGGATGGTATACCCCTCGTTTAGCTCCACCATGCGTTTGAGCGTTTCCACGCTGCCGGTATTGTATTCCAGGTTCTTGAACTCGCCCATGCTGAACTTGTCGCGGCAGATGTTGAGCACCTGGTTGCGCATGCAATGGCCTTCGTTCAGCACCCATATGTCTTTGGTTTCCAGGTCCTCCGGCACTATGAGCTTCTTATCGGAGAGTTTATTGCTTTTGGCGGTGAATATCACGAAGTTCTCGTAGAAAAGAGGGTGTTCCTCCAGGTGATTGTTGTGCAGCGGGGTGGCCAGCAGCCCGCAGTCCAGCTGCTCCTGCCGCAACAGCTGTATGATCTGCTCGGTGGAATATTCCCATACTTCAAGCTTCACCTTCGGGTATTTTTTCATGAAGGCCGTGAGCACGCGCGGCAGCAGGTAAGGCGCCAGGGTGGGGATGATGCCTACTTTCAGGGTGCCCTGCACTTCCTTCTTCTGGTCTGCAATGATCTCGCGGATGCGGGCGGTCTCTTTCAATATCACCCTTCCCTGCGCTATCACGGCAGTGCCTATTTCCGTAGGTACGACGGGCAGCTTGCTCCTGTCGAATATCTTAATGCCGAGCTCATCTTCCAGTTTCTGGATCTGCATGCTGAGGGTGGGTTGTGTTACAAAGCACTTTTCCGCGGCTGTAACAAAGCTCCTGTAGGTGTCCACCGCTACAACATATTCTAATTGTACCGTAGTCATATTCGTCTGTGATAAATAGTTGGAATCAATTGCAAGTTAGGACAGTATAGGTAATTTCTATAAAAAGAATTACGAACGGGTATGAGCCGTTCGTAATTCCGTTTGGGGCGTACAATGAACACAATTGGGGCTGCAATGGATAATATTAAAATATCCTGTAGCGGTATTTGATCTTGTCTACGTTCAGGGTCAGTTCCCGCATGTTGATGGAAGCCTGTATCTCTTTCACGGCATCATCTTTCAGCGCGCGGAACTCCGCCTGTTTGGCTTCCACGATGGGCCTTTCCGCCAGGGCATTATCCTGCGCGAGGCGCAGGGAATGGTTCACCTTGGTGTAGTAGGAATCCAGGAGGCTGAAATATTCGTTATAAAGGTTCTCGAAGCGTTTGGTCTGCAGCACAAGGTCTTCCAGCTGGTTGTTGGCTTCCTTGAGGTTCGGGTTATCCCGCAGCAGCGCTTCGTAGTTGATCTTGTTGTTCTTCGTGTACTGTGTTTCGAGCTTCTGGAAAAAATCGATCACTTTATCTTTCCTGAAATCGATGAAATACTCATTCAGCGTTTCCGCGATGGTTTTGTTGCCGCGCGCGGGCAGGGGCATTTTCAGTACGTTGGATGTGAAGGCCAGGTGGTCGTACATATTGTCCTGCAGCAGGGAAAGCTGGTCTTTATTGAAGTTCAGGCCGAATTCGAATTTCTGGTTCGCATCGTTGAGCGCGGTGTAGTAGATCACGTATTTATTCAGCTCTTTCTCGAATTCCTGGAGCAGCTTGTGGTTGATGGCCTTGTTGCTCTGGCTTACGCTGTGCAGGAAGTTCATCACCGAGCTGGCAATGGCCAGCGGCGGCGTGAGGGAAGTGAAGCTCTTGAATATCGGGCTGTTGATGATGGATTTGGTAGATTCCACCAGCTTGGTATTCCGCTCGTTCTTGTCCGATTTCCCTTTCAGGATGATCTTTTCCACCAGTTCCACCACACGGTCGCTGAGGGAGAAACCGAGTTCCTTGCTCTCCGGGTTGTTGAGCGAGGTGATGAATACGTCCAGGTTGCTGGTGGTGGTCCTGGACTTGAGGTCTATTATCTTTTTGTTAAGTAGATAGTAGGTTTCGGATGCCTGGATCAGGTTGTTCTTGATCAGGTCGTATTTGGTAATGTTGTCTAATTCCCTGCCGAGCGAGAGTTGTTCGATGGCTTTGGCGTTCTGCTTATCACTGTCTGCCACCCGCTGAAGATCATCCATGATCTTCTTGATGGTGGTATCTGCAGTGCGCACCGGTGGCGGTTTTACCTCCGGGTCCTGCGCAGCGGCAGTCATTGTCACAAATCCCGTCAACAACAGTGGCATCATCCATCTGATTAGCTTGAGCATGCTTGAATGTCCTTTTTTTATGTTAAGAAAACCTTAAAGAAAATATAATGCCAAAAATTCCCCAAGAGACAAAGATAACATTTTTATCTACTGCATAACCCAAAGGGCTGTAAAAGCAATGAACGTATTAGGAGTATTTTTATACCTTTGCCGCTCAAAGACCCTATATTTCATGTTGAATAACAAAAAGGTAGTCGTGGTACTGCCTGCCTACAACGCAGCGCTGACGCTGGAAAAAACTTATCTGGAAATACCTGTGGATGTTGTGGATGAAGTAGTATTGGTAGACGATTGCAGCAAGGATGATACGGTAGAAGTAGCCCGCAGGCTGGGCATCCGCCACATCATCCGCCATGATGCCAACAAAGGCTACGGCGGCAATCAGAAATCCTGCTACAACAAAGCCCTTGAACTGGGAGCGGATATCGTGATCATGGTGCATCCTGATTATCAATATACGCCCAAGCTGATCACGCCGATGTGCAGCATTATTGCCAACGGCGTATACCCGGCGGTGTTCGGGTCCAGGATCCTGGGGAACGGGGCTTTGAGAGGCGGCATGCCGGTATACAAATATGTTTTTAACCGTATGCTGACGCTGTTCCAGAATATACTGCTGGGGCAGAAGCTGAGTGAATACCACACAGGCTACCGGGCGTTTTCAGCGGAAGTATTGAGGAATATCAAATACATGGCTAACGACGATGATTTTGTTTTCGACAATGAAATGATCAGCCAGGTATTCATGAAAGGGTACGAGATAGCGGAGGTGACCTGCCCGACGAAGTATTTCGAAGAAGCGTCCAGCATCAACTTTGCGCGCAGCAGCAAGTATGGGCTGGGAGTGCTCCGGGTTTCGGTACAGCACCGCATGCATAAATGGGGATTGATCAAGGCTAAAATTTATTAAATAGTGAGTGTAAGGCACCAGGCGGAATTGGCAAAAAAATATATCCGTTATTATTTTTCGGCGGGCAACCGGCACAGCGTGCATTCCCCTTTCGTATATACGTTGGTGGAAGAAGTACTGAACAGGCGCGGGCAGCTTCCCGCATATGCACCCATAGAAACGCTGCGGGCCAGCCTGCTGAAAAGCGACGAGGTGCTGAACGTGACAGACCTGGGTGCGGGCTCGCTGATGGGCGCCACCAACGTCCGGAAAGTAAAGGACATCGTTAAACATGCCGCCAAGCCGCCGAAGTTCGGCCAGTTGTTTTACCGGCTGGTGCAGTATTTAAAAGCGGGCACGGTGCTGGAGCTGGGCACTTCCATGGGTCTTTCCACGGCATACATAGCCGCTGCGGGCGCCACCGTCCACACCATCGAAGGCTGCCCCAATATTGCAGCGCGCGCAGCAGAAAATTTCAAAGCGCTGGGTCTGCAAAATATCCATCAATACGTCGGTAACTTCGATACAGAGCTGCTCAAAGTACTGCAGCAAATCGCTTCACCCGATATTGTGTACATAGACGGCAACCACCGCGAAGCCCCCACGGTTCAATATTTCCTGGAATGTGTCCCGCACCTCAAACCCACGTCCCTCCTCATCTTCGACGATATCCACTGGACGGAAGGGATGGAGCGTGCCTGGGAAACCATCAAAGCACATCCGGCGGTCACTACTTCCATCGACCTGTTCTTTATCGGGCTGGTGTTTGTTAGTCCTGATTTCAAGGAGAAGCAGGCGTTTGAGTTGAAGTTTTAGAAAACGAAAACTCCGGCCCCTAAGGACCGGAGTCTCTACTTCACAATCTCATCTTTCCCTGCGCCGGCATTACCCGGATCAGGTTCTAAAGGTTTACAATCTCAGGCTTTGAAGTTGCCACCCTTTTAGAGAAAAATTGTGAGTAATTATTTCAGCTTTGCCTGTTCCTGTTTGATCATATCCAGGTGCTTGCGTAACTCTGGTAATGTTTTACCGAACCATGCCTTCACTTCCGGGTCATTAGCGTCGGCCGCTGTTTTGTCGAACAGCCGAATGGCTCGTTCATGCGCGTCTGCCAATTCTTCTAAGAAAGCTTTATCGAAATCCGTGCCGCTTTTTTCGAACAGCTGTGATACGTCTTTCGCTTTCGCATCCGTAATGGCTGTAGGAAGGATCACGTTTTTCTTAGTGGCAAGGTCCAGCAGTTCCTTGTTTGCTTTTTCATGAGCTTCCTGCATGTGTTTGGCTACAGCTTTCACGCCGGCATTCGTGGATTTGGTCTGTGCGTCTGTGGAAACTTTCACTTCCCATAACCCGTCTTCTGCTGCTTCGGTCATGGCTTTGGAATCGCCGCGGAGACTGTCGCCCTGCAGCATATCCTTATTCACATCCTGCGCCAGGTCCTGCGTAATGCCGGTGTCCGCGGCCGTTGTGGTGTCGCTTGCATTCCGGTTGGCGCCGCTGTTGCAGGCGAAGAAGCCTACAAGGGCCAACGGTAGCAGTAAGGTGATCAGGTTTTTCATTTGTTAATAATTTTTTTCTTCTGTCAAATGGGACCTCGCAAGCTCGGTCTCATCTGTTAATAATTTTCGATTCGGTTTTAGTAATGAAAAGATTATGCCACGCGCTTACAACACTGTTTTACAGCTATTTGTGCAGGGCGATGTGTGGAAATAGATGCATGGCTGTTATCCCGTTTCAGGTAATTTCCGCGCTATATGTATTATAAATTTTATATATTTGTGGAAGATTCACCCTTTACCTATGATTACCTGGAACCTCCTTGCCTTTTTCCTGGTGCATATGAGTTTCTCCAAGCCAGTCACCAGGGCTTTCCCCATCGCGGATTTCAACGACAAGCTGAAAACGGCCGAATGGATGGTGGCTTATGATAGTGCTGCCTGGCGCATGTCTGAGCTGGTTACGCATGTAGACAATGACCTGCTGGCCCGCATGGGCCGCGAATGGTTCTGCTTCCGCGGGGCAGACAGCCTCTGGAACGGCGTGTACGGCAAGTATAAAGACGGTAAATATGACCTCGTGATCCAATACCGCATCGAGGCGTCTGATTCCATTAAGATCGTGGAAGAAAAGCCGGACAGCCTGATGCTCATTGCCGTGTCGAAGGCTATCAATACCGCCTATACGGAGGCGGGGTTGCGGTTGGGGAAATCGTATGTACGGTTCAATAAATTCATTCGTTACCAGCCCGATCACATCAGCATCTGGCTGCTGCCCGCCCTGCAGCCGAATGAAATAGCCCTCTACGGCGGCGAATTCTATTACCGTTTTGACCATGCAGGTGAAAAGATCCTTGAGCGCTGGGAATATTTCCAGGGCTTCAAAGGTTTCCGTTTCGGGAAGGGCAGGGATGTGAAGCTGGAATATGAAGCTGCTGCGGCTCCCCCGCTGGGCGCGGTATATTTTGCGTTGCAGTACAGGGACCAGTTCAAAGACGTGAAGATCGAAACGCGGGAGAGCATCAGCGTGTTAAGTTTTAACCAGGTGAAAGGATATTACTGGGAACATAAAGAAAAAGACCTGCGGAAAATTGTAAATTAATAGGTTCAAACCCTAAGCATCATGAGACACATCTTTTTGTACCTGCTCCTGTGCTGCCCTTTCCTTGCAGGGGCGCAGGATTTTGAAGCAAAGCTCTTCATCCGCGATGCGGATACGCTGCCATACCGCATCCTGGTGCCGGAGAACTATAGCTCCGTCAGGAAATACCCGCTGATTGTATTTATGCATGGCGCGGGAGAAAGAGGGAATGACAACCAGGCACAGCTTACCCACGGCAGCAGCCTTTTCCTGAAAGACAGTGTGCGCAAGGCTTTCCCGGCCATCGTCATTTTCCCGCAATGCGCGAAAAATACATCCTGGGCTACGCTCCGCCCTGAGCTGGACAGTGCGGGCAACCGCATTGGTTTCTCTTTCCCCGCGGAAGCGGCTCCCACAGTGCCTTCTATGTTGCTCTATAAATTGATAGACAGTCTGCTGGCTTCCAAAGTGATAGATACCAAACGTGTATATGTTGGCGGCCTGTCTATGGGCGGCATGGGCACGTTCGACATGCTTTCCCGCTTCCCTGGCCGTTTTGCAGCTGCCTTCCCGATCTGCGGCGCAGGCAATGAAGCGCTCAGCCGCCGTTATGCAAAAAATACCGCGCTCTGGATATTCCATGGGGCAGACGATAAAGTGGTGCCACCGGGCTCTTCCCGCAAGTTCTACGAACTGCTGAAGCAGGCCGGCGCCGACGTGAGATACACGGAATACCCCGGCGTGGGGCACAACAGCTGGGATAATGCTTTTGCGGAACCGGAATTGCTGCCCTGGTTGTTTTCACATCATCTTTAACCGCCAATAATACCCTTGTTCTCTAAAAAGCCCCGCTTTCGCAGGGCTCTCCACTCTCACATTGATCTGGATTGATTGTTAACTTCTTTATTTGATCGCCTGCATTGCAGCTTTGGCGGCGTCGATGGTGAATTCGATATCTTCCTGGCCCAGCGCATGGCTGATGAACCAGCTTTCGAATGCGCTCGGCGGCAGGTATACGCCTCGTTCCAGCATGGCATGGAAGAAACGCCTGAACAGCTCATTGTTGGCGCCTGAAGCAGCAGTGAAATCCACGATGGGGTACTCCGCAAAGTGCACGCTCATCATAGAGCCGATGTGGTTGATCTGGTATACCACGCCCGCTGAACCGAAGGTTTCGCGGAGGCCTGCCACCAGCTGGCTGGTTTTTTCTTCGAGTTGGGTATAAATGGAAGGCCGCTCCTGCAAGGTTTTCAGCAGGGTATAACCGGCGATCATCGCGATGGGATTGCCGCTGAGTGTGCCTGCCTGGTATACTTTGCCTGCGGGGGCAATATGCTCCATGATCTCGCGCCTGCCGGCAAATGCGCCCACGGGCATGCCGCCGCCGATGATCTTGCCGAAGGTCACAATGTCTGCCTTAACGCCCAGCAGTTCCTGCGCGCCGCCTTTCGCCAGCCTGAAGCCCGTCATTACTTCGTCCATGATGAACACGATGCCGTGCGTATCGCAAAGCGCGCGCAAGCCTTCCAGGAAGCCCGGCTGCGGCAGGATGCAGCCCATGTTGCCCGCTACAGGCTCCACGATGATGGCCGCTATTTGTTCAGGATATTCCGCGATCAATTGCTCTACCGCGGGAAGGTTGTTGTAAGGTACGCTGAGCGTATCTTCGGCCACAGTGGCGGTTACGCCGGGCACAGACTGGATGCCGAGGGTGGCAACGCCGCTGCCTGCGCTTACGAGGAACGAATCCGCATGGCCATGGTAATTACCTTCGAATTTGATCACTTTGTTGCGGCCGGTGAAGCCGCGGGCCAGGCGCAGGGCAGACATGCAGGCTTCCGTGCCTGAGTTTACCATCCGCACCATGTCTATGTTCGGCACCATGCTCACGATCAGCTCTGCTACTGAAATTTCCAGCTCCGTAGGCGCGCCGAAGGAAGTGGAGTAGGTGGCATATTCCTGGATGGCTTTCATGACGGGCTCGTATGCATGACCCATGATCATGGGACCCCAGGAGTTGATGTAATCCACGTAACGGTTGCCGTCTACGTCGTACATATAGGCTCCTTTGGCATGCTGCATGAAAACGGGCGTTCCGCCCACGCTTCTGAAAGCGCGCACGGGCGAGTTCACGCCGCCGGGTATTACCTTTTGTGCCTTTTCGAATAAGGTTTTACTTTTTGTGTACATGCGCTAATAAGGTTTTTTATTGGTTTAACAGGCGCACCGCATCTTTGGCAAAGTAGGTGGCAATCAGGTCTGCACCGGCCCTTTTGATGCTGGTGAGGCTTTCAATAATGGCTTTTTCTTCGTTGATCCACCCCATCTTTGCGGCGGCTTTGATCATGGCGTATTCGCCGCTCACGTGGTAGGCGCTTACGGGAAGCGTTACACTGTCTTTGATGAGGCGGATGATGTCCAGGTAAGCCATGGCAGGCTTCACCATCACAATGTCCGCTCCTTCGTCCACATCCATGAGGGTTTCGCGGAGCGCTTCCCGCGCATTCGCGTAATCCATCTGGTAGGTCTTTTTATCGCCGAAGCCGGGGGCGGAATCCAGCGCGTCACGGAAGGGGCCGTAAAAGCAGCTGGCATATTTGGCGCTGTAGGCCATGATGCCGGTCTTCGTAAAGTTATTTTCTTCCAAAGCCTCGCGGATAGCCAGGATGCGGCCGTCCATCATATCGCTGGGGGCTACAATGTCCGCCCCTGCCTGTGCATGGCTCACGCTCATTTGTGCGAGCACTTCCACGGTGGCGTCGTTCACGATCTCTTCGCCTTCCACGATGCCGTCGTGGCCGAAGGAAGAGAAAGGGTCCAGCGCAACGTCGGTCATCACGATCATGCCGGGCACCGCGTCTTTCACGGCTTTGATGGCCCGTTGCATCAGCCCGTCCGGGTTGAGGGCTTCGGTGCCTTTATTGTCTTTCAGTTCATCCGCACATTTTACGAACAGCAGTACGCTTTTAATACCCATGCTCCAGAGCTCTTTCGCTTCCTGCACGGTACCGTCCAGCGAGTGGCGGAAATAGCCGGGCATGGATGAGATCTCTTCTTTAACGCCCTTGCCTTCCGTGATAAACAGCGGGGCGATAAAATCGTTGGGCGTCAAAATGGTTTCCGCCACCATAGCTCGTATGGCGGGAGTGGTGCGTAAGATCCTGTTTCTTCTGATCATCACTTTCTGTTTAAAATTCTCTTAATCCTTTATCCATTCACGCGGCTTCAGGTATTCCAGCAGCTTGGCTTCCCCGCTGCCGGGCTCTGGCTGAAAGTCGTATTCCCAGCGGGCCCTGGGCGGCAGGCTCATCAAAATGGATTCGATGCGCCCGTTCGTTTTAAGGCCGAAAAGGGTACCACGGTCGTGTATCAAATTAAATTCAACATAACGGCCACGCCTATACTCCTGCCAGTCTGTGTGGGCCTCGGTATACGGCATATCCTTCCTCCTGGCCACTACCGGCAGGTAGGATTGGAGAAAGGCGCTGCCAACGGCTACCTGGAACTGCAACAGCGCTTCTGCAGTGCGTTCGGGCTGCGGGCGGAGGTAATCGTAAAAGATGCCACCAATGCCGCGGGCCTCGTTGTTGCGGTGTTTATTGACGAAATATTCGTCGCAATGTTTTTTGTACAGCGGGTACAGCTCTTTGCCAAACGGGTCGCAGGCTTCTTTGAAGGTGCGGTGGAAGTGTGCTCCGTCTTCTTCAAACACGTAGTAGGGGGTAAGGTCCGCCCCGCCGCCGAACCAGCTGTCTGCCACCTGCCCGTCTTCGCCGTACAGCTCAAAATACCGCCAGTTGGCATGCACGGTAGGCACGAAAGGGTTCTGCGGGTGTATCACGAGGGAAATACCCGCGGCCAGGAAGCTGCTGCTGTCCGGCACTTTGAACTGCTGCGCCATCACGGCGGGCAGCTGCCCGTGCACTACGGAGGTGTTCACGCCGCCTTTCTGGAAAACGTTGCCGTCTGCGATCACGCGGGTAATGCCGCCTCCGCCGCCGGCCCTTTCCCAGCGGTCTTCCCGGAACTTTGTTTTTCCGTCCATGGTTTCCAGCTGCTGGCAGATGTCGTTCTGCAGCTGGTGTATGAATGATATGAACTGGTCTTTGATGCTCATGCGCACGGTTAATTTAAGCAAAACTCTTCACTGCTTCCACGAAAGCCTTTGCATGGTCTACCGGGATATTCGGCAGGATGCCGTGGCCCAGGTTGGCGATGTAACGCTGCGGGCCGAAGGCGTTGATCATGTTCTTCACTGACTTCTGTATCTCCGGTATCGGTTTCATCAGCTGCGCGGGATCGAAATTGCCCTGCAAAGTTACGGCCGGCCCTGCAAACTGGCGTGCCAGCTGCGGTTTGATGCACCAGTCGAGCCCGAGGCCCTGCGCGCCGGTGGCGGCCATTTCTTCGAGGGCGAACCAGGCGCCTTTGGCGAACACGATCACGGGCGCTACGCCCTGCATAGCGGCCACGATGCGGCGGATGTACTGCAGGGAGAATTCTTCGAAGTCTTCGGGGCTCAGCAAGCCTCCCCATGAATCGAATACCTGTACCACGTCCGCACCGGCCAGCACCTGCGCTTTCAGGTAGGCGATGGTGGTTTCGGTGACGCGGTTCAGCAGCTCATGCGCCACTGCGGGTTGTGTATAGCAGAATGTTTTTGCTTCGTCGAAGGTTTTGGAGCCTTTGCCCTGCACCATGTAGCACAGCAGCGTCCAGGGGGCGCCGGCGAAACCGATGAGGGGTACGCGGCCCGCGAGGGTTTGTTTGGTGAGCTTCAGCGCGTCCATCACGTAATGCAGGCGGTCGTTTACGTCGGGGATCCCGATGCGGTCCAGGTCTGCGGCGGATTTAACTGGCTGCGGCAGCAAGGGGCCCACTTTTTCCACCAACTGCACTTCCATGCCCATGGCCTGCGGCACCACGAGGATGTCGGAGAATATGATGGCAGCCTCCACGCCTACCTGGTCTACCGGCATCACGGTGATCTCGGTAGCCAGTTCGGGGGTCTGGCAGCGTTCAAAGAAGGAATATTTATCGCGCAGCTTGATGTAATCAGGCAGGAAGCGGCCGGCCTGGCGCATCATCCATACGGGCGGGCGGGGAACCGGGGTTCCTGCCAGCGCCTTCAGCAGTAAGTCATTCTGTAATCCGCTCATTCGTAGCAATTGATATTGTCAAAGTAAAAAATAGCTGTTTCTACCAGCATGGCCACTGAAGGCCCGGGGCTGGTGATCACCCGGTTACGGCTCAACGCCCCGATGGCTGCGGCAGTAGTGCTGCCGATGGCAAAGCACACTGTGCTCTCCGGGAGCGAATTGGACGTGAAAAAGCTGCGCACGCTGCTGGGACTGAAAAACAGTACGCCGTCATAATCCTCATCCAGCGCAGCGGGTGTTTCAACGGTATTGTACACCACCACTTCTTCAACTACGATGCCGTTTTCCTGCAGGAGGTCAGGCAGGTCTGCCCGGCGGATGTTGCCGCTGAAGAATATCACCCTGTCCGCGATCCCGTCTTTTATGATCAGCCTGGCCAGCTCCAGCGAATTGGCGGCGGTGCCTTCGATCACCACGTTCTGCATCCTTTCTTCCACAGCCTGGCGGGTGGCGCCTTCGATGCAATACACGCGGTGCCTGGCAGCCAGGCGGGCCTCGTCGTGCATCCATACGCCGGTCACGAATTTCACGGCGTTAGGGCTGGTGAACACGATTACGCCGCCGGCGGAAGCCAGCTCCATGATGCGTTTCCTTGTTTCCGGCGTGATGACGGGCTGCACGTCAATAAAAGCCTGCGCCGCCACGGCGATGCCATGTTGTGCGGCTGTGTGTACCAGTTCCTGGGGCAGCGGCTTCGTGCTTAATATGCGGTAATTATGCCTGGGCATTCCTGATCTCTTCAATGATAAGGTCGCCGCCTTTTTCCAGCACTTCCCGCGCTGCGGCGCTTCCCAGCCCCGCGGCTTCCGCTATCGGCGCCTGCCGGGAAACGGTAATGCTGCGGTCGCCGTTCAGGCTGCAAAGGTTCCCTTCAAATATGAGCTGATTTCCGTCCACATAAGCGTATGCGCTGATGGGCGTGGTACAGCCGCCGAGAAGGGTGCGGAGGAATTCTCTTTCTATGCCGGTGCAAAGTGCGGTTTCAGTATGATTGAGGGGGGCGAGGGCTTCGCGGCAATGGCTGTCGTTTTCACGGCAGGCCACCACGATGGCGCCCTGTGCGGGCGCG
Organism: Chitinophaga sp. YIM B06452; assembly: GCF_039655965.1. Classification (NCBI taxonomy): domain Bacteria; kingdom Pseudomonadati; phylum Bacteroidota; class Chitinophagia; order Chitinophagales; family Chitinophagaceae; genus Chitinophaga; species Chitinophaga sp. YIM B06452. Next base: position 1,030,026 of record NZ_JAWLKY010000002.1, on the reverse strand, counting down.
GGCAGCATCCAGTCCAGTATCACCGAATTGGCGGGCCTCACGTTGATCCTTTCCAGCCCTGCGGCGGCGAATATGGCCGCATCCCAGTTTTCCGCGGCCAGCTTTTGCAGGCGCGTGTTCACGTTGCCGCGGAGGTTGTGCATGCTGTGCTGCGGGAAACGCCTGAGCCATTGCGCTTTGCGGCGGATGCTGCTGGTCGCGATGTTGGCGGCGTAAGTAGTATCGTTAAGGAAATTTGTGTCTGTTTTGTATACCAGCAGGTCTTTCACATTGCCGCGTTCCAGCACGGCGGCGTTCATCAGGCCTTTGGGCAGCTGGGTGGGCACGTCTTTGAAAGAATGCACGGCAATGTCTATCCGGCCTGAAAGCATCGCGGCGTCAAGGCTTTTGGTGAAGATGCCCTGCACGCCTATTTCGTAAAGCGGGGTCACAAGGTCGATGTCGCCATCGCTTTTGATGGGAACGAGTTCCGTGGCATGACCGTTTGCGGTCAAAAGATCTTTCACCAGGTTAGCCTGCCACAGTGCGAGCTGGCTTTCCCGTGTACCTATCCTGATAGCTTTGTCCATTGCTTATTCCTGGTTATTACCGGTCTCGAATATTTCGCTGATCATGGCGATGTACTGGTCGCCTTTGTCGGACTCAGCTTCGCGGCGCACTTTGCCGGCCATGAGATTGATCATTTTCTGGATGATGCGGGAAGATACTTCTTCCATGTCTTCCAGTTTATAGTGCGCGCCGTTCTTCTGTTCCCTGATCTCGCGGGCGTGGATCTCCGTCAGTTTTTCCTTTACGGCCTTCAACACCACGGCATGTTTGCGCATCTTGAACCAGTAGAGGAATTCCTCCATATGCTCTTCGATGATGGCCATGGCTTTGGGCACTTCGTTCAGGCGTTTCTGCAGGGTCTCGTCCTGCACTTTGCTCAGGTCGTCCACGTTCACCACTTCCACATGCGCCAGCTCCCTTACTTCGGGGGCCACGTTGAAGGGAATGGAAAGGTCCACGATGAGCTTGGAGGCGGTGCCTGCCATATGCGCCTTATGAATGGTGGGCTGGGGTGCGTTGGTGGCTACGAGTATCACGTCAGCGCTTTGCAGGGCGCTGTCCATTTCCTCGTAGGGAGCGTATTGCAGGCCATGCTGGCCGGCGAAGTCTTCCGCTACCGCGGTGGTGCGGTTGATGAGCGTGATGTTGCGCACGCCGAGGTATTCCATCATGTTCTTGCAGGTGTTGCGGCCTATTTTGCCGACGCCGAGCAGCACGATCTTTTTCTGTTGTATATCAGCCACTTTGCTCTCCAGCAGCCTCACCGCCGCAAACGCAACGGATACGGTGCCTGAGCTGAGGCCCGTTTCATTTTTGATGAGCTTGGAAACCTGCAGCACGCTGTTCACCAGCCTTTCCAGGAATGTGCCGATGCAGCCTTCCGCTTTGGCGAATTTAGCCGCGCCCCTGATCTGCCCGATGATCTCGTAATCACCGAGTATCTGCGAATCGAGCCCGGTGCCCACGTGGTAAAGATGACGGATGGCCTGCTCGCCGGATTTGTGATAGGCCAGCTCTGCAAATACCTGCGGGTTGCCGTTGGTAGCGCCGCACAACAGGTTCATCAGGTCGCCGGGGTTGCCGGCAAAACCGTAAATTTCAGTACGGTTGCAGGTGGAAAGCACGAACAGATCGTCCATGCCTGCTGCCTTGGCGGCGTGTAAGAGTTGCTGGTATTGGTCCTGGTTAATTGCAAATAATCCACGGATCGCAGCGTCAGTTTTCTTATAGTTGATTCCAACAATATGAAAATTCGATATGTCTTTGGGCTGATTGACCTGCATGTTTTTCTAAAAAAGCTTCCGGTTGCAAAAATACAGGCCTGCGCTTCAAAACCGCATCAGGCGCTGTCACTCATCTGTCATTTCTACCCCTGGTGATAAGCGCTCTGAAAAAATGATTTTGATCATGTGCCGTGATATGCAGTACAGTTCTACGTTACAACAAAACAATGACATAAACTGACGTGTTCCGTGTGATGCTTATCATCTCCAACATGCCTGTGCACAGGGCTTTCAAAGCATTGAATCTAACAATTTAATGACAGAAGAAGAAGGAGAAAGGGTGAAAAGCCCTTACTTTTGCAACAATTTTTTAGGTCTTATGGTCGCCAAATCTGATACTGCAATTATACTGATGAACCTTGGTTCTCCGGATTCCACGTCGGTTCCGGATGTGAAGAGATACCTGCTGGAGTTCCTGATGGACAAGCGGGTGATAGACTATCCCTGGCTGATGCGCAAATTGCTGGTAGGAGGCGTGATCGTGCCCCGCCGCGCGGAGAAAAGCGCTGAAGCGTATAAGAGCATCTGGTGGAAAGACGGCTCCCCGCTGATCGTGTTGACCAAACAGTTGCAGAAAGCCCTTCAGCACGACCTTGAGATCCCGGTGGAGATCACCATGCGGTACGGCAATCCTTCGCCCGCGGATACGTTCGACAAGCTCATGAAAGAGCATCCCGGGCTGAAAGAGGTGATACTCGTGCCGCTGTACCCGCATTACGCGATGAGCAGCTACGAAACCGCCGCTGAATATGCGAAAGAGATCCACCGCAAAAAACGTTATCCCTTCGAACTCAAGCTGGTAGACCCGTTTTACAGGCATCCAGATTATATACATGCCATGGCCGAAAGCATGCGCCCGTATGTGGAGCAGGATTATGACCATGTGCTGTTCAGCTATCACGGGGTACCGGTAAGGCACATACGAAAAGGCGACATTACCGGCGGGCATTGCCTGAAGGTGAATGATTGCTGCCATGTGGACAGCAAGGCGCATACCCAGTGTTACCGTCACCAGGTGACCGTTACCGCCGAGCTGGTAGCGCGGGAGCTGGGCATTCCGAAGGAAAAATGGAGCATCAGCTTCCAGAGCAGGCTGGGCCGGGAAGAATGGATCAGGCCTTATACGGACGAGACGTTCCGGCAGTTGCCCTCGCTGGGTAAAAAGAAGCTGCTGGTGGCATGCCCCGCTTTTGTGTCAGACTGCCTTGAAACGCTCGAAGAGATCGGTGTGGAAGGGAAACATACCTTCATCAGCAGCGGTGGCGACAGTTTTACGATGATCCCCTGCATGAACACGCATCCCGTATGGGTAAAGGCCCTGGGCAACCTGTGCCGCGAAAAGATGGAAGCAGTAACGGTCTGAGCCCGTTCTGAAAATAATACCGAAGCCTGCGCTGTGATGCACCATCAGCGCAGGCTTTTTTTATGCGCGGCGAAGTGATTGTCCGCTTTTTTCTTTAAATTTCATGAGCAAAATCCAAACCGATGATCCTGGCCGTATTGAAAGAAAAAACAGGAGAGAACAGGGTATCGCTCGTTCCGGAAGTAGTGAAACAGTTGGTGCAGCAGCACGTGGAAGTATGGGTGGAGGAAGGGGCGGGCCTTGGCGCTTTTTACACGGACGCTATGTTTATGGAAGCAGGAGCGCTCATCAAACCCCGCGGCGAGCTGCTGCAGAAGGCGGACCTGCTGCTGTCGCTCCGCCAGCCATCCCAGCAGGATTGGGAGCAGGTACCGGCCGGGAAGATATGGATGGGCGTTTATCAACCCCTGTATAACCCCGCCCTCATGCAACAATGGGCAGATAAGCAATTCACCGTTTTCAGCCTTGATACCATTCCCCGCACCACCCGCGCCCAGAGCATGGACGTGCTCAGTTCGCAGGCCAACATCGCGGGGTATAAGGCGGTGCTGCTTGCCGCGTATACCTATAGCCGTTATTTCCCGATGTTCATGACTGCCGCCGGCAGCATTCCTCCTGCTAAAGTGCTCATTTTAGGCGCCGGGGTGGCGGGCCTGCAGGCCATTGCCACCGCCCGCAGGCTGGGCGCCGTGGTAGAGGTGTTCGACACGCGGCCTGCCGTGAAAGAGGAAGTCATGAGCCTCGGCGCGAAGTTCGTGGAAGTGGAAGGCGCCGCGGATGCCTCCAAAGCAGGCGGTTACGCCGTGGAGCAGTCCGCCGATTACCAGGCGAAACAAACGGCGAAGATCGCGGAAAGCGCGGCGAAGGCGGATATCGTGATCACCACCGCGCAGATCCCCGGCAAACCCGCGCCCATACTCATTACCAAAGCCATGCTGGAAGCCATGCGCGCAGGCTCCGTGATCATAGACCTGGCGGCTGCCACCGGGGGGAATACGGAACTCACGAAAGACGCAGCCTCCGTGGTGCACAATGGCGTTACCATCATTGGTAATTCAGACCTGGCAGGCACTGCGCCTGCGGATGCCAGCAAGCTCTACGCCCGCAACGTGCTGAATTTCCTGAAGCTGATCCTTACCAAGGAAGGAGGGCTGCACCTGAATTTTGAGGACGACTTGGTAAAGGGCACCTGCATCGTGCATAACGGCGGGATCGTGAATGAACGGGTGAAACAGCTGCAACCCGCCGCTGTATAGATCTTCAACTAATTAAATATGTGAATATGACCGCAGTATTGGATTTTTTACAACTGCACATCGAGATGGTGTATATCGTCATACTGTCCATTTTCCTGGGGATCGAAGTGATCGGCCGGGTGCCTTCCGTGCTGCATACCCCGCTGATGAGCGGCGCCAATGCGATACACGGCGTGGTGATCATCGGTGCCATCATCGTGATGGGAAAAGCGGAATCGGACAACTACCTGGCGCTGATCCTTGGTTTCCTGGCAGTGATCCTGGGAACGCTGAATGTAGTAGGCGGGTTCGTGGTAACGGACCGTATGCTGGAAATGTTTAAAAAGAAGAAATAATCATATGGATTCAACTACCACCGGGATCTGGCCTTCCATTTTGTCCATCGCTTACCTGATCGGCTCTGTTACCTTTATCATTGGCCTGAAAATGCTCAGCAATCCTGCGTCTGCGCGGAAAGGCAACCTGATCGCGGCGGGCGGTATGTTCATTGCCATCGTGGGAACGATTTTCCTGTACGAGGAAAACGGGGAGAAACTGGGAAATTACGGCTGGATATTCGGGGGGCTGCTGATCGGCTCAGTGATCGGCGTGCTAGCGGCGAAGAAAGTAAAAATGACGGCCATGCCGGAAATGGTGAGCATGTTCAACGGCATGGGCGGCGCCTGCGCCATGCTGATCTCTATCGTGGAGTTTGATCACCTGGTGCATGGCGGCGCGGAAGTGAATGTGGTAGCCGGTTTTAAAGCACTGATGGCCGGCGCGGAATTTGATGCGTTTACAAATGTGACCGGCAAATTGCTCGTAATATTGCTCGGGCTTATTATCGGCAGCGTATCCTTTGCGGGCAGCGTGATCGCGTGGGGCAAGCTGAACGGGAAGATCAAAGACTTTGCGTTCAAAGGCCAGCATATCGTGAACCTGCTGGTGCTGGGCGTTACCGTTATCCTGATGGTGTGGTTGATGGTATCCGCGCACCAGGCCAGTACTGACGATGTGTCTTTTAATCTTGAGATCAATAATTCTTCCATCCACCTCAATTCAGGTGGCTCATTGGCGGGTCTGAGCGCAGGTTTCTATATCATTCTTGTATTATCCATCGCATACGGCGTCCTGTTCGTAATGCCCATCGGCGGGGCAGACATGCCGGTGGTGATCTCTTTGCTGAACTCTTTCACCGGCGTAGCCGCTGCCTGCGGCGGTTTCCTGTACAATAACCCCGTGATGCTCACCGGCGGCATCCTCGTAGGTTCCGCGGGCACCATCCTCACCATCCTCATGTGCAAGGCCATGAACCGTTCGCTGAAGAACGTGCTGATCGGCTCTTTCGGGGCTACTGCTACAGGGGGCGGCACGGCGAAGGAACAGGGCAATTACAAGGAGATCAGCATTTCCGATGCGGCCGTGGTATTGCGTTATGCCAGCAAAGTGATGATCGTGCCGGGTTACGGCCTCGCGGTAGCGCAGGCGCAGCACGTATGCCATGAGCTGGAAAAGCTGCTGGAAGAGCGCGGCGTGGAAGTGAATTATGCCATCCATCCCGTTGCCGGCCGCATGCCGGGGCATATGAACGTATTGCTGGCTGAAGCAGATGTGCCTTACGAAAAGCTGGAAGAAATGGAACAGGCCAACGCCGCTTTGCCTAACACGGATGCCGTGCTGGTATTGGGTGCAAATGATGTGGTGAATCCTGCCGCGAAGAACGATCCTTCCAGTCCTATCTACGGCATGCCTATCCTGGAAGTGGAGCTGGCAAAAATGGTGATCGTAAACAAACGCAGTATGAAACCGGGATACGCGGGCATTGAGAACGAGCTTTTCTTCCAGCCTAAGACCTCCATGCTTTTCGGCGACGCCAAATCGGTGCTGCAGCAGCTGGTGGCTGAAGTGAAAGCGCTCTGACGGGCTTTTTCCGCTATCTTTGCGGAAAAACAGGAATTGTCAGCGTTACCCAGGGCTCTAACCGATAGTTTACAAGGCCTTCCCGGTTTCCGGGAAGAATCGTTCATACAGGTGCATCAGTCGCCTGAGCGCGTTACCTCCATCAGGCTGCAAACGCAGAAAATAACGGACATCAGCGCCGTGTTCCCGCAACTGGAAACCTCGCCCGTTCCCTGGACCCGCAGCGGCTATTATCTTTCCAGCCGCCCTTCTTTCACATTCGACCCGCTTTTCCATGCCGGCGCCTATTACGTGCAGGAGGCATCGTCCATGTTCCTGGAAGAAGCCATCCGGCAAACCACCGATACCGGCGTTCCTATCAAAGCGCTCGACCTCTGCGCCGCGCCCGGCGGCAAAAGCACGCTCATACAAGGCGCGCTTCACCCGGACAGCGTACTGGTTGCCAATGAAGTGATCAAGACCCGCGCGGCCCTGCTGGCGGACAATATCACCCGCTGGGGCGCGGCGAATGTGGTGGTAACGAACAACGATCCCCGCGACTTCCAGCGCCTCCCCGGGTATTTCGACCTCATGGTGGTAGACGCGCCCTGCTCCGGCTCAGGCCTCTTCCGCCGCGATCCTGAAGCAGTGGAAGAATGGAGCCGCGATAACGTGATCCTCTGCAGCCAGCGCCAGCAAAGGATCCTGGCGGACGCGCTGCCCGCCCTGCAACCTGGCGGCATGCTCATTTATTCCACCTGTTCCTATTCCGTGGAAGAAGACGAGCAGATCATGGATTGGCTGGCAGAAAATTTCGGGATGGAAAATATCCCCCTACAGCTGCGGCCCGAATGGCATATCGTGGAAACCGCTTCCGCGCAACATAAAGCACTGGGTTACCGTTTTTATCCAGACCAGGTGAAGGGCGAAGGTTTTTTCATCGCCTGCTTCCGCAAACCGGGAACGCCCGCCGCGCCGCCGAAGATCAAAGCCGGCTTCAGCAGCCTGCCGCGGAAAGAAGCGGAACTGGTGCAGCCCTGGTTGCAGGATGCGCCGGAAATGGCGCTGATGGCGCATAACGGGGAAGCGATCGTGCTCACTGCGCCGCTGGCAAAAGAGATACCGCTGCTGCAAAAACAATTGTACATCCGGAAAGCAGGCGTAAAAGCAGGCCAGCTCACGCCCCGCGAACTGGTGCCCGACCACCAGCTGGCACTCAGCACCTGCATCGCGGGTAATTTGCCTTCCCTGGAACTTTCGCTGGACCAGGCTTTGCGTTATCTTCGCAAAGAAGAGCTGGTGCTGGAGAATGCCGCAAAAGGCTGGAACCTCATGCGTTTCAAAGGGAGGAACCTGGGCTGGGCGAAGATCCTGCCGAACCGTGTCAACAATTACTACCCGAAAGAAATGCGCATCCTGAAAGCCGGCCTGCCCGACTTATAAACATGTGAAGAAATAGTGCCGGCAACGCTTGGCGGGCTGCAACAAATTCAGTTTTTTGCCGTTCGATAATAAATGAAAATTCATATTAAACATATATATTCGTTCCCTTAAAGTATTAGAAATTATGTTAAAGTCAGTTTTGATAGGTGTTTTGATGACCGGTACAATAAGGGTAGCCGCGCAGGATACGCTGATTGTACAGGGCAGTTCACCCGATCTGTATTTGACGCATTCCGTGAAGAAAGGGGAGACCTGGTACAGCCTGGGCCGTGCGTACGGCCTTAGTCCGAAAGACATTGCAGCGAAGAACAAGATGCAGATGGACCAGGGCCTGAGCCTCGGCAAGCAGATCACGATACCGCTGAATAAAAATAATTTTGTGCAGGAGAAAAACGCCGGTTCCGGCGCAAGACCGGTATACCACCGCGTGCTTGAAAAAGAGACCCTGTACAGGATCCACATGAAATACGGCAAAGTGCCGCTGGACAATGTGCGCGAATGGAACCGCTTCTCCGGCGACGGTGTGCAGAAAGACGCATACCTGATCGTTGGATATGTAAAAGGCAATGGCCAGTCTGTAGTGCTGCCCGCAGCAACGCCTCCCGCGGGCGATGTAGCCGCAGTGCCCAAATCACTGCCGCCCGCGCCGGAAACCAAACCCACGCCGAAACCGCAGTCCGCCGCACCGGAAACCAAGCCTGTAGCCAAATCCCAATCAGCTGCGCCTGAAACAAAACCTGTGCAGGCCGCAGAGCCGGAAACCAAGCCGGTTGCCAAATCGCAGTCCGCCGCCCCGGAAACCAAGCCAGCCGCAGATACAGAGGCAGTGCCTGTTGAAAAAGAAACACCGGTAAGCACCAGCATTGGCAGAACGCCTTCCATACCCGATGGTGGTTTTGAGCAGCAATACCTGCAACAGACCAACAACGGCCGCAACGCAGTAGGGGAGAAAGGCCCCGGCAGCTGGTTCAAAAGCAATGCCGTGATCGGTTCAGGAAAATATTACGCTTTGCACAATACCGCACCGCGCGGCACTATCGTAAAAGTGACCAACCCGCTCACCGGCCGTTCCATCTACGCCAAAGTGCTGGATGCCATTCCCCAGCTCAAAGCCAACGCCAACCTGATCATCAAACTCAGCGACGCCGCACAGGATGCGCTGGGGATCAGTGAATCCAGGTTTTATTGTGAGTTGAGCTATGATGAGAAATAATGACATAAAAAGATATCTAAATAAAAAAGTCCCGGTTCAACCGGGACTTTTTTATTGCTTTAAACCGTCATTGCGAGAAGCAGCAGAGCCAAAGCGGGTGGGGCGACGAAGTAATCTCCTTCACTGAACGGGGACTGCCCAATACCAGAAGGAGATTGCTTCGTCGCGCTTCCTGTTGCATAGCGTCCTCTGAAGCTCCTCGCGATGACGGGCTTTTCGTGCAGTGACGAGTTTTGCTGGTCAATGTTGGCTTAAATCAGAACCTGAATCCCCGCAGGAACTCTACCACGCCCATTCTCTTCTTCCCTTCCAGCTGGATGTCCGTCACATTGATATAACCGCCTGGCGCGGCGAATTTCAGGTAGGTCTTCTGATCTGTATGTACAGAGCCGGGAGCATGCGAATGCTGCGCGATCTCTTTTTCCGCTTTGAATATCTTGAGCGTTTTATCCTGTAGTACTGTGAATGCGGTGGGGTAGGGACTGAGGCCGCGGATGAGGTTGTAGATGCTTTCTACCGGCGCTTCCCAGTTGATGCGGCAGGTTTCTTTGAATATTTTGGGCGCATGTTTTAATTCTTCCGGCGGGATATTGTTTTGCACAGTACCGGTGATGTCGCCCTTTTCCAGGGACGCCACTGTTTGGATCAGCACTTTCGCGCCTTCTTTCATCAGCGTATCATACAGTTCGCCCGCGGTTTCGTCTTCGCGGATGGGCACTTTGGAAGAATAGAGGATATTGCCGGTATCGATCTCGTGCTGCAGCCTGAAAGTGGTAACGCCGGATTCCTTTTCCCCGTTGATCACGGCCCAGTTGATAGGTGCGGCACCGCGGTATTGCGGCAGGAGGGACGCATGCACGTTCACCGTGCCCAGGCGCGGCATGTTCCACACCAGTTCCGGCAGCATGCGGAATGCTACTACCACCTGGAGGTCCGCGTTATACGATCTCAGTTCTTCCAGGAAAGCAGGGTTCTTCAGTTTTTCCGGCTGCAATACGGGAATGTTCTTTTCCACGGCGTATTGTTTCACCGCGCTCTGCTGAAGCTGCAAGCCTCTGCCGGCGGGCTTATCAGGCGCTGTGACCACTGCGGCCACATCGTATCCATGCTGTACCAGCGCATCCAGGGAGGCCACCGCAAATTCGGGCGTGCCCATAAAAATGATCCTCATGGGTGCAAAGGTATTTTATATGTCCTTATAGAGTAGATACTTCTTCCGTATTTTCTTAAATGCCTTAATGCCGGGCTCCCAGCTTTTGTAGATCTTTTCCGCATCTGTACCCTGTTTGATCTGTTCCTGCAAAACCGCATTCCCGGCCAGTTTGTTGAAAAATGCATTGAAGAATTTATCCTTGCCGGGAAACATTTTGTATGCGTTGATAAGGTAGGACAGGTTCACGCCGCCTACTAGCCATCCCCGCCAGTGCGAATGATCGTATCCATAACAAAGGGAATCCATCAATACCGGCTTTTTGGCGCCGGGCATGCTGCGCGGCGTGAAGGAATAAGGAAGGGTTTTAGGAAAAGAAGGATGGCCGTATATCTCGAAAGGCTTGTCTGTACCGCGTCCCAGGCTGATGGCCGTGCCTTCGAACAGGCACATGCCGGGGTAGAGAAGGATCGCGTTCATCGTGCGAAGGTTCGGCGATGGGGGGATCTTGATCTCATACCCCAATGGTCTGCTGCGGTGGTAATGGAGGCAGGTGATCACCGTGAGGTCGCACTGGGCCTTGTTATCCAGCCAGCCTTCCCCGTTCAGCATCTTCGCGTATTCGCCCACCGTCATGCCGTGCATAATGGGAATGGGCTGCATGCCGACGAATGAACGGAAAGCAGTGTCCAGCACGGGGCCATCTACCACAAAGCCGTTGGGATTCGGCCGGTCGAGCACTACCAGCGGTTTGCCGTTCTCTGCGGCGGATTCCATCAGTTCTTCCAGCGTGGAGATGTAAGTGTAGAAGCGCACACCCACGTCCTGCACATCAAAAACAAGGATGTCTACATCCGCCAGGTCCGCTTTATCGGCTTTGCGGTGTTTGCCATAAAGCGAAACGATCGGGATGCCGGTCTTTTCATCGGTGCTGTTCCCTACTTTTTCGCCTGCATCCGCCTGGCCGCGGAAGCCGTGCTCAGGGCTGAATATCTTCACGATCTTTATACCTCTTTTCAGCAGGGAATCCACCAGGTGAGTGCTGTCATTGATCACGGAGGTCTGGTTCACGAGCATGCCTACGCGTTTGCCCTCCAGCAGCGGCAGGTAGGCTTCGGTGCGCTGTGCGGCGGTAACAACGGGAGGATCCTGCGAAAATGCGGTTAAACAGCTGGTTAGCAGTAATATGCAGGCAAGGAATTTCATGTTGAAACAGTGTTGGATGCAACAAAATAACGCGGCTGTTCCAGAAATCAAAAACAAAATCAGTACCTTCACTGTCTATTATCTTATTTTAAACATTTTATATGCAACAAGTTAAGTCCGGAGACACCGTTAGGGTTCACTATCACGGCCGGTTACAGAATGGTAACACTTTTGATTCTTCAGAAGGCAGAGACCCGCTGGAGTTCAAGGTAGGCGCAGGAATGGTGATCAAAGGGTTCGATAACGGCGTGCTGGATATGAAACCGGGAGACAAAAGAACGCTGAACATTCCCGTGGAAGAAGCATACGGCCCCAAAAGCGACGAGTTGATCATGGAATTCCCCAAAGCGAATATCCCGGCAGACCTGAACCCTACCGTGGGTATGGAGCTGCAGATGAGCAATCCCCAGGGCCAGGTGTTCCCCGTGAAAGTGGCGGCCATCGGTTCTGAATTCATCACCCTCGACGCCAACCATCCCCTGGCAGGCGAAGCGCTGATCTTCGATATCGAGCTGGTGGAAATCGTGTAACCAATATTCTGTTCACTAAAATACTGAAAGTAAAAAGCGGGCCCCGTCCTGCTTTTTACTTTTACTTTTTATACCCATGGATAAGAACTACGCATACTCCGTAACAGCGCGTTTCCTGCGCTATGTGCAGATCGATACGCAGGCGGACCCTTTAAGCAGGACCTTCCCCTCCAGCGCCAAACAAAAAGACCTCTCCCGGTTATTGGTACAGGAATTGCAGCAGATCGGCCTTTCCGATGTATTGACGGATGAATACGGCTACGTGTACGCCACTATTCCCGCCACTACAGACAAAGATGTACCCGTGATCTGCCTCTGCGCACACATGGACACTGCGCCCGATTGCAGCGGCGCGGGCGTAAAGCCGATCGTGCACAAAGCATACGATGGAAAGGATATCATCCTGCCGGACGATCCCACGCAGGTGATCTCCGTCAAAGAACATCCTTACCTCGCCGGGAAGACCGGCGACGACATTATCACCGCCAGCGGCACTACGCTGCTGGGCGCGGATAACAAAGCCGGTGTGGCGGAGATCATGGATGCGGCACAGTACCTGGTGCAGCATCCCGAAGTGAAACATGGAAAGATCAGGATACTTTTTACGCCGGATGAAGAAGTGGGCCGCGGCGTGGAGCATGTGAACATGGAGCAGCTGGGCGCACAGTTTGGCTACACGATGGACGGCGGCGAGCTGGGTTCGCTGGAAGATGAAACATTTTCCGCAGACGGCGTGAAGATCACCATCCATGGCGTAAGCGTGCATCCCGGTGCGGCGAAAGACAAACTGGTGAGCGCAGTGAAGATCGCGGCAGACATCCTGCATGCCTTGCCGAAAGACATCCTGTCGCCCGAAACCACCGAAGACCGCCAGGGTTTCATTCACCCCGTGCGCATAGAAGGTATCACGGAAAAAGCGGAGATCGATTTCATCATCCGCGACTTTACCACCGCGGAGCTGGAAGGGCATGAGTTTTTTCTCCGCAAGATCATGGAAACCGAAGTGGCGAAGCACCCCGGCGCAAAAGGCGAGTTTAAGGTGACGGAGCAATACCGCAACATGAAAGAAGTGCTGGATAAGTATCCGCAGGTGGTGGCCAACGCGGAGGAAGCGATCAAGCGTGCAGGTATTAAACCCCTGAAAATGAGCATCAGGGGCGGTACGGACGGCAGCAGGCTTTCGTTTATGGGCCTGCCCTGCCCGAATATTTTCACCGGCGAAATGGCGCTGCACAGCAAGCATGAGTATGTAAGCACCCAGGATATGCAGAAGGCGGTGGATACGATCATCCATCTCGTACAGGTTTGGGAAGAGCGCAGCTGATAATATTTTCAGGGGCAAATCCGTTTTTATTATTACTTTAAACCCTTGTTATACTTTCAGGTATATACATTTGCAAGGTTAAAATTCAATACATGTTGCTAGGACTCGTTACAGTTTTGCAGGACTCGCTTTTGCTGCCAAAAGCGGATACAGTGGCCGCGGGCCTCAATGCGGCTGCCGCAGCGCCCCAGGAGATCAAGCTCTGGGATATGATCGTGAAGGGCGGCCCCCTCATGATCCCGCTGGGTATACTTTCCGTGATAGCCGTATACGTGTTCGTGGAAAGGTATCTTACCATTTCACGGGCAGGTAAGCTGGAAAATAATTTTATGCCGATGGTGAGGGATCATATCACTTCAGGCAACATCAGCGCGGCGCGTTCCCTTTCCAAGAACACCGCAGGGCCTATTGCGCGCATGATCGACAAAGGCATACAGCGCATCGGCAAACCGACGGACGCCATTGAGAAATCCATGGAGAACGTAGGCAAGCTGGAGATCTACAAGATGGAAAAGAACCTCGTGATACTCGCCATCATCGCGGGTATTGCGCCGATGTTCGGTTTCCTTGGCACGATCGCCGGTATGATCCAGACCTTCTTCAACATCTCTCAAACCTCAGACATCACCCTCAGCACGATCGCAGGCGGCATCTATGTAAAAATGGTGACCTCCGCCGCGGGCCTCATTATCGGCCTGGTGGCCTATATCGGCTACAGCTTCCTGCAGGCGCAGATAGACAAGGTGATCAATAAGATGGAAGGCGCTTCTTCTGAATTCATAGACGTGCTGCTGGAACCATCCAAATAAACTTTCAAACAGAAACCTGTTCAAATATGAATTTGCGGAGGAATAAAAAAGGGACTGCGGAACTGCACAGCGGCGCGTTGAACGACATCCTGTTCATCCTGCTCCTGTTCTTCCTGATCGTGTCTTCCCTGGCCAATCCCAACGTTATCAAGCTGATGTTGCCGAAGGCTAAAAGCAATACCAAAGCAAAGCAGACTGTAGTGGTGAGCATCGACGCGGGGCAGCAGTATTACGTGGGAACGAATAAAGTGGACTTCGCAAGCCTGCGCCAGGTATTGGCTACCAAGATCCCGCAGGGCGAAGTGGATCCTACGATCGTGATCAATGCGGAAGAGACGGTGCCTATCGGCATGGTAGTGGGCGTCATGCAGATCGCGAGGGAGCTGGGGGCCAAAACGGTGCTGGGCACCGCCAACCCGCAGAATGCGCCGCCGGCGAAATAAGATACAAGCGGCCTGGTGCCCTGAAATAACTGAATAGTCCCGGTATAACGCCGGGATTATTTTTTTACCGCCCTTACCATCCGGTCTTTCCCGAACATATCCTGCCGGAGCTGCACATCTGCAAATCCTTCTTTTTCCAGCAGGCTTGCCACGTCGGGGCCAAACGATTCATGTATCTCGAAATACAGCTTCCCGCCGTTCTCCAGCCTTACTTTAGCAAGCTGTGCAATGCGGCGGTAGAACAGCAGCGGGTCCCTGTCTGGCACAAACAGCGCAATGGAAGGCTCGAAAGCCGTTACCAGCGGCTGCATTTCGCTGCGTTCCTTTTCGGGGATGTAGGGCGGGTTGCTGATGATGATGTTGAGGGAGGGCAGCACCTGTTCAGCGTCGGCGCCGAGCACATCCTGCAGTACAAAGCGGATGGGCGTATGCTGCAGGCTGGCGTTGCGCGTGGCCAGCGCGATGGCGGTAGTGCTTACGTCCATTGCCCATACGTCTGCCGCGGGCCAGTGTTTTTTGATCGCGATGGGAATGCATCCGCTGCCGGTGCCAACGTCCAGCAGGCGCCAGGCGGGTTGCGAGGGATGGTCTTTGAGGATCCATTCCACCAGTTCTTCGGTTTCGGGCCGGGGAATAAGCACCTGGTCGTTGACGAGCAGTTCCAGCCCGTAGAACCAGCTTTTGCCGGTAATGTGCTGAATGGGTTTCTGGGCCAGCAGGGCGGTGAGGGATTGTTGATAGAGGTCTTCCTGCGCCGGGGTCAGGTCGCTGTCTTTATGCACCACCCGGTCCAGCTTGCCCAGGCCGGTGATATGCTCCATCAGCAGGTGCCCGATATTTGCGGCTTCGCGGGCGTCGTACAGGTGCCTGATGGCAGCCGTAAGGCCGGCAAATGCAGATTGAATCGTCATGATATTCAGATGATCAGCGGGAAAATCCCCGCTGAAACGATATTTTTGCAAACATATATTTTCAGCCGCAATCATGCACAGCAATCTTCACGAAATTTTTATGCAGCGATGTATCAGCTTGTCCCTCAACGGGGAAGGCCTGGTAGCGCCCAACCCGATGGTGGGCGCGGTGCTGGTGCATGAAGGCCGCATCATCGGCGAAGGGTTTCACCGCGTGTATGGCGAAGCCCATGCTGAAGTGAACTGCATCAACAGCGTGGAGCCCGAGTTCCAGGAGCTGATCCCCCGATCCACCATGTACGTGAGCCTGGAGCCCTGCTCGCATCATGGCAAAACCCCGCCCTGCGCGGATCTTATCGTTGCCAGGAACATCCCGGAGGTGGTGATCGGCTGTGTGGACAGCTTCTCCAAAGTAGCCGGGCGCGGCATCAAAAGGCTGGCCGAAGCGGGCGTGAAAGTAAGTACCGGCATACTGGAGAAAGAATGCAGGGCGGTGAACCGGCGGTTTTTCACTTTCCATGAACAGCAGCGGCCCTACGTGATCCTGAAATGGGCGCAAAGCCCGGACGGCTTCATTGCAGGCGTAACCGGCGCGCCGGTGCGTATTTCAGGGCCTTATGCAGACAGGCTGGTGCACCAGTGGCGCAGCCGTGAAGCCGGCATCATGGTGGGCACGCAAACGGCGCTGAAAGACAATCCCAGGCTCAGTACGCGGCTCTGGCCGGGTAAAAGCCCCATCCGCATTGTGCTGGACCTGGAAGAGAAAATACCGCCTCATTTTCACCTGCATGATGGTTCCGTGCATACCATCTTCATCACCGGCCGCGAAGTGGACCGGGAGCAGGAACTGGTGCCGCAGGTGATGGCAATACTGCATGCAGCGTCCGTACAAAGCGTGATCGTGGAGGGAGGCGCAAACCTGCTGCAGCAGTTCATCAACAACGGCATTTGGGACGAAATGCGGGTGATCACCGGGCAGCAGCCGCTTGGCAATGGCCTCAGGGCGCCATACACGGGCGATGTGGCCGTGCTGGAAAAACTGGAAGCCGGAGGTGACCAGGTAGTGGTATATGGCCGGGAAACGGCGTAAAACAGGAAAATGGAAGTTTATTATACGATCGAAAAAAAGGCAGTAGCGGAATTCAAAGACAGGGGAAGCAAGTTCCTCGCGTTTGCCTACCCCGTCAAAACGCCCGAGCAGGTGAAAGAATGCCTCCAGGAAGTTAAAAAAGAGCATCCCAAAGCCACGCATCATTGTTACGCTTACCGTTTGGGAACAGACGGGCTGCAATACCGCGCGGTAGATGACGGGGAGCCTTCCGGTTCAGCCGGGAAGCCCATCCTGGGGCAGATAGACAGCAAGCAGCTGACAGACGTGCTGGTGGTGGTGGTCCGTTATTTCGGCGGAACGCTGCTCGGTGTGCCGGGTTTGATCAACGCGTATAAAATGTCCTGCGCACTGGTGCTCCAGCTTATTCCCGCCGTGCAAAAGAACGTGGAAGCGCGTTACCAGCTCGTGTTCGACTACACGATCCTGAACGATGTGATGATGGTGGTGAAGCAGAACAACTGCACAGTGCTCACCCAGGACATCCAGCTGTTCTGCGCCATGGAAATAGGCATCCCCAAAGCCAGCCTGGACCTGTGCCTGCTGCGCCTTAAAGACATCTACAACCTTGAAGTGAAAGCGCTGTAAACTACCGGAATGCTTTTTCCACGTCCTTCAGGCTGACCCCAAATAATTTTTTCACGACAGGATCGAGGTGCCTTTCGCTGCCCTGCAAATGGATGGTGCGGTGATAGTGTTCCAGCTTGCCGCCCGGTTTGAGGCCGGCGGCGGGAGAGGAGCTTTCCAGCTCGTAGAACCGCCCCAGCTGCGGTTTTCCTTCGCCCGGCGGGCCGTCGTTGTAGGCGTTTACCATGTCGCCCGCGAAGGGTTTGCTTTGTATGCCCCAGGCGGAGTTTACGTATTTGTGGGGAGCGGTGGGCATGGTGAACTGTACCACCGTCAATATCTTATTGGCGGCGTCGTAGCTGCCGAGCACGTTGTAGCAGGCTTCCTGCCGCAGGCCGATCTTGCTGCGGTGATTGGCGTCTGCCCGGAAATACACGATGTTTTGTTCCTTCTTTAATCTTTCTTCCGGCACTTTCCCGAAATAATCATCATTAACGGTACCACCCGTACGAATCGGTATCATCACCGTATTTTTCTCCGCTGCGGGAAACATGCCGAGTATCCAGATGGAAGGCATGCCGTAAGCCGTGTCCCACTTCTGCTGGCCGGCGTTGGTAATGCTGTTGGCGGAATGGAATCCGACGGCGTGCACGCTGCGGTGAAGGTCTGTGCCCAGGTAATTGCGCAGGTCGCGGCGGGCAATGAGGGTAACGGTGCGGTTCACTTTGATATTGAACTGGTGGCCTTTGTAATTGGGCAACTGCATGCTGCGCCCGAAGGAAACGCTGGCTTTGGTGCGGGCCGTTACCTGGAAAGGTTCTGTATCTATCGCCGCGGGCACCTGCCAGTGCGCAAGGTCGAACGTATCGCCCGGCGCGAAATAAAAGCTGTTCTGGCTGCCTTCAGGGCCCAGCCAGAAGCGGTCTTCCCCGCCAAAGGCATTGATGTGCGGCTGCGGCTTGCCGTCCGCGATCAGTTCATGATTGATCCAGCCGAGGCTGCGGCCTTTGTCGCCTTCCGTAGTACTGGTCATCACGCGGCCCTGCCATGCGGGTGCGATGGCGATGGCGGATTTGCTGGTGCTGTCCGTCAATACGATGGTTTCCGTATGTTCTTTCAGGAATGCAACGTCTGCCCCGAAGTTTTCCGGCCTGGATATGGTTTGCGGCTGTGTTGCGGGCTGCTGCTGTGACGGCTGTTTGCGGGGTCCGCAGGCGGCCAGGCACAGCGTGCCGTAGAGCACAAATCTTTTCATGAGATAGTAGTGGAATGGTCGTTAATGCACTGCAATGATAAAATTTAATTTTAACAACATTACCCGCAGCAGTATTGTGCAACGCAATTTTTTTGAAGGAATCGGAAATATTATTTGCTGATTTCAAACAGTTTCCTATTTTTGCAATCCCAAAACGGGAAGCGCGGAAGTAGCTCATTTGGTAGAGCACGACCTTGCCAAGGTCGGGGTGGCCGGTTCGAGCCCGGTCTTCCGCTCAAAAACACAAAAGCCTGGTTGATTCAACCGGGCTTTTTTTGTTTGCATTATCACATAGATAAATTTCTCTAAATTGATTTGCTACGGTTCCCTTACGGTATCCCTACTAAAGCCTTACTAAAGCCCTACTGAAACCTTACTAAAGCGTTGCATCTTCTGCTACAATTAGAATAATACCTAATATAATCGCGGAAACTACCGGGCACAAAAAAAGCTGCGGGTGCGCAGCTTTTTCAGAATATCGTGGTCTGTTATTATTTGTATTTAGGTTCGTACAGGGAACTTTCCGGTACTGCTACTTTAGGTTTCCCTTTATAACGGTGCCCAAACAGGGCATAGCTTCCGCCCACCAGGAGAGCCAAGATGCAGGCGAGTTGCAAATAAAACAGGAAACGGGAGGAAGACACCCAGTCGCGGGTAAAATCATTCGTATTTTCTACAGTATGCTGGTCCATATAGATTTTTTTCGCCCTGCAAACTTACAAAGGAAATTTTCAAAGTCCAAATATGAACCTTATTTCTTCTTCGGATGCCAGAGGGTGGAAAAGGTACGTTTGTTGAGGAAATAATACCGCCAGATCATGATCCCGTGGAATACGCCCTGCAGGTCGTAAAGCCGTTTGCGGGGGAAATTCACAGCGGCTGTTTTCCCTTCTTTCCTGCGCCAGCGGTAATAGTCGCGGTAGGCGCGGAAAATGGCCGCCATATCCCTGGGTTTGCCTGATACCAGGCTTTTCACCGCCGCCATCAGGTCCAGCACATGCCGCTGGGAAAGTATGATCCACTGCTCGCCCGGGTGAAGGTTTTTATAGAGCATGATGAGGTTGTTCCGGAAGTTGAGGTACAGCTTGCGGGGATTGCCCTGCGGCAGGCTGCCCCCGCCCACATGGTACACGGTTGCCGAAGGACAGATGCTGATCCTGTGACCGGCACGCTGCAGGCGCCAGCAGAGGTCCACTTCTTCCATATGCGCAAAAAAGTAAGGATCAAAACCGCCTACTTCCCAAAAGCAGGAAGAACGGATGAACAGGGCCGCGCCTGTTGCCCAGAAAATATCCTGCGGGTTGTCGTATTGCCCTTTATCTGTTTCGGTGGTGTAGAGTATGCGCCCGCGGCAGAAAGTATAGCCCAGGATGTCCATCCAGCCGCCGGCTGCGCCTGCATATTCGAAGCTTTCGCGGTCGTGGTAGGCCCGGAGCTTTGGTTGGCAGGCCGCGATCTGCGCATCAGCCTGCATTTGCGCTATCACCGGGGTGATCCAGTCCGGCTCCACTTCCACATCCTGGTTGAGCAGCACGTAAATATCCGCTTTCACATGCTGCAACGCTTCGTTGTAGCCGCCTGCAAAGCCGCTGTTGGTGGGATTCCTGATAATTTTCACCTGTGGGAAAGCCGCGGCAACAAAAGCCACGCTGTCGTCCGAAGAAGCATTATCCGCCAGCCAGATCTCCAGGTTGCCATCGTACCGGGAAGCGCATACGGAAGGGAGAAAGCGTTCGAGAAAGGCTTTTCCGTTCCAGTTTAGAATCACTACCGCTACCGAGGGCAATACAGTCAAAAGAGTTCCGTTTAATCCGTGACGTAATAATTTAGCGTTGCAAATATGCAACAAAGCCTCCAAATATTACTAAATTAGTTCATTGTTAACAGTCGCTATGGCTGTGATTTTATAAACAAAAGATGTTTAAACAGTATATAGGCTGGAAGTTTACATTGGTGGCGGTGGCAGTGGTCATTATTGTGGCCACTATCTGGTTTGTCAACAACCTGTCCGAAAAGATACAGCACGAAGAAACCAAAAATGTCGCCACCTGGGTGGAAGCCAACCGCGAGGTGCTGCAGGCTTCGCCAGACGCCAATATCAACCTGGCTTCGGTGATTGTTACCACCAATACGACCATCCCGCTTATCCTTACTAACGATCACGGCAATATCCTCGACACCCGGAATATGGATTCCGTAAAGCTGGCGAACGACACCGCCTATTTCAGCCGCCAGCTTGCTGCGTTCAAAAAACAGCATCCGCCCTTTATTATGGCGATAGACGCCAAGACGAATTATTACATCTATTACGGCGATTCCCTCATCCTGAAACAGGTGCGGTATTACCCGTATATCCAGCTGATGGTGGTGGCTTTGTTCATCGGAATCGTGCTGTTCGCGCTGTCATCTACCAACAGGGCTACGCAGAACCTGGTGTGGGTGGGTATGGCGAAGGAAACGGCACACCAGCTGGGCACCCCGCTGTCGTCTATGGAAGCCTGGCTGGAAATACTGAAAGACAAAGAAGAAAGCGTAGCCATTGCTACGGAACTGGGTAAGGATGTGGACCGGCTGAAACTGATCAGCGAACGTTTCTCCAAAATAGGCAGCGTGCCGGTGCTGGAAGAGCACAATGTGGTGGAGCAGGTGGCGAATATGGTGGCTTACATCCGCAAGCGGGCGCCCCAGAAGGTGCGTTTCACGCTGCAAACGGCAGAGCAGGAAGTAACGGCCATGATCTCCCCGGCGCTGTTCGACTGGGTGGTGGAAAACCTGCTGAAAAACGCGCTGGACGCAATGGAAGGGAAGGGAGACATTACCGTCGTGATCGAAAATCATTCCACTTATATCACGATAGATGTGACCGACACCGGCAAGGGCATTCCCAAAAGCCTGCAGGACAAGGTATTTAACCCCGGTTTCAGCACCAAAAAAAGGGGCTGGGGGCTGGGGCTGTCGCTGGCCAAGCGCATTATCCAGGACTACCATAAGGGCCGGCTGACGGTGAAATGGAGCGAGATGAACAAGGGCACGACGTTCAGGATCCTGCTCCGGAAATAAATTTATTTGCTTATTATCAAAAAGGCTTTATTTTTGCAACCCACAATCAACGCGGAGGTGGCGAAATTGGTAGACGCGCTACTTTGAGGTGGTAGTGCCTGAAAGGGCTTGGGAGTTCGAATCTCCTCCTCCGCACAAATGATTATCAGGTACTTACAAAGGCTGCAAATCTGCAGCCTTTGTTTTTTTCTGAATTGCCCCGAAGAGTGCTTTTCAAAGTTTGCACTCTTTCATAACATCCTTGCCGGTCACTGCCATCCATATTACATTCATCGGATTGAGATGCGTGAGTAGCCGTTTTTTCTGCGCTATGATATACTTCGCCCTTGCCGAATGCTCATTCATCTGAATGGCGGTCACTATTTTTTCAATGGACGCAACCGGATCAAAAACATTCACCCGTATAAACGCACGTTCGTCTACATACTCTTCCAGATTCAAGCAGCCGTCATAGAAACATAAACATTCGGCTAAAATCGGGTCTGCAATTTTTTCAGTGTAATATTCTTTTAAGAAGGAATTTTCACACGCAAAGTGATAGGCATGAAGCCACAGGCCATCAAACTTGTTCTTCAGCGGCCCCCTGTAAGATCTTAATGTGCCAAAATAATCCTGCTCGTAGGGCTTGCCCCACAAGTCCAACCCTTCGTCAATGGCTTTATCAAGAAAAGAGATAAACTGCCTCCGCGCCACTTGCCCGATTAGCTGTCGTTTTTCACTCGTAATGCTTGAAAGCAGTTCTGTTTTCGTCAGCCCTGTCTGCATCAGCATTGTTCTGTCTTTTTCCATAAAATCCTGAAAAAATGGCAATGGCAAATTCATCGGCGTAGCAGGCACAATCCCGTGGGGCACCAAAACTGAATCGCAGGGCTCCGTCAATAGGGTAATTGATTTTCCCGGATCGATATACTCCGTGCCGGGGTGCGGTGCCGTGAGAATAACCAATACATCATAATCGTTCTCATGCACTAATTTCATGTCTTTCCATGTGGGCTCCCCGGCGTTGTAATTCTTTCTGAAGGAGTTATATAAGCTAAGATCGTTTTCCCAAAAGCTTGTCAGTTTTACTTTCATTGATCTGGGGTTTCTTGTATACTTCTTTATAGTTTAATCCATTCAGGGCCGTAAATGTCCTTTGTGTCCCTGGTTTGATCAGTGAACCACTCATTGGGAGCGATTGTTAGGTTCCCTTTGCTGCTACCCAGCCAGGATGCCCACCAGCTATACGTACTGTTGGAGATAATGAAATGTTTGCAGCTGCTCATCAATTGCAGATAAGATTTGCTGGGCTCGTCATAAAAACTGTCATCAATAAAGGTAAGGCCTTCTATTTCCTTCAGGTTTTCCCTACACCATAGTACATCATCGGAAAAAATGTAAAAAACAGGCGCTTCGAGTTTTTCTATGCAATATTGAATGGAGCCGATAATATATTCCTTGGAAACAGTACCAAATAATCCGGGGCAGGTCAGGTAGTCTCCCCTTCTTACATGGACCATGACGGCGTTTTCAGACTTAATCCTGTTTTGCATGACAAGCGCTGCGCCCTCAAGCTTATGCCGGAAATTGAAATCCGCCTGTATCATTTCTTTGATTCCTTCAAAATATTTTGCGGATTGCCAGTAGCCGGAAATTACAAACGCTGTTCTCTGCGGCAGTTCATTTTCTGAAACCAGTTCTTTGAATCCCGCTACAAGTTCTTCATCGAAATGAAAGAATTTTTCTTCAATAAGCAGGATATCTTCTCCTATCATGCCATTATTCATCAGATCATTAAAATTTCCCACAAAACAATTTGGAGGCAAATGAAAAGAATCCAGCCCGAATGCCCTGTACTGATTGAACTGATAGATTGTTTTGTTTAGAAAAAGATCTTTCTTCAGGAGAATAGACAAGTAGCGGCCAAATGCATACTGAAACATCTGATTGCCTATGCCTCCGGATACATTGACGATTATCATGGGATTTGAATTAGCGTAGCAGTCTCATCAACTAGTCTACTTGTTCATGGAAACAGACTTTACGACAGAATAATACAGCCGTTCCAGCAAACGCATATCTTTTGTGATGATCAGCGCCTGCGCTTTTAGGCCGGGTTTATATTGAATGGTCCTGTTTGTATTGGAAGCAAGCCCTATGTCCAGGCGGACCGTTCCCAGAAAAGCGCTGTCGATTGCTATATTGGAAATATAGCTTAATGTACCCGGGATGGAACCGACTTCCTGGTATGGATATGCCTCAAACCGCAGCTGCACTTTCATGCCGGTATCAACTTTGCCGAAATTATTCTGCGGAAGTTTTATTTCTACATAATATTTACTGTCTGTGGGATTTACATAACCCAATACTTTTCCCATCTCCAGATGCTGATTCTGCTGAAGTGGCAAAGTAAGCACGACCTTGCCGTCTGCAGGGGCCTGGATGGTATATTCCCGCAGCCATTCACTTACATCGCTCCTGAGTGTTTGCAGCGCCTGCTCAAAAGTTTGCTGTTGCTGCAAGATATCGTGGTCGAGCTGATCGATCTCTTTTTGCTTATCGCGTATCTGGTTCTGTTGCGAAATGATGGAGATCTCCATCTGCGGGTCTACCATCTGTTTGTCAAGTAAACTGCTTTTTGCCCTGCGGTATTCTTCTTCGGAGATCACTTTTTCCCGGAACAGCTTTTCATTCATTTCAAAAGATTTTTTCGCCAGCTCATGAGCCTGTGCGGTGAAATTCTTTTGATCAGACAACTTGTTCTCCATGATCTGAAGCGAAAGAATGTCGCGGTGAAGCATTCTCCTTCTGTTCAAATAAAAACCATTGTTGAGATAATCATTGTATTTCTGCAAAGCGGAAATAAATATCTGATACGAAGATTGCAGCTCTCCAAGGTTTTGAAATTTCCGGTGAAACAATCCTGCTATTAGCCTGGTGTCCGTATTCCCCGATAACTTCGCCGCGGAATCCAGCCTTTCCGAAAGATCAACCACTTCTTTAGTATCGGCGTTTGATTCGATCCATCCTAGGATTTCACCTTGTTTTACCTGTTGATTATTTTCTGTGAATAAGGCTGTTAGTTTTCCGGTTTGTTTGGCAACGATTTCTTTCGGGGCATTGCTGCCGGTAAGTACGGCGTTGGCGTAAATGATGTCGGGATACCTGATAAACCAGCTTCCAGCTATCATTAACAGCAACAGCAGGAGGAATATAAGCAGAGACCAATTTTCAAGAAAGCCGGGCTTGCGGCTGATGATCTCCTGGGCGAGATCCGACCTTTCAGAAAAAAACAGTTTCCTGTCTTTCGTTAGATTAACAGCAATAAGGTCGTTTTTGTCCAATTCTTTAAACTCGTTTCGCATAAAGTATTTTTAAAGACCGTCTTGCGTCAGTTTCCCAATTCAAGCTGGTTCTTAACCAGCTCATAGTATTTTCCTTTCATGGCGATCAGCTCATCATGCGAACCTTCTTCGCTGATCTTCCCCGAGTCCAGCACTACTATCTTGTCCGCGTTCTTCACCGTGCTTAAACGATGTGCGACCACTACCACGGTCTTTCCTTTAAAGAACCGTCCCAGATTCTCCACAATTTCCTTTTCGTTATTTGCGTCCAGTGAATTGGTTGCCTCATCAAAAAATAAATAAGCAGGATCTTTATAGACCGCCCTCGCTATTAGGATGCGTTGTTTCTGGCCCTGGCTTATACCTGTCCCTTCTGCGCCCAGTTTGGTATAGTAACCGTTAGGTAATGATTCTATGAAAGAATGAATGTTGGCAATGCGGCAGCTGTGAACAAGCCGGTCATAATCCACATATTCATCGCTCACGGCTATATTCCGCGCGATGGAATCATTAAAAATATACCCTTCCTGCAATACGGCGCCGCATTCGCTGCGCCAGTAGGGATGACTGATGAAATCGAACTTCAAACCATCCCGGCTAAACAGTTTGCTCGCTCCTATCCTTATCTCTCCGTCGTATTGCTCGTACATTTTCAGCAGCAGCTTTACCAGGGTGGTCTTCCCACTGCCGCTTACGCCAACGATGGCCGTTACTTTATTCTCAGGGATGACGAGGTTGATATTTTCCAGCACCGGATCGTTGCCAACTCCGGGATAAGTAAACGACAGATTATTTAGGATGATGGATTTGTTTTCCGGGAGTTGAGTGATGTACGTTTTTTGGGGATCCTGCTCATCGTCCAGCTGATGTATCTCATTGAGGCGTTCCATGCTGATCTTCGCATCCTGAAAGTTCTGTACAAATCCTACCCATTGCTGTATTGGCCCGCTGAGCTGGCCAATGACATACTGCACTGCCAGCATGGACCCGAAAGTGAGCTTGCCATCTATCACCAGCTTTGCTACGATAAAACTGATGGCGATGCCCTGCAGGCTGCTGATGAACGTAGCCCCAGCGGTCTGGATCTGGCTGTAGTTGAGGTTTTTATATCCAAGTTTGAATACATTGATCTGGATATTCTCCCATTCCCAGCGCTTCTGTTTTTCGGCATTGTTCAGCCTGATTTCCTGCATGCCCTGGATAAGCTGCAAGGTGGTATTGTTTTCCCTCGCGGAGAGGTTAAAAGTTTCATAGTTCAGCTTTCTCCTGATCTTCTGGAATAACTGGACCCATATAAAATAAATAATGCTGGTAAGACAAAAAACAAAAAACAACTCTACACTATATATCATCAGAACGATGGCATATACGATAAAATTAAAGAAGGAAAAAAGCGTAGATAAGGCTGTGCCTGTGAGGAATGTCTGAATGTTATGATGATCGCCGATGCGTTGCAATGTATCGCCGGTGTGATGCACATCGAAATAGGAGACCGGAAGCCGGGTAAGCTTGATCCAGAAGTCAGACAATAATTGTATGTTCAGATTATTGGAAATTCTCAATAACAAACGGCTTCGTATAAAGTTGACGACCGTCTGGCTGAACGTCAGCATTACCTGGGCCACGAGGATCACAACAACGAACTGCAGGTTTTGGGTGTTGATGCCGGTATCTACGATGCCCTGCGTTAAAAAGGGAAATACCAGTGATAACAACGAAGTGATCAGAAGCGCGATAAACACCTGTGTTATTTGCCATTTCACTCCTGTTAGGTAAGCTGAAACTCTTGACCAGCTCAGTTTTTTTTCCTTTTCACCTTCCGATTCATAAAATGTGGGGGTGGGCTCCAATAATAAAACGACGCCTACATGGCTTCCATTCTCATCTTTCGACGAGGCCCAGTGTTTGATAAGCTCATTAATATTATAATCAATAATTCCTTTATCGGGATCCGCAATTTTTGTTTTCTTTTTTTTTACATCGGCTAGTACCACAAAATGATTTTGTTGCCAGTGCAAAATGGCGGGTAGCGGAGCTTCTTCCAGTTGTTCCAGCTTAATTTTCACGCCTCTCGTTCTAAAGCCGATTTTCTCTGCAGTATCGCTGATGCCAAGCATGGAAACGCCGGCTTTATTAAAACCGGCTATCTGCCGCAGCGTATCCGCATTGTAATGTTTGCCGTAAGATTTTGCGATCATTCTTAAACAGGTAGGGCCGCAGTCCATAGCATTCAACTGCTTGTAATAGGGGAATTTTCTTCGGGTTAAGTTCACTTTTTGTTTTTTCAAAAATATTCATTTAATGCAAAAAAATAATACTGATAAACAAAAAAATGTATTATTTTTATTTCAGTGACCTCGTAAACTATGCTTTATAAGTAGTAAACCCAATATAAAAACCCGATAACAAAAATCCGTCTATGTTTTTAGATCGCTTGTTGTTCCCTATGCAGCACTGCGAAGATGCCGCTGCTCATTTATTGTTGTATTTAAATGTGAAATTTACCCGCTCCAACTTACAAAGAGAGTTACAGGAACATCCGAACTATCCAAGTATGTTGTCCATCGCGGATGTAATCGGGTCTTCCTATAGTGTTTCCTCTATCCCTCTGACATTTACACGGGAGGAAATCCTGTCTGAGCCTGAAATACAACCTCCTTTTATGGCACATATCAGGACGGAGAAATCCGGGGATGTGTTTGGAGTCGTTTCGAAGTTTTCGGCGGACATCGTTGAGATGTATAACCCCGATTCCAGGAAAAAGGAGAAACTTTCTCCGGAAGAATTCAACAAGCTATACCGGGGAACTATACTCATAGCCCGCGGCGAAGAAAATGCCTCTGAAAGGGAATATGAAAAAAATTTGAAAGAAGAGAGACAACGCTCTGCGGTATATAATACTATCGCTTTCGCATTTCCGGCGCTTGCATTGATCGCATGCGTAGCTACTGTAATCAGCCAGCCGTCTGCAGCTGCTGTTTCTGCAGTCGTATTTACGCTGGTCGCACTTATGGGAAGCGTCGTAACGGCCTTGTTGCTGTGGCATGAGGTAGACGAATACAATCCCGTCGTACAACAGATATGCCAGACGAGCACCAAGGTGAACTGCTCGGCGATCCTCCATTCAAAAGCATCGAAAATATTCGGCCTTAGCTGGAGCAGCCTGGGTTTTAGCTATTTTATGGGTATGCTGCTGACTCTGATAATGACGGGTATTCAGGATCCCGCGGCGCTGACGTTATTGAGCTGGATAAATGTGTTGGCCGTTCCTTACATTGGGTTTTCCGTCTATTATCAATGGAGAGTGGCCCGCCAATGGTGCGTGCTTTGCCTGATGGTACAGGGAGTGCTGCTTTTACAATTTGTTACGGCCCTGGCCGGTGGTTTCCATACCCTGCTGCCATTCCAACAAATACCACTGCAATCGTACTTGACGTTAGCAGGCGCATTTATGATCCTTACCATGGCCATCCAGTTATTGATGCCGGCTTTGGAAAAGGCCAAGGAGGGCCGTACGAAAAAAACTGAAATAAAGCGACTGAAGAATAACCCGAAAGTATTTGAAACCCTGCTGGCCAAACAAAAATCCATCGTCAAACCGGCGGACAGCATGGGCATAACCATTGGGAACCCGGACGGGATATATAAACTTATCAAAGTATGCAACCCGTATTGCGGCCCTTGCGCCCAGGTCCATCCCGCCATGGAAGCGCTGGTGGAAAACAATGGCGAGATCTGCCTGCAGGTTCTCTTCACCGCAAGCCTGGATGACAAAGACCTGCGGAAGTTTCCCGTAAGTCACTTCCTGGCAATAGATACCCTGAAAAATGAAACACTTACTAAAAGAGCGTTGGACGACTGGTACAACATGCCGGAAAAAAACTACGACATATTTGCTGCTAAATATCCGCTCAACGGCGAACTGCAGCAGCAGGCGGAAAAAATAGCAGTCATGCAAAAGTGGATCAACGCTACCCAGGTAACTCACACACCTACTTTTTTTATATGCCTCGATACGGCAGATGACGAAGCCAAATACCATCAGCTCCCTGAAATGTACAGCGTAGATGACCTGAAGTATTTCCTATCAATCTGATCAGCCATGGCCTTGTTGAAGCATATTAAGCGGTTGCGGTACATAGATTTTATGATAAAGAAAAAAGCTACCGGCGACCTGGAAACCTTTGCCGGGAAGAACGGCTTGTCTAAAAGCGCTATGGCAGGAATTATACAGGAGATGAAGGAATTAGGGTTCCCTATAAAGTTTGACAGGAACAGGAGTTCCTATTATTATGAAGAAGAAGGCGCAATGGTACAAGAGCTATTCATAAAGAACGGCAGGATCTTATCAAAGGAAGAAATGTCTCAGATAGGACAAGTCGATAATTTATGTTTCTCGCAGATCACAGTTTTTAAGTTATGTGAAAATAGTTAAAAAAAATCTCCGTTCCAGATATAGTAGAATGGCGCTTTCTAGTTTTACATTGATAAACTCCGTTTAAACCTAAAAAAGTTAATCAATGAAAAAATTAAAGCTCAACCTTTCGAACATGAAGGGAACTGAGGTTCTCACAAGAGAACAATTAAAGAACATTATGGGTGGCGGCGGTAGCAATACCTGTACCAGCGACTCGGAATGCGGCCTTGGCAGATACTGCTGCGATACGACCGATGGTTCTAACATCAAGGTATGCGCTACCAGCACTAACGGTACCGGATGCCCGGGTAGCGTTTCAGGATGCGCTACAAGCTGTAATCCCACGGGTATGGGCAATATTGGCTGCGTGTACAACTCAGGAGGTTGCAAATGCCTGTGGGCCGGATATTCCTGTAGCTAAAAGCTCAAAACCCAGCTATATTAAACCACCGCCTCCGGGCGGTGGTTCATAAACCTGTTATAATAGTATGAGGACCTATTTTGGAAACACGCTTGCTGTCATTCTTCTGTTGTTCGGCATTCCTGCTTTGGCTAATGATTCGTCGTATATTAGGTTCATTTTCGACAGCTCATTAACCGCCGCCAAATTTCAAGTTACAATCTATGACGGCATCAACGAACACAAGATAGATCTACAAAATACACAATCCTGGAATGGCGAACTTTTTTCTCCCTTCGGGTTCATCATCTTGGGATATAAAAATAGCGATACCAGCTCGGTCATAACAAAGGTTTTCTTCAAAAAAGGCCGCTCGGAGGTGTCACTAGCCTCCTCTTCAATCCCGGGACAATTCTACGCTCTTGATGAGAAATCGTCCGTGAATGTTATCCCGTACAATGACATGGGAGGAGCCAAATACGATGCATTCAAAAAAGAAAAAGAAGATGTCCTGTTGAATTTCTATTATAACAACAGAAGCAGTTTCGGGAAAGATCCCGCTCTTGTCAATAAAGCTTTCACACTGTCAGATTCTTTGACGGCTAAAAAACTGGAGTTTATAAATCAATTCCCGGACCTGTACATATCGTTCTGGGTATTTATTAGCGAGATGTTCAGAGTAACCCCCCCCGGCCCCGAAAAACTGCTGGAACTATACGACACGAAATTTCCGGTCAAGTTTAAAAGTTCCAAAGCGGGTAGATATGTTGAAAGTACCCTCCGTAATAAGGTCGCGATCGCTTCCAATGGGCTTTTCCCTGATTTTTCAGTTTCAGATATCAACAACAACAGGATTGAATCGTCAAAGCTTCGCGGCAGATATGTGCTGATACAATTCTGGGCCTCCTGGTGCATTCCATGTATAAAGGAGATACCGGACCTGAAAAAGATGAACGACAGATACAACGATTCCACATTAACGATCATCTCCTTCAGCATCGATAAAGACGCTTCAGCTTTCAGGAAAGCTGTCGAGAAACATGCAATGAACTGGCCACAGGTATATGGAGATACCCGTCTCTATAATTCCCTGGCGTATCTCCCTATTCCCCAGCTCTACCTGATCGATCCGGAAGGGCACACCATTTACAATAGCACCGGCATCGTTGATACTGACCTGACATTGCTGAAAAAATTGGTCTCGGACCGCTTGAAATAAAAAACCGATGACTATAACCCGTTAACACATCCAACTTTAAACTATGAACGCAATTGTTTTAGCCGCCGGTGTGGGTTCCCGCCTTCAGCCTCTCACGTTTTCAGTGCCAAAGCCTTTAACAATTGTAGATGGCGATCCGATCATCGAACGGCAGATAAAATGCCTGCGATCAGCAGGAATAAATGAAATACATCTAGTGATAGGTTATCAGGCGGAAAAATTTGAATATCTCAGGCAGCATTACAACGTGAACCTGGTATACAACCCATACTATAGTGAATTCAACAATATATATTCCCTTTTTCTCTGCAGGGAATTCCTGGAAAATACATGGATATTGGAGGGGGATGTGTTTATCCGGAAAAATTTCCTCCCACCAGCCATTCAAAGATCAACCTACTTTTCCGTCTTCAGGCCGGATGTAACATCCGAATGGGTATTGGAATTTTCAGCAAACCATAAACTGACGCGCATCCTTACTTCCAAAGACTCCCCGGGGTTATTATACGGAAACGGAACTTATACCATGTCCGGAATTTCATTCTGGAATCAGTACGCGACCCAAAAAATAAAACACTATCTGGATATTTTCTCACAAAACATACGCGGCACGGAGAAGCAGGCCCAGGTCGGGCAATATTGGGACCAGATCATTGTAGATAATCTCAATGAGTTCGAAATATTCGTGGAAAAAGTTGAAACCGATGATTGTTTTGAAGTAGATACCGAAATAGACCTGGATATTTTAAGAAGCTTTCTATGACCGGCAGCACCATGATATATAAGATACGCTACAGCACGGCCTGCGACGAGTTTCATATAGAAATACAGCTGAACGGTTTTACGTTGAGGGTTTTTTCGGGAAGCATTGCCGGTTCCCTGCCGGAAGCAGGCCTTTCGGTGAACGAAGGTTTCATGCAGCTGCGTTACAATATAGGATTGTCTTCTTATGAAATCATTTCGTTCATCGCAAATAAATATGTATGGAAAGACTTTATCGCCTCGCCTTTCCACACCTGCATGATTGTTGACGAAAACACCTCTATGCAATATGATACGCAAGGCCTTTTAAAAGAACTGGCTGATGCAGAAGACGATTGGGATGTATATTTCCCATTTGATAGAAGCTCCGGCAGTAAGGAAGAACTCAAAGAGCAATATTTCCTCGGTCAGGTTTGGGGCCTCGATATTTATTTCCTGACAAAACATGGCGCCGGAACATTGAACGGCCTGGATATTATTAAACAACCTCTGGACGAGGAGATGCTGGAGTTGTCAGAAAAAGGGGAATTGAATATTTATTGCAGCGAAACGGTTTTCTGCACCTACACAGAAAATGAAGCGCGGCGCGCATCCCGAAACGATGCAACAAAACGCGCCATACTGGCGATCAATCATTGGGAAAACGAAGAAAAGGAACAGGTAGGTCTTTTATTACAATCGTTAAACAGCATCGCGGAAAAAGCCGGCGTTCAACTCGTGCTCGGGTATGGTTCATTATTAGGGCATGTACGGCACGGAGGGATCATGCCATGGGACGACGATGTAGACCTGCTGCTGGAGGAGGATGGACTGGAAAAACTTCTCCCGCGTCTTGGGGAAGAAGAGGGGATCCGCTGCGGCAGCGCTAACTGGGGAGGCGTAAAATATCATAAGATATGGCTTGAATCAGGAAAAGAAATACCAGGGTTTGATCATACTTTTCCTTTTGTTGACGTCTGGTCGGTTAAACGAGATGGCGGCCATATAGTAACACATGATGGTGTAAAGATTCCTTCGGAATATTACTATCCTTTAAAAAAAGTTGAGTTTGAAAATTCCGACATCTATTGCCCCGCTTTCCCTCAAGAATGCCTGAGTTCATTTTACCGGGACTGGCGGACGGATATCGTCATTTTCCCATGGCGGCACAAGCTGGAGCTACCGGCGAATTTTCAGCTTAACGCGAAAATAACAGTGGATACTGCCGGTAGAATGGTTTAACTCTTAAATCAAGTCCGCTCAATACTGCATTTTATGAAAATTCCGACATACATCATTAACCTCAAAAGCCGTTCAGATCGTCTGGAAAATGTCATGATGACCTTTGAGAACAGGCATGAGTTTGAAATAACCGTCGTCGAGGCGATCAGACGCGAAGCGGGGGCATTGGGTTTATGGAACACCATTCAACATATCCTCCGCGATTTAACCCGTAAGGAGTATGAGTATGTGCTGATTTGTGAAGACGATCATGTGTTCACCGAACACTATTCCAGGGAAACATTGTTTGAAAGCATTGCCGCCGCAAGAGAAGAAGAAGCGGACATTTTGTGCGGCGGCGTTAGTTGGGTAAGTAATATAGCGGAGATGAAGCATGGCATATTCTGGGTGGAAAAATTCTCTGGCCTGCAGTTCTGCGTTATTTTCAGAAAATTCTTTGACCGTTTATTGGGGGCAACATTTCCACCCGGCGGCGCTGCAGACTACATGATCTCCGATCTTTCAGATAAAAAGTTTTTTACCTTCCCGTTCATTTCCATACAAAAGGATTTCGGGTATTCTGATGTGACCCCGCCAAATACCATTGCAGGAGCAGTTCGTGAGTTGTTTGAAAAGAGCACTGCTACGGTAAACATTGCCCGCAAAGTGATGCAGCATTATAAAAATGCCGCTCCGTCAGCAGTTCCGGAAACATTTGAAGATGTGACCATACCCGTATATATTCTGAACCTGCCCGAAAGGACTGACAGGCTCATACATATTAAAAAACAATTTGAAGGGAAAGATGAATTCGCCGTTGCGGTCATTGAAGCCTGTAAACATGAAATAGGAGCCACAGGTCTTTGGCTAAGCATCCGGAAAGCCGTTCAGTTAGCGGTGGCAAACGATGAAGATGTAGTTATCATATGCGAGGACGATCATGAATTCACAAAAGATTATACAAAGGAATATCTAATACGGAATATTATAGAAGCCAATGAACAAGGGCTCGATATGTTAATAGGAGGGGTAATAGATATGAATACCGCGCTGCCGGTCGCAACCAACAGATATTGGGTAAGCAGCTTCTGGAGCACGCAGTTCATTGTCCTTTACAGGAATATGTTCCGGCCGGTTCTCGATGAAACATTTGACACAACCGTTACAGCAGACGGAAAGTTGTCGGAAATAGTGATAAACAAAGCTGTACTGTTCCCTTTTGTTTCTGTACAGCGGGAATTCGGATATTCCGATGTTTCCCCTTCACATGATGCCTTCAGAACGAACAAACCGAACGACGAAAAGTTTCGGGAATGTATTGGCCGTTTTCAACGTATCAGGGAAATTCATACAAGATCTATGAATAGTTTATAGAATATTATCCTCAATTGCATATGACAATAATAGAATTGATCGGATGGGCAGGAGTGCTTTTTTACCTTATCGGTTATTTGCTGCTGGCCTTAAAGAAGATCTCCGCGGACAAGTATGCATACCATATTTTAAATGCCCTTGGAGCGATCGGGCTTGTGACTAATGCTGTCTTCCATAAAGACAATCCAAATATCGTCGTGAATGGTGCGTGGCTACTCATTGCAGTGTATGCTGCGCGTGAGGTGTTTTTAAGAAAGCCGCCCAAAAACAGCTCCACGCATGAATAAGGTACTTATAGATATGCAATTGTTGCCTGGCGCGGAGAAATTTTTGCCCAAGGATGATGCTGTAATAACCGGATTGGAGGTTCTGGAATCCGGCATGACAAATAAGAATTATTTGTGTACCACAGTCACGGGAAACAAGTATGTTGTCCGGGTACCAGGCGTAAATACATCAGAAATTATCAACAGGCAACATGAATGGAGCAATCATCATAAAATAGCACGGTTAAAGCTGAATGTAGAACATGTGAGCTATCTTGAACATTCATGGATAAAGACATCCGTTTTTATTAAAGACAAATTTCCCGACCTAATAGATGCTGAAATAAAAATTGACATGGTTTGCAGGAGCTTAAAAAAGCTGCATCATTCTAAGATAATATTCGACAATGATTTTTGGGCTGGGAAAATGATTGGGATATATGAAAAGGTGGCTGCGGAAAACGGAATAAAGCTGGAAGAAGATTACTATAAACTAAGAGCCAGCTTAAAAGAAAAATATGATGATTACCTCTATTCCAATATTAACTGGGCGCCTTGCCACAACGATCTCGTAAAAGAAAATATACTATGGGACGGCGCAAGAAATGTTTACCTTATTGACTGGGAATACTCCGGAATGAATGATCCCTTGTGGGACGTCAGTTCTTACATTTTAGAGAACGGACTGAATGCCGATGAAGAAGCATGCATGCTGCAAAGATATTTTTCCGGTGAGCCAGCCAGGAAAGACATACACAAAATAGTTTCTTTATTTAAGATATACCAGGACGTTCTCTGGTATGTATGGGCGAAAATAAGAACGTTTCATGGCTGTGAATACTCGGAATACGCCACAGGCAGGATTGACAGGGCAATTGAACATTACACGGCCATTTAAAAACCCGGTATCAAAAAATGCATATGTTACAGGAAGATCTTGTCATGCACAAAATGGTTGTGCTGGTGCCCTTCAGAAATGTGGGCGCCTTTATCATTGACTGCGTCAACTCGGTGCTGGAACAGTATTATGACAACTATGAAGTTTATTTACTGGATGACGCGTCAGATAATGACACCCTGGATTTGATCGATGAAGATTTCGGTCATATCCGAAAAATAAGAAATGACCGCCGTATGGGGCCTACAGAGAATGTATATAGGCACTTGATGGGATTGCCGATTAAAGATGAGGACATAATAGTGCTGCTGGACGGGGATGATTATCTTTTGGGTAAATACGCCCTTCAGATCGTGAATGCGAAGTATAATGATGGCGCGCTGCTGACATACGGGCAATACATCAATAACTATGGTCAGATCGGCCATTGTTCGCCTTACACAAGGGAAGAGTTCCGGGATTTAAGAAAAGCTCCGTGGAAGGCCTCTCATTTGAAGTCTTTTAAGTACAAACTATTCAAGGAATTCATCAAGCAAGACCCTGATGGAGTGAATCTTAAGTTTAATGACGGTCAGTTCTACATGGCTGCGTCCGATCAGTCAATTATGATCCCTTTAATGGAAATAGCAGGTTTTGAAAATTCCGGTTACATATCAAATGTAATTTATTGCTACCGGCAGCATCCGGGTAATGATCACAGCTCATCCCAGGGACTGACCCTTCAGACGCAGGTAGTGGATGACATGCGTGCCAAGCCCTCATTAAAACGGGCGTTCTGAATGTGCAAAGAATTTGATCAAGCTAAATCGCTATGAAGCAGTATGACTATCTGATAGCAGGTGCGGGAGTTTTCGGTGCTATTTTTGCTCACGAAATGAGCAAACGGGGAAAAAAATGCCTGGTGATCGACAGGCGTGGTCATACCGGGGGAAATACATATTGTAAAAACATAGAAGGCATTAATGTACATATTTATGGCGCACATATTTTTCATACCAACGATGAGAGGATATGGAACTATGTAAATTCTTTGACAGCTTTTAACAGATACACAAACAGCCCGCTTGCCATGTACAAGGGAAAATTATATAATCTCCCCTTCAACATGAATACTTTTCAGCAATTGTGGGGAGTGATAACACCAGAGGAAGCGAAACGGAAAATTGAAGAACAAATATCAGAGGTTGCGATCAAGAAACCCGGGAACCTGGAAGAGCAAGCCTTGTCACTTGTAGGAACCGATATCTATAATTATTTTATTAAGGAGTATACGGAAAAGCAATGGGGAAGAAAGGCAACGGAATTACCCCCTGAAATCATCAGACGGATACCCATCCGGTTCACCTACGACAACAACTATTTCAACGACAAATATCAGGGAATTCCCATTGGCGGATACAATCGGTTGACCGATGCGTTATTGAAGAACGTCGAAGTAAAGCTGGGGATCGATTACATCACTAACCGGTCAGTATTGAACGAGCTGGCGGAAAAAATTATCTATACCGGTACGCTGGACGAATTATTCGATTTCAGGTTGGGAAATTTGGAATACAGAAGCCTTAGGTTCGATCATCAGCTGAAAGAAACGCCCAACTACCAGGGTAACGCCGTGATAAATTATACCGAAAAAAATATCCCCTTTACACGTATTATAGAGCATAAGCATTTTGAGTTTGGCCAACAAAAGCATACGGTAATTACTAAAGAATACCCTTTGGAATATTCTCCTCAGAATGGTGCTGAACCCTATTATCCGATCAATGATCACAAAAATGACCTAATGCACAGCAGATACAGAAATCTTGCATTGGATACCGGGAACCTGATATTGGGGGGACGGCTTGCCGATTTCAAATATTATGATATGCACCAGGTAATCGCATCTGCACTTAAAGCTGTCCAAAAAGAAGTAGAATCCCTTTAATTGAAAATTTCCGCTGTGCGTTCGGTTATTATTATATCCATAACGCCAGGCGTCGGGGTCTGCCTGCATTTCCTCCAGCGCACTGTAGATTTTCTTCCGGAAGGCAATGGCGGAGAACTTGCCCTGAACAGTCCGATCAAACCGCAGGGTAGTTACCGCCCACTTCAAATCTTCCTGGATGTTTTCTGATGTTTACTTTTTTCAGCGTATCGATCACTGGTTGCCGGTATCCCGCTCCGGTATGGTATACACACCTCCCGGTGCCGACTTTATACTCGGCGCGCTGTTCACAATGTGCATCGTCACACGGCTAATCATGTGACCCGGATCACTACGCTCCGGTGATAAGAACAAAAAATATTGTCCAGCTGGTCGTAATGCAAAACATAAAAACAGTTGCCATATGTTTTTTCTCCGAATGCTGAAAAGTTTTATATATTTTAGTATCTCCACGCAACGTTATGAAAATGGACCGCTACCATCATCATCCGGGATCATTGTCCGTACGCCTCTCCGAAGGCGATGAATCTGCGTTCCGCGAGTTCTTTCACCTGTACAGCCACCACATTTACAATGTTGCTTTTATCATGACGAAATCTGCCGGGCTGGCGGAAGACATGGTGCAGGAAGTATTCCTCAGGATCTGGCTCGGCCGAGCCAGCCTTGCTGGCGTGGAAAACCTGAAAGCCTACCTCTATACCAGCGCGCGGCATCATATCCTGAACGAACTGCGCAAAAAATCCCACAACCTGCAGTTTACCGATGCTTTGCTGGAATACTTCAGCGAGTCTGCGGACAATCCTGAGCAGGCCCTGCTGAGAAAGGAGTCCCGCGGTTTTCTCCACCAGGCCATTGCCCACCTGCCTGACCGGCAGCGCCTCATCTACCGGCTGAGCAAGGAAAAAGGGCTGAAGCAGGAAGAGATAGCCGCCCGGCTCAACATCAGCCAGCATACCGTACGTAACCACCTGGCCCAGGCCTTGGTGAACATTCGTCACTTCCTGGAACGTGCTACCACAGGCACTTTGCTGCTTTTCTGCCTGTTACAGGCAGGCCTTTGAAAAAAATAATTTACGGAAGACTAGTAATATCCCTGCCGGGATGTGTCTTTATACATAACACATGCCTACAAGATTCGATATATTGCTCCAGGGCTACATAACCGGTACGCTTACGCCGCCGGAGGTGGAAGAGTTCCTGCAACTGGTGAGAGACGGAGACCTGCGCCTCCCTGGTGCAGTGCAGCATCTGCTGGAAACGGCCGATCATCCACCATTGCCCCCTCAAAAAGAAGCGGAGTTGGCCGGCGCCATCCTCCGAGGGGCGCGCCGCGCAGAACGCCGCCGTCCTGTTTACTGGCTGGCAGCCGCCTCTGTGCTGGCCATAGCGGTCGCCGGGTTGCTGTACATGCTGCGGCAGGAACGGCCCGCGGCCCCGGTGCAGACCGCCAGTGTAAACAGCAGGATACAGCCCGGTTACAACCAGGCCACACTGGTTCTGGCGGACGGCACCGCTGTGCCGCTAGACAGCGCGGGCAACCAGCAGATACGCCGGAACATCCGTCAAAGCAATGGCCAGCTGCATTATACCGCGAGCAACCAGGCTTCCCAGATCAATACCCTGGTAACGCCCAAAGGGGGCCGCTTTGGCATCACGCTGCCAGACGGCAGTAAGGTCTGGCTTAACTCCGCCTCCTCCCTCCGCTATCCCACCGCCTTCACCGGGCAGCAAAGAGTGGTAGAGCTGAAAGGTCAGGGTTATTTTGAAATAACGCAGGCACCTTCTCAACCCTTTGTGGTAAAGGTGAATGATGTGGAGGTACAAGTGCTGGGTACCCGTTTTGACGTGATGGCTTATGAAGATGAAAAGGCCGTTAACACCACGCTGCTGAGCGGGGCTGTAAGGGTAAAGAATGCCACGGCTGCACAAACGCTGCGGCCGGGGCAACAGGCGGTGCTGGAAGGCGGCGGCACGCACATTGCCGTGCAGCAGGCAGATACGGCCAAAGCCATTGCCTGGAAGAATGGCCTTTTCCTGTTTGACAACATGAACCTCGAAACGATATTAAGAGAAGTATCGCGCTGGTACAACGTAGAAGTAGTATACCATGTAAAACCCAGCGCGGAGCTGTACGGCGGGGCCATCAGTCGCAATATGAGCCTGGAAGCCGTACTGCATATGCTGGAGGGCAGCGGGTTTAACCACCTGCAACTGGAGGGGAGAAAAATAACGGTACTACCATAATCATACAACAACACAAAAACGCCACGTAATTATTTCAACCAAATAAAAACAGTAAATAAAGCTTTTACGGGAATACAAAAAAACCGGAAGTGGTTGCAACACTCCCGGCTACATCTGGTATTCCTGATAATCTGAGAAGGACTATTGTTAGACTACCAAACACCGCTAAAGTATGTATTTTAATGCGAATGAAAAAGCCCTGCGCCGGCACAGGCTTTTAACTACGTTATGTAAAATGATCAAGATCACTGCATTTATCCTCTTTGTAACATGCATGCATGTGAGTGCAACCGGTCTTTCACAGCAGGTAACGCTGTCGGTCAAAAACGTACCGCTGCAAAAACTGTTCAAGGAAATTACCGCGCGCACCGGCGTGTCTGTGATCTATGGCGAAACGGTGCTGCGCAATACAGCGCCGGTTACGCTGTCTGTTAAGAACGCCTCACTGAAGCAGGTGCTGGACCTTTGTATAAAAGACCAGCCGCTCAGCTACACCCTTGAAGGCAACAGCATCATCATTAAACGCCGGCCTACCGGCAACCCGCCCGAAGCGCCGCCGGCGCCCGCGGCAGATTCGCTGATCACGGCTACCGGCAGGGTTACGGATTCCAAAGGCGGGCCGGTGCCGGGCGCTACTGTGCTGGTGAGAGGCACCATGCATGGCACCAAGACAGACGGTAACGGCCACTTTTCCCTGAAAGGCGTGCGGCCCGGCGCAGTGCTGCAGGTCAGCTCCCTGGGTTTTGAGCCGCAGGAGCTGGCGGCCGGCAGCGGCGCGATGAGCATTACGCTCAAAGAATCTGCCAGCAGCCTCAATGAGACGGTGGTGGTAGGATACGGCACGGTGAAGAAAAGCGACCTCACCGGCGCTGTGGCCAAAGTGGAAGAAGCGGCCATCAAATCAACCCCTATTCCCTCTTTAGACAGGGCCATGCAGGGCCGCGCCGCCGGCGTACAGGTTACTACCAACTCCGCGCGGCCGGGCGGCGCGGCCACCATCCGCATACGCGGTTCCGGCTCCGTGAATGCCGGCAACGACCCCTTGTACGTGATAGACGGCTTCCCCGTATCCGGTGGACTTAATTCCATTAACGCAGACGACGTAGTGTCTATCGAAATACTGAAAGATGCTTCCGCTACTGCCATTTATGGCTCCAGGGGCTCTAACGGCGTAGTGATGGTCACCACCAAACAAGGAAGGCCAGGCAAGGCCGTGGTGAGCTACAACGGCTACTACGGCTCGCAATCCGCACGCAGAACTATTCCGCTGCTGAACGCGCAGCAGTTCGCATTGTTCGTGAACGAAGCGCTGATCAACAACGGCGCAGCACCTTACTTTAACGGCAGCACGCCGGAAAGGGCGCTGCCGGAAACTTTCGGAGAAGGCACAGACTGGCAGGATGTAATATTGCGCAATGCGCCCATCCAGAACCACCAGCTGGGCGTGAGCGGTGGCTCTGAAAAATCCCGCTACTCCGTTTCAGCAGGGTATTATGACCAGCAGGGCATCATCAAAAACTCCGGTTTCAAACGGTATACCCTGCGAGCCAACCTCACTAACGACATCAGTTCCCGCGTAAAGACCGGCCTTTCCATGCAAGGCGCCTACACGCAGAGCAACAGCGCCAGAACGGATGTAGACGGTACAGAAGGCGGCGGCGTTACCAGCTCAGCCCTGAGCTATTCCCCTACCTTCCCTGTGTTCAATGAAGACGGCAGTTATTATAAAAACCAGGGCTCGCTGAACGGGTACGGCGTAGATAATCCGCTGGCCATTGCCAACGAGATCATCAGCAAAAATTCCGTGCTGCGCCTGCTGGCCAACACTTACCTGGACTATGAGATCATTGACGGGCTGCATTTCCGCACCAGCCTCGGCGCAGACCTGCAAGCCTCCAAAACCAACAATTACACCACGCGCAAAGCCCTGGCCGGCGCTTCCCTGGGCGGCTCCGCCGCTGTGGTTAACTCGCAGAGCATCAACTGGCTCAATGAAAACACACTGCATTACACCCGCCAACTGGGCCACTATCATGCTCTCAACGCACTGCTGGGCTATACCATCCAGGGCCTGAGCACAGAAAACGCTACAGCAAGGGCCAATACTTTTTCTGATGACTTTGCCCGGTACAACAACTTGGAGGCGGGCTCTACGCTCGTAGCCCCCAGTTCGGACGCCAGCAACTGGAAACTGATCTCTTACATTGCGCGCGTCAATTACGGGTTCGACGACCGTTTCCTGCTCACGCTTACCGCCCGGCGTGATGGTTCCAGCCGCTTTGGCCCGCGGCGCAGGTTCGGCATCTTCCCCTCCGGCGCGCTGGCCTGGAAGCTGATGAACGAGCGCTTCATGAAGAAGCAGTCCATTTTCTCCGACGCCAAAGTGCGCGTGAGCTACGGCCTTTCCGGCAACCAGGAAATCGGGGATTATCAATACCTGGCCAATATTGCCGTTTCCCAATACGTACTGGGTGGTGCCTTGCAGTCTTCCGCCCATACCTCCGGCATTGCCAACCCTGACCTGCGCTGGGAGAAGAACGCGCAGTTCGATGCTGGTATAGACCTGGCCTTCTTCAACAACCGCCTTCAGCTCACGGTCGACTATTACAATAAAAAAACCGCTGACCTGCTGTTTTCTGTGAGCGTGCCCACCTCTTCCGGCTTCACCACCACGCTCAAGAATATCGGCAGCGTGCGCAACCGGGGCGTGGAACTGGCGCTGGCCAGCGT
Source organism: Chitinophaga sp. YIM B06452 (assembly GCF_039655965.1). NCBI lineage: Bacteria > Pseudomonadati > Bacteroidota > Chitinophagia > Chitinophagales > Chitinophagaceae > Chitinophaga > Chitinophaga sp. YIM B06452. The sequence goes on along the minus strand of NZ_JAWLKY010000002.1, from coordinate 987,918 downwards.
GAACATAGACCGGCATGATTTCCGGTGGACTACTGATTTCAACGTCACCTTCAACCGCAACAAGGTACTGCGGCTGGATGGCCGGGAAAGTTTTACCGCCGGTGCGGACGCCCGCATTTTCAACACCACCATCAATCCCATCCTGCTGCGGGTAGGCAGCTCCCTTGGCAATTTTTATGGACTGGTGATGGATGGCATCTTCCAGAGCAAGGAAGAAATAGATGCCTCCGCCCAGAGAACCGCCAAGCCCGGAGACATCCGTTACAAAGACCTCAACAATGACGGCGTGATCAATGATAACGACAGGGATATCATCGGCAATTCCAACCCTGATCTTTTCGGCGGCCTTAATAATACTTTCGCTTACAGGGGTATAGAACTGAACGTGTTCATACAGGGCAACTATGGGAACGAGATACTGAACTACGGTAACTTTGACCTGCTGAACCTCACCGCTGGCAACAACCAGAGCGCCCGCGTGCTGGACCGCTGGACGCCGCAGCGCCCCAGCAATAGCATGCCCCGCGCCAACGCGGCAGGTGGCTCCCGCGTACTCAGCAGCTTCCAGGTGGAAGACGGCTCTTACCTCCGCTTCAAGAATATTTCATTGGGTTACAACCTGCCGCAGAGCTGGCTCAGCCGTCTGCATGTCAACTCCCTGAAGGTGTACATTGCCGCGCAGAACCTGTTCACCATTACCCGGTATAATGGCTACGACCCTGAGGTGAACCGCTTCGGTAGCTCCTCTCTCAGCCAGGGACTTGACTATGGTACCTATCCGGCAGCCAAAACCGTACTGGCAGGCATTAACCTGAAATTTTAATCTTATGGAAATGATCAAACAAACAATATATATGCTCATGGTGGGTATACTATTGACGGGCACTGCCTGCGAAAAGCAGCTGGACATTGCATCCGTTACCAACCTCACCAACGCCACCTACTATAAAACAGCGGAGGATGCTAAATCAGCCCTGGGCGTGTGTTACAAGAACATGGGCGTGCTGGACCCTTTCCCGGACCTGGTGACTACGGACGACGCTGTGCCTTTCCTTTCCGGCGCCGCAGACAGGGTGCTGCTCTGGCGGTACAACCTTACGCCTTCCAATTCTTTCATCAACGTTTACAGCGGCGCCTATGCCGCCATCAACCGGTCTAATACGGTGATAGGCAGGCTGCCCGGCATTCCCATGAACGAAGACCTGAAAAACAGGTACATAGCCGAAGCCAAGGTGCTGCGCGCCCTGCACTACTTCAATCTGGTGCGCCTCTATGGCGGCGTGCCCGTCACTATAACGGAAACGGCTACACTTGAAGGGCTCGACATACCGCGTAAAAGCATAGACGAAGTATACGCGCAGATAGAGAAAGACCTCACGGAAGCGGAAAACGCATTGCCACCCAGCTATCCCGCTGCAGACGCCGGCAGGGTGACTTCAGGAGCCGCTAAAGGGCTGCTGGCAAAGGTATACCTCACCCGCGCAGGTACAGACAAAAACTCTCCCTTCTGGGCCCGGGCAGCCGCCAAAGCCAAAGAAGTGATAGACCAGGGGGTGTATGGCCTCTATGCCAATTTTGCGGATGCCTTTGCACTTACCGCCCGCGGCGGCAAAGAAAACATGCTGGAAGTACAATACCTCACGGACGTTTACGGTCACGGCACAGGGCGGGGCTATGGCCCGCGCGCGGCGCCTATTTTCCCCGGCGGCGGCTCAGCCATTGCAAGGCCCACGGAAAGCCTCTTCAACGCTTACGCGGCTAACGACAAGCGGAAGGCTGTTACCTTCATGACCTCTTATACCTACAACGGCGTTACTACCAACCTTTCCATCACAGACCCCGATCCCAGCAAAGCCGTATCTTTTCAGAAGCTGTGGGACAGAAGCGCCAAAACCAACGGTGGCGAAGGCACCAGCCGGCCGGTATTGCGGTATGCGGACGTGTTGCTTATATACGCCGAAGCCGCCAATGAAGCTAACGGCGCCCCTACAGTTGAAGCCTATACCGCGTTGAACGATGTGCGCGAACGTGCAGGATTGGCAGACCTGGACGGGTTGAGCTACCAGGCTTTCAAAGAGGCCGTTTGGTTGGAAAGAAGGCTGGAGCTGGCTTTTGAGAACAACCGCCGTTTTGACCTGGTGCGCACCGGCAGACTGGTAGACGCCGTGAAGGCGGAGAACAGCTACAACCGGAATGCGGAGATACAGCCTTTCCATGTACTCTTCCCCATTCCCCTGTCTGTTATGGACGCCAGCCCCACGCTGGAACAAAACCCAGGCTATTAATCCATTTAAACAACAACATCATGTATACACGCAGACACTTTTTGACCCAAACGCCGGCCATGCTGGCATTGCTGGCGGGCCTGCCCTCACTGGCCAGCTCCTGCAACAGCAAAAAGAAAACCATCTTGCTCCGCTCTTCATGGCAAACCGTCAACATCGGGGATATTGGCCATACTCCCGGCGTACTCGCGCTGCTGGAAAAACATATTCCCGGTGCGGACGTCATACTCTGGCCTTCCAGTGTAGATAACGGCGTGAAGGAAATGCTGCAGCGGCGTTTTCCGAAAGTAAAAATAGTGGAGGGTAAAGAAGAAATAGATGCCGCCATTGCCCAGTCTGATTTTCTGCTGCATGGCTCCGGCCCTTCCCTGACAGCTCGTAAAGACGTAGCGCGCTGGGCTGCCACGGGCAAGCCTTACGGCATATACGGCATTACCTTCCCCGGCTACTACGGAGAGCCGTCTGCCGCCACCAAAGCGGCTTTCCCTACGGAAGTGGAGCTGCTCACCAAAGCGCAGTTTGCCTATTTCCGGGATTCCATTTCCCTGCAGTTTGCGAAAGACCATGGCGTGAAATGCCCCATTATGGGCTTTGCGCCAGACGGCGCCTTTGCAGTAGACTTGCAGAACGATGCAGCAGCAGAGGCTTTCATGAAAGAACACGGGCTGGAAGCAGGCCAGTTCCTTTGCGTGATACCCCGGCAGCGCTTTACGCCCTATTGGGAAATACCCTCCAAGAAAAGGCCCCTTGACGAGAAAAAAGATGCCCGCAACCAGGAAATGCGGGAGCATGACAATGCCCCTATCCGTGAAGCCATTGTGGAAGTGGTACGGCAAACACCTATGAAAATACTCATCTGCCCGGAAGATGAAACACAAGTAAAACTGGGCAAAGAAATTTTATACGATAAACTGCCGGAAGATGTAAAAACGAAAGTGGTTTGGCGGGACCGCTATTGGCTGACAGACGAAGCGCTCAGCACCTACCGCCGCTCTGCCGGCATGTTCGGGCTGGAAATGCACTCTCCAATTATGTGCATCGGCCACGGGATTCCGGCCATGGTAGGCCGCTTTCATGAACAAACCAGCAAAGGCATAATGTGGCGGGACATTGGCCTGGGCGAGTGGCTGTTTGATATGGACAATGAGGCAGACATCCCCAAAATACTGCCCGCCGCACTGGCCATGGCCAAAGACCCCGCCGCTGCAAAACAGCTCGCAAAGAAGGGGCAGCAGTTTGTAGAAGACAAACAACGGGAGACAATGGGCGTGTTAAAAAGCAAGCTGAATGTATAAGCAAAAGGGGATGACAGTTTATGGAATAGAGATAAGCTGTATGCATCAACCGGAAAAAACGGCAAGTCTATTGGGTAGCTTTGTTTTTGAAGTCTTTATTCATGCCACAATGTAATTTCACGGCTTGGTAACAGCCCCAAATCAATGAATCGTTCAAAAAGGTGCTTTTAACAAGTCGTTATCATTAATAATTTCCGTAAAGCGTATCGCTGTCGCGAAATGATTTAGTTGTAAAACCTCGTTATTCAACTAAATCATTTCGATGAAGACTTCAAATCTCCCAAAAGTTGTTAGAAAAAAGCTCGCTCAGGGCACAAAAAACGGCTCTCACTTGAGAGTCGTTTTTTTGTGCAGTTTTGAAATGCTAACCAATCAGGTTATCAAATACTTCAGTTCCCGGCCCCCCGCACTTGACCTGCGCCGGGATGTGCTGCTGCTGTGCGGTTCAAAAGTGCTGACGGCGTTGTAACGCGGCTATATTAATTCCAGGTGTGTGAGTTCTTTTCCAAGATCCCTGATGCTGGTTAGTATCCTGTTGACCTGCTTTTCAGATGGTGTTTTGATCCTGTTGGCATATTGTGAAAGTAACGATTGGCTGATGCCGATCCTTTCGGCAAGCGCCGATGAATTGATCACTTTGTAGTATTCAAAAAATTGTGCGATGTCTAACCTCATAACAAGGTCTTTTCCTGATATATCCTTTAATCCTTCTTCTTCTCTCCAGGTGTTGATAGCATCCAGCACATTTTTCCGGAGGTCCGGCATATTATTTCCTACTGTACCTACGTGAATATTATCATCCAGGGCATATGCAGAATAACCGGTGCCGGTTTTTTCTACGATGAATACGTATTTTCTCATGGTGCGTATATTTCAGGTATTTAAATTAATCGTGCTTGTTTTAAGATTTTTCGTTCAAGGCCTCTGCCAATTTCATTGCTGCCGTGATCTGCAAAAACTATCCTCTCTCCGGGCCTGACAGGATGGGTTAGTATAGTGTGACTTCCTTTTCCCCGGCGGAGAATTACCCATCCGGCGTTGGTTAGTTTCTTTTTTAGCTCAGAACATTTAGTCATCGAAGGTAATATATTTATTACTTTTTACAAACCACTTTTTCTTAAAAAAATGACCCGCCAGAAAAAGCGGGTCGTATGAAAAATATCCAAATGCACTTTGTTGAAGAATGCACAATGTATACAACCGGATGTGACCGTGAAAACAGGATCCGGGTATGATCTCCCCAAAATGAATCAGTAATTTGTAGTTATCGCAACACGCAGCATGTAGAAACATGCCGTGGTTTGATTTCCCTTGTTTCCAAATTCCAATGCATCAAATGTAAATGCAGCCTTGCAATAAACATGAAAATGGAGGGCGAGAAATCCTCTCGGTTTCCAGAGAATATCTCAGCTTTTTGAAGGGGAAATGAAATTTGCAACATAGGCATCGCACGCCAATACTGAAAAATCGGCTAACTTTACAGGACGCACGCAGATACACTGCGTAACGTCGCCGGAGCTTTAAACCGGCTATAATCATGTGAACTATGGGAACTTCAATCACCTGCCCTAACTGCAAGCACCCCTTCGTCATGGAAGATGCTTTAGCAGTAGACATTGAACGTGAAATGCGCAGCAAAATGGCTACTGAATGGAATAAAAGGCTCGACGAGCTGAAAGCTCAGAAGCAGGAAATAGAACAACAGACCCTGGCCGCCAAAAACCAGATGGAAAGAGAGCGCCAGCAACTCGCGCAGGACCGCCTGCAGGTCAGCCAGCAACGCCAGCAACAGGAAGATGAACTGGTTAAACGCCTCCAGGCGGAAAAAATAAAATTGCAGGAAAGCATGGCCGCCAATATCCGCAAAGACGTAGCCGCCGACTTCGAGAACCAGCTGCAACTCCTCCGGCAATCACAACGGGAGAACGAAGAAAAACTCAAAGAAGCCCGCCTCCGTGAACTGGATTTTCTCAAAAAAGCACAGGAACTGCAAAACCGCGAACAGGAACTGGAACTTTCCCTGCAGAAAAGACTGCTCGAAGAACGCACCCAGCTCATGGAACAGATACGCCGGGAAGAAGCAGACCGCAACAACCTGAAAGACACGGAATACCAAATGCGCCTCAAAGAAATGGAAAAGCAGCTGGAAGACCAGCGCCGGCTTGCCGAAGAAATGCGCCGCAAAGCAGAACAGGGCTCCATGCAGCTCCAGGGCGAAGTGCAGGAATTGGCCCTCGAAGAAATGCTGCGCGCCACTTTCCCCTTCGACGCCATCAGCGAAGTAGGCAAAGGCGTGCGCGGCGCAGACTGCATCCAGACCGTGCGCAACCAGTTCGGCCAGGAATGCGGCAGGATCATTTACGAAAGCAAACGCACCAACAGTTTTTCCCAGGAATGGATCGAAAAGCTGAAGGCAGATATGCGCAGCCAGGGGGCAGACGTGGCCGTGCTCGTTACCCGCACCATGCCCAACAACATGGACCGCTTCGGCGAAAAGGAAGGCATCTGGATCTGCTCTTTCCATGAAGTGAAAAGCCTCACCTACGTGCTGCGCGACGCCATCCTGAAGATCTACAGCTCCGCCAAAAGCCAGGAAAACAAAGGGGATAAGATGCACCTGTTGTACCATTACCTCACCAGCGGCGAATTTGCCGAGCAATGGAGCGCCATCCGCGAAGGTTTCCGCGCCATGAAAGCCTCCATCCAAAAGGAAAGGGAAGCGATGGAAAAACTCTGGAAAGCCCGTGAAAAACAACTGGAAAAAGTGCTGCTCAACGCCGCGCATATCAAAGGCTCCATTGAAGGCATCGCCGGCAGCGATTCCGTGGACCTCCAGCTGCTGGATGAAGCCGCAGAAACGCTTTTGAGCGGCACCGGGCAGACGCCGGATGAATAAGCATGAATATTTTAAGAAAAAATTTTATATAAAAGCCTTGCATGACAGCAAACCGTGCAATACATTTACTGCCATGATGCAAAACCACGCATACCACTCCATCATATTTGACCTCGGCGCCGTGCTTGTTGACTGGAACCCGCGTTACCTCTACAGCAAGATATTTGCAACGCCGGAGGAAGTGGACCATTTCCTGCAGAACATCTGTACGGCAGACTGGAACGAAACGCAGGATGAAGGCCGCAGCCTGCAGGAAGGCACAGAACTGCTGATCGCGGAACACCCGGAATATGAAGCGCAGATCCGCGCCTTTTATGGAAGATGGAAAGAAATGCTGGGCGGCCCCATCCCCGAAACCGTGCAAATACTGCGGCAACTGAAAGACAGCGGCCGTTTTAAACTGTACGCCCTTACCAACTGGAGCAACGAAACCTTTCCCATCGCGCTGATGGAATACCAGTTCCTGCAATGGTTCGACGGCATCGTGGTGTCTGGCAAAGAAAAGCTCCGCAAGCCGCAGCCCGGTTTTTACCAGCTGCTGCTGGACCGGTATGAGGTGGATAAATCAACTTCCATTTTTATTGACGATAATTTCAGGAACGTAAAGGCCGCGCAGGAGTTCGGCATTGAATCCATCCACTTCCTGAACGCACAACAGCTGCAGGAAGAACTTGCCTCCCGCGGCATCCTGAATTAATATCATTTCCTCTTCAACATAACGCGAAAACATAACATTTATTTTCGAGAATATATATCGTAATTCCCCCATGCAAGCCGCCTCCCGGGCGGTTTTTGCTTTAACATTTCTTTATGTCTATTTTAACTTTTTCGCTGTAAACCAGCAGTAACATTCGCGTGTCTATAGCGTTCAATAAAAGACAGCCGGATGTGAAGTGGATACGTGAGAAATGAATGATGATGTTAGTCCGTTTACCCGATTGACAGTAATGCACAGGGGAGTTGGACATGGGAAAAAGAGCGGACTGCATCACCGGCCATAATAACAGCGATTAAATTGAAACGCATATGAAAAGAACAGGATTTATTTTAAGTCTGGTGGCTGCAGGCGCGTTGCTGGTGAGCAGTTGCAGGAAGGACCCGCTTAACGACATGACGGCTGAAGAATCCCGTATTTATGTTACGAATTATGATGAGCAGGCCAATTTCTCTTCTTACAAAACTTTCAGCATAGTGGATTCTGTTGCGGTGCTCAGTAACCGCGAAGGCGCCATAAAAGAACTGACCTCCTACGACCAGAGCCTTCTGGCCACCCTCAAAGCCTCCATGCAGGCGCGTGGTTATACCCTGGTGGATAAAAACGCGAAGCCTGACCTGGCGATGAACGTCACCCGGATAGACAACACTACTACTTCCGTGGGCTACAACCCCGGCTATTGGTCCGGCTGGCCCGGCTACTGGGATACCGGCTATTGGGGCTATCCAGGCTGGGATTACTGGTTCCCGGGCTATTACACGGTGTTCCGTTACAATGAAAAATCAGTAGCGGTAGACCTTGTGGACCTGAAGAACGCCAGCCCCGGCCACGACAACAAACTCACCGCAGTATGGAATGCCCAGCTGCGCGGCACCGGCGTGTGGAACGGCAACAACCTGGATACTATGCTCAAGGCCATATTCGACCAGAGCCAGTACCTGAAAACGTCTAATTGATTGGTGTAAAGTTTAAAACGAAGAAACATGAAAAGTATCAAAGCAATCATACTCGTGCTGATCGGTTCGCTGGGCGTAAGCAGTGCTTTTGCGCAAAGCAGGCCGCCCCTGTCCGTGAACCTCAACTACTCCATTGCGCAGCCGCTGGGCTCCCTCAGCGACTACGCCAAGAATACCAGCTTCCGCGGCTGGAGCCTCGGGTTCCAGTACGCGCTGAACGACCGCCTGAGCCTCGGCCTCAAAACAGGTTTCAGCGATTTTTATGAAAGAGTTCCCCGCGCTGTGTATCCCGGTAAAGGAGAAGACGTAAGCGCTGTGCAGACGCGCACAATGCAAACCATTCCCATCCTTGCCACCGCTCAGTACAACCTGGCTTCCCCCGAAGCAAGGGTGATCCCTTACGTAGGCCTGGGCGTGGGTACGGCGAATATGAACTACGAAAAATACTGGGGCGAGTTCGTGGAGAAGGAAAATAAATGGGCCTTCCAGGTGAGCCCGGAATTGGGCGTCAACGTGCCCTTCGGGAAATATTCACCGTTTATGCTGAACGCCGGCGTGCAGTATAATTACGCGCCTTTTAAAGTGAATGAGATCTCAAATTTCAATTCGATACAAGCAAATATTGGAGTGAAGTTCCATATCCAGTAACCACAATTAACGGAACATGTGAGAGTGAGGGGCTGCATTGGGCGGCCCCATTTTTTTTTACCGCTGTTCAAAGAAACCTTCGGAATATTTTTCACGCACCTGCCCGTCCGCATCTTTGTAGATATAGAATGCGCCGAGGTTCAGCCGGGGATGGTCGCGGACGAATTCAAGCCCTTTGTCTACCCCGAGCAGGATGAGCGCATTATCATATGCGTCTGCTGTAATGGCGTCGGGTGCGGTAACGGTTACGGTGATGATGTTGTTATGAATGGCTTCGCCGGTGCGCGGGTTGATGGTATGCGCAAAGCGGGTGCCGCCTTCGTCGAAGAAGCGCTGGTAATTGCCGCTGGTGGCCACCGCGCCGTTGGTCATCATCAGCAGGTTCTGCGCCCCGCCGCCGGGCTGCAGCCTTTCAATGCCTATGCTCCAGGGTTTCCCCTGTTCATTGTTGCCCAATGCCACCAGTTCCCCGCCTACATCCACGAGGTAATTGGAGATGCCCCGGGAGAGCAGGAATTTGGCGATCACATCGGAGGTGTAGCCCTGCGCAATGCCGTTGCAGTCTATTTCCACGCCCGGTTGTTTTTTGATCAGGTAACGGGAGCGGAGTGTAAGGTTCTGGTAATCTACCTGCCGCAGCGTGCGCCGGATGGCGTCTTCTGAGGGTTTGCCGTTGTTGTGGCGCACTACGCCGAAGCCCCAGAGGTCCACGAGCGGTTTCACGGTGATGTCGAACAGGCCGTCTGTAATGCGGGAAACCTCCTGCGCTTTTTTCACCACGATGCGCATATGATCGTCCATCATTATTTTATCGCCCTTGTTGAAGCGGTTGATCAGCGAGCTGGGAACATACAGGGAAAGGGAGCGGTCTATCTGCCGGAAAATGGCTTCTATCTCAGGTTGCAGCGAAACGGTGTCGCGGCCCAGGTATTTCACCACGTAATAAGTGCCCTGCGCCTTGCCGGAAATGGTCATGGCCCTTTGCGCGGATGCACTAACGGTGAAGCATATACTAAGCAGCAATAATATCTCCTTCATAGGTACAAGTTAATAAATCATCAGGAAAATGCATTCTGGCCGGTAATATCCATGCCGGTGATGAGGAGATGTATTTCGTGGGTGCCTTCGTAGGTGATGACGCTTTCGAGGTTCATCATGTGCCGCATGATGGGGTATTCACCGGAAATGCCCATGGCGCCTAATATCTGCCGGGCTTCCCGCGCAATGTGGGTGGCGGTTTCGCAGGCATTGCGCTTGGCCATGGATATTTGCTCGGGCGTGGCTTTGTCCTCGTTCCTGAGCACGCCCAGCCGCCAGTTGAGCAGCTGTGCCTTGGTAATATCGGTGATCATTTCCGCCAGTTTTTTCTGTATCAGCTGGAACCCCGCGATGGGCCTGCCGAATTGCACCCGTTCTTTCGCGTAGCGGAGGGCGGTATCGTAGCAATCCATCGCCGCGCCGATGGCGCCCCAGGCAATGCCGTACCGGGCGCTGGAAAGGCAGGAGAGGGGCGCTTTGAGGCCGGAGGCGAGCGGCAGGATATTGGTTTTCGGCACCCGCACGTTGTCCATCACCAGTTCGCCGGTGGCGCTGGCGCGCAGGCTCCATTTGTTGTGCGTCTCGGGCGTGGAAAAGCCTTCCATGCCCCGCTCCACGATCACCCCGCGTACTTTTCCCTCGGGGTTTTTGGCCCAAACGAGAGCAATGTCCGCAAAGGGCGCGTTGGAGATCCACATTTTGGCGCCGTTGAGCAGGATGTGGTCGCCGTCGTCATCAAAATAAGTGAGCATGCCGGCAGGATTGGAGCCGAAATCCGGCTCGGTGAGGCCGAAGCAGCCCATGATCTCCCCGGTGGCCATTTTGGGCAGGAAACGGGCTTTCTGCTCGTCGCTGCCGTAGGCGAAAATAGGGTGCATCACGAGGGAGCCCTGTACGGATGCGGTAGACCTCACCCCGCTGTCGCCCCGTTCCAGTTCCTGCATCATCAGGCCGTAGGAGATATAATCCAGTCCGCCGCCGCCATATGCCGCCGGGATGGTGGGGCCAAAGCATCCCAGCTCTCCCAGCTCGCGCAGGATGTGGGTGGGAAAGGCGGCGCGCTGGCAATAGTCGTCTATCACGGGGGAGACGGCTTTTTTTACCCATTCCCGCACCGAGGCGCGTACGAGCCGGTGTTCTTCGGTAAGCAGTTCGTCGAGTTGATAATAGTCGGGCGATTGAAACAGGTCCTGGTGCATGGGCAACGATTTTGTGTCGGCTTCTAATTTACGGAATTACACCAAAGTTGCTACCTTCGGCACACAAATCCGACGTGTATGGCCAAACTGATGCCTGTCTTCCTGCTGGCGGTGTTCCTGACTTTCGTGATCGCCAGTTTTTCTTCCAGGACATTGCGGTTCAAATCAGCAGAAAGCCACCCTGTAGCCGGGATAGATGCCGCGCGGCAGGTGGAAGTGAAGCAGTACTGGATGGTTTTCCTGGAAACCGGGCCGCATCACAGGCAGAATCCTGCCGCCACCGCGCTGATCCAGGAGAAGCATATGGCGGGTATCAGGAAAATGGCGGCGGACGGGAAACTGCTGGTGGCAGGGCCTTTCGGCGGCGGTGGCGATGGCCTTCGCGGGATCTTCATCCTGGATTGTAAAGACAGCCTGGAAGCTGTTTCCCTCATCAATGCGGATACCGCGGTGATCACGGGGAGATTAAAATACACGATCAAGCCCTGGTGGACGGTGAAGAATTGCCTGTTCAGGTAGGGAAGGCGTTTGTTTTTCGATGTAAAAAGCGCCCTGCAACATGCTTCGCGGCAGTAATTTCTTTCAGATCTGCACTGCTTTCGCGTGAAAAGTGATGCATCAGGTAAAGCGCTTTGCCGCTGTAATTTCTTTTGCAGTTTTTTCCGCTTTCCATAAAAAAAGCGCCCTGCCAGGCAGAGCGCTCCGGGTATAATGAATTCTTTTCTTACAGGTATCCCGCCATTTCTTCCTGCAACTGCAGCGCGGCAGCGCGTGCATCGTCCGCAAATTTTTCGTCATTTCCCGCATAGATCACGGCACGGCTGGCGTTTACAAGCAGTCCCACTTCTTTGTTCATTCCTTTTTCAGAAATGTCCTTAAGACTGCCTCCCTGCGCGCCCACGCCGGGAACGAGGAAGAAATGATCCGGCAGTATTTTCCGGATATCCGCTACCATACCGGCATGCGTGGCCCCGACCACGAACATCATATTGTCCGGCGAGCCCCATGAAGCGGCGGTGCGCATCACATTTTCGTAGAGTTTCTCATTTTTCAGCGGCTGCATCTGGAAATCGGCGCTGCCCGCATTAGAGGTGAGCCCCAGCACGATCGCCCATTTTTCATGGAACTCCAGGAAGGGCTGCACGCTGTCGTGCCCCATGTAAGGCGCCACGGTCACGGAGTCAAAGCCGTATGTTTCGTAGAAGGTCTTTGCGTAATAGGAAGAAGTGTTGCCGATATCGCCGCGTTTGGCGTCTGCAATGGTAAAGATCTCCTTCGGGATGTATTCCACGGTGCGTTGCAGGCTCTCCCAGCCGCGGATGCCCTGGCATTCGTAAAATGCCGTATTGATCTTGTAAGCAACGCAAAGGTCTTTCGTAGCGTCAATGATGGCCTTGTTGAAGGCAAACATCGGGTCGGGGTGGGAAAGCAGGTGTTTGGGGATCTTGTGGATGTCCGTATCCAGTCCGATACATAAATACGACTTCCTGTCCCTGATAAGCTGCACCAATTCCTGTCTATTCATAGTGTGATTTGCAATTAGCAGCGAATTTCCGGCATTTTTACCAAATCCCCATTTTGATTTTCCGATTTAAGTGCTTATTTTTTGACCTGCCACGATATAGAAAAACTTAGAATTCCATGAAATTATCTGCATTGTTTTTCCTGTTACTCGCTACTATCCTGCCTTTTTTGCAATCGAATGCACAGGGAGTGCAGTTGCCAAAGATCGGCGTAGCCACTTCTTTTGACAACGACAGCCTGCTGAGCAGCGCCGGTTACAGCTATATCGAGGAATCCGCCCGCAAGCTGCTGGCCCCCTCCGTACCCGATTCCACCTACCGCCGCCAGCTGGCGCGCCTGCGGAGCATGAAGCTGGAAGTACGTTCCTGTAACCTTTTCCTCCCCGGTACCATGCGGCTTATCGGGCCGGGCGCCGCGAGTGAAAAAGAAATATTGGGGTATGTGGACACGCTCATGTTCCGCGCCCGCGAAGCCGGCATCAAGCTCATCGTGTTTGGCAGCGCCGGTTCCCGCAAGCTCCTGGATGGTATGGACCCGGAAACCTCTCTCCGGGAGCTGATCGTCATCTGCCGCAAAATGGCGAAAGTGGCGGCGAAATACGACCGTATCATCGCCATAGAGAACCTGAACAGGTCCGAAGACAACTTTATCAATTCCCTGGAGATCGTTACCCGCATCGTAAAAACCGTGGACCATCCCAATTTCCGGCTCACCGCGGATATTTTTCATATGAAGCGGGAAGGCGAAAACCCGGAGCTTATCGTAAAGGCTGCGCCCTGGCTGGTGCATTGCCACATCGCTGAAAACGAAGGCCGCCGCGCCCCCGGCACTGCGAAAGAGGATTTTATCCCCTATCTCGCCGCATTAAAAAAGGCCGGCTTCAAAGGCCGCATCACCATCGAGTGCAGCTGGAAGAACATGGCGGAGGAATGCAGGCCGGCGCTGGTCTACCTGCAGCAGCAACTTGAAGCAGCCTATAAATAATCATCATACTCACAACAACAAAAAAACGATCAATATGACTGAAGTTAAAAAGGACCGCCGCGAATTCCTGAAGCTTTCCCTGATGGGTGGCGCAGGCGTTGCCCTGAGCGCAATGGGAATGCCGGCCAGCAGCTACGCCCGCATCATTGGCGCCAACGACAGGGTGAACGTAGGCGTGGTTGGTTTTTCAGACCGTTTCCGCCAGGCCCTCATGCCCTGCTTTATGGGAAACCGGAAAGAACTGAATTTCGATATCGTGGCTGTTTCAGACATCTGGAACAGGAGAAGGGAAGAAGGCAAGGCTGCCCTTGAAAAAGAGCTTGGCCACAGCGTACAGGCCTGTATGAACAACGACGAACTGTATAAGATCAAAGATATCGACGCGGTGATGATCGCCACGGCAGACTTCCAGCATGCGTTTCATACCATCGAAGCCGTAGGCAACAAAAAAGATGTGTACTGCGAAAAACCTTTCGCTGAAACCATGGAAGACGCGCGCAATGCGCTCAAAGCTGTGAAGGCCTCCGGCAAGGTGTTCCAGGTGGGCACGCAGCGCAGGAGTGGTCCCAGTTACCATTCCGCCGCGAAATTCATACAGGATGGAAAGTTCGGTCCCATCACCATGGTGGAAATGACCTGGAATGTAAACCAGCCCGGCCGCTGGCGCAGGCCTGAACTGACGAAGAGCATCAAAGAATCCGATGTGGATTGGCAACGTTTCCTCTGCACCCGTCCCAAAGACAGCTGGGATCCGCGCAAATACCTTGAATACCGCCTCTTCTGGCCTTATTCCTCCGGCATTTTCGGCCAGTGGATGACGCACCAGATAGACACGGTACACTGGTTCAGCGGCCTCAAACACCCGCGCAGCGCAGTGGCCAACGGCGGCATCTACCAATGGAAAGACGGCCGCTCTAACCCGGATACACTCACCGCTGTGTTCGACTATGGTCCGTCCAATGATCCATCCAACGGCTTCCAGGTGGTGTACAGCTCGCGCTTCCACAACTCTGCCGGCGGTACCAAGGAGCTGTATTATTCCAACGGCGGCATGATCGATATGAGCACTAATAAGATCAGTCCTACCGGCGGCCTGCGCGAAAGGGAAGCCAAAGAGATGGGCATGCAGGCAAATCTCCTTCCTGAAATGGATCTCAGTAAAACGGCTGCTGCCGTGGAAGCGGGCGCCAACACCGGTGGGGATTCGACCACTTACGCCCACGTCCGCAACTGGATGGAGTGTGTAAGAAAACAGGACGTAAAAACAAACGCGCCGATCGAAGCGGCCTATTCCCACTCCATCGCGCTGATCATGGGAACAGCGGCCTACAGGACCGGGCTGAAAGCCACTTTCGATGAATCCAAACAAGATGTGGTTGTAGGGGGGAAAGTGTTTACGCTGTAAGCGCCGGGCGTGCATGCATACTTTGAAAAAATAAACTGGGCTTTGTTCTTTCGGGGCAGTGGGCTCAGGATTTTTTCAAAGTATGCATGCACGCCCTCTTCCTATTTTGGGACTGCGTTTGAAAGGTATAGTGTTTTGTTTCTTCACTTTTTTTATTTCCGCTGCGATCTCTGGGCTAGGAGAATTTTTTACTGCGATTGAAAGTTAATTTGTTTTGTTTCTCCTCTTTTCCATTTCTGCTGCGATCTCTATTGCCTGTGTATCTCCGCTTTCTTTCAGGTGGCTGACCACGCTTGCATGATCCCTGTCGTTTTTATTCTGGCTTAGTTTGAAGCGGGTGTCTACCCGGTCGATGCTGATCTCGAAGCCGGTGATCGCTTTCAGGTTGTTGCGCAATTCTTTTTCACTGATGTCTGAAATGCTTACGGGATGGGCGCTTGCGGCTTCGTATTTGTTCATCAGTGCTGTGAGGGATGCGATCAGTTCTTCGTCGCTTTGGATGCGGAGCTTGCCGTATACGTGTACTGCAATGTAATTCCAGGTGGGGATTTTATCTTTTTCGTACCAGGAAGATGAAATGTAGGCATGCGGGTCTGTAAATACCACCAGGAAGGTCTGGCCGCCGGCGAAGGTGCTTGTTTGTGTATTGGCGTTAGCGATGTGGCCGCGCAGTACGTATTCGCCGGGGGATTTTTCTTCCAGTTCTACCGGGAGATGTGTGCCGGTGGGCAAACCATTCTCTACACTGATAAGCAGCGCGAAGCTGTGCCTGCGGATGAAGTCTGCGATGGTATTCCAGTCTTTTTCCTGGTGATAGTTGGGAGCGTACATTTTTTTACTATTTTGTATTTAGTTGCTAAAAAAATACCTGTACTATGAAAGATTTACTGGATATGGACGCTGTTGTCCAAACGGCCCCGGAGTACCCGGTTCTCCTGAAAAGGATTCAATCCACTTTTGCCGACTTTCTCGTGATCGTACTGTTGATGCTCATGGCGTCCAAGCTGCTGGAAGCCTTGGGGGAAGGGGCGCCGGCATGGATCAATGTCGTCCTCTTTTTCGTGATCTGGGGAGTATACGAACCGTTCTGCACTTCGTATGCCTGTACGGTGGGCAATCTACTGGCCGGCATCAGGGTGAGGGATGTTACAAATCCGGGAAAGAAGATCGTGATCTGGCGCGCTTACATCCGGTATGTACTCAAAACCTGCCTGGGCTGGTTGTCTTTCATTACTATTCATTCCAATCCCTAACGCCGCGCCATTCATGACCTCGGCGCCGGGAGTGTAATGATTATGAAAAGAGCTTAAACCAGTATCTCTACGATCTTCGTTGGTTCGATGTTGGCATTGCGCATGGCGATGCTGCGGGCGGTGGCGCTTGCGAAATCTGCGAATGCATGTTTTGTTACGGCATCGTTGCCTGCCACTGCGGGCACGCCTTCGTCGCCGCCTTCGCGGATGCTCTGCACCAGCGGTATCTGGCCCAGGAAGGGGATCTCCAGCTCATCGGCCAGTCTTTTCCCGCCTTCTTTACCAAAGATGTAGTATTTATTTTCCGGCAGTTCGGCGGGTGTGAAATAGGCCATATTCTCCACCAGGCCGATGATCGGCACGCGGATCTGCGGGCTGCTGAACATGCTGATGCCTTTCTTGGCGTCCGCCAGGGCAACGTCCTGGGGGGTGGTCACGATCACTGCGCCGGTGACAGGCACGGTTTGCACCAGTGTAAGGTGAATGTCGCCGGTGCCGGGCGGCATGTCTATGATCAGGTAATCCAGCTCATCCCAGTACACATCGCTCACGAATTGTTTGAGGGCGCTGCTGGCCATGGGGCCGCGCCATACGATCGCCTGTTTTTCATCCACCAGCAAGCCGATAGACATGAACTTGATGCCGTATTTTTCCATGGGAACGATCATGCCTTTGCCTTCCACGTTCACCATCATGGGCCGCTCGCCGCGTACACCGAACATAATGGGAACGGAGGGACCGTAAATGTCTGCGTCCATCAGGCCCACTTTTGCACCGTCTTCTGCCAGCGCGAGGGCCAGGTTGGCCGCCACGGTGGATTTACCCACGCCGCCTTTGCCGGAGGCCACCATGATGATATTTTTAACGTTCGGGAGCAATGCCTTGCCGTCTTTGCGGTTGGAGCTCACGTTCGCGGTCATTTTAACCTCTACTTCCGCCTCCTTGCTCACCAGGTGAATGATCGCGTTCACACAGGCGTTTTTTATCATTTCCTTCAGCGGGCATGCCGGGGTAGTGAGTACTACCGTAAATTTTACTTTATTGCCGTCGATCTCAATGTCCTTCACCATGTTGAGCGTCACCAAATCCTTGCCCAGATCGGGTTCTTCCACATTCGACAGTGCCTCGAGGACCTTTTCTTTTGTGATCATAAATTGATGTTAAAATTGTTTCCGATCTGCAAAGTTAACCTAAAATGATGTTTAATTTGTTGGTTTTATATTCGTGTTTCCGGGAGGTAACATATATCTTAGTACCTGCATGCATAAGAAACTGATCATACTATTTTCCCTGCTGTTCCTGCCGTTTTTGCTCAAAGCACAATTGAAAGCATTCAAAGACAGCATTATACAGATTTCTGGTATTACCATGACGGCGGACAGCCTGCGTGCCATCCCGGCAGTAAGTATCCTGGTGAAAGGGCAGAACCGTGGCACCATTTCCAACAGCCAGGGCGTTTTCTCCATCGTGGCCTTTAAAGGCGATACCCTGCTTTTCAGCGCCGTAGGCTTCCGGAAAAAAGATTATAAGATTCCCCTGGAATTGCCCGGCAACAGCTATTCCCTGATCCAGCTCATGACGGAAGACACGATGTACCTCGCTGAAACCGTGATCCATCCCTATCCCAACCGCCGCGAATTCGAAAAGATGTTCGTGAATATGGACATCCCGAACGATATGTACGAAATAGCCCGCAAGAACAACGAGCAGGCCAAACTGCGCGCCATGGCCCGTTACATACCGGTAGACGGCGGCGGGGCCTACAACGTGTTCATGCAAAAGCAGCAGCAATCCCTTTATTACGCGGGGCAAACGCCGCCGCAGAATATCTTCAACCCGCTTGCCTGGGCGCAATTCATCGAATCCTGGAAACGGGGTGATTTCAAAAGGAAGGACTGATTCCTACCGGCATTTCCACCCGGCTTAAATTGTTTATCACAAAGGCTTTCACAGCATTGGCGCAGACCGGTGCGGCACGGAACCTGTTTTTCCTTAAATTGCCGGATCATTGAAATCACCAAAATAGATCTTCTTATGCAGAAAGTAGCTGTGATCGGCGCGGGCACTATGGGCAACGGGATTGCCCACGTATTTGCCCAGCATGGTTTTTCCGTTCACCTCATCGATGTATCGCAACCCGCGCTGGATAAAGCGTTGGACACCATTATCCGGAACCTCAACCGCCAACTCTCCAAAGAAACCATCACAGAAGCGGATAAACAGCAAACCATTTCCAACCTCCACACCTTTACCAGCCTGGCCGCGGGCGTGCAGAATGTGGACCTGGTAGTGGAAGCCGCCACGGAAAACGTGGAGCTGAAGCTGAAAATATTCCGCGAGCTGGACGAACATACCGGGCCGGAAGTGATCCTGGCCAGCAATACTTCTTCTATTTCCATCACCAAAATTGCCGCTGCTACCAAAAAGCCGGGCAAAGTGATCGGCATGCATTTCATGAATCCCGTGCCGGTTATGAAGCTGGTGGAGATCATCAACGGCTACGCTACTGAAAAAGCGGTAACGGAATACATCACGGAACTCTCTCAAAAACTCGGCAAAGTGCCCAGCGTGGCGAATGATTATCCCGGTTTTATTGCCAACCGCATTCTCATGCCGATGATCAATGAGGCGATCTACACGCTCTACGAAGGCGTAGGCGGCGTGGAAGAGATCGATACGGTGATGAAGCTGGGCATGGCCCATCCTATGGGACCCTTGCAGCTGGCGGATTTCATCGGGCTGGACGTTTGCCTGTCTATCCTCCATGTATTGTATGATGGCTTCGGCAACCAGAAGTACGCGCCCTGCCCGCTGCTGGTAAACATGGTGACCGCCGGCTATCTCGGCGCCAAAAGCGGCGAAGGGTTTTACAAATACGTTGCCGGCAGTAAAGACCTGGTGGTGAGCGAGCGTTTTCTCTGATAACGTTTTTCAACCTGCGTATTTTTCCCGGTATTCTTTGGGGGAAAGGCCTACGATCTTCCGGAAGAGCTGCCGGAAGGCTTTTGCGTCTTCATAACCGGTCTGCATCATGACGCCGGTGATATTTTCCTGTTTTTGTTCAAGCATTTTTTTGGCCGCTTCGATGCGCAGGCGTTGCAGGTATTCGATAGGGGTAACGCCGGTGGCTATTTTAAAACGGCGGATAAAATTGCGGCGGCTCACGGGCAGCCCGCGTATCACTTCTTCAACGGTCAGCCGGTCGCGGAAGCGGTCTTCCATTCTTTGCTGCGCCTCACTCACCAACTCGTCGCAATGCTCGCGCGAGGGCGACCAGTTGGCGAAATAGGACTGCTGCGCACGGTCCATGTCGATCGCAAAAACTTTGGCGGTATGAATGGCCGTGTTCCTGTTGCAATATTTCTCCAGGATATGCAGCAGCAAATGGAAAGTAGACGTAGCGCCGCCGCTGGTGTAAATGCCATTGTCATCGGTCACCACCACATTCGGGTCCACGATCACATCGGGGTATGCCCGGGCAAGGTCTTTAACGGCTGTAACATGGGAAGTGGCCCGCTTGTTCCTGAGCAGCCCGGTAGCGGCCAATAAAAAAGCGCCGGTGCAGAAGCTGGCCACTTCAGCCCCTTTGTCTGCCTGCTGGCGGATCCAGGCTATAAAGCCGGCGTTTTCCCGCACGTACGCGGAAATGTCGCCGCTGACGAAAGCGGGTATCAGCACAAGGTCCGACTGCTGCACTTCGCGCAAAGGCACAGGCTGGTACATGTCGTGGAAAGAAGGAGCCTGGGTGCCGCCTTCCAGGGCCACCAGCCTGATGTCGAAGAACGGGTGGCCGGCATGCTCCTGGTAATAAAGATTCACTGTCTGAAATACATCCAGGATGGCTGCGATACTGATCGGACGGTAATGCTGGCTGAGGATTACAGAGAGCTTTTTCATAATTAGGTGAAATGGCTTAGCAAGATACTAAAAATTTTGGCATAAATGACCGGGGAAATTGACCCTTCTATCCTCGAAGTTTCCTTGTAATGCTTTGTAAATAAAAAAAGGCCGGTCTCCTTAAGACCGGCTTTCCTGTTATGTTTCGAGTGGTTTGGTAAATTCATGGCCGCAATATGCGCAATGGGTCAAGCCCGCCTGTTTGCCGCTCGTGGCCCCGCAGGCCGGGCAATTCCGGTTTGGCGGTGGCGGCTGGCCCTGAGGCGGGTCCAGCTTCAGTTTGTCAATGATGTCCAGCGGTTTATTGCTTTCTTCTGTCATACCATACAATTTTTCTGGTGGTTCTTAAATTCTTCTGTGCGTATTAAAGCTGCCTGTAAGATCTTGCCGCCCCTGAATTAACGGATATAAATATAATAAAAACCTTTAAAATGAAAATGGGATGGATGAATGGTAATCTCCCAAAAAAAGATTTAATCCGTACATTTATGCACTATGCCATGAGGCTTTAAATGGATTCATGCTGAAAAAAACGTTACTATACCTGCTGCTGGTATTCGCAACCCGCGCCGAAGCCCAAACCTGCACTGCGCTGGGACAAAACCCGTCCACCGCGTTCCCTGTTTGCGGCGACCAGACCTTTCTTCAGCAATCCGTTCCCATCTGCGGCACCGGTGTAGTGCCCGGGCCTGTCTGCAATACTTTCGGGGACGGGCCTCATATGGACAAGAACCCTTTCTGGTATAAATTCACCTGTTACAAATCAGGCACGCTTGGTTTCGAGATCACGCCGCTGACATTGGCGGAAGATTACGACTGGCAACTGTTCGACATAACGGGCAAGAATCCCAGCAATGTGTATACAGACCGGAGCATGTACGTGGCTATGAACTGGACGGCGGAATTTGGCGTTACGGGTGCATCGTCTGCAGGCACCCGCCTTGATGTATGCGGCGGCCCCGGTCAGCCATTGTTCAGCAAAATGCCTGAACTGGTGGAAGGGCACGAATACCTGTTGCTGATCAGCCACTTCAGCGATGGGCAAAGCGGCTACAAGCTGAGCTTCGGCGGCGGCACCGCGGAAATAATCGATCCTTTGCTGCCGGAGATCACTTCATTGAAATATGATTGCGCTTCCTATTCCATCGGCATCAAGCTGAGCAGGAAAGTACTGTGCAACAGCCTTGCCGCCAATGGCAGCGATTTCCGGCTTTCGCCGGGTGGGCCCGCCATCCTGTCTGCCAGGGGCGTTACCTGCGCCAATGGTTTCGACCTTGATTCCATCACGCTTTTCCTCGCCGGCCCGCCCGCACCGGGCAATTATACGGTCACTGTACGCAACGGCAGCGACAACAATACTTTATTCAACGCCTGCAACAAACAAATGCTCGCAGGTGAGAACATGAGTTTCTCCGTGCCGGCGTTCCCCGCGCCGCGCATGGCCACTGTCAAAACACCGCCCTGCGGGCCTGATGAAGTGGTGCTTGAATTCCCGGACGATGTCCGTTGCAGCTCCGTAGCAGCCAATGGCAGCGACTTCACCATCACCGGGCCGGCAGGCGTGACCATCGTTTCGGCGGTTACCGCCTGCGCTGCCAGCGATCTTACCAAAACCGTTACACTGAGGCTAAGCAGCCGCATCATCACGCCCGGTACCTACACCGTAAGGCTGGCGGGCAGCGTGCTCAGTGAATGCCACATTCCCAGCTTACCCGGCGGCCAGGCCACTTTCGATATTCCCCCGCAACCAGCTGTGCTGCTGAGAAGCATCCCAATGCCCGGTTGCGAGCCCGCAGCGGTAAAGGTTGGGCTGAGCATACCGGTGCGTTGCAGTTCCATAGCGGCAGACGGCAGTGATTTTATTATCCGCGGCAACAACAGCATTACCATCACCGCCGCTGCCGGCAGTTGTAACGCGAACGGTTACACGGATTCCGTGGAGCTGCGTTTTAACCGGCCGGTGCAAACAGGCGGCAGGTTTGAAATAATAACAGCCCTGGGCACCGACGGCAACACTTTATTGAGCGAATGCTGGCAACCCGCTGCCACCGGGCAGATCGCCGCTTTTAATACAGCCGATACCGTGAATGCGGATTTCTCATTCGATCTCACCTTCAATTGCAAGCTCACCACCGCGAGTTTCCATCATCATGGCAGGAACAATGTCAATTCCTGGAACTGGCTGCTGGATGGGGCGGAACCTTTCAGCATACAACACCCCGTGAAAGTATACGACAGCTTCGGCGACAAAGCCGTAACGCTGACGGTCAGCAACGGTGTATGCTCCGCGCAGAAAGACACGACCATTACCATCATCAGCGAGCTCACGGCGGATTTCAGCGTGGACTATGGCCCGTATTGCCCGCTGGAAGCCGTTCAGGCCACAGACCACAGCACAGGCAACATTATCCGCTGGACCTGGGATTATGGCAACAACGCCATTTCCTCCGGTAAAGAAGCCATCCCCATGCGTTATTTCCCGCAGTTCCGCGACCAGGATTACACCATCCGCCTGATCGTAGAAAATGACAAGAACTGCCGCGATACGGCAGAACACCGCATCAAAGCGGCGCGCAGCTGTTTCGTGGAAGTGCCCTCGGCCTTTTCGCCGAACAACGATGGCGTGAACGATTTCTTTTATCCCATCAATGCATACAAAGCAACCCAGCTCCGCCTGGCGGTGTACACCCGCGGCGGCCAGCTCGTTTTCGAAACGCACGACTTCAATAAACGCTGGGACGGCAAGATCAACGGTTCGCCCGCAGACGTGGGCACCTATGCCTGGATGCTGGAATACACGGACCAGCTGGGCGAAAAAGTGAACCGGAAAGGCACGGTAGTGCTGGTGCGGTAAGGCCCGCGGATTGTTGTACCTTAGAAGCATGAAGTATCACACACTGGGCCGTTCCCCGCTGAAAGTGAGCGAAGTGGCATTCGGCTGCATGTCCCTCGGGATGGACGATGCGGCCAATGCAACGCTTATTCACCGCGCCCTGCACCTGGGCGTCAATTTTTTTGATACAGCGGACCTTTACGATAAAGGTTTCAACGAATCCACGCTGGGCAAAGCCCTCAAAGGGAAGAGAGAGGAAGCGGTGATCGCTACGAAAGTCGGCAACGAATGGCGGGCCGATGGTTCCGGCTGGGACTGGAACCCGCGGAAAGCATACATTATCGCTTCCGTTGAAAATAGCCTGCAACGCCTGCAGACGGACCGGATAGACCTCTATCAACTTCACGGCGGCACCATCGAAGACCCGATCGATGAAACTATTGAGGCATTTGAATTACTGCAGCAACAAGGGAAAATATTGTATTACGGTATTTCTTCCATCCGCCCCAACGTGATCCGCGAGTACGCCAAACGTTCCAACATTGTTACGGTGATGATGCAATACAGCCTGCTGGACCGGCGGCCGGAGGTTTCCTGCTTCGGCGTTTTGCAGCAGCATGGCATTGGCGTGCTGGCGCGCGGCAGCCTGGCAAAAGGATTGCTTGTAAATAAACCTGCCGTGCCTTACCTGGATTACAGCCAAGCGGAAGTACAGAAGGCAAAAGAGGCAATAGAAGCCGTTTCGGAAGAGCGCAGCCCCGCGCAGACCGCGTTGAAGTATGCGTTGATGCATCCCGTAGTATCCAGCGCTGTTGTGGGGATCAGGACCATGGCACAACTGGAGGAACTGGCGGAGGAAACACCGCGGCTGAATGAAATGGAATATGAACAGCTTACTGCGTCTATCCCGGTGAAGGAATATACGCAGCATGTATAAAACGGATCGCGTCATTGCGAGGAACCGCGCGGGACTTTGTGCAGGGGCGCGACGAAGCAATCTCCAAACACAGGACATATCAATTCAAAGCAGGAGATTGCGTCGTCGCCCCACCCGCTTGGCTCTGCCGCTCCTGGCAAT
Source organism: Chitinophaga sp. YIM B06452 (assembly GCF_039655965.1). Taxonomy (NCBI): domain Bacteria; kingdom Pseudomonadati; phylum Bacteroidota; class Chitinophagia; order Chitinophagales; family Chitinophagaceae; genus Chitinophaga; species Chitinophaga sp. YIM B06452. The sequence continues at coordinate 963,912 of NZ_JAWLKY010000002.1, read as the reverse complement.
GACGGGCTTTTCGGCTATTTAGATTATTTCTTCAATAACCCCTGTTTCTCCAATTCACCCACCAGCGCCGCAGTGTAGCTCTTCGAAAAATCATCTACGCTATTGGGATTCATGGTGGAGGACTGCATGGAGAAAAGCAGCGTTTCACTTGCTGCGTCGTAGAGGTTGCCTTCCATGAAATAGGTTTTGTCTGTCGTGTAATACCCGGGATCGTACATCATGGGGCCCCAGTAGCTGTAATAGCCCCAGAAGTTGCCGTACCAGCCAAAGGCAGGATAGGGGCGGTAGGGGCCTGAACCGGGCACATAGCGGGTTTCACTGGTTTTGTCTACCAGCGCTACTGTGAAAATAGCATCGCAGCCCAGCTCACGCACTTTGTTGAGGATCGTTTCTTTATTGGGGATCTTGTCGCGGGTGAAATTGGGCGGGAACACGTCCGCGCTTTTAATGGCTTTATATCCTCTCGCCTGTGCGGCATTGGCAAGATTGGTTTCAATAGAATTTTTCGCATTCACATTATGCACCAGTGCGGCGATGAAAATAGACTGGTAAGTTTTTTTCGGGGCATCCGGGTTCCGGTAAAATTCCGTTACACGGGTGGTGGTGCTGCAGGCGGTTAATACTATGGAGGCGCAAAGCATTAGCCAGGATATTCTTTTCATAAGCTTGATGGTTTATAGAAAACCTAACAAGGGGAGGGCCAAAGTGTTCATTATCGGACACCTGCTGTCGCATTTCCGGACAGAACAACAGCTTGAAAGGTTGGTATCTGGTTGAATTTCAATGATATTTCCCTTAGGTATTTAATTTGACGGCCTGTAACACATGTTCAAGAACTACCTCAAAATCGCCTGGAGGAACCTGTTGAAAAACAAGACCTTCTCTTTCATCAACATCATTGGCCTGGCCATCGGGATGGCAGCCTGTATGGTGATCCTGCTGTTCGTTTCATACGAAAAGAGTTTCGACGGGATGCATACAAAGAACCTGTACCGGTTGTGTGAAGTGCAGAAGCAGGAAGGGTTGGTGGCGCCGCAGAATGTAGCGCTCAGCATGTATCCCATGGCTACCGCGCTGAAGCTGGAATACCCGGAGATCAAAAATTTCGTGCGCGTTAACCAGGGCGGGGAAATCGGGCTTACTTATAAAGACAAACGGCATTACCTCAAAAGCTCCAACTGGGTAGATTCCACTTTCTTCCGGATATTTGATTTTCCTCTCCTGGAGGGAGACAGGAATACTGCGCTCATGAAACCCGGCAGCATAGTGCTCACTAAGGACGCGGCGAAGAAGATCTTCGGAAGCGAAGACCCCATGGGCAAAACCGTGATGCGTTATTTGAATGACACGATTGCCCTGACCGTTACCGGCATCATGAATGTGCCTGCAAATTCCCATTTGCAATTCGAGGCGCTGATATCCCTGAATACGGTATATAATGCAGAATGGGAGCGGAACTGGGGTGGCAACTGGCTGGTCACCTATCTTGAGCTGGATAAAAATGCCAATATCAAAGGACTGGAAAACAAATTTCCCGCATTCCTCAAAAAATACCTGGCGGAGAATGACAACTGGAAGGGCTATGAGCTGTTCCTGCAGCCGCTTTCAGACGTTCACGCCGCATCCAATGCCATCACGCACGACTACAATAATACGCAAAAATTTGACCGCCGCTATACGTACATCTTTTCCTTTATCGCTGTGCTGATACTGGTGATAGCGTGCATCAACTTTGTGAACCTTTCCACCGCAAGGTCTGCGGAAAGGGCCAGGGAAGTAGGTATCCGCAAATCTATCGGCGCGCACCGCTCGCAGCTGGCCTGGCAGTTCATGGGCGAATCCGTAATGCTGTCGCTGATCGCGTTGGTATTTGCCGTGGCTATTGTGAAGCTGAGCCTTCCATGGGTGCGCAATTTCAGTGACCGCCCGCTGGAATTCCCTATTTTCACCAATCCCGGATTACTTATTGGATTTATAACAGGAACCATGCTGGTTGGGATCCTGGCGGGGCTTTATCCCGCCGGATACCTTTCCTCTTTCCACCCGGTGAAGGTGTTGAAAGGTTCTGTGGTAACGGGAAAGAACAAGAGCCTGCTGCGCAATTCCCTGGTGGTGGCACAATTTACCGGGGCGGTATTTCTTATCATTGCCACCGTGTTTGCCCTGAAGCAGCTGCGGTTCATGCAAACGAAAGACCGTGGCTTCAATGGCGACCAGGTGTTGCTGGTGCCGCTGGACAATGAGTCCAATTTCAAATACCAGGCCATGAAAGACGAATTGCTGGGCAGTTCGCTGATCAGTGGCGTAACCGGATCGCAGCAACGGCTGGGTAATAATCTTCACCAGTCTGGTGTGAACTTTCACGGGGACGGCCCTGTGAGAAAGCTTACCACCTCGCAGGTGATCGTGGACAAGGATTTTCTTACGTTATATAAAATACCGCTTGCAGCCGGCAGCAACTTCTCAAAGGATATATCCGCCAACGGAAAGGAGTATATCATCAATGAAACGCTGGCCCATGAACTGCTGAAGAACGAAAAGAAGGGAACTTCACTGGAATCGCTTATCGGGAAAAGGTTCGGCTTTGGGTTCATGGGGCTGGATACCGCCGGCAGGATCGTAGGTGTGGCGCGGGATTTTAACTTTAATTCCCTGCATCATAAAATAGAGACCCTGATGCTGATGAACCAGCAGGAATGGGGCTTTTCGGAAATTTCCATCCGCATCAGCGGCACCCGTACAAAAGAAGCGCTCGCTTTCATAGAATCGGTATGGAAAAAACACGTTATCAATTACCCTTTCTCTTATAGCTTCCTGGACGAACATTTTGCGCAGATATACCACTCAGATTCACAGGTAAGCAGCATCGTGACAATACTGGCTGTACTGGCCATTATCGTGAGTTGCCTGGGCCTCTTCGGCCTCGCATCTTTCGCGGCGGAGAGAAGGGTGAAAGAGATCGGGATCAGGAAAGTGCTGGGCGCTACGGTGGAGAACATTGTGGCCATGCTCAGCAAGGATTTCGTGAAGCTGGTGATCATCGCCAACCTGATCGCCTGGCCGATCGCATTTTTTGCGGTGCGCACCTGGCTGCAGGATTTTGCTTACCGGATCGATATCAGCTGGTGGATATTTATCGCAGCGGGTATCATTGCGATCTTCATCGCGCTGTTCACCGTGAGCTTCCAGGCTTTGCGGGCCGCGCGCAGCAACCCGGTGCAGAGTTTGAAAATAGATTGATCTTAATTCCTCCCGTCATTGATCACGGAAATCCGTCATTGCGAGGAGCTGCCGGGTCAGAGCGGGGGAGCGACGAAGCAATCTCTTGCATTGGGTTGACATTCCCAGTGTGTGGAGATTGCTTCGTCGCGCTTCCTGTCGCATAGAATTCCTTGCAGCTCCTCGCAATGACGGGCTTTTCCCGTAATAACGGCTACCTGCATTGCCACAACACATCGGTGAACCAGCGTTTGCTGTCATAAAAGAATTCTACCGGCCTGAAGCCGCTGCGGGAGGCCAGTTCATTGATCTCTTCCACCGTGTATTTCTGTGATATTTCCATGAATAAAGGCTCGTTGGCCGCGAAGCGGATCGTTTGACCGCTGATATGTACGGCCTGTTCTTTCAGGCTGATCAAAAAGCTCCTGCATGAGCCGGTAAGCGGATCGTAAATCGGAAAATGCTCAAACTGAGAAAGGTCGAAATCCCCGTCCAGCTCGCGGTTGATGCGTTCTAAAAGGTTTAGGTTGAAGGCGCGGGTGATGCCGGCCTTGTCGTTATACGCATCCAGTATCGTTTGCGGGTTCTTGCGGAGATCGAAGCCGATCATGAGCAGGTCGCCCGGCTGCAATTGCTGGCGCAGCCTGGTGCAGAACTGCACGGCTTCGGCCGGCGTGAAGTTGCCGATGCTGGAACCCATGAACATCACCAGTTTAGGCCGCCCGGTGAAACGCTGCGCTGCCTGGAGCATTTCCATGTATTCTCCGTTCAGCCCCTGTACCGTGAGCCCGGGCAGCTTTGCCGGCAGCGATTGTTGCAGCTGGGCGATGATATTGCGTGAAATATCGATGGGGAAATAAGTATCCATGGCGCCGGTGCGCAGCAATTCCTTCAGCAGGTGAAAGGATTTGGAGGCATCGCCCGCGCCCAGCTCCACGAGGTCGAACACGGGTGCATGCTGCCGCAGCGTTTGCGCAATTTCCCCGGCCTGGCCGCGCAGGATCTCCATTTCGCAGCGGGTGAGGTAATATTCCGGGCAATGCATGATCTGCTGGAACAATGCGTCGCCTTTGGCGTCGTAAAAATATTTGGAATGCAGCCGCTTGGGCACTTCTTTCAAACCTTCCAATACGTCTTTTTCAAATGCCGGCAGCTGTTTTTCTGAAGTGCCGGCGCTGTTATATGCCAATGCTGTTCTCATCGTTAATTTTTTTGTGGTGCTATAAAGTTTTGGCCAGCCGGATGCCTGACAGCTGCCAGCGCATGGGCGCATGGAAAAAATTCCGGTAAGTGGAGCGGCTGTGGCCTTTGGGCGTATAATCAGAGGCGCCGCGCAGCACTTTCTGGTTTACCATGAACTTGCCGTTATATTCCCCGACCGGCCCCGCTACGCGCTCAAAGCCAGGATAGGGGAGGTAGGCGCTCTCCGTCCATTCCCAGCAACGGCCCCAGCTGAACCTGTCCGCTGCCGCTTCCCATTCAAATTCTGTGGGCAGGCGCAGGCCTTTCCAGGCTGCGAATGCCGCGGCTTCGTAAAAACTTATATGATGAACGGGATCTCCAGTTCGGATGGTTTGCAGGCCGTATAACGTGTAATGCTGCCACTGGCCGTCTACCTGGTGCCAGTAAAGCGGCGCCTGTATGTTGCCATTCTTCACCCAATCCCAGCCTTCTGCATGCCAGTGCGAGAATTCGCTGTAGCCGCCGCTGCGGATAAATTCGATGTATTCGCCGTTGGTGACCAGCCCGTTGGCAATGGCATACGGTTGCAGGTATACCTTGTGGCGGCCCAGCTCGTTGTCGTAACAAAAACCGGGGCCGGAGAAGCCTGCTTCATAAACGCCTCCCGGCATTTCTGTAAAACCTTTCGGCTGCGCGGCTGCATGTTCGCTCCTGTCGTCTTCCGAATACGCGGGAAACAAGGGGTTGTGCCCCAGGATGTATTTAATATCATACCACAGCAATTCCTGGTGCTGCTGCTCATGGTTGCAGCCCAGCACAAGGATGATTTCCGCTTCGGGCGCGAGTGGCGCTTCCAGCAACTGTTCCATAGCGGAATCCACATAAGCGCGGTAACGGTAGATCTCCTCCACCGTAGGCCTGCTGAGATTGCCGCGCTGGGTGCGGATCACGCGGGCGCCCAGGCTTTCGTAATAGCTGTTGAACACGAAATTGAAATTCGGATCGTATTCGGTATAGCCCGGTAAAAAAGGTTTCAATAATAAAGTTTCAAAAAACCAGGTGGTATGGCCTAAATGCCATTTGGGAGGACTCACGAACTCCACAGGTTGTACCACATAGTCCTCTTTCTGTAGCGGGCGGCAGATGTCTTCCGTCCATTTGCGCACGTTCCTGTACTGCTGTAACAGTGACGTTGCGGCGGCAGTTGTGATCATTACTGGTCTTTTTGCGTATTCAACAATTGCGTAAGGCCGGTGATGGTGCGGATCTTCAGTTCCTCCGCTTTTCCCCTCCTCATCATTAATGCGTATGCGTTGTTAAAGCCGATGGGCTTCAGCCAGGAAAGCCTGTACTTTTCGCTGAACTGCGCCCTGACGTATTCATAAACGCTGTCTTTATTCCTCAGCTGCTCAGTGAGCGGCGATTGCAATATCACTAATAAACCTGTACCGGTATATTCGGGATAAAGGTCTATCTGGTTGTTCGTTAATGCATCAAAACAAATTTTCGTGCCACCTAATCCGGTTTTGGCATCCACCCCCAGGTCTGTATGCCCGCGGATGAGCATTTTGTACATCTCGCAAAGGATATATTGTTCGGTGAATATCTTAGACCCAATGCGGATCAGGCCTTTGTTCCCCGCGCGCGGCGGCTGCAGCAGGCCGTTTTCCTGCAGGAAGGTCCGCGCCACCTGTTCAGGGCTTTGTTTCAGGTAATCGACCTTGTAATTGAGATATGTCATCACGGAGTCGTTGATCTTCCCGGCCAGCAGGTTGAGCGCGCCTTCCAGTTCGGGAAACTGCTCCAGTGCGGCCTGGCGCACCACAGGCGCGGCGTAATATGGCGGGAAGATGAATTTGTCGTCGTCCAGTATCACGAGGTCATATGCGCGGATGCGCCCGTCGGTACTGTACCCGCTCACCACGTCGAGTTTGTTCTCGTGCAGCGCCTGGTACATCACGGCATCGTTGATCACCACGGTAGGGATGCGCAGGCCGTATATGCTTTTCAGGCCGAGGTAACCGTCCTGCCGGCCCATGAATTCAGGTGTAAAACCAGCCAGCAGCTTGCTTTTGGTAGCAGCGGGCAGCATGGCGAAACAAAGCACGGCGATACCCGCCCCGCCCAGCAGCAGCTTGTATTTCCGCCAGTTGATCTTTTGTATGCGCGACAGCAGGAAGTCGAACAGCAGGGCGAGCAGCGCGGCGGGAATGGCGCCTGCCAGGATCATGTCAGTATTATTCAGCGCAATGCCGCCGAAGATGAATTCTCCCAATCCGCCGGCGGCAATATATGCCGCCAGTGTAGCCACGCCCACGTTGATCACCGCAGCGGTACGAATGCCCGCGATCAGGACGGGCATGGCAAGGGGAAGCTCCACTTTGAAAAGCACTTGCCAGGGCGTCATTCCCATGCCCTTTGCGGCTTCTTTCACGGTAGCGTCCACCCCGGTGATGCCAGTATAAGTATTACGGATAATGGGCAGCAATGCATACAGGAAAAGCGCGAAGATGGCGGGTTTCGGGCCGATGCCCAGCAATGGTATCAGGAAGCCGAGCAGCGCAATGCTGGGAATGGTCTGCATCACGCCGGCAAAGCCCAGCACCGTGCCGGAAAGTTTTTGTCTTTTCGCGACCAGGATGCCCAGCGGCACGCCGGCAGCAATGGCAATGGCCACGCTCACCAGGGTGAGATTGATGTGCGTGAGCGTTTGCTGCAGCAGCTTGTCAGACTGCGAGGCGAGAAATGAAAAAAATCCGTTCATGGCGCTTCATATTGACCTTTCAGGAAGCTGCTTACAAATTCATTGGCCGGGCGGTCCCGCAGCTCTTCCGGGGTGCCCAGCTGCACTACTTTCCCTTTGTCCATCAGGCAAATGCGGTCGCCCAGTGCAAAGGCGTCCTGTATGTCGTGGGTGACCATGATGATGGTCTTTTCCCTGAACTCGTCCAGCTCCGCGAATTCTTTGCGGATGCGGTGGCGGGTAACGGGGTCGAGCGCGCCGAAAGGCTCGTCCATCAGCAACACCGGCGGGTTGGCCGCCAGCGCGCGGGCAAGGCCCACTCTTTGCTGCTGACCGCCGCTCAGCTCGTGCGGGAACATATGGGCGTGACTTTCACGGGCAAGGCCCAGCTTGGCGAGCAGCGCACTGGTCCTTTCATGGATGCGGTGTTTGTCCCATTTTTCCAGCCTGGGCACGATTGCGATATTTTCTTCCACGGTGTAATGCGGGAACAGGCCGGTTTGCTGCATCACGTAACCCATCTGGCGGCGGAGCAGCTCCGGCCTGAGATCGCGGGTATTGACGCCGCGGAACAGGACCTCGCCGCCGTCGGGTTCCAGCAGGCGGTTGATCATGCGCAGCGTGGTGGTTTTGCCGCAGCCGCTGGTGCCGAGCAGGATGAGGTTCTCGCCTTCCGCTACACTAAAGGAAACGTCCTGCACGGCAGGCGTGCCATTAAAATTCTTCCGGAGATGCCGTACTTCAATCATTATTGAGCGAAAGGAAAAGATTGTTTAAGGATTCTGAGAATGTGGGATGTGCGAACACGTTATCCCGTAGTTGTTCATATGTAATGCGCCCCATCATGGCCATTTGCAGTACAGACATGATCTCGCCGCCGCTGACGGACAGGATGGCGGCGCCCAGCAATTGTTTGCTGTCCGCATCTATCACCGCTTTCATCAGCCCCCGCGTTTCGCCGGTCTCTATGCCTCTTGCCACCCTGGCGAGCGGCAGGCGCGCTACTTTGATTTTAAAGCCCTGTTTCAGCGCTTCTTTTTCGGTGAGGCCTACACGGCCCAGTTCAGGATCGGTGAACATGCAATAGGGCGTTAAACGGCCTGTAATGGTCAATGCCTGGTGCTCTAAGATATTGCGGGCCACGATAAGGTGATCGTTATAGGAAATATGCGTAAAAGCCGGGCCTCCTTTCACATCTCCCAGCGCATAAACGCCGGGCGAGGAGGTCTCCAGCCGGTCATTCACTTCAATATACCCGCCGGGGCCGGTTTTGACGCCTGCGGCGGGAAGGTTCAGCGCTTCCGTGTTGGGCGATCTGCCGGCAGCCACCAGCAAGTGGCTGCATGTAATGTGTTTTTCCCCGCCGTTGTGCATCAATGTCAGCTCCGTTGTTCCGTCTAATTTACGGGATACTTTGTTAACCGCGGCATTTGTAAGAAAAGTAACATTTTCTTCTTCCAATATCTTCACAACGGAGGCTGCAACATCATCGTCCTCTTTATTCAGCGGCGAGGGGCCACGCTCTATGATGGTCACCCGGCTGCCGAAGCGGCGGAACATCTGCCCCAGTTCCATGGCGATGTATCCGCTGCCGAGTATGGCCAGGTGTGCGGGTATTTCTTCGAGATCGAGAATGGTGGTGGAAGTGAGATAACCCGTTGCTGCAAGCCCTGGTATATCAGGTATGGCAGGCCTTGCGCCGGTGTTGATGAAGATATGTTCCGCGGTGAGCGTTTCGCCGTTCACGCTGACGGTCCCGGGACCGGTGAAGGATGCGGTTCCGTATATCAGTTCAATATTCTCCTTTTTTTGCAGCGACCTTTCAATCCCCGAACGGAAACTCTCCACCACTTCATTTTTCCTTTGCATCACGGCGGCGAGCGCTACCTGTGAAGGGTCTGAAGGAATGCCGAAAGCCTGCGCCTTACGGGTAAGATAACTGAGCCGCGCCGCGGCTATCATGGTTTTGGTGGGCGTGCAGCCGTCGTTCACGCAGGTGCCGCCTGCAAAACGTTTTTCAATAAGCGCGACACTGCGGCCGGCTGCAGCGAATTTCTCCGCCAGCGGCGATCCTGCCTGGCCGGAGCCGATAATGATGGCGTCGAATGTTTTCATAAAATGATATTGCAGGCGGTAAATCTAGTATAACAGGTACGGGCTGTGCAATGTTCATACCATGGATGCTGAGGTATAGAAGATGGAACAGGAAATATACCGGACGGCCCCGCCAATATATACCGTTTGGGAAAGTACCCTTACCGGGATGAATATTATTTTACCATAAGGCCAGGGTAAAGGATCGGTATAGGATAGATAAAGGATAGCTATAGGATAGCGCCGGAAGGTCGGGGGTAAAATAGTATCATCAAGGCAAACGCGAATGACGTATTTTGCAAAAATGATCCTCGAACTCTGCCTGGTATTTTTCCTCATTGCATTGATCTATTCCTCCGCCGGCTTTGGCGGCGGCTCCAGCTACCTGGCTTTGCTGGCCCTGTATGGCGTGGGTTTCCAACTGGTGAAATCTACTGCGCTGATCTGCAACGTGGCCGTTGTGGCGGGCGGCGTGTGGCAGTTCCATGCCAGCGGACAATTACCCTGGAAAAAGGCTTTGCAGCTGAGCGTGTTCAGCATACCCATGGCCTTTGTGGGCAGTTATATGCCGGTGAAGCAGGAAACATTTTTCCTGTTGCTGGGCCTGGCGCTGGTGCTGGCGGCTGCTTTGATGGGTGTGAAGCTGGTCAGGGAAAAACAATATGCGGTGAGGGAAAGGCGCGGCTGGCAGTTTACCGCCGTGGGCGGGGCGATCGGTTTTTTATCGGGCATTACGGGTATTGGCGGCGGTATTTATCTTGCGCCGGTGCTGCGTTTGGGCCGGTACGATTCGCCGAAGCATATAGCAGGGCTCTGCAGTTTTTTTATTCTCGTGAATTCGCTGGCGGGTTTATTAGGGCAGTGGGCGAAAAGCGCGGTGGTGTTCGATGCGGGCGTTACATTGCCTTTGCTGGCGGCCGTTGTCGCCGGGGGACAAATAGGCGCAAGGCTGAGCGCATCCCTGCTGAAACCGCGGTGGGTGGAAGTGGCCACCGCTGTGCTGATCCTGTATGCAGGCATCAGGCTGCTGGTGAAATAAACTTTCAACCGCCGATGGCAGACATGCTTTCCATGATCCTCCGCGCATTCGCCCGTTCAGCCTGGAAGCCGTCCGCATGTTTGCCGGCAATGGCTGTCCTGATCTCATCCATCAACATATTATCCGGGATACCTTCTCTTAAAAGATCGCGCACATTCAGCGCATCATGGCCATATAAACAGGTTTTGAGCCCGCCGGTGGGCGTAATGCGCAGGCGGTTGCAGGTGCCGCAGAACGTTCTGCTGAAAGCGGGTATCACGCCGATGTTCCCTTTGTGGCCGGGTATGCTGTAATTCAGCGAAGTGCTGCCGGGCGCATCGGGGAGTTTTTGCAGGGGGAATGTTTTCCCGATATAATCCAGTATGCGCCGGTAATTCCATTGTATGCCAGAGAAGCCGTTGCCCTGGCCGTTGAAGGGCATTTCTTCAATGAACCTTACTGATAAAGGATATTGTTCCGTTAAAGCGGTGAAAGCCGCCAGCTCGTCTGTATTTACATTGTTCATCACCACCATGTTGATCTTCACGTCCATGTCATGCTCCAGCAAGGTGTGCAGCGTTTGCATCACGGCGGCGAACTGGTCGCGGCGGGTGATCTGCCGGAAACGCTCTGCCTGCATGGTGTCCAGGCTGAGGTTCACTTTCCGGATACCGAGCTTTTGCAATGCAGGTACGAACGGCGCCGTGAGCACGCCGTTGGTGGTGATGGCAGTTTCGCAATAGCCGGAGAGTACTTCAAGCAGCGAAAGCAGGTCCTTGCGGAGGAATGGCTCCCCGCCTGTGATGCGTATCCTTTGAATGCCTTCAGCAGCCAGCAGCTGCACGATGCGGGTGATCTCCCCGTAAGTGAGCAGCGCCGCGCGGTCCAGGAACTGCATTTTCTCCGGCATGCAGTAAGTGCAGCGGAGGTTGCAGCGGTCGGTAACCGCAAGGCGAAGGTAGTTGATGGGCCGGTTATGTTTGTCGGTCAGCATGTCAGCAGTTTTTCCCCGCATCCGGGTTCTCGAAAGCATGGCTATCATCTTCGTCGCGAACCGTCAGGCATTTGAAATCTTTTTCCACCAGTATCTTCAGCACAGAGCCATCCGGGTTTTCGAACTGGTGGTCAAACCCGACTTCAGCCGGTTCGAACATGCGGCTGAGCCAGGCAGCGGGAATGCCCAGGTGTACGCCCCCGTTTTCCAGTTCAATGGCGGGCGTGCTGATATTGCTGCGGGAACGTATGCAGAAATGCAGCGTACCGGCGCCGATATGGGTATGCTCTTCTGTTTTGCCCGTTTCCTGCAACCTGGCCACATCCGCCTGGTCCAGCCTGTAACGGATGCTGTTTCCCCTGATCCTGATCTTCATGTTGAAATATTTTTATTGGCAAATAATGAGCGTGTTATTGTAGCTTTATACTGTCATGAAAATTATGTTTTTCGGTATCACGAAAGAGCTGGCGGGCGGCGCATCACGGGAAGTTACGGAGAAGTTTGCAACCGTGGGTGACCTCCGTGCCTGGCTGAGCCTGCAATACCCTTCCATGCTGAACCTGAAGAAGGTGATGATAGCGGTGAACAAAGCGTATGCAAACGATGAGCAACCGTTGGCGGAAAGCGATGAAGTGGCCGTTATCCCTCCTTTGAGCGGCGGGTAAAAATTACGAGATGGAATCATTGATAAAAATTGTTTCGGACATACGCACGGAAGAAGCCATCAGCTTCGTGGAAAGCCCCGGAAGCGGCGGCATCGTCACTTTCATTGGCACTGTCAGGAACCAGACGATGGGAAAACCTGTGCTGAAGCTTTTCTTCGAAAGCTACGAACCCATGGCCCTGCTCGAAATGGAAAAGATCGCGCAGCAGGCCGCCCTGCAATGGAATGTGCAGCGCATCGCCATCATTCACGCTACCGGCGAAAAACTGCCGGGCGAAGAAGTGGTAGTGATCGCCGTGGCTGCCCCGCATCGCGCGGCTGCCTTTTCCGCCTGCCAGTTCGCCATCGACACGCTCAAAGAAACAGTGCCCATCTGGAAGCAGGAATTCTTTGAAGACGGCGCTGTATGGGTGGCGGCGCATCCCTGATATATTTTTTCCAGCCCTCATTTCAGTTTCTCCTTTGCATTCTCCATTTCCTCCGGCGTATTGGCATTGTATTGTTCGCGCCGGAAAGGGTTTTCCAGTAATACGGTATCAAGACCGGCCAGCGTTTTGCGCGGACAGGTTTTCCCTTCCCTGAAATCCTTTTCCAGTTGCGCCAGCGCAGCGGGTTCCCAAATGGCGATGAGCGGCTCGGGCTGTTCGTTGAACGGGCTGATGAATGCAGTGGCAGGCCGCTGCGGCTGCCTTTTTTCCATCAGCAGCGCAATGCTTTGCTCGCTGATCAGCGGCAGGTCGCAGGCCAGCACCAGCCACGATGCGGCCGGATCATGCGCGTGGGCGCTGAGCAGCCCGGCAGAGGGGCCTGCGCCTTCAAGGCTGTCGTAAATAATATTGTCGCAGCCGGGGAACGTTTGCCCTTCGCGGGCGGAGAGCCATACTTCCGGCACAAAGCCTTTCAGCAGCCCATGCAAATATTGCCACTGCGGTTGGCCGTGATAATCGATCAGGCTTTTGTCCTGCTGCATGCGCAGGCTTTTCCCGCCGCAGAGCACCAATCCCTTAAGCGCCATGTTTACCTCCTTTTTTTACAATGAGCTTTGTTTTATGAAGTGCAATGTTCATATGTATGCTTGTTGCCACCCTAGGCTTTGTTTCACGAAGCGCTATGATCATGTTTGCCCCCCGTTTTTGCAATGAGCTTTGTGTTGCGGATCACAATTTCCATGGAAAGGGCTTTGCACATATCGTAAACAGTGAGTGCGGCCACACTGGCGCCCGTGAGCGCTTCCATCTCAACGCCGGTTTTGCCCTGCGTTTTCACCGTGCAGCGGATCACCGCTTCTTCTCCTTCCAGCACGATCGTTACGCTGCAATGGTGCAGCAGCAGCGTATGGCAAAGCGGGATCAGCTCCGGCGTTTTTTTGGCTGCCATGATCCCCGCGATGATGGCGGTCTGGAACACAGCGCCTTTTTTCGTTACCAGCTCTTCACCGTTCATGCAGCTGCGCACGGCCGCGGGCAGGAATACCCTGCTTTCCGCTATGGCCGTTCTTTCGGTATCGGCCTTGCCGCCCACATCCACCATATGCGGACGGTCTTGCCCGTCCAGGTGTGTGAACGCCGTATTTGACGCATTGCTCATAATTGAATAAATTTATCGTAACTAAAGTCTTTTATCGCATGATGTCTGTTCCGGATGCTTTTAAAGCAGTAATGGCCGCTGTGAAAGACACAGGTACCACTACCGTGTTGCTGGAAGCGGCTGCCGGCCGCATATTGCGGGAGCAGGTGGTGGCAGACCGGCCTTTCCCGCCCTACGACCGTGTAACGATGGATGGTATTGCCATTGCTTACGAAAGTTATGCCCGCGGCCAGCGGGTGTTCGGGCTGGAAGATGTGCAGGCCGCCGGTATGCCGCGCATGCAGCTGGCCAACCTGGCGGATTGTATGGAGGTGATGACCGGCGCCATCCTGCCGGAACTGACCGACACGGTGATCCCCTATGAACATCTTCAGCAAACGGAACATGAAGGTTTCAAACGTTTTACAATAGAGAAGGAAGTACAGGCGGGGCAGAACATTCATGCCGAAGGCAGCGATGTTCCGGCGGGTAAGGTGTTGCTGAGCCCCGGCATACGGATAGGCGCGGCGGAAGCCGGCGTGCTGGCCAGCGTGGGAAAAGCGGAAGTGAAAGTGAGCAAGCTGCCCCGCGTGTACCTGGTGGCCACCGGGGACGAGCTGGTGGAGATACGTTCCGCGCCCGAACGGCACCAGGTGCGTATGTCTAACGTATACAGCATCGCCGCGGCCCTGCATGCGCTGGGCATTCCCGCGGATATCATCCACCTGCGCGACGAGCCGCACAGCATGGAACAGCAGCTCCGGCCCCTGCTCACTAAATCGGATGTGCTGGTATGTACGGGTGCTGTTTCTGCCGGTAAATTCGATCATCTGCCACAAGTATTGGAGCGCTGCGGCATGCAGCGCGTGTTTCATAAAGTTGAACAGCGGCCCGGGAAGCCTTTCCTGTTCGGTACCGTTCCCAATGGGCCGGTAGTGTTCGCTTTGCCGGGAAACCCGGTGTCGGTACAACTTTGTTATTATCGTTATATCCAGCCCTGGCTGCTGGCCTGCCTGCATCATGCGCCGGAAGAACAGCTGTTTGCCGCGCTGGAAACGGACGTGAAATTTGATAAGCCCCTCACTTATTTTCTCCCGGTACAGCTGCAATACGCGCCCGGAGCCCGCATCACAGCCCGCCCCGTTACTTACGGCGGCTCCGGCGATATGGCTGCCCTGTTGCATGCCAACGCGTTTATGGAACTGCCGCCCGAACCGGAAATGTTTCCCGAAGGATCGGTGTTCCCGGTGTGGAAATTCAGGTGAGCGGCGCCGTCAGCGCGGCCAATGCCACCGGTGTGAATTCCCGGACCGGCGTTTCACAAATGTAGCAAGAATAATCCTCCGGTAATGCTGTTACAGGCGTACCTGCTGCAATTCCCCGCTCAGGATCTCCTGTTGTTTCGTCATAAATGGTCATGCACGAAGGACATTGATGTACGGTCTTCTCCGCATTGATATCCACGGAAACGGCCTTTTGCCCTGAAACATACTCCTGCAGCACGTTCCATTCGGTCCCTTTTTCGTAATAATGCCTGCACAATGAAGCGATGTAAGGCCCCAGGTGCTCCTTCAGCACTTCGCTGCGGTAAGGTATCAGCTGGTGCGTATTAGGATTGAAGTCCGGCGTATACAGCACATCATAACGCTGCAGGTATTTAAGTTTGCTGCGGTGCTTGTTTTCCTGCCGCCTGATCACGATAGAGCCGAAATGATGTTTGCCCATATCCAGGCTGATATTGAAGCACAGGCCGTAGGTCCGCACATCCGCCGTGTCGAAGTGGCGGATAATATGGCGTTTCAGGATCAGGCTGTCTTCGCAGTGGTCCGCCACCTGCCAGTTCAGTTCGTTGGCCGCATGCCGCACGTTGATGCCGTGTTTGCCAAGGATATAATCCCAGAGCTTGCGGTGCGCGGGTTCTATGTTTTTAATGATAACGGATTTCCACGGCGTTGCATAGAACTGCCCGATGCCGGTTTCCAGGCAAACGGAGCAGATGTCTTTCAGGAAAGCCACGTCAAACACCTCGTCGCGGCGGTAGATGCCCAGCCAGTATTGACTGTCGTACCGGTTAAAACCTTCGTAATAGGGAAGGTGGAAAGCCGGCAGCTCCAGCTCCCTGTCGATGTCGCGGCTGATGCAATCCAGCGTGGTGCTGAGCAGGGATTGAGGTTTTTGCTGCTGTTTGATCCGGGTTTCCAGCGCGGCGCTCACCTGCGGGATGCTGTTGGTATAGATCAGCCGCGGCCAGCGCCAGGTCTCGGTTTGACCGGGATAACGTACATACAGGTACCAGTAATGCGGATGCGGCGAAGCGATCCAGTTGAGATGCCCGCTGAACAGTGGCACGAATGTCTGGCGGCTGTCGCAGATGTTGATCTTCAGCTGCGGCTGTGCCAGCGTGTCGAAAATATCTTTGTAGATGCCCTCTGTGAGCCATGAATCGGTGATGAAGATGCCCGCGGCAGGGTAGGAGCTGGTGATGTTGGGCGCGGACTGGTCCAGGTGGAAATGAATTTCTTTCCGGCGGCAAACGTCTTCGAATGTATCGAAGTGTTTGTAAGGCACCTGCAGGAACAGCTGCTGGCGCAGGCCGAAGCGCACATCTTCCACCCTGGCGGCTTCCGCCGCTTCCAGTATCTCCAGCAAATAGCCGGGCGATATGATGCCCCCGGTGAAATTAAACCGTACCAGATGTGATTGCTTGGCCATGATGAGTGGTTTTAATGGAAGGAAGCGCCTGTTCCAGCAGCCTCAATACTTCAGGGCGGCAGCTTCCGCAGCCCATTCCCGCGCCGCTTGCGCGGCAAACGCCATCCAGGTCTGTATGTCCGCCACGGATCGCTTCTTTGATGTTGCCGTCGCCCACATTGCCGCAGGAGCAGATGAGCTTGCCCAGCACCGGCGCGCCTTTTTTGCCTGAGCGCAGCAGCTCCAGCCGTTTGTCAGACAGTTCAGTTTTCTGCCTGATAAGGTCGCGGAACTCCGCCAGTTCGCTTTTATCGCCGATGAGGATGGCGCCTACCAGCTTGTCCTGGTGTATGATGCATTTTTTATAATAACGTTTCGCTTTGTCTATGAATATCACTTCTTCATAAGCAGGATCGCCGGGCGTTTCCACCATGCCGAGCGAGCAGAGGTCCATGCCCTGCACCTTCAGGATGTTGATGAACAGCGAGCCTTCATAATAACCGGCAATATCCCCGTTGAGGAAACGCGCTACCACGGCGGCTTGTTGCTCCGCGGCGGCGGTGATACCGTACAGTATGTTTTCGAATGCGGCGATCTCGCCGATGGCAAAAATAGACGGGTCGCTGGTTTGCAGGTATGGGTTCACCACCACGCCGCGGTTGCATTCCAGTTTGGCTGCCTGCGCAAGTTCTATGTTCGGTATGGTACCGATGGAAAACACGACGGCCTGGCAATCGATGTAGCGGCCGCTTTTCAGGCGGATGCCTTCTACCTGGCGGGTGCCGGAGAATTGTTCTATTTCGTCGTTGAAGAATATTTCGATATCTCTTTCTTTGAGTTCTTCGCTGAGCAGCTGCGCGCCGAGCGCGTCCAGCTGGCGGTCCATGAGCCGCGAGGTGCGCTGTATCACGGCTACGCTGATGTTCATTTCCCGGAGGGAAGCGGCAAGCTCGATGCCGAGAAGGCCGCCGCCGGCAATTACCACTCTTCCTTTTTCGGGAGAGATGTGCTGCATGAAATCGTCTGCATTCCTGCGGGTGCGCATGGTGAAGATGCCGTTCATCTCCGGCGTGTCTTTAAGCGTGGCGGCCCTGCTGCCGGTGGCGAGGATGAGCACGTCGTAATCGTGCACAATGCCTTTGCTGTCCGTCACCTGCTTGTGTTCCCTGTCTATGTTCGTTACGCTCACGCCGCGGTACAGGGTGATGTTGAGCGTTGCTTCTTCAGCGTCAGACATCTTCACCAGTTGCGCCCATTCCTGGGCGCCACTGATGTAGTCAGGCAACATAACGCGGTTATAAAAAGGCAGATCTTCCTTACTGAATACGGTGATGGGGTCGGTCCTGTTCAGCCCGCGGTACGAGCGTACAAAGCCGCATGCGCCTGCCCCCGCGCCGATCACGATTATTTTCTGCAAAGGTTTGCTGTACCTCGCTACTTCCACGGCGGCAAACTTCAGGTCTGGCTGACGGGAGATAGGATCGGTGAGGTTGTTGGTGAGATTGTTCGCCCGGTTCAGGTCGTTCTGCAATATCTTGCCCCAGTGCATGGGCAGGAAAACCACGCCGGGCTTAATGTCCCTGCTGATCTTCGCCTTTACGCGCACCTGCCCGCGGGGGCTGGTCACTTCCACGAGATCGTCCTGCCGGATGTTGCGGGCTTCCGCATCCTGTGGGTGTATTTCGAGGAAAGACGATGCGATATGCTGTTTGAGCTTGCTCACCTTTCCTGTTTTGCTCATGGTATGCCACTGGTCGCGGATGCGGCCGGTGGTGAGGATGAGCGGGAAATCACCGTCAGGAGCTTCGGAGGTATTGCCGTCGCTCACGGTGTGGATAATGGCTTTCTGGTGTTTGGTATAAAAAAGATGGTCGGTAAACAGGCGGGCGGTGCCCTGGCCGTTGTTGTACGGCCATTGAATGCTTCTCCGTTCCTGTAATATCTTGTAGGAAAGGCCGCTGATGTCTATACGCGTGCCGGCGGTAAGCCTGCAATGTTCGTCGTATATCTCGGAAGGATTCGTATAATCAAAACCGTTATAACCCATTTTTTGTGCGAAACGGCAGATGATCTCTGCGTCCGGCAAGGCTTCGCCGGGCGGCTCTGTGATCTTCGCGAGGTAGCTGATGCGGCGTTCCGCATTGGTCATGGTGCCTTCTTTCTCCGCCCAGGCCGCTGCCGGCAGTATAACGTCTGCATACTTCAGCGTTTCGGGTTTGGAGGAAATTTCCTGTACCACCACAAAGCTGGCTTTCTGTAATGCGGCTTCCATGGCGCGTGCGTCAGGGAGGGACACGAGCGGGTTGGAACCCATGATCCATATGGCTTTCAGGCTGCCTTTCTCCAGGGCGGCGAACATGTCTGTTGCGGTAAGCCCCGGTTTGTCTGAAATAGTGGTGCCGCCCCAGAACGCCTGTACTTCGGCGCGGTGGGCCGGATCGTCCAGCAAACGGTGGGCGGGCAGCAGGTTGGCCAGCCCCCCTGTCTCTCTTCCTCCCATGGCGTTCGGCTGCCCGGTGAGCGAAAATGGCCCATTGCCGGGCTTGCCGATCTTGCCGGTGATAAGGTGGAGATTTATAAGGCTGAGATTCTTGGAAACACCTACGGCACTCTGGTTCAGCCCCATGGTCCACATGGTCATGAACCCGCGGGATGCGCCGATCATGGCCGCCGCTTCGTAAAGCTGCTGCTCCGGGATGCCGCAGATAATAGCGGCTTCTGCAATACTGCGCTGCATCACGGCATCCCGGTAACGTGCAAAACCTTCGGTGCGCTGGTGTATAAAATTTTTATCGGTATGACCCTGCTCTATCAGCAAACGGCCAATGGCATGATGTAATACGATGTCTGTACCCGGATTGACCTGCAGGTGCAGGTCTGCCGCGGCGCAACTCTGTGTAACGCGCGGATCGCTCACTATAATGCGCAGCGCTGGATTGGCGGCCTTTGCAGCTTCTATCCTGCGCCAGAGAATAGGGTGGCACCAGGCGGGATTGGCGCCGGCTACAAAGATGCAATCCGCCAGTTCTATATCGTCGTAGGTGCCCGGCACGGCGTCTTCGCCCAGCGACATCTTATAGGCGGCCACAGCGCTGCTCATGCACAGGCGCGAATTGGTGTCTATGTTATTACTGCCGATGAAACCTTTGATCAGCTTGTTGACCACGTAATATTCTTCGGTGAGGCATTGGCCGGAGGCGTAAAATGCCACGGCATCCGGACCATAGCGGCGGATGATGCTTCTGAAAACCGCGGCGGCCCTGTCCAGCGCCTGGTCCCAGGAAACTCTCATCCTTGGCGCGTTGCGGTGGTAACGCATTTCAGGGTGAAGCAGCCGGTCGCTGGTGTCCATCACGGTGTAGTGCAGGTTCATGCCTTTGGAACAAAGCATGCCCCGGTTCACGGGATGGTCTTTGTCGCCCTCGAGGCTGAGTTTCCCCTGCCTGTCGCGGTGAACAACGATCCCGCATCCTACGCCGCAGTAACAACAGGTGGTTTTGAAGCTGGACATATTATTGCGTGATAAGGTTTGGAACCCTGCGCGAAGCGGGTTCTTTGGAAAATCCCGTGAACAGTACAATACAGCCGGTGGCGATCACTGCGTAAGCGATCCAGGTGAAAGCCTGTTCGTAGGAAATATTATCTGCTTTGAAAAGAAACCCGAACAGCATGCCGCCCAGGTTGCCGCCTGCGCCCACGATGCCGCTCACAAGGCCCACATTCCGTTTGTCTATGAAAGGCACAATGCCATAAGTGGCGCCATTCGCCATCTTCAGGAATAACGCAAAGCCGATCATGGCGATGATGGCCAGTTTGAGGCTGGCGGCCCCGGCAAAGAGCAACAGTCCCCCGCCTTCAGCCAGCAGCACAAAAGCCAGCAGGATGCCTTTCCCTTTCAGTCCCTGTTTCAGGCCAACGCGGTCGGAAACGAAGCCGCCGAGCGCGCGGGCAAACAGGTTCATCAACCCGAATATCCCCGCCCAGAATCCTGCGCTGGCTTGGGAAAGATGGTAGGTGTCCACAAAGTGAAGGGAGGCTACGTTGTCGAAAGTGATCTCCATGCCAAAGCACATTGCGTAAGCGAGCATCAGTGCCCATACGCGCCAGTCTTTGAGAACAGACCAGTCGGTCTTCCCTTTCTCGGTATCGCGTTCTATCTCGTCGTAATTGCCTGCCGGCGTGTCTTTGGTGTATTTATGATAGAGGAAGGCCACGCCCAGCATCATCAATCCCGGCACGATCATGGCCAGCCGCCACGATTGCCCGGCGGTATACCCGAAACCCATGATGGCTGCAAAAATGAGCGGCATCACGATATTGGTAACGCCGCCGCCGAGGTTGCCCCATCCGCCGGTGATGGCGTTGGCTGTGCCTTTGATATTGGCGTCGAACATCATGGAGGTATGGAACTGCGTGATCACGAAGGATGCACCGATGGTGCCGATGGCCAGCCTGAACAGCAGGAAAGTGGCATAGTCCTGTGCGAACCCGGCGAAAAATACAGGAATGGAACCGAACAACAGCAGGCGCACGGCGGTTTTGCGGGGTCCCCAGGTGTCGCAGAGGCGGCCGATGATGAGGCGCGCGATGATGGTGCCTGATACGGAAGCGATCATGACGTTGCCTACCTGCGATTTGGTCAGTCCAAGATCCGCACGGATGGTCGGCATCAGCGGCGCGAGGCCGAACCAGCCGAAGAAACAGACGAAAAACATCAGCCAGGTGATGTGGAAGGTGCGCATCTGCACCGTGGCCAGGCTAAAAAGCGAGAGTTTGCGCAGCGGTTCTTGTAACGGATTTTTCATGTAAATTTGAGAGATTTTAAGTGAGCCAATCGGTTAAAATTCAGAAGCCCGGCCAGTCTGCAAACTGCCGGGTTTCGCTTTTACAGTGCTTCCACCGTTACCTGCACATCCGCTTCCACACCGGCTTGTATGCCGATGTACACGCGGTCGTCCTCTAACCTTACCGGGTATACAGTTAATGAGCATTCATGTTCGTCGCTAAGGCAGCGGCCGTCTGCCAGGGAAAATGTTTTTTTGTGAAAAGGGCATGCTACTTTGGGCTCGCCCTGGTGCGTGCCGGTCATGCCGCGGCTGAGCGCCATCTGGCGGCGGTGCGGGCAAAGGTTTTGCGTGGCATACCAGCTGTTGCTGCGCGAGAAATAAAACAGCGCGATCTGTTCGTCTTTGTACTTGATGCAAACGCCGCCGTTCTGCGGCACATCAGTCGTTTTACAGGCAAAGAACCAGGTGATGGCGGTTGAGCTGATCGTTGACATAGTTCGGTGAGTTTGGTTATTTCCAGTCCGCTGCTTTTTTCTGCTCGCGGAGCGTTTCAAATTTTACGGTCGGATCTTTTTCTTCGGGCGCGTTGATGAAATGCGAGAATTTCTTCCGCAGCTCGGGACTGTCCACCACTTCTTTCCATTCGCATTTGTAATTGTCCACCAGGAACTGCATTTCCGCTTCGAGCGATTCAGCGATGCCCAGGCTGTCGTTTACCACCACGTTGCGCAGGTAATCGATGCCGCCTTCGAGCTTGTTCAGCCAGGTGGCGGTACGGGTCAGCGGGTCGGCGGTTTTGATGTAGAACATCAGGAAGCGGTCTATGTAGCGGATGCAGGTCTCGCTGTCCAGGTCCTGCGCGAGCAATAACGCGTGCTGGGGCTTGGAGCCGCCGTTGCCGCATACGTAAAGGTTCCAGCCTTTTTCGGTGGCTATGATGCCGAAGTCTTTAGACTGTGCTTCCGCGCATTCCCTGATGCAGCCTGATACGGCGCTCTTGATCTTATGCGGCGCGCGCAGGCCGCGGTATCTTTCTTCTATGCGGATGGCATAGCTCACGCTGTCGTGCAGGCCGAAGCGGCACCAGGTGGAACCGACGCAGCTCTTCACGGTCCTCAGCGCTTTGCCGTAAGCGTGCCCGCTCTCGAAACCCGCTTCAATAAGGGCTTCCCAGATAGCGGGCAGGTCGCCGAGGTGCGCGCCGAACATATCGATGCGCTGGCCGCCGGTGATCTTGGTATATAAATTATATTCCTTGGCAATAGTGCCTATTACGATGAGCTTGTCTGGCGTGATCTCTCCGCCCGGGATGCGGGGCACCACGGAATAGGTGCCGCCTTTCTGGATGTTGGCGAGGTAGCGGTCGTTGCTGTCCTGCGCGGTATCGTTGCCTTTGGCGAGTATCATGTCGTTCCACAGGCTGGCCAGTATGGAGCTGATCACGGGTTTGCACACTTCGCAGCCTTCACCGTGACCGTAATGGTCCAGCGCTTCGTCGAAAGAGCGGAGTGATTTTACTTTGATGAGGTCCAGCAGTTCCTGGCGGGAGTAGTCGAAGTGCTCGCACACCACGTTGCGGATGTATTTGCCCTGCGCCTTCATGGTGGCGGTGATGAGATCTTTCACCATCGGCGTGCAGCCGCCGCAGCAGGTGCCGGCCTTGGTACATTTTTTAACGGCGTCGAGGGTTTCGTTGCCTGCTTCTACTGCCTGGCAGATGGCGGCTTTAGTGATGCTTTCGCAGCTGCAGATCACCGCGTCATCCGGTAGCGCGTCCACGCCTGCGCCTGCGGAAGCGGCGCCGTTGCGGGGGCCGAGCAGTACGTCTGCGGGGTTGGGAGGCAGCACGATATTGTTCTTGCAGGTTTGCAGCAGCATGTTGTAGGCATCGGCGTTGCCGATGAGGATGCCGCCGAGAAGGTATTTCCCGTCCTGCGAAATATTGATGCGCTGGTAAATCCCGCTGATGCTGTCTTCCATCACGATGCTGTGGCTCTGGTCCGGGGCGGTGAACGGGTTGCCGAAGCTGGCCACGTCTACGCCGATCAGTTTCAGCTTGGTGCTCATATCGAAGCCGGTGAAGGATTTTTGAGAAGCGGCGGCGTCGATGATGTGTGAAGCCGCTACTTCCGCCATTTCGTAGCCGGGGGCTACCAGGCCGTAGATCATACCATTATATAATGCGCATTCGCCTACGGCGTAAATGGAGGGATCGCTGGTTTGCAGCTGGTCGTTCACCACGATGCCGCCGCGCGGCCCGGTTTCAAGGCCGCAGGCTGCCGCCAGCTCGTCGCGCGGTTTGATGCCGGCTGAGATCACGAGCATATCTGCATCCAGGGCTGTGCCGTCGGAGAACTGGAGGCCGGTAATGGTGTCTTCGCCAAGGATGCCGGAGGTATTTTTGCCGGTGAGCACTTCAAGGCCCAGGCTCTGCAGTTTGGACTGTAATACAAAAGAACCTTTATCGTCGATCTGCCGGGGCATAAGCCTCGGCGCGAATTCGATCACGCTGGTACGGGTGATGCCAAGGTCCAGCAGGGCTTTGGCCGCTTCCAGCCCCAGCAGCCCGCCGCCTATCACGGCGCCGCGGGTGGCGCGGGGAGCGTAGTCCTTCATCAGCTCCAGGTCTTCGATGGTGCGGTAAATAAATACGCCTTTTTTATCCGTACCTGCTATATTGGGTACAAAAGCGGCGGAGCCGGTGGCCATCACGAGAAAGTCGTAAGATTCGGTAATGCCTTTCAGGGAAGTGACCGTTTTTTGTGCCCGGTCTATTATATGAACTGGGTCGCCGAGGTGGAGGGTGATGTTTTGGGAAGCGTACCAGCTGGCCGGGGCGAGGGAAAGGTCTTCCGCGGTTTTGCCGGCAAAGTACTCGCTGAGGTGCACCCTGTCGTACGCGGGAAGGGTCTCTTCGCCGAAAATGACGATCCGGGCGGTGTTTGTGCCGAGTTTTTGTGTGATCTTCTCACAGAATTTGTGGCCGACCATGCCATTACCAATTACTACGATCTTCATACTAAGATATATTAATAAATAATTAATATAATTGAAATCAGCTTTAAAAACGTAGAAATTGTATCAGGTGTATGATCTGTATCATAAATTTAAGGCAAAATGTTTTAATTTTAGGCATTATTGGACTAATATTAGTCATATAATTATTATTATAATGTATTTTCTATGCCAAAACCTGCATTATCTTTAATAGGAGCCGGCCCCGGGGACCCGGAAATGATCACACTCAAAGCCATCCGCACCCTGGCCACGGCTGATGTTGTGCTGTACGACGCCCTGGTAAACCCGCAGCTGCTGGAATACGCCACCAAACCAGGGGTAGTTCTCAGTTTTGTAGGCAAACGTTATGGCTGCCATGCGCTTTCCCAGGAGGAGATCAATGACCTGATCATCAGCTCCGCCCGGGAATATGGCCATGTGGTACGGCTAAAGGGAGGCGACCCTTTCGTGTTCGGCAGGGCGGTGGAAGAAATTGAAGCGGCCTCCAGGGCAGGCATACCGGTAAATGTAGTACCCGGCATCTCCAGCGCGCTGGCGGTACCGGCCATGCAGATGATCCCGCTTACCAGCAGGGGCGTGGCGGAAAGTTTCTGGGTAACCACGGGCACCACCCGCAGCGGCGACATCTCCGGCGACATATACCTGGCCGCCCAATCAACCGCCACGGTCGTGATCCTGATGGCTATGAGCCGCATCGGCGCTATCATGGACATTTTCCGGGAGGCCGGCAAGGGATCGGTACCTGTGGCGGTGATCCAGAACGGTACTACAGAACAGGAACGGATCATCACCGGCGCCGTGTCGGGAATTGCCGCCGCAGCGGAGGCGCAGGGCATTGAAAATCCTGCCATTATTGTGGTGGGGGAAGTGGTGAAGTGGCGGGAGCAGCTGGCGGGCATCATTGCAGCCGGCGCAGAAAGACATATAATATATGAAGAAAGATAAACAGGGCTGCGATACCGGCACCTGCATGGTATGCCGCCTTTGCATGAAGGAATGGCTGCCGGCGGTGGAGGCGGGCAGCGTACATTTTACCTACCGGAAAGGGCAGGAGCTGTTCAAAGAAGGAGACCCGGTGAAAGGGATCTTCTTCATTTATAAAGGCAGCGTAAAAGTACATAAGCATTGGGATGAGGACAAAGAGCTGATCGTCCGTTTCGCAAAAAAAGGCGATATCGTCGGGCACCGCGGCATCGGCTTTGAACCGGTGTATCCCGTTACGGCCACCGCGCTGGAAGCGGTCACGGTATGTTATTTTGATATTGCTTTCTGGGAGGCTTCGCTGAAAGTGAACCACCAGCTGTTATATGAACTGATGCTGTTCTACGCAAGGGAACTGCAGGAATCAGAAAGAAAGATGCGCAACCTCGCACATATGCCGGTGAAAGGAAGGATCGCGCAGGCGCTGATCTCGCTGGAAAATAAATTCGGCAGGAACGGGAGCGGGTTTATCGACTTCGGCTTGTCGCGGCAGGACCTTGCTTCTTACATCGGCGCCACTTATGAAACCACGTTCAGGATGTTGCAGGAAATGATCCAGGAGCACCTGATCGTGATGTCAGGAAAAGAAATAGCCGTGGCAGACAGGGCCGGGCTCCTGCGTTTGTGCGGGCTGCCTGCTGATCAAACATGAATTACATCGATGTAGCTGCGAATTATAACAACCGTTCCGTTTTTTTTCAAGATATTGGCGCAGTAAAATTCCACGGAGCCTGCAGGGCTCAATGCTAAACTTTCTGCACATGTCAATGGAACAAACAATGCGTTGGTTCGGGCCCAACGATCCTGTCAGCTTATGGGACATCCGGCAGGCAGGCTGCTCCGGCGTTGTAACAGCGCTGCATCACATTCCTCCCGGCGAAATATGGACCGTTACCGAGATCAGCCGCCGGAAAGCCATGATAGAAGCGGCCGGCATGCGCTGGTCTGTAGTTGAAAGCCTCCCCGTACATGAAGATATCAAACGCCGAACCGGCGATTACGCCCGTTTTATCGAAAATTATAAAATAAGCCTGCAAAACCTTGCCAGATGCGGCATTGCGGTGATCACTTACAATTTTATGCCGGTGATGGACTGGATGCGGACGGACGTTGCTTATGTAATGCCCGATGGCAGCCGCGCCCTGTATTATGAACGCAACGCCTTCATCGCCTTCGACCTTTACCTGTTGAAAAGGCCGGGCGCTGAAAAAGATTATACGGAAAAAGAGATCGCCGCCGCACGGCAACGACTGCACGAAATGAGCGATGCGGAAAAAGGAACGCTCTTCCATAATGCCCTGCTGGGCTTGCCCGGCAGCGACGACCGGTTTACGCCGGAAGCCGTTCTTGCCGCGCTCGGCAAATACGCGCACATCAACGCAGAACTGCTCCGCGAACATCTTTTTTATTTCCTGCGCGAAGTAGTGCCTGTTGCGGAATCGCTTGGCCTCAGCCTGGCCATTCATCCGGACGATCCTCCGTATCCTTTGCTGGGCCTGCCCCGCATTGTGAGCACGGAAGCAGACCTTGAAGCGATCCTGCAGGCGGCGCCTTCGCCCGCCAACGGCCTGTGTTATTGCACCGGCTCGCTGGGCGTGCGGGCGGACAATGATCTGCCCGGCATCATCCGCCGCCATGGCGATCATATCCACTTTGTTCATCTCCGCAACATCCGCCGTGATCAGAACGGTAATTTCTATGAAGCAGACCACCTGGATGGAAATGTAAACATGTATGCCGTAGTGACCGAGCTCACGCGGGTGATGCGGCGGAGGAATATCTCACTGCCCATGCGCCCCGACCACGGCCACCAGATGCTGGACGACCTGAAAAAACAAACCTACCCGGGATACAGCGCCATCGGGCGTTTGAAGGGACTGGCGGAGATACGCGGGCTGGAATACGGCATCCTGCAACAACAAAACGTTGGTGATACTCCGATCAATTAATTCTATGTTTCAAAGCCGGATATTCTGCTGATCTTTGCGCAAACTACCCGGCTTTGAAACGATCGACCTACTTTTACCTGATCCTGATACTCGGAAGCCTTACAGCCCTCGGCCCTTTTACAATAGACATGTATCTGCCCGGCTTCGGAGCTATTGCTGAAGATCTCAATACAGATGTATCCAGCGTAGGCCTCACTTTATCCAGTTATTTTATCGGCATTTCCGCCGGCCAGCTGCTGTATGGCCCGCTGCTGGACCGTTTTGGCCGAAAAAGGCCGCTCTACCTGGGCCTGCTGTTATACATCCTGGCTTCCATCGGCTGTGTGTTAACGCAGAACATAGACCAGTTCATTATGCTGCGCTTCTTCCAGGCCATCGGCAGTTGCGCTGCCACGGTGGCTTCCATGGCGATGGTGCGCGACATCTTCCCGGTGAAGGAGAATGCGAAAGTGTTTGCCCTGCTCATGCTGGTTGTAGGCGCTTCGCCGATGATAGCGCCAACAGCCGGAGGTTATGTGACCACTGCATTCGGCTGGCATGCCGTATTTATCATCCTAACGGTAATGGGCATACTAATGCTGCTGGCCAGTATTTTCTGGCTGCCGGAAAGTTATAAGCCGGACACGTCGATGTCTCTCAAACCTGCGCCTATCATCCGCAACTTCTGGCAGGTGATGAAGGAGCCACAGTTCTACACGTATACGCTCACCGGCGCCATCGCTTTCTCCGCACTGTTCGCCTACGTATCCGCTTCTCCCAAAGTGTTCATGGACGTGCATCATGTGGACAAAAAGACTTTCGGCTGGATATTCGCCGCGCTGTCTGTCGGTTTCATCGGCTCCAGCCAGGTGAATACACTGGCATTGCGCAGGTTTACCAGCGAGCAGATATTGCCCGTGGCATTGGGTGTTCAATCGCTGATGGGATTGTTTTTCGTGCTCGCTGTAATGAACGGCTGGCTGGGCCTTTGGGGCACGCTGGAGGTATTGTTCGTGTTGCTGTGCTGCCTTGGTTTTGTGAATCCCAACACCGCCGCGTTGTCGCTGGCGCCGTTTGAAAGGAATGCGGGCAGCGCTTCTTCGCTGATGGGTGCTTTACAGATGGGCGTGGGTGCGCTGGCGTCTGTGTTTGTAAGTCTTGAAGAAGCGAACAGCGCCATGCCGCTGGCTTTGGTGATGACGGCAGCTGCTATGCTGGCGCTGTTGGTGCTGCTGGTATGCCGTCGCGCTATAGGCCGCGTGAAGCCGGCGGAGGCCTGAGCATGAAGTATTTTGTTACGGGAAAAAGTTATAATTTCCCACCACAAACAAGCAGCATATGCCTGACAAAATCCGCGTGATCATCACCGGCGCCACCGGGATGGTAGGAGAAGGGGTGCTTCACGAATGCCTGCAACACCCGGCGGTGGAAGCCGTGCTTATTATCAACCGTAAACCTTCCGGCTTCAGCCATCCGAAGCTGAAAGAGATCATCCACGAAGATTTTTACAACCTTACACCGCTGGCCGCTGAACTGACGGGCTACAACGCATGCTTCTTCTGTCTTGGCGTAAGCGCCATCGGCAAAGATGAAGTAACCTATTACAAACTAACGCACACGCTTACGCTGCATGCTGCGGAAGTGATGTGCAAGGCAAGCCCTGAGATAGCGTTCTGTTATATTTCCGGTTCCGGCACAGACAGCAGCGAGCACGGCAGGGCCATGTGGGCGCGGGTGAAAGGCAAAACGGAAAACGACCTCATGCGGCTTCCCTTCAGGCAGGTATATGCATTCCGCCCGGGTTACCTGCATCCTACCAAAGGATTGAAGAATGTGAAACCCTATTATAAATACCTGAGCTGGATGTTTCCCTTCTTCCGCGCGCTTTTCCCTTCATTCGTGGGCACCCTCGCAGAGCTGGGGCAGGCCATGATCAAAGTGGCGCAGCATGGTTACAGCAAAAAGGTGCTGGAAGTGAAGGATATTTACAAAGTGGCAAACGAAGCCTAAATATCCGCTTCAAAATCTTCCGCGCAAAGCTGGGAATTGCAGGCCGCAGCGGCCGTATGCCCGCCGGATGCGGCGACGGATACCTGGTGCAGGCCGTCATGACTGATGTCTCCCGCTGCAAACACGCCAGGCACACTGGTTTCATACATCGCGCTTACGGTGACGGAGCCTGCTTCCGAAAGCTGGCAGCCCAGTTGTTTGGCCAATTCGTTCTGGAAAAGCAATTTCTCTGAGCGGTGGTACGCCGCCGTTTTCTGGATAGAACTGCCGTCTGTAAAGGAAATGCGGATGCCTTTGCCTTCTCTTTCCAATGTGGCGATGGGCGTTTCGATAATGGAGAATCCTTTGCGTTTTAGTTTCTCCGTTTGCTCCGCGCTTAATGTAGACGGGCCATTGGTAAGGAAGACAAGGTCTTTGTTCAGCTTAGACACCAGCATGGCATAATGCCAGGCATTATCGCCGTTTGAAATGATGGCCACCGGTTCGTTTTTCACTTCCCAGCCGTGGCAGTAAGGGCAATGGAACACGGCGTTGCCCCAAAGCTCCTGTATGCCGGGAATGGCTGGCATGCCGTCTTTCACGCCGGTGGTGATGATGATCTTCCTTGCGGTGATGCGTTCGCCGGAAGTGGCCGTCAATACAAAACCTTCTGCTGTTTTTTCAGCGGATCCGATGGTGAGTGATTGCAGCTCCACGGAAGGATACGGCAGGAGCTGTTCCCTTGCGATACGCAACAGTTCTGAAGGCGGAACGCCGTCGCGGGTGAAGAAGTTGTGGGCGTGCGCGGCGGGTTTGTTGCGCGGCGCGCCATTGTCAAATACGATCGTGCGCCTGCCGAAGCGGCCCAGTGTGAGCGCGGCGGACAATCCTGCGGAAGAACCGCCAATGATGGCGGCGTCATATGCTGTATTCATCCGGTAAAGGTAGGCCGATGTACCTTTCCGCATCTTGTGCAGATAAAGGAAAGAATTGCACTTTTCCCGGATTGATCAAAATCAGGATATATGTTCCTTCCTGATCCCAAGCTTTTTCATCTTGGAATTCAGCGTGGTGGGCGGCACATTCAGCAGTTCCGCCGCTCCGCCCATGCCCCAGATGCGGCCATTGCATTTTTTGAGCACGGTGAGAATATGATCCCGCTCGTTCTCATGAATGGTTTTGATGCGTTCCTCGGCCGCTGGCTCGGTTGTGGCGCCCTTGCGTTGCTGGGATGGAATGGGCACTTCTTCGATGATGTTGCTGCGCGTCAGCAGGATGCTTCTTTCTATGAGATGCTCCAGTTCGCGTATGTTTCCCGGCCAGTTGTATTCCATCATGCCGCGCAGCGCTTTGTCTGCCACGCCGGTGATGCGTTTGCCGGTTTTGCGGTTGAAGTATTGCAGGAAGTGGGATACGAGCGCGGGA
Organism: Chitinophaga sp. YIM B06452; assembly: GCF_039655965.1. NCBI lineage: Bacteria > Pseudomonadati > Bacteroidota > Chitinophagia > Chitinophagales > Chitinophagaceae > Chitinophaga > Chitinophaga sp. YIM B06452. The sequence continues at coordinate 933,613 of NZ_JAWLKY010000002.1, read as the reverse complement.
ATATCTTCCTTTCTTTCGCGCAGCGGCGGAATGGTGATGGGAAATACGTTGAGCCTGTAATAAAGATCAAGCCGGAAGCGGCCCTCCGCTACTTCTTTTTCAAGGTTGCGGTTGGTGGCGGCAATGATGCGGATGTTCACACGGATGGGCGCCCTGCTGCCGATGCGCTCCACTTCTTTTTCCTGCAACACGCGCAGCAGCTTGGCCTGCAGCTCTACCGGCATTTCGCCGATCTCGTCCAGGAAAATGGTGCCTTCGTGGGCCTGCTCAAATTTCCCGATCCTCTTGTCTGTTGCGCCGGTGAATGCGCCTTTTTCGTGGCCGAATAATTCCGATTCTATGAGCGTAGCGGGCAGCGCCGCGCAGTTCACTTTGACGAGCGGTTTGTGCTTGCGCGGCGACAGCTGGTGAATGCAATCCGCGATCCTTTCTTTGCCGGTGCCGCTTTCGCCCAGTATGAGAATGGAGGTGTCCAGCGGCGCTACCTGCGTAATGTTGTCGAATACATTCAGCAACAGGTGGCTGCTGCCTACAATGCCTTCAAAGCCCGAAGCATGCCCGGAAGGCCGCAACGCTGTGGCCACAGCCGTTTCCATGGTGCCAAACTGCGCGAGGTGCTCCGTTATTTTGGACAATGCGGGCGCCAGGCGGCCAAACAACGTGATGTGCGCGGGATTGTAAGCATCGGGCCGGCGTGAGTAAAAATGAAAATAAAAATGATCGCCTTTGCCGAATGAAATTGGATACACCATATGGCTGCCCATCCTGAAACCATCTGCCACCAGCTTATGCAGCCCGGCAGGCTTTGCAAGCTGGCGGAAGCTGTCGTCGTTATAAAATGCCGCTTTGGATGTTTGACCGATACCGTCATACACCTGGTTCAGCGCAGGTTCTTTCATGCCGGTGATGGCGGCCAGTTCGCGCAGGCCAACGTGCTGGTATTCGTTGAAACCGGTGCGCAGGAAGTCTTTCCCGTGGATCACGGTACCGTCGTGCAGCTGCATAACAGCGGAAAAATAATCGAATGGAACAAAGGCCTGCAATGCCATGGCGCATTGCAGCAGTTTCTGGTCGCGGTTTGCGGGGCTTTCCCGGATGGCGTCCAGCTTGTTGTGCAACGTAGATTCCCTGCGCAGGCTCGATTCCAGGCTGTTCTCGTGCCGGTAGCGCGCAATTTCGAGGGTGATGAGCAGGTCTTTTTCACGGTAGGGCTTTACCAGGAAGCCATACGGCTGTGTGGCTTTTGCGGCGAAGAGCACGTCCTGGCTGGAGTTGGCGGACAGATACACGAAAGCGATATGTTCTTCGCGCAGCTGCTTCGCCAGGTCTATTCCCGTTTGTTTGCCCTTCAGGAAAATGTCCACCAGCACGAGGCCCGGCCTTTCTTTTTCTATCAGCTCCAGCGCCACCGGCACTGAGCGGGCAATGCCGCATACTTTATAGCCGGCTTTTTCAAGCATCAGCCGGAGGTCGTTGGCTTCAACGAACTGGTCTTCCACGATCAGCACTTTATCGTTCATATCCGAAAATATTTAAGCAGTAATTGGTTTTCTTATGTTCACTTTGTTATGCATATCTGTCTTTCCCGTTCACGCCTGCACTTGTTCAGTGGTTGAAAATGCGAGAACGGGATGTTCGTCGTCATGATCGAAAGCAATGGAAATGCAGGCGCCCTGCCGGTTCCGGATGTTGAAGCGGCCACCGAGGTCTTCGGTAAGTCCCTGCATCAGGCTCATGCCGAGGGAGCTGCATTGCAGGTGATCGAAATCCGGCGGAAGCCCCACGCCATTGTCCGCAATGGTAAGCACAGTACGCCCGTCCGGATGCTTTTCCAGCCTGATGCTGATGGCGCCGTCGCGCTTGCCGGGGAATGCGTATTTGATGCTGTTGGTGATCGCTTCATTCAAAATAAGGCCCAATGGCACCGCCTGCGACACATCCATTTTTACGTTGGCCACCTGCAGGTCGAAACGGATATTCTGCGAAGCATCAAAACAATCCATGAGGTATTCCGTCAGTTCGTGGATGTATGGCGGCATGTCTATCATCGCCACATCGTCTGACTGGTAGAGCTTTTTATGGATCAGCGAGATCGCCTGCACACGGTGCTGGCTGTGTCTGATGGCATTCAATGCGGCGTCGTTCTGCAGGTAAGCGCTCTGGCTGTTCAGCAGGCTCATCACGATCTGGAGGTTGTTCTTTACGCGGTGATGGATCTCTTTCAGCAGCCATTCTTTTTCGCTCACCAGGTGCTGCAGCGAAATGTTCTGCTGGTTGATCTCCTTCTGCTGCGCTTCCAGGCGCTTGTTGCTGCGGCGTTTCATCTGGTAACCGTAATACAGCAACCCTACGATCACCAGCAGCAGGCTCACGCCGCCATAGGTCACTTTCCGGAGTATCCTTTCCTGTTGCAGGCGGCTTTGCTGCAGCTGTGATTGTTTGGTAAGCAGCTGGATGTTCTGTTCCTTGAGTTTCAGGTCCTGGTCTTTCCGTTCCGCTTCGATCTCTGCCTGCCTGCGTTTCAGCAAAGCCTGCTCCAGCCGGGTTTCGCGGAGCATGCCCTGGCGGGTGAGCAGCAGGATGTCCTGCTCGCGGAGCAGCAGGTCTTTTTCTTTCAGTACCAGCGCCTGGTCTTTCTTTTCGGTTTCGTATTGAATTTGCAGTTCCTGTATCTGGCGGCTGGTAAGAGTGTTAAAGATGGAGTCGTTGAGGGATTTATATCGCTGGTAATGGCTGATGGCGGAGAGATAATCGCCGCGGGCCGAATCTGCGCGGAAAAGCAGCAGGTGCGCATCTTTGGCGGTGGCTACGGAAGCTATCAGGGATCTTTTCAGGTGATAGTCTGCGCGCGGGTACTGCCCCCGTTCCAGGTAGAATTTGCCGATATTGTACTGGATGTCTGCGTAGGTTTTATCGGCTATCCGCGTGTGTCCCAGGTCGTAGGTGTTTTCCAGGTAATATTGTTCGGCGAGGTCATGCTGGCCGAGGATGTTGTAGCAGGTGGCCAGGGCATTGTGCATGCTGATCTTCGAATAATATGTTTGCGGCGGGAATTGTTTGTAAAGTTGCAGCAGCATTGCCAGCCCGTCTTTCGTTTTCCCGTCCTTCACCATTTCCTCTACCAGCTTGCCGGTAACGATGTAGTCGAAATCATCGGGAGGATTGTGATGGGCGGCATCCAGCGCGCGCCGGTACCAGGTAATGCTTTTGGGCGGCTGGCCAAGGTCGGAGTAAATATCGCCGGTATTTTCGTAGAGCTTGTGTATGCCTGTAAAATTGCCGGTTTTTTCCAGCAGGCGGATGCTTTTAAGTGAATGGTCGAGCGCCAGGTTGAGGTTGCCGCGGCTGCGGTAAATGGCGCTGAGGTAGCTGTGCAGCTTGTGTGCGAACGGATTTACGGCATCGGGGTATTTTTCCTGCAATTGCAGCAGTACTTTCTCGGATTGCCCGGGTTGTGTATCCTCCGCCAGTTGAAATGCATATTGCAGGGTGGCATTTATCTCAAGGTTTTTATCTTTTGTTGCGGCTGCCAGCGTGGCACTTTGCAGGTAGGCATTGATAATCGTGGAATAGTTGTGCCGCATCCGGCGGATGGTATTGCCGATGAGCATCCAGGTGAGGGCTTCTTCGTGTTTGTCGTTCCTTTTGCGAAGTTCGGTGATCACTTCCCCGAAAATGTTCATCCCACCTGCTACATCGTTCATCAAAAGAGCGGTACGGCCTTTCTCGCGGCGTGCATTGTGCAGGCAGGTGTCTTGCGCGGTTCTTTCGGCGATGGCTATTGCTTCGGTGAAATACAGGTCTGCCACCTGCAATTTTCCCTGGTCATAGATGGGGAAGCCGCTCTGGTATTCCTTTCCCAGCTGCATCAATTTTTGGTAACGCGCCATGCCGGCGAGGCCCCGTATCTGTTTGTCTGTGTTCTCTCTTTTCATTTCCAGTGCGGCTAGGATACTGTTGCAGGCTATGATGCGGTCGTTGGCTTTCGCGGCCTGGTAAATGCCCAGGGCTTCTTTGGCCGCGCGATACGCACTATCGTGCAGGCTTTTGTTGAGATAATACCCGGCCATCCTGACAAGCACATCTGCTTTCCGGCCGCCGCTCAGCTCCGGTATGATCCTGCCTGCTTCGGTATATTGTTTTGCTTCGCAGTGGATTCTGGCCAGCTGCCATAAGTTCCGTTCCAGCGGTTCTTTCAAGCCCAGTCGCCTGCACAGCGCTATGGCCTGGCGGGTATAGAGGAAGGCAGTATCCATGTCCGTTTTTGCTGTTCCCGGTTTTGCGAAATAAATGTAGCCGAGCATATGCAGCGCCTCCGCTTTGGGAATACCTTCCAACTGGCTTACATAGGAAAGGGAACCGGCCAGTTTGCCGCCTTCGAAATAGGCTTTGGTGACAAGGTTGCAGGCGTTGTCGTATTGTTCTTCCAGGTGGTGCTTTTTTGCGATGGCCATGGCCTGCCTGCCGTAGAGCACGGCACTGTCCAGGTCGTAATCGAATTCCCCGGGCTTGTACAGGTAATGGAAGGCGATATTGTAGAGCACTATGGCGTGCCTGGGTGGCGAAAGCAATTGCGCCGTCCTGACGGCGGAAGGAATGTCTCTCCGTTCCACGTACAGGTTTCCTTTTTGCAACCCGCAGTAATCATATTGATCGTGCATTCCCAGCTTAGTGCTCAGCGTTTCGGCAGATAGAAGGAAATACATCGCGCTATCAAGGTCCTGCGGAATTTCTCCGGGTTTGTAGAGGTAATGATGGGCCAGCCCAATGAGCAGATGTACCCTGGCGCTGTCATTACGCTCCTGCGCCAGGTTTTTCCGCAGGTCTGCGGCGCTTTGCGCGGTGGCGGCGTATGCCAGGCAAATAAAGAATACGGTACTCAGCCAACGGCGGCGCATATGGTTTGGATTTAGATCTTAACGGGCATAAAACAGGCCAATCACCTGCAAACTGCCTGTTACAAACAGGAGCCTGCGCGAAACGCCTCAATGTCAATACAACCGGATTGCTGGTGATGATAAAAGACTGGGAAATGATGGTCGGCCAGAGGCAAAATTACTACTTTATTTCGTTGCGAAAAAAAACGGCGCAACGGTATATCGTTGCCGCCTGTACCAGTGATCCCTTAAAACCCACTGACTTGTAGCGGTTTGTGTGAATGGCACCGGTTTGGGATAGCTAAACGAAAGCAGCTACATGAACACGATCGTATTCCTGACCGGGGCCTTCGTCAGCAGCCATTGCTGGGACCCATGGATAGAATTCTTTGAGCAGCGGGGATACCATTGCGTTGCGCCGCCCTGGCCCCATAAAGATGCGCCCGCACTGGTGCTGCGCAGCCGGCAGCCGGATGCCGCCATTGCATCCATCAGGCTGGCGGACCTGGTGAATTATTTTACCGACTTCATTACGCAGTTGCCCGGAAAACCTATACTGGTCGGACATTCGCTGGGAGGGCTGCTGGTGCAGCTGCTTTTGCAGAAAGACCTGGCAGTGGCCGGCGTGGCTATCCATTCGGTACCGCCCGCCGGCTTGGTGTCTTTTAAATGGTCTTTCCTGCGCGCCACCTGGGCACCGCTGGGTTTCTTCACCCCGGCTTCCCGTTCATTCCTCATGAGTTTTCCTCAATGGCAGTACGCTTTCACGAACGGCATGCCATTGGCGGAACAAAAAGTGGGGTATGAAAAATTCGCCATTCCCGAATCCAAACGCGCCCTGCGCGACGGGCTCACGGGCGTGGCGAAAGTAGATTTCAAACGCCCGCACCCGCCGTTGCTCTTCATAGCCGGCAGCAAGGATCATATTATGCCGGCTTCGCTGAACCACTCCAATTTTAAACGATATGCAAGATCTCCGTCTGTCACGGAATTCAAATTGTTCGAGGGAAGGAACCATTTTGTGCTGGGGCAGCCCACCTGGCGGGAAGATGCTGCTTTCATCGCGCAGTGGCTGGGCCGGCATGTGTAAGTGAGTGTTCCAGTTTTTTCAGCTAATTTTGGCCGGGCCCGGTATTTGCCGGGCAGGAGCATATGGTAAGGAACAGGAAGCATCTCAGGCGCTGGCAGGTATTTTTATGGTCTTTTAAAGACGCCTTTACGGAATTGCAGGCAAACGACCCGCTGCGCATGGCCGGGGCTACGGCGTTTTTCACGACATTTGCCCTGCCGGCCATCCTGGTGATCATTCTCCAGGCGCTGCGCCTGCTGTTTGAGCCGCGCGTTATCTCCCGCCAGCTGTTCGACCAGATGATCCAGATCATCGGCCCTGAAGTGACCCACGAAGTGATCGAAACGCTGAAAGCCTTCAGGGGCCTGGCGCAGAACTGGCTGATCGCTATCGCGGGTTTCGTGTTCCTGTTATTTGTAGCTACCACGCTGCTGAAAGTAATGACCAGTTCTGTGAACCAGCTATGGCGCGTGAGGCCCATTGCTGCGGGCAATTTCAGGCATATTATGCTGAGCCGCCTGCGCGGCGTGGCGCTGATTCTTTGTACCGGCATACTGTTCGTAGTGGGCATCCTGGCAGATTCCGTGCAGGGCTTCACCGGTAAATATGTAGCGCGTTTTGCACCGGAGCTTTCCATTTATTATAACGGTGTGCTGCGTTACGGCATATCCATCTTCACGGTTACGCTTTGGTTTGCGCTGGTATTTTTCCTGCTGCCCGACGGGCGGCCGCGCTGGAAGATATTGCTGACCGGCGCGCTGGTGACCAGTGTGCTGTTCAACATCGGCAAGCTCATCCTGCGATGGCTGCTCACTTACAGTAATATCAACAGCATCTACGGCGCTTCCGCATCCATGGTGCTGTTATTATTGTTCGTGTTCTACGTGGCGCTGATCTTTTATTACGGCGCATCTTTCGCCAACGTGTGGGCCAATGCAAGCGGCAAGCCCATCCAGCCGCTACACTACGCCATCAAATATCAGCTCACCGATGTGGGGCGCGAAGATGTATGACCTTAGAATCCTGCATTTTTTCTTTCTATTCGTACGTCCGACACAGTTATACTGTCTGCCTGGTTGCGCCAGGCGCGCCGGATGTATCCTGCGATGGCGGCTATGTCTTCATCGGGCATGAAAGCAAAGCCAGGCATTTGTTCGCCGGTGTTCTTTTTGCTTCCTTTCAATATCATTTGCAATAATTGCCCTGCATTGCCGGTTACCAATTTGCTCCTGTCCAGCGCGGGGAAGGAGCCTTTTATGCCTCTGCCGTCAGGCTTGTGGCAGGCTTCGCAATAGTTGGCATACAGCAGCGCGCCTTTGGCGAGTGCGGCAGTATTCAGGTTGACTGATTTTGGCAGCACAGGCAGGTTGCCGGCTGATGGAATGGGAAAGAGGCGGATGATCCGGTCGTCGTGCGCTTTCGGGAAACCTTTGCCGGGGTTCCAGTCGCGGTTGCTGGTGGCAATGTATACGTCGCCACCGGGCGAAACGCAGAGATCGCGGATGCGGCCGAAGACGCCGGTGAGATAAACGTTTTCGCCCAGCACGGAATCCTGCGCTTCATTTAGCCTGATCACGCGCAGGCTGGCGTTTTTGAGGGTGCCCATGAGAATGGTGTTCTTCCATTCGGGAATATTACCGGACATATAATGATCAATCCCGGCTGGCGCGATGGTGGGCGTCCAGGCGAAGGCCGGCGGGACGAAGGCGAATGTATCCGCATACGTTTTTTCTTTAGCGCGGTCCGCATATCCTTCGATGTGCGGCCAGGCGTAATAGCCGGTTTTATGAATGAGGTTCAGCTCATCGTCTGTTGCATCGCCGTGCTCGGATGCGAAGAAGTTGCCGCTGGAAGTATAGGCCAGCCCCTGTATGTTGCGGTGGCCGCGGCTCCACATGTAGTTGCCGGGATAAGGATTGTCGGCGGGGATGGAGCCATCGGTATTCATACGCAGTATTTTCCCGTTCAGCGAAGCAGTGTCCGACGCATTGGGATAGCGGGCAGCGTCGCCGGTGGCGAGCATCACCCTGCCGTCTGGCGAAATGATCACGCGGGAGCCGTTGTGGCCGGTATTGCCGGGGTATTCGAGCAGCAGCAGCGGGTCTTTCAGCGTATCCGCGGTGCGTGTGTAGCGTACCAGTTTTGATACAATGGTAGAGTCTTCTTTGAGATGCGTGTAGTCCACGAACACATATGGCGCTGTAGGATGAAGTGCCATGCCCAGTAAGCCGAGCGAGCGGTGGCGGTATACTTCTGGGATGACGAGCATGATCTTCCGTTCCCCCGTTTCCGGTTTTACCGCGCTGATGGCGCCGCTTTGTTCGGTGAACCAGATGCGGTCATCAGGCCCCCAGCAAATTTCCCATGGCACATCCAGGTCCTGGATAATTGTGCTTACGCCGAGCGTGGTAGACTCCAGTACCAGCGCGCTTTCCGGCTGCTGCATGAAGTTTGTTTTTTTGCCGGGCCGGCAGGCGCTTCCTGCAAGAAGGCATAGGAGCAGGAGCGGGATAGGCGTTGATCTTTTCATGGTATCCAGTTTTCGGGTACGTTACCGTAAAATAGAGATATTTCCGTGGATTTTATAATACAGGAGATAAATTTTAATGATGATCCGAGTATTGACCAATGCCGCCGAAGTTTGTCATTGATCAGGGAAGTCCGTCATTGCGAGGAGCCGCGGAGCCAAAGCGGGAAGAGATGAGTTCGTCATTGCGAGGAGCCGCGGAGCCAAAGCGGGAGGGGCGAGGAAGCAATCTCCTCCATGGCCTGTAGTACGCCAATTCAATGAAGGAGATTGCTTCGTCGCATCTCCTGCCGCACTGAATCCTTTATCGCTCCTCGCAATGACGGGTTAGCTCCCCGCAATGACGACCTTTTGTACGGATACCGTATATTTACGAAATGCGAAACCCGGAATATGATGCGGTGGTGGTGGGATCGGGGCCTAACGGTCTTGCAGCTGCCATCACCCTGCAACAACAAGGTCTGAACGTATTACTGGTAGAAGGGAAAGCCACCATTGGCGGCGGCCTTCGCAGCGCGGAGCTGACCCTCCCGGGTTTCCTGCATGACGTATGTTCCGCTATCCATCCCCTGGCTGCCGGTTCTCCTTTCTTTCAAACCTTGCCCCTGGCGGATCACGGGCTGAAATTTATATACCCGTCCATTGCCGCGGCACATCCCTTCGATGATGGCCATGCGGCGGTGCTCAGCACGAACATGGCACAAACGCTGGGATCACTCGGGAAAGATGCGGACGTTTACCGTCAGCTGATGGAACCGCTCATGAATGCCTGGCCACAGATCATCAACGACGCGCTGGGTCCTTTGCAGATACCTGCTCATCCTTTTAAAATGGCACAGTTCGGGCTGAAAGCATTGCAGCCGGTCACCAGCCTCGTGCGCCGGTTCAAGGAATCATATGCCCGCGGCCTGCTCGCAGGCATGGGCGCGCATGCCATACAGCCGCTGGAAAATATAGCCACGTCAGCCATCGCGCTGGTGCTTTCCGTTGTGGGGCATCTCAGGGGCTGGCCTGTGCCGCGGGGCGGCTCGCAGCAGATCGCCCATGCGCTGGCACGATACTTCACTTCCATCGGCGGCAGCATCGTTACCAACACTTACATCAGCCGCCTGGAGCAATTGCCTTCGCACCGCGCCCTTTTGCTGGATGTAACGCCGAAACAGCTGTTGGAGATCGCAGGCCACCGGTTCTCTTCCTTCTATAAATGGCAACTGGAAAAATACCGCTACGGCATGGGCGTGTTCAAAACAGACTGGGCCCTGTCTGAGCCCATTCCCTTCGCCGCCGCGGCCTGCAGGGAAGCGGGAACGGTGCATATCGGCAACACCGCCGGCGAAATTGCCCTGTCTGAAAAACAAACAGCTGCGGGCCACCACCCGGATAAACCTTTTGTGCTGCTGGCACAGCAAAGCCTCGTGGACCCTTCGCGCGCGCCGGAAGGCCGTCATACCGCCTGGGCTTACTGCCATGTGCCCAATGGCTCACGCAAAGACATGACCGCCGCCATCGAAGGGCAGGTGGAAAGATTTGCCCCCGGCTTCAGGGACGCGATCCTCGCGCGGCATACTTTTAACACAGAAGAGCTGGAAAATTATAACCCGAACTACATTGGCGGAGACATCAACGGCGGCATCATCGATATCCGCCAGCTGTTTACCCGCCCCGCCCTGCGGCGCTCCCCCTACCGCACTTCCGCAAAGGGCATTTACCTCTGTTCTTCCTCCACGCCTCCCGGCGGCGGCGTGCACGGCATGTGCGGCTATCATGCCGCAAAGTGTGCGTTATCGGACATTTTTAAAGTGAGGCTACAGCCGCTTGCCGGTGTTACCCGTTAAGGGCCATTCCTCCCCATTCGCAACCATTTATCAAGGGCGTGCAACTTATCGTGCGCCGGGGCGTCTTTGTTATATAAATCGTCGTGCCCGGGTCAGGTTTGCCGGAAAGTATTCCAGTGCAGCAGAATAAGGATGAGCGGGAAAAATTTGTGCGTTGCATCTCCGAACTTTACATCATTAACCTGCCCCGTTCCAAAACTTAACTATAAGAAACAGACAACAGACCGCTTATGAAGAAACGCTCCATACTGATCATTTTATTGCTTGCTGCCCTGAACACAGTATTTGCGCAAAGCATCAGTGTGAAAATTACCGATGCCTCCGGAAACCCGCTTCCATATGCCAGTGTAGCCGTGCGGAAATCCGCAGACAGTACCCTCGTGAAAGGCCAGATGAGCGATGCGGACGGCAAATGCCTGTTCGAAAAGATCGCTGCCGGTTCTTATTACCTGGAAGTTTCCCAGATGGGATTCACCACCAAAAAAGGCAATGTATTCCAGGTGAAGGAAGCAGCCGTAGACCTGAAGACAATCGCGCTGGAAGCCGCTCCCAAAAGCCTGAAGGGCGTGGAAGTAACCGCGCAGAAACCATTCATAGAAAGAAGCGAAGGCAAAACCATCCTGAACGTGGAAAGCAGCGTGGCTGCCGCCGGCAATACCGTGCTGGACCTGTTGCGCCGCGCGCCGGGTATTACGGTAGACAAAGATGAGAACCTCGTCATGAAAGGCAAACAGGGCGTTACCGTTATGCTCGATGGAAAGCTCACTTACCTTTCCGCCGAAGCCCTGGCGGAACTGCTGAAAAGCATGACCGCGGAATCCGTTTCACAGATCGAGATCATTACCAGTCCCAGCGCAAAATACGACGCTGCCGGCACGGCAGGTATTATCAATATCAAAACCAAAAAAGGACAGATGACCGGCACCAACGGCACGCTCAACCTGAGCGGCGGCGGAGGCAGGTACATGTTCTTTTCCACCGGCCTCTCCCTCAACTGGCGCACCAAAAAATTCAATGTATTCACCAATTTGAACTGGGCCGACCGCCAGTTTTTCAATACCCGCCTGCTGCACCGCAAAACGCCCGGCGACGTGCCGCTGCATTTCCAGCAGGACGTGTTCCAGAAAGGCCATTTCCTCAACCGCTCCGGCAAAGCGGGCATCGACTGGTACATCACTGAAAAACAAACCATCGGCTTCATGGTGAACGCCTACCGCAACGCCTTCTGGCGCGATGCGCCCAGCGCCACGCAGATAGCAAGGCAGAGCAATATGATAGTGGATTCCATCCTCTATTCTTCCGTAGCCGGCAACAACCGCTTCAACAGCACTTCCTACAACCTCAATTATAAATTCAAGCTCGATACCAGCGGTTCAGAATTTAGCATGGATGCGGATTACATGAAGTTCAACAACAACATGAAGACCTGGATGGCAGATAGCGTAAAGGTGATGCAGGATAACTCCGTGCATGACCAGAACGCTGTGCGCACCCTGCCATATACAGATATCACGATCCGCAGCATCAAGGCTGATTTTGTGAAAGCGGTCACCAAATCCAGCAAGATAGAAGCCGGTGTGAAAGGCAGTTTTGTGACCACGCAGAACAATATGCGTTATGATTCCCTCAAAAACGGCGTGTACCAGCCCGTGTACGAACAATACGACGAATTCCTGTACGACGAGAACGTGCTGGCCGCTTACCTCATCTATAAAAAACAATTCAAGAAAACCGATTTCGTGGTGGGGCTGCGGCTGGAGCAGACCATTTCAGATGCAACGAGCAATACGCTCAAGAGCAATGTTAAAAGGACGTACCTCGATTATTTCCCCAACTTCACGGCGGATCATAAGTTCAGCGACAACCACAAGCTGGGCATTACTTACAACAAACGGATCAACCGCCCCGGCTACGGCATGCTGAATCCCTTCATGTTTTTCCTGGACAGGTATACTTTTTTCCGCGGCAACGCTTACCTGACGCCCGAGTATATCCATAACACCGAGCTGACGTATACTTTTAAGAACAAATACATCGCTACCCTCGGCTACAGCCGCGTGAATGATGTGTACGATGAGTTCCTGATACTGGTCCCGGAAACAAAAGTGACCATCAGCACCAATAAGAACCTTGGCCGGCAAAACAGTTATTCCCTCAACCTCACCCTGCCTTTCGACCCGGTGAAGTGGTGGAATACGAGCAACAACCTCTCCGCGTATTACAACGAATACAGGATCCTGGATTCCCTGGGTAATTTTAATACCTCGCAGCTGTCGTGGAACTTTAATTCCACCAACACCTTCACCCTGCCGCACGACTTCAAGTTCGAGCTGAGCGGATGGTATGAAGCGCCGAACGTATATGGCATATGGGTTTCAAAATCCATGTGGAGCGTGAACTGCGGCGTGCAGAAAACAGTGCTGAAGAAAAAAGGCACCATCAAAGTGAATGTGAACGACATTTTTGCTTCCCAGCGCTTCCGCGGCGTAGCGGAGTTCAACAATATTTACCTGAGCGTCAACAACCGCTGGCAAAACAGGACATTGAACGTGGCCTTCAGCTACCGCTTCGGCAATACTAAAATGGAAACCAAAGAAAGACAAAGCGGCACCGATGAAAGCCGCCGCGCAGGCAACTGATCCTGCTAACCCGTTAAATTATGCGATCCCCTGCTTCCCGGCAGGGGATTTTTTTGCAACCGTTCCCACAACTTTTCCCGGAAATAATTCTGCTTGCCGAATTGAATTTTTACTATTTTTGGTTGACCACGGTATGCAATAAGAATTCCACATCACAGTTCCCATGGAACCAGTTAATAATGAAACCGAACTGATACGTTACGCTGCAGCGGGCGATGCTACGGCATTTGCGGCCCTTTTCAGGTTGTATAAGGACAAACTTTACGGTTTCCTCCTTCGTGCCACCGGTTCACCGGAAATGGCGGAAGACATTGTGCAGGAAATTTTCCTACGCCTCTGGAAGAACCGTGAGAAGCTCCCGGAGATCAGCCAGTTTGGTGCATATATTTACCAGATGGCCCGCAACCAGGTGATCAATTCCCTGAAACGCATGGCCAAAGAGACCCTTATACTCGACGAACTGGGCAAAACCCGCGAAGCCGTGCGCATGGACGCTGAAGACCGGCTGAATGTGCAGGAAGTGAACAAACACCTGCTCACCGCCCTCGAAAAACTCACGCCACGCCAGAAACTCGTATACACGCTCAGTCGCGACAAAGGGCTGAAGCACGACGAGATCGCCCGGTTCCTGGATATTTCCCCTTCTACCGTGAACAACCACCTCATCGAGGCGCTCCGCCTCATCCGGCAGCAGCTGAGTGCCAGGCCGGAAGCCTTTACCATCTTCATTTTCTGCTTCCTGGAAATTTTTTTATAAAAAAACCAGGTATACTTTCTTTCCCGGTTGTCTATATACCAGGGTAAACCACTCAATATGCTGAGAGAACGATTGCTGTACCTCATGGAAAGGTACTTTAAAGGCGCATGTACGGAGGAAGAGCGGAAAGAACTGGCGCAATACATTCATACCGCGCAGGACGATGCGCAGCTGAAAGAGGTGCTGGACAATACCTGGAACCGCTTTCAGCCGGAGGCGCCTATGCCCGCCGCCGCGGCAGACCGTATACAGGCCGCGTTGCTCTCAGAAGGAAACGCCGTGGCGCCCCTGCGCAGGCGTAAACCCTGGCTGGCGGCCGCCGCTGCGGCATTGCTGTTACTGGCGGCCGGAGGGTTCTGGCTCGGTCGTGAAAAAAAGCAACCCTTCGCGCAGCAACCCTCGCGGCTACCGCTGGTGGCCGATGTGCCGCCCGGCGGTAATAAAGCCGTGCTTACCCTTGGCGATGGCAGGACGATCACCCTGGACAGCTCCGGCAACGGCGTGCTGGCGCAGCAGGGCAATATGAAAATTATAAAGCAGTCCAACGGAGAGCTGGCTTACGAACAGGCAGGGCAGGGGCAGGCCGAAGTATTATTCAATACCATGCGCACCCCCAGGGGAGGGGAATACCGTCTTACGTTGCCCGATGGCAGCCGCGTGTGGCTCAACGCCGCATCGTCCGTCACTTATCCTACCGCCTTTACCGGTGAAAGCCGCGAAGTATCCATTACCGGCGAGGCCTACTTTGAAGTGGCCAAACAAGCCGGGAAACCTTTCCGTGTAAAAGCCGGCGCCATGAGCGTGGAGGTGCTGGGCACACACTTCAATATCAATGCCTATACAGAAGAAAAAACCGTGAAAACCACGCTGCTGGAAGGAGCTGTGAAAATTGCCGCCGCGGGAAAAGAAACGTTGCTGAAACCCGGCCAGCAGGCGGGCTTGCAGGGCAACGGCTCGCTGCAGGTGAAGAACGACGTGAACCTGGATGAAGTAGTGGCCTGGAAGAACGGCCTGTTCCAGTTCAACGACGCAGACATGCCGGCGGTGATGCGGCAGTTGGAAAACTGGTACGACGTGAAAGTGATCTACGAAGGCAAAGTGCCTGAAAGAAGCTTTGGCGGCGCTATGCAGCGTTCGCTGCCTTTAACGGACGTATTGAAGATATTGGAGGAAAATGATGTGAAGTTCAGGCTTGAAGGAAGAAATTTAATCGTTATGAAATAAATACGGGGCCAGAAAAAAGCCAGAAATGCTGCGAACATCTCTGGCGGACGTTTGGCCGTAGCAATCAGAACAATCGGTAAGACAGCCTAATTATTCAACCAAACAATGCAAATGTATGCAATTTAAACTTATCGCTTTACGTAAGCGGGCCGCCGCTGCTATACCCTGGCTGGTATCGCTCCCGGCGGGCGATGCGGCTGCCACGGGCCGCTTCCGCTACTCAACCAAAATACTGTTAGCTATGAAGTTAACATGCTTTTTCCTGACGGTGCTTTTCCTGAATGTAAGCGCTACCGGCCGTTCGCAAACCGTCAGCTTTTCCGGTAAGAATGTAAAACTGACAACGGTCTTTTCCGCGATCCGTAAGCAAACCGGGTACGTGGTATTTTATGACAACAACCTGATCAGCACCACGCAACCTGTATCTGTCGCACTCAAAGACGTATCCATTGAAACCCTGCTCTCCGCCAGCCTGCAAGGCCAGGGGCTGAGCTATACCATTACGGATAAAACCATTTCCATCCGCAAGCTGCCGTCTATACCGAGGCTGCTGATGCCGGTGGCGCAGCAGGCTGTGCCGCTGACAGGCAAGGTTGTGGACGACACAGGGCAGCCGCTGCCCGGGGTGACCGTGCTTATCAAAGGCACGCAAACCGCTACCATGACGGATGAGAAAGGTGAATTCAAACTGCCCGATGTGAAAGACAATGCCACCATCGTGTTTTCCTACATCGGGTTCGAGAAACAGGAGCAGGAGCTGAATGGCAGGCGCAGGCTGGAGATCAGCATGAAGCTGGCGGATAATACCGCGCTGGAAGGCGTGGTAGTAGTAGGTTACGGCTCGGTGAAAAAAAGCGATCTCACCGGCTCCGTGTCTGCCGTACAGGGAGACGCCATCACCCAGCGCAAGACCACCAATATCTCCGCCGCATTACAGGGCGCTATGCCCGGAGTGATGGTGACCCGTTCCGGCAACGCTCCCGGCGCCGCGCCGAGCATTCGCGTACGCGGCATCACCACCATCAGCGGTGAAGGCGCCACCCCGCTCTACATCCTGGACGGCGTGCCCATCGACGATATCAATTCCATCAACCCGAACGATGTGGATAATATCTCCGTGCTGAAAGACGCAGCTTCAGCATCCATTTACGGCTCCAGGGCTGCGGCCGGCGTTATCCTCATCACCAGCAAAAGGGCCAGGAATGGGCAGCTGAACCTGGATTACACATACGAGTACGGTATCGAAAAAGCCACCAAGCTGCCCGCATATGTGGATGCCGTGCGTTATATGCAGCTTACCAACGAGCTGCGCTGGAACGATAACGGCAATAATGCCAACGAATACCCTACCTACGCAAAGAACATCATCGACAATTATTACGACCTGCATGCACAAAACCCTGATGAATATCCCAATACGGACTGGCGCGGCCTCATCCTGAGCAAAAGCGCGCCACGGCAGAGCCACATTATGAGCCTTTCCGGCGGCGGCAAGAATATCCGCACGCGCGTTTCGCTGGGATATGATAAATCCGACGCCCTGTATCCCGGCCGCACGTACGAACGTTTGACGGCCCGCATCAACAACGACATCACCATTTCAAAATACCTCTCCGCCAGCGCGGATATTAATTTCCGCCGAACGACCATCAAGCAGCCTGTCAACAATCCCATGTACAAAATGGGCATCGTGCCGCCGATCTATGCGGCCATGTGGAGTGATGGACGGATCGGTGCGGGTAAAGACGGCGCGAACGTTTACGCACTGATGAAAGAAGGCGGTTTTTACAATGACTGGTACAACCAGATCGGCGGTAAGATCGGCGTGGATTTTACGCCGATCGAAGGGCTGAAATTCTCAGGCGTCGTGTCTCCCTTCCTCAACTTCAACAAACACAAACACTTTACCCGCAGGCTTCCCTACACCTCCTGGAGCAATCCCAACTCCATTTCAGGTTACATAGAGGGCGCCACGGAAACCAAGCTGGAAGAGGACCGAAACGATAACTACCGTTATACCATCCAGTTCATGGCCAACTACATGAAGCAGTTGGGCAAGCATAATATCAACCTGCTGGCAGGTTACGAATACTTCCATGCATTTAACGAAGACCTGGGCGCTTACCGCGGGCAATATGTGGTGAGCAATTATCCTTACCTGAACCTGGGCCCGCTTGAATTCCGCGACAACAACGGTTCTGCCTGGGAAACAGCCTACCGTTCATGGTTCGGCAGGGTGATGTACAACTTCGACGAAAAATATCTTTTACAGGCCAATATCCGCTTCGACGCTTCTTCCCGCTTTGCGCCGGGCTACCGCTGGGGTTCTTTCCCGTCTGTGTCTGCCGGGTGGATCGTATCGCAGGAGAATTTTATGCAGAATACCGCCGGCTGGCTGTCTTTCCTGAAACTGCGCGCCTCCTGGGGCTCGCTGGGCAACGAAAGGATCGGTGACTATCCTTACCAGGCGTTGCTCCGTTTCGAAAACAATTCTTTGTTCTACAAAGGCAATACCGTACAAAGCGCCCAGTCTGCCGCACAATGGCAATATGCCATCCGTGATATCACCTGGGAAACCACCCGCTCCTACGATATTGGCGCAGACGTCAACTTTTTTGATAACCGCCTGCGCGTTACCGGCGATTATTTCCGCAAAACCACGCACGACATGCTGCTGCAGCTGGAAATACCGGACTACATCGGTTACGACAACCCATACCAGAACACCGGCAAGATGTATACCAAAGGCTGGGAGCTGCAGGCTGGCTGGTACGACAAAAAAGGCGATTTCTCCTACAGCGTTTCTGTAAACGTTTCAGACTTTGTCACCAAAATGGGTGACCTGGGCGGAACAGAATTCGTGGGCGACACGATTAAAACTTACGGCAGCGAATTCAATGAATGGTATGGCTACCGCGCAGACGGTCTTTTCCAGACACAGGAAGAAGTGGACAAAGCTCCCAAGCTCAACGCCAACACAAGACCGGGCGATATCCGGTACCAGGACATCAGCGGTCCTGCCGGTGTGCCTGATGGAAAGATCTCTCCTGAATACGACCGTGTGCTGCTCGGCGGATCCTTGCCGCGATACATGTACGGCGCAAACCTCCAGGTTGGTTACAAGAACTGGAACCTGGGCGTCGTGCTGCAGGGCGTGGGCAAGCAGAACATACGTCTCACCACGGACATTGTGAGACCACTGCTGGAGAACTACGGCAATTTCCCCGCGATCATCGACGGGCAGAGCTGGAGCAAATATAACACGCCGGAACAGAACCAGAACGCGAAATATCCCCGTTACACCAATACCGCGGCTGGCAACAACTACGCCATGTCCGACTTCTGGCTGATCAACGGCGCATATTTCCGCCTGAAGAATGTGAACCTCAGCTACAGCCTGCCGAAACATCTCGTAAACCAATTGCATATCCAGGATGTACGTGTATACGGCACTGCTACCGACCTGTTTTCCGTGCACAATTTCCCGAGAGGCTGGGATCCTGAGAATGTATACCTGGGCTATCCCATCACGGTATCCTACGTGCTGGGCGTATCTGTTAAGTTTTAAACCGTCAATCAATGAAACGCAAAATATTGATCACCTGCATCAGCGCATTCCTGCTGGCCGCCTGCGGAAAACTGGACCTGAACCCGCTTTCCGACGGATCCAGCGAAACCTGGAATTCCAATGCGGAAGAAATAGAAATGTCCCTCAACGGGCTGTATAAAGATGCATTCTGGCCTGTAGACAATGACGACTGGACAGATGATTTCCTTTACCGCGACGTGACCACACCCGTTACCGGTGCTACCATCAATGGAGAGACGGATTTTGTGAAAAGCTGGTGGGTAAACGGTTACAAGGCAATCGCCCGGGCCAACAACGTGATCTTCAGCATCGGGCGCGCTTCCGGGAAGCTGAGCGCCGCGCAGATCAGCCGTTATACTTCCGAGGCGAAGTTCGTGCGCGCTGCCATGTATGCAAGACTGGTATCACACTACAACAATATCATCTACACCGAAACCGCGCTGGATATAGAAGAAGCAATGAAGCTGAAGCAGGTGGACAGGACCGTGACCGTTCCGAAGATCTACGCAGACTTCGACGAAGCCGCACTGAACCTTCCCAAGACCTACGGCGCCAGCGAGCTGAAACGCGCCACCTCCGGGGCCGCGCTGGCCCTGAAAGCGCGTTTCGCGCTGCAAATGGGCGATTACCCCATTGCTGCCGCTGCTGCAAAGGCCTGCATGGATCAGAACGTTTACAAGCTGCATGCTGATTTCGGCAGCCTGTTCCTGTCTAAAACAAAGAACTCCGCAGAAACCATTTTCGGCCTGCCAAGATCCGTTGCGCTTAAAGTAACATTGGGCGACCTGCAGAACTATGTACCGCGCAACGCCGGCGGCTGGGGCGCAAAGAACCCTTCCTGGGACTTGTTGTGCTCGTTCCTTTGTAAAGACGGCCTGCCCATCGACGAATCGCCGCTGTACAACCCGCGCAAGCCCTTCGAAAACCGCGACCCGCGCTGTACCGCTACCATACAGGAATTCCAGAAATCCCACCTCGGCTACACCTACCAGCCGCACCCGGATTCGCTGAAAGTTTGGAAAGATGCGGACCAGAAATATGTTGAAAACAAAGACACCCGCTCCGTAGCCATTTTCGCGTCCTACAACGGGCTGGTATGGAAAAAAGGCGTGGACGGCGACTGGCTGCTCAACTCCTGGACTGCCGAGCCCGACAAGATCATCGTTCGTTACGCGGACGTACTGCTGATGTACGCCGAAGCGAAGATCGAACAGAACCAGGTAGACCAGTCTGTACTGGACGCGATCAACCTCGTGCGCGCCCGCGCTTACGGCGTGCCTGCGGCCAATATTGCAGAATACCCCGCAGTGACCGTAACAGGCCAGGCAGCGCTGCGCCGGATCGTGCGGATGGAGAGAAGGATGGAGTTTGCTTTGGAAGGCGTACGTTACATGGACATCATCCGCTGGAAGATCGCGGAGAAAGTGCTGAACACGCCGAACTTCGGCCTGCTGGACCCTGCGGACCTGCGCACCAAAATAGTGCAGCCTGGCCTGTGGTTCTTCCCGCAAACACCAGATATCGACGAGAACGGTTCCGCCAACCTCCTGCCGATGTACAACGCCGGCCTGATCAAACAGATCGCGCTGAGGAAATTTGACGAAACGCGCCAGTATCTCTGGCCTATTCCAACTTCAGAGGTGCTGAGCAGCCACCTCACACAAAACCCGAATTATTGATGATGCGGATGAAAATGATCCTGCTGGCGGGCCTGCAACTGGCAGGCCTGTCAGCTTTTGCACAGGCAAATAAATATCCTTCCTACAACGGCGTTTACCCGCACCTGGCGATGTACAACAAGGAAGGAGAATGCGGAACAGGCGCGGTGGTGCCCTGGGCAGGCAAGCTCTGGGTGATCACCTACGGTCCGCACCTGCCGTTCGGTTCGTCGGACAAGCTGTATGAGATCTCTCCCTCGCTGGAGCAGACCGTGAGGCCGGAAAGCATTGGCGGAACGCCCGCTAACCGGATGATCCACAAAGAAAGCAACCAGCTGTTCATTGGTCCTTACGCGATAGACGGCAGCGGCAAAGTAAGAGTGATACCCTACACTGCCATGCAGGGCAGGCATACCGGGAATGCCCGCCACCTCAGCGATCCCGCCGGGAAAATTTATTACGCCACTATGGAAGAAGGATTCTATGAAGTGGATGTAAAGACCCTGCAGCCCACCATGCTGTATGAAGACGGGAACAAGAAACCCAAAGAAAAAGACGAAGCCAAAAACTACCACAACGAGCTGCTGCCCGGCGCCCATGGAAAGGGCGTATACAGCGGCCAGGGCGTGATGGTGTTTTCCAACAATGGCGAGCCAGGCTCACAGGCGCTTAAGCAGTTCGACATAGAAGCCGGCTCGCTTTCTGAATGGGATGGAAAGAACTGGAAGGTGGTGCGCCGCAACCAGTTCGTGGAAGTCACCGGCCCGGGCGGCATCAACGGCAATGCGAATCCCGCAACGGATCCTGTCTGGGCTACCGGCTGGGATCATAAATCCGTACTGCTCGGCGTTCGCGATAAAGGCAGCTGGCATTTCTTCCGCCTGCCGAAGGCCAGTCACAGCTACGACGGCGCGCATGGCTGGAACACCGAATGGCCGCGCATCCGCGATATAGGCGCTGCCGGCAAACCGGATTACCTGATGACGATGCACGGGCTGTTCTGGCGCTTTCCCGCAAACTTCAGCAGCACGCATACTGCAGGCATCCGCCCGCGTTCCGCCTACCTGAAAGTGATCGGCGATTATACCCGCTGGAACAACCAGCTGGTATTTGGCTGCGACGATTCAGCGCAGAAGGAATTCCTCAACAAACGCAAAGCAAAGGGTAATATCGAAGGGCCGGGCCAATCCAATTCGAACCTTTGGTTCACAACGCTCAACCTGCCGGACCAGCTTGGTCCTAACACCGCAGAAGGCGCGGTTTGGCTGAATGAGAACATAAAAGCGGGAGAGCCTTCGGAGCCATTCCTATTCGCCGGCTGGCCGGTGCGTACCGCATGGATAAAAAATAACGGTAACGCAGATACGAAATTCACTTTTGAAATTGGTGAGCAGCAATGGTCAGTGGTGAAAACAATATCGGTTCCGGCAGGAGAAGCCGCGCAGGCTGTATTTCCTGCCACTGCCCCCGGCGAATGGATCCGCGTGAAAACAGATGCTGACGTTAAAGCCACCGTGCAATTCACTTATGCACAGAAGGATGCGCGTGGAACCGTTCCCGCAAATATTTTCAACGGCCTGGTGAAAACCACCGCCGCACCGGCGACCGGCGGCCTGTTATATGGGCTGGGCGGGGATCGCAGGGCATTGGGCCTGGCCACTGATAATGGTTATTACGAGCTGAATGCAAAAATGGAACTGCAGCGGAAAGACGATGCATCCACACTTTCCTTCATCAAGGAAAAATTCGCCATTCCCAAACAAGCAGTAACCGTGGAAGCCGCATCAGTACTGATCACAGACGATAACGGCCGGCGCTGGCGCCTGCCACTGGGCAACAGGGGCTTTACGAGCCTGACAGAACAAGGCGCATTGCGCATTTGCCGCGAAGTGGCCACGGAAAGGGACCTGTTGAACTGCCATGGCACATTTTATGAATTGCCTGCGGAAAACGCGGATGGTTATGCCAAAATCCGCCCGGTGGCTACGCATAATTTCCGCATCAACGATTATGCATCTTACCGCGGTTTGCTTATCTTAACGGGGTTAGATGCTGACACGAAAAGTTCGCGCATCATCCGCTCCGCAGATGGCAAAGCTGCTGTTTGGGCGGGCGTGATAGATGACCTCTGGAAGCTGGGCAAACCCACCGGCAAAGGCGGCCCCTGGTCTTCCTCGGCTGTCAAAGCCGGCGAGCCCTCCGATCCTTACCTGATC
This sequence comes from Chitinophaga sp. YIM B06452, assembly GCF_039655965.1. Lineage (NCBI taxonomy): Bacteria > Pseudomonadati > Bacteroidota > Chitinophagia > Chitinophagales > Chitinophagaceae > Chitinophaga > Chitinophaga sp. YIM B06452. Next base: position 911,222 of record NZ_JAWLKY010000002.1, on the reverse strand, counting down.
GGGTTCTACGACCAGCGTAGTTTGCAACTTTCCCATAAGGCCGCTGCCCCTGTTTCTTTCACCATCGAAATGGATCCGGTGGGCAACGGCGTATGGATGAAATATAAAACAGTCAACGTAAAACCAGGCCAAACCTTCCTGCACAAATTCCCGGAAGGCATACAGGCGCGGTGGATACGCTTTACAGCCGATAAGGATTGCGAAGCCTCCGCCATACTGGAATATAAATAATACCTATGCGGTTGTTCATCCTCGTCATATTTTGTTTGATAACCGGCAACGCTGCCGCTACATCTTCTTTCCTGGCAGATACGCTTAAAAAGTATGAGATCAGGGAAGGGGATACGGCTGCTTATACGCTGAATCTCGCACTGGACGCGGCTGGCAAACCGAAATTTTTTTTCCGGAACATCTTTACCCCCGTGTGCAACACCGGCGAATGCAGGCCGGTGCGCATCAACCTGTACTGGGACCTGCTCGGCAATTATCTCCGCTACGACCTTCCCGGCAGTGAAGTGCTCACCAAAACCGATCACCGCGATTTCAAGGAGGAAGATTACCGCAAGCTGCAGGAAATACTGGCAAAAGAATCTTCCATTTTAGCGGAACTGAAAATGGAAGACCTGGTAGTGAAAGGCACGGAAAACATTTCCGACTCCGCAAACATCCGCACCGGGGCTACATTAAAGACCATCAAAAATGAAGTGATAGAAGGCGCGGTGTTCACCTGTTACACGCTCTGGCATTTCGCGCACGGTGCTACTTCGGCGCAGATACAAAAGATCACGGCGTCGATGGAAACATCTTCCATGCTGCACAGCTTCCTGCGGAGCAATAACCATCACTACCAGTATTGGGCCATGGACAAAGTGATGGACGCGGAAGGAAAAGTGCAGGCCGGTTATGAAGAAGACATTGCAGGCGTCATCCGCGGGAAAAATATTTTCACGGCGCGCTATGCCCTGCAAAAGGTGCACCCGGATTATTTCCTGCCCGCCAAAAGGCAGGCCTGGCTGTGGGGCACTTATGAAAAAGCCGCTTATCCTTTGCAGATGGCCATTCTCAAGAAACTGGCGGGCATACAGGTAAATGATAAGCTCTGCGAAAAGATCGCCGCTTCCGCCACAGCAGGCAACCGTGAACAATTAAAAGCGAAGCTGAAGGTGCTGACCGCCCGCCCGCAGATTCCGGGCAAAGCCCTGAAAAGCCTGGCGGCGCAGCTGCCGCACCCGGACATGGGCGCGGACATCTACGATGCATTAAAGCAGCTGAAGCCGGCGGATAAAGCCGTTCAACAGCAAATGATCCATTATGAAAAGAAAACCGAATGATATGGCAAAAATAAAAATCCTGTTCCTGCTGCTGTTCTTCTCCTCAGCAGCCTTCGCCCAAAAACATGTATATGTGGAGGCGGAATCTTTTTCAGACAAGGGCGGCTGGGTGACAGACCAGCAGTCATTTGTAGTGATCGGCTCGTCGTACCTCATGGCCCATGGCATGGGCCGGCCGGTGAAAGACGCGTCTACCACCGTGAAATTCCCTGCCAAAGGGAAATACCGCATGTGGGTGCGCACCAAAGACTGGGCGCCGTTTCCCACTGGTCCCGGTAAGTTCACGATCAGCCTCGACGGCAAACAAGCCGGCCAGGTAATGGGCGCCAGTGGCGATGATGCCTGGAAATGGTACGATGCAGGCGTGCTGGACATTTCAAAAGATGAAGTGAAACTCGTGATGAAAGACCTCACCGGCTTCAACGGCCGCTGCGACGCGATCCTTTTCACCGACGCGCTGAAATTCACGCCGCCCAATACACTCAAATCCCTCAACGATTTCCGCGCACAGGTGCTTCATACTTCCGCCACAGCGCAGGATGCAGGGCAGTTCGATCTCGTGGTGGTAGGCGGCGGCATTGCAGGTACCTGCGCGGCGATCTCCGCAGCGCGCATGGGCCTGAAAACCGCGCTCATACAAGACCGCCCGGTATTGGGCGGGAACAACAGCTCCGAGATACGCGTGCACCTCAGGGGTGATGTGGACAAAAGCCATTATCCCAAGCTGGGCCGCATCGTACGTGAAATGGACAACGGCGACCCGGGCAATGGTAATCCCAATGGCCAGGAATACGGCGACGACCGGAAGATCGCTATCGTGAAAGCGGAAAAGAACCTGAAGCTGTTCCTCAACACGCACGTGTATAAAGTGGAAATGAAAGACGGTAAGATCACCGCCGTGATTGGCAGGAATATTTCCACCAACGTAGAAACGCGTTTCACCGGCACTTATTTTTCCGATTGCACCGGCGACGGCACCGTTGGTTACCTGGCAGGTGCAGACTTCCGTCATGGCCGCGAGTCTAAAGCGGAAACCGGCGAATCGCTGGCCGCTGAGAAGGCAGACAGCTTTACGCTGGGTACTTCCAACCTCTGGGCTTCCCTGGAAAAAGACACCGTTTCCAGCTTCCCCGAAACGCCCTGGGCCCTCCAATTCTCCGATGAGTATCATGTAGACGAAACAAAAGCAGACTGGGAATGGGAAACCGGCTTCGGTAATTTCAACACCATCACCGATGCGGAAAAGATCCGTGATCATAACCTGCGTGCTGTTTACGGCAACTGGTCGTATCTCAAAAAGAACAAGCCTGAGAAATACGCCAAACGCGAGCTGGCCTGGGTGGCCTACATCGGCGGCAAACGCGAATCCCGCAGGATCATCGGCGATCATATACTCACGCAGATGGACATCCAGGAAGGTAAACTTTACCCGGACGGCACCGTTACCGCCACCTGGACCATCGACCTGCATTTCCCCGACGAAAAGAACAGCAAATATTTTGAAGGGCAGGAATTTTTTGCCAGCACGAAACACATCAGGGTGGCGCCTTACACCATCCCGTACCGTTGCTTTTACAGCCGCAACATCCCGAACCTGTTCATGGCCGGAAGGAACATCAGCACCACGCACGTGGCCTTCGGCAGCACGCGCGTAATGCGTACCTGCGGCATGATGGGTGAAGTGGTGGGCTTTGCGGCCGCGGTGGCAAAGAAATACAATACCACGCCACGGGGCGTTTACCAGGATCACCTGGCTGAGCTGATGGCGATCGTGAAAGACGAAACACCGCCAGGGCAGACCCTGCAAAATCCTCCCGCCGGCAAATGATGTACCTGGCCGCGATATGGATGCTGCTGCAAAGCGGCCCGCTGCTGAAGCTGGAAGGCTTTGCACAGGGCACTACCTGGCACATCGCATATGAAGACGGCCTTCAGCGGAACTTTAAGAACCAGGCGGATTCCATATTCCATGACATAGACAAGGCACTGTCTACCTACCGGGCTGATTCCGAGATATCGTCCTTCAACCAGTTCGACGATTGGCGGTTTCAGTCCGGTCATTTTTACAAGATACTGCAATATTCCGCCGCTGTCTATAAGGCTACCAACGGCGCATTCGACCCCACCGTGATGCCGCTGGTGGAAGCATACCGCCAGGGCAAACGCACCGGGCAGGACTGGACGAAGAAAGCTGATTCGCTGCTGCAATACGTCGGCTTCCAATACATCCAATTCAACAACGAAACAGTCCGCAAGATCAAACCCAACGTGCGACTGGATTTCGACGGCATCGCGCAGGGCTACACCGTGGATGTGCTGGCTGCTTACCTCGAAGAAAAAGGGACACAGCGTTACATGGTGGAAGTAGGTGGCGAAGTACGCTGCAAAGGAAGTTGGGAGATCGGCATTGAAGATCCGCAGCAGCCGGGGAAAGACCTGTTCCGCATCAGGCTGAAAGATGCAGCTGTGAGCACCGCAGGTAATTATCAAAATTTTTATACAGCAGAAGGCCATTCCTTCGGCCACATCATTCACCCCAAAACCGGCTATGCCCGGCCAGATTCGCTGTTGAGCGCGACCATTATCGCGCCGGATGCAGTTATGGCTGATGGTTTTGATACGCCCTGCCTCGTGTTGGGATTTGAAGGCAGCAAACAGCTGTTACAGCGTGAACCGTCCCTGCAGGGCATTCTCCTCTACAGGGATCAAAGCGGCCATACGGCTGTTTATATGACCGATGGCATCAAAGCGCTGGTGGTACGGTAATTGTGTTTGTTCCCACATGAAACAGCCTATTTTATACATCGTTGGCGCCTGCCTGTTAACAGCCTGCGCCGGCCGCCAGCAGCCGCAGCATATGGATACTGTGGCCGTAGCACCCACGGAAGATTCCGCCCTGCAAACCACTGGCGCCAACCCGCCGGCCATGAGCACGGAAGAGCAGGAGTTCCGCACATTCTTCTCTTCCCTCCGCGAACTGTCTGACGGTACGCACGACACCATTTTGCGCAGCATGGTCAATTTCCCGCTGCCGCTGGACACCGTGAAGAAAACCATGGCAAGAAAAGATTACCGCCGGCTTTTCAGCGCCGAAATGCAGCACAAACTACACGCGGTAACTGATGAAAATATTACCAGGCTTGAGGATAATCTGCCCGGTGAATATTACCAGCGCCTGAAAAGAATGACGGACAGCGGCACGGCCATGTATAACGTACAGCTGCAGGATACCGCCCTCATTTTCGGCAAAGTGAACGGGCAATACAAAGTGATAGCGCTCAAACGGTAGTTTTTGTATATTGGGCGCATGAAAATTTTTCGTATCAGCTTTGTAGCTCTCCTGTTGCTCTCCGCTATCAGCAGCGTAGCGCAAAACACCCTGCCGGACTGGGCGATGGGCGGTTTTGTGCGCGTCCGCGGAAAGAATCCCGTTATCTCACCTAATGACAACACTTACTTCTGGTGTCCCATGCAAAAGGATTCCATTGCCTGGGAATCCAACGATACCTTCAATCCCGCCGCCGCCGTGATGAAAAAAAACATCGTGGTGCTGTACCGCGCCGAAGATAAAAGCGGGCAGGGCATCGGCAAACGTACTTCCCGTATAGGCTATGCCGTTAGCCGCAACGGTACCGATTTCACGCGCAGGCCTACGCCTGTGTTCTACCCTGATACAGACAGCCAGCAGAAATTCGAATTCCCCGGCGGCTGCGAAGACCCGCGGGTGGCTGTTACCAGTGACGGACTGTATGTAATGCTCTACACCCAATGGAACCGCAAGGTAGCGCGGCTCGGGGTGGCCACCTCCCGCGACCTTATCCATTGGGAGAAGCATGGTCCTGCTTTCGAGGATGCATATGATGGGAAATTCCTGGAACACTGGAGCAAATCCGCTTCCATTGTTACACAGGTGAGGCAGGGCAAACAGGTGATCACCAAAGTGAATGGAAAATATTTCATGTACTGGGGCGAGAACGCCGTGTATGGCGCCACTTCCGATAACCTGCTGGATTGGGCGCCTATACTGGATGATTCCAGCCGCCTCAAGCCGTTCATAAAGCCCAGGAGCGGGTATTTCGACAGCGACCTTACCGAATGCGGCCCGCCCGCAGTGATCACAGATATAGGCATCCTGTTGCTGTACAATGGCAAGAACAACGGCGGCAGCAGGCGCGATCCCCGTTTTAACGCCAACGCCTACTGTGCCGGGCAGGTATTGTTCGATAAGGAAGATCCCACCAAACCCATCGCCCGCCTGGACGTGCCGTTTCTCCGGCCCATGGAGGCCTTTGAGAAAAGCGGGCAGTATAAGGACGGAACGGTGTTCATCGAAGGGCTGGTGTACCATCGCAAAAAATGGTACCTGTATTATGGTTGCGCGGATTCGCGGGTGGCCGTGGCCGTGTTCGACCCGAAACATCCCGTTGCCGGCGATCCCGTGCCCGCAAAGTAAGGAACAGCCCGGTCCCCGCCGCTTATCATTTGCCGCTTGCATAAGCCGGATAATTGCCTAGTTTTAGCATACTATCTTATAACCGATCGTATGTTAAAATTCAATGCCCTCCTTTGCCCTTTAGTACTGGCCGCCGGCTTGCTGCACGGCCAGCAGAAAATGGATTTCGAAAAGTATGAGCCGGTTTCAACCCTGGTTGTGCCGGAGCACCCGCTCAAAAAAGCGAAATTCCCTTTTATAGATGTGCATAATCACCAGTGGGGCATGGGCTCCGGCAGCCTCGACAACCTGACCAGCCAGATGGACGCGCTGAACATGAAAGTGATGGTGAACCTCAGCGGCGGCAACGGCGCAGGGCTCAAAAAAATGACGGACAACGTGAAAGCCAATGCGCCCAAGCGTTTCATCATATTCGCCAATATCGATTTCAGCGGCATCGGCGAAGAGGGCTGGACGGCCAAAGCCGTGCAGCAGCTGCAGGAGGATTACGATGCCGGCGCGGGCGGCCTGAAAGTTTTCAAGAACCTGGGCCTCAGCGTAAAGGATAAAAGCGGCAAACGCATAACGGTAGACGATCCCCGCCTGGACGCTATCTGGAACAAATGCGGCGAGCTGAAAATGCCCGTGCTCATACACACTGCAGACCCCAAGCCTTTCTGGGACGATGTGGACGATCACAACGAACGCTGGCTGGAACTGGTCACCCATCCGGGCCGCAAAAGAGGGGCGAATAATCCTGCTCCCTGGGAAACCCTCATCGAAGAGCAGCACCGCATGTTCAAAAAACATCCCAGGACCACTTTCATCAACGCACATTTCGGCTGGTATGCCAACGACCTGGGACATCTTTCCAAACTGATGGATGAAATGCCCAATACCGTCGTGGAATTCGGTGCGGTGATCGCAGAGCTGGGCCGGCAGCCTAAAATGGCCCGGCAGTTCTTCGAAAAGTACCAAGACAGGATACTTTTCGGCAAAGACTCCTGGCAACCCGAAGAATATGCCACTTATTTCCGCGTGCTCGAAACGGCGGACGAATACTTCCCTTACCACAAAAAATATCACGCCTTCTGGCGCATGTACGGCATGAACCTGCCGGACGACATCCTGCGCAAGATCTATTACAAAAACGCCCTGCGCATCATTCCCCGGATCGATAAATCGCTGTTCCAGTAATGCATTGAACTGCAATAACCGTAAATTGCAGTATGCAGTATAAAATGGCAAACCCCGTAAAGGGCACGATCGGTGAAATAAAATACCGCTGCCGCATCGAGTGGCGCAACGGAACCTTTGTTGCAGATGAGCCGCCTTCCGCAGGCGGGCAGGACGAAGGGCCCGATCCTTTCACGCTTTTCCTTTCCTCCATCGTGTCGTGCACGCTGGCTACGCTCCGCATGTACATAGACCGCAAGGGCTGGAACATTCCCAACCTCGCCATGAACGCCAACATGTACCAGGTGACCCGCAACGGGCGGCTGGTAACGCATGTAGACAAAGACCTGTATTTCCTCAGCCCGGTATCCGATGAGCAGCGGGAGAAGCTGGTGAGCATCGCCAAAGCTTGCCCCGTATCGCGTTTGCTGGAGGGCGATATTATCCTCACCACGCTGGTGGGCGAAGGGCCGGAAGCCGCCCCGGAAATGCTGGCCCGCAATCAACTTGATTCCTGATTTAAACCGAAAAGATATGGCCGGAACTTTTGAAAAGATCAAACAGGCGTACAAGCTGTTCAAATCCATCGACTTTGAAAAGCTGGACAAGCTGTCCCGCAAGGTAGACCTGCAAAAGGTAATGGACGGGTTCTCGAAGCTGGACGATAACCAGTTGAAGGGCCTGATGAAAATGATGGATGGCGGGCAAAAGAAAAAAGAACTGCCGGAGATCAACGGTGATTTTTACGAGCTGCACCTGCGGCTGAGTGAAGAAGACAAGGCTGTTCAGCTGAAGGTGCGCGAGTTCATGGAAAAAGAGATCAGGCCGCTGGTGAATAATTACTGGCTGCATGATGAGTTTCCCTACGAAGTGATCCCCAAGTTCGCAGAGCTGAACCTTTGCGGCGTAACGTATAAAGGCTACGGCTGCCCCGGCAAGTCGTTCCTCATGGAAGGCATCATTGCGATGGAAATGGCCCGTGTGGATTCATCCATCGCTACTTTCTTCGGCGTGCAGAGCGGCCTGGCCATGGGTTCTATTTACATGTGCGGCTCCGATGCGCAAAAAGAAGAATGGCTGCCCAAAATGCAACAACTGAAGGCAATCGGGGCTTTCGGGCTCACGGAGCCGGAAGTGGGTTCCGGCGCGGCCGGCGGGTTAACGGTAACGGCAAAACGTACTGCGGATGGCTGGGTGCTCAACGGCCAGAAAAAATGGATCGGCAATGCGCCGTTTGCCGACGTAACCATCATTTGGGCGCGCGACCTGGACGATGGCCAGGTGAAAGGTTTCCTTGTGCGGAAAGGCACGCCGGGTTTCACCGTGGAAAAGATCAAGGGGAAAATGGCGCTGCGCATCGTGCAGAATGGCCTGATCACGATGAAAGACTGCGTGGTGGAGGAAAAAGACCGGCTTCAGAACGCTAATTCCTTCAAAGATACCGCCCGCGTGTTGCAGATGACCCGCGCCGGCGTGGCGTGGATGGCGGTGGGTTGCGCGCGCGGTGCGTATGAGAATGCGCTGGACTATACCCGCAAACGCAAACAGTTCGGCAAGCCTATCGCATCGTTCCAGCTGATACAAAACCATTTGGTGGAAATGCTGTCTAACCTGACGGCGATGCAATCGCTGGTATTCCGCCTGTCTGAACTCCAGGACCAGGGCCTGCTCCGCGACGAGCATGCTTCCCTCGCCAAAGTATTCTGCTCCCTGCGCACGCGCGACATCGTGAGCAAGGCGCGCGAGGTGATGGGCGGCAACGGCATCCTGCTGGAATACGATGTGGCGCGGTTCGTGGCCGATGCGGAAGCCATCTATTCTTACGAAGGCACCAAGGAGATCAACTCGCTGATCGTGGGACGGGCGATTACGGGATTTAGTGCGTTTGTATAATTTTCAACATAACCAGTATTGTAATAATGACGCCTGTGCAAGCAGGCGTTTTTTGTCCCGATGCACCCTTCCATTTGTCGCATCTCACCCCCGGCTATACACGGCGCCGGGCTTAATTTTACCAATACAATCTTTTTTATGAGCACATTACCCAAAATAGGAGAGAAAGACCCAAGGTATGAAGTACTGAACCGCCGCGGGTTCAACAAACGGTTTACCGGCAAACCGGAATATTTCAAACTGGCGGAAACAGTGGAGGATGTAGTGGCGGCAGTGCAGGAAGCGGTAACCGAAGGCAAACGCCTTTCCGTGCGCAGCGGCGGGCATTGCCTGGAAGGCTTCGTGGCGGACCCTTCCGTACAGGTGTTGCTGGACATGAGCCTGATGACAGGCGTATATTTCGACGAAGAAAAGAAAGCCTTTTGCATAGAAGCAGGGACCCTGCTGGGCGAAGTGTACCGAAAATTGTTCCTGGGCTGGGGCGTACTGATACCCGCGGGCGAAAGCCCGCTGATTGGCGCCGGTGGCCATTTCCAGGGCGGTTGTTTTGGTTTTTTATGCCGTGAGCATGGCCTGGCGGCTGATTACCTGTATGGGGCCGAACTGGTAGTAGTGAATGAAAACAAAAAAGCCCATACGATAGTGGCCACGAGAGAAGAGGATGATCCCAACCATGAACTATGGTGGGCGCTTACCGGCGCGGGCGGCGGCAATTACGGCATTGTTACCAAATTCTGGTTCAGAACTCCCGGCGTGAACAGCGATAACCCTGCGGACCTTTTGCCTAAAGCGCCGGCGTCCGTGCATTTGTTCAGGGCAAACTGGAACTGGGAAGGTGCGGACCAGGCCGCATTCAGCCGGTTGGTTAAGAATTATTGCGATTGGTGTGAACAGAACAGCAAGGCCGGCACACCTGAAGCTACGCTTTACAGCCTGTTGATGCTGCGCCGCTTGCAAACCGGTTCGTTCGGCATGATCGGCCTGTGCACTGCAGGGCCCGCGGCGGCGGATATTTCCAGGAAACACGTGGAGGCGGTGAACGAAGGCACGGGCTTGCAGTTCACCTACGAAACCGAAGAGCTTTCCTGGCCGGCATTCGCCTGTAACCCTTTCCCGGAGCTGTTTGGCGTAGGTATGGATAATGCGCGGATGCAGGGGAAAGATGCTTTTTTCCGTAAAGGACTAACCGCAGAACAGATCAACGCCGTTTACAAACACCTCACTACCACTGAATACAACATCATGGGCGCCATGTTCGGCATGGTGACCTACGGCGGCAAAGTGAACACCATTGCGCCGGATGCCACTGCCACCCCGCAAAGGGATTGCATCATTTCCTCGGCATGCAGCGCGGGCTGGGGAAGCAAGGAAGAAGAGGCCGCGCATATAGCATGGAACCGCAGTCTTTACCGCGAGCTGTTTGCCGCAACCGGCGGTGTGCCGGTACCCAATGAACAGACAGACGGTGCGATGATCAACCACCCTGACGCTGACCTGGCCGACCCGGCCTGGAATACGTCAGGCCTGCATTACAGCGCATTCTACTGGAAAGGGAATTATCCCCGTTTGCAAAAGGCAAAGATGCGCTGGGATCCTTTGAACATTTTCAGGCATGCGCTTTCCATTCAGCCGGTTAAATGATGAGTTAAACGATATGCAAAAAAAGCTGCCTTTAACGGCAGCTTTTTTGTTATGATGGAATGGCGTGAGATCAGGGGGTGGGAGGCATCTGGCTCATATCCATGTAAACCATTTCCCAATGATGGCCATCCAGATCGTCGAAGCTCACGGAGTACATGAAACCGTGATCTACCGGCGCATTGGGCGTGGTAGCGCCGCCTGCTACGGCTTTCGCCAGCCATTCATCCACTTCTTCTTTCGAATCGGCGTTGAGGGCTACTATCACTTCAGATGTTTTAGTGGCGTCTGCAACGGTCTTTTTGGTGAAAGTCTGGTAGAAGTTATTGTCCAGCAGCATTACGAAGATCACATCGCTGATCACCATGCAAGCGCCTTGTTCGTTGGTGAACTGCGGGTTGAAGCTGTAGCCGAGCTTTTGGAAGAAATCCATCGACCGGGGCAGGTTTTTTACCGGGAGGTTTACAAAGATCATTTGTTGTTTTGCCATGATAGTGTGCTTTTGTATTGCAGCACAAACTTACGGCGGATAATTAAATTCCTGCATGGCTGAAAACGACAATCTGCGGGGTGTATCCCGACAAAAACTATCCAAACCGTAACAGCCGCGGGAGGCAGGTTACATTCCTGACAGGGCGTGCTCGATAACAGGCGCGGCAAGCTCCCGGTAGTTGCCTGCGGCGGGCAGGCCCATCCTGGAGGCGATGAGGGCGTAGATGTCTCCCGGTTCCCGGCCTTCCCGGCGCAGGTAACGGATGGAGGTATCGCCTGCTGATTTGGACAGTTTGCGGCCGGGATCGTCTGTAAGCAATGTATGGTGAAAGAAAATGTTTTTCGGGAAAGAAGAACCGGGCAGCAGGCGAGCCAGGTAAAGCTGCGCCAGTGTTGAATCCCATAGGTCCTGCCCGCGTACGATGAGGTCTGTATGAAAATGATCATCGTCTGTCACGGAGCTGAGCTGGTATGCCGGGAAGCCATCTTTTTTTCTTACCACGAATTCTTTCATGGAAAGCGGGAGTGTGGTTTGAATGGGCTTTCCGGAGAGTGTTTGTACTGTTAATGAAATGCTGTGATCTGTGCGCAGCCTCCAGCTTACGCCTGGTTCATCGAGAGGGATGTTATTGCAGTTGCAGGGTTTGGCGGATGCAAGCTGCGAGCGGGAACAGGCGCAGGCGAATACCTGGCCGCTGTTGCGCAGCTGTTCCAATGCGTTTTCATACAAAGGCATACGGCGCAGCTGGGAATAATGCTGCGAAAAGTCCTCCGCGTTGGCAGGCCCTTCCTGCCAGGGGATGCCGAGGAAATGCAGCGTGTCGAAAATATCCCGGATGTATTCAGGCGTTACGCGTTGCTGGTCCAGGTCGTCTATACGCAGCAGCACTTTTGCGCCGGTGCGCTCTGCCAGCGCGGCGGTGACAGCGAAAGAAAAAACATTGCCCAGGTGAAGAAACCCGCTGGGCGTAGGTGCGATCCTGGTCCTGGAAAAATTCATCGGCAGCATTTATAACAATGCAAAATAACAGTTTGTCCTGAATTGCCATCAAAGTTGTCGTTACCACCCACCTTTCAAACCGGCGGATAGCAGGATATTTGTAAAAAAAAGAACAGCATATGGAAGCAGATATCAGGATCGCAGCAGACGCGGCCATCGCGGAAATGGCGCAGCTCTTAGCCTCCTGCAACCAGCAGCAGGCCAACCAGGTACCTTTCACCGGCAGCTGGACGGCCGCGCAGGTAACGGAACACATGCGGATGTCTATAAGCGGATGCGTAGAACTCCTGCAAGGTGGAACCAAACCCACCACGCAACGCGCGCCGGACGAAAAGGTAAAGGATCTCGCCGTTTTCCTCGACATGGACCTGAAGATGCAGTCGCCCGATTTCGTCCGCCCGGAAGAAAAAGAATATGATAAAGATGCGCTTGCCAAAGAAATGGAAAGGCTGCGCCGCGAATTCAACGGCGCCCTCGGCGGCAAAGACCTGACCGAAACCTTAACTGGCTTCGATTTCCCGTTCCTGGGCCAGATGACGCGGCTGGAGTTGGTGCATTTTGTGGCGTATCATACGCAGCGGCATAATAACCAGTTGCGGAGGATTATCGGGAGGTTGAAGGGTGTGGAGGCTTGATGACGGTAACGCCTATAGTAAAATATCATGCGTCGCCACCACCGCCGGCGGCAGTTCCGTTTCTCCCAGCATCTCCCGCAGATCAAACTCGATATTCCGGCTCATAGCGGTAATCGGTATATCGTTCGGGCCGCCTTCGAAAGGGTTTTCCGTGCTTTCGCCCACCTGTTCCAATGAAGTGAACACCCAGCCCACGATCACGCTGAAAGGAATGCTCAGCCATACGCAGTTCGGGCCCAGCTTCGCAAATTCATTCATGATGCCAAGCGGCAGCAACACTACCAGCAGGCGGATGAAAAACAGGTTGATGCTGGCAAACTGCCGGGGATAAGGATAATTTTTGATCCTTTCACTGCGGCCCTGTTCATTGTACAGGTCTTTGAGCGTGTTTTCCAGTTCAATATAGCACAACATATCTATATGGCCTGCTTCCTGTAACTCGCGCAGGTGGGCGGATTGCAGGGCGATGATCTGCGCCGCGGGGTTTTTGGTATGCGCGATCTTTTCCCATTCTGCGGGATCAATGTATGGGGCGATATCGTCTGCCAGTTTGTTTTCCCACTCCGGCACCTTGTAGTATTTCCGGTATTCGATGTTGTAAGGTTTCACTTTCACATTCTCCCAGCGCCGCGATTCGCGCAGCTGGAAACGCAGGGCCGTAAGCCAGGCAATGTGCCTGTAGATGAGAATGCGGTGAAATTGCGCGGCTTCCTGCCGGTTGGCGGAGCGCACAAAATCTTTCACCATAATGCCCCAGCTGCGGCTCACGTTCACAATGCCGCCCCAGATGATGCGCGCTTCCCACATGCGGTTGTAGGTCTGCGTGTTCTTGAAACCCACGATGAAAGCAGCGCCCGTACCTACCAGCGCCACCGGCACCCAGGGCACACCCAGCCATTTCCAGCCCACTACTTCGTAGAGTATAACGGGGATGGTGGAAATAACAATCAGTGCGTAGATGTTGGTTCGCGTCCAGAGGACGAACTCTTTGAAGCTGTAATTGCTGCCTGCATTCATGCCAATAAATTAATGAATTTATTTGTCTTTCTGCAGCTTCTTCATGAACACGGGCGCAAAGTCAAAAGTGAGCATGCCGCGGAGATCGTTGTCCGGGAGGCCTTCCACCTTCTGGTCTATCTTGTAATATTCAAGGCCGAACTTTACCATATCAAAAAAGGTGAGGCGCGTGAGCATGCCGTACATGTCTGGAGAACCGGCGTTGAACGGATCCTGCTTGCCGTAGTTGAAAGTGGCGTCCAGGCCGGTGCTGAGCGGCAGGGGGAAGCCGGGCACATTGAACTTACGGGAGAGGGCGAGGTTGCTCCTGAAATCGAAAGCCCCCGGCTGGTCGCCGGCCGGCAGCAAGCCACCGCCCGCGGCGCCGAGGGAGAATTTCCATTTGTCGTTGTCTACGAGGTTGAATTGTGTAGCTGCGTTGATACGGCCCCGGTAGGACTCCTCTGCGCCCGGCCGGTAGTCCAGCTCGCCGGTGAGCTGCATGAGGCTGAGCGGGCCGAAATTCCGCAGCATAAATCCTGCCCTGCCGTATGCTTCCAGTGCATTGGAATCGTCGAAGCGGGCGCCGCCTTCCAGCAGGCCGTAATACCCGGCGGCGCCGGTATAAATGCCGCCCATGAACTTGTGTTTTTCTTCGGGCGCAGGCTTGCCATCTACCGGCTCTTTGTGAGAGTAGGAGAAATAAGGAAAGAACTCAAACCCGTTGTATTTCGGTTTGTCCTTTTCATCCTTCGGATATTGGCCCAGCGTAGATGCCAGGTTGAAGCCCAATCCCAGGCTCCATTTCTTTTCTTCCGCTTCTTCGTCGGTGCCGGAATATTTTAATTCGAATTGCTCCGGCGCATCGAGGAAAGGAGATTTCCACCGTTTGTCAGGAATATTGTTCAGCATGAACGGCCGTTTAAAACCGTAAGGCTGCTCGGTGAACTTGGCGGTGGCCGGGCCGATCAGCGATGCGAAATCAAGCTCGCTGCCCATCAGCGCATTCAGCCCCACCATGCCGCCCTGCAGCAGCGCGCCGGTGATGAGGAAAGTGGCCAGGTTGTCTTTGGCGTATTCCGGCAGCTGGTCCGACAGGTATTTTTTCATATCCATGTGCAGCACGATGGAAGCAAGGCTGATATAAGTGCCCGAAGTGCCGGACAATTGTTCCGCCATTTCAAGGCCTTTTGTAAAATCGATCTTGCCGCCGTACTTCGACATTTCTTTCATCTGCAAAGCATAAAAAACATTCCACAGCGCCATGATCTCACTCGAAAGCAGCTCCTGCCCGAAAGTGGGGTCGAACACGATGCTGGTACCATATTGTTTGGAGCGGGCGTAGGAATCTTTCCAGCGCTTGGGAAACTGGAAAAGCACATCGTCGAAAATGCTGTAGAAAACATGCGGTTTCTCCGGCGCGGCTTCTTTCTTCGGCTCTTCTTTTTTCGGTTCGGTGCCGGGCGCAGGCTTTTGCGGCTCCGCTGCTTTTTTGTCGTCATCCTTCTGAATAGTGCCGGGTGCAACAGGCGTGGGCTTGAAAAAAGGATCAGGCATGCCGGGGCCAAAAAAGGGCCTCGATTTCGAAGCGCTGCCTTTGGGGTCAGGGGTGTGAACGGGCTTGCCCATGTGGACGGATTTTTTCGGGGTTATTGCACTATGAATTTCCGAAAAAATATGCAAACTGGACGAAGAATATCAGATATTGCAAACCATATTAATATCTCAGGTACCTATGTTCAGTCATAAAGCAGCATTTATTGCCTTTGCCACCGGGATCAGCATCCTTTTCCTTGGTTTCTTCATCTATTTCGGCACAGAAACTTTCGCCAGGTATTTTGGCAGTAAAACGGATGCACTGGTGGTGATGCCTGCCTTTGACTGTGATAAAAAAGGCCGTTACGGCGGCCCGAAAATTATCGTGGATGTGAATCACACAGCTTATGAACTGTACATTTCGGAAGCCGATTGTAACAGCGGCAGGTACGACAGGGGCAAGATCGTGCAGGTACGGCTGCATCCCTGGAAGAATGATGTGGTTATGGAAAACAGTCACCCGGAACTGTATTTCGGGATCATGTTTTTATTGCTCGTGTTCAGCGTTTATTTTTCTTTTTTTAAAAAGGACAGTGCTGCCAGTTCATCCGGTTCCGCATCCTCTTCAACACCATAAACGGCAAGTAAAAATTATTGCGCCGCCACCGCGGAAGGCGCCATTCCGAAGGTCTTTTTAAAGGCGAAAGAAAAGTGCGAGAGGTCTTTGAAACCTACTTCCAGGTAAACGTCCGAGCTTTTCCAGCCTTTTTCTTTCAGCAGGTAATAAGCATCGCTGAGGCGCTTTTGCTGCAGCCAGCGGCTGGGAGAGGTATGATAGATCTTTTCGAAATCGCGTTTGAAAGTGGCCAGGCTCCTGCCTGTGAGATAAGCGAAGCGCGGGAGGTCTACGTTAAAGCGGTAATGTTCGTTCATATACGCCTCCAGGTCCACCTTGCCGGGCTCGCTGAAATCGAACAGCAGGTCCTGCAGGGAAGGGTTGGTTTCAAGCAGTATCATTACCGCTTCCTTTACTTTGATGTTGGTGAGCACGGGGTTCAGGTCCTGCTCCATGTCCATATAAGGCTTGAGGGAAGTGATGTAGTTGCTGAAGAGGTTATTGGGTGGAAGGGTAGGGATGTTCTCTCCCGTGTAGGGTTTGCGGGAATGGAGATTATGTTCGTTGCTGATGTTTTGAAGGGTCTCTTTATCCAGCAGCACGCTCACGGCCCTGTATTCGCCGTTTGCAGGCGGGCGTTTCACAAACCGCGCCAGCTGGTTCTTCCTGTAAAGGCGGTATTCGCCTTCTTTGAATGTATACTGCCTGCCGCCGGCAAATATCTCCATGCTGCCGGCCAGCAGGTAGCTGAAATAATGCTCCGGTATAAATTGTTCTCCTTCCCGGCTTACGTGGGAATAGCAGGAATATAAAATACCCGGCCTCACATTTTTTTCCATGCGATCATCGGTTTAAATGCAGAACAGCATTGTTGTACAAATCTATGCAACAATGCTGTTCCGGTGAAAAGGAGAATTAAATTCCTTTGGCTTCCGAGATCAGTTTGGAAACCTCAGATTCGAAGAAGTTGCCGGCATCATCTGCGTCCGTACTGATGCTGACGGGCTTCCATTCCGCCAGTTCCGCGTCGCGGGCGGCGTTGGCCTGTTCCAGCATGGCTACGGCTTCGCTGCCCAGCACCAGGTGCACCGGGGGATTAGGGTGTGCGGCCAGGGTGATGAGCACCTGCGCTGCTTTGGCGGGATCGCCCATGGGAATGAACTTGCCGCTGGTTAAAATGTCCTCGATCACGCCGATGGAGTTTTCGTAGCCTTCCACTTTCGGGGCGAAGCTCATGGAATCGCCGGCCCAGTCTGTCCGGAACCCGCCCGGCTCCACGCTTGTAACCCTGATGCCCAATGGGGCTACTTCTTTGGCCAGGGCTTCAGAGAACCCCGCCAGCCCGAACTTGGCGGCCTGGTAAATGCCGAGGCCGGCGTTGCCGATGCGCCCGCCGATGGAGCTGATCTGGAGAATGCGGCCGTGACCCTGTTTGCGCAGGTACGGTAATGCGGCGCGGGTCACTTCAATGGGGCCGTAGAGGTTTGTTTCCAATTGACTGCGCACCTGTTCGGTTGTATAACCTTCCGTTGCGCCGGTGATACCAAAACCTGCGTTATTCACCACCACATCTATTTTCCCGAAATGGGCTACCGCACCGGCCACCGCGCTGTGTACCTGCTGGCGGTCGGTTACGTCGAGCCGGAGGGGAAGCACCTGGCCGGGGTATTGCGTTTCGAGATCTTTCAACTGTTCCGGGTTCCTGGCGGTGGCGGCCACTTTGTGGCCTGCTGCCAGCACGGCGGTGGTGAGGCTGCGCCCCAGCCCGCGTGAACTGCCTGTAATAAACCAAATTTGTGTCATTGCCTGAATTATTTACTGCAAAGTAAGCGCCCATTCGAACAGGCTATTTTGTTCAAAAGCTCAATTTGTTTTGTTGAAAAGCTCATGGTTAAAACTGGCAGTGGTGGCCGGTTTGAGGTTCTGCGTTGGCACGTTGCCGGCTTGCCAGGCATTTCCGCTCATCAATATTCATGTGATCTGTTATGCAATCAGGGCGATTTACTATATATTCAACCAACGCTACAACAAAAAAACCTAATCAACGCCCTATGTCTTTACCATCCACCCGCTTGTGGAGCGCCGGAGAGAAACTCGCGTTCCGTTTCTTTTTTGTCTTCTTCGCGCTGTTTATTTTCCCGTTCCCGCTCACTTTCCTGCCTTATGCCGGCGAGTTATATGAACAGCTGTGGCAGCTGTTCATTCCCTGGGCAGGCGCGCACATCCTGCATCTGCCGGACCCTATCACCATTTTCACCAATGGCAGCGGCGATACGACCTTCGATTATGTGAAAGCAGGTGCCATGCTTGTGCTGGCCGCGCTGGCAGCCCTCATCTGGGCGGTGGCAGACCGGCGCCGCAGGAACTATGATACCCTCCATCACTGGCTGCGCGTCTGGCTGCGGTATTACGTGGCTTACATGATGTTCATTTACGGGTTTGCAAAGATCTTCCATTTGCAGATGCCTTCTCCTTATCTCTCGCAGCTGGTGCAGCCTTTCGGCGATAAAAGCCCGATGGGCCTGGCCTGGTCGTATGTAGGATATTCGAAAGCATTCAGCGCATTCACAGGATGGGCGGAGGTTGTAGCGGGACTATTCCTCCTGTTCCGCCGTACTACCTTGCTCGGCGCTGTTCTATCCGCCTTCGTGACCGTCAATATTGTCGCCATTAATTTTTGTTTCGATGTGCCGGTGAAGCTCTTTTCTTCTTTCCTGCTGCTCGTTTCGCTCTTCCTGATGGCGCCCGACGTGAAGCGCCTGGCAAACCTGTTCATCCTGAACAAACCCGTGCAGCCGAAGGTCTTCCGTACCTACGTGCATAAGCGCTGGATGCGCGTTTCCGCCGTGGTGCTGAAATCGCTGTTTATTATTTTCATCCTGTATTCCCAGATAGAAGGCAGCATGGGAGGTATGAAGCGGTATGGCGACGACCGTGCAAAACCGCCGCTGTTCGGCATTTACAATACCGAGCTATTGGTGCGCAATCATGATACGGTCCCGCCGCTGATGACGGACACCACCCGCTGGCGGCAGCTCATCATACAGTTTGAAAGAAATGCGCAGGTGAAGCTGATGAACGACTCGCTGAAATATCTTAATTTCAGAGTGGATACTTCCCTGAAAACAGCCACGGTATTCAGCCGGGAAGACACGACCCGCAAATCCGTGCTGCATTACACCGCGGATTCCGCTTACCTCACCCTGACGGGCGTGCTCAACAAC
This sequence comes from Chitinophaga sp. YIM B06452, assembly GCF_039655965.1. Lineage (NCBI taxonomy): Bacteria > Pseudomonadati > Bacteroidota > Chitinophagia > Chitinophagales > Chitinophagaceae > Chitinophaga > Chitinophaga sp. YIM B06452. Next base: position 892,253 of record NZ_JAWLKY010000002.1, on the reverse strand, counting down.
GATTCCGTGATGTACCGCTTCAGGAAGTTCGATCACCGTTCCTTCAGGCTCCTGAGCCGCGGTTTCAGGTGGGTCAATGAATACCCGTATAACCGGTAAAAACATTCATAAAAAGCGATCATGGAAAACGAACACAACAACCTGCAACCCGTTTTCATGCAAGCTGAAACAGTGCTGGCCGTTACAGATGTAGCGGCCAGTATTGCTTACTGGCATGAGGTGCTGGGCTTTCCCGCAAAGTGGACCTGGGGTACTCCGCCGGTGCATGGTGGCGTATCGTGGCAGGGCGTGGGCGTGCAGTTTTCGCTGCAACCTGAGCTGGCGGCGGCTTCCAGAGGCAATTCCATCTGGATACGTGTAAAACATATAGAAGCGCTGTATGCCATGCACCGGCAACGGAATGTGGAGATCGTTTCCTCCCTCGCCAATCAGCCCTGGGGGCTGAGAGATTATACCGTCCGGGAACTGAACGGGTACTACATCACTTTCGCGACGCCTGTTACCGAGAGAGAAAAAAATCATGCTGTTCTTTCTCCATCCGTGCGCATCATCGCGAGAAAACCTTCGAAAGAGGAATACAGGAGCCTGCAAACCTCCGTGGGCTGGACCGCTTCGCCGGACGATCATAAAGTGGAGCAGGTATTGGCTGCCGCGCTGCATGCCGTCGTAGCGGAAGATGCGCAAAGCGGCGAAACCATCGGCTGCGCATTGCTGCTGGGCGACGACCAGACATTTTATTACGTGAAAGACGTGATGGTGCGGAAAGACTGGCAGGGCAAACGGGTAGGTACCGCGCTGATGCAGGGCATCACCGGCTGGCTGGAGAACAGCGCGGCCCATAATGCCCTGGTGGGGCTGTACACCGGCGAAGGACTGGAAATATTTTACCGGCAGTTCGGGTTCGCGCAGGCATTTGGCATGATCCGTTTCACACCTTCGCCGCCACCCGAGCAATAGTGCACAATTTGCACAAACGATTGCGCATTTTTTGGATTGATTCCTGCCTTATATTTGAATTGTCAACCAGCGATATCCTTGATAGCACAATAGATTAGCACAACTATAAAGTAAAAAAAACTGTCGGAAGAATTATTCACCTGTATACGCGATTAGCCGGTAGTGGCGCGCTGCCACTGCGTTACCTGTTATTTGCTACTCTTTAAAATAAGCACCGCAAACCCGTTATTTGCTACTCTTTATTGATCCAACCTGACTATCCTGCTCCCCGATACCACCAGCCATTACTTGTTTGTACTGAACACGAGTTCGGGGAGGATCTCTTCTGTGTAAAAGTCATCGGACTGCTCTTCGTGCATAGCGCGGATGATCAGTTCCATGGCCTTTTCACCCTGCCTGAAAGGGAATTGTTCCAGCGATGCGGCAGGAGGGAAGGCAATGTAACTTGTTACGGGAAGATTGGCATAACTCGCGAAAATAATGTCCTCGTTCACTTTCACACCGTGCTGCAGCGCATAACGCGCGGCATCCATATGCACATAATCATTGAAGCTGATAATGGCCGTGGGCGGCTTTTTCAGCCTGAGCAACCTCGCCATGGCTTCGGAAGTTTGCTCCGTGGAAAGATCCGTTGTTTCCACCAGCTGCATATCCACCTTGATCTGTTTTTTGGAAAGCGCCTCCATGTAACCCGTAAGCCGTTCCTTGCTGGCGGGCAGGCTGTCCGGCCCGTTGATCAGCGCTATGCGCCTGTGTTTGGCGGCCAGCAGCCAGTTCACCATCTGCACCGTGCCGCGGTGCATATTGCAGAACACTTTATGCGCGGCCTTGAACGGCGGCACCCTGTCGAAATACACGACCGGTATGCCATATTTATGGAGCGATTGCAGGTGATCGTAATTAACGGTGTATTTGCTGAGGGAGATGATCAGGCCGTCTACCCGCTGCTTTTTCATCGCGGCCACGATCTTTTTTTCCTGTTCAGGATCGTCGAGGCTTTGCCCGAAGAGAATAGTATAATCCTGTGCGATGGCGGCCATTTCGATGGCGCTGATGGCGGAGGAGAAAAAATCTTCCCGTATAAAAGGAAGAATAACACCGATGATGGAGGTCCTTTTCTGCTTAAATGAAATGGCCTGTGAATTGGGCTCGTAACCCATTTCGCGGGCGAGCGCCTGCACCTGCATCCGCATTTTCAGGCCAATGCGCGGGTGATTGCCTAATGCACGGGATACGGTAGAGGGCGACACTTTAAGTTTTTCAGCTATATCCTTGATAGTGACAACACTACTTTTCATATCGGACTAAAAGATAGTGAAAATACCGCCAACAGCAATATTATTTTGCCGGATCAAAACCGTGTTGCGACTTCTAATTGTATAAAAAACTACTATTTCCAGTAATTCCCCGGCACGCGGATAACCATTACATTCAGGATAAGGACATTAACCACCCCTGACCCTTCTTTATGAAAACGCTGCTTTACCTCGCCATCATCCCGGTGCTGCTTGCCGGGTGCATCAAAGACCCGCATCCGCCTTTTCCTCCCGGCGAACAATCTGATTTCCTGATGAAACGCGCCACACAGCTGGATGTTTTTGCTTCGGATGAAGAAGGTCAGATCACCACTTATACGAAGTATGTAGATGAATGGGCGTATAACGATCAGCGCAAACCCGTGAGCCGGCGGAGATATTCGAACAATTTCACTTCCAACGACACGAACGATCTCCGGCTGGACCAGCGGGACACGCTGTATTACGACAGCCAGCGCAGGGTGGTCCGCTTCGAGAAGTTCGACCTGCATTACAATAAGATCATTGAAAAGAGCGAATTCTTTTACCGGGGCAACGAAACGCGGATTCACCGGCACAATTCCTACTTCAACCCGAACCCCATGCACGTGGATACTTTCCAGCTCACGAAGAACGAATATGTGTACGGCGATACGCTGTGCCTGCGCATCCACAGCGGCTGGTTCCAGCCCTGGAAAACGGATACCGTCCATTACGTGTACCGCAACGGCAACGCGGCATACTGGTTTAGCCCCGGGGAAGTGGATCATCCTGTCGGGTATGCCGTGTATGACGATAAGAAGAATATTGAGCTTACCTGGAACCTGCCGCAGGGCCATCTCATTTTCAACCTGCCGGTAAGAGGGGAGCCTTTCCCGCTGCCTGACCGCAATAACTGGATCTATAAAGGCCAAAGCCCTGAGAATGCCGGCTACCGCGGGGAGATCACCTACGACGGGAACGGGCTGATAGCCGGGACCTACACGAAAGACTACACCGAAACCACGGTCCGGTTCGAATACATCCGCGCCCGGCCTTAAGCCAGCAGCTCTTTCGCTTTATTGCTGATCAGGTCTGCTATCATGCCTTTGAAAAAGGAAAGGGCAAAAGGCAGGTCGCCTTCGATATCCACGCTTTCAGGTTTCACCTGTATGCCGCCGGATATGTCGAACCCCTTAATGGAGAAGCTGAAGGTGGCATTATTCCCTTCCCAGGTTTCCTTTACATCCGAAATTTTATCCGCCTGCTGTTCCTTCAGGTTGGTCAGCAGTTGCTGTATCCGTTGCTGGGCCTCATCTGTTGAGAGGCTGTGCGGTATGTTCACACTAAGTTTAGACATGGCCTGAAGATATTACTTCTTTTTCTTTTTGTTGAAATATTGCACTGCTTTTCCCGCCATTAGTCCGCCGATGATGTACAAAGCCAGTGTGATGGCCCGTTTCCGCCATACTGCCATTGGGTTTGCGGGGTCTTCCTCAGTCGCGTCCTGCATGAATGCGGCGGCGCCGCCGGCCAGTGCGCCCAGCAATCCGCCGCGCAGCACGGCGTTCTTCTTTTTGCCGATGCCCGCCAGGCCCATATAACCGGCCATGCCCAGCAGTTCGCCGGCTACCTTCACGTACATTTTCACCGCGCCGAAACCTTTTTTACGGATGCCTTTTTTAATATCCCGGATAATACCCTTTTTGTGGAGCAAATGGGTACGCGGCGCATCTGTATCTATCTGGTCGATGGTTTCCTGGAGCAAAGTGAGCGTGGCCGCGCCTGTGAGGCCGCTTTCCAGTATCTTGGCTAGTTTCATGTCCAATGAATTTATAAAAGCCGGCGCCACATCTATTGCTGTTGGCGGGCTTTTTTTATTTCGTTATAAAAAGCGCCCTGTGAAGGGCGCTTTGGGTTTGCGATGTTTATAAGGGAGGGCTATCGCCCCGTCCTTTTTACAGTTTTGCCTGCGGCGGCTTTACCAGCGGAGGTTTGGCGGGCAGGTTTCTTGTTCTTCCTGGGTACTACGATCTTCTGCGTATCATCTGCCGTTACTTCGCGGGTGATACTCCTGCTGTAATCGTTCCCAAGGTTAGGCCCGCCTTGTTCCAGGCCGCTGCTGCCGATAGTTCTTCTTGCCATGGCACAATCATTTAGGTGAGCAATAGGTTTCCTGGGATATGGGCTCACAAATTGTGCCACGGGCAATGCTGTTGGGATAGTTTTGCGCCCATTTTCATTCCTGGCGGTCTCTTTCCCTTTGTATCATGATTATTTCATTTATGAAAGCTTTTTCTTTCGCTATATTTCATATCGTGTTTTGAATAATTATTTTTATTTTAATTTTGTTTAATTTCGTTTTTTCTCTACTTTAGCATTGTCCCTTGGCGAAATGGAAGCCGATGAAGATGAGTTCCACGAACAACCAGCCCTAAAACAGGGTGTAATGCATCATTAGAAAGGATTTCCAGGTGTTCCCCGGTAAATGAGACAGGGAGGTTTTAAAATTTCACGTATGTAGCCTGGCTGCGCTGCCAGCCGCAGCCGCCTTTAATTCTGTATCAGCAAATCAGCTCCTTTTAAAGTAACGGACCAAAATCGGTAACGCTATGAATGTAATACGCCGCTTTGCCTTAAATAGGCCACAGGAGCCGGATTCCTGTTCCTTTCTTCCATTTTCCCGCACCCCTGCGGAGTTGCCCGGACTTAATAATCACTTAACATTGACTTTAAAACGGGGCATATACCTTTGCGCCTTGAACAGTAACTGAAATCTGAAAACGTTTTTTAAAGCTGAGCAGTCGTAGAGGTCTTTTCTATCTGTTATAACGGGGTTATAATTACTTACAAAACTTTGTTGAATGAAACATTTTTTCCTACTTATCTCCGGCCTGCAATTGTTTGCCAGTAGCATTGCATTTGGTAAGGCTGACATCCATCCTGGCGCTTCATTTCCGGAAGCCAAAACAACGGAATATGCGGCCCCCGCCGCTTACCGGGCAGACTCCAACATTGTACTGACCGGCAGGGTGACAGACGAAAAAGGAGAAGCACTGGTAGGGGTGAACATCAAAACAAAAACCGGCAACAAAGGCACAGTAACCAACCCGGACGGTACTTACACCCTGGCGCTTTCCGGTTCCAACACGCTCGTATTTTCTTTTATCGGCTTCCTTCCCCGTGAGTTTTCCGTCAACAAAACCAGCCGCCTGGACGTGCAGCTGCTGCCCGATCCCAAAAGCCTTGACGAGGTGATCGTAACCTCCCTCGGCATCAAACGCGAAGAAAAGGCGCTGGGTTATTCAGCCACCGTCGTAAAAAATGAGCAGCTCACCGACGCGATCTCCAACAACTGGACGGACGCGCTTTCCGGTAAAGTAGCAGGCCTCAACCTGATCCGCTCCGGCAGCGGCCCCACCGGTTCCAACAGGATCGTGCTGCGCGGCGAAAGCAACCTGACCGGTACCACCGAAGCTTTGGTGGTAGTAGACGGCGTGGTGATCAACAACTCCAGCGGCGCCCGTACCGCGGTAGCCGGCGAAACCGTATACGGTACCGGCAGCGACAATATGCCGGCCGACTACGGCAGCGGCCTGAACGACATCAACCCCGAAGATATTGAGACCATCACCGTGCTGAAAGGTCCCGGTGCCGCCGCATTATATGGCCAGCGCGGCGCGGGCGGCGCATTGATCATCACCACCAAATCAGGCAGCAGCAAAAAGAAAGGCCTGGGTGTAACAATCAATTCCAACGCCAGCCGCGAATACGTGAACCGCTGGCCCGACCTGCAGTTCGAATACGGCCAGGGCCTCGACGGTATGGCATATTATTCCTACGGCACTACAGCAGACGGCGCCAGCACCAGCGGCACCAGCTCCGCTTACGGCCCCCGCTTCGACGGCCAGCGCTTTTTCCAGTACGATCCCAAATTGCAGAACACCGGCAAGGAAAGAACGCCCTGGGTGCCTTATGTGAACAAAGTGAATGAATATTTCCGCCCCGGCGAAACATATACCAACTCCATCAGCGTTGATGGCGGTACGGACAAAACTTCCGCCCGCTTCTCCGTTACCAATGTGAGCAACAGCTGGATCATGCCCAACACGGGTTATGGCCGCAATACCGTAGCACTGTCCGTAAACTCAAAAGTGAACGACAAGCTGCAGATCACCGCCAAGGTGAACTATACCAACAAGTCCAGCGACAACCTGCCCGGCGCAGGTTATGGCAACCAGTCCGTAATGTACTGGTACATTTTCTGGCAGCCCAATGCAGACCTGGACTGGCTGCGCGACTACTGGCAGACGGGCGAGGAAGGCAGAAGGATCAAATTCCCGTACAGCTCATTCCCTGAGAACCCTTATGCCGTGGCTTATGAATTCATCAACGAATCCAACCGCCATAGCGTGACCGGCAACGTATCAGCTACTTATAATTTCACCAAGGAGCTGAACCTGATGGTAAGGACCTCCGTGGACCTCGGTTACGAGCAACGCGCCCAGAAACGCCCGTACGATGCGGGTTCCAAGCTCACCAAAGGCAGCTACCGCGCGCAGAACATCTTCGGGATGGAATCCAGCACCGACTTCCTGCTGCGTTATGGCAAAAAGATCGGCAGCGATTTCGATATCTCCGGTACAATAGGCGGAAGCATACTCAGGAACAATTATAACAAAGACGAAACACGCGCGGATTCGCTTACCCAGCCGGGCATTTACACCTTCGCGAATGCCGCAGGCCCGCTGGTGACCATGCCTAACAAAAGCAAATACAGCATCAACAGCTGGTACGGTATGCTGGCTTTCGGATATAAAGATTACCTGTTCGTAGACTTCACCGGCCGCCAGGACTATACCAGCACGCTGGCCACCCCGCTCCGTTCAGACGATGCCGGTTTCCTCTATGGTTCTGCCAACGCCAGCTTTGTGCTGTCTGAGGTAACGAAACTTCCGTCAATCTTTGACTATGCGAAACTGAGATTCTCCGCAGCCAGCGTAGGTAGCGGCGGTACAGTCGCTTACCTCACCGCGTATAACTATACACCGGCGGGCAGCCTTTACAATGGAGGCCTGGAGAACCCTGCCCTGCTGGCTAATCCTGACCTGAAACCGCTCAGGACCAACTCTTACGAAGTAGGCGCGGCAGCGAAAATGTTCAAGAACCGTTTTGGCTTTGATGTGGCGGCATATATCGGCAACACCAAAGACCAGCACCTTAAACGTATTGTAGACAGGGCTTCCGGCTTCAGCCAGATACTCATCAACGCAGGCGAGGTAAGCAACAGGGGTATTGAAGTAGCGCTGAACGGCACACCCGTTTCTTCCCGCAGCGGTTTTAAATGGAACACTACGGTAACATTCTCTGCCAATAAGAACAGGGTTGAAGAACTGCTGGACAGCTCCGTGGTGATAAGGACAGGACCTGTAGGCGGTGGCCAGATCGTTGCCAACGTAGGCGGCAGCATGGGCGACCTTTATGGAAGAGGCTATGTACGCGCCCCTGACGGACAGGTTGTGTACGATCCGCAAACCGGTTTCGCGCTGATCTCCCAGGATGTGAAGTACCTCGGCAATACCATTCCAAAATGGAAGCTGGGCTTTACCAATGAATTCGAATACAAACAATTCCGCCTGAGCATACAGTTCGACGGGCAATACGGCGCCGTAGCCCACTCGCTGATGCATTATAAGATGGCAGAACAGGGCAAGCTCACCAAAACGCTGCCCGGCCGCTACAACGGCATTATCGGCAACGGCGTGGTAATGGGCTCCGACGGTAAATACAGGACCAATGACGTGATCGCTAAAGACATCGACGAATATTACCGCTCACACTACGGTGCAGACAATGCTGAGGGCAGCACTTTCAGCACAGACTTCATCAAATTCCGCGAAGCCCGCCTCGATTATAGTCTTAAAGCACGCACGCTGAAAAGGCTGGGCCTGCAGAGGGCAACCGTAGGCATATACGGCCGTAACCTGTTCATCTGGTCAGACTGGCCGATGTTCGATCCTGAATTCGGTACGCTTGCCGGAACGGATATCGTGCAGGGCTTTGAGACCGGCCAGTTCCCGTCTACCCGCACCATTGGCTTTAACTTACTTGTTGCATTTTAATCCGAATAAAAATGAAGCGAATCATATATAAACTATCGATGGTTGCAGCGCTGATCAGCTTAATTGCTACCTCCTGCACCAAAGACTTTGAAGAAACGAATACCGACCCGAACGCCAGTCCTACCGCCTTGCCGCAGCAATTGCTGCCGCCCGCGCTGGTAAGTACCATGACCTACATGCAGCTCCGCAACCGCAACTTCAACAACGAGCTGATGCAGGTGACCGTAGAGCAGAGTGACGCCGAAGGCAAGGTGTTCAGGTACGATTTCCGTTCCAACTGGGCGGATTATCTCTACAACGGCCTGTATACCGAGCTGACCAACTTCAAGGACGTTTACAAATATGCCGGCAACGATAAGGACAGCATGACCTATAAAGCCATCTCCCACATCTGCCAGTCATGGATCTATTCCGTTCTTACAGACACTTACGGCGATATACCTTACTTCAAGTCCAACCTGGCTAAAGAAGAAGGTATCTATGAACCGGCGTTTGACAGGCAGAAAGATATTTACCTGGATATTTTCAAAAGGCTGGAAGAGGCCAATACCACTCTCACCGGCGCCATCAACCTCATTCAAACCTCCGCTGATCCCGTGTATAACGGTAATGCAGCGTTGTGGCGCAAATTCGGCAACTCGCTCTACCTGCGCCTGCTGCTGAGAGTGGCACATAAAACAGACGTGGGAGCACAGGCACAGGCCAAGATCAAAGAGATATTGGAAACAAAGACCAGCACCTATCCGCTCATTGCGAACGTGAATGAATCCACCGTGCTGAAATGGACCGGCGCAGGTCCTTACGTGTCCCCGCTGATGAGCGTGCGCGCGCAGGACTTCACCGCGCCGGGTGTTGCGAGCTTCTTTATCGATCACCTCCAGGCATGGAACGACCCCCGCATAGACATCCCGACATGGGGCGGAGGCACCGTGAACAGGTTCCGCATTGCGGCCTACCAGGGTGTTTTCGCGGGCATCCCCAGCGGCTACGCGGTAGGAGAGAACCCCATTAAGAAATCTTACTTCTATTCCACCACGGGTGCAGCCACGCTGATGAATGACCCGATGACCGGTCTGATATTCCCTTATGCGGAAATAAAATTCATCAAAGCTGAATGTATCGTGAAAGGTTATATCTCCACCGGCAGCGCCGAAACTGAATACAACAACGGCGTACTGGCCGGCATCCAGTACTGGGTACCCGCCTGGACCACCGTGCCTGTTGCCGATTATCTCATCGCAGCAGACATTCAGTGGAATGATGCCGGCACCCTCGATCAGAAAATGGAAGCGATCCACCTGCAAAAATATTACGCGCTCTTTTTAGTGGACATGCAGCAGTGGTTCGAATACCGCCGTACCGGCCACCCGGTGCTTCCCAAAGGCGCAGGCCTGCGGAACAACGGCGTGATGCCCGCAAGGATGACCTATCCTGTATACGTGCAATCCACCAATCCCACCAATTACAAGCTGGCTGTAGCAGCCCAGGGACCCGATGCGATCTCCACACAGGTATGGTGGCAGCGGCCGTAAGCGTGTATTGTTGAACTTATGCAAATGTTAAGCACTAAAAAAAGTACAATGAAAAATTCAATCATATATTCTTTCCTCTTGCTGTCACTGGCCTGCCTCTGGGGCTGCGCGGACGATAACTATCCCGGCGCGCAGATCAGCCCGTACTTTTCGATGTACGATCTCAGGAACCTGTATAAAGGCCAGGATGTTCAGCTCACCAAAGAAAAGATGTTCGGCTCCGACAAGCTGACTGGCGTGGTGGTATCAGACCACTCTGCCGGCAACCTGCCCGCCGGTATGCTCTGCATCCAGGATGCCCGCCGCATCGGCCTCCGCGGTATTTCCATCGCGCTCGGCGCCGATGCCGCCAAATACGTTCCCGGCGATTCCGTTATCGTGAAAGTAGAAGGCCATACGCTGACAAAAAAGAACGGCATCCTGCAGGTGACCGGCGTTTCCGGCAGCGATGTCGTGAAAGTGGCGTCCAACGTGCCTATTGCGGTGAACCGCGTGCCGGTGGATAAAATGATGAAGACCCCGGACAACTATGAAAGCTCGCTGGTAGTGATCGTAAAAGGCGGCTTCAACCCGCTGCCGCAGCCTGAAGACAAACTGGGCGGCGATAAGCTGCTCAACGACGGCTTCGGCAATATCACCCTGCATACGGAAACAACCAGCCCCATCGCGGACGTGACCGCGCCGGTGCTGGCCAACTTCTACGGTATTCCTTTCAACAAACAGATAAGGGAAGATTCAGTGGCCCCGCAATTCCACCTCCGCACGCCGGACGATGTGGTAGTGCTCAGCTCCGAGATCAACGTGACGCCCATCATCATCACGGGCATGGCAACAGACATCAAAGGCGGCGACGGCAACTACGAATACATCCAGTTTATGGCCACCCGCGACATTGATTTCGCCGTTACGCCTTACTCTGTAGTGACCACCAACAACGCAGGCACCTCTACGCCGACAGGCTTCCCCACCCAAGGCTGGGCCACCGGTAATATGCGTACATTTAAATTCAACCTCACCAGCGGCAAGGCCAACAAAGGGACTTACTTCTATGTAGGCGGCGCCGGAAGGCTTATTAACGGTTCCGGCTCTACGAATATTTCTTCTTCCAACTGGATCAGGTATTTCAACTACGTGAACCAGGACGGCGACGGCTTCGGGACCAAGACCGGCGGCCTGATGGCCAACAGCGGCAATGCTTCCGGCGTGGCGGTATTTGAAGGCACTAACGTAACAGTGGATTCCCGCCCGGTAGACGTGATCTTTATCGGCACCGGCGGCAGTCTTTGGACGGAAGGGCCTCCCGCAAAAGGTTATAAGATCGCCAACACCGATTATTACGATATTAAAAATCCCATCACACTGGAAAACCAGCCTTACTACCGCGCAGGCTCCAACACGCTCAGTCTTGTGTACAACACGGCAGACGTTGGCTATTGGTACATGCTGGGCGGCGAATACAACGTAGCGCTCGGCAGGTGGATGAAAGCAAGGTCGCAGAACAATTTCGAGATGACCAAACAGACCACCATCGCGGAACTGGAAGGCGAAACAGCTACCAAATTATCTGAATAAATTTTGCCGGCCTTTAGAGCAAGGGTTACTCCGCAAGGGGTAACCTTTTTTTTACCCGGCCACCAGTGTAAAATTCTTTCCCCCGGAATTTTATTTTTTATACTTTGGAATCCTCATTTTAAAATTCCATCCAGATGAACAACGAATACTCGAGGAGATCGTTCCTCAAACAGGCCATGCTGGCTTCCGCAGCGGCCGCCACGCCGGGCATCCTGATGGCCGGGCAGCGAGGCCCCCGCAGGATCGGGCCCAATGACAAAGTAAACCTGGCCTGCATCGGCATCGGTAACCGCGGCGCAGAGATCACCGCAGAATTTGCCAAAACAGGTCTTGCCAATTTCGTCGCATTCTGCGATGTGGACATGGGCGCTCCCCACACCCAGAAGATACTCAAACAATTCCCCGACGTGCCGCGTTTCCAGGACTTCAGGCAGATGTTCGACAAAATGGGCAGCCAGATAGACGCGGTAACCGTCGGAGTGCCTGACTTCTCGCACTTCCCCATCACCATGATGGCCATGAGCCTCGGCAAACACGTGTATTGCGAAAAACCGATGGCCCGCACTTTCAACGAAGTGGAACTGATGATGAAAGCGGCGAAGAAATATCCCAAAGTGGTGACCCAAATGGGCAACCAGGGCCATTCCGAAGCCAACTACTTCCAGTTCAAAACATGGGTGGACGCCGGTATCATCAAAGATGTGACCCGCATAGACGCGCACATGAACTCCCCGCGCCGCTGGCATGGCTGGGACCCGAAGATATCTTCCTTCCCCGCAGCCGAATCCGTTCCATCTACGCTGGACTGGGACGTCTGGCAGATGGCCACGCAGGGGCATACTTACAATAAAGATTTCGTGAACGGCCAATGGCGCTGCTGGTTCGATTTCGGCATGGGCGCTCTCGGCGACTGGGGCGCGCATATCCTGGACACCGCCCACCAATTCCTGGACCTGGGCTTGCCCTACGAAGTGGCCCCGCTGAAGCTCGAAGGGCATAACAATTTCTTTTACCCGATGAGCACCACGCTCAGCTTCAAATTCCCCGAGCGCAAAAATATGCCTGCGGTGGAAGTGAAATGGTACGACGGGCTGGATAACCTCCCGCCGATCCCCGCCGGTTACGGCGTTTCAGGCCTCGACCCGAACATCCCGCCGCCGAGCAACGGCGCCATCAAACCGGCGAAGCTCAACCCCGGCAAGATCATTTACGGCAAAGACCTGACCTTTAAAGGCGGCTCGCACGGCAGCACGCTTTCCATCATCCCCGAAGAGAAAGCAAAAGAAATGGCCGCCAAACTGCCGGAAGTACCCAAAAGCCCGTCCAACCACTTCGCCAACTTCCTGAAAGCCTGCAAAGGCGAAGAGCAGACCCGCTCTCCATTCGCTGTTGCAGGGCCTTTGAGCCAGGTGTTCTGCCTCGGCGTACTGGCGCAGTGGACCGGCGAAAAGCTCGCCTTCGACCGGCAGAAAAAAGTGATCACCAACAACAAACGCGCAAACGAACTCCTCATTGGGCCGCCCCCGCGCAAAGGATGGGAGCAGTACTACAAAGTGTAGTCTGTTGCAAACTGATATCCATGAAGAGACAGCCAATGCGGTTGTCTCTTTTTTTAATGGTACTATCAGAATTGATGGAAATGGATTTCGGCAAAAACGGTCAAAACCGGTAGATTTGAAATATGGCAGACATGAATCTACAGGCAGTGCTGGAAAATGACCTGGTAAAGCTCATTCCACTGGAAGAATCGCATTTCGAAGGCCTTTACGCGGTGGCCTCCGACCCTTTGGTATGGGAGCAGCATCCCAACCGGAACCGTTATGAACGCGAAGTATTCAAAGTATTTTTTGAAGGCGCGATGGCGTCGCGCGGCGCTTACCTTGTGCTGGACAAAAGCACCGGCGAAATAGCGGGCAGCTCGCGGTATTACGAGCTGGATGATAAGAAGAAAAGCGTTGCGGTAGGGTATACTTTCGTAGGGCGCAAATATTGGGGCAAAGGTTTTAATCCCGCCATGAAAGCGCTGATGCTGGCGCATGCGTTTAAGTATGTGGATACGGTCGTGTTTCACATTGGGGCCAGTAATTTCCGTTCACAGAAAGCGATAGAAAAACTGGGCGCGGTGAGGACGGGTGAGTTTGAAGTAGCTTATTACGGAGAACCGGTGCGGCCGAATTTTATTTACGAGATCAGGAAAGAAGGCTGGCTTGCTCCCTGATCAGCTGCAACATGGCGCGCACGCCCTGCGCCAGTAATTTTTCATTAAAGGCCGTATAACCCAGGATCAGCGCTGGTGGCTGTTTATGCCGGAGCACATAGCCCGATAACGGTACCGCATATATCCCGTGCAGCCGCAGCATGTCAGCCACTTCCTGGTCGTTCATTTCCTGCGGCAGCCAGGCCAGCAGGTGCATGCCGCCGGATTGTTTTTCTACGCGCAGCAATCCTTCTCCCAGCCGCTGGATCAATTCCAGTAATATTTCCTGCCGTTTTTTATACAATTGCCGCATCCTGCGGATGTGGATGGTGAAATGATCGCCCCGGATGAACTCGTGCAATATCAGTTGATCCGTGATGCCGTTCTGCCGGTCAGCAAACGCTTTCGCATACCCGAAGGCATCCGCCATTTCCCTGTCGGGCAAAATGATGTAGCCGATGCGGAGGCCGGGGAACAATACCTTGCTGAAAGTGCCGAGGTAGATCACCCGTTTGTGCGGGTCCAGCCCCTGCAACGCCGGTACGGGATTAGAGCCGTACTGGAATTCGCTGTCGTAGTCGTCTTCGATGATCCACATCTTTTTCCTGGCGGCCCATTCCAGCAGCTTCAGCCGTTTGGTGATGCTCAAAGTGCCGCCCACGGGGAATTGATGGGAGGGCGTGATGTAGCAGAGGGATGCATTCGGATGTTTCCTGATCGCATGATCCACATCCAGGCCATCCGGGTTCAAAGGCACGGGACAGGCTTTGCCGCCTGCATGTTCAAACACTGCGCGGGCGTTCACATAACCGGGGTCTTCGATCCAGAAGCGGTCGCCCTGCTTCAGCAGCATGGCAGCGGCAAGGTTGAGCGCCTGCTGGGTGCCGGTGGTGATCACGATCTGGTCTGCACTGCAGCGGATGGCGCGGTTCACCCGCAGGTAGTCTGCAATGGCCGTGCGCAGCGGCAGGTAACCTTTGGCATCGTGGTAGTACAGCGGTTCAAATTCCAGGTTCCTGAAGATCCGGTAAGCGCATTTGGCCCAAACGCGGTAGGGGAAATGATCCATTGCAGGCTCGGGGTTCTGGAAAGGCTTGATGGTGGCGGGCTCGCTTTCTCTCTGCATAAAGCGGTCACTCACAGGGTATTGAAACCTGACATCGTTTTGCGGCACGTTTTCTTCAGCCTGCACCTGTTCCTTCGGCAGCCGCGGGCGTGTATCCGGCAGCGTGCCTGCCACGAAGCTGCCATTGCCCGTGGCGCCGGTGATAAAACCTTCCAGTGAAAGTTGTTCATACGCCAGCAGGATAATATTGCGGCTAAGCCCCATGCTTTCCGCCAGCAGTCTGCTGGATGGCAGCCTTTGCCCGGGTTGCAGCCTGCGTTCAAGGATGGCGGTACGCAGCAGGCCGTACACCTGTTTGTATGCGGGAATTTTACTGGCCCTGTTCAGTTCCAGGCCGGGAATGCTGATCTGGTGCGATACTTTCGGCATTTGACAACAATATTGAACCGGGCCGCGAAGGCCCGGCATCCGGCAGAGATGACCGATGGCGGGCCGGCATCTTCAACCGTTGAATAAGTTTGTGTGGCAGAACCGGCCCCGGGCCTGTGTTTCCCGGAACCGGTCATCCTGCCGTGAATAAAACTGTACATGCATACAGTTAGGTTACTATTCAAAGATAGGGGTATAATGGATGGTGGAGTCATCCAAATAGCATAAAAATGGTAGGGCCATTATCAATAAACTCCCACAGTCTTGTTTGTTAATTTAGCTGTTAACAAATGATTAGCGTGGAATCATAGGCTGAATGGGCATATTTACCGATTGACCAATAACCCCGGGCCGGAAGCCCGATTTTCCTGAATTTCAATTTCGCTTATGAAACATTGTTATCTGTCCGTGCTCAGCCTTATGCTCTTACTCGCTGCAGCCTGTAAAAAAGAAACCTCCCCCGCGGATGCGCCACAGCCCGGCGCCAAAGAAGCCCTGGCGGAAGAACCTGTTACACCCATCGGCCAGGCCATTCCATTACCGCCCGGCGGGCGGCATGCAAACGCCCGCGCGGCCAACATCCCCGTGATCATGGTGCATGGCTTCGGCGGTATCAGTCCGGGTGATATGATGGACCAATACCGCTACTGGGGCGGCTGGGACAATATCCCAAAGTTCCTCACCGAAAGTGGTTACCCCGCATTTGCCGCCAAGGTAGGGCCGCTCAGCAGCAACTGGGACCGTGCGGTGGAACTGTATTATTACATCAAAGGCGGGGAGGTGGACTACGGAAAATTCCACAGCAGCAAGGCGGGCCACACACAATTGAAGGGCCGTTATTATCCCGGTATTTATCCTGAATGGGACGCCGATCATCCCGTGCACCTGCTGGGCCACAGCATGGGCGGCCTCACGGTGCGCAAGCTGGTCACCCTGCTGGAACAGGGCGATGCACAGGAACGGCAGGACCCCGGGCATGCAGCCATTTTCAACGGCGATAAGACCGGATGGGTGAAATCCGTTACCACTATCAGTACGCCGCACAATGGCGCAACGCTGGCATACATCCTCGAAGACGGCTACATCCCGTTCGTGCGCCGGCTGATCACGTCGGCTGCAGCGCTGGCGGGCATTATACCGGGTGTAGACAAGATCTATGATTTCAGTCTTGAACAATGGGGGCTTGAGCAGGAGCCTGGTGAAAGCTGGCTGGCCTATGCCCAGCGGGTGGAGCAAAGCGGCATCTGGCAAACGGATGATTATTCCGGTCATGATGTAACACCCGAAGCGGCGCTGGAGCGCCGCGCGGCGGAACCTGATTCGAAGAACGTATATTATTTTTCCATTTCAACGAAAGCCTCGCTGCGCGGGCTGATCACAGGATGGGAATATCCCCGCCTGGATATGTTCCCCCTGGTGATACCCATTGCATATCCTGTGCCTTTGCTGATGGGCCTCGGCAACTACACGCGCAATTCCGGCAATGTAGTGATAGACGCCAAATGGTGGCCCAACGATGGCGCCGCCAACGTGTACGGCATGAGCGGCCCTGAAGGCAGCATCCTCAAAGAATACGACGCCACGCAGCCCCTGGAGAAAGGCGTATGGAACCACATCGGCATATACAGCGGCTACGATCATTTCGACGTGATCGGGATAGGATACTGGCAGAGCGTGCGGCCGTTCTACACGAACATCGCGCAGCTGCTGGCGACGGTGGAATGATGGACGTTGTTATTCATAAAAGAAAAGAGCTGCTTTTAAGAAGCGGCTCTTTTTTATGCGGGTATTCTCTTTCCCTTCCCCCAAAAAAATCCGATATTCAGTAACAATACTTCTAACGATGAAATCAGGCACAGACGTTATCATCATCGGCGGAGGCCTTTCCGGTCTTGTTGCGGCCAAAGAGCTGGCGGAAAACGGCGTTAAAGTGATACTGCTGGAACAGGAAGGGGAACAAAGCCTCGGCGGGCAGGCCTTCTGGTCGCTGGGCGGGTTGTTTCTCGTGGATTCGCCTTTGCAGCGGCGGATGGGCATCAAAGACAGCCTGGAGCTGGCCATGCAGGACTGGATGGGCACCGCGGCCTTCGACCGGGAAGAGGATTATTGGCCCCGCAAATGGGCCGAAGCATATGTACATTTTGCAGCGGGTGAAAAATACAGCTGGCTGAAACAGCACGGCCTCCGGTTCTTTCCTGTAGTGGGCTGGGCTGAACGCGGCGGATATGGGGCCATCGGGCATGGTAATTCCGTGCCGCGGTTCCATGTTACATGGGGTACTGGTCCCGGTGTGATGGAGCCCTTTGCAGCGCGTGTGAAAGCGGCGGCGGATAAAGGCATGGTGCAGTTGAAGTTCCGCCACCGCGTGACGGAACTGGTCGTGGAGAACGGCATGGTGAAAGGCGTGCGCGGCGTAGTGCTTGCACCTTCGGAAGTGAAAAGGGGAGAGCGCAGTCCTGATACCATCACCGGCGATTTTAATATTGCATCCTCCACGGTGGTGATCACTTCCGGCGGCATCGGCGCCAATCATGACCTGGTGAGGAAAAACTGGCCGGAACGGCTGGGCCCGCCGCCGCAGCATATGCTCAGCGGTGTGCCGCATTATGTAGACGGGCGCATGCTGGCCGCAGCACAGTCTTCCGGCGCCCGCATCATCAATCCCGACAGGATGTGGCATTACACGGAAGGCATCAGGAACTGGGCGCCTGTCTGGCAGAACCACGGCATCAGGATATTACCCGGCCCTTCCTCCCTCTGGCTCGACGCGAAAGGCAACCGCCTGCCCGGCCCGCTGTATCCCGGTTTCGATACACTCGGCACACTGCAGCACCTGATGCATACAGGCTACGATCATTCCTGGTTCATCCTCACGCAAAAGATCATCAAAAAAGAATTCGCATTGTCAGGCTCGGAGCAAAACCCCGACCTTACCAATAAAGAATGGAGCCAGGTGCTGAAGCGTGCGTTCGGCAAAAAGGCCACCGGTCCTGTCGAAGCGTTCAAGGAAAATGGTGAGGATTTTATCGTCGCAAACGATCTCAAAACATTGGTAACGGGCATGAATACACTGACATCGGAACCTTTGCTGGATTATGAAAAAATACTTGCACAGGTAAAAGCCCGCGACAATGAGCTGGACAATAAATTCTGCAAAGACCTGCAGATCGCCGCCATCCGCAACGCCCGCAATTACCTCGGCGACAGGCTGATCAGGACTGCGCCGCTGCATAAATTCCTGGACCCAGCCGCCGGCCCGCTGATCGCGGTGAAGCTGCATATCATCACCCGGAAAACGCTGGGCGGGCTGGAAACGAACCTCAGCGGGCAGGTGCTGGGTAACGACGGCAAAACGATCGGGGGATTGTATGCGGCAGGAGAGGCGGCTGGTTTCGGCGGCGGCGGCATGCACGGCTACCGCGCGCTGGAAGGCACTTTCCTGGGAGGCTGCATTTTTTCCGGGAGAGCGGCGGCGAGGGGAATATTGGGTATTCAAAAAGCAACACAATGACACAGGAAGAACAGATCATCATCAACAACCTATTCGAATTCTGGACGTACATCGGCGGGCAGACCGGCACCCTTACCGATGCCGGGCATTACCGCGTGGTAAAGCCTGAAGCTTCCGACTGGCCCGGGCGTGTGTTCAATATAAATACTGCCGTGGCGGATAAAAAAGCATTGGCAGACGAAATCACCGCGGAAATCATCCAACAAAAATTTCCCAACAATATCACGTTCACCGGCTCCGATGCGGTGCTTTTTGAAGAGCATCTCGATGGATTTGCACCGAGGATCCGCCAGAAAGGAATGCTGATCCGGCTTCCGGGATACAACAAAGTACAAGAATCCTCTGGCCTCAAGATCGCGCCTGCACAGGACGCGGCAGTATTTGCAGCAGTGGCCTCGCAGTCCTTCAAATACCTTGTAGACCCGCGCATGGTTGAAGGATGTATGAAAGATGAGCGTAAGGTGAAGCTATTCACCGGAACGGAAAATGGCACGCCCTGCAGTTGCGGGATGATATTTTATGACAGCGCCGGCATCGCCGGGCTGCATATGATCGGTACTATACCTTCCCATGGCGGCAAGGGTATTGCTACGGCCATGACGGTGCGTTTGCTGGAAGAATGCATCAGCAGCGGGAAGACCGTCTGCGTATTGCACGCATCCAAAGCAGGAGAGAAGATATACGACCGGCTTGGTTTTACAGGAGCAAGCGAAGTGATCACTTATTCCAGGATGTGATAAATAATAAATCCTTAATACAGGATGCATGCATTTTCCGGGTAACATGAGCATCTTTACTGCTTCAATAATACCCGGTAATGAAAAGGAGACAATTTTTACAACAATCTTCATTTGCGGCATTAGCCTCTTCCATATTTGCGCCGGCGGAACTGCTCGCTTCCGGCAAAGACAACAAAGAACAGAAATGGGACGGCACCACCGCCCGCAACATCATTTTCCTGGTAAGCGACGGCATGAGCATCGGCACACTGTCTATGGCCAACATGCTCCTGCGCCGGAAAGAAGGCCGCCCGAGCAGCTGGATGGCGCTGTATGAACAGGGAAAAGCCAAACGCGGGCTGATGGATACAGCTTCCGCCGATAACCTGGTGACCGATTCCGCTGCGGGCAGCTCAGCCTGGGGCGGCGGCGTGCGGGTGCCAAACGGTATGCTGAACGTGAATGCGGATGGGTCATTCAATACGCCTATTCTTCAGAAATTCAAAGCCGCGGGCAAAGCAACCGGTTGCGTTACTTCCGTGCCCATTACCCACGCCACGCCCGCCGGTTTTTGTGTGAACAATTCCAGCAGGAACTCCCAGCCGGAAACCGCAGAACAATATCTCGGCCTCCGTTTTGATGTGATGATGGGCGGCGGGACGGAATATTTCAGCGGCGCAACCCGTAAAGACAAACAGGACCTTTTCGCCAAATACGCCCAGGCAGGCTTCGCCGTGGCGCGCAGCAAGCAGGAAATGCTGAACGCTGCCGCCAACCAGCCGCTGATGGCCGTATTCCATGAAGACGCCATTCCTTACAGCATCGATCATGCAAACGATAAAGAGCTGCTGGCCAACATTCCCACCCTCGCGGAAATGACTAAAACCGCCATCGAACGCCTCAACAAAAACAAAAAAGGTTTCGTGCTGCAGGTGGAAGGCGGAAAAGTGGACTGGGGCGCGCATTCCAACGACCTCGGGGCCCTGATCTACGACCAGGCCGCATTTGATGAGGCCATACAGGTAGCGGTAGACTTTGCGGAGAAAGACAGGAACACGCTCATTATCATCACCACCGATCATGGCAACGCCAACCCCGGCATTTTCGGCGGCAGCAAGGAAAATAAAAAGTTCGACAGCATCCAGCATTTCAAACATTCCAACGAGTGGATACTGAAAGGCATCACAAAAGATAACACCGCGGCCCAGGTGAGGGAACGGGTTGAAGCCGCGCTGGGCATTGCGATCAAACCTGAAGAAGCGCATGCGCTGCTGGGCCACTACGTGCACCCTGACGGTGAAGGGCTTTACAATAAAGCAAAGCTGCCGTTCAAAGAGCTGGGCGAGTTGCTGAGCGGCTACACCACGGTACACTGGGCGTCTATGGATCACTCCTCCGATCATGTGGAACTGACCATGCTGGGCCCTGGCAGCCAGATGCTGAAACCTTTCATGTTAAATACAGAACTGCATAACCTGATGCTGGAAGCTACCGGCGTAAAAAAAGCATAGGGTAAGATATTTCCATCCATTGTTTTCAAAATAGTTGATCTTACCGGGAAGGGCTGGCCATGGGCCGGCCCTTTTTATGTAAATGCCGGTCATCGCTGTAGTAGTAATACTACACCCCGATCGTACTCATCCTATACAACAACCCTCATCCTGTCGTTATCTTAGCGGATCGGGTTACCCGGTCTATGCTAAAAAACAAGACAGCCATATCCTAACCATATTAAACCTATGATGACTTTTACCATTCTTTCGCGGCTGCGCGGTATTGCGTATTTCAGGTACTTCCCGGCGATATTTTGTTTGTTGGCTGCTTTTATTCACTCCCGCTATTTCTAAAAATCCTAAACCTTCCGAGAACCGTGAAGCAATATTACGTTACTATAAAAACAGGCAGGCGCATTGCGATGATCGTATTGCTGGCATTGATGAGCCGCCAGTTGTCAGCGCAGGAACAAAAAGCAGAGTTGCGCCTGGCAGACGAAGCATATGCCCGGCAGGAATATGCGCTGGCCGGCAGCCTTTACACCCGCGTGGTGAAGAACAAAGGCAAACGCGCGTCCACAGACCTGTTGCTGAAGCTCGCCATCTGCCACCGCGAGGTAGGCAATTTCAGCCAGTCCGCAGGCTGGTACGCAGCAGTGATCCAGCGGCCGGACCATCCCCAGGGCGCCTATTTCGCCTATGGCGAAGTGCTGCGCAACATGGAGCAGTACGATTCCGCGAGAGCGCAATATAATCTTTTTGAAACGGCACAGGCGGACAGCATCCAGTTGAAAACCGCTGCCCTGCAGGGTTGCGGCGATGCCCTGAAATGGCGTGAACGCAAAGTGAACCCGGGCAACCTCAAAGGATTAAAGGAACTGAACACGCCCAATTCAGAGTGGATCAGCGGCGCAGTGCGCCAGGGCCTGCTGATCGTAAGCAACGGCTACCGGAGAATGATGCTGAACGATGGCGCCGAGAATAATCCCGCTTCAGACAAAAGAACTTTTCAACCGTTTTACAAAGCATATGTCTACCAGCAATATCCCGGCGGCAATGCCGCGATGTACCTGGAAGAGATGCTCCCCAGGGTGCTGGGCAAATATGATTATCATATCGGCCCCGCCTGCTTCAGCGCGAAGGAGGATACCGTATATGTGACCGTAAATGAACAGGAAAAACCAGTGGTGACGCAGAAACACGGCACGAACAACGGGAGGCGGCGCCTGGTGCTATATTATTCCGTAAAGAAAGATAATGTTTGGTCTTCCCCCGAATTATTGACCAGTCTGAACCTGGACGGGTCCTCTTCCAGTCATCCTGTGCTGAACAGCACCGGCGACTTGCTTTACTTTGTATCTGACAGGCCGGGAGGATATGGGCAAACAGATATCTGGTACAGTGAAAAACAGGCTGACAGCAGCTGGGGCAAGCCAGTGAACTGCGGCCCCCGGGTAAATACCGTAGCCTCCGAAACCTTTCCCACCTTTAATGAAGAAGGTACCCTGTACTTTTCCAGCAAAGGCCATCCCGGCATGGGCGGTTACGACATTTTCCGGGCAAACGGCAGCAAAGCCGAATGGGAAGCGCCTTTCAACCTGCAGGTCCCTTTCAACTCCGGCGCAGATGACATGGGCTTTATCCTGAAAGTGAATGGCTACGAAGGATATTTTTCTTCCAACCGCAACGGCGGCCTTGGTTCCGACGATGTGTACCACTTCCTGGACCCCGCTATCACCAGCTGGCTCAACAATGGCGGCACAACGCCCGTTGCCGGCAAACCGCAGGATGGCAAAGACTCTACGGGCATTATCGGCAAACCTGCCGGGCCTTCAACAGGAGGCCATACTGCCGGCGTAACACCTGTCAAAAAACCGCTGACAACTGAAGAAAAAGAACTGGTGGGCAAAATCGAAAAATTGCAATTCCTCTATAATTACAATAGCGTGGAACTATTGTCTGAGTCCCGCAAGATACTGGATTACGTGGCGGGCGCCCTGAAGCAGCACCCGGATTGGAAACTGATGGTGCTGTCGTTTACAGACAGCCGCGGCGGCGACCAGTACAATACAGACCTTTCGGCATTGCGCTGCTATGCAGTGATAGATTACCTGGCGGCAAAAGGCGTTTCACCAAAACGTCTTTACTACCGGAACATGGGCGAGCAGCACCTTGTCAACCCCTGTAAGGACGGCGTTCCCTGCAGTGAGCAACAGCAGCGGCAGAACAGGCGGTCCGAGCTGAGGGTCATCTACTAATGGCTTCGAATAATGGTTATCATAGGAAAGGGGCTGTCTGTTGAGACGGCCCTATTTCTTATTTTTGCGGGATGAAGATCTACCAGGTATCCATACAGCTGCAGGAAAGGAAACGCGGATTCCACCTGATCACCGCCGAAGTGGCGCAGGCGCTGCCGCAGCTGAGGGAGCTGAGAACGGGTATGTGCCAGGTGTTTATCCGGCATACTTCCGCTTCGCTCACGATCAACGAAAATGCAGACCCCACGGTGCGCAAGGATTTCGAGATGTATTTCAGCAAGGCCGTGCCCGAGAACGATCCGCAATATCTTCACGACGACGAAGGCCCCGACGATATGCCTGCCCACCTGAAAGCCTCGCTGCTGGGCAGCTCTGTAATGATACCCGTACGTAACGGCAGGCTGGCCCTGGGCACCTGGCAGGGTGTTTACCTCTGCGAGCACCGCAACCATGGCGGGCCCAGGGAGATCATTATTACCGCCTGGGGAGAAGGGGAGCCCGCCTGAAAGATTTATTAATTTAGCAACGGGACATTTTTTCCATTTCAACAAAACAATAATGAGCAATATCATACAAAGCCCGGTCTATCAAAGCGGCGCGGCCATTCCCTGGGAAGATGCGGCGCCGGGCATACAACGGCAAATATTCGGCTACGACAGCAGCGTGATGCTGGTGAAAGTGAAATTCGAAAAAGGGGCCGTCGGTGAAATGCACCGGCACCCGCATACGCAGGTGAGCTACGTGGAAAGCGGCAGCTTTGAGCTGACCATCGGCGGGGAAAAGAAAGTGCTGCATACCGGCGACGGGTACTTTGTGCCTTCAAATGTGCTGCACGGCTGCGTTTGCCTTGAACCGGGCGTGCTGATAGACGTATTCACTCCACACCGCGAAGATTTCCTGGCAAAAAAATAAACGTATATGCAATACCCTGAAATAGCCGCATTCATCAACGCTGTGATCGATAACGTGGAAGCGCTGATCCCTGAATACATGCAGCGGAAAGAAGACCGTGAGAAAGAAAGGGGCGGCGTGGCCGTTTGCATCCTGGACCCGGAAGGCCGCGTGTACGGTAAAATGTTCGGCACAGACAGGATCATGGCCCGCGAGCGTTACCGCGTAGCCTGGACGAAGGCCAGCCAGGCCTGGATCACCGGGCTGCCCACCGGGGAATATGAAAGGCGCGTTTTTAATAAAGAGATCGACGAAGGGCAATTCGGCATCCGCCGGCCCGACCTGGTAGGCTGGGAAGGCGGCCAGCCGCTGTACCTGCCCGACGGCACGATGATCGCCGCGGGCTTCGGCGGCTTCACCAGCGCCAGCGACCTGGAGATCGTGCAGCGGGCGCTGGCGATGGTGCGGCTGTGATAT
The DNA here is from genome assembly GCF_039655965.1 of Chitinophaga sp. YIM B06452. Lineage (NCBI taxonomy): Bacteria > Pseudomonadati > Bacteroidota > Chitinophagia > Chitinophagales > Chitinophagaceae > Chitinophaga > Chitinophaga sp. YIM B06452. The sequence continues at coordinate 867,755 of NZ_JAWLKY010000002.1, read as the reverse complement.
GGAAAATGAAGAAGCCTGCATCTTGCATGCATGAAACTCAACTTCCTCCTGGCCTTATGTTGCCCGGTGCTGCTGAAAGCGCAGCAGGTAAAAGATACCTCCTTTCATGCACCCGCTTTCACTCCCCAATACAAACAAGGCAGCGGCCCGCTCGTCCTCTTCGACGAAGGGCATTATAACCCGCATACTTTAAAAGGCAGGTATGCCGCATTCGGCGAAGTGCTCCGGCAGGACGGGTACCGCCTGGAAAAAAGCACCGGGGAACTTGGTCTTCCTTACCTTCAGCATGCGCAGGTCTTTGTATCCGCAAATGCCCTGTATGACCCTGCAGACTGGAATTTACCGGCCCGCTCCGCCTTTGCCGCCGGGGAGGTGAAAGCTTTGCACGAATGGGTGCAGCAGGGCGGCAGCCTGTTCCTCATCACCGATCATATGCCTTGCGCCGCTTCGGTGAACGACGTTGCCCAGTCATTCGGGTTCAATCTTATCAACGGCTTCGCGCAGAAGAAAGACCGGGGCAAAGAAATGTTCTCACGCAGCCGGAATAACCTTCACAGCAACAGCATCACCAATGGCAGGAATGAGGCCGGGCGTGTAGACAGCTTCATGATCTGGGGCGGAACGGGTTTCATAGCGCCTGCGGAAGCGGAGATCATTTCTTCGCTGGGCAGCGGGTACGAGATCTTACTACCGTCGAAGGCGGAGGAGATCACGGATACAACGCCCCGGGTATCCGGTCTTGGTTTTGTAAATGCCGCCTACCGCAGGTATGGAAAGGGAAAGGTAGTGATCTTCGGCGATGGCGCCGCTTTTACGGCACAACTGGAAGGTATTTACAACCATAAACGCGGGATGAACCACCCCGATGCAGGGCAGAACATGCAGCTGCTGCTGAATATTATGCACTGGCTGAGCGAAAAGTAAAAGGAGGGATTTTCTCCCTCCCTGTATCATTCCACTTTGTCCCACACATCCTTGTGAAAACAGGTGATTGCGGTGATCTTCCCGCCGGCGTCTTTTGTGAATGCTGCCGGGAAAAACTGGGTTGGGCTAAAGAAAACAAGCTCGCTTTCCGGCACCAGCTGCACTTCTTTCCCGTCCCAGGACTGTTTTAATACGATAGCACTATCCCGCACCAAAATAGATAAGTACAGGTTGTTATCCTGCCTGAACCTGTACCTGCCTTCAAGCGGTTTTAGCTGCGCGGCCGTTAGCGTGGCCGGCTGCCGGGGTTTGTAATCCTTTACCCTGATCCATTCGGAGCGGTTCATGATCTTCGTTTTGATCACTTCGCCGGTTCCATCTTTTATGAACGTTACGGGATATTCTTCGTCTTTGGATACGAAATCAGTATCCGATTTCCTCACCAGCTCATATTCCTGCCCGTTCCATAGCTGTTTGCCGGTGAGTATGCCGTTTTTGACGGTGAATTGCAGGTATGCTTCTTTGTTGTCTGATTTCTGAAACACGCCTTCGAAGCGGGCGAGGCCGGGCTGTTGCTGCGCGAAAGAAAAGGAGGCGGCCAGCAGCAGCATACCGGTGGCGGCTGTACGTAAAAGTTTACCGGGTGTTTTCATGTGGTAGGTTTTGGTTGTAATAAAGATGTAAAGCAGGGAATATTCCATAAACTTCATAATCCTTAACTTTAAAAAAAAAAATGGCAAGAGCATTTTTAGGCATGGGCCTGTTAGGCGCGAATTTCGTAAAGGCCATGCTGGATAAAGGAGAGAAAGTAAGGGTATGGAACCGCAACCCCGAAAGGGCGAAAGCGCTGGAAGCTTCCGGCGCGGAGGTATTTGCATCAGCGGCGGATGCTGTGAAGGGCGCGGATTACGTGCACCTCACGGTAAAGGATGATGCCGCCGTGAATGAAGTACTGGCCGCTGCCGCGCCTGGCCTGAAACCCGGCGCGGTCATCATAGACCATACTACCACAACGGTGGAAGGCGCGAAGCAGCGCACGGAAGCGTGGAAAGACAAAGGCTTCGCTTACCTGCACGCACCGGTATTCATGGGCCCGGCCAACGCCCGCGAAGGTAGCGGCTATATGCTCGTTTCCGGCGACCAGGCCCTGGTAGAAAAAGTACAATCCCTGCTGGATAAAATGACCGGCAAGGTGATCAACCTGGGGCCGGAAGAAGGCAAGGCCGCCGGAATGAAACTGATCGGCAACAGCTTCCTGGTGGCGTTCGTAGCGGGTTTGTCAGACACATTGGCTCTCGGCAAGGCGCTGAACATCTCGGCAGAGGACGTTGGTTCCCTCTTCGACATCTGGAACCCCGCGCAAATGCTGCCTGCCCGCCTGCAGCGCTTAAGCAGCGGCGACTATAGCAAAGCCTCCTGGGAGCTGAACATGGCCCGGAAAGACACGCAGATATTCATCAACACCGTGAACGAACACAACGGCTCACTTACCGTGCTGCCCGCTATCGCCGCCACTATGGACAAATGGATCGAAAAAGGCTTCGGTACCAGCGACTGGACGGTGATCGCGAAGGATGCGGTGTAATAAAAAAAATAAGGGCTGCCCGCAAGAGCAGCCTTGTTTCATATACGTGGAAATTACCGGCGGTTATGTTGCCAGCAGTTCTGTGATCCTCTCATTCTCGATAATGATCATGCCCTGCCTGTCGCTGGTAATGCCCTCCGCAAGCGTATAGGGATAACGCGGGATATTGCCTTCCATGACCGTCGGGAGGTAGGCGAAGCGGATATTGTCACACTGCTGCTTCAGCGCATCGCCTGCTTCAATGATGTGCGTGGAAATGATGAAAAAGCAGTTCCTGTATTTTGAAAATGCTGCTGTAACGGCCAGCGTTGCATCGTAGGCGTCTTTCACGTTCGTACCTTTAAACAGCTCGTCGAAAATGACGATCATATTCTTCCCGCTGCTCACATCTTCCGCCACTTTTTTGACCCTGAGCACTTCCGCGTAAAAATGGCTGTAGCCCATATTCAGGTTATCCGGTACGTTGATGGAGGAATAAATGCCGTCGCGCACGGAGAAGCGCATATGTTGCGCAGCTACGGGGAATCCCATGTGAGCCAGGTATACGGCAATGCCGAAGGATTTCATCAGCGTCGATTTTCCCGCCATGTTCGCGCCGGTGAGGAAAAGCACATTGGCATTTCCGTCCAGCGACAGCGGGTTGGCCACGGCATCAGCGAGCGCGGGATGCGTGAGCGCCGTGGTGCTGAAGAAGTTTTCTTCCGCAGGCAGCGCGCGTGCATAGGAGAAGCCTCTTTCGCGGGCTACGGTGCTCACAGCAATGAACACGTCCAACTGGTAAATAATGTCCAGCAATGTTTCCATTTCCCTGCGCAGGGTGTTGCGCAGCAGGTGATCGTATCTTGCGGCCTTCATGACGGGCAATTGCTTCAGGCCCCGTTCTTCTTCCAGCCAGCTGAGCCTTTTATCCGCCAGGATGTCCGCGGCGGGCTGCACCAGCGCAATGTCCAGCGGGCGCAGGAGGTCTTTCAGTGAAAGCAGCGCTTCAATGGTGGCAGTGAGCCCGGCTTGCAACTGGTTGAACTGATCATCTTTCAGCAATGCGCCCATCATCTTTTTACGCAGCATGCCGGCTGTGGCAATGGCTATGTTGCCGGCGCCGCCGGTGCCCAGGTAGTTTTCTACGAAACGGAAGGTTGCATGGCGGAAGGGGAAGGTGGGTTGCTGCGCCTGGAAGTACCGGAAAATAATGCTGCGCCGGTTGATGGCCGCCGGGTCTGTGAGGGGCTGGTGGAACATTTCATCCAGCAGGCGCCCGCCGCCGGCGGTATGCACCCTGTTGAAAAGACTGTACACCGAATGCTGCCTGAACCTGCCCAGCAGCCCCAGGTCGTCCAGCGTTTGTTTATCTGCAATAAAGCTCATGCTGATTCCATTTTTTTATGCCGGCCTCAAGGATGCCGAGAATGCCTTCGTTGTTGATGATGATCATGCCGTGGCGGTCGTCCGTAATGCCGTTCTCTAACGTATACGTATAAACGGGATGATTGCCGTTCATGCGCGTGGGCAGGTATATGAACCGGACGTTCGGACAGGCCTGCTTCAGCACTTCGCCTGCTTCAATGATGTGCGTGGAGATCACGAAAAGGCTGCTCCTTTTCCCTGCAAATCCTTTCGTGATGGCGATCGTAGCTTCGTACGCATCTTTCACGTTCGTGCCGCGGAACAATTCATCGAAAACTATGAACAGGTCCTTTCCCTGGCTCAGCTCCTTCGCCATCTTCTTTACGCGCAGCACTTCCGCATAGAAGTGGCTGGCGCCCATGCCCAGGTTGTCTGGCAGATTGATGGTAGTGTAAATGCCGTCCAGCACGGAAAACTCCATCTTCTCCGCCGCCACCGGGAAGCCCATGTGCGCAAGGAACATGGCGATGCTGAGGGATTTCATGAAAGTGGATTTCCCCGCCATGTTGGCGCCGGTGAGAAATATCACGTTGCCTTCCGGCGTGATGGAAATGTTATTCGGCACTGCGTTCTTCACCTGCGGGTGGTACACGCCCTGCAACCGCACTACATGCTGCCCGCGGGGCAGGGCCTCGGGGAATGCAAACCCCCGTTCCACCGCCACCCGGGCGATAGACAGGTATACATCCAGGAAATAGATATGCCGAAGCAGCGTATGCACCTCCTCGCGGTGACGGAACCGCAGCACGATGTCGAACTCTGCGATGGCCGCGTGTTGCAGCTTTCCTTTGCTTTCAATGATGGCGGCAAAGGCCGGTTCTGAAAGAATGGCGGCGATAGAATTTTTGTCTGCCGCATAAAAATGACCATCCTGTATTTGCAATGCGGAAACGAATGTTTTAGCGCCTTTCAGCAATTCCGCGAGCGCATTTACACCGTTGTATACCTGCTGCGTTTCGGCATCCGGCGCAATGATGCTGCTGATCTTTTTAGCGACGGAATGTTCCTGCGCGCTGAGCTTGGTGCGCTCGTCCGTATTGGACAGGTAAAGCTCGGCGGCGTCGAACAGTGTGCTTTGGAAGGGGAAAGGCATGCCTGCCCCCGCAAAATAGCGGATAATGCCGCAGCGGCGGTTGATGGCTGCATCGTCAGACAGGGGATAGCGGAACATCTCTTCAAGGACCGCTGCGCCACCTCTCGTGGCGCAGCGGTTGAAGATGTTGTACACGGAGTCGCCCCCGTGTTTGCCGAAGATGTTCAGGTCTTCCAGCGTCTGGTTATCTGTGGTGAATAACATGGGCTTTATTTTCTTTTACGCCTGATGAGCAGGATGGCGCCGAAGGCCAGCAGTATGCCGGGCGCTACCCACAGGTACATGATGCGGAGCGGACCCATATCATCCTGCGAGGGACTCACGCGCGTATCTTTCGGATCCGGGCGGGAAGCATCGATGGGGAACTCCCCGTAGCTCAGCCAGCTGAACAATGCGGTGGTGAATATGAAGTTGGCGGTGCCGGGGCGGCGGAGGCCTGTGTTGCTGATGAAGTCTGCATCGCCGGCCACCACGATGCGCTGTTCCCTGCCGTTTACCTGCCGGGTAAGGCTCACCACGGTGGGGATGGGGCCTCTCACGTCGCCGTCAGCAGGTGAAAAGCTGACTGTTGCCATGGCGGTCCTTTTATTTCCACCAGGGCCGTTGTAGGGGCCTTCTTCCAAAGATACTTCCTCTGCTACCAGGGGAACTACTTCAGGTGTTGCCGGAGCCGTTTTCTCTTTTTCTTCTTTTGCAGGAGCTTTGCTTTTTTTCGCGGTGAATGAAGTGCTCGCCGGCGCTCCATTCTTCTGCGTCCCGCTGGTTTTCTTCACAGCGAAAGAGGCCTGGCTTATTGTGTTTTCGGCGGCAACGGCGTTGGTCACCATTTCAAGGTCCAGGGGCTTCAGCCTGTTCCAGCTGAGCTTTGCGTCAGACACCAGCAATGGCTTGATAGTGTAGGCACTGTTGCCGGTAAAGGCAAGACCGGCTACGCCGGGCATAAATACCTTCACGCTGTCTTCCGCTCTTTTGGCCAATGGTTTGGAAAAACCGGCCGCTGTCGCTGTGAGGTCCGGCATTACCTGGTCCGGCGCCATTTCTGTGCTTTCCTGTACGATCATGCCTTCGGTGAGCTGCACGCCCAGCTGCTGCAATAAGGGGTTCACCATGGCCTGCCTGCTGGGTTCGCCGGCTATCAGCAAGTTGCCGCCGTTTTGGATGTATTGCTGCAAACGCGCCATGGCAGCCGGAGTAATGGGTATCCTCGGGTCTGCTATCACCAGCGAGGAAATGCCGGCCGGAACGTCTGCCGTATCCAGCGAAATGCTCATGACGTCAAAACCCTGGTTCACCAGCGAGTTGCGGAAAGTAGGGAAGTTGGTGAGTATTTTATAATCGCGGTCGCTCAGCTTGTCGATATTCCTTTCCAGGTCGCCGGTGAGGAAAGCGATCTTCGGCAGCTTTGCCTGCTGAAGGCGTTTCAGCGCAGCGGCTACTTCTGTTTCACCGGGCCACATCGTCTGGTCGTCGAACACGCGGAGGAATGTGGTCCTTCCTTTCCATTTCAGCTGCATCACGTAACGGTTCTGCTCGGGCCGCAGGTCTATGATCTTCCGCATTTCTTCGGGCGACTTGAAACCTTTCAGGTCTATCTCCTGGTTCTTGGCGTATTGCTGCGCCATTTCTTTCAGGTTTTTGCCGGGATAGGCTTTCCAGATAAAGTCGTTGCCTTTCGAGCTGTCGTAATAGTTCACCGTTTTCAGCTTAATGTCTGACCTGAACCGCAGGTAAGGCGCCCAGCGGTCGGTATTCATATTGTAGGAAGCGGGGTCGCCCAGGAAATAGAACCGGTCCAGCAGGTTGTTGTAAGCGGTTATTTCCAGCGGCTCGTCGCCCAGTTCCGCCAGTATCTTTTGCACTCTGGGCGTAAGCGTCCTGCTTTTATTGGCGGTGGCGTCGTAATAGCCGATCAGCGCGGGAACGGAGCTGATATAACCGATCAGCAGCGCGGAGGCTACAATGGCGATATACCGTCCTGCTTTCACCATGGCCGGTTTTGATTCCATGCCGGCTTTTAGTTTGAAGATGCTGAGGCCGAGGAAAATGTAAACGATCACGAAGAAATAGATCACGTCTTTGGTGGTGAGCAATCCTACCAGCATGTTTTCCGTGCGGCCGCGGATAGACAGGAAGTAGGTCAGCTCCCGCACGAATTCGATGCGCTGCCACAGCGTGCCGATATAGCTCAGGATGCCGATCATCACGAAAGTGCAGATGGCAGCCACTACCTGGTAGGTGGTGAGGCAGGACATGAACAGGCCGATGGCTGAATAGGCGCACAGCAGCAGGTAAAACCCCAGCAGGCCGGTGAGCAGCATGCCGGTGTCAAGATGGGGGATCTGGAACAGGCCGGTGATCACGAAAATACTGACGATAACCACCAGCAGCAGGCTGTAGATCATCATAGCGAGATACTTGCCAAATACGATCTCCCTAACCCTGATGGGCGAGGAATACAGCAGCTTGATGGTGCCGCTGCTGGTTTCGCGGCTGATAAGGCTCATGGTCAGCAGCGGAATGTAGAGGTAAAGATTCTGCATGACGCCCTGGAACAGGCCGCCACGGCCCAGGAATACCTGTTCGGTCAAAGACACGGAGCCTCCCATCACCATCACCCCGCGCATCTCCTGCATGCGGGCCCAGCCGCTAACGCTGCCAAGGTATGCAATGCCACATTGCACGAGGAATACGATGAGCAGGAACCATGCAATGGGCGAGTAGAACAATGTGCGCAACTCGGTTTTCGCAACTCTGAATATTGTTTTCATACTTATTTTTTACGAAGCTGATGCAGTCCCGCAAAGCGGGGCTGCAGTTAATTATGTTGTTGAGAAGATAATTGCTTGAATATTTCATCCAGCGCGCTTTTGTCGAGGCTGATCTCCCGCAGCCTCCAGCCGTACTGCACACTGGCCGTCACGATCCTTTCCGTGATGTCCTGCCCGCCGTTGAAGTAGACGCGCACCTGGCGCTCCGTGAGGAAATCCGCCCGGGTAACGCCTTCCAGCTTTTGCAGCTCCGCCGCGGAAGGAGGGTTCTCCATGTGGATGAGCACGCTGTGCGGCTCCACGTAGTTGTTGAAGGCGTCCATGGTGTCGGAGAACACGATCCTGCCGCTTTCGATCATTTTGATCTCTTTGCAGAGCAGTTGCACTTCAGACAGGATGTGGGAAGAAAAGATCACCGCCCTGTCCTGCGCGATCTCTTTGATCAGCGCGCGCACTTCAATGATCTGGTTCGGGTCCAGGCCGTTGGTGGGCTCGTCCAGCACCACGAGTTTCGGGCGGTGCACGATGGCCTGCGCAATGCCCACGCGCTGGCGGTAGCCGCCGGAGAGGTTGCGGATGAGGCGGCTGCTGTAATGATCGATGCCGCAGCGTTCTTTCGCTTCTTTGATAGCAGGTTTCATGGCGTCTTTCGGCATGAGGCGGAGGCCTGCGCAGTAGCTGAGGTATTCGTCTACGGTCAGGTCCATATACAGCGGCGGGTTTTGCGGCAAAAAGCCGATCTCTTTCTTGGCCTGCTCCGGCTGCTCGCGCATGCTGATGCCGTTGATGTACACGTTCCCTTCGGTCTGGTTCAGCGCGCCGCAGAGGATGTTCATGGTGGTGGACTTGCCCGCCCCGTTCGATCCCAGCAGCCCTACGATCCCTGACTGTGCTATTTCCATGTTGATGTCGCGGATAGCCCAGGCGCTGGAGTACCGGTGGGAGAGGTGCTCAAGTTTTACGATACTGGTCATAATGGTATGTGTGTTATGAGTTTGAATGTTGAATGATCCGGCAAGGCCCTGCCCTGCCGGCCGCCGCGCATATGGTGCGCAGCAGCCGGCCATGGGCTATGGACCAGGGTTGACGGTGGTTTATGGGTTGTCCGGCATGTCCGGGTTGGCGTCTGTAAAGAACCGCGGGAACTTCAGTACCCAGCGGTTGGGCTGCGGAAGCGTGAATACGGAAGTGCTGCCGTCTGCATTGTACATGGTATGCACATACACTGTACCGGCAAACAGCGGGTCTGTGGAAAGCCGCCGCATGTCGAACCAGCGGTAACCATCCATCGCAAATTCGCGGATGCGCTCCTCGATAATAAACTTTACCAGTGCTGCCTGGTTGCCTGCAATAGCAGCTGGCACCGCAGCATCGGCAACCGGCATCCTGTGCCTGCGCAGCATCTGCGCGTCGGTCACTGCCCCGCCCAGGTCGCCTGTTCTGGCTTTGCATTCTGCCAGCAGCAGGTACAGTTCGGAGATCTCCAGGCCAAATCTGGAAAACTGGAAGGTTTGAAAAGGCATGCCGTATTTGCGGAGCCTGCCGGCAGAATTGAGCGTGCCGTCAGGGTTTTTATTGGTGTAAAATAGCAAACGCATATCGTTGGGGCCAAACAGCGCTTGTGCCTGCGGGGTGAGCACCAGTCCGTCTGAACCGGTCTGGTTGCCGCTGTAGAAACCGCTGCCATAAATTTTGGAGACAATGGATTCACGCAGATCGAGCAGGTTCAGGTTGGGGCCGTTGGGACCGGCAACCGGGTCGATGGGCATAAAAGCGCCGCCGGAGGCGAGGGTTTGATTGTAGTCGTACAATGAGGTCTGCCCGTTTTCCGCAACATGCGCCAGCGCATCTTTCAGCAGCGGCAATGCCTCACTATATCTGCCCATGAACACGTATACCTTACCCAATAAGCCTTCCACGGCAGGCCTGGACATACGGGTTACGATCGGCTGTTTAGCCGGTATATCCGTCAGTGCATCCTGTAGGTTTTTGGTAATAAAATCGTAAGTGCCCTGCAAAGTACCGCGTTTGAAATCTTTTTTATTGACATCGGGTACATCCGAGTAGGGAAATCCAAGGTCGGAACCCGCAGTGGAGGCGGAATATGGCTTGCAATAGAAATTGGCCAGATTAAAGATGGTGAACGCGCGCGTAGCCATCGCTTCAGCACGGATGCCTTTTTTCTGCGCTTCGGAGCCGCCCTCGGAGCTCATCACTTCATCAACGATCTTGTTCAGCTCGTACATCAGACGCAGGTTTACGTTTAATGCGAAAGGCGTTTCGCCGGGCAGTGGATAAACGCTGTCCTTCCACTGGAAAAGCGCGTCGCGGATCGGGCTCTTGTTTACGAAGTAAGGCGTTTCAGCCGCCACTTCATCTCCCATCAGCTGTGCCTCGCCCCATCCTCCGGTGTTGTAGTAAATGTAGAAATCCGGATCGTTCATCAGCTTGTTGTAATCCTGCGTGGTAGTGGCCACCAGGCTGCCCTGCGGCACTATTTCCAGCCAGCTTTTTTTGCAGGCGATGAGGCCGCCCAACATGAATATTGAAATGAGAATATGCTTCTTCATGGATGTTTCTTTAAAAATTAAAACGAAAGGTTTACGCCCAGGCTGTAACTGTGCATCACCGGGGCGGAGTACCCGTATTCCGGGTCAACGCCTGCATCGTTGGCCGCCCATACCAGGAAGTTGGTAGCCTGCGCATATACGCTGGCACGCTGCATTTTCAGGAACCGCAATGCCTGCTGCTGCAGGTCGTAAGAAAGCGTTACGTCGCGCAGCTTGATGTAGGAAGCGCTTACCACGTTAATGTCGCCCTGCATGTAGTAATTGACGTTCCTGCGCTGGTAACTGGTGAAATTATCCGGTACGTATGACGGCACATTGGTAAAGGCTTCGTCTCCGGGCTTCTTCCAGCGGTCCAGGAAGAAGGGAGGGATGTTGCCGTCGCTGAAGCTGCTGGAACCAGTCAGCTGTCCTGTATAGAGATCATTCACGGGCCTGCGCATCACGTGTCCCAGGTTATAGATCATATTCAGGGAAAGGGTGAGCCCTTTGTAGTTCAATGTATTACTGAAGCCCCCGGTGAACCTTGGCGTGAGCGTACCCATGTATTTGATGTCCTCGATCTGGGCGATGTTGTTGACTTTGGAAGTGCTTTTATCCGCCAGGTAGATGAGAGGGTCGCCCATATTGTCCAGGCCGGCGAACTGGTAGGCGAACAAGGGATTGTTCGGGAAGCCCACCAGGTAAGTCAGCCCGCTCATTCTTGCGCTTGCGGTATTGGTGAATGCGCTGGGCTTGCTATAGGAAATCAGCTCGTTCTTGTTATGCCCGAAAACAAAGGAGCTGGTCCAGATGAAATCTTTGGTGCGGATATTCTCCGTACGAATGCTGAACTCTATTCCTTTGTTCTGCAATTCGCCGACGTTGCCGGTGAGGGCGTTGTATCCTGAAAAAGGGTTCAGGTCGGTTCTGCCTATCAGGTTGGTGGTTTTACGGTGATAGATATCTATCGAACCGCTGAGCTTGCGGTTGAGCACTGCGTAGTCTATGCCTAAATTGATATTGTCTGTTCTTTCCCAGGTCAGCGTTTTATTGGCTACGCTGGAGACTTTATAGGAATCGCCGGCAACGAGCGGGTGCAGGTAAGAATCCGTGTTGGTGAAACTCCGCAGCACGTCGTATTGCGAAGCGGTTACTCCATACGGCGAGTTGCCGGTAATGCCGTAAGTGGTCCTGATGCCAAGGTCGTTCAGCCATTTAACGCGGCTGAGGAATTTCTCCTGGCTCAGCCTCCACCTTGCACCCATGCTCCACGCAGGTTTGTTCTGGGAAGATATCTCGCTGGCGAACATGTTACTGTAATCCTGCCGTACGCTGAGATCCAGGTTATACCGGCCGTTCATGATGCTGTAGCTGCCCAACCCGAAATAGGAAATGAAACGGGTGACCTGGGTGCTGGTCTGGAAGGGAGTGATGCCGAGGAAGCCATAGCCCGTAACGGTGGGGAAAACGCCTGCTCTTAGCCGCTCGTAGTCCAGGAGGGCATAAGAGCCCAGTGCTTCGTCATAGCCGGGAATCGTAACGCTTCTTCTGAAAGTCGTGCCCTCCTGCACTTCCTGGCCGGCCTGCAGCATCAGCTCATCCTGGTTTTTGCGGAGCCGGGCGTTGTACACCAACTGGTTGCGGACGGTCCAGTTACGCTGGTCGCTGTTGTTGGTCATGAGCGTACCGCCGGTGCGCGGGTAAAGGTATTCCGGTATACCATTGTTCACAACGGTGAGGCTGAGCTGCTGCCTGCGTTCCTGCAATGCTTTGTTGTCTGTGTACGAAGTGCTGGTGCCAGGCGCTTTCTGGTAACCATAAGTGCCGGCGAACATCAATCCTTTGAACAGCTTTACGGAAACGCTGGCCGTGATGTTCATGGCAAGCAGGTTGGTTTCGGAGCGGCCGTAATCTATTTCCTTTATTGGGTCAAAGTCCATGCTGATACCGCTGCGGGTCGCATAATCCCGGCTGACGGAATCCAGGTAGCCGTTCATGTAGTTAATGTTCAGGCTGTTGCCGTTTGCATCCCGGAACAGCTGGTATGGAAGGTAATTGTACGTTACCGAGGCTGTATTTTTATTTTTACTGATGGTGTTGATCAAAGAAGTATTCAATGAAACCTGCACACGTTTGCCGGCATTGACATTCTGCGTGAGGTTGAGCTTGTATGAATTGCTCTGTTCTCCCGGAGCACCGCCCTGCGTGCCGGTATAGCCGAGCGAAGCATAGAAGGAATAAGCATTACCGCCGCCGCTAACGGACACAGTATGATTGGTGGTCATCGCATGGCGGTACCAGATGTCCCTGATCTGGTCCAGGTTGCTGACGGAAGCCAGGCTGTCCAGCCTGCGGTTGGCCTCCGCAGCAGAAATGCGGCCCAGCGACTGATCGTATAAGATCTGGTCATGCGGGGCGAGAAAATACTGCGACCTGTAAGGGTAGGCAACAGGATTGAATATTTCTTTCGCCGCATCTATGTATTGGCGGCTGGTCATCATCGGCGCATAACCGAAGTCGGGTTTTTCGGAGTAATTCACGAAGCCGTTGTAGTTCACGGCCACGCGCTGGTTCTTTTCGCCTGATTTGGTGGTGATCACTATCACGCCGTTGGCGGATCTTGCGCCCCAAATGGCTGCGGCGGCTGCGTCTTTTAATACGGTAATGTCTTCGATGTCGTCAGGGTTCACGGCACTGAGATCTTCCACGGGCACGCCGTTGAGCACGTATAAAGGAGCTTCTTTGGCATAGATCACGGTAGCCTTGCCCCTGATAGTACTCCTGCGCACGGACACGCCGCTGCCGTTACGGTTCACGTCGTTGCTGTTAGCGCCTACGAATATCTGCATGCCGGGTATCTGTCCTTCCAGCCGCGCAATTACATCCATGGTGCCGGTGCGTTTGCTGAAAATATTCATATCAGCCTTGCCGAATGAGCCGGTAGCCCTTTCCTTGTCCAGGCTCTGGTAACCAGTATTGTATACTATGATGCTGGTGAGGTTGGTGATGCGTTGTTTCAGGATTACCCGCACAAAGGCCCTGGGATTGGCCGGTATAGTGATGTTCTCATAATTGATGCTGGTGAACCGGAGGGAATCGCCTTCCACCACATGGCTCAGCTCAAAAATGCCCCTTTCGTCCGTTACGGTGGCGATCATGCTTTTGCGGGCAAACACTGTTACACCTGGAATCGGCTGCTGCTTTTCGTCTACCACGGCGCCACGCACAACTGCATAAGCAGGCGCTTCTTTTTTACTGATGAAAATAGTGCGCCCCTGTATCACGAAATCCAGCTGCTGCCCGGTCAGCATCATTTCCAGCGCGGTCTGCAGCGGTACGTTGCTGAATTGTACATTCACCCTGGCAGTGCTGTCAAGGTCTTCCGCGCGGTAAAACACGCGGTAATCCGTTTGCTGCCTGATCACTTTGAACATTTGTTCGAGGGAAGCAGGTTTGCCGGTATAGGTAACCGTTTGCGCCGAAGATTTGGCGCTGCTCTGAAGGATGGCTGCCAGGATAAGCATGAATGTGATCCTCATGACTAAAAAGATTTTTTTGCAGGCAGCGCGGCGGAAAATCGGTCCATGGCTCCGCGGCAGCGCGGCTGCGGTTTTGGTTGACAGGCTTTCCCGCAAGGTACAGGCACGGGAAGGCCGCATGGTAATACTCTGAAATTGCATACCTTTGTACTGTTTAAGTGAATGAAAAAAGGAGTCTCAACGCACCTGCAGCATTCGCCGGAACAAAAGCCGGGAAAGGTGTCCAATCTTAGACCCGGTTTTTTTTGTGCCTATAAGCGCCTGACAGGCTGTACTACTCTATGATTTTGGTTTTTAGAATTTTCCCATCTGTTGTATTTACGGCAGGATGACCAGCTTCCTGCCTTCTTCGATCCTGTAATGTATCCGGTTCCGGGCCAGGGCTTGCAGCACCTGGTCCAGCGTAAGCGATTTGTCGATGTCGCCGGTGAACTCTGCCTGCGGGATCGTGCCCTCGTACACTACTTCGAGGTCGTACCAGCGCGCCAGCTGGCGCATCACCGTGGGCAGGTCCGCCTTGTTGAAAGTGAAGAATGCATCTTTGGCGGTAGCCTGCGCGGCATTGGCGCCTTTTACGATCCGCAGCTGCCCGGCCGCGTTCAGCTCGGCTTGTTGCCCGGGCGTCATCACCAGCGCCTGTCCTTTCGCGCGCATCCTGACGGAACCCTCCACCAGCGTGGTTTTGATCGTATGCTCGTTTTCATACGCGGTGATGTTGAAGCTGGTGCCCAGCACTTCCACTTCCGCCTGCCCTGCGATCTTTACCCGGAAGGGCATGCGCGCGTTTTTCGTCACTTCAAAATAAGCCTCCCCGGTTATCTCTACAGCCCTTTCCTTACCAGTGAACGCTGTAGGATAACGCAATGAAGAGGCGGCATTCAGCCACACGCCGGTGCCATCGGGCAGCGTAATGCGGAACTGGCCGCCGCGGGGAGTATGCAGGGTATTATAGGCGACGGTATCTGCTGTTGCGCCCGCATCGTAGACCAGCTGACCGCCCCGCTGGCGGATGGAGGTAGCGCCCTGCAGCAGCACCTGGCTGCCCGCACTGTCCAGCGGGATCACGGAGCCGTCTGCCAGCGTAAGCGTGGCTTTGTCCGTACCGGGAAGCACATCGAGCTGCTGCGCCACCTGAACCGGCGCAGGCTGGCGCCAGATATAGATACCGGCGGAAAGCAGCAACAGCACGGCGGCTGCGGCTGCCCACCAGTAACGTTTGATGGTTGGTTGTCGTTTTTGCGGCGCTTCCACGCGCGCAGACAGCTGCGCGTAAGCATTGTCTATAGCGGGTTTGTAAAGACTGTACAGCTCTTCCCGGCTTCTTTCTTCGTCAATCTCTTCCAGCAGCTGCTGCCAGAGCGGGAAAAATGTTTCCTGCTCCGAATAGGACATCAGGAGCCTGACCTCTTCTTCAGAGCAGTTCTTCTGCAAATATTTGCGGAAGAGGGAACGGAGTTCCGCTTCATGGTACATTTCTTCCATAATAGCTATTACGGTTAAGAGAAGGATAATAACTACTGCCCCTGAAAAAAAATTATTGGAGCAGGAAATACAGCAGCAGCATGCCCGCCGCGTCCGGATGGTCCGCCAGGTAGCTGCGCAGGCTCTGCATGGCTTTTACGATATGGTTATTAACAGTGGAAGGGGAAATATCCAGCATGCGGGCCACTTCCTCATGACTTTTCCCTTCCAGCTTACAGAGGATGAACACGGTCTTGCGCTGCGGGGGCAGCGCTTCGATGGCTTTATGGAGCAGCCCGGCCTTTTCCTTTTGTTCCAGCCATTCTTCCGTATGGGTGTAATGGTCGATGGAAGCGGCCAGCAGCCGGTCCATTACGGCCTGGCTGCGGTTGGATCTCCGGAAAAGCTCTATGGCCAGGTTGTCTGCGATCTTGAATAAATAGGAGCGGAAGGAGCGGGAAGGATCTATCAGCGCGCGTTTCTGCCAGATGGTGAGGAATACTTCCTGCAGGATCTCGGAAGCAAGGTCTTCGGAATGGAGTGTTTTCAGCAACTTGCCATAAAGGCGGGGCGCATAGTGATAATATATCGCATGAAAGGCGTCCTGGTCGCCTCCTGAGATCTTTTTGAGTAGAATATCTTCACTATCTGTCTGAGTATGCATGCTGTAGGAGCTTCACTTTCCTGTATCCTTTGGTTGATTTGAAGTTAAATGTAAGAAAAAGGATTTACTAAGTGATGGTACAATATGTGAACGGGGGAGGGGAGAATTATTTACGGAAAAGGGATTGATCGCCTTAGGTTGAAAGGGCTGCCGGAAAAAATGAATATTCTCCGGGCGTTCAAAGCTAGTATAAGAACCCAAACAGGTATAAAGGAATTTTATTCATAAATCCCGTTTCGAGATTATCCATTACGATATAACTGTTGGCAATGTCTTTTACCTGTTTATCCTTCTTATTTCTGCCCCCAATTTCCAACGTATATCCTTCAACGCTCATGTCGCCGTGGGTAGGTAAATAGACTTTTTTACCAGCATTTTTAAGCTGGTTCAGCATAAACGTTTCACGCAGTGTGCCTTCTTCAGGGTTAGATTTGAGAGCATATGAGAGATTGGTGTTTTCAAGATAAATTTTGTCCGGCTTTTGCAGCATACTGATCCCCTGGCCTTCACGATTTAAAAAGTTCAGGAGCCCGGCTCTTTCCAAAGCGTGAATGTATTCTTTAATGGTATTCCTTCCAATGCCCAGCTTGTCTGCAATCGACGAGATATTGGCTGTAAAAGGAACTGATTCCGCCAAGATACCCAATAGCTTTTTTACTTTAAAAATATTGTCGGCAGAATAGTTTTCAATGTAAGAAAGGTCTTCATTTAATACTACTTCCAGTGTTTGGACCAATCGTGTTTCAAAGCTTTCCGCAGTTAATCCCTGGCTAAAGGGGAAATAGCCGGCCCTTAAGTAATCCTTAAAGAATGCCAGCGGTTTGCACGATTGTATAAGGACGGAAGCATGAGCCTGATGTTCTTTGATAAGTTCTTCCAATGGTATGGCAGGATACCTGATATTATGATATAATTCAAGGTATTCTCTGAATGAAAGGCCTCCGAGCTGATAAGTGACAACCCTTCTGCTCAAATCCGCGCTGCCTCTGAAAATGTCCAATGCGGAAGATGAGGTAAAAATAAGCTGTAAATCAGGTAAGCCATCATAAATGATCTTAATCTGGTTAGACCAATCTTTTATTTTATGTACTTCATCTACCAACAGTGTTTCGCCTCCTATTTGGACGAAGGATTGGGCAAGGTCATACAGGCTATTATTATAAAAATAGGGATGGTCCAGTGTTACATAAAGATGTTTGTTGCTGATGCCGAGGTTAAATTTAAGATATTGTAACAAGAGCGTGGTTTTGCCAACGCCCCTGAGCCCTTTGATGCCAACAAATCTTTCCTGCCACCTGATATGAGGATAAGAATGCCTGAAAAACCTGTCAGAAATTCTATTTAGGAGTCCCGATTGATATTTAAATAATTCTTCCATTGATCTGGTTTCAGATCAAAATTAAGCATTTTTTGGTTTGGGTTGAGATCATTTTTTAATCTCTGCATTTTTTCCTACCACGAGCAAATCCCTACGCAAAAAACTCCGGCAACAACTCCCTGCACACTTCCCTCGCAGCATCCACTTCCTCCTCCGGTATCCATTTATACGGCCAGCGCAGGCGCGTGCCTACTTCCGCCCAGCCGCCGATGGCCGCGAGGAATTTGTCTACCGCCTGGTTGGAATATCCCTGTTGGGTGATGTACGGCACGATCTGTTCATTCATAAAACGCTGAATGCGCCCTTCCAGTTCCAGCGCAGCTTCCATGTTGGTATGCATGCTGTTGTACCACTGCTGGGCCACGAGCGGGTTCAGGCAGGCTACGTTGGAATAGGCGCCGTGCGCGCCTGATCTCACGCCGGTGGCAAGGTGATGGCCGGGAATGAAAACGGACAGCTCCGGGTTGAGGCCGAGCATTTCTTTGTACCAGGCCGCATCGCCGCCGGGCAGCTTGCAGCCGGCCAGCCGGATGCCCGCTTCGCGGATGGTCCTGAAACCGGCAGGGCTCAGCTTCACTTTGGAATGCGGCGGGTTATAAAGAATAAGACGGATGGAACCGGCCGCTTCTTCCATCTTGCGCAGGAAGGCAATGATCTCATCCATTTTGGGCGGGAACCAATCCGGGAGTATCACCTGGATGGCGGATGGTTGCAGGGCTATCGCCCTTTTGAGCCGCTCAAGGGATATCTGCGGGCTCATATGGCTGCAGCCTACCTGGAAAGGCATGCCGGCGCTGTTGCATTTTTCCGCCAGCAGGCCGTTCACTTCGTCAAACTCCTGCTCGGTCTGGTTATAGAATTCCCCCGCAGTGCCGTTGGAATAAATGCCGTCCACTTTCATGGCAATCAGCTGGTCTATTTCAGCGGCCAGGCGGTCGTAATGGATGCTGTCGTCTGTATGGATGGGCAGCAGCAATGTGGCCCAGTTGCCGCGGATCTCGTGGCTTTGTAAAGGAATCATGGCGTTGAATCGTAGAATTTAAATATGTCCTACAAATGTACAAAATAGTAAAAATCCGGAATGTTCCTCTGCGGAAGGGGTTATATTTGGGAAATATGAGCAAGTTACTGAACAGGTCGCTGAAGAAATTCATCGTATATGCCGCGCTGGTGCTGGTTTTCAGCATCCCTGTGTATTACTTTGCCATCAGCATGCTGCTGCAATACGAGTTCGATGAACACAACATCACCCTCACGCCGGAGGCCGGCAGGGAAGACCGTTACCTGATCATCGGAGCGGTGACGCTGCTCACGGTCCTGTTTTTCATCCTGCTGCTGATTGGTTTTATTTTGCTGAACCGCCGTGTGTCCGGCAAACTGTGGCAGCCTTTTTACCGAAGCCTGGGGCAGATCAAGCAGTTCAGCCTGGACCGCCAGGAAACCGTGGTGTTCGAAGAGCCCGACATCGAAGAATTCGCGGAGCTGAACCGCAGCCTGCACAAGCTCATCACGGGTAATATTGCCGCATACACGCAACAGAAAGAGTTTGCAGACAATGCCTCCCACGAGCTGCAAACGCCGCTGGCCATCATACAATCCAAGCTGGACCTGCTGCTGCAAACCCGCTCGCTGACGGATGAGCAATACAATATCATCGAGGATGCGAACAAGGCGCTGGCCAGGGTGACCCGCATCAACAAGAACCTGCTGCTGCTCACCAAGATCGAGAACAGCCAGTTTATGGACAAGGAAGAGATAGACCTTTCCGCTTTGCTGACCAGCACGGTGAACCTGTTCTCCGGTTTCTCCGAAAGCAGGCAACTGACCGTGCAAACCCATATCCGCCCAAATGTAAAAGTGGAAGGCAACCGGATACTGGTGGAAATACTGCTAAATAACCTGCTCACCAACGCCATCCGTTACAGTCCCGCCAACGCGGCCATTGCTGTTCGCCTTTCAGAAAAGGAACTGATGATCACGAACGCAGGCGCGGTGGGGCTGAAGCAGGAACAGCTGTTCAAACGCTTCGGCGGCACTTCTTCCGAATCGCCGGGCACGGGCCTCGGGCTGGCGCTGGTGCAGCAGATCTGCAACCGCTACGGCTGGCGCGTGATCTATTCATTCGACCAGTCATTGCATGTTTTTTCGGTGGAATTTTGATATATTTAGGATGACAGATCTTTATTAGTAATCACTAAATACCCATCGTATGACCTTACTAAAAAATATCTTCGCGCTCCTTCTTTTCTCCGCATTCGTTTCCTTTACGCCGCCGCATCATGGCTGGGCCAATTACGACCAGAACAAAACGCTTGACTACACCGGCACTATCCAGTCTTCCGTGTACGAAAACCCGCACACCGTTATCAAAGTGAACCAGGACAAAAAGATATGGACAGTGATACTGGCGCCGGTCACCCGCATGCGCGACCGCGGCGTTTCCGCGGAGATGATCAAAAAAGGCAGCGAGGTGCGCGTGGTAGGTTACCCGCACAAAGAAGTGAAAGATGAAATGCGCGCAGAACGGATCTTCATCAACGGTACCAAATATGAACTGCGCTGATGCCTGTGCCGGCTGAATGGCTGCAGTTCCTGGAACATTTGCCGGCGGCGGCTTCCATCCGGCAGTCTGCCTGGTTATACCCTTTCCTTGAGATCGTGCACATCGCCGGCATCGTAGTGCTGGTGGGCCCTGCCGTAATGTTTGACCTGCGGTTGCTCGGCGCATCGAAGCACCTGCCGGTGAACGGCCTCTCGCAACATTTGCTCACCTGGTCCATGCGCGGGCTGTGGCTCGTGATCCCTTCCGGCATCCTGCTTTTTATCACCAACGCCGTTGCACTGGGCAACGATCCTGTGTTCTGGACAAAACTGTGCCTGCTGGCATTGGCTGCGGGCAATGCGTTTTTGTTCCGTGTATTCCGGCCTTCGGATGATCGGGAGCGGCTGCCGGTGAAGGTGAAAGCCGTTGCTATAGCATCTCTCGTACTGTGGACTGCTATTATCGCCTGTGGAAGGATGCTGGCTTATTGATCTGAATGGTTATTTTTATTGAAAATGTATCTATGGCAAAAAACAGGAAGCCCGGGCCGGAAGAAACGGTAGCAGGATATTTCAGCCAGCTGAGCCACCCGCTGAAGGAAGTAGTGGAGGCATTGAGACAAACCGTGCTGGCTGCGGACCCGGAGATCGGGGAGCAGATCAAATGGAACTCGCCCAGCTTCTGCTATACCGGTGAAATGAAAGCATTCGACCCGAAAGAATACAAAAGGGATATCGTCGTGTTCAATCTACATAAAAACGACTTCGTGCTGCTGGTGTTCCCGACAGGCGCGGTGGTAGACGATAAGACGGGCCTGCTGGAAGGAAAATATCCCGATGGCAGGAGGATGGCGAAATTTTCCTCGCTCGATGAAGTGAAACAAAGAACGAAAGACCTCCAGGGCGTGATCAAAGCCTGGCTGGAGAAAGTAGAGAAATAAAACCTATTCAGGCATGTTTGTGTGTACCCGGATCCTCAAAGATCCATCTTCCCGCATACCTAGTTCTAGGTATATATGGGTTTGAATGAATGATTTAACAAAGAATATTTTGAAATCACCGGGGAAGCCTGTAATTTTCGGTCGTCAACCAATGAAGAGCAAAGATCCCAAATAACAGAGACGCTAGTAATTATCATTTATTCCTATAACTAATTGAAACGTTGATGAAACTGACCCCGGTTCTTTTTACAGTCGTATCCGTTTTTTTATTTTCCTGTAATGAGCAAAGCAATAACGCTACCACGGACGCTGGCGACAGCACGGTGACGGTGCCCGGCTCTGTTCCTGATCCCGGAAAAGTACCAGGGCGCTGGCCTTCAGGGGAGATCGTTGATTTTCCTATACCGGACAGCGCGATGGCGGAGTATTTCCCGAAGATCTACAAGCCCACCTATTTTGCGCCGCACCAGCTGACGCGGGTAGATATGCTGACGGAAGAATACACGCCGGAAGAAGTGTTCCTGGAGATATTAAGAAGGGCGGGGAAAATGAAAGGAGATACCGTAGTGCCGCTTCCTTACAAAAACAATTATACCCGCGATGAAGTGCGCCGCATCATCCTCAAAAATCAACCGCTGCATTCGCTGGACTTCAACGATGCTATGAGCTTATATGAGCGTGTGGCCCTGCGGTTCGACAGGCTGGTAGTGTATGATAAGGACAACCGGGAAGAAGTGGTGTACAATTGCGACGATCTCTCCAGCCCCAACCCGCAGCGTGCAGATATGTGCAATGCCAAAAGCGTGGCGGCGGTGATCCCCGCTTCCCGTTTCACGCGCAATTCTAAAGGCGATTACGTGCTGACCGATTACCCACGGTTTGGCGAGAACTATACTTACTGCGACACCGAACGGTTCCTGAACCAGCCTGCTGCAGCCGGTTGCAGCGCTTTCGTGTACGACAGCGTTACATTGATCACCACGGCGCACGAGCAGAGTGAAAGCAATATCATGCGGCAGTATTTCGTGTTCGACTACATCGTAGACCCAAGGCGCGGGGCTGGAACCGCGTTCCCGGCATCCTGCGTGTTTAGGGCAAGGAGCACACGGCTCCTGAAGCTTGGCAACATGGACATCTGCGTAGTAACCCTTGACAGGAAAGTGGACCCCAGGCGGGTACCTGGTTTTAACAGCAAAAACATCAAAAAAGGCGATTCCCTTTATGTGATCGGCTGCCCCGTCGGCATCCCGCTGAAGCTGGCCGGGAAAGTGAGGGTGCTGGAAAGCGCCAGCCCCGATTTCTTTATGGTAGACAGCGATACCTACAAAGGCAATTCAGGCTCGCCTGTTTTCAATGCCCGCACACACCAGGTAGAAGGCTACCTCGTGGAAGGATCGGAGGATTTTGACCTGAAGGATGTAGTCTGCAGCAAAGTGATCACCTGCGGGCATCGTGAATGCTCCGGCTCAAAAGGGGAAAAAGTGCTTCGCACATCATATTTCAAGCAATTTTTAAACAGATAACCTGATGAAAGGAAAGCTGATCTTAACCCTGCTGTTCCTGTGCTGCGGCACAGCCATGCGGGCGCAGCAGGTATCGCTGGATACCGCGGGCAGAATAAATGATTTTGAATTAAGGAAGCCGGGAAAACTGGTGCGGATGACGATAAACAGCACGCTGAACGCCGGTATTCCCCAAAAGCGGATCGCTGAATTTTTTGTAGAGAAGATCTCCGCCGCCATGCTGAACCTCGATAACCCGAACGAAGCATATTATGAATATTACCTCAGGCTGTGGGGAAAACCAAAGCTGGACGCAGTACAGCAGGAGCTGGCCGCGCTCAAAAAGTGGCTGGAAGAGGATGCGGACCCTGGAACGGTTTCGCACCTGGATGATTTTTACAAGCACCTGAAAACTCTCCGCGGCAAAACTGCCGCAGGCGATTGGTATAAAGTGAACGATAGCTGCATTACCGGATCCACCGTGGTGCCGCTGGCGAAAGCAGCAACCGGTGAAAATGAAGGCTCCTATATACTGGAATTGCGGCAGGAGAACCTGTTCAACAAAATGATGGCGGACCTTTATAACGACACATACCCCGGAACCGGTTTTGATCAATGGTCGGTGGGCGATTACCTGCGGAAGGAAAATGATCTGCAGGCATTACTGGACCGTGTGAAAACAATACGCGCCAAAGATGTGAACGCAATGACGCAGGCAGACTCGCTTGAAATGGTAGATATCACCTACGATACAGATACCGACCCGGTCATTCAGGAAATCATCGGGACAGATTATTTTACCAACTGGATATGGCTGCGTGCCGGTGAAGCGGTGATCAACCCGTTTGAGAGAAAGGGGAAAGATACGGCGGCCATCAAACCGGGAAACGGGCTTTTATCACGTTCCCGGAATACATCGCTGTTGAAAGAAGCCTCGATGGCAGACGAGCTGCTGAATAAGATACTGCTGTCTCCCGATATAAAACGGGACACGCGGAACATTCACTATTTCAGGCTGTCGGGAACGGCTGTCAAAGAGAAAAAACAAGCCATAGAGCAGCCTTTGAGAGGAGATGAGCAGGTAAAGGTAAATATGCATAATACCCGCGCCAACGAAACGCTGGAACTGGTCATGAAAGATACCGTAAGGCATAACGGCAGGAACAACACGATGAATAGCATAGATGAAGGCATCGGCATCCTGGGAGGGACTTACAAAACTTTTAGTTCGTTAACCACTTTCCTGACCAGCGCCTGGACCTCCGGCGTTACTGTCAAATCGGATGACAAGCGGGCCTCATACGCCGGCCTGAATAAAATGAACGACAATATCGTCGATATAAAAACAGTGTTGGCTTTGATGGAAAAGGATCTGAAGGAAAAAAATGAATATAATGCCTATATCGCATCGGTAGCGTCAAACCATGGTTCGCTGACCCAATATGTTGAAGATGGGCATATCAGGTCAGGAAAGACTGACAACTACATCCGGGCATTACTGACTGCTTATTCCGGTATCTATAATAGGTTCATAGCGCTGAAAGATGCTGCCAAAAAGGATTCCCTCGCCATTGCCATGACGTATGGAAATGTTTATGAAAGCTCGCTTCCCCCGGCTACGGCCAAAGTACAGTCCAGATCCGGCAAGCCCGTGTACAGAACCGAAATTCTGACGGCGGAAAAGCTGGATGAAGATTATAAGGTCAATTATATTGTAAGAGGTTATGTGCCCAACGGCGCAAAAACCGACACGCTCAAGCTGGCCACCTTCTCCACCAAAAATGCGAAACTGAAATGGATGGTGCCCAGCGCTGGCCTGATGTTCACCATCCCCGACCAATCTTACGCGATGAATAAGTTCGAGGTCAGCCAAGCCACCGGCGCCAGCATCACTACGAAAAGAAAGACGACCAGCTTTGTAGTGGGGCTTAATATTTACGCGAAGCCCATCAATATGCTGGATAATCACTGGGGCCACAGCAAACTTTGCCCCTGGTATTCCCGCCTTTCTGTATTCATCGGCCTGGACGTGCCGGAGATCATGTACCATTTTTATCCCGGTATTTCCTACGACATCCTTCCCGGCCTCAAGATCACCGGTGGCGCGCATCTCTACAGGCATACGAAGTATGAGATACGGAACAACGCGGTTCTGAAACAGGGCGATGTGCTGCGCGGCGCGGGCCCCTTCGTAGGTGTAAATCTCGACCCGAATATCGTGCTGAGAATTGTCAACGTATTTAACAAGACCGACAAATGAGAAAGTTAATCATCATACTTACCTGCCTTTTTTTCATCACCGCCTGCGAGCTGGAGAATAATATCAAAGACGACCTGGAAGGAGACGCCGTTATTGCCGGGCAGCTCAGCTACCGCGACACGCTGAACGGAAACGGCGCGATCAGGCCGCTGGGCGGAAAAAAGGTATTCATCAGCTACCCGGACGGTGATTCACTGAACTATATCTACCACGTGCTCACCGATTCCAATGGTAATTTCACCTTCAAAAGGCTCAACTCCGGGAAACAATACCTGGTATTCTTCTCGGATAGCGTGGAACACGTTAAGCTATCCGTTTACGATACCGTAATGGCCCCGCAGGACAAGCTGGAACTGCTGGCGCAAAACGATGCTTTCCGCCAGAACGCCATGCTGCTCTACATCGTGAACGCCCAGGGAGAACCGTTGAAAGATGTGGAAACCGGCCTGTTCAACAACAAGGAAGTGTTCGATGCAGATACCACGAACAAACTCAGCATCGCAAAGGTAATGACCGACCAATATGGCCGGGCTGTATTCTATGATTTCAAAGCAGGTAAATATTACGTCCGCGCCAAAACATCCAACGAAGCAGGGCGCATTTCCGGGGAAAAGACCATCGAATTTTCGGGCTCCGGCATCCGGAAAGACACCATTTTCCTGCAAACCAGCCCGGTGGTGAAAAATACGCTCCAGGTCAGAACGGTGGACGAAGCGGGGAATGTGCTGCCGAAAATAAAGGTCTGCACCTTCAACAACCCGCTGCTGTTTGGCACGGATGCCTGCGACGGCAGCATGCGCGGCGATTCCACCGGGGCGGATGGGATGCTGAAGATCAATAATGTGCTGCCCGCGGAGTATTACCTGTATGCCAAAACCACGCAGAACAACACGGATTATGTCGGCAAGGCGACCGCTACCGTGCAGGAGAGCGGCGCTACCTCCATAGACCTGGTCATGAAAAAGGTGGTGCCGAACGAATTGCTGGTGAAGGTCGTGGATGAATCCGGCAACCCGCTGCCGGATATCACCGTGTGCCTCTTCAATAACCCGCTGCAGTTCAATACGCAGTCCTGCGAGAGACATTACAAAACAGGCTCCACCAAACAGGATGGGAAGATCAGTTTCCCCGGTATCCCGGGCGGTAACTATTATCTCTACGCCGGGTTTGAACTGAATAATATTAAATACAAAGGCATGCTCACCACTTTCGTGAATGCCGCCGGGCAAACCGCGGCAGACCTGGTGCTCCGGAAAGAAGTAAATGCCTATGAACTGGAGATCACCACGGTGGACCCGGATGGTACGCCGGTAAACGATACGAAGCTCTATTTTTTCACCAGCCGCGTATTATGGTCGGCAGATACCACCCTGGGCTTCAGTTATGAAATGAGCACCGGTAAAAATGGCAAGAGACTGATCACGGACATGGAAGAGGGCAAATATTACATCCGGGCAAGAGTGATGGTAGGCGGCCAGGTGGTCATGAAAGGCGCGGATTCCGTTACCATCGCGCCGTCGCCGGTGAGAATGCTTAAAACGGTGAAGATGCAATAGGCCGCGCCGGTCTGCGCGATAATGCCCGTTTTCTTTTATTGTATTATCGTTGACCCCGGCTCTTAACGGTTCCAAATATGCGCTCGCTGATGCTTGTGCCGGCTGAATGGCTGCGGTTCCTGCAACATTTGCCGGCACAGTTATTTTGATCAATTTTTGCGGAATCCCGCTACAAACAGGTTAATTTCTGGGGATAATTAAGCAATTTATGTAAAGTACCGTTGGGAGCTATCTATTATTTTTATCCAAATAAACGTTATGATCAATTCTTAACCGGAACGGTGTGGTCCCTATGCTGTAACCGCCATATAGCGGAGCCGGGGGACCGATACAGCATCTCCGGGAGTGAACAACCAAACGGGCGAATAAATAACAGTGAACAATAAACAGTGAACAATTTAACAGTGAACAACTTAACAGTGCGTAACCAAACGACCTGATGCCTAAACTATTCAACCAGATCAAATTCTAAATTTCCCGGCACAAAGGGGTTCAGATGACTGATGGATCTTAAATGAGATCCGGGCGGCGCCTTGTGCTATACAATATGCCTATAAGCGGGACTGCAAAAGGTATGCGGGCCGGCATTCCCCTTTATTGCTACAATGAAAATTCCACAGTAATACCGTAAAAACAGTAAACAATGAACGTATGAAAAAAATGACTACTAGCATCCTATGCTATCGGCTTTTGCGTGCGCGCAACTGGCCGGGCATCCCTCTCTTTTTATTATGCCTCTTCGGCAGCCCGGGCCTCTGGGCGCAGTCCGTCAGGAGCATCCAGGGCAACATCGTAGATGAAAAAGGCAACGGCATCCCCGGTGTGACGGTGTTGATCAAAGGCACCAAAACCGGCACCAGCGCGGATGAAAAAGGCCGCTACGTGGTGCAGGTGCCTGCCGGCAGAGACACGCTGTCGTTTACCTTCATAGGTTACGTCACCAAAGATATGGCCATTGGCAACCGCAGTACCATCAACGTGCAGATGGAACCAGCGTCCGCCACGCTCGGCGATGTGGTGATCGTGGGGTTCGGCACGCAGAAAAAAACGAGCCTCGTCAGTTCTTTAGCCACCATCAACCCTAAAGAGATCAAAGGCCCCACCAGTAACCTCACCACGATGCTGGCAGGCCGCATCTCCGGTATTGTTTCTTTCCAGCGCTCCGGCGAGCCCGGTGCGGACAATGCGCAGTTCTTCATCCGCGGCGTCGCGACCTTTGGCACCGGCAAGGTGGACCCGCTGATCATGATCGACGGCGTGGAGAGCGATAATACCGCGCTGGCGCGCCTGCAGCCGGATGATATTTCGGGGTTCACCGTATTGAAAGACGCCACGGCTTCCGCCATTTACGGCGCCCGCGGGGCTAACGGGGTAATACTCGTGACCACCAAGCAGGGCGAATCAGGTAAGACGAAGTTCAATGTAAGAGGCGAAAACTCCATATCATCCAATACGCAGAACTTCAAAATGGCCGACAATATCACTTACATGAACCTGGCCAACGAAGCCGCGCTGACCCGCAATCCCCTGGGCGCGGCGCCTTACACGCAAAACAAGATAGATCATACCGCAGCCGGCGACGACCCGCTGCTGTACCCGAATAACAACTGGGTGGATCAAATGCTGAAAGATTACACCAGCAACCAGCGCTACAACATGAACGTGAGCGGCGGTACGGAAAAAGTACAGTATTATCTTGCCATGACGTACAACGTGGACAACGGTACGCTGAAGATCGCCCCCATCAATGATTTTAACAGCAACATCAAACTGCGCAACTACTCCGTATTATCTAACGTAACCTTGCAGCTCACTAAAACCACCAGGGCGCTGGTGAGCGTAAGAGGGCAGTTCGACGACTACAACGGCCCGGTAGGCGGCGGTTCGCGCATTGTGGCCAGCGTGCTTACGGCAAATCCTGTAGCATTTCCCGCCATCTACCCGCAAAGCTACCTGCCATATGCCAAGCACCCGCTGTTCGGCAATTCCCTTATCCCCGGCACCACCCGCGACCTGTACATCAATCCCTATGCGGAAGCAGTACGCGGCTACCAGCAAAGTAATAAAAGCACGCTCAATGCCAGGCTGGAGCTCAACCAGGATATGTCTGGCCTTACGCCCGGCCTCAGCGGCAGGGTAATGGCCTATACCACGCGTTACTCCGCCTTCGATGTAGCCAGGATGTACAATCCCTACTACTACCAGGTGTTTACGGAAGATGGCAAAACGCCCGCAGGCATTTATCATCTCAACAACAACATCCCGGGCATCGGGCAGATCGGCAGCGAAGCGCCGACGGAGTACCTCGATTTCAGGCCGGGGCAGCGCGTGCAGAATACCACCACTTATATGGAGGCGCAAATGAACTACGGCCGCACGCTGGGTAAACATAACGTTACCGGCATGCTCATCGGCCGCATGTTCAATTACCTGAACGGCGGCGAAACAAACCTGCAGCTATCGCTCCCCAAAAGGAACCTGGGCCTGAGCGGCAGGTTTACCTATGGCTTTGCCGACCGTTACCTTATGGAATTCAACTTCGGGTATAACGGTTCCGAAAGGTTTGCGCAGAACAACCGCTTCGGCTTCTTTCCTTCGGCGGGTATCGGCTGGGTCGTGTCTAATGAATCATTCTTCAGCGGCCTCCGCAATACCATCGACAACCTGAAGTTCAGGGCGTCTTACGGGCTGGTGGGCAACGACCAGATCGGCCGTGATGTGGACCGCTTTTTCTTCCTCTCGCAGGTGAACCTCAACGACGGCGGCCGCGGCGCGGTTTTCGGCGAGCGTTTTGGTTACATCCGGCCGGGCGTATCTACCCAGCGGTATGGCAACAACAACGTGACCTGGGAAAAATCGCGGCAGCTGAACTACGGCATGGACCTGACGATGTTCAGGAACGCGCTCACCATCACAATTGACGCTTACAAATACAAACGCTCCAACATCCTGATGACGCGGGCGGACATACCGTCTACAGTCGGCCTGCAGGTAACGCCGCAGGCCAATACCGGCGAGGCTTCCAGCGAAGGGGCCGAGCTGGCGCTGGATTATAAGAAGAACTTCAGCAACAATTTCTGGATCACCACGCGCGGCACCTTCACGTATGCCACCAGCAAGCTGCTGGTAAATGAAGAACCGGAATTTGACGCCAGCCGGCGGCACCTTTCGAAAGTGGGCTGGTCGCTGCGGCAACGTTTCGGGCTGGTGGCCGAGCGCCTTTTCATAGACGAGAAGGATGTGGCCAACGCTCCCCGCCAGATCGGCGATTACATGGCCGGGGATATCAAATACCGCGACATCAGCGGCGACGGGCAGATCACCACAGACGACGTTGTGCCTATCGGCCTGCCGGATCAGCCGGAGATCATGTATGGTTTCGGCTTTACTGTGGGCTTTAAGAATTTCGACCTCAGCATGTTCTTCCAGGGGTCCGCGCGCAGCACCTTCTTTATCAATCCCATGGCCATTTCACCGTTCATCCGCAATCCCGTCAACCCGCTTGACATCGACCAGCGTGTAAACGGCGGCCAGAGCGGGCTGCTGAATGTGATCGCGGAAGACCACTGGTCTGAGGACAACCGCAACTCCTACGCCTTCTGGCCGCGCCTGGGCGACACCTACGTGGACAATAACCTGCAAACCTCCACCTGGTGGATGCAGGACGGCGCATTCCTCCGTTTGAAAACGACAGAGCTGGGATACAACTTCTCCAAAGACCTGGTGCGCCACATAGGGCTGCAAAGCGGCAGGTTATACCTCAGCGGTATGAACCTGTTTGCGATCAGCAAGTTTAAAATGTGGGATCCTGAAATGGGCGGCAACGGGCTCGGGTATCCCGTGCAGCGTGTATTTAACATCGGCGCCCTCATCGGGTTTTAATGATTCCAAAAAGTTATGATTATGAAGAAAACGCGATTAATATATGTCATGTTGGGCCTCGGTTTTGCGGCGGCGTCGCTGCCGGGCTGCCAGAAAGGGTTCCTGGATGTAACGCCGGACAACATTGCAACCGTAGACCTTGCATTCAATTCGCAAAGCGAAGCAGAGAAATACCTGTTCACCTGTTATTCCTATTTGCCTGACGACGGTGAACTGCAATCCAATCCTGCTTTTATGGGAGCGGATGAAATGTGGATGGAGTTTCCGACCGTGAGGATCAGCAGCTACGTCTGGAACATCGGCCGCGGCAACCAGAACAAGGCTGCGCCTTACGTGGACTACTGGGGCGGCGGCGGCTCGCTTTACCGCGCTATCAGGGACTGCAACGTATTCCTCGAAAATGTGCGGGACCTTTCAAAGATCCCCGACCTGGGCGCCGATATGCGGACGCGCTGGACGGGGGAGGCGCAGTTCCTGAAAGCCTATTATCACTACCTGCTGCTCCGCCAGTACGGCCCGATTGTGATCGTCGATAAAAACCTTTCGATCGATGCGCCGATCTCCGAAATGAGGGTGAAACGCCGGCCGGTGGATGAAGCGGTGAATTATATCGCCAACCTGCTGGATTCCGCTGCCACCCGTTTGCCTGACCGCATCCAGAACACCGCCACGGAAATGGGCCGCCTCACGAAAGTGATAGCCGCCGCAACGAAGGCCAAGCTGCTGGTAATGGCCGCCAGCCCGTTGTTTAACGGCAACCCGGATTATAATAATTTCAGGAACAAAGATGGCGAGGCGCTGTTCAACCCAACTTTCGACCCTGCAAAATGGCAGCGCGCGGCGGATGCCTGCAAAGCCGCCATCACGGCCGCTGAGGCTATCGGTCATGCCTTGTACGAGTTTCCCCCGGCTTCCGAGTTCAGGATAAAAGACACCACACGGATCCAGATGAGCCTGCGCGGCGCCGTAACAGAACCGCTGAACAGCGAATCGATCTGGCCGATGACCAACTCGCTGACCTTTAACCTGCAGGCGCTTGCCATGGCGCATACGGACCCTGACCAGGCTACCAACACCGGTTCTTTTGCGGTGATGGCGCCCACGCTCAAAATGGTGTCGCTGTTCTACTCGCACAATGGCGTGCCAATCACGGAAGACAAGACGCTGAACTTTGCGAATCCCACTGAGCTCAGAACAGCGGTGACCGCGGAGAAATACAACCTGATAGAAGGCTACCGCACCGCGCGCATCAACTTCGACCGGGAGCCGCGTTTCTATGCCTCGCTGGGCTTCGACGGAGGTATCTGGTACATGTCTAACAGCAAAAGCAACTCAGATGATAATACCTGGACGGTGCAAACCAAAAAAGGGCAATTCGGCAGCGGCATTGCCATTCCCATCACCGGTTATTACCCTAAAAAGCTTGTGAACCGGAAATTCATCTGGCAGCCCAACAACAGCATCTTCGTTGAAAACTACGCCTGGCCGGGCATCCGCCTCGCCGATCTTTACCTGCTTTACGCCGAAGCGCTCAATGAAGCGCAGGGGCCTGTTGCAGACGTGCATAATTACGTGGACAAGGTGAGGAAACGCGCGGGGCTGAAGACCGTGGTGGAATCATGGACCAACTATTCCAGCAACCCCGGCAAGTTCAGCTCCAAAGACGGCATGCGCGCTATCATCCGCCATGAAAGGACCGTGGAGCTTGCCTTTGAAGGGCAGCGCTTCTGGGACCTCAGGCGCTGGAAAGAAGCCGGCGTGCAGCTGAACGGCAACATCCAGGGTTGGGATACCAATCAGTCTGACATCAATCTTTATTATAAAACCCTTACGTTCTTCGCCCAGCGTTTTGTAGTGCCGAGAGATTATTTCTGGCCTATCAGCGAAGGAGATATACGCGTTAACCAGAACCTGGTGCAAAATCCAGGCTGGTAATTATTCATCTCAAAAATCGCATCGAACATGAAAAAATATCTGATCATACCAATACTGCTGGTGCTGGCCGCCGCCTGTAAAGAGGAGGTGCTGCACGAACCCGTGGAAAAAAGCAAGGGAGCGCCCGGCGAAGTGTCGAAGGTGGAAGTGCGCAACGGGAACGGGTTTGCGGAGATCACCTACCTGCTGCCTTCCAACCCCGACCTCTCGTATGTAAAAGCGGTATATGAAGTGGGCAAAGGCACCAAACGCGAGATCAAGGCGTCGTATTACACCAACCGGATGACGCTCGATGGTTTTGGCGATACGCTGGAACATAAAGTAGAACTGTATGCCGTAAACCGCGGGGAAGAAGCATCAAAACCGGTGACCATCACCGTAAAACCGCTGGTGGCGCCTATCGTGCTCACTTTCCGGGACCTGAGAGTAGTGGCTACCTTTGGCGGGATCAACATCCAGGCCATCAACAAATTCCGTTACCCGATGGTGATCATGCCCATGCGGGATACGACCGGCAGCGGGCACTACGGCAACCTGGACAACATCTATACGGAAGACTCCCTGATCAACCGCAACATCCGCGGAATGGACACGGTGCTCACTAAATTCACGTTCGCCATCCGCGACCGTTTCCTCAATTATACAGACACTTTGTATGTTTCACTGAAGCCTATCTTTGAGCAGGCGCTCAACCGGCTGGACTTCAGCGCCGTTAAGCTGCCCAACGATGCAAAATTCGTGTACGGCACCAACCAGGAAATGATGTGGGACGGCAGGGCTGGCCGCGGGTGGCCCAGTGCATTCGTGGATGAGGCCGCGGGCTCGCCGCAATCTTTCACGATCAACCTCGGCAAAACGGCCGTGCTCAGCCGCATTAAGATCAGGCCTTACGAAGAGCTCGGCTCCCAGTTTTACGTGCGGGGCTCCCCCCGGTTTTTCGAGGTATGGGGCTCCAACAACCCTGACCCCTCCGGCGATTGGGCCAGCTGGACCAAACTGATAGACGGTGAAGTGATCAAACCCTCCGGGCAGCCCTATGGCACCGAAACCGGCGCCGACCGTGATAAGGCCATAGCCGGATGGGAATTCGATTTTCCTCCCGGCCTGCCGCCTTACAAATACCTGCGCTTTCGCTGCCTGCGCACCTGGCAGGGACACTTTGGCGTCTGCATTGCGCAACTGCAACTTTGGGGCGCGCCTATGTAACACTGATCAAAAAAACTGACATGAAAAAACAGATAATATCACTTGCGTTGATCGCTTTGGCGGCTGTGGCCTGTACCAAAAGCGACGACTATAAAAAATACCAGGTCAGCGGTGAAATACCTTACCCCGGCGTAATGGATTCCGTAAAGATCCTGGCCGGCAAAAACCGGGTATTACTCACCGGGCTGTTCACCTCCGATCCCAAGATCACCAAATACCGCATCTTTTGGAACAACCGGCAGGATTCGCTGGAAGTGGCGGTTGAGCGCAAAGGCTTCGTGGATACGGCCCGCACGTTTATCAACAACCTGGCCGAAGGCGCTATCAGCGTTGAAGTGAGAACTTACGACGCCGCGGGGAATAAATCCATTCCCATATTTGCAGTAGGCAACGCGTACGGCACGCAATACGAAAGCGGCGTCAGCAACCGCAGCGCCAGCGCCACCACCGTTACTAAGGGCGGCCTGAAGATCACCTGGACGCCCGTTTCTC
Organism: Chitinophaga sp. YIM B06452; assembly: GCF_039655965.1. Taxonomy (NCBI): domain Bacteria; kingdom Pseudomonadati; phylum Bacteroidota; class Chitinophagia; order Chitinophagales; family Chitinophagaceae; genus Chitinophaga; species Chitinophaga sp. YIM B06452. The sequence continues at coordinate 834,075 of NZ_JAWLKY010000002.1, read as the reverse complement.
CCGGCAGCCCCTTCACCCGCCTGACCTATACCGCCACCGACGGAACGGTCAAAACCATGCGGGTGCCCGGCAGGGATGAAACCACGCTGGTGCCGGATTATCAATACAACACCAAGTTGCTGGTACAAACGGCTTACCTGCCGGAAGCCACAGCCATAGACACTTTTTACACCCTCAAACCCGATACGCTGATCAAATCCAACGCACTCGCAGGCGTATATTCCAGCAGCGGGGTCAGGACCAATTACACCGGCCCTGTTTCCAATAACGTGGTGGCAGGCACCAATGCGCTTTCCGGTGATAAGACCGCTACCGCGCTCGGCGCCGATAAAATAGAGCTGGACTATGCCAACCTGGGCGGCAACGGGTGGAAGTATGTTTTTTCCTACAACGGAACAGCGATGACAGTAGCGCCCAATGCCACGATGGCGGGAGCCATAGCCGCCGGTTCGTTTATCGTGCACAGTATTTCATACGATAAAGCTACAGGCATCATCACCGTGAAAACCGCTTATACCAATACCGCGGGCGACGACCGGGTAGTGGAGGAAACGCTGACATTGAAATAGACCAAAGGCGTATTAGTGAAAGATAAAGGCCGTCCGGGGTTTAGCCGGGACGGCCTTTTTTCCTGCCGGAACAACCGTAGAAAACGCATATCCAAACAAGTAGCGGCGATCGCAGTTCCCTGCTGCAACACTACTACTATCAGTAGTCCGCAAACCCCCGACTTTGCCTACTTTTCCGCCTGGATGAATTTGATAAAAAAGGGTAATATGAGATTACTCAGGAAATTGCTGTGGACGTACATGCCGATCTTCGTGATAATGCCCGTTTTCTTCATTGTATTATCGTTGATCCCAGACCGTTACGCCTCCGCCTACCGTGATACAGGGCGGAAAGTCTTTATCAAAAAAGAAGCCGGCGGGTATACCCTTTACCGGAACGGCCGTCCTTTTTTCATACAGGGCGCCACCGGCAACGCCTTCCTGGCGCAGCTGCGCGAAGCGGGAGGGAATACTATCAGGACGTACGATACCCTGCAGCTGGCTGCTGTACTGGACGAAGCGCAGAAAAACGATATAGCGGTGATCGTCGGGCTGCCGCTGCCCATGAGCGTGTACCGCGATTATTTTTATGCGGACGAAGAAAAAGTAAGTGCGGTGACAGAGGCTTTCCGCAGCACCGTTGCCCGTTATAAAGATCACCCTGCCCTGCTGATGTGGTGCCTGGGCAACGAGCCTGTTATGACCTGGAAACCGGGCTACAGTGCATTCTACAAAGCATACAACCGCATGCTGAACATGATCCACGCCACGGATCCCGATCATCCGGTTACCACTACCATTCCCAATTTCAATATCGCGCAGGTAATGATGATCCGCAACAAAGTGCCGGGGCTGGACCTTATTTCCTTCAACACATTCGGTAAGCTGGAACAGTTGAACAGCCAGCTAAAAAAATACAACTGGCTGTGGAGCGGCCCCTTCCTGGTGATGGAATGGGGCGCATACGGACCCTGGGAGTCTGAAGTGACGGCCTGGAAAGCTCCGCTGGAAAACACCAGCACCAAAAAAGCAGAACATTACCGCCATATGTACCGCAGCCTCATGCCGCTGAAACATCCGAATTTCCTGGGTTCCACCGTTTTTTTCTGGGGTGCGAAGCAGGAAGTGACGCCTACCTGGTTCAGCATGTTCTCCGACTCGGGCGGGGCTACGGAATCGGTGGCGGTGATGAAGGAATTGTGGAAAAGGACAAAACCCGACACTGCGTTGCCACGGCTGAAATATATGCTGATAGACGGCAAAGGCGCGCGGGACAACCTGATGTTCCGGCCCGGCAGCGCACGGTTCGCCGAGTTTTTCCTGGAAGGGGACAACAAAGCGAAGATCGCTTCCGTGCGCTGGCAGATCATGGAAGAAGACTGGTATAAAAACGATAAAAAGAAAAAACAGCCGGCGGCATTGCTGGATACGCTCGCTGGTATAGACAGCGGCAGGAGGCTGCTGTTCAAAGCGCCGGTAAAGGAAGGCCCTTACCGCATCTATGTCAGCATTGCGGATGGAAATGGAAATATCGCCACAGCGAACACGCCGTTTTATGTATTGAACTGATCTATGTCTGAATTGAAACAAGCGCCATCGCCAACGAAAGGTGAACTGCTCTCCCTGCGGCTGATGATCCTGATCGGGACCATCAGCCTGGGGTGTTTTTTATATAACCTGCTGAAACCCGCCAACATTACCCACGCGCCGCTGTACTGGATGTTCGTAACAGCGACCATCTTCTCCTGCCTGCGCATCCTGCACGAATGGTATCATTACCTTTTCATTTCCGTTCCTAAACCGGTAGAAGGAAACAAACCATTCACGGTCGATATTTTCACCACCTTCTGCGCCGGCGAACCCTACGATATGGTCGTGGAAACGCTCACGGCCATGCAGGCCATCAGGTACCCGCATACCTCCTGGCTCTGCGACGAGGCGGACGATCCTTATCTCCGCGAAGTATGCCGGCGCCTGGGCGTGCGGCATGTTACGCGCAGCGACCGGAAAGATGCGAAGGCGGGGAATATCAACAACGCGCTCCGGTTCGCCACCGGCGACCTCTGCGTGGTGCTGGACCCTGATCATGTGCCCGTGCCTGAGTTCCTCGATCCCATCGTGCCGTTCTTCAACGACGAAGAAGTAGGGTATGTGCAGATCGTGCAGGCCTACTACAATATCGGCGACAGCCTTATCGCGAAGGGCGCGGCACAGCAAACCTTCCAGTTCTACGGCCCCATGATGATGTCTATGAACCGCTACGGCACCGTGCTGGCCATCGGCGCCAACTGCACCTTCAGGCGCAGCGCGCTGGATTCCATCGGCGGCCACGCGGCCGGGCTGGCGGAAGACATGCATACTTCCATGCAGCTGCATGCCAAAGGCTGGAAGTCCGTGTACCTGCCGGCGGTGCTGGCGCAGGGCAGGGTGCCTTCCACTTTATCCGCTTATTACAAGCAGCAGCTCAAATGGGCGCGCGGCACCTTCGAGCTGTTTGTGACCACCTTCCCGAAACGTTTTAAGCAATTCAGCTGGCGGCAGCGTTTCCATTACGGTACCATTCCGTTTCATTACCTGTCGGGTTTTATATTTTTGATCAACTTCCTCGTGCCTGTGCTCTCCCTCGTCATGGGCGTGATCCCGTTCCGGATGGACCTTGTAGAGTTCACGCTGCTGGCGCTTCCCTTTCTGAGCGCCACGCTGGCCGTGCGGCATTTTGTACAGCGCTGGGTGATGGGCCGGGGCGAACGCGGGAACCACGTGCTGGGAGGCTTCCTGCTGATCGGCACCTGGTGGGTGCACATCCTGGGTTTTGCGTACACGCTGATGCGAAAGGAAGTGCCTTACATTCCCACGCCGAAAGACGACCGGGAAGAAGATAACTGGAAACTGAACATCCCCAACATCCTCGTGGCCGTTTGCACCCTTGCCGCCATCATTTATGGGTTGCAGATCGAATGGAACCCTTACACCTGGATTATGGCGGGCATAGCGGGGCTCAACCTCGCGGTGATGCTGTTCAACATCGTGGTGAGCCGTGAAAAGGATATCCGGTACTGGCGTGAACGGTTCCGCCTGTTCAGGCAGAGCTTCGTGTATTATAAATTGGCGAAGCAGCAGTTCTGGAACTTCCGGCACCTGCTATATGCCGGGCTGAGGATCTTCGCGTTCCCGATCATCCTGTTCGTGTCATTCTTTACGCTCTATATCTTCGGCAATGCCAGGCATACAGGTTCTGTTCCGCTGTCTGAAAACGGGCGGCAGCGTGTGTTCTATACGGGGCTATATAGTCCTGCCGGGCAGAACGGGCTGACTTCCATGGCGGAAGTGCGCGGCCTGCAGGAAAAATTCAGCGCGCAGTTCAATATCATTTCACTCTACATCCCCTGGGGCGACGATGGCCGCGGCGACTTACCGCCGCAGCTGATGCGGGACATTTACCGCAACGGCTCCCTGCCGCTGATCACCTGGGAGCCCTGGGTTTCCGGGTTCAGTTATTCCGCTGCGGATCCCGATCTGCAATCAGATAAAAATGTATTCGAACATCTTGTTGCCGGGCGGTTTGATGCTTACCTGGAGCGGTTTGCCGGGCAGGTGAAGGCGCTGAATAAACCCGTGTATATCCGCTTCGCCCATGAGCCGGACAATCCCGCTTACCCCTGGTCGCCGTCCGGCGGCAATTCGCCGGAAGACTTCAAGGACGGCTGGCGGTATGTGCATGATTTTTTTGCCAGCCGCCGCGTATACAACGTGATATGGGTTTGGAATCCCTGGAAGCCTGCCGCGGCGGAACGTTATTTCCCCGGTATGGCCTACGTGGATTGGATCGGCATGACCGGTCTCAATTATGGCGCGCTGAACCATGACGGGAAGCCGTATTCCTTCCGGGAATTGTATGAGCCTTTCCACCGGAAATATATTTACCGTTCAGGCCTTCCCGTGATGGTGGCGGAAGGCGGCAGCATCCGGCCGGAAGGGCAGCAGCAATGGCTGGAAAATGCAGTGAAGGATATTGCGGGCGAATTCAGGGAAATAAAGGCCTTCGTGCTGTTCAATGCTGGTAACGACGTGAATGTGCCTGCGAACAGTGCGGGTGTGAGCAGTATAGACTGGCGGCTGGATGACCCCGGCGGATTTTTTCACGTCATGAGAAAACTGAATGCCGCCAAAACAGGGCCGGCAAAATCGCTCCACTATATCCGTACGCCCACGGGCGCCCCGGTGGCTAAAGCGCTTCCATACGAACGCCCGGCCGCTGTGGTTGAAGGAGTGAAAGAAATCCAAAATGTTCGTATACCCGGCGCCGTTCCCAAAGCCATGCAATGGATGGATACCATCCGCGGGGTCAATTACCAGAAAGGGGCGAACTGGTTCCGTAACCTGTATATGCTTACCCGGAAAGAAGTTACCAGCGACTTTGCGCAGATGCGCAGGATGGGTATCAATACCATACGGCGTTACGGCCCCGGCGTGTATGACCGGAATATCTTTATCGCCGCGGAAAAAACGGGCATGAAGATTCATTACGGGTTCAGGCTGCCTTCCATTACAGATGCCATTGCCGGCGGGAAGCAGCTGGCAGGGCAGGCGGAGAAGATCGTGGAGCATGTAAGAGCATTGAAAGATCATCAGGAGATCAGCGCCTGGTATATTACCAATACCGCTTTCCCGATGCTGCGCCTCCGTTTTCACAAGCCCGATTACCTGTATCAGCAAAAGGCGTACACCGCCTGGTTGAAGCAGCTGGTGGCGGATATCAGGAAAGAAGACCCGGAGCGGCCCGTTACCATAGATATCGAAGCGGATACGGATATAGTGGAGCTGAGCCAGTATTTGCGCGATGAGATCCCGCAGGCGGCTGCATTAGGCCTTGCGCCGGTTGATGCGAACAGCCTGGTGAAGATAGCTGCCGTGCCCGCGCCGCACTTCATCAGCGCAGTGTCTGCAGAGGATTATGGAAAAATAAGGAAAGATGCGGGCGGCGTGTTCATTACCGCCTGGCAGGACCAGGGTTCGGCCGGCGGCCTGTCTTTCGACGGCCTGCTGGATCATGAAGGAAGATACAAGCCCGGGTTTTACCTTTTGCAGCAATTGTGGAAGCAGGCCGTGGCGCCGGAAATACTGCCGGGAGTGAATATCCTGCGGCCAGCCGAAACCGCGAAGGAAAGCAGCCGCCTGGTGTACAGGGCCGTGGTGCGGCATGGCGAAAACTGGAGACTGGCCGCCGAAGCAGGGTCTTCACTTCGTTACGAATGGCACCTGGTACGGAAGGACAGGAGAGGGGAAACCGTGATGATGAAACGCCTGGGCGAAGGCCCGGATATCGCGCTGGATGTGCCTTTCAATCCCTCGGCCTACCGCCTTTACCTTACTGCCGCCCGCGGGCGCAGCGTGGTAACGGCCACGGTTACACTGAATACGCCGTTGTGACGGAGGTATCGTATATTTAGTGTATAAACGAGTACTTATGAAAAACCTCCGTTGCACCGCATTGGTTTTATCCGCTGCCCTCCTGGCCCTTGCAGCCTGCGCCCCGCGCCCCCGGACGGTGAAGCTCACATACGGCCAGCATGATATCCAGAAACAGTTTGACACCCTGTACAACAGCCAGCAAACCTCCGCGGGATTCTATAAAGGATTTTTTGAACAGGCGCTTGCCACCTGTCACCACGAAAAAGATTCCGCTGTGAGGCAGGATGTAATGTCCAGCATGTACCTGGACACCACTACCAACCGCTACAATTGCATCACCAGCACCGTGTTTTCTTTCCCTGGCGGAACGGTTACGGCATCGGGCGTGTTCAGCATGACGCCGGGTGATACGATAGCGCCCGATCATGATTTTCCCGTTACGGGCGGGTCGGCGGGTTACGCGGGCGTGAGCGGGAGATATACGAGAAAGTACGAAGGCGGGGTTTATTATGTAGAGCTGACGCTGAAGCAATAAACGCATCCGGCTTACCGAACAATGACAAATTAAAACACGCATGCCGCGCAAAGGGACCGGGTTAAAATATGAGCAGTAGTGTGAAAGAATCTGCGTAAATGGCCCTTGCTAGAAAAGAATAGGGTATATTTTGTTAAAGAAAATATAAAATTAACCGCAAAATCGTCTTATCTTATCCTCGAATCGGGATCAGTCACAACTATGTCAGATCGGAGCATCAAATTTTATTATTGAAAGAGAAGGGCATAGTTTAGAACCAGGAAATGTAGACGCCCTGAAATGAGCATTTAAAAAATCTGAGGACCGGGACATGAAAAGGGGAGGAGAGCAAAGAGGCCCCTTAGAGCAACCAAAAGCACAAGGCCGGGAAATAGCCCGGGAAAAAGGATTTACGGGAATGAATGGGAATAGTTTAAAACCAAAATCAAATTAGAAGCATTCCATCATCATGAATGCGCTGCCCGGAGAGATCAGTGAATTACGGCGGCAAGTATCAACCAAATTGATGGCCATGCGGCACAGTGAATCAAAAACTAAAAATCTGTTTTCCAATTTTATTATCAGTTGCCAGCGTACATGAGGAATTTTTCGCGAACCATCAGGACGTATAACTAAATCGATTTTGCATCAGGTATCAGAACAGATGGAAACGTTACTCTTTTACTCGCGCCATGCACTAAATTATTTTCATTATGACATCATAGACTACCAGACTACCATTATCTGAACGCATTGCCGGTTCCTGATATGACCAGGCATGATCCCCCCCGCTGCTATCCCGCATAGCGGCCAGGCCGTTTATTGCCCTGTATTACGCAATATATTCCTAACCATAAAAACAAAGCATGACCTGACGCTAACTGTATATGACCAGATTGATCAGCACTCGTATTGAAAACGTAAAACAACCAAAATTCAAGATTATGTTTAAAAGAACTCTCTACCTGATGTTCCTGCTCCTGCTATCCCTGCACGGGCTTGCCCAGGAGCAGAAGGTTACGGGTACTGTGAAAGACAGCACCGGTACCCCGTTGCCGGGCGTTACGATCACAGACAAAGACCTGAAGAACACCGGCACTGTTTCCGATGCAAACGGCAACTTCTCGCTTACCGTAAAAGGCAATTCAAAGATCCTCGTATTTTCCATCATCGGCTATAACACCAAAGAGGTAAGCGTTTCCGGCAGAACCAACGTGAACGTGGTGCTGGAAGTGAATTCCAAAATGCTCGGCGACGTGGTGGTGATCGGCTACCAGGAAGTTTCCCGCCGCAAGACCACTGCTTCCATCGCTACCGTGAAAGGCGAAACCATCGCCAACCTGCCTGCGCCCAGCGTGGACATGATGCTGCAGGGCCGCGTATCTGGTGTGAACGTGCAGAACTTTTCCGGTGAGCCGGGCATTCGCAACACCGTGATCGTACGCGGTAACTCTTCCGTATTGCGCGGCTACGACGAAGCACGCGCGCTCAGTTCCCCGCTTTACGTGATAGACGGGGTGCCCACCTCCGTGACGGAATTCGGCGGCATAGACGCCTCCGGCACCGGTACCAACGCCATCGCGGGCATCAACCCCAACGACATCGAATCACTGGACATCCTCAAAGACGCCTCTGCCGCCGCCATCTACGGTTCCCGCGGCTCCAACGGCATCATCATCATAAAGACCAAACGTGCCGCAAAAGGTAAACCGATGTTCAACTTCAGCACCTACATGGGGCTCTCTATGAAACCCAAGCTGACGGAAGTAGTGGCCGGTGCCGAAGAACGCAGGATGAAGCTGGGCGTGCTGGACCTTTACAACGGCTACATCGACGATGAGACCCTGCCGATGATGCTGACGGACAGCCTCAACCCCGACTTTAACAACGCGACCGACTGGCAGAGCTATTTTTACCAGAACGGGAAGATCAACAACTACGACCTGTCTATGTCCGGCGCTACCGATGCGATCAATTACCGTCTCAGCCTCGGGCATTACCGCGAAGAGGGGATCGTGAAAAATACCGGTTTCAAACGTTATTCCATGCTGGGCAGCGTCGGCTCGCAGCTGACGCCCTGGCTGAACAATATGACGCGCTTCCGCCTCACCCGTACAGACAGGCCCCGCAGCATCAACGAACGTACCGGCAGCTTCTTCGCCTTCGATTCCTACAGCCTGCCGTCTTCGTTCTATGCGCTCACGGACAATACAAAAGATTACCTGTTAGGCAACGATAACCGGCTGGATAAGAACATCAACAATAACGTACTGTTCACCACCGTTTTTACCGCCAATGTAACGAAAGGCCTTACCCTGAACGCAACGGCGAACTATGAGAACAGGAGCTCCAACCGCGACTACTACCAGCCGTCAGTTGTGAGGGACAATAAAATGGGATATGCATATTTCTACAGCGATAAAACAGAGATAGCCTCGCTTTACACTACTCTCGAATATACCAAGGCTTTCCGCGAGCACAACTTCAACTTCATTGCCGGCCAGAATACAGAATACACTAAATGGGCCTGGAACTACGGAGATGCAGACCTTGTGCCCAACGATTATGCCTGGACGGTGAATGTGGCCAACAAACAATTCTCGAACACCGCCTCGTCTGTAGATGAGACCGGCCTGCAAAGCCTTTTCCTGCGTATGAACTATGACTTTAAGGAACGTTACTTATTGTCTGCATCCATCACAGGCGATGCCTCGTCCAAATTCGGTAAGGATAACCGCTGGGGTAAATTCCCCTCTGTTTCCGCCGGCTGGATCGTGTCTGACGAGCCGGCTATACAAAACACCATCAGCTGGCTGAATTTCCTGAAGATCCGCGGCAGTTACGGTATTGTCGGTAACCAGCCCGAGAGGAACTACCTGGGCTATAACAACTATGTGGTGAACAGGGCCGGTTTTGCCGACAATGGCGGAGTTACTTCTTACAACGGCACTTCCGTGATCACGCCCAACTACCTGGACGGGATCGCGCAGAAGGATCTTTCCTGGGAAGAATCCAAAATGGGCAATATCGGTTTGGAAGCCGGGTTGTTCAAAGACAGGGTCCGCTTCGTGGTAGACGCTTACAAACGTGAAACCACCAAAGGCTTCTTCCAATACCTGCTGCCTAATGCCAGCGGTTATACGCAGGCGCAAACAAACGCCATCGGTGTGCGTAACGCGGGCATAGAGGTGACCATCAACACCCGCAACCTCGACCCGAAGAGCGCGCTGCAATGGTATACAGACATTACCTTCTCCTATAACCAGAATGTGATCACCGCGCTGCCGAACGGCGGCCGCAGCATCGTTTTTAACTATAATACCGGCATTTACGGTTCTGATTACCTGCTCTCTGTAGGGCTCCCGGCCAACCAGTTCTATGTATTCGAATACAAAGGTATCTATGCCCGCAATGAAGACGTGCCTTATAACTTTCTCACCGGTCAGCCGATGAAGAACTTCGTAGGCTGGGATTATTTCGGAGGCGACCCGATCCTCGTGGACCAGGACGGCAACTTTGACCTGAAAGAGCCGATGGACCAGATCGTGGGTGGCGACCCCAATCCCAAATATTTCGGCGGTATCCTCAACAACTTCACCTGGAAAGGATTTTCATTCGGCATATTCCTGAACTATACTTTCGGCCGCGATATCCTGAACAGCTACAATAACCGCCGCTACGAATACCTGTTTGAAGGCACCGGCGACGGCGGTGAGATCAATCTTGCCAAACGCGCTATCATGGACATCAACAAGCTGAACTTCTGGAAAAAACAGGGCGACATTGCAGACCTTCCCACTTTCTCCCTCGTAAGATCACAGCGTTCTCCCTACCGTTTCCTGGATAAGAGTACGATGTACATTGAAGACGGCAGTTATCTCCGTATCAAGACCATTACGCTGGGATACAATTTCAACAACGACATCCTCAGGAGATTGAAAGTGAAGCGCCTCCGCCTGTATGGTGTGATAGACAACCTGCACACTTTCCAGAAGAGCAACATTCCCGATGCAGAAGCGGTGAACGCTTATGGTGTGTACGACGGCGACGGGTACCCCATTCCTAAAAAGTTCACCTTCGGCCTGGACTTCGGCTTCTGATGACCGTGAATTATTGTAACATCTAAACTGAAAGAAATGAAACGAATCCAATATATACTGCCGGCGCTTTTAACCATTGGTTTTTTGTTTGCAGGCAGTTCCTGTAAAAAAATACTGGAGCTGGAAAGCAAAAATGTTCCCTCCAGCAACAAGTTCTGGAAAACAGACAAAGACGCGCTGGCGGGCCTCCTGGGCGGTTACTCCCTCCTGCGCGACGCATTGACGGATGAGAACAGGTATTACGTGTATGGCGACGTGCCCGCTAATACCTTCGAGATCACCTACAACTCCGATTATTCCATCCACCAGATCCGCGACGGTTCTTTCGATGGCGTGTACTACGGTTACCTCGAAAACCTCCAGGACTGGACCAAGTTCTATAAAGCCATTGCACAGGCCAACCTGCTCATCGAAAAGATCCCCGGGATCCCCGATGCGGCTTTCGAACGGAATGTGAAGAACCAATACCTGGGCGAATCCTACTTCCTGCGCGCTTATAACTACTTCTTTATTTCCCGCGTATGGGGAGATGTGCCCCTGGTGCTGGAAGCGGTGGAAGACGTTTCCGAAGCGAAGAACTATGGAAGGGAAAAACAGGACGTTGTGCTGAAACAGGCCCTGGCAGACCTGGATCAGGCCGTGGCCATGCTGCCGCAGGCGCCTCTGTCCATCAGCGACCGCGGCCTGCGGGCAACCAAAGCAAGCGCGCTGGCTTTAAAGGCCCACATCCACGCCTGGATGAAGGATTACGTGAAATGCGAAGAAGCGACCCGCGACCTGGTAACCAACCCCGGCAGCTACGGCCTCACCTTCATCACCGATTCCGCTTCCTACGCTAAAATGAGCATCGGAAAATCTACCGAGGCCATTTTCGAGATCAATATTAACTATGACCAGAACGAAGCTTCCTGGAATGGAGTTGGCGAGAAAACACTCTGGACGCCTTTCCTGGCTACCCGCATCATAGACAAGAACAAGGACGGCGTACCCTGGAGAGTGCACCAGGGAACCATGAGCAACCTTTTCTGGGAAGCGGGCGACAAACGTTCCTCACATTGGTTCTATTATGACAGCCAGGCGGATATTTACATGCTCACGAAATATTCCAACGTGATCTATAAAAATAGCGCTGAAACGAAAGACCCGCGTTATTCCAACAACATCCTCATCTTCCGCCTGTCAGACATCATCCTGCTCAGGGCTGAAGCGCTGTACAAAACAGGGAAGGAAGGAGATGCGAGAACACTGCTGAACATCACCCGCAACCGCGCAGGCATCGGCGACGTTGACCCTGCGCTTACCGGCGTTGATTTCTTTTACGAGCTGATTTGGGAAAGAGGCCGTGAACTGTATGCGGAAGGGCATTTCTACTGGGACTTGATGCGTACGGACATTGCCACTGAGTATTTCAACCCGGTGTTCAAGGAAGCAATGCATCCCGGCAGCTCCACCTATGGCCGCAATTACTGGCCCATCCCGCGCAAGCTGTTCAAAGACAATTTGCTGATGAAACAAACCGCCTACTGGAACGGCAGGCTTTAACCTGATCAAAAAACGACATTATGAAACACACCATAAAAATGCTGATGGCCGCCTTGCTGATCGCCTCTTTTGTATCCTGCAAAAAAGACGATTACTTCATCGGGGGCAGCCTGCACAACCCGCAATTCAACGGCACCACTTACGAATACCTGAAGACCAACCCGCTATTTGACACGCTGCTGCTGCTGATAGATAAAACCGGCCTGAAGGATGAAGTGAACGCCGCTAACACCACCTTTTTCGCGCCTACAGATTATGCGATCCAACGGTATGTGAAAGACATAGTACAGGAGCGCAAGCGCCTGGAAACCGGCGACGAGAACCTGGTTTTCGAGTTCAGCGAGCTGAATTTCGCGCAACTGAAAGACTCCCTGCGGGCATATATTTTCGGGGAGAAAATAGAAAGAGCCGGGTTGAATAACGTAGGTAAATATTATACGTCTAAAGACGGGGAACAGCGCCACATCACCCTTTGGGACGATCCGACCCAGGATTATAGCGGAAGCGGGCTCACCAATATTCCCAAGTATATTTACTTCACCAAGGTAGTCGGCACGCTGGACCCTGAAGATAACAGGAGCATTCCTGAAGAGCAGCGCGACATGCGCATGCGGTGCCAGACCTCCGGCATCCTGACCACCAACGGTGTATTACATGTACTGACCAACGGGCATACTTTCACATTTGCAACCGCACCTAAATAGATTATTTTATGAAGAAACATATCACTTTTCTCAATTGCGCAATGCTGGTGGTGCTGGGAGCCGGGTTCTTCTCCGTGTCGTCCTGCGAAAAAGTGCCCATCGGCTATATCAGCGACCAGATCCGCTACGTGAACGATACTTTCCGCGTGCCCAGGGGCACGAATTATAAAAGCGAGCCGAAGGCTTTCGAGCTGGACGGGTCCAATTACCCGATCAGCGTAAAGCTGCTGGAAGTGAGGGATCTTGCTACGGGCAAGCCTACCAACGTCTTCAGCGAGTCGCATGAAGTGTATATCTGGAATGCCCTGTTCGATGTGAACAAAGATACCACGGTAGCCCTGCTGAATAAAAAACGTTCCAAACAGAACGTGCCGGCCCTGGAGATCGTGGAAAAATCAGGCCAGCTGATCCTTAATGAAGGCTCCCTGGGCATCCCGGTCGGCAAATACGCTTTCGACCTCCAGGTGACCAATGGCAGCGGTACCAAGACCTTCAAGAACATCGGTATCATAGACATGATGGATCAACCGTTTGAAGACAAAGGCGGCGGTTGCGCTTACTTTATTGACGGCACCAATACCAGCGGTGACATTGGTCTTCCCACCGTGACCTATAAAAAGATATCCGACGATGGTTACCAGGTTCGCCTGAAAGTGACGGATAAGCACGGAACAGCTTTCAACCCGAAGCTGGGAGAACTGATGAAACGCGGCGACAGGCCCCTGTTCGAGACCTACGCCAAGTTCAACCCGGTACAATATACCGATACGACGATGATCTGTAACTACGAGCTTACGCCGTTCCCCATCCTGGAATACCCGGGCTACGGCTACCTGATGTATTACCGCATCCCCAGCAGCAAAGTAGTGATAGACCCGGGCGTTGTAACAAACCCCAAGCCCGGCGAAACCTACAACGTGAACCCCCGCTGGGCGTTCCGCTTGCTGGTGAAAGGCACTTACGAGGTAACCGTGAAGCTGCAGAAAGTGACGAGAAAACCTTAACGATAACGAAAAAAACACCAAACGCCCGGCCCTGCTGCCGGGCGTTTTTGTTCCCGGCCGGTTGTAACATTTGCAGGTTCAGCCCCGTTTTAGTGGAAATAATTCCGCATGAAGTTATATCTCTATCCCTTTTTCCTGATCCTGGCCGGGCTTTTGTTTGTTTCCTGCAAAAAGAGCAAGGATGACGATATCGCCTATTACAAAGAATTTACGAACAGCTACAGGGCCTTCGACGATTTTAAGGCATCTTCGGGCAACTCTTACAGCTTCACGGTGGTCACTGCCTCATGGGCATGGGGGAGGTCCGGCACGGAAACTACCATTAAAGTAAAGGATGGCAAAGCAATTGAGCGTTCATATGTGTCCAAACGTGTGGTTAATTACACCACCAACGAGGAAGTGATCCTTGAACAATGGACCGAGGACGAAGCCAGCCTCCGTTCCCATCAAAGCGGTTTTACCCTTTTCACCCTGGATGAAGTATATCAGAAAGCAAAGACGGACTGGCTGTTGAAAAGGAACGATACCGACACTTATTTCGAAGCCGGGAACAATGGCATGCTTTCCAACTGCGGGTACGTGCCGCGCGGCTGTACAGACGATTGTTTCACCGGCATTACTATCAGTGCGATCGTAAAACTGTAGGGTATTGAACAAAATGCTGGTCTAAAAGCGACAATAATTATAAAAGACTACCTTGTACTTAACCCATACAGATGGGAACAAGCAGTGAAAAAAAACTGGTTTGTTCCCATTTTTTGTTGAGTCATATACTTGTCAACGGCAACCGTAAAAAAATTTTAACCCCTTGCATTAACGATTTAGCAGTATGTTTGCATAAGATAAAGTTCCAAGGCTCCAGTTAAATTGACCAAAATTTAATATCTACGTTGATGGGGACCGCCAATTATCAATTCCACCATGATGAAGAATTGTTGCTCCTTCTGCAAACCGGGGATCACCAGGCTTTCCGTGAGATATATAAAAGGTATTGGGATAAATTGCTTTACATCGCGGGGAAAAAGCTGGATGACTTTTCCGAAGCTGAAAGTATTGTACAAGATGTGTTTGTAGACCTCTGGCAGCGCCGCGAAACGCTGGAAGTGAGGCAGCAGCTGGCAGGATACCTCGTTGTGGCGGTGCGGTACCGCATCCTGAATTTCCTGGCCAGGCAGCAGAAAGCTGAAACTTATCTCCGCGATGCCGCCCGCAGCCTGTCGCCTGCAGACAGATCCACGGAAGAATGGTTAGGGTTCGAAGACCTGCGGGAATGGCTGGAGAAAATCGTAGCCGGCCTCCCGGAAAAATGCCGCCTGGCTTACCGGCTCCGCGGGGAAGGGTACAGCCAGCGGGAAATTGCCCAACATATGAACGTCTCCGAAAAAACAGTGGAAACCCATATCAGCCGCGCGCTTAAGATACTCCGCAACGGCCTGGGCCAGCTCATTTCCAGGATGTGGATGATGTTCTTCTAAAATTTTTTTCTCCCCCGTTCAGGGAAAACCTCTTTTCAATTGACCTTGTATCAGAAATCCTTTGCTGATGCAAGACCATTCCACGAATGAGCGCTACCGTGAGCTCGCCCGAAAACAATTGCTGGGCACGATCTCCCCTGATGAAGCGGCCGAACTGGCCGGATGGCTGGCCCATGACGATGGTCAACAGCTGGAAGTGCCTGCGGGTATAGCCGAAAGCCGCGATGTGCATGAGAAACAATTGCTGGGCGCTATCGAGCAACGCATCGGCTGGAAACGGTCTGCACGCATCCGTACTCTCAGGCTTACTGCCGCCGCCGCCGCCATTGTGCTCGCCATTGCATTGGGCTGGTGGATGGTAAAACCTTCTCCTTCCGCGCCTCCCGCTGCTTCTATTGCCGTTAACAAGCAAGACGGTTCACCGGGCGGTAACCGTGCCGTGCTCATGCTTGGCAACGGCCAGCGCATTGTGCTGGACAGTGCGGCCAACGGCACGCTTTTCAGCCAGGGAGGCATACAGGCCGTGAAGCTCGACAGCGGAAGCCTGGCCTACAATATGGGCGGAACGGGCGAAGAGATACAAATGCATACTTTGTCCACCCCCGTGGGCGGGCAATTCAGGATCACCCTCTCCGATGGCACCGCCATCTGGCTGAATGCCGCCTCGTCGCTGAAATTCCCCTCTTCCTTCACCGGCGGCGAACGGTCTGTTGAAATTACCGGCGAGGCTTATTTTGAAGTGGCGAAGAACAAGGCCATGCCTTTCAAAGTTCTGTTCAACGGCAACGCTGTAGAGGTATTGGGCACGCATTTCAACATCATGGCCTATCCTGATGAAACAAAGAGCAAAGTGACCCTCCTGGAAGGCAGCGTGGCCGTCAGCAATCCTTCCGGCCGGCAACTGCTCAGGCCCGGCATGCAGGCGCTGGTAGGCAACACCATCACTACAGGGCCCGCCAACGTGGAAGAAGCGGTGGCCTGGAAAAACGGGCTTTTCATTTTCGACAACGAGGATATACACAGCATCATGCGCAAGCTGGCGCGCTGGTACGACGTAAAACCTGCGTATGCTGATGCAATGCAGGGCGTTACCTTTTCCGGTACCGTATCGCGGTACGGCAACGTGTCTGACGTGCTGGAGATGCTGGAAATGACGGAAAGCGTACGATTCGAACTGCAGGGCGCCACCATCAGGGTGCGCCGCTGATTTCCCCCTATTTATGCCATATTAAAAACCATAACAGCCAAAATTGTTTGCCATGCAACGGTTCCACACAATGAAATTCCTGGTCTACGGAAAGTTGACTTTCCTGTTATGCATTATCGCATTCATGCAGGTGCAGGCATCGGCATTTGCACAACAGATCACGCTCAGGGTCAGAGACACCCCGGTTGAAGATGTGCTGAAAGAATTAAAAAGACAAAGCGGCTACAAGCTGCTGTACAACGATGCCCAGCTGGCCGGCGCAAAGCCCGTGAGCATTTCCGTGGAAAGAGCCACGGTAAAGGATGTGCTGGACCTCTGCTTTGCAGGCCAGCCGCTGGATTATACGATCCGGGAAAATACGATCGTCGTAAAACCGCGGAGCAGCCCTGTGCAAAGGGCTTTTACAGTTAAAGGAAAAGTAACGGGAGAGGCCAATGAGCCGCTTCCCGGTGTGAACATCGCGGTGAAAGGCACTTCCAAAGGCACGGTCACCGGCGAGGACGGCAGCTATGTGCTGTCTGTACCCGAAGGGACCGAAACGCTTGTATATTCCTTCATCGGCTTTGTAGCCCAGGAAGTGGCCATCCAGAAACGAGCCACCATCAATGTGAAGCTCGTGGTGGAAAATAAAGCGCTCACCACGTTAGTGGTAGTGGGTTATGGCGTGCAGAAAAAAGCCACGCTTACCGGCTCGGTAGCCTCCGTTACCAGCAAAGAGATCAATACCACCAAAAACGAAAGCGTGCTGAACATGCTCACCGGTAAAGTGCCCGGCCTGCGCATTGTACAGAACAGCGCGGAACCGGGTTCTTTCGACAATAACTTCGACATCCGCGGGCTGGGCGCGCCGCTGATGGTCATAGACGGCATCCCGAGGGATAACATCGAGCGCCTGGATCCTAACGATATCGAGAGCATTTCCGTGCTGAAAGACGCATCCGCGGCAGTGTACGGCGTGCGCGCGGCCAACGGCGTAGTGCTGGTCACCACCAAACGCGGAAAGATCGGGCGGCAGCTTACCTACAACGGTTCCTACACCCTGCAATCGCCTTCCGGCCTGCCCCGCTCCCTGGACGCCATCGGTTATATGACCCTGGTGAACGAGAAGAACATGCACAACGTGAACGGCGGCCGCCTGGCATACACCGACGCCGATTTCGAGCCTTACCGCAACGGCACCAAACAAAGCACCGACTGGTATACGCCTTCCATCAAAGGCACGGCGTCGCAGATGCAGCACAACCTTAACGCGTCCGGCGGAAGCGAGGACATCAGCTACTATGTAAGCCTTGGCTATATGACGCAGCAGGGCTTCCTCCGCAGCAACGACCTGAATTACAGCCGCTACAACGTACGCGCTAACATCACCGGCAAAGTAACCCGCGACATCACCCTGGACCTCAACGTAAGCGGCATCTTCGACCAGAAGAACCAGCCCTACCAGGACGCCTGGTGGATCATCCGTTCCTTCTGGCGCCAGAACCCGCTGGAGCCCGTGTATGCCAACAACAACCCGGATTACCTCGCGCATACGCCCGTGGATGGCACCAATCCCATCGCCATGTCCGACAAAAATATTTCAGGTTACAAGGTCTTCATGAAACGCTGGTTCCAGTCGTCCGTATCCGCCACCTACCAGGCGCCGTTCCTCAGCGGGCTGAAGTTTAAGGGCGTATACAGTTACGATTATAACAGTCTCACCAACAAAATATACCAACAGCAATACAATCAATACACCTACGACGCCGCTTCAGACACCTATACGCCCAGGGCGCAGCAGGCGCCTTCCAGCCTGCGGCGGGAGTATTTTGAACGGCCTAACACGCTCTTCCAGCTGTCTGCCGCCTACGACCGGAAATTCAATTCTGTGCATGATGTGAGCGCGCTGCTGTTGTACGAGAACAGCGTGCGCTCCGGCGATAACTTCTACGCGCTGCGCGAGCTTTCCCTGGCCGTAGACCAGCTGATGGCGGGCAACAGCACCAACCAGCAGGGCAACATGTCCGCTTCGCTGAACGACCTTTACCGCAACGCCAACCGCGCGCTGGTGGGCAGGCTGAATTACGCTTACAAATCGAAGTACCTGCTGGAAGCGAGTTTCAGGAGAGACGGCTCGTCCAAGTTCCCGGAAAACAAACGCTTTGGTTTCTTCCCCGGCGCATCCATAGGCTGGAGGATATCGGAAGAAGGTTTCTTTAAAGGGAGCAACGCGCTGAAGATGATCAGCAACCTGAAGATCCGCGCGTCTTACGGCGAGCTGGGCGACGATGGGGCGATCGCTTACCAGTTCATCACCGGTTATACTTATCCCGCTTCCGGCAACAATAACGAGCTGCCGCCCGGGCATATGTTCGACGGGGAATTCATCAACGGCCTTCAAAGCAAAGGCATTCCCAATCCTTTCATCACCTGGTTCGTGGCCAAGACCGCGAATATAGGCATAGACATAGACGCATGGCGCGGCAAGCTGGGGGTTGTGGTGGACGTCTTCCGCCGCAACGGCACCGGTCTGCTCACCACCCGCTCGCAAAGCCTGCCGGGCGTGGTAGGGGCGAACCTTCCGCAGGAAAACCTCAACAGCAACCGTTCGCAGGGGATAGAAATAGAGGTCAACCATGGGAATAAGATCGGCGACTTTGAATATTACGCCAAAGCCATCTATTCGTATACCCGTACCCGTAACAGGTACGTAGAGCGTTCCGCTGCGGGCAACTCTTACGAAAACTGGCGGCAGAATTCCAACAACCGCTTCAACAACGCCCGCTGGGGCCTCGGCGCGGGAGGGCGTTTCAATTCCTGGCAAGACATCCTGAACAGCAAGACCTACACAGGAAGAGGTACGCTTCCCGGCGATTATGCTTACGAAGATTGGAACGGGGACGGCATGATCAGCGACCTGGATGTGCATCCCATCGCATACAACGGCATCCCGATGGTAAACTACGGGGTTTCGCTCGGCGGTTCCTGGAAGGGGCTGGACCTCAATCTCCTCATCCAGGGCGCCAGCCTGGTGAACGTGGGCTACAACGAACAGCTGCGCGAATCCCTCTGGGGGGGCGGCAGCGGTCTGGCGCTGTTCCTGGACAGGTGGCATCCCGCCGATCCCACAGCAGACCCCTACGATCCGAATATTCAATGGATACCCGGGAAATACGGCTACACCGGCACGGTGCCTGATGAGAACTCCGGCTTCAACGTGCAGAATGCGGCGTATGTACGCCTGAAGAGCGCAGAGATCGGGTATTCGCTGCCTGCCAGGCTGGCCGAGAGGATCGGGCTGGGTGGCGTAAGAGCGTTTGTGAATGGTTACAACCTCATCACCATTACAGATATCAGGTACGTGGACCCGGAGCATCCTGCGACCTTGTATAGCTACCTGTATCCGCTCAACAAGACTTTTTCCGTAGGCCTGAACGTTAAATTTTAATCTTATGAAACGAAGCATGAAAGATCATACCACACATGGGAATATATATGCGGAGTTCCATCCGGCCATTGAAAAGAGAAAAAATATACGGATGAAACGAAGCATGACAGATCATACCACACAAGGGAATGTATATGCGGAGTTCCATCCGGTTGCTGAAAACAGGAATATACGGATGAAACTGAAGATATTCCTGCTTTCCATCATATGCATCATCGGCCAGGTTGCCTGCACAGACCTGGATATACCGCCCATGAACGTGATCCAGGACAAAGACGTATTTGCCACCGAAGGCGGCATCAGGATCTACATGGCGCGCTGCTACAGCGAGCTGGCGATGGAAGATTTCCGTTATTCGCCCACCAGGGGCACCAATCACTTCTGGATCATCAATCCCCAGCCGGCCAACACCGGCGAGGCCTTGAGCCGCGACCTGAACGGCGCTACCGCAGAGCAGTTCAATTTCTGGGAGCGTGCGTACCCGCTGATCCGCGAAGCGAATTATTTCCTGGAAACACTGCCTTCCTACGCAAAGAATTTCCAGGAAGCTGATGTGAACCACTGGCTGGGAGAGGCCCGCTTCATCCGCGCTTTCACCTATATGGCCCTGGTGAAAAGATACGGCGGCGTGCCGATCGTAGACAAAGTGCTGAGCTATCCTGACCAAAGCATCGAGGAACTGCGCATCCCGCGGGCTTCCGAAGAAGATGTGTATGATTTCATCGCGGCAGACCTGGATTTTGCATACGCCAACATGAAGGGATCCAGCGAAACAGGCCGCGCCAACAAATACGTGGCGGCTGCTTTCAAATCGCGGGCGATGCTGTATGCAGGCTCCATCGCGAAATACAACCAGGTACAATTGTTCGACGGCAGCCAGAACCGTCTTTGCGGCATTCCGGCAACAAAGGCCAACGCTTATTTCAAGGCTGCTTACGACGCGGCGGCGTTGCTGGACGGCAAGTATACCCTGTACCGGAAAAGCTGGGCTGCCGGCGATAAACAGGCGCAGATGGAGAATTACATCAACCTGTTCTTCGACGCTACCAGCCCGGAAAACATCCTGGTAAAAGAATACAAATACCCCGAGACCGTTCACGGGTACGATGCCTACAACGTTCCGCGCCAGCTGATGGGCGGCAACGGTTACTCCGCGGAAGTGAATCCCACGCTGAACTTCGTGGAACTTTTCGACGGCATACCTAAAAATCCTGACGGCACCATCAAAACGCTTGACGATGCCGGTAAATACGTGCTATATACCAACACGCTCGATCTCTTTGCCAATGCGGAACCCCGGCTGCGCGCCACGGTGATCGTGCCGGGAGATATTTTCAAGAACGAAAGCATCGAGATCTACCGCGGTATTTATACGGGCAGTGCAACCGGCGGTATCAGCCGTTTGCTGCCTGCAGGCTCCACCGCGCCTTATCCTTCCGCGAACATCGTTTCCTCCGCCAACGCGCAGCAAACGCCTTACACGCTGCCTAACGGCACGAAGAAGAACCCGGCAGGCCGCAGCGGGACGTTTACTGCAGACGGCACCTGCTCCGTATCCGGCTTTTCCGTAAGGAAATACCTGGACCCGGAGCGGCCCACCGCGGAAGTGCTGGAAAACCGTTCGGACCAGACCTGGATAGAAATGCGTTATGCCGAAGTGCTGCTCAACCGCGCGGAAGCCGCGTACGAACTATATGCAGCCGGGCAGGCGGGCAACTACCTGCAGGACGCGTTCACGCTCATCAACCAGGTCCGTGAAAGGGCAGGAGCCAGCCTGCTGGCTTCAGCCGCGGCACTCAATAATATCAACATCGTGCGCAATGAAAGACGGAAGGAACTGGCATTCGAGAACAAGGTATGGTGGGATCTCAAAAGATGGCGTGTGCTGGACAGGGAGCAGAACGGCACCATCTACCGCACGCTGATGCCTTTTTACGCAGCCCAGGCCGGTAGATATTTCTTCGACGCGCGGTTCGACGAACGGAACTCCCGCTACACCTTCGACAACAGGTGGTATTACCAGGAAATTCCCGGCTCGGAGATATCCAAAAGCCAGAACCTGATCCAGAACCCAGGCTATTAATGTTGAAAAAATTCATTTATGAAAAAGAAAATCTGCCATATCGCGCTCTGCATATTGATCACGCTCACCTGCGCCTGCAACAAGGAATTCGACGACTATCCCGAACCGGCCGAAACGCTTGCCGGTAACGTGAAAGACGCGGGCTCCAAGAACAATGTGCAGTCTGAAGCCGGCGACAGGGGCATGCGCCTGGTGCTGGAAGAGCTGAGCTGGAGCGCCACACCCACGCCATATTATTTCTTCACCATGCAGGACGGTACTTTCCGCAACACGAAGATCTTCAAAGGCAATTACCGCATTTCCGTGGAAGGCCCCTTTGTGCCGCTCGTGCAATACGACGGCTCCGGCAACATTACGGTAGACAACCGGAAGACCATGGACGTGGCGGGCACCACCAACGTGGATTTTGAAGTAGAGCCTTTCCTGAACGTGGCGTGGGTGGGCGAACCGGTGTACAACAGCGCAGACCAGACCGTGAGCGTGCAGGTGCGTTTCACCCGTGGTACCGCCAACACCGCATTCCACCAGAATGTAACGGACGTGTTCCTGTTCGTTAGTCCAAATACCTACGCAGGCAATAACAACTACGACAACAAATATTCCGTGCAGGTCAACTACGACGGCACATCCGGCAACGACCTGCTGGGGCAGACGGTGACGCTTACCACGAAAGACAAGCTGCCGCCTTCCCGTACATATTACCTGCGGGTGGGTGCGCGTGTGGATTATGGTTTGAAGTATTATAACTACACCGACATCAAATCTATCAGCACACCATGATGAGAAAAACCTTCATAATTGTTTGCAGCCTTTACGTGACTGCTGCCGCTGCGCAGCAGAAAACGGCCTTTCAGACCAGCAGTGCGTGGACCCCGGAGATAGACGTCCGTTCGGACATCGCGATCGTATATGGCGCCAACGACCGCCGCGGTATGACCTTTGAGGAACGCGTGCGGTCGTGGCGGGAGCGGGGATACCAGACGCATTTTATGACCGGCATCGCCTGGGGTTCTTACGAGGATTATTTTACCGGTAAATGGGATGGGAAGAACCATTTCGGCATCGGGCAGGTGGAGCAGGACGGCGATACCATCTGGCATGGCCGGAATGTGCCGTACGTGGTGCCGGAAAGCACTTTCATCCGTTATATGAAGGAAGGCATCGTCAAAAAAGTGATCGACGCCGGCATCAGCCACATCCACCTGGAAGAGCCTGAATTCTGGGCAAGAGCGGGTTACAGCGAAGTGTTCAAGCAGGAATGGCAGCGCTACTATGGATTTCCCTGGCAGCCGCAGCACACTTCGCCTGAGAACACTTACCTGTCCAGCAAGCTGAAGTATCATCTTTATTACAATGCCATTAAGGAAGTATCTGAATACGCCAAGTCGTATGGCAAACAAAAGGGGATGGATGTGAAAGTGTACATCCCCACGCATTCGCTGGTGAATTATTCCTCGTGGCGGATCGTGAGCCCGGAGGCAAGCCTGGCTTCGCTTCCCAGCATCGACGGTTATATCGCGCAGGTATGGACCGGCACTTCGCGCGAACCTACATTTTACAACGGCTTGCGGAAAGAGCGGGTGTTCGAGAATGCTTTCCTGGAATACGGTTCCATGATCTCCATGACGGCGCCCACGGGCCGGAAGATCTTCCTGCTTACGGACCCGATAGAAGACTGGCCGCGCGATTGGGGCGACTACAAGCGCAACTACGAAGCGACCTTCACGGCCAAGCTGCTATACCCCATGGTGGCGGATTACGAAGTAATGCCCTGGCCGGAGCGGATCTATACGCGGCCATATAAATTGCCGAACAGCGATTCCAGCATCCTGATCCCGAAATATTATTCCACGCAAATGCAGATCATGGTGAATGCGCTGAACAGCATGCCGGTATCGGAGAACCGCGTGTCTGGCGTGCATGGCATCGGCGTGCTGATGGGAAACTCCATGATGTTCCAGCGTTTCCCGACGCACCAGGGATTCGAGGACCCGCAGTTCTCCAACTTCTACGGGCAAACGCTGCCTTTGCTGAAGCTGGGCATACCCGTGGAAACGGTGCATATGGAGAACCTGCCGTTTGCGGCTACCCTGAAAGATATCAAGGTGCTGGTGATGAGTTATTCCAATATGAAACCCATGTCTGCCGAAGTGCATGAGCACCTGGCGGCCTGGGTAAAGAAAGGCGGCGTGCTTATTTATTGCGGCCGCGACGATGATCCGTACCAGACGGTGCAGGAATGGTGGAATACGAAGGGCAATTCCTTCAAAGCGCCATCAGAGCATCTGTTCCGCCTGCTGGGGGTCAAAGCCGGCCAACCGGAATCGCGCGTAGGGAAGGGAACGGTGTACATCGTGCGCCGGCATCCCAAAGAATTTGTGATGAACGCGGGCGGGGAAACTGCCTTCGTGGCGCTGGTGAAAAAGGCTTTTGAAGAAAGCGCCAAAGCCGGCAAACTCCCTTTCAGCAATACACTCCACGTATCGCGCGGCATGTACGACGTGGTGGCTGTGATGGACGAAAATGCCAGCCGCGAACCATTTACTGTAAAGGGCCCGGTGATCGACCTGTTTGACCCTAAGCTGCCCGTGCTTTCCAGCAAATCCGTGGCGCCGGGCACACAGGCGCTGCTGCTGAATGTTACGCGTGTGAAAGCGCCGGACAAGCCGCAGGTACTGGCGGCCGCGGCGCGTGTATATGATGAGGAAAGAAAAGGAAAATCATACAGCTTCGTGGCCAAAAGTCCTGCCAAAACGATCAATGTCATGCGTATTTTATTGCCGGCTGAGCCGGAAGGAACGGTGCTGACCGGCGCGGGCGGGGAGAAAGTGGAATCATCCTCTTCCTGGGATGAAAGTTCTAAAACGCTTTTGCTTCAGTTTGACAATAGCCCGGATGGGGTGAAGGTGGAGGTGAAGTGGAAATAACCAATAATGCAACGGCAGCTACAGGCTGCCAGTGACCGGGAAAGTTCGTCATTGCGAGGAGCAGCCGGGCCAGAGCGGGGGTAGCGACGAAGCAATCTCTTTCATTGAATTTGACATACTCCAATACATTGAGGAGATTGCTTCGTCGCGTTTTTTGTTGCACTGAATCCCTTGCTGCTCCTCGCAATGACGAGTTTTTCGCACAATGACGGGTGTTAGATATAAATATTTTAAGAAACAGGCTGAGCACTGCTAACCATTTTCTTCAACAACACGATCTGCCCCAAATGATAATAACAATGCTCGATCATCGCATCGATATTGCGGTGGTAGGTGCCATATTTTTTATCGGTGAAATCTTCTTCCAGCTTGTCTTCCGTCAACAGCCCCACGGCATTGGCGAATGCTTCGGCATCGCTCCATACCTTATCCAGCAGTGCTTCCCATTCTTCCTGTGATGTGATGGGTAGAAGATCGTAGCTGAATTTGTCGCTGATGTCCAGCGGGCCGCCTTGCAGCACTTTTAATACGCCGGCGATGTAATAGTTAACGTGAAAAGTAAGGGCGGCGATCGTATTGAGAGTGCCGGTCTTTTGCGTGGCCTGTTCCCACCGCAGGCCGGTTAGCTGGGCTTTGTAATTCGTGCCTGCCACCCAATCTCCTTTTAAAAAGATCTCCCGGAAACGGTGGGCCAATTGTGCAGCTGGATTATTTTTCATCTGGCGGATATTTTATACGCGGTGCTTGCGCCTGAATTGAGAGGGCGACAGCTTTACCACTTTCCTGAATTGTTTGTTGAAGTTGGTCATGTTGTTGAAGCCGCTTTCCTGGCAGACATAACCGATGCTGAAATTGCCTTTCATCAATTGCCGGCAGGCATGGCTTACCCTTATCTGGTTCACGAAGTGCGAGAAATTTTTCTTGGTCCGGTTCTTAAAATACCTGCTGAAGCTGGAAGGGCTCATCATCGCGATGCGCGCAATTTCCTGCAATTGTATCTCCTGCTTGAAATTGGCCAGTACATAATCGAATATCTTTTGCAGGCGGTCGTTTTCCCGGCGGCTCCTCCCGATCACTTCCGGGCTTGAAAGCATGGAGTAGTCAGTGGATTCGGATAATTCTTTCAGGATGGACAGCAGGCACATCAGCCGCTCGATGCCGGTGCAGGAAAGCAGCGCTTCCATTTTTACGGCAACGCTGGCTGCCGTTCTTTCGCCGAAGTGCAGGCCCATTTTCGATTTTTCGAACAGCAGCAGGATCTTTTGCATTTCGGGGATCTGTAAAAAGTCTTTCCCTAAAAATTCTTCTTTGAAGTGAATGACCAATGTGCCGCCCCGTTTTTCCCCATCATCTTTCCGGTACCAGTGCGGCAGGCTCGGTCCCAGGAAATCCAATTCGCCTTCGTGGTAGTCAGATACGTGGTCGCCCACAAAACGCCTGCCTTTTCCATGGATGATCAGCACCAGTTCGTATTCCGGGTGATAATGCCATGGCGTTTCAAAATAAGGCGTGATGTAACGGTCCGCTACGAAAGAAGACTGTTCTGAAAGCGGCAGTTTTTGAATGAGGGACTTCATGGCGACGCGCTTGGGTGATAAAGTTAAAATACAAAAAATCGCAGCATCCGGGGAAAAAAGGTCAAAAAAGTTGTTTTTTTAGGTCAAATAGTTGTAAACGCAAACTGCTTTAATCCCCAATTTTGAGTACGGCCAAAACTGTTGATATGGAAGCGTTATTCTCCCCTGAACAACAAGCGCAGTACCATCGCGACGGGTACATCATCGTAAAAGGACTTGTTTCGCATCCCGAAACAGACCTGTTATATAAAACCGCCCTGGAAGACGACGCCATGCGCAAAAACGCGCTGGACCTGAATGACCAGGCGGGTAAGAAAACAAAACTGTCCCTTTGGTTTACACCCGGCAACGATGTGTTCGGCTACCTGACCCGCAGCCAAAAACTGGTGGGCAGGGTAGGCCAGCTGCTGGACAGCGACGCGCCCGTTTGCCATTTTCATTCCAAGCTCATGCAAAAAGAGCCCAGGGTAGGCGGCGCCTGGGAATGGCACCAGGATTACGGCTACTGGTACAAGAACCAGTTCATGTTCCCGGACCAGCTGGTGTCTGTAATGGTTGCATTAACGGCCGCCAATAAAGAGAACGGCTGCCTGCAGGTGATCAAAGGGTCGCATAAGCTCGGCCGGGTGAACCATGGCTTTGCCGGCGAACAGGTGGGCGCGGACATGGTGATGGTGAACAATGCGCTGAAAACGATGGAACTGGTGTACGTGGAATTGGCGCCCGGCGACGCGCTTTTCTTCCACAGCAACATCCTGCACCGCTCCGAAGCCAACCTTTCCGATCATCCGCGCTGGTCAGTCATTTCCTGTTACAGCTCACAATCCAACCTTGCCTATAACGAAACGTCCACCTCCTGGAAAGAACCGGTGCAGGTAGTGCCGGATGAAGCCATTCTGCAATGGAAGGCTGCGTCTTTGTCTGAAGCGGACTTCCTGAAAAAAGAGAATGACCCGGCGCTGAAAGATACCGGCTGGGAAAAAGAAGTAGATGTGAAATAACAACAACCTAACTATAACGAACCACGTCATGAAAATTGGGTATTGCATACCGTTTGCGCTCCTGCTTACTGCCCTTGCCTGCAGTGAACCATCGAATAAGAAACAAGAAATAACGAAAAGCCTGGACCTCTACCTTCCCGGTGACCTGGAAGTCACCCTGTGGGCGGAATCCCCGCTGTTCTACAACCCCACCAATATGGACGTTGACATCAGGGGCAGGATATGGATCACCGAAGCGGTGGATTACCGCAATTTCAACAACGATTCCGCAAAGCACCTGCATCACGCCAAGGGCGACCGCGTGATGATCCTGGAAGATACGGATGGCGATGGCGCGGCGGATACTTCTAAAGTTTTTGTGCAGGACAGGGACCTGATCGCGCCGGTGGGCATTGCTGTGATCGGGAATAAAGTAATAGTGTCCTGCTCTCCCAATATGATTGTGTACACAGATGAAAACGGGGACGACCAGCCGGACAGAAAGGAGATCTTCCTGGGCGGCTTCGGCGGTTATGATCACGATCACTCCCTGCATGCCGCTTATGCGGGGCCCGATGGCAACTGGTATTTCAACACCGGCAATGCGGGGCCGCATATCGTGAAAGACAAGAGCGGATGGACCCTGCGGTCCGGCAGCATTTATACCGGCGGCTCGCCTTACAATAATGAGAACAGCGGCAATATGAAAAGTGACGATGGTAAGGTTTGGGTTGGCGGTCTTGCTTTGCGGGTAAACCCCGATGGAACCGGTTTAAAAGTATTGGGGCATAACTTCAGGAATTCTTACGAAGTGATCCCTGATTCTTACGGCAACCTTTGGCAGAACGATAACGACGACCAGGTGGTGGCCTGCAGGACCAGCTGGCTGATGGAAGGCGGCAATGCCGGTTATTTCAGCACCGACGGTACCCGTTTCTGGCAGGCGGACCAGCGCCCCGGCCAGGATGTGTTCACCGCGCACTGGCACCAGGACGATCCGGGCGTAATGCCCGCAGGCGACCGTTCGGGTGCGGGAGCGCCCACCGGCGTTGTTATAAATGAAAGTGATGCGCTGGGACGCGGGTACCTGGGGCTTTTGCTGAGTGCCGATGCAGGGAGGAACGTGATCTTCGGTTATCATCCCGCTGTGCGGCAGTCTGGCTATGACCTGGGAAAAAGAGAGAATTTTATCAGCTCCGTGCAGGATGCCGATGCGCCTTACGTTTGGAACGATACCGCGGTGAACAGGAAAAAGGAAAGCTGGTTCCGGCCGAGTGATGTGACCATCGGCACCGATGGCGCGATCTATATTGCGGATTGGTACGACCCCGTGGTGGGCGGCCACCAGATGCAGGACAGTGTGGGTTATGGAAGGATTTACCGCATCGTGCCCAAAAATAAAAAACTGGCTGCGCCGAAAATTGATATCAACACTACGGAAGGGCAGGTGGCAGCTTTGAAAAGTCCTGCCATTAATGTGCGTTACCAGGGTTTTGTGCGGCTCCGGGAAAAAGGCGAAGCTTCCGTACGACCGGTGCAGGCGTTGCTGGAAGACGATAATCCCTACATCAGGGCCAGGGCCGTTTGGCTGCTGGCGCAGCTGGGAGAGAAAGGCAAAGCTGTAGTGGAAGAGGTTTTGAAAAACCCGGATGTGCAGCTGAGGGCTGTAGCTTACCGCGCGCTCCGTCAAAGCGGCAGCGATATATTGCCTTATGCGCAGAAAATGATGAGCGATGCCTCGCCGTTTGTGAGGAGGGAAGTGGCGCTTTCTCTCCGTGATGAGCCGTATGAAAGGAAGAAGCCTGTGATGGTGGAACTGATCAAACAATTCGATGGTGAAGACCGCTGGTACCTGGAAGCCCTGGGCGCCAGCCTGCAGGGCCACGAAACAGACATCTACCCTGAGGTGGTGAAAATATTCGGTGAAGGAAAGGCTGCCCCGCAATGGAACCGCCCGATGGCGGCGCTTGCATGGCGTTTGCATCCTCCCGAGGCCGTAACAGCTTTAGCTGAAAGAGCCGGCGATCGGCAACTGTCCGCGCGCGACAGGCAGGCGGCTTTAACCGCGCTGGCTTTCGTGAACACGAAACCGGCCGCAGAGGCCATGGCCGCGCTGGCAAAAACAAAGCAGCCCGATGTGGCAGAGGCGGCGTCTTACTGGCTGGCTTTCCGGCAGGGCAACGACTGGTTCAACCTGCTGGACTGGAACACCCTCGACCTGAATACTGCCTATGAGCGCAAGCTGGCGGAAATGAAAGTGAAAAAACAGATCATCACAGACGAGCACCAGTCCCTCGACGAAAGAAAATGGCGTGTGCAGGAAATGGCGGTAGATTCCGTGGGCGGCCAGCTGCTCATCGGGATGGCGGAAGAAAAGACCTTGCCAGGCGACCTGTTCCCTTTTATCGAAGAAAAAATATTTATCAATCCCAACGCGACCATCCGGATGCAGGCCGGCAAATACTTTAAACAACCGGGCTCCGGCAAATCGTACTCCATACCGGACATGCTGCAATTGAAGGCAGACGTGGCCAACGGCAAAACGGTATTTACCAGCCGCTGCGGCAGCTGCCACAAGCTGGGCGGCCAGGGCAATAATATAGGTCCTGACCTGACCGGCATAGGAAAGAAATTTGACAATGCCGCCCTGCTGGACGCGATCGTGAATCCCAGCGCGGGCATTGTATTCGGTTATGAATCGTGGCTGGTCAATACCAGCGACGGCGCAACCCTTTTCGGCTTCCTGCTTTCCGAAAACCAACGATCGATCGTGATCAAAGACATTGGCGGGCAAAAGCACGTGGTAGATAAAAAGAAGATCACTTCACGGAAAAAGCAGGATAAAAGCCTGATGCCCGACCCAGTGAGCAATAATCTTACGGAGAAGGAAATAACCGATGTGGTGGGATTTTTAAGGAGTCATGGTTGATACATGCATTAAAAACACCCGCCTTTAACCTGCGAAACCCCTCACTATATACCGCGTAAAATCCGTCTACCCGCGATATTTCGTGAAACAGCATTGTATTGTCTTCTTTTAATTTATTGATAACTAGTTGGTTAACCCCATGGCACATAGGTTGCAAATCGTTCTCCGCAACAATAGTGTTGCATTCACTATTTAAAACCGAAAGCCATGATACCCATTGCCGAGATCCTGCGCAGCTTTTTCCGGGGTGAAACTTCCCATCCGCCCGTAAATGCCGAAGAAACCGCCCTGCACCCCGTTCATGAGAAAGACATTACCCAGGGCAGCGAATTCCTGGACGACCAGATCAGGACAGACGACATCGAAGAAGATGAGATCTATTAATAACCGCCCGGCGAATCAGCGAACATATGCACATTGGAAGATCATATAAACTCTCCGATTTCCTCTTCTGGACGAGAAGAAAAATATACATACTCGTGATCCTGGGCACAGTGCCGGTAATACTGTACCATGTTTTGGGACTCAGGTGGCTGGTCGTACCCTGGACGGTGGTGTCTATCCTGGGCACGGCTACCGCTTTCATTGTCGGTTTTAAAAATACGCAGACCTACAGCCGCACCCGCGATGCACAGGCTATCTGGACGAACATCGCCAATACCAGCAAAGCATGGGCCATCATGTGCCGCGATTATTTCCAGGATCCGGAACTTGTCCGAACGCTGGTGTACCGCCACTTTGCATGGTTAACGGCACTGCGTTACCAGCTGCGGGAAGAGCGCGTATGGGAAGGGGCAGACAGAAGCCATAATGCCGAATACCAGCGTTACTACGAAATTCCCGAGCGGGTAACAGCCTTTAAAGACGAGATGCTGAAATACATCCCGGAAAAAGAGTTGGCGTATATTTCCGGTACCCGCGACAAAGCGTCGCAGCTGCTTGCCCTGCAAAGCCAGACCATGCGGACTGCGTACGAAGGGCAGGCGGCTATGCCGTCGCAGTTTGTGGAGATACAGCGGGCGCTTAATAATCTTTTCAGCCAGCAGGGCCAGTGCCAGTCGTTCAAAGAAACGCCGTACCCGCGGCAGTACTCCATTATCAATACCATTTTTGTGCGCATCTTCCGCCTGCTGCTTCCTTTTGGCATGCTGCAGGAGGTAGACAAGCTCAACAGCCTGGCTGGCGGCCTGATGAAGGGGAATATGATCTGGCTGGTGATCCCCTTCAGCGTGATCATCTCCTGGATGTACACTTCCCTGGAACAGGTGGGTGAAAGCACCGAGAATCCTTTTGAAGGAAGCGCCAACGACGTGCCCATTTCACAGATCTGCCGCGAGATCGAGATAGACCTCCGGGAGATATTGGGGGAAACAGCATTGCCGGTGCCGCTGAAACCGCAGAACGACATTGTTGTTTAACGCCTGCGTACGGGGGCAAAAAAAATATCCGGGAATTTGTCCAATTAAGAAAAGCCCGGTTGTCATTAGTACAAACAAACCCAATTAAAATGGAACAAAGGATTAACTTTCAGGAAAAAGGGATGAATGCCCTTAAAACGCTCTTTCACACCGGCGCGTATCTTAAGAAGTCTTTGATCGAAGAGAAACTGCAGGAACTGGTAGACTTCCGCGTATCGCAGATCAACGGCTGCGCTTACTGCCTGGATATGCACTCGAAAGACGCCCGCGCCCATGGCGAAACCGAGCAGCGTTTGTTTGCCATCAGCGCATGGCGCGAAACACCGTTCTTTACTGACAGGGAAAGGGCTGCGCTGGCATGGGCCGAAGCAGTGACCGCCTGTCATATCCCGGATGAGACCTATGCGCGGGTAAAAACACAGTTCACCGACGAGGAGCTGGTAGACCTGACGCTGGTTGTTTCAACCATCAACACCTGGAACCGCTTCAACATCGCGTTCCACAACCAGGCTGCCGTAGGCACCTACAGGGTAGGGCAGTTTGGCTGATGCACGAAAGCACTTAAAAAAACCATGAAATATGAATGAGTTCTTATTAGTATTCCGGAGAGATTACAAAACGAAGGAGATTCAACCGTCGCCGGAGCAATTGCAGGCGCATTTGAGCCGGTGGCGGGAATGGTTTGACGATCTCAGGGCCCGCGACCTGTTTGCCAGGCCGCCGCAGCCCTGGGAATCCGTCGGGAAGGTGCTGAAGCAGGACAAGAGCGTGACAGACGGGCCATATGCCGAGATCAAGGAATCGATCGGCGGGTTTATCGTGATCAAAGCCGGCAGCTACGACGAGGCAGTGGAGATAGCGAAAGGCGCGCCGATCCTTGAGCTGGGCGGAACCGTGGAAGTGCGCATGGCCGTGGTGTAACGCATTTTTTGCTGTATGGAAAGGAAGGAATTGTTACCGCATTTATTCAGAACAGAGTACCGGAAAATGGTTTCGGTGCTGAGTTCGCTTTTCGGCATGGAACATATAGAACTGGCGGAAGATATTGTGAGCGATACTTTCCTGGCTGCCACAGAATCGTGGAGCGCGAAGGGCGTGCCGGAGAACCCGGCAGCCTGGCTCTATACCGTCGCGAAAAATAAAACGAAGAACTGGCTGAAGAGAGATAACCTCTTTCAACAAAAACTGCTGGCGGACCTGCGGCGCAACACGCCGGAAGGAGAAGAAATAGAAATAGACCTTTCCGCACGCAATATTACGGACAGCCAGCTGGCGATGATCTTCGCGGTATGTCACCCTTCCATCCCCGCCGAATCGCAGGTGGCCCTTGCACTGAACCTGCTCTGCGGGTTCGGCGCGCAGGAGATAGCGGATGCGTATCTCACCACTACCACCGTCATTTATAAACGGCTCAGCCGCGCAAAAGAGAAGCTGAAAGAAGCAGGCATGGAGATAAGGCAACCATCCGTCCCGGAAATAGACGACCGGCTGGAAGCGGTGCTGAAGACCCTGTACCTTCTTTTTTCCGAGGGCTATTACTCCGTTTCCCATAATACCGTATTGCGGAAAGAGCTGTGCGTGGAAGCCATGCGGCTCGCCTACCTGCTGATAGAGCAGCCGCACACCAACCAGCCCGCGGTGAATGCGCTGATGGCTTTGATGTGTTTCCATTCCTCCCGCTTCGACGCGAGAATAAATGATACAGGAGAAATGATATTGTACCAGGAACAGGATGAAACGCGCTGGAACGCTGAACTGATCGAGCGGGGCGAGTATTATCTCTTCCAGGCTGCAGGACCGGTATTGACAAGATACCACCTGGAAGCAGCGATCGCGTACTGGCACACGCATAAAGAAGATTCCAGCGAAAAATGGAACAACATCCTGGACCTGTATAACCAGCTGCTGATATTGGAATATTCGCCAATTGCCGCCCTGAACCGGACTTTCGCCCTTGCCAAAGCCAAAGGCAAACGGGAGGCCATCATAGAAGCGGAAAAGCTGGGCCTGACGGACAATCATTTTTATTACTCTTTGCTGGGCAACCTTTACACCGATATAGACGACCGGAAAGCGATGCAGCATTATGAAACAGCATTGAAGCACGCCACTACCCCCGCCGATATTGCTTTAATGGAAAAGAACATCAGGCAGATCAGGCGCCGGCTGGATAATTGATCGTTCACGTTATTGCGGGAAAAGATCGTCATTGCGAGGAGCGATAAGGCATGCTCTGCGGCAGGAGACGCGACGAAGCAATCTCCAAACACGGGGCGTATCAATTTAATGCAGGAGATTGCTTCGTCGCCCCCCGCACTTTGGCTCTGCTGCTTCTCGCAATGACGTACTTTTTAGACTTTAACTTTTTTTCCATGCTAAGTTTCAAACAATATTTCCGTTCCTCGCTGGGCAGGAAGCTGATCATGTCTATGACGGGCCTGTTCCTTTGCCTTTTCCTGATCGTGCACCTGGGCGGCAATCTTACCCTGTTTGCCGGCGACGAGGGTTACAGTTTTAATATCTATGCGCATTTCATGACGCATTTTCTGCCGGTGGAGATCATCGGTTATGTGCTGTATATTTCCATCCTTGTGCATGCCGTTTACGCGCTGGTACTCACCATAAAGAACCGGCGGGCGCGGCCGGTGAAATACGCGGTGGCGCCTAAAGCGGGCTCCAGCTGGGCATCGCTGAACATGGGATTGCTGGGCAGTATCATTTTCCTGTTCCTGGTGATCCATATGACCAATTTCTGGGGGCGGTACAAGTTCACGGAAGGAACGTACCGGGAATACCGGAAAGACCTGCTGACGGGGGAACTCACATCTGCGGTATATGTGCCAGCTTCCCCGGATTTTGAGTATGCCGTAACCATGGAACAGAACACGGAAGTGGTGCGGGTGAAAGACCTGTATGCTATCGTGTCGCATAGCTTCAGCCTGCTTTGGTATGTTATGCTGTACCTGGTGGCCATGGCAGCGGTGGCGTACCACCTCTATCACGGCTTTCAGAGCGCTTTCCAGACGGCGGGGCTCGCCAGCCGGAAGTATACGCCCATCATAAAATTTACAGGCATATGGATCTTCGCGGTGATCATCCCGCTGGCATTTGCATCCATGCCTGTTGTGTTTTACATCAAAAGTCTTTTGTAGCGGAAATACTCAAAACAGGAAAGCCTTTGCGATACCGCAAAGGCTTTCCTGTTGCTGTTCGGTACCGTGATCATGCTATGGGCACTGCCATGCGCACCTCCACGATGGCGCCGTACCGGATGATAGGACAGCCTTTCGCTATCTCCACCGCATCGTCATAATCCTTTGCCCTGATCAGGAAAAGCCCGCCGATAGATTCTTTACCTTCTGCATAAGGGCCACTGAGCACCTGGTCTTTCTTTTTCTCGTGTTTAATCACCCTGCCATCTACATCCCATCGTTTGGGAGGCGCTACCAGCCTGTCTTGCGCGGCGATGCCCGCTATCCAGTCCTGGTAAGGCTTAAGGGCTTCTTTCATCTGTTCGGGTGTGGGAGTCGGGTTGGCACTGGTCAGATCCCGGTGGATCACTAAGAGGAATTCCTGCATGTTGCTTTTTTTAGAATAAATATTTTGAAGAGAGTTGATGTGTAGCTAAAAACTTCCAGGCTTGCCGGGCGCCGGCGTGTCGTTGCGTTGCTGACCGGATGTCGCGGAGCATTTGCCGCGCCGGCGTTTGGGGAGAATCATGCGCGAACGGGTGGAAAGCGCATGCCAGTTACAACAGCCGCAACGAGCTGACACCCGTCATCTTCGTTACAAACGGAACCGGGCAGGCCCGGAAGTATCATGAAAATAGCATCAGGCTTTTACGGGCTGGCTGGCGAACCATGTTTCGAAATTGATCTTGCCGAGCCGGGGATTGGCGCCGGGAACGAGCGACTGATCATTGAGCGCAGCGCCGAAGTATCGCGCGTTCGCATCGGAAACTACTGTACGCGGATCATTCATTTCCTGTAAATAACGCGCCACCAGCGAAGAGAGGCTAACTTTGTCGGGCCCTGCAATTTCTACCGTCCCGTTGACGGGCTTGCCAAGCGCAACATCTGTAACGGCCGCCGCTACATCATCTGACGCAATGGGCTGCACAGGCGCCGGCGATAAATGAATGGCTTCGCCTTTGGCCGCCGAAGCTGCAATGCCGCCGAGGAACTCGAAGAATTGCGTGGAGTGAACAATGGAATAAGGAATACCCGCGCTTTTGATCAGGTCTTCCTGCGCCTGTTTCGCCCGGAAATAACCGCTTTCCTGCAGCCTTTCGGTGCCTACGACAGACAGGGCAATGTGGTGTTTAACGCCGGCCTTTGCTTCCGCCGCCAGCAGGTTGCGGCCGGAGGTCTGGAAAAATTCCATCACGGCCTTGTCTTCGAAAGAAGGAGAATTGGCCACGTCTATCACCACGTCCGCACCCGCAAGCGCTTCGTCCAGGCCTTCGCCGGTAATGGTGTTCACACCGGATGCCGGTGAAGCTGCGTTCACCTCGTGCCCAAGCTGCCGCAGCCTGGCTACTGTTTTGGAGCCGATAAGGCCGCTCCCGCCGATTACTACGATTTTCATGGTTTGAATATTTAACGATGTTTGAATGATTTTTGAACCGTTCTTGTTGTCCGGTATTACTTTGCAAGAGAGATGCCATTGCTGCAATGGTTTGCCAGTCAATGTTTTGGGTTGTTTTCTCTTATTTTTCTTTCACGGTATTAAGAGAATTACACCGGGTTTCACGAAATACAGCGGGTTGTCAGGGGGAATAAAAAAGGCCGGAACGATATGTGTTCCGGCCTTTCGTACGTTTATTCCGCGTCTATCTTATAAAGTAATCCGCTTTCGCGATCTTTAGTTTTCTCATCTTGGAATGCAGCGTAGTGCCCGGAAGCTCCAGTATCTCCGCGGCTCCCCCGGCGCCGGAGATCTTGCCGCCGCAGCGTTTCAGCACTTCAATGATATAGGTCCGCTCGATCTGCTCCAGCGTTCTCGCGGAAGGCAGTTGTGCCTGGCCGTCGCCGTTTTCTTCCGGCTGCCGCCCCGGAAGATGCACTTCTTTGAGAATATCCCCTTCACTCAGCAGGATGCCTCTTTCGATCTGGTGCTCCAGTTCCCGCACGTTGCCGGGCCAGTCGTAGCTCTTTAATTGCTTCAGCACTTTGGCGGATATACCGGTTATCTTTTTACCAATGTTCTTGCTGAATTTGCTGATAAAGGAATTGGCCAGCGGCTCTATGTCTTCCAGGCGTTCGCGCAACGGCGGCAGGTGAATGGGGAATACATTCAGCCGGTAATAGAGGTCGGAGCGGAAGCGTCCTGCCTTTACTTCCGCTTCCAGGTTGCGGTTGGTAGCGGCAATGATCCGCACGTCCACCTTGATGGTGTTTTTCCCGCCGATCCGCTCCAGTTCCCGTTCCTGCAGCACGCGCAGTAATTTTACCTGCAGCTCCGGCGGCATTTCGCCGATCTCGTCCAGGAAAAGGGTGCTGTTGTTGGCCAGTTCAAACTTCCCGATCCGCCGGTCTATGGCGCCGGTGAAGGCGCCTTTTTCGTGGCCGAACAATTCGCTTTCTATCAGGTGGGTGGGTAAAGCGGCGCAATTCACTTTCACCA
Source organism: Chitinophaga sp. YIM B06452 (assembly GCF_039655965.1). NCBI lineage: Bacteria > Pseudomonadati > Bacteroidota > Chitinophagia > Chitinophagales > Chitinophagaceae > Chitinophaga > Chitinophaga sp. YIM B06452. The sequence continues at coordinate 796,603 of NZ_JAWLKY010000002.1, read as the reverse complement.
TCAGCTTGTTTTTGCGGGGAGATGCGTTATGAATAGCACGCGCGATCAGTTCCTTGCCGGTGCCTGTTTCGCCCAGCAGCAGCACGGTGGAGGCCGATTCCGCGACATGCGTCATCAAACGGTATACCTTCTGCATCTGCGTGCCGCTGCCTACGATCTCTGAAAAATTATAGATCGTTTTGATCTGCTCCCGCAGGTAGTCGTTTTCATTTTCCAGTTTTTGTTTGTAGGCCAGTATCTTTTCGTTGGCGCGTATATTCGAAATGGCAATGGAGATATGCGCGCAGATGCCTTTCAGGATAGTGACAGTCAGGTTGAGCTCATCTGTGAGCAGCCAGAGTGTGCCGATATCGGTGGTTCCCACGCGCAGCGGCGCCCCGAAAGCGGTCTTCATCCCTACATGCTCCCAAAACCGCACCACCGGGCTGTCGCCGCCCCGCGCCACTTCTTCCGCGACGTTGAAGATAACCGGCCCGTCGTTTTGAAGCACCCGCGCGTTCAGCTCTTCGTGAATGCCGATATTCCTTGCGGCCAGTGCCAGGAACAGCTCTCTCTCTTTTCCCCAAATGCTCTCGTCGTACATGTAGGGAGTGAGCGTAACGCCATCGTCTTCGATAGTGCGGATCATCACCAGTTTGATGTTCAACACATTCTGCAAAACGTTCGAAATCGCCCGCTGCAGGTCGTCTTTAGACCGCAGGGCGGCAATGTCGTGGCTGAACTCCAGGAGGAAAGCCTGTTCCCGTTCACGGCGCAATATTTCTTCATTGGCGATGATATTGGACATGGCGATGGATACCTGCGCGCAGATGCCCTGCAGCAGCGGCATGTTGATGTCTTCAAGGCCCAGCCACAGGATGCCGAGGGTTACATCGCCGGTGCGCAGGGGCGTGCCCACCACGGTGGTGAACCCGATCTTTTTCCAGAGCTCCAGGTAACGGGCGGTATTGCCTTTGGCGATCTCGGCATTCACACTGAAAAACAGCGGTATCTCGCTGTTCAGCACCCTGTTCTGCAACCCGTCGTTGACAGGCAGCCTGGCGGTGATCATTTCCTGCACGAGTTCGTCGTCATTATTTGCAATGCTTTCATCATAAATGTAAGTGGTGGAGGTCGCCTGGTCTTCGTTGATCTTGCGGATCGCATAGCCGTCGAGCGAATGCAGCTTTTTAAGGCTCCTGCGGATGGCTTCCGACAGGTCGGCCTTGCTTCTAACGGCGGCGATATCGCTGCTGAAGTCCAGCAGGAAGGATTTTTCATTTTCCCGTTCCAGTATTTCCTCGTTGGCGGCAATGTTGCTGATGGCGGCAAAGAGCTGGCCGGAAATGCGGTTCACGATGTTGGCGGCGGCTGCGCCGAAAGTGCCTGTTTGGTGGGAGAACAGCATCAGGCTGTATTTGGACGGGCCGTTGCCGCCCAGTATTTTCACGATCATTTCCCGCGCGCCGGCTTCATGATGCAGTTTGAACCAAAGAGGCGCGGTTTCCAGGCCGAAGGTCTGCATATCAAACACCAGTGGCTTGTAGTACAGCGAGGCGATGTCGTAAATGCCGTCATCCGCGGGGGTAGCCATGAAAAGCGCATTGCCGGAATCTGTCAGTTCCTTCAGCCTTGCCTCCGCATCGATGAGATAAGCTTTGTAATATTCTTCCTTTTCGTCCATCACGGTGATCATGGCGTTCGAGAAGGGAATGATCTCTTTCAGGCGGGAACTGATGATCTTCAGGAGGTCTTGCCGGCTGCGCACCTTTACCATTTCATGGCTCAGCGACAGCAGCACTTCGTTGACGGATTCAGCATGTCCGATCGCTTCATTTTTCCGGATATTGGCCACCGCGCTGGAAACCTGCGGGGCGATGCCGGCAATGATGCGGATAAATTCCTCCGTGAACCCGGCTTCGTCTTTCGTATAAGTATGCAGGAAGCCGATCACCTGGTCCTTGTCCTTTAGCGGCGTCATTAAGATCACCCGGATGCCTGCCTGGTAATTTACTTTCAGGAAAACCGGGCTCCCGGGAAGGTCCATTACGTCTTCCATCCTGAAAGCGGTAGGCTCTCCATTGGCCAGCACCTTTTGAATAAAAGGTTCATGCAGCGGGAAGCGGGCGGTTACCAGCGTTGGATAAAGCTCATGGTGCTGAATGGGAGAGGAAGCGGGGTCCAGCAGGAAAGGGGTGTAGCTTTGGCCATCGTCGTTGATAAGCGTAACGATGGCGTGCGAAAAGGGGAACATCTCCCTGATCTTGTAAGAAAAGATGGTGATCAGGTCGGTTTTCGCCCGCACTTTCGTGAGCTCATTGCCCAGTTCGAGGAGAATGCGGCGTTCGGTTTCCAATGATGCGATACGGTCCCCCAGGCCATGGACGGCGGTTTTGGGGGTGGTGTTTACTGTTTTTCTCATGCTAAAACGGACAGATTGTGAATGTTTGGTATGCCATGCCAGTATATAACAATCAAAGAGCCGTAACTGGACAAAAAATTACCAATAATTTATCTCATTTTTTAAGAAAATTTGAAAATCAATTTGTTAGGGACAATAAAAAAACCGGGCAGGTAACCCGGTTTTAATGCTCCATCTTCCTTATCCGGCTATTACAATTCATTGGCCGCCCCGAGAATGATATCAGTTACTTTACCCGGCATGGAAACCATGGGTATATGGCTTGAGTTCAGCTCAGTCTTTTTTGCGTTGATCATCTGGGCTTCGGCCCTTGCAAGCGCAAGTGGCACCATCTGGTCGTCTGTACCAATGATGAACCAGGAAGGCCTGGTTTTCCATGCCGCCGTGGATATTTTGGTGACGGTGGCTTTCGCTGCCCAGGGCGTTTGCGTGGCAACCAGCACCTGCCTGTCTTCCGCCGGGAGGTCCTGCGCAAAATACTCATGAATGCCTTTGGGCGAGAGGCTCAGGAAGCCGGACGCATCCTGCCTGAACTCCCCGCTGCCGGGCGCCGGCGGGAATGCTTTTGTGACGTCCGTTACGGATTGGCCGTCGTTCGGAACCAGGGCGCAAACATAGACCAGGCCGGCCACCTTAGGGTCGTTGCCTGCTTCGGTGATCACCATCCCGCCATAGGAGTGCCCTACGAGCAGAACGGGACCATCCATTAAAGCAATGGCCCTTTTGGTGGCCGCTACGTCTTCTTCCAGTGAAGTGAGCGGGTTTTGCACAGCGATCACATTCAGCCCTTTGGCGTGCAGGGCAGGGATGATCTTAGCCCAACTGGAGCCGTCAGCAAAAGCGCCATGTACGAGCACGATGTTCTTTACGCCTTTCGGAACGGATGCGGTTTGCGCGCCGGCAGTGCCTGGTACGGCGGTAGCTGCTGTTAAGACCGTTGCAGCAACGATGTGTTTGAGGGTAGACATTTTTTTGTTTTTAAAAGTGTAGAATTTGGAATAAAGGCCGGCCCGGAGGCTGTAGTGCTTAGCAGTGCTGTCTTTTATAGCCGGCGATATCTTAGGGTTGCAAGCGATGGGCCAGCTGGTAAGATTTTGATAATCAACCGGGCATGGAAAATGCGCCTTCGTTTCCTGGCTGTATTTCGTGAATTAGCGAAAAGATCAACTGTATATCGGAGTGGGGGAGGGAATGAAAAAGAGGCTTCCCATGTGGAAGCCTCTTTTATGATTTTTGACCAGACCTGTCCTGCCATTCCTCATAGGGATAAATTTTTCCCTATCCCCCGCTTTGCCCCCGGGCGTTATCTTTGGAGCAAAATTTTTGTGATGTACCAGAAGAAAATACCCGAGATGCTGGATTGCGGGCTGGCGGTGGCCATCAAAGTGGTAGGCGGTAAATGGAAAGCCTGGATCATTGACTGCATCAGGCGGGGGATCAAACGGCCGAGCGCCATTCACCGCGAAATGCATGAAGTGAATCCCAGGTTGATTAACCTTCACCTGAAAGAGCTGGAAGAGTTAGGGATCATCTGTAAGCGTGTGTATGCCGAAGTACCCGTCAGGGTGGAATACTGGTTTACCGAAGTTGGAGAAAGCATATTGCCTGTGGTGGACGTGCTGGAGCAGTGGGGCAACACGCACAAGGAATATATTCACCGCAACCATAGCGGATACGAAGTTGGATCCTGCCAGTTCCTCCCGGAGCCGCGGAATTGATCATGCTGTTTTTCTCAGTACTTTGATGATCGCTGCATGTTCTTCCGCCCCGTAACCTGCGTCTATAGCCCGTTGGAAGATATCAGCGGCGAAGCGCGGCAGCTCTTTGCTGATGCCCGCTTCTTCCGCCTGCTGCACCAGCAGGTGAAGATCGTGGCCTGTAGTGTTGACCGTGCTTTCAGGATCACTGAAACGGTTGTGTTGTATCACTTCGCCCATGTGCTTCGATTCGATGGCCAGTATGGGTGAAATACTATGGACCAGGTTGCCGAAGTCATCCGCGCGGAAACCTTCATTCTCGCAGATCAGCGCGCCGTGGCAGAAGCCTATCCAGTTGCCTGCGAGGTAAGCCAGCACAGCGGAGAAAAGCACCGCCGAAGCGCCGGGCCCGCCGCCGAGATAATTGACCGTTCCGGCGAGTGAGTGAAGCGCTGCTTCATGTTGTCTGAATATTCCTTCATCGCCGCAGACCGTGATGGTGGCATCGCTGGTGCCGATCTGCCGTGGCCATGCGAGAATATCACCGTTCAGGCAATGAGCCCCATGCTGCTTTGCCCATGCATCCAGTTCACGGGCTTCCTTTGGCGTGCCGGTGCTCAGCAGCAACAGTGTGCGGCCATGCAATACGTTTGCAAGGTCTTCCTGCGCTAATATTTTTTCTGAAGCTTTGTAATCGGATACGCAGATCACCACCAGCGGGCTGGCTGCTATTGCCGCTGCAATACCCGTAGCAACAACAGCGCCCTGTTCCGCGAGAGGCGCTGCTTTGGCCGCGTTCCTGTTCCACACCGTTACCTCGTACCCCTTTGCCAGCAAAGCATTTGCCAGTGCGCTTCCCATTGTGCCCAGACCAATTACGGTCACTTTTCCTGCTGAGTTATTTGTTCCTGTCATCATCATTTTTTTGTTCTGGAATAATGCCTGCAAATTAATGCCTGTGGTTTCCATCATCAATACGGGATAAAAGATTCAGGCAGATGAAAAATTTATCACTGCTCATTTGTGTAGAAAGCGTGTAAAAAGAAGTGCGTATATGTAAGAAGAACATAACTACAGATTGATAAAAGATGAGAATTTCCAGGTAAAAAAATATCTGACATAAAAAATCACACACTCGTAGCAGGGAATTTCCAGAGAAGCGCAATATCTTTGCGCTGCCTATACGAAAAAAGAGTAACCACATCCTTTAGAGAGATCCAGACAGAAGAGTTAAGACAAAAAAATTAATACATCATACTGAACCGAATACCGTATTCCTGTTAAAAATCGTAACCACCTTTAGAGAAATCCCATAAGAAACAAAGGCAAAAAATTAATACACAATACTAAAAACCGAATACCGTATTCCTATACTACCGCCGGTTCTCCTGGACCGCGCTAGCCAACTTTTATTCTATTAATTCTTTAAAGTACACCTGCATGAAACATTTACTTCTTGCGGCCGTGCTGCTATTGCTTTGCAGCGCTGCTTCCGCACAGCTTAAGGTCGGCACTAATCCCAGCCAGATCAACAAATCCTCTATACTCGAACTGGAAAGCACCCGCCAGGGTCTGCTGCTGCCCAGGATCCCGGGCAACAACCTGTCTTCCGCCCCGCTGAACGCGGCGCCTGATGGTATGATCATCTACGTGCCGGATTCCGCCAGCCTCTTTGTACGTAAGAATGCTTTGTGGCAGAAAATGAGTGTAGACAGTGTGGCCAATGCATCGAACTGGAACGTAATAGGCAACGCAGGACTGGACTCTACCAAGAATTTCTTTGGTACTACAGACAAGCAGGCGCTCATCTTCCGCACCGATAACGCGGAACGCCTGAGATTGACTGCCGGTGGCAACATCACCGTGGGCGCCAACGTGGTTCCCCAGGGCACCAACCAGGTGCAGGTAATGGTGATAGACCCTGCTACCGGTACGCTCATGCAAAGAACCATTGCGGAATCCGCGTTCAGCAACGCGATCGTTTCCATCAACGGTTTGAGGGACACTGTGCAGACGTTTCGTATAGACAGCGCCGTTACATCGGATATCAGGATCACTTCCGCGGTGAACGGTACCACCGGCAATGCTGAACATGTGTTCAACATTCCCACGCAGGACGGCAGCAGCAACGTTTCCCGCGGTTTCCTCTCGTATGCCGACTGGCTGCGGTTCGATTCCTCCGCGCGTTACCAGATACTCGCCACTGCATACACCGCTGCTGCATCCGCCACCGGTCTCAGCATCAACGGCGATTCCATCCGCCTGCATCCTGCAGACGATGCGAACCCCGGCGCTGTGTCTATCACCGCACAAACTTTCGCCGGCGCCAAGAACGTGCGCGATACGCTGAGCGTGGGCCTTGCCGCAGGTGCTACCGCCAACTCCACCTTCCAGCTGAACGGTTCCATGTCTGCCAACATCACGACGGTAACAGCCAACCATTCCGCCAGCGAGTCGGACAATACGATCCTAGCTAACACCACCGGCGGCGCCATCACCGTTACCCTTCCCCCCGTTACCAATATTGCCGGCAGGATATACACGATCAAAAAGATTGGCACAGGAGGTATAGACAATGCGCTGACCATCCAGCCGACGGGCGCTACGATCGACGGTGGCAACGATTACATCATTTACAACGACTGGACGTTCGTGACCTTACAGACAGACGGCACCAACTGGTACGTGATCAAAAAATAAGGCTTCACCAAACGATCAGCTATGAACATACGACCATACGGTTGGATGCTGTTGCTGCTGCCCGCTGTCATGGCGGTCCCTTCCGCCCTGCGGGCGCAATTGAAGCTGGGTGCTAACCCGGCCAGTATCAACAAGTCGTCTATACTGGAGCTGGAAAGCAGCAGCCAGGGGCTTTTGCTGCCGCGCGTGCCAGACACGACGGTGAGCACCCTGGCCGCTGCCCCCGACGGCACGATCGTTTATTACACGCCGCTGAAAAGTATACTCGTGCGCAAAGACGGTTACTGGCGGCCGATGAAAGACGCCGCCACCACCGCCACGGAATGGCTGCTGGACGGGAACACGCTTCCCGCACCTGCTTCATTCGGAACGGTGAACAACATGGCGCTTCCTTTCATCACCAACAACCAGGAAAGGATGCGCATTGCCGCCGACGGCGCCATCGGTTTCGGAACGGCAGCGCCAACAACGCTGATGCATATACGGACCGGTGTGGCGGATTCCAGCGGGTTGCGGTTGGAGAACCTTACTTCTTCTTCCGCAGTTACGCCCGGCGCTGCGGCCCTGGGTGTGGATGAGAACGGGAAAGTAGTGAGGGCGAACAAAGTAATGTTTTACAGCGGCGGCGCCGGCGCAGATGGCGCATCGGGCGGAACGGCAGATGTTGACGAAGTGACGAAAGTGTGGGTGGCCGAAGTGGCGAACACCAGCACTGGCGTGCAAACCATCAATTTTCCCGGAAATATATCGTTTACCCATATCCTAGGTATCCAGGTGACGGCCAAGGGCGGTTCGGGCATTACAGATACGCCCATCGCCGTGGTGACATCCAATACAAACAACAGCGTTACGGTCCGGGTCATGGAAGCCGCGGATGTCACCACGCCGAGCCTGGCGCTTGAGCCACATGTAAACACTTCGACGAAGCTCTATATCCGTGTAGAAGGGAATTAAAACTATTGAACGTTTGTTGAACAAACATCACATATTATCCATCTGCCAGCTGGTTTTTCTATGTTCGGGCCTGGCCGTCCGCGCACAAACAGGCGTATTTATCCCGCCTGGCGCGGACGTGATGGCCCACCGGGCAGACACGGTTTCCATTTTCGGCAATATGGACAACCAGGGGCGCTTTGGCAGCGCCACCGGTTCGGCGGTGTTGTTTTACGGGAGCCTGTGGAGCAATACAGACGCGGCGCTGCTGCCGGAAGACCGCTTTTATGATCCTACCCTGCCTCCCGGCGGAGGCGTATTCCGTTTCATGCAGCCGCTGCAGGGAGACGGAAGGCAAACGATCTTTGGCGGGTACAACTCCGCCACTGGCATAGGCGCTAGTTTTCCGAACCTTTACATCAACAATCCCTCCGGCGTGCAGCTGGCGGATCTCAGCGATCTGCGCATCCGCTACAACCTGCATTTCGAGAGCGGGCATCTTTACCTGAACGGATGGGACCTTGCTGTGGGCGGCGAAGCTACTGGCAGGAGCAGCATTACCGGGTACACCAACCGCCGTTTTATCATCACCGGTCCGTCGCCCTACGGCGGGTTCCTATACCTATACAATATCAGCTCTTCAACGGGCGAAGTTACATTTCCAATTGGCACAGATGAAAACAGTTATTCCCCGCTCGCCCTGCAATACAGCGGGCGGCGGGCGGATAACTTCCGCGCGAGGGTGTTCGGCAACGTATACGCCAGCGCGCAAACCGGCAATACACTGGAAGGGAACCTCGTGCTCAAAACCTGGCAGATCCTGCAAAACGGGACGCCCAACGGCGACAGCATTTCCGTTTCCCTCCAGCACAACCCTGCAGATCAGAACACAGGCTTCACTGAAAATATAGACAGCAGCTTTATTTCCCGCTACAACGCTATTTCCGGCTGGGACACCATCAGGCCGCACGGTTTCTCGCAGCCCGGCACGCTCACCACCGGCAGCCCGCTGCAACAAGCGTATATGCATTCCCGTAAGCTGCCCGCATCCAACAGCGTATTTCTTTCCCTGCAGGCGCTCAAAAAACCGGTTACGCCCGGCTTTGATGTGTCATTGATATTCGACGCCACCCGTATGGACATCCGGCAGGTGCAGACCAACTGGCTCACCCTGCGCGAGCGTAACGTGCAGCACTTTGAGCTGGAACGCAGGCTGGAACATGAGAACGACTTCCATACCATCGCCATTGTGCCGACACAAACGCCTACAGGCAACAGCAACGTAAACAGGCCGTACCGGTACATGGACGATAATTATTACGGCAACTACAGCTACTACCGCCTCAAAACCATCAGCCGCAACGGGGGCAGCACTTATTCCCCCATCCGCGCCGTGCCCGGTATGTACAAGATCACCGTATCTCCCAATCCCAGCAGGGGCCAGTTCACCGTCAGCCTCACCGGCGTGCGCAACCTGCTCAGGATGGAAATGTATGATATGAAAGGGAACCTGGTGGGTAAAACGCAGATCAATGCCACGAACATGCCCGTGCATGTACCCAACCTGGCGGTCGGGATGTACATCCTCGTGTTTTACGATAAGGATAACAACAACGTGATCGTGGACAGGCAGAAGATCGAGATCATTAAATAAGGGTTCGCCGGAAGACAGGCCGTATATCTTTAAAGCCGGGCACATTAAAGTTGAGCCCGGCTTTAATATTTATGCAGTGAGCTGTTCCTGATCAGCAATTAATCCCCATCTCCATGCAACGCCACGCCGCATAAAGCAGTCGCTTCTTCGAGCACGCGCTGGCGTTTTTCCGCCGGAATGCCTGCCGCGCTGAGCGATACGGGACGGTTTACCAGGTCGCTGCATAGAACTGCCTCCACATATAATAGCCTTGATTTTTCCTGAGGGCTGAGGGTGGTAAGGCAGGTGATCGGGTACAACGCAGCCTGGTCGATCATGTCTTTCAGCCCGTTGCCCGCCGGGTAATCCCAGGAAACCAGGCGCAGGCCGGCGCATTCCCCGTATTGCAATGCGTCGGCCGACAGGCGGGTATTGGTGACGAGCCAGCCGGTGGCGGCTTCTTTGATGCCGTTGATATTGCGCTTGTTCACAATATCCCGGAACCTTGCATGCACATACAGGCTGGTCTTAACATCGCACGGGATGCCGGCCTGGTGATATTTGCATTCGATATAATGCGTTTCCGGCTGGCGTGTTGCCAGCACGTCCACTTCATGTTTTACACAAAATCCGCTGACGATCATATTGGTTTGAACGGCGTAGCCTTTATGCCGGAACAATTCTCCCACAAACTGCTCAAAGGGGAAGCCCGAAGGCCCCAGCTCCAGGATGGCCCTTTTCAAATGATAACGCGCTGCTGCCGGAAAGGCCCGTTCGCGCAACAGGTCAAAAGCTATGTCATAGATCTCGCGGGTCGTAATATCCGGGTAAAGTTTGTCCCTAAGCGCATCGACTATTTCCGCCGCTTCCTGCCGGGAAGCACCTGCTTTTAAAAGCGACCGGCGAAGCTTGTCTTCCGAGAACGGGTCTTTCCGACCGTCATTCTTTATTACATTTTGAATAAGTGTTTTGTTTTGCATATGAACCCGATGAATCCTGCCTGCCAAGGTAAGAGGCTGCCGGAAGCTGGCATATGACGGCCGTTGCGCCTGCCGGTGACGGTCGTCATCGCCGGCAGGGCGCATCACGATGATGACTATCATCAAAAATGCCGCCCATGGTCATTCCCGGGCGGGTTTTACAGGTATAAATTACATTCAAAACCTACTGCTATGAAAAAGATCATCGCCGCCGTAAACGCCCTCAGCTTTTCAGAACAGGAACTGGACAGTTATAAATACATCGCGGATAAAGCCCGCGGAAAACTCACCATTTTATTCCTCGAAAACCTGGCCGGGGAATCCATTCTTCAGCCCCTTGAAACCGGTTATATCGGGTATGATGCGCTGTTTGCCGAAAGTGCGAAGGCACGGCAGGAAAAGGCGGATTCGAACAGGAAAAAGCTGGTACGTTATTTCCAGGACAACTGTATGGAAGTGACCGTTCGCAGCCTGTCTGGCGTGCCGGCAAACGAGGTGCTTAAGGAAACCCGCTTTGCGGACCTGCTGCTGATCAAAAACACCACTTCTTTCAGCGTATGGCAAGACTCCAATCCACCGTTGTTTATCAGGGAAATGCTGACCGACGCCCAATGCCCCGTGATGGTACTCCCTGAAGCCACCCATTACCTGCGGGAGATCATATTTACCTACAACGGCACTTTCTCTTCCATGTTTGCCATCCGCCAATTTACCCAGCTGTTCGACGGTCTCAGCGGAACGCCGGTGAAAGTGGTGCATATCGTGGAAGGCGATGACAAAAAAGTACCGAATGGCCGGTTACTCAAGGAATACCTCGGCCACCACTATGAAGAAGTGACTTACCTGACCCGCGAAGGCAGGGCTTCAGGAGAGTTGATGGCGCTTACCATACATGGTGAGAACAGTGTGATGACCTTCGGCGCATATGGCAGAAGTAAAGCCTCCCGGTTCTTCCACCGCAGCGATGCAGACTGCCTGCTGCGCACTACCAATATCCCGCTTTTTATCACCCATCCCTAAACAGCGCGGGATGAACGGAATAATTGTGGGGGTCCTGCCAAATAAAACCGGATAATATGAAAATATTTATCAGGGGAGTTCCTGGCCTGCGGCGGTAATGCCCGCCGCCACAGGGTCTTTAATTGACCATGCGCTCAAGTTTCGCCAGGTTTTCGATCATGATCGAGCCTTCTTCGATGCGGATCAATTGTTCGTCGCGGAAATCGCCCAGCGTTCTGATCAGCGATTCTTTCGCCACCCCGGCAATGGCGGCGATATTGTCCCTGCCGATGTCCAGGCTGAAGCCCGGCGTTTTATCGGGGTTATATTTCCGGTAAAGATACAGCAGCGCATCGGCCACTTTTTTGCGGAGTGAATTATACGCAAGGCCCAGCAGGTGCTGTTCGCTTTCGGAGATATTGGCGGTGAGCAGCCGGAGGAATTTTCTCATCACGTCCATATTGCTGTATACCAGCGCTTCGAAGTCGCTGCGGGGGATAACGGCCAGCTCGACGGGCGTGATGGCTTCGGCTTCATCCTGGTAGGTGCCTTCTTCCAGGAGGGCTTTGTAACCGAGGAATTCGCCTTCATTAAAAATGCGGGTGATGATCTCTTTCCCGTCTTCATTGTGCCGGCTTGTTTTTACTTTGCCTTTCAGGATAAAGTACATGTACGTCGGGTGGTTGCCGGCGGCATATATGAGTTGTTTCTTTTTATAGGAGTTGATGTTACGGCCTTCGCGCAGGTCTTTCAGCAGATCATTCCCGTTCGCAGTCTGCAACAGGCTGTTGAACCCCGTAAGGTCAGGCGTGAGCTCCTGCCTGAGCCGCTGGCTTTTTTTCAGCCTTATTTCCACTGCGTGCAGCAGTTCCATGGGGTCGAAAGGCTTTACCAGGTAATCATCCGCGCCCAGTTCCATTCCTTTGCGTATATCCGTTCTTTCGGCGCGGGCAGACAGGAAAATGAAAGGGATATGGCTCATCTCGTCCCGCTTCTGCAGCATGTGCAACACGCCGTAGCCGTCCAGCACGGGCATGGAAATGTCGCAAATGATCAGGTCCGGCTTGTGTTCCAGCGCCAGCTTGACGCCTTCCCTGCCATCGGAGGCTGTTAGTACCTTGTAATTATCCATTTCCAATATCTCAGCGATATTTTCCTGGACGTCGGACATATCTTCGATGACGAGTATAGTGGATGCCATTTGGGAGATTGCTAATTGGTAACTGATGGGCCTAAAATTAGGGAATTCTTCATGCACGGGCAAAAGGATTTTGTGCCGGCAATATTGTACCCGGCAAATGATCTTCCCCGGCAATGACAGGCGTCATTGTTTCCGCAACGCGGCATCATTGCAAGACAGGCAAGATCATGCGAGATTTGCAGGAGAATTCATGATCATGCGTATGGGGAAGGTCGTTGCCGTTTGGTGGGAGAGCGGCAGCAACATATCTTCGTATTTACAGAAGCGGTTTAAAATCCCTAATTTTCCACCTGATCTGTACGCAGGTCTTCTTTATTTTTTAACCAGTATTTCATGCACCACGAATCCCAAACACCCGACATACATTTTTTACTGGCAGTGAATGCCGCCATGATGGAGAATTGGAACGGGCTGGCTGCTATCATGGAATTGCCCGCCCGGGAACTGGTATACATCAACCGGCACGCAGATCTTGTAGCCGGCAACAGCGACCCTGCCGCGGTAAGGCAGTTGCTGCTCAGCCTGCCGCCGGATGCGGACAAGGGCTGGTGCAAAATTCCCGGTTCCGTAAATGAGGCTGCCGACATGTACTTCGAAAAGACGGAATTTAAACACGGCAGCCGTAAGTTTTGCCTGTACCGCATCACGGCAGAGCCGGAAGACAGCATGTACAAAAAGCAGCTCACCCGGGAGCTGGAGCGGTTCGGCGCATTGTTCGACTATGCCAGCATCGGCATCCTGGTTGCTAACAGGAAAGGGCAGATCGTAATGATCAACGACTTCGCCCTTCAGCAGTTCGGGTATGACCGCGGGGAGCTGCTCAACCAGCAGGTGGAAATGCTGATCCCGCGCCGGGTTCATGGCGAGCACGTCAAGCACCGGGAAAGGTTCAACGCGCATCCGCAAAGCCGGCCGATGGGCATCGGGCTCGACCTGTTCGCCGTCCGTAAAGACGGAACGGAGTTTCCCGTAGAGATCAGCCTCAGCCATTATACCAATGAAGAAGGCGCCTTCGTGATCGCCTATGTGAACAATATCACCGAGCGTAAAAAAGCGGAAGAGAAGGTCGAGAAAATGAACACCGAGCTGGAGCTGATGGTGGAAGAACGCACATTGCAGCTCAGGCGGGCGCTGGAAGAGCTGGAGAAATCGAAAGAAGAGGTGACCGCCGCGCTGGGTAAAGAAAAGGAACTGAGCGAACTGAAGTCCAGGTTCGTATCCATGGCCTCCCATGAATTCCGCACGCCGCTCAGCACCATTCTTTCTTCCGCTTTCCTGGTAAAACAATACCATAGCGAAGAAGAACAGATCAAACGTAATAAACACCTTCAGCGTATAGTCACTTCCGTTAACCTGCTGACAGACATCCTCAACGATTTTCTTTCAGTGGGAAAGATCGAGGAAGGGAAAGTGCAGATACGCCCCGCGCAGTTCAACATAGAGGAGCATATACGGTCCGTGATCCAGGAGGTGCAGGGTATCCTGAAAGAAAGGCAGCGCATCGGGTATGAACATACCGGCGCTGCGGAGGTCCTGCTGGATCCTTCGTTGCTGCGGCATATTGTGATCAACCTGCTGGGCAACGCCATTAAGTTTTCCGGTCCAGGTAGTACGGTGCGCATCAGCACCACTGCTACGGAGGAAAAAATGACGCTTCTTGTGGCGGATGAAGGGGTGGGTATTTCTGAAGGCGACCAGCAGCATCTTTTCGAACGTTTCTATCGTGGAGGCAACGTCACCAATATCCAGGGCACCGGCCTCGGCCTGCATATCGTGAGCAAATACACCGAGCTGATGAATGGTAGTGTGAGCTGTGAAAGCGAGCTGGGAAAGGGTGCTGTTTTTACGGCAGATTTTCCGCTGCCTTTGGTAATGAGTGAGTGAGCGTGCTGCTTTCCTGGAAGACTGCTAAAGAATACGCAATGAGGATGCAAAAAAAATGACATGAAATTTTATCTTTATACCGCCTGTATAAATTCCATGTTATGCGAAGAAAGATATATGCCAGCTGTATTTTTTTATCGGTATGCATCCTGTTGCAGATAGACTGCATCGCGCAAAGGACGCCGCAGCAGAAAAGCAAGACCCCGAATATCGTTATTTACCTGGCAGACGATCTTGGGTATAGCGACAGCGGCCCTTATGGAAATAAGGTAGTAAAAACCCCTCACCTGGACAGCCTGGCTTCCGGCGCATTAAAATTTACGAATGCATTTGCGAATACGCCCACCTGCACTCCTTCGCGGTCCACGATCATGACGGGGCTGATGCCCTCGCGCAATGGTTCTCATGCCAACAACGTGAATGGCTATCCCGTCAGTGAAGTCAGGCCGGGTGTGCAAACGCTGCCTGCACTGCTGCGGCAGGCCGGGTACAGGGTGGCGCTGGCGGGCAAGCGGCATATCGGTCCCCTGAACGTTTTTCCATTTGAGTGGATACCCTTGTCTGAAGTGCGGGAACCCGGGCATGAAAACACCCCTGGATTATTCACCGACCTAAGCACGGAAGCAGTTGATAAATGGCTGGCACAGCAGGAGGGCGGCCAGCCTTTCTGCCTGGTGGTGTCGGATCACAGTCCCCACGTGATCTGGCCGCAGCAGGCGGTGTACCCGTTAAAAGACATCGACGTGCCGCCTGATGCCATCGCAACGGACGAATACAGGCAAATGCGCGCCCGTTATTATACGGACGTTACAAAAATGGATAACAACCTTGGCCGCGTGCTCGAAAGCCTTGAAAAGCACGGCTTCGAAGGGGAAACGGTAATCATTTTCACCTCCGACCAGGGTGCGCAGTTCCCCTTTGCAAAATGGAACCTGTATGATGCGGGCGTGCATGTGCCGCTGTTAATAAAATGGCCGGGCAGGATTTCCGCCGGTACCACCGAAGCTCTCGTGTCCCATATAGACCTGTTGCCCACAGTGCTGGCGCTCGCCGGTGCTAAGATTCCCGCGGGACTGGATGGAAAGGAATATATGAAGGTATTGCTGGGAAAAAAACAGGCACACCGGCAGGAAGTATTTCTCACCCACTCGCAGGACGGGCTGATGAATATCACGCCCATGCGTGGCGTACGGACGCAGCGGTATAAATTCATCGAAAACCTGTCGCCCCAGTATACATACCGTACACATATCGACGGTGCAAGAGATCACGACGGCGGCGCTTCTTACTGGATCAGCTGGGAACAGCTGGCGGAGAAGAACGATACCGCTGCGGCGGCGCTGATAGAACGGTATCGCCACCGCCCGCAGGCGGAATTATATGATATTGTAAACGATCCGTATGAACTAAATAACCTGGCCGGGAAGAAAGAATACAACGATGTGATGCAGCAGCTGAAGAAAAAACTTTCCGGCTTCAGGGCGCAGCAGAAAGACACGATCACCGGGCCGATACTGGATATCAAGTCCAACTGGAAAGGTGAGGGCGCTACAAAAAAATAATCATCCAACAATAACGCTCATGAATATACGGCAAGTGATCATTACCGCCTGGTTATGCTTAACAGCTTTGTTCGCAGGGGCACAACAGAAGCCTAATATCATTCTGATACTGACCGATGATATGGGCTCGGCCGATGTTGGCTGCTACGGCGGAAAGGTCGTTCCCACACCCTATTTGGATAAGATGGCGGCTGAAGGGATCCGTTTCACGCAGTATTACAGCGCTTCTCCCATCTGTTCCCCTTCACGCGCAGGCATTTTGACCGGCAGCCACCCCGCTAAGTGGAACCTGACCAGTTACCTGCAAACGCGTAAAGGTAATGCGGCATGCGAACAGGCTGATTTTTTGCGGGCGCAGGCGCCCTCGGTAGCAAGGCTGCTGAAAGGCGCCGGTTACCGTACCGGCCATTTTGGAAAATGGCACATGGGCGGCGGAAGGGACGTTGATAATGCGCCTTCCATCCGGGAATATGGTTTTGATGAATACAGCAGCACCTGGGAAAGTCCCGACCCGGACCCTGTGCTGACTTCCGGCAACTGGATATGGTCAAAGACCGACAGCATCAGGCGCTGGGACCGCACGGGGTATTTCGTGGACAGAACGCTGGCCTTCCTGGCCGCCAACAAGGGCGCGCCCTGTTTCGTCAATCTTTGGCCGGACGATGTGCATACGCCCTGGGTACCTGACGAAGCAGCCATGAACATGGCGCCCAAAGGCGCTGAAAGCCAGCGGCAGTTTGAAGCCGTGCTTGCCAATTACGACCGGCAGATCGGGCGGCTGCTGGAGGGCCTGAAGAAGCTGGGCCTTGACCAGAACACGCTGATCGTTTTTACATCCGATAACGGGGCGCTGCCCACCTTCGGGTTTCGTTCCGGGCCATTCAGGGGCACGAAATTATCACTTTACGAAGGAGGGATAAGAATGCCGCTGATCGTGAGATTCCCGGGAAAGATAAAGGCAGGGGAGGTGGACAGCATTTCGGTACTGAGCGCTACAGACCTGCTGCCGACCTTTTGCCGGATGGCCGGCATCGCGGGGAAAGCGCTGCCCGCAATGGACGGCATAAACCGCGCCGGTGTGCTGCTGGGCAAACGCTCTGCACAGCGGAGAACGCTCTTCTGGGAATATGGCCGCAACCAGACCTCGTTCCACTATCCCCGCGGCAGGGACCGCAGCCCCTCGCTGGCAGTGCGCGACGGAAAATGGAAGCTGCTGGTCAATGCCGATGGCTCCGCGGCGGAATTGTACGATCTTGAAAACGACCCCTCAGAACAAAGCAACATCGCAGCTCAATATGAAAGCATTTCAACACAACTGAAAGAAAAATTACTCGCCTGGTACCGGTCGCTTCCCACGCTAAAAAAGTAATCACCGGCCGGCTCCGTTTTCAAAAAAATATGTACTTTGAGATTCATTAAGTGAAAATTTATTGGTCAAAGTAATCTAACTCGTGCGCGCCCTGTTTTACAGAAAGGCAGGGGCTTTTACGTCTATCAATCAAAATTATTACAATCGATTGCGTGGGAAATAGTTCACATCATAACAGTGAGGAGCCGGTTGTAGCGCTGCAGCAGATCGCGGAGGGCGACGAGCAGGCGTTCCGCCGGTTGTTCCAGTACTATAGTCCCCGGCTCAACCAGTTTGCCTGCTCCATCGTCAAAATAAAAGAAGCAGCCACCGAAATAGTGGATGATGTATTTATCAAATTGTGGAAACAAAGGGAAAAGGCTTCCTCCATCGCCAATATCCGCGTGTACCTCTATGTAGCCGTAAAAAACAGTTCCCTTAATTACCTTTCCTCCAAGGCCCACCGGCTCATCACGGAACCTTTCGATCATTTTGATATAGCGCTCAGCCGTGACCAGGCGCCCGACCAGAAAATGATCAGCGCCGAGCTGCAGGAAAAGATCGCTTCCGCCGTAGAGTCGCTGCCGCCGCGCTGCAAGATGATCTTTAAACTGGTGCGTGAAGACGGCCTCCGCTACAGGGATGTGGCCGAGATACTGAACCTCACTGTCAACACGGTAGACGCCCAGATGGTGATCGCCGTAAAACGCATTTCCGAAAAAGTACAGGCCCATTTCACCGCCTTCCCCAAAAGGGCCGTAAAAAAATAATTGCTAAAGCTTTAAGGTCATCCCTTTATTTCCCTGTCTTTATCATTAACCAAGGTTCAATGCATAAAGAAAGGATCGCGCAATTAATTGCCAGGAAACTATCCGGGGAAGCCTCCCCGGAAGAAATAAAGGAACTGGATGCCCTTTTAAAGGAGCATCCGGAAGACGCCTATTTTCATGCGCTCTTTGCGGATTACTGGACCAACCCGGTTGCTTCCATTGCTGATGAAGACGCAGACCCTGAAGCGCATTTCCGCCATATACTGGACGCCGCAGCCGGCAAAACGGGGGCGCCTGTGCCCGTGCGGGGCAGCCGCCCGCATTATATACGCAACATCCTCGCGGTGGCGGCCGTCTTTACAGGACTGATCATTTCCGCCTGGCTGTATGTAAAACAGTCGCACAACCAACCCGGCGGGCCTGAAGCAGCCCGCATAGAGACCATCGCCAAACCCGGCGCCAAATCAAGATTATTGCTGCCGGATGGAAGCGTTGTATGGCTTAATTCCGGCAGCCGCATCAGCTATCCCGCCAATTTTTCGGATTCCCTGCGGGAAGTGGAGCTGGAAGGAGAGGCCTACTTCGACGTGGCTAAGAATCCCGGACGTCCTTTTATCGTGCATACCCGCGACATCGATGTGAGGGTATTGGGCACCGTTTTCAACGTGAAATGTTACCCGGAGGATCATAAAACAGAGGCCACCCTGGTGAGCGGGCTGGTGCAGGTATCAAAGACCGGCGGCAACCGGGGGGAAACATTGTTGCTGCACCCGCACGAGAAAGTAGTGGTAAACCGCGCGCCGGAGAATGCTTCCGCCGTTATAGACCCTGCATCCGCCCCGGTTCCGGATGATATGATCATACAACATCTCAAAAGCAACGCCGCAGATACCGCCATGGCGGAAACGGCCTGGGTATACAATAAACTTGTTTTCGACGGGGAGGATTTCGGGGAAATATCAGCTGAAATGGAAAGATGGTATAATGTAAAAATAGTGATCCATGACGCCGCAGTGGCCAGGTACAGGTTCCACGCGAGGTTCGAGAACGAGAATATCACCGAAGTACTGTCTGCCCTGCGGTTATCCCTGCCATTCACCTTTAAAATCAGTAATAATGAGGTAAACATCTACAAGTAACAGCAAAAAAATCGGGAAATGCGGAAACATTCCCCGAAAAGTCTAATGTTCCAGAAACCTCGGATCGGCAAAATCAACAGGTTTCTTTCTTTTTAAACCGTAAATCCAAAGTTATGAAAAAAAACGTACCTCCTTTTATGGGGGTGATGACGCCACGTCTGCTTAAATTCCTTCTATGTATGAAGCTTTCCATGTTAATTATCTTTTTAACCGCTTCCCAGGTCAATGCAGCAAAAGTATTCGGTCAAACGATCACAGCCAGCTTCGAACAGGTTGAGCTGCGCGCCGTGCTGAATGCGATCGAGAAAAAGGCGAAGGTGAGGTTCCTGTATAACTACGACCTTTCTTCACTGACCAGGAAAGTGGATTTCTCCGTGAAGAATGCAAAGGTTTCCGATGCCCTCGATAAATTACTGGAAAATTCAGGCCTGCAGTACCGCGACATGGGAAATAATCTGATCGTTATCTCAGCAGGGAAAAGCTGGGGAGCGCCTAGCCAGGTGGCTGTGAGCGGTGTGGTGACTGACAATACCGGCCAGCCATTGCCCGGCGTCAGCATCAATGTAAAAGGAACATCGATCGGCACTGCTTCTGATGCAGACGGGCGTTACTCGCTGAATGTTCCTTCTGCCAATGATACGCTCGTGTTCACCTACCTCGGTTTTGCGCCGCAGCAGCAGGCGCTGGCGGGCAGGTCAACGCTCAATATAATCATGGTGGCAGTTTCCAGCAACCTCAACGATGTAGTGGTAGTAGGATATGGCACGCAAAAGAAACGCGACGTTACCGGCGCCATTTCTTCTGTTCCTATGCAGGAGATCGGCGACATGCCGGTGTCTAACGTAGCTTCCGCCCTGCAGGGTAAAATAGCCGGCGTGGTGGTGCAGCAGAATTCCGGCAGTCCCGGCAGAACGCCTGCCATCAAGGTAAGAGGCTTTGGTTCTCTCTCCGCGGGAACAAGCCCGCTGATAGTAGTGGATGGCAATATCGTTCCGGCATCTGTTTTCGGTTTGCTGGATGCGGAGGAAATTGAAAAGATCGATGTGCTGAAAGACGCTTCCTCCGCGGCGATCTACGGTTCCCGCGGTTCCAACGGCGTGATACTCGTAACAACGAAAAAAGGCCGCCCCGGCAAAAACCGGATGAACCTGAATGTATTCACCGGCTTCCAGCAGATCACCAAAAAGCTGGATGTGCTGAGTTCACAACAATATGCGGAGTTCGCCAAAGACGCGGCCAATAATGCTTACCTGGACAATGTGCCCGGCGCGCAGATATCAGACCCTAACAGCGCAAGGCCTGCCAACTTCCTGCGTTACCGCTACCCCCGCGGCGATCTTTATGACTGGCTGAACTTTGATGACCCGGCGAAAGTAGCCGCGCTCCCGGACCACAAATACCAGGACCTCATCTTCCGCACAGCGCCTATCAGCAATTTCCAGTTCTCCGCCGGGGGCGGCACAGACAATGTGCAGTACTCCGTAAGCGCAGGTTACCTGACACAGGAAGGCATCATCGAAAAATCGGCGATGGACCGTTATACCCTGCGCGCCAACGTGGACTTTAAAGCCGCGCCGAAGCTCACGATCGGGATCAACATCAATCCATCTTATAAAGTAACGCAGGAAGTACGGTCGGACGGGCACTGGGCAAACAACGGCATCATCAACGCCGCGCTCAATACCATGCCCATG
The DNA here is from genome assembly GCF_039655965.1 of Chitinophaga sp. YIM B06452. Classification (NCBI taxonomy): domain Bacteria; kingdom Pseudomonadati; phylum Bacteroidota; class Chitinophagia; order Chitinophagales; family Chitinophagaceae; genus Chitinophaga; species Chitinophaga sp. YIM B06452. The sequence goes on along the minus strand of NZ_JAWLKY010000002.1, from coordinate 775,662 downwards.
GCGCCGGTATACAGGGCAGACGGCAGCTATTCCTCCATGGCAGAGCTGGCCGCGCCTTACAACCTGCCGGGCATCACCAACCCGGTTGCCAACATTACGGAATACAACAGCGAGCTGAATGAAACCAACCTGCTGTCTAACGCATATGCCGAATACCGCTTTCTTCCCAACCTGAAATACAGGGTTTCCGGCAATGCCAATATTTTCCAGAACAGGAGAAATACCTACACTACTTCAAAGATGCCGCTCAACCAGCTGTTGCCCCCTACGGCAGCAACGGGAAGCGCGTTTTCAGAACAGGGCATCAGCTGGCTGGTGAACCAGGTACTGAGCTACAACGTATCTTTCAACGATGTGCACAACCTGGAAGTGCTGGCGGGTACGGAATCCAATAAACTCCAATACCAGTCTTCCGACGCTGCCGGCAATACTTTTGCCAACGATATCGTGCAAACGCTCAATGCCGCGGGGGTACCGGCATCCGTGGGTTCCCTGAAAACAGAAATGGCTACGGTTTCTTACTTTGCGAGACTGGATTATAATTATAAAGGCAAATACCTGTTGAAAGTATCGGTTCGCCGTGACGGTTCTTCCACGTTCGGCCCGGATAACAGGTTTGGTACTTTCCCGGCTGTATCCGCAGGGTGGAGGGTAACGGAAGAGCCCTTCATGCAAAACCTGCCCCTGCTGTCGGAACTGAAGCTGCGCGTGAGCTACGGCCTTTCCGGCAACAACGCGTTTGCTAACACGAACCTTTATCCTTACGCGGCAGGCGTAGGTTCCAGCAACTACGCCTTTTACAATAACGTGGCCACCGGCCTCGCTGTCAACTCACTCGGCAATCCCCTGTTAGGCTGGGAACGCAACCAGCAGCTGGACCTCGGTGTGGACATCGGCCTGCTAAAGAACAGGGTATCGCTCACTGTAGATTATTACGACCGCATCACCAAAGACCTGTTGCTGTCTGTAAACGTGCCCACACTCACCGGCTTTGGCACTGCTTTCAAGAATATCGGCAGGATGAGCAACAAAGGCTTCGAGTTTGGCGTGAACAGTTATAACCTTACCGGGGAGTTCTCCTGGAACACGGGCGCCAACCTGTCTTTCAACAGGAACAAAGTGCTGGCGCTGGGCCCCACCGGAGACCGCATCCTGAGCACCAGCGGCGTGGGAGAAACAAATGTTACGATGATAGGCGAACCCATCGGCAGCTTTTTCGGGTACAAACAACTGGGCATCTTCAAAAATGAAGACGACCTGCACAGTTACCCGCACGATAAAACGTCCCGCCCCGGCGATGTGAAATACGAAGATGTGAACGGCGATGGGAAAATTGATGCAAATGACCGGACGCTCATCGGTAATAACCAGCCTGATTTCATTTATGGGATGACCAATACTTTTTCCTATAAGAACATTGATCTCAGCATTGCCATACAAGGCACGCAGGGCGGGCAGATACTCAACCTGAGCCGCCGCTTCTTCGACAACCTGGAAGGCGGGGGCAACAACCTGACCATCGCGCTGGACCGCTGGCGTTCCCCGGAAAACCCCGGCAATGGCAAAGTGCCGAGGGCCAATGCGCGTACCACGGGTAATAACAACGCCGTTTCTTCGCGCTGGGTGGAAGACGGCTCCTACCTGCGCATCCAGCACGTGAGCCTGGGTTACAAACTGCCAAAATCTGTCATCAGCCGGCTTAAACTGCAACAGGTACGGGTATACGCTTCTGCGCAAAACCTGTATACCTGGACGAACTACACGAATTTCAACCCGGAAGTAAGCAATTACGAAGGGCCGCTTACAGGCGGTGTTGACTATGGCAGCTACCCGCTGGCTAGAACGGTCACTTTTGGCATCAACGTCGGATTCTAATGTTCAGGTAAAACTCAAAATTGACATCTCATGAAATTCAATCATCACTTTATATACAAGGCAGCTTTGGTAACGCTTTTGTTGTCTTCCTGCGGCAAGGGTTTTATAGACCTGAAGCCTATTTCCTCGATCACTACCGATAATTTTTACCAGACGGAGGAAGATTTCAGGAACGCCGTCAACGGCGCATATAATTCCCTCAGGTCGGGCGGCACTTATGGCCAGGACAGCTACATTTTCGGGGAGATCAGGTCTGATAACTCCCTGGCGGTAGCTTCCGGTTCCGTAACGGACCAGGACGAGTTTGACCGTTTCTATATCCGCACTACCAACCCGTTCATCAATAACCGCTGGAGCAACAGCTACACGGCTATTTCACGGTGCAATGCCATCCTTGACCGCATCGGTCCTGTGGCGATGAGCGATGCCTTGAAGACCCGGTACATCGGCGAGGCTAAGTTCCTCCGCGCACTGTTTTATTTTAACCTTGTGCGCACTTTTGGAGATGTGCCGCTGGTATTAAAAGAGATCATCAACCCGGATGAAGGGTACGAATATGGCAGGGATCCCAAAGCCGATGTATACGCGCAAATAGAAAAAGACCTTACAGAAGCCGCGGCAGCGCTGCCTGTTTCCTATACCGGGGCAGATGTGGGCCGTGCCACGCAGGGCGCTGCCAAAGCCGTTTTGGGCCGTGTGCTGCTGACGCAGAAGAAATATGCAGCGGCCGCCATGCAGCTGAAAGCGGTGATCGATCTGAACCAATACGCGCTGGTGCCGGTGTACGCGGATTTCTTCAAAGTGAACAACAAAAACAACAAAGAAGCCATCTTCGATGTACAATACAAATCCGGCGGCATCGGGCAGGGGAATACCTGGCCCAACTCTTTTGCGCCGCAGAACTCAGGGAATGCCGTGATCCAGTTTGGCGGCGGCGGAAATAATGTGCCCACTGACGACCTGGTGAATGAATATGAAGCGGGCGACCAGCGCAAAGCGGCTACCATCGCTACTTCGTATGTGAATGCCGGCGGCGCTACCATCCCGGGTAACTTCGTAAAGAAATATCATGATGTGCCGACTGTTAACAATGATAATGGTAACAATATTCCCATCATCCGTTATGCAGATGTGATACTGATGTATGCGGAATGCCTGAACGAAGCAGGATACGTTGCCGGGGGAGACGCATTCAACTACCTGAACGATGTGCGCAACCGCGCCGGCCTCGGCGATCTCACTGCTGCGCAGGTGCCCAGCCAGGCTGCATTCCGGCTGGCCATGGAACATGAAAGAAGAGTGGAGTTTGCTTTCGAGAACCTGCGCTGGTACGATCTCGTGAGAACAGACCGCGCCATCCCGGTGCTCAATGGAAAATCCGCACAGATCAACCTGGTAAATCCTGTTACGCCGCAGAACCAGGTGTTCCCGATCCCGCAAAGCCAGATAGATATCAATAAGTCAAAGATCACCCAGAACGAGGGTTCCAACTAAAAAACAAACAAAGCCTGCCAATCCCGGTACATACCGGGGTCGGCGGGCATTTATCCAAACTCCCGCCATGGAAACCGGCAGGGATGAACCCGGTTCGTAAAATATGCTAACTTAGCCGGTAATCTAAAATAACACGATGAGAATAACCCTTGCCGTCCTGGTACTTCTAACGCTCAAAAGCTACTCCCAACACAACTTATATACTTTTAACAATGGTAATTTTATAGAAGAAGATAAAATAAAGCAGCTCTTTGATACAGTAAAGAAAACACTGCCGTCTACTTATACGTTGACAGCAGTCATCTATCATAAAATAATTAAAAAGGATACCGTTCTCAATTACATAAGTTTTTCAACATCAAAGCAATCACCCGGAAAGGAATCCGCAGCATTCAAATTAGCATACAAACAGGATTCTACCTTCTTGCTGTTAAACCAAAAGCTTCCTGCTTTCAGATTGAAGGATATGGATGGAAAAGAGATTTCCTCTGCCGGGCTTTCAGGCAAGCCAACACTCATCAACTTCTGGGCGATATATTGCGGCCCCTGTATAGCCGAAATGCCCCAGTTAAGCAGGTTGAAAGAGCGGTATAAGGACAAAATGAACTTTATATCCATTACAGAAAATAGCGCAACTGATGATCACCTGCATGACTTTTTAAAGAACAGGGATTTTAATTTCCAGGTACTGCACGGTGGTGAGGTTTATAAAAACGAGTTGAAGATCGGGGCGCTGCCCAAGAATCTTTTTCTGGACAAGAACGGCATACTGCGGTATATACAGGGTAATTATCCTGTCGGTACGAATGCAGCAGGCGTAGCCATTGATGACAAAAACAATTACTTTACTAAAATTATTGACGAGCTGATCGGGGATTCCAGGTAGCATAACCCTGGCAGGAGCAGGCCAGCTGCCGCAAAAAAAATTTGGATGTTATTTTTTTATATTCTACTTTCATCCCTGAAGCGAAAGCTCCTTTTTTTATACCCGTTTGCTTAAACGATTAAGCGTTATGAAGAAACCTGACGCCGCCAGCGGTTGGGGAGAAGATATTTTGTCGTAATACAAGCAAAGGTAATAGCACATTCCACGGGGCGATACAACTATGAAAAAAACGGGAAGATGATGCCCGCTCCGCACTCAACCAATACGAACTCTTGGTACCATGATGAAGTCAAGCAAGAACCGCCGCCACTTTCTGAAGAATTTTGCATTGGGCTGTATTGGCGCTACAGCCATGCCCGCTGTTGTTACAGCAAAAAGCACGGAAACCGGAAGGGAAGAAGATAACACAGCTGCCGGCAAGGCGCCGGGCAGCCGTGGTTTTAATGAAAGTTACAAGGGCGATCATATTAACCGCGTAGCTTTCCCTATCGGCGGCATCGGCGCAGGTATGTTCTGCCTGGAAGGCACAGGCGCTATCTCTCACATGTCTATCCGCCACAATCCTGAAATGTTCTTTGAACCGGCCATGTTTGCGGCCATCAGCATCAAAGGAATACCGGATGGCGCGAGGGTGCTGGAACAGCGCATTCCCGGCTGGAAGAAATTCGGGCAGCGCGATGCGGGCCTGGGCGGCACCGGCGGCGCTACCTGGGGACTCCCGCGGTTTGCCGCAGCGGAATTCAAAGCACAATTCCCCTTTGCGGACATTTCGCTGAAAGATCCCGCCATACCCTTAGCCGTAAGCATAAAAGGATGGAGCCCTTTTGTGCCGACGGATGAAGACAATTCCAGCCTGCCCGTCGGCGCATTGGAATACCAGTTTACCAATACCGGCAAATCCGCACAGGATTTTGTCTTCTCCTACAACACCCGCAACTTCATGCGGCAGGGAGAAGCAGGTAACCATATCAGCTCCTTGCAGAGCGGGTTTATCTTATCGCAGGAAGCCACGGCCAATGCCCCTGAAAAACAGGGCCACTTCGCCATCTTCACCACAGACGATGCTGCGGTGACAGACCATTGCTGGTTCAGGGGCGGCTGGTTCGATTCGCTGTCTATGATATGGAATACGATCAAAGCAGCGGAAACAAAGAACAACGCGCCGGTGGAAAAAGACGCGCCGGGCGCTTCGCTTTTCGTGCCGTTCCGCCTCGGGCCGGGAGAGAAAAAAACGATCCGCCTGCTGATGGCCTGGTATGTACCGGATTCAAAGCTGCGCATTGGCGACGATGCCAGCGGCGATCACCCCGGGCAGCCAAGGTTTCACCGCCCCTGGTACAGCAGCCGGTTTAAGAACATCAACGAAGTAGCTGATTATTGGAAAACCAATTACGATACCCTCCGGAAGAAAACCTCGCTCTTCACAACCGCATTCTACAAAAGTACCTTACCCCCGGAAGTGACAGAAGCCGTGGCAGCCAACCTCACCATCCTCAAGTCAGCCACCGTGATGCGCCAATACGATGGCCGCTTCTGGTGCTGGGAGGGCAGCGGCGACAACTGGGGCAGCTGCCACGGCTCCTGCACGCACGTATGGAATTATGCGCAGGCGGTGCCGCACCTGTTCCCTGCATTGGAAAGAAGCCTGCGCAACACCGAGTTCAAAGAAAACCAGAACCCTGAAGGCCACCAGGGATTCCGCGCCAATATTCCCATTTCCCCGCTGGTGCACAACTTCCATGCGGCGGCAGACGGGCAGCTCGGCGGTATCATGAAAGTATACCGGGAATGGCGCATCAGCGGCGATAATGATTGGCTGAAAAATATTTTCCCCGCTGTTAAAACAAGCATGGACTATTGCATCCGCACCTGGGACCCGCGCCGGAAAGGCGTAGTGGAAGAACCGCATCATAACACCTATGACATTGAATTCTGGGGTCCTACAGGCATGTGCACCAGCTTTTACCTCGGCGCGCTGAAAGCCTTTACCCTTATGGGAAAACACCTGGGCAATGATATCACGGATTACGCAGCCCTCTACGAAAAAGGAAAGCAATACATCGAAACAACGCTCTTCAACGGCGAATACTTCATTCAAAAAATACAATGGACGGGACTGAACGCACCCGATCCTGCAAAAGCACAGTCTTTCCACACGCATTATTCAGAAGAAGCGCAGCGCCTGCTCCAGGCGGAAGGGCCGAAGTACCAGTATGGCAGCGGCTGCCTGTCCGACGGTATACTCGGCTCCTGGATAGCCCGCGTTTGCGGCATGGACGAACCCGTGGATACCGCCAAAACAAAAAGCCACCTGCTGGCTGTGCACAAATACAATCTTAAAAAAGACCTCAGCGCGCACGCCAACCCCCAACGCCCCACCTTTGCGCTGGGCAACGAAGGCGGGCTGTTGCTTTGCTCATGGCCGAAAGGCGGCATGCTGTCGCTGCCGTTTGTGTACAGCAACGAAGTATGGACGGGCATTGAATACCAGGTGGCCTCCCACCTGATGTTCATGGGTGAAGTGGAGAAAGGCCTCGAGATCGTGCGTGCCTGCCGCAGCCGGTACGACGGTTCCATCCGAAACCCGTTCAATGAATACGAATGCGGTCACTGGTATGCCAGGGCCATGAGCAGCTACGGCATGCTGCAGGGTCTCACCGGCGTACGTTACGATGCGGTAGACGGCACGCTTTTCATCGACTCGAAAGTGGGGGACTTCACGAGTTTCATTTCCACGGAAAAAGGCTTCGGCACCGTCAGCCTGCGGAACGGCAAACCTTCCCTGCAGGTGGCATATGGGACTATCCCCGTGAAACAAGCCGTAGTAGCGGGAAAAGCAATGCAATTAGGATAGATCAGCCAGGATTCACTACAACAGCATTTTTTAGATGCGTTAGCTTAAACGTTTAAGCTATGCGTGTTCATTCGCCTGATAATTCATTATTTCAACCTGTTTATTCTTTTCAAACTTAAAACCAATATCATGATCAAACGATGCGTATCAAGAACAGGAAAATTCCCGCGGGTGTTTTTCCTGTTGCTGTGCTGTTTGATGGCTGCTGAGTCAGGGGCGCAGGTCACAAACGGGCAGTCGCGCCAATCCGGAATCAAGATCGTGGGAGTGATATCCAGCCAGCGGGGAGAAAGGATTCCGGGAGTTTCCGTCAACGAAGCCGGGACCAATAACATCACGCTGTCCGGCGAGAACGGGGAATATGCCATACACGTATTGAACAGGGAAGCCAAGCTGACCTTCTCTTTCATAGGATTTAAGTCCGTCACCCTGCCGGTTGGAAAAAAGGACATCCTCGACGCCATCCTGCAGGATAGCATTACTGCTATGAACGAAGTGGTGGTAGTGGGTTTTGGCACGCAAAAGAAAGTGTCCGTAGTGGGCGCTATCAGCACCGTAAAACCCGCGCAGCTGCAGCTTACGCCTAACAGGTCGCTCAGCAACAACCTGGCGGGCATGGTGCCCGGCATCATTGCCGTACAGCGCAGCGGCGACCCATGGTCCAACAACTCCGATTTCTGGATCCGCGGCATCAGCACATTCGGCGGGAACTCCCGGCCGCTGGTATTGGTGGACGGTGTGGAACGCAGCCTCAACGATATTGACCCGGAAGAAATAGAATCATTTTCTGTGCTGAAAGATGCCGCTGCAAGCGCCGTTTATGGCGTGCGCGGCGCCAATGGCGTGATCATGATCAATACCAAGCGCGGAAAAATGGGGCCTCCGCAGGTCAGCTTCCGCTTCGAAAGGGCAACCACTTCCCTCACAAAGGTCCCGGAATATGTGGGTGCGGTGAAATACATCGAATTGATGAATGAGATCTATCTCGACGCCGGCCGGCCCTCTCCGTTTAAACCGGACGACATTTTGCAGAAATACCGCGACCAGTCGGACCCCGAGCTATACCCCGATGTAAACTGGTGGAAAGTGGTAGCAAAGGATCATGCCAGTAACATGCGGGCCAACCTGAACATGAACGGCGGGAATAATTTTTTGCGGTATGCTTTGGAGCTGGGATATTTTAACGAAGATGGCCTTATCCGCCGCGATCCAAAGCAGGCATGGAATTCCGCCTTGAAGGTAGACCGTTACAACGTACGTTCCAATGTGGACCTGAATGTAACGCCCACCACCATCGTGCGGGTAAACCTCGGCGGTTACCTGCAAACCCGCAACGGGCCCCCGGGCGATGCGAATGAGACCAACTTCGGCGTTTTTTACCAGGCTTCCCGCATTCCTCCTTATGTGCATCCCCCGCAATATTCCAACGGCGCATTGCCGCGTGTAGACTTCAGGGAAAACCCCTGGGCATGGGCCACGCAGCGGGGATATGAACGCTGGAACATTTACCAGCTGCAATCCACCACCGCGATAGAACAGGATATGAAAGGCATTACGCCCGGCCTGAAAGCCAAGCTGACTTTTGCTTTCGACAAATTTTCCGGCAACTCCGTGATCAGGAGCAAACAGCCGGATTATTACAAACCGGCCACGAGAAGAAACGCAGACGGCAGCCTCGATCTTGAAATACAAAGCCACGGGCAGCAGTACCTTGGTTTTGACAAGAACTCCCAGTGGGGCGACCAGGCTGTGTACCTGGAAGCCATGATCTCCTACGCCAAAACGCTGAATGAGAAACATGATATCAATTCCATGTTCTTATACAACCAAAGGAACTACGACCGCGGCGATAACCTGCCATACCGCAACCAGGGCATTGCCGGCCGCTTTTCTTATACCTACGACAGGCGGTACATTGTCGAGTTCAATTTCGGGTACAATGGTTCTGAAAACTTCGAGCGCGGAAAACGTTTCGGTTTCTTCCCGGCTGCTGCGCTGGGTTGGGTAGTGTCGCAGGAAAAGTTCATGCAGCCCGTCAGGGATGTAGTATCCAATTTAAAGATCAGGGGTTCATGGGGTAAGGCAGGGAACAGCGTTTTAGGACAAAATATCGGCGACCGGAGATTTGCGTACATCTCTACCATTGCGGATTTTGGTTATTACCGCTGGGGCGCGGACAATGATATCTACCGCCTCGGCAGGGCTGAAGGCGATGTGGGCGTTCCAAACCTGACCTGGGAAACCGTGACCAAACGCGATCTCGGCGTGGAACTGGGGCTATTCAAAGGAGCCATCAATTTGAATGTGGACTTCTTCTGGGAAAACCGCCAGGACATCTTCATGCAACGCAATAACATTCCCGGGTCTGCCGGTTTTATAAGATCGGTATGGGCCAATTTCGGAAAAGTGGAAAACCAGGGCGTGGAACTGTCGCTGAATGCAGAGAAGAACTTTTCAAAAGACTGGTCGGTAACGGTGATGGGCAACTACACCTACGCACATAATAAAAGAACGGAGATCGATGAACCACTGGCCGTTTTAGGCACGCACCGTTCCGCTACGGGCACACCTGTAGGGCAGCTCTTTGGCCTGGTGGCAAATGGCTTGTTCACCGAAAATGACTTCGGCCCGGACGGGAAGTTAAAGCCGGGAATTCCCAACCAGACATTCAGCCAGGTACTGAGGCCAGGAGATATCCGCTACCGCGATCTCAATGCTGATGGTGTGATCAACGACCTGGACAGGACCGCCATCGGCGGCACGCGCATGCCGGAGATCATTTATGGCTTTGGCGCCACCATCCGGTACAAGTTCGTGGACATTGGTTTCTTTTTCCAGGGCGCCGGCAGAACCTGGCAGGTGCTTGGGGGAGAAAACTGGATGCCCGGAACCGCCCTTGGCGCCACCGGCAATATTTACACCAACATAGACGACCGCTGGACGCCCAAAACACCCAACCAGGACGTGTTCTGGCCGAGGCTCACCTATGGCGTGAACGCCAATAACGAACAGGCCTCTACCTGGTGGCTGAAAGACATGAGCTTCCTGCGGCTGAAGAACCTGGAAGTCGGTGTGACCGCCCCGGAAAAATGGAGCCGCCGCATCTGGATCAACAACTTCAGGATCTTTGCAAGAGCCAGCAACATTCTTACGATATCAGATTTCAAGCTGTGGGACCCCGAACTGGAAACAACAGACGGGCTTAAATACCCGCTCACGAAATCTGTTTCCTTTGGCGTCAATGTCAATTTTAAATGAGCCTTTCAACGCAGTGAAAGTTTTCCATTAAATCATTAATGATGAAAAAGAATACAATATTGATCCTGATAACGGCACTGTTGCTGATACCGGCAGCCGGCTGTAAGAAGTTCCTGGATAAAATGCCTGACGACCAGCTGACCATGGATGCGATCTTTAACGATAAGATCCGCACGGAAGATTGGCTGGCCGGCGTTTATTCCGGCATACCCAGTCCCATATGGGGATATTTTAAAGACCAGGGGTTTAATATTATGGGCGATGACATGACCATTCCCGCAGAATGGGCGCCCTTTGGCTGGAGAAATGTATATGCTTATACGGTAGGCGACTGGAACCCCGGCTCCGCCTGGAATCCATACTATTGGGTGGAGCTGCCCAAACGGATCCGTTCCGCGCTCATCTTTCAGCAGCAGGTGAGAGTACTGCCCGGCGTAAGCGAAGCCGAAGTGGAAAATATGAAAGCACAGGCCCGTTTTATGATTGCGTATTACTATTCATTGATGATCGAACTGTATGGGCCGATTCCTTTTAAACCCGGCGTTATTGAAGCCGTGGATGCGCCGGCTTCGGAACTGATGAACACGCAGTCTCCTTACGACACGGTGGTAAACTGGATAGACAGGGAATTGAAGGACGTTGCCGGCAAACTGCCGCCGGAATATGCTCCTTCTATTTTTGGCAGCATGCACGACTGGGGGAAGGCAACATCTATAATGTGCCTTGCCATCAGGGCGAGGACCTTGCTGTTTGCTGCAAGTCCTTTATTCAACGGCAATCCTGATCTTAAAGACTGGAAGAACAAGAACGGCAACAACATGTTCAACCCTGTGTATGACGCGTCCAAATGGAAGCGCGCGGCAGATGCATGCAAAGAGCTGGTAGATGCGGCGGAAGCAGCGGGCTACAGGCTGTATACCGAAAATAATAACGACGGCGCCATTGATCCTTTTATGTCGTACTACAACATGTCGCTGAAAAAATTCTCCGAAGGCAACCGGGAAATTATCTTTGGAAGGCCGGATAACCCGGATATCAACGGCTGGGAAGCGCATCATTTACCGATCGGGATAGGCGGTAACGGGGGCCTGGGCGTTACGCAGGAATTGGTAGATGCATTTTATATGAAAAACGGCCTGCCCATCACAGACCCGGCTTCCGGGTATACGGAAAAAGGGTTTTCAGCGCAGGATGAAAAGAGGAGCACAAGATGGTCCGGCGGCGGGCCGGACGTTGGAACCGTGACGATGACAGGCACTTTTAATATGTACTGCAATCGCGAGCCCAGGTTTTATGTGTCCGTGATCTTTGACGGGGCCTGGCTTGGAGTTGACAGGCGTAAAGCGGAGTTTGTGCAGGGTGGGAGAGATACACGGTTTTCCTTTGATGCTCCGCAGAATGGATATAACATACGGAAAAGGATCAGCCTCGATGTGTTCCCGCGCGAGGGTAGGTTCAATTATGTGCCGGGCATTTTGTACCGGCTTGCAGAAGCCTACCTCAGTTATGCCGAAGCGCTGAATGAATCCACTCCGGGCTCACCGGATATTTTGAAATATCTCAATAAGGTCCGCGAAAGAGCCGGCATTCCGCCGGTAGCGGGCGGGCTGTCGCAGGAGGAGATGCGTAAGATCATCAGGACGGAAAGGCGGATCGAGTTCAATTGTGAGGGCATCCGTTTTAACGACATCCGCCGCTGGAAGGTGGGAGAAGAGTTTTTGAACAGGGGGCTTTACGGTATGAATTTCAGCGGGAATGAAAGAAGCGACGATCCTGCTAATCCCAAGGCATTTTTCAAACGGACGTTTTATAAGAATAAAATATTTGCGAAGAAAATGTACCTGTGGCCGGTGCCCCAGGCGCAGATGGACATCAATCCCAACCTGGTGCAGGCCCCGGGATACTAATGCAAAAGATCAATAAACGGAAACCTGGCACATACCGGGATGGCATTATAAACAGATAGTTATGAACAACAACAAACGCGCGCGGATGGCAACATCCGTGCGCATGTATTTTCTGGCAACTGCAGCACTGCTGTGCATTCAACTGAACACCTTGGGACAAGCCACCAACTGGATCCGCCGCGACAGCACGGTATGGGGCGCCCGCAACGGCATGGTGGTGGGCTTGTGGCCGGCAGCGATTGAAAACCTGAAACAGGGCGCCAATGGCGGCCCGCGGGGATTGTTCCGGATCGGGTATGAATATATGGGCCTCGTTTACCACATCAATTACATTGCTGTAGAACCGGTGGTGAACGGGAAGATAGAATTCAGTGAAATTTCTCCTTCCGCCTCAGACGGCAAGTGGGGAAAGCTGATGTGGGTCAGTGATACATTCAGCACCGCCGATGCGGTAGGCATGTATGTGCAGATAGAAAAATTCGCCAACGGTGCGCATCCTTACCTGAAACTGAGTATTTTCCGGGACCGGCCGGAAGAGTTATGCATCGAGGTGTTCCATCACCCTGACAGCGCGCCGATGGAAAGGTGTGGCATTACCGCTACCATGGGCAATTATTCACGGCTCAGGAAACTGTACCTGGAAGACACCGTCATTAACTCGCGGGAATTATACGCCGGGTACGACGGTATAGATTTTATTGAAAAGAAACCTTATCCCGCCGGCCGCATGCAGGCCAACAAGCGCGGGGATTACATTATAGCGGCCACGCCGGATGAGTCTTTCGCCGAACTGGCGGCATGGCCGCAGCAAGAAGCGTACATGATGCGGTGGAACTGGCGGTACCGGCCTTTTTATATGCTGACGCAATATTGGCGGAAAGAAAAATCCGGCGCGGATGCATCGTTGCAGGTGAGAGTGAACGGGCGGGCGAAGTACTGGAACGGCGGCGGCAGGGACCCGCAGCATTATATCGCGATACCGGGCGGGCCTTCGTTTGAAAATTTTGAACTGCGCGAAAAGTATGTGCCCGGCCAGCGTTTTTATTTTGGCCTTAGCCGTAAATCTGTTGAAGAACTGCTTTCCCATTAATGGGAAGGCAGTTCTTTTACCGGCGCCGGCAGCGAGTGTTGCCAGGCGTAATACAGTACAACAGCAAAACATATCATCGGTACAGCATAGGCCAGCTGCACATTGTAATAATAAGCCACAGCGCCTAATCCCAACGGCACCAGCGCCCCGCCCACAATAGACATCACGAGAAATGCAGAGGCGGTCTTTGTTTCGTTGCCCAGGTCTTTGATCGCCATCGAAAAGATGGTGGGAAACATGATAGACATAAAAAATTCCACCGCCAGCAGGAAATACACGCCCGTTTTACCGCCCTGCAATACACAATAGATCAGCAGCAGCACACAGGCGGCGCTGTAGATGGTCAACAGGAGGCGTGGAGATATCTTCCGCATCAGCAGCGTGCCTGCATAACGCCCCAGCATAAAACAAAGCAGCAGCATACCCAGGAAGGTGGTAGCCTCCGTCTCCGGCATGCCGGCGCTGAACCCCGCATACCGGATAAAAAAACTGGAAATGCACACCTGCGCCCCTACATAAGCAAACTGCGCGATCACGCCCCAGCGGAAATGTTTGTGGCGGAATACGCGCAGGTTCAGGCTAAGGCTGCTGCCATGTTCTTCCTGTACTTTCGGGAAATGCACCATGCGGAAAATGAGCGCCACTACCAGCAGCGTGCCTGCAATCACCAGGTAAGGTGCCTGCACGGATCTCGCTTCGCTCAGCAGGTAGTTATTAAGCGCTTCCGGGCTCATGGCATTCAACTGTTCTGTGCTGTATTCTTTGCCGGACAGGATCACCTTGCTCAGGAAAAACGCTGCCACAAAGGCTCCCAGCCCGTTGAATGCCTGCGCAAAATTGAGCCGCTGCACAGAAGTTTCTTTCGGCCCGATGACGGTAATGTAGGGATTGGCCGCTGTTTCAAGAAAGGTCATGCCCGCCGCCACCAGGAACAGCGCAAAGAGGAACAGCCCGAAAGAACGAAGCTCTGCCGCGGGAAAGAACAACGCGGCGCCGGCGGCCGCAATCAGCAGACCGGTGATGATCCCCGTTTTGTAACTCCATTTCCGCATTACCCAGGCGGCAGGCAGTGCAAAAAAGAAATAACTCACCCAATATGCGGAATCAATAAAGGCGGACTGGAAATCGTTCAGCTGGCAGGCTTTCCGCAGGTGCGGGATCAGTACGGGGATGAGGTTGCCGGTGAGCGCCCATAAAAAGAACAGGCTCACCACCAGCACAAAGGTCAGCTTCAGGGCGCTGTTGCGCGCGGGAGGCGCCAGCGTTTCGTTTTTCATATCAACTGTGGAATTCATAACGGCGGTTTTATGCTTTAATGCATGGTCTGTACTTCGTTGATGAGCGTGCCGATGTGGTCGATGCTGATCTCCACCCGGTCGTTGTCCTGCAGCGTAAAGCTGTTTTCAGGTACCAGGCAGGTGCCCGTCATCAGGTAACATCCGTCCGGGAAGGCGCATCCCCGGAAGAGGAAGTCTACCAGTTCCTGGTGGCCGCGTTTCATCTGGCTGATGGTTACACTGTCTGCATACTGCTGCGTCTCCCCGCGGTAGATGGCCATTTTGATAAGCGTGTCCGGGGGAATGGGCGTATCGGTCACCATCAGGCAGGGGCCAAGCCCGGCGCATTTTTCATATACTTTCGCCTGCGGCAGGTAGAGCGGGTTCTCGCCTTCGATGCTGCGGGAGCTCATATCGTTGCCCACGGTGTAACCTTCAATGGTGCCCTCGCTGCTCACAAAAAGCGTCAGCTCCGGCTCCGGCACATCCCAGGAGGAGTCTTTGCGGATGTACACCGTTTGCCGGTGGCCGGATACCCGGTGGGGAGTGGCTTTGAAAAATAATTCGGGTCTTTCTGCCAGGTATACCTTGTCATAAAAAGTTGCCCCGCCTGCGTCTTCTGATTCTTCCATGCGGGCAGTGCGGCTGCGGTAGTAGGTAACGCCGGCAGCCCATACTTCCTGCGTGGCTATGGGCGCTTCCAGCCCGTTGGCGATGATCTTCTCCGCGGCGGTTTTGTCCATAGGCGTTTTACCGGCCAGCTCTGCCACGATGGACCGGAACAGGTTTTTCCTGTTCACGAACCTGTTCCATTCGGTGAGGAAAGTATAATATTGCTCCTGGTAAAAAGCGAGGATTGCGCCGGGTGTTTTATAAATGCGGATGGTATTCATGCGGAATTATTTTGTTTGAAGGAATTGTTGAACGTTGTCAAGAGGTAACTGCCACAGCTGGTGTGCAAGCGCCTGCAGGGCTTCGCGGCTGCCTTCGAAATGCATGGTCACCTGCCGGTAGGTCATGGACTCGCCGGGTTTTAACGCCCGCGCATCTGAAGAGGATTCTACTTCGTAAAACGGCCCCATTTGCGAACCATCGGCCAGCGGGCCGTCGTTGTAACAATTGACGGCATCGCCTTTGAACGGCTCTTTCTGCAATTCCCATTTGGAATTTACATAACGGCCATCTGGTACAACATCATAGAATAATACGGTGAGCGTGTTGTTATCAAGGTCTATGCTGCCTGCGCCCGGCTTGGCTACCAACGGGGAGAGGCCGAGTTTTCCGCGGGCCTTGCCGTCTGCACGGAATAATAGCAGGCTGTCTTTCACCTGCAGGTTTTGCGGCGGTATCTTTCCGAAATAATCGTCAGTAATAAATTTGCGCGCTTCCGGGATGTTCTTGAAAGGGGCGACCACGGCGGTCTGCGGGGATGGTTTGAACATGCCCAGCAGCCAGATGCTGAGCAGGCCGTGCTCTTCACGCCAGGCGCTGTCGCCGGTGTTGGTCAGTACGTTTTCAGTTTCATATGCCACGCTTTTCACGCCTTCAGGCAGCGTGCCGTTGATGCGGGCCGCGACCGCTTCGTTGCTCAGCAGCCGGATGGTGCGGGTAATGCCAAGCCGGAAGGTGGTGCCGGAATAGTTCTGTATGCTGCCGGCATATTGATAAACGACTTCCGTGGCGGATTGGGAACGGACGGCGTAGTGCGCGGTATCTATCAGCCCCGGTGTTTGCCAGTTGTCAAAATCAAAAGGTTTGCCGGGAGGAAAGAAGAGGGAATACTGGCCGCCTTCCGGCCCGAGCCAGAAGCGCTCTTCACCGCCAAATGCATTGATATGCGGGCCGAGTTTGCCCGAAGCAATAAGGCCGTAGTTAAGCCAGCCGAAACTCTTGCCGGTGCTGCCGCCGGCGGTGCTGGTCATTACGCGTGCCTGGTAGTCGCCGGTCACTGCCACGCGGCTGCTGTCCTGGCTGCTTTGCAATACCACTACGTTCTGCAGGTGCTTTTGCAGGAAGGCTACATCTTCGCCGAAGTTGCCCGGCAACGCTTCCTTTTTTTCCGCCGCCTCGTTACAGGCGATGACGCCGGCCAGGAGGCAGCCTGCAAGGATGTTTAATTTCATAACTAAGGAATTGATCTGTTATAAAAATATTATCGTGTTAAAGGGATATGCCTCTTTTCCAGGGAATAAAATCATCCTGTTCCAGTAGCTGCGCTTTGGCTGTATAGTTCCCGCCGGCCGTGTCTATCACCAGTTCCATGATACGCGCGGCCACGTCATCGATGGATTCTTCGCCGTTGATGATGGAACCGGTATCGAGGTCGATGATGTCGCTCATTTTATGGGCGAGCTTGGTGTTGGTGGATAGTTTTAGTACAGGCGTTACAGGATTACCGGTAGGCGTGCCGAGGCCGGTCGTGAAAAGCACGATGTTGGCGCCTGCGCCTACTTCGGCGGTGGTGGATTCCACATCGCTGCCGGGCGTGCACAGCAGCGCGAGGCCGGGCTGTGTTACGCGGCCGGGATAGTCGATCACATCCGTTACGGGAGAAGAGCCTCCTTTCTTGGCGGCTCCGGCGGATTTAATGGCGTCGGTGATGAGCCCGTCGCGGATGTTGCCGGCGGATGGATTGGAATCGAACCCGGAGCCCAGGGCTTCGGCACGGGCTGCGTATTCGCGCATCAGTTGTGTGTAACGGGCAGCCAGTGTGGTATCCACGCAACGGTCGCTCAGTTCCTGCTCCACGCCGCAAAGCTCGGGGAACTCGGAGAGGATCACCGACCCGCCGAGCGCCACGATGATATCTGCTACGCGGCCCACAGCCGGATTGGCGGATATACCGGAGAAACCGTCGGAGCCGCCGCATTCCATGCCGATGATCAGTTTGCTCAATGGCGCAGGCGCGCGCTGTTGTTCATTGGCTTTGGCGAGCCCGTCGAGTGTGCGTTGCAGCGCCTGCTCCATCAGGTCTTTTTCAGAACCGACCTGTTGCTGCTCCAGGCAGATCACGGTCCTGTCGAAGCCGGGCACTCTTTTTTCTATTTCTTCCTGCAGCATGGCCAGCTGTGCATTCTGGCAACCGAGACTGAGCACAGTGGCGCCGGCCACATTGGGATGGGTGATATACCCGGCCAGCAGCCCGCAAAGCGTGCGGGCATCGTCTTTCACGCCGCCGCAACCTAATGTATGGCTCAGCAGTTTAATGCCGTCTATGTTAGGAAAAGTGCGTCCCTTTTCCGCTGAAACCTGCTCCCCGGCTGAGGTCTGGCGCAGCATCCCGCGCAGCATGGTTTCATAAGGATTGGGTTTTTCATAACCCAGTTCTTTTACCAGCACATTGTGCAATGTTTGCACGTTGCGGTTTTCGCAGAACACCATGGGGATGATCACCCAGTAATTTCCGGTGCCCACGCGCTCGTCTGACCGGTGATAACCCATGAACGTGCGCCCGGCCCACCGTGAAACATCAGGGAGTTCCCACTGCGTATGTCTTTCTTCTTTTACGGCAAAACTGCCGGAAGCATGGCGGATGTTTTTGGTTGTGATCAATTCGCCTGCCGGGAGGTCTTCGTTGGCAAGCCCCACCAGCACGCCGTACATAATGACGGGCCCGTCTTTCGGAATGAATTCGCAGGTCAGTTTATGCTTGGCTGCTACGTCGCGGAGAGCTGTAATGCCGGCTATGGAAGTGCCTGCAGGCAGGTCCTGCAGGGCTGCCCACACATTGTCTTTAGGATGTATCTGGAGGATCTGTTGGCGCATATGCGTGAAGTTGGAATGGTTATTTCAGGGCCCGGTCCAGGTGCACGTACCCGCCGTCTACATGTATCAGCTGGCCGGTGGTGTGGCTGGATTTGGACGAGAGCAGGAAAGCGGCGGCCTGCGCGATCTCTTCGGGCGTGGTCATCCGTTTTTCGAGCGGTATGCCGGCCAGTATGCCGGCCAGTTTCGTTTCTTTATCATCGAAAGTATTGATCCAGCTTTCGTAGAGTGGCGTCCAGGATTCGGCTACCACGATGGCGTTCACGCGGATGCTGTAGGGCAGCAGTTCCACGGCCCATTCCCGGGTAAGGGCGTTGCGGCCGCCGTTGGCCGCGGCATACGCGGAAGTATTACCCTGGCCGGTCTCCGCTGTTTTGGAACTGATATTCACGATCGCGCCTTTGCTCTTTTTCAGGAAGGGCACGGCATGGTGCGCAATGAGGTAGTAATGCACGAGGTTCCGGTGCAGCGATTGCATGAATTTTTCATACCCGCCGCTTTCCAGTCCCACGCCGTCATTGATGCCCGCATTGTTTACCAGCCCGTCTATCCTGCCGAACCTGGCCACGACGGCTTTCACTGCTTCTTTGCAGGCATCGGGCTCCGTAAGCTCGGCGGTTACCTGCCAGCCTTTGCCGCCGTTTTGTTCAATATGGGCCAGGTGCTGGAGGTTGTCGCTTTCATTCCTGCCGATAATAACCGGGAAAGCGCCTTCCCCGGCCAATACTGCTGAAATAGCCGCCCCAATGCCTTTGGCGCCTCCTGTCACGATGATGATCTTATCTTTTAAACCCAGGTCCATAGTTATGTTGTGTTTGAGGATGTGCGAACAGAATGTGTTATGACAGCATGTCTTTTGAGAACCGCCCGTTTACGAGCCGCCAGATATCCAGCGGGTTGTCGTTGTGCAACTCGGGCGGCAGCAGGTATGCCGGGAAATCCTGGTAACACACCGGCCTGCAGAAGCGGTAAATGGCAGCGGTGCCCACCGAGGTGCCTGCTGCAGGAGTAGTGGCAGGCCAGGGGCCGCCGTGCACCATGGCATGATTCACGGCTACGCCGGTAGGGAAGCCATTGATCACGATCCTGCCGGCCTTTTCCCGGAGAATGTCCACCAGCCCGGCGTGTTGCCGGAGGTCATCTTCCGTGCCGTGAATGGTAGCCGTAAGCTGCCCTTCCAGCGCGGCGGCAAGGCGGTATAGCTCTTCCGTACTGTTTGCCTTGATGTGCAGCGACGATGGACCAAACACTTCATGGCAAAGCGCAGGATCATCCAGCGCCTGTTGCGCGCTTACCTGCAAAAGGGCAGGGGCGGCCTGTTGAGCGGCTTCCTGCGCTTTGCCTAGCACCTGCGCGCCGGCTTGCTGCAATTGCTGCAGGCCTTTGTTGTAAGCATCCAGTATACCCGGCGTCAGCATGCAACCCGCGGGCGATGCGGCAATGTTCTTTAGCAGCGTTTCCATAAAAACCTCGCTGCCTGTTTGTGTGATGAACAGGCCCGGGTTGGTGCAGAACTGCCCTACGCCCATGGTGAGCGATTGCAGGAACTGGCCGGCGAGGGCCTCTCCTTTTTCCTTTAGAATGCCCGGCAGGAAAAAAACGGGATTGACGCTGCCCATTTCCGCGAACACGGGGATCGGCACAGCCCTTCGTGTAGCCGTTTCATATAGTGCCTTGCCGCCCCTGAATGAACCGGTGAAGGCGATCGCGGAAAGTAATGGATGAACGGCCAGCTGCTGCCCTGTTGCAACGGTGGCGCCATGCAGCAGGGAAAATACACCTTCAGGCATGCCGGTACTTTGGGCGGCCTTGCCGATGACGGCAGCCACAAGGTGCGATGTATGGGGGTGTGCGGGGTGTGCCTTGCATACAACCGTGCAACCCGCGGCCAGTGCAGCTGCGGTATCACCGCCCGCCACAGAAAAAGCCAGGGGGAAATTACTGGCGCCGAAGACGCCGGCAACGCCCAATGGCAGCTGCAGCTGGCGTACATCGGGAGTACCGCTGTCTATCCGCGCGTTCACCCAGGAGCCTTCCGTGATGAGGTCCGCGAAAAGCCGGAGCTGGTTGGTCGTACGGTCGCGCTCGCCCTGGAGGCGTGCAAGCGGCAGCCCGCTTTCAGCCGATGCGGTGTTGATCAGCTCATCGCCGAGCGCAACAATACCGTCTGCAATAGCGCGCAGGAAAGCTGCGCGCTGCGGGGCCGCTACTTTTTTGTAGGTATTGAATGCCGCTGCCGCCAGCGTTACCGCGCGGTCGATTTCCCCGGCTGTCGCTTCCCGGAAGGGTTGCGGTATCCATTCCTGCCGTTGCGGGTTAAATGCCTGGAAGGTCTGTTGCCCTTCGGCGCTGCTGGTATTGCCTATGAGTTGAGATCCGGGCTCGTGCATGATCTGTTTTTTTGATTTTAGTTCACTTCGAGGTCGTTCTTGGACGGCAGCTGCGGGAAAGGTGCATGCGGCTCGCGCTGGTACCAGAATACCACGCTGCTGATGTCTGACTGCTGGGGCAGGTAACGCCCGCCGCTGCGCCAGCCGAGGTCCTGGATCGTGATCTTCAGCTCTTTTTCAAAACGCACGGGATCGGTGATGTGCCAGCGGTAGAGGCCGAAGCGCTGCTGTGATTTATACAGCCCGTCGGGCCGTATCACCTGGTGCAGGCCGGTGTAGGGCGTTGAAAATTCCTGGTATTTGCCCTTGGTGTCGAAGTTGTAAGAGCCGCAGAAATAATCTTCCGTGCCGGTACCGCAGATGGTGGGGAATTTGGTATCGCCGTCCATGAAGAACTTGATCTCGCCTTCGCCCCACCAGCCGTTGTTGTTCACGCCCCAGGCCATGTAAGTGCCCACGTACTGGCCTTTGCCCTTGATGCCGTCTACCATGGTAAACTCGGCGCCTTTCACGGGATTGTTGCGGCGGAACTGCGCGTGGAAATAAGCGGCGTCATCCGGTACTTCCGTCAGCGTGTAGTCTACCTGGTAGTACAGTGTCATACGTTCCGTGTTAATGTTCTCCATTGTGATCTTGCATTTTTTGCGGAAGGGCATTGTCCAGTAGCAGTTGAAAGCGCTGCCGGGGTTTACGGTGATGGCGAGGGAATTCATTTGCGCGTATTCGCCCCATGCCATGCCGAAAAAGTCGCCCACAGGCACTTCTACGGATGGCGTGGTTTCATCGTCCCAATAGAAGCGGAGAATGGAATAACGCCAGTTGCCGGTAGGGGTCATCCAGATGTGCTGGATGGCGCCGGAGCCGTTGATTTCCGCGAGGGTGAATGTTTTTCCCGGCTCGATGTGGATGTAGGGATTTACTTTCCAGCCCTGGCCCAGGTCCCTGGCTGCGTTGCGGGCATTGCCCTGTTCAAGGGTGGCCATGCCGCCTTTCCCGGGTTCGCCGGTAAAGTTCTCAGGACTGATAGAGCGGGTCTTGGCGTCAGACAGCCGGTACAGGTTACCCATGTTCATGTCCAGCCCGTTGAAATTTTTCTGGGCAAGTGCGGCCCCGCTGATACAGGCAGCCAGTGAGATCAGGAGCAGTTTTTTCATACGTTTGACGGTTTGTGGTATTGTTTTGCTTTATCGTTTAAGCATTTAAGGTTTTGATAGTCTTCCTCTGCACGTGGTCATATATTTCCCCGGTTACCGGGCAATGATGTCGGTTGTTGTTATTGGGCGTGTTCTCAGCGGCTGGACTTCCGGATCACCAGCTCCGTGTCTATGCAAATATTCTCCGGTTTTTTTTCCCCGTTCCTGATATGTTCCAGCAGCACGCGCACGGCGGCATTTCCCATTTCCAGGATGGGCTGGCGGATGAAGGTGATGGGGGAGTAAAAGAGGTCGAACGCCTCACTTTCGTCAAAGCTCACCACGGCCAGTTCGTCCGGCACCTTTATGCCCAGTTCGTTGATATATTTCAGGCCTTCGATGGCCAGGCTGTTGGTAGCGAAAAACACCGCGTCTGCCGGTTTGCGGCCCTGCAGCAACTGGTCGATCGCCTGCCTTGTTTCTTTGCGGATATTGGAGTACCGCGAAAGTTTCATCATGCTGCCCAGCCCGTTGTCTGCCAGGGCCTCGGTGTACCCGCGTTTGCGTTCATTGATATGATGCAGCGTTGTTTTGTACGCGATCATGCCAATGCGCTGGTGGCCGGTTTTAATAAGGTGGCTGATGGCATTATAAGATGCCTGGAAATTGTTGATGCCGATCTGGCTCACGGGTATCTGCGGGAAATACCGGTCTATCAGCACAAAGGGCACCGGTTGTTTCCTGAGTTGTTTGATCTGTTGCTCCGATCCCTCGGTGGGGATGAGGATGAGCCCGTCTACCTGCCGGTTCAGCAGCACGGTAATGAGGTCGCCGGACTTCTCCAGGTTCTCGTCGGAGCTGCCGAATATCACGGTATAGTTATTCCGTTTGGCTTCGTCTTCAATGGTACGGGCAATGTTGCCGAAAAACGGGTTGGAAATGTCCGCCACGATCAGCCCGATGGTATCCGAGCGGCCGCTTTTCAGGCTGCGGGCGATGTGATTGGGCTGGTAATTCAGCTTCTGCGCTATTTTCCGGATCTTCTTGGCCATTTCCTGGCCCACCCTCGCTTTCTCTTCCTTGTTGGTGAGTACATAAGATACGAGCGCCGTGGAAACACCGGCCTCCTGGGCTATATCTTTCAGCGAGGTCTTTTTCTTCATAGGGATAAAAATATGCTTAAACGTTTAAGTAAACAAATTTTGGCTGAAAAAAATTATTTGGGAGGGATAAGGGTCCAGGTGCGTATTCATAAAAAAAGCATCACATTTGTAAAAAATAAAGTGATGCTTACCGACGTCCACCCTAAGCTGCCCATGCGTGATAAAACCGTCACGAAAGATTTCTATATCAACAAACTGGGCTTTGAACTATTTGGAAGCGCCGACTTCGATTTTTACCTGATGGTGCGGAAAGACCAGGTACAGATCCATTTCTTTGAATTCAGGGAACTTGATCCCGCTGAAAATTATGGACAGGTCTATATCAGGACAAACGACATAGACGCCCTGTATGCATCCATGCTGGAAAACAATATCAGCATACATCCCAACGGCAAATTACAAACCAGGCCCTGGGGGCAAAAAGAATTCTCTTTACTCGACCCCGACAGCAACCTGCTTACTTTTGGACAGGCTTTTTAACCCGGTCAATAACGGCATTTATAAAACCCATACCACTCCAGGCATAACATTTTGATAAAACTGGAATCCTATCTTTGCGCCCGCAAGGTATTTGTATGGATAAAAACACTTTAAATGATGCCGCATTATGGCAGCAGGTCAGGCGGGATGATACAGCATCGTTTGCGTGTTTGTTTGAACGGTATTGGGATGAGATGTTTTCAATGGCTTACCGCAGGCTTGCCGATGAAGCCACGGCTAAGGATTTTGTGCAGAATATCTTTATTCATGCCTGGGAAAACCGCCATCAGATCACCATTGAGGATAAGTTAAGCCCCTATTTGTTTACTGCTTTAAAGTACAGCCTTATCCGCCATATTTACCGGGCCGCCAAACTGGGTACCACGGATCTGCCGTTATCCATATACAACCTGCCTGACGAAACGAAGCAGGATCATCACGAATTTGACAGGTTAAGGGAAAAAGTCCAGTCGGAGATCGCCTCTATGCCGGATAAGATGCGGGAGGTCTTCACGCTTAGTTATGAAAAGGAACTTTCCATCCGGGAAATATCCTTACGCCTCTCCATTTCAGAGCAAACTGTTAAAAACCAATTGCATAATGCCCTTAAACGGCTTCGTTTCCGCCTGCAGGGCCAGGCGTTTTTTCTTCCTTTTATCCTGTAACCGGGCCCCGTTTTAAGAGTTCACAATTCGGTAACATTGAAATTATAGTACTGCAGGCCCCAACCGGTATGTATATAACAGGAGGACTGTTATATGACGAAACTACGCAACCGGTTTAAGCTGCTCCGGGATTATCTATCAGGGAAAACAAATGAAGACCGGCGCAGGCTGGTGGACGATTGGTATCATTCGGTGGATGATACCAGGCCCATCGGGCTTTGGGAAGAAGAAGGGAAAAAGAGCGCCGTCAAAGGGGAGATCCAATTACAGGTCTGGGAAAAGATAAATAATACGGCCGGCGGGAAGGTGATCTCCCTGCGGCTGAGACTGGCTGCTGCCGCCTGCATCGCGGTGTTGCTGCTCACTGCTTCCTGGCTTTTCCTGGGCAACCGCCACCGGGAATCCATCACCCATTTCACCATCACCGCATCCCCCGGCGAGATCAAACAAATACTATTGCCGGACAGTACAAGGGTGTGGCTGAAATCCGGCACCACGCTGCAATACAGTTCCCGCTACGGAAAACGGGCCAGGCGCCTGGAACTGGCAGGGGAGGCGTTTTTTGAAGTGCGGAAGGACGGCTCCCGCCCGTTTATTGTGAAAACGGGCAGCCTGGAAACCAAAGTACTGGGCACGGCCTTTAACATACAGGCATACAGCGGCCGTCCGTCCATACAGGTGTGGGTGCAACATGGGCGGGTACAGGTGAGCGACAGCATGCAGGTGCTGACCGAGCTTTCAAAAGGAAAAAGATTCGAATGGGGCAGGGCAGACGGTCATTTCCATATCGACAGCCTGGATTGGAAGCAGGCCCTGGCCTGGCAGCAGGGCATTTTGCTGCTGGAGTCCGCCACGTTTTCAGAACTCGCATTTGAGTTAAAGGAAATATATGGCGTGGCGCTGGTTACATCCAAGCCCGGCATCCGCGGCCAGCATTATGACGCCAAGTTCTTTATCCATAAAACTTCAGTGAACGATCTCATAGCCACCCTTGCAGAGGTGCATGGCATACGGTACAGCATACAGGGAAAAACAATCACATTGTATTAAAAACAGATCCCGCTGGTAACGGGATCTGCCAAACTTTTTGGTAATGCCATTTTTTGACGAAAGCAACATTACCATCTAAAAAAGCAATCATAAAGATATGGGAAAAAAAGCAAAAGGAACCTTGATTCCAACCAAACTAAGACTTATGCTCACGCTGTGCTGCCTGCTGCTGGCGGCATCCGTGTTAAAGGCGCAATCGCCGGGAACGGTAAAATTGTCTATACGGTTTGCCAATGTCACATTGGATGCGGCTATGCAGCAATTGAAAGAAGCCAGCCCGGTAAATATCGCGTATGACGCGGGTAAATTAGGGCTTTCGAAATGGAACATCTCCCCGAAAGAATTTAAAAACGCCGGCTTGTCCGAGGTCCTGAATTATTTATTGCAAAAAGCAAATGTCGGGTATAAAGAGGTGGCCGGGGGAATTGTGTTATTCGAAAAAGAGATAGCCGCTTCCGCTAAAAAAGACCCGGGGCGTATTACCGGCAAGGTCATAGACGAAGAGAATGGCGAACCGGTGATCGGCGCTACCATTCGCATCGGCAGCACGGGGTCGGTTACAGACGAGGCGGGTAATTTTTCATTACCCCTGCCCAAAGGAAGTTATTCGGTCATGATCAGTTCCATGGGGTATGGCACCAAAGAGATCAGCGGCGTTACAATAAATGACAGCGAAACGTTTACGTTAAACGCCACGCTTAAAAGAAAAAAAGGAAACCTGGCGACGGTAGTGGTAAGATCTTCCGTCAGGAAGGAATCCACAGCCGCCCTCTACATCCGCCAGAAAAACGAGGCCGGTATCATCAACGGGATCAGCCGCGAGCAGATGGCAGTGCTGCCTGATAAAAATATAGGCGAAACATTAAAACGCATTTCCGGCGTAAGCACCACAGACAACCGGCGGGTGGTAGTACGCGGCATAGCCGAGAGATACAACATGGCCACGATGGACGGCGCTGCCCTGCCCAGCACCGATGTGCAGGTGCGCGACTTTGAATTTGACATCGTTCCCAGCAACCTGGTAGATAACGTGATCGTATCCAAAACGGCTACACCGGATATGGGTTTCGGTTTTGGCGGAGGAATGGTGCAGATCAATACCATGGCTGTTCCCGATAACAACTTCACTACCGTCAGCGTTGGCGGCAAATACATCAGCGGCAACACCGGAAAGGAATTCCTGGGCTACCGGCGCGGGAAAAATGATTACCTGGGATTTGATGACGGCGGCAGGGATCATTTTCCCAAAGAGATCATGACGTTTACACCGGGCAATTACGACCCCTTAAATCCGTATAACCATACCCCGCTTCCCGGCGTGGAGAAGATCACCCCGGATATGATCGCGGCGCAGAATAAGCGGATCGGCGGCCTGGAAAGATTAGGCACCCGTACCTACAAAGCTGCCCCGGGGCAGAATTACCAGTTTAGCCTGGGGCGCAGTTATAACCTGGAAAACAGCCGCATCGGGCTGGTAGGATCGCTGAGCTACCGCAACGAGCAGGCCATAGATGATATCCTGCATTTCGAACGCGGCGCCTTCAGCATGGCTGGCAACAACCTGTATGATCCGGAAACAGGCGAAGAGCTCAATGAAACAAAGGCCGGGCAATACAATTTCACTACCAGCTGGGGCGCGTTGCTGAATGCGGGATGGCATGGTAAAAACCACCAGGTCACTTCACGTAATTTTTATTCCAGGGTATTGGCCAACCAGTTTTTCCGGATAGCAGGCTGGGGCGAAGACATTGGGTTTGGTGAGCGCCCCTCCATCAATGAATACGACAGGCCTAAGTTTATCGACCTGCTGCAGAACAGGATCAACGGGGAGCACAGCTTCGGCCGTTTTAAATTCGACTGGAGCGCGGCCCGCAACGAGGTGTCCAACCACGAGCAGGATGCGATAGATGCGTACCTGGCCCCGATTGAAACGCTGAACGGTTTTAATTACAATTATGCGCCCCAGTTCGGCGTCAATGCCAACCCGGGTACGCTGAGCCGCTCTTCCTACCGGTATGTTGAAACCAATTGGATGGCCGATGCCGCGCTGAGTTACCGTTTCAATGTTAGAAAGCTGCCGCAGGTGTTCAAGACCGGTTATCAGTACCTGGAAAAAAAAGGCCGCTACGATTGGAGCGTTTTGCCGGTTGGAGTGGCCAGGGGTTTTAACGATGGCCATAAGCCGGTACATCAATGGAGCATCGATTTTGCCGATCCCCTGAACGACCTGTATTATTTCCCCGCTGCTTTTAACAACAACAGTTATGCGGGCAGGAACAACAACCAGGCCATATACGCCATGATGGACAACCGTTTTACCAGCTGGCTCCGCCTGGTATGGGGCCTCAGGGCAGAGTATTACGAATATGAAAAACTGTTGGACGAGGCCGCGGATAAAACATCACAGGCCGACATGGATAATTCTGCCAAAACGCGCTACGTGGACCCGGAGACGGGCGAACTGGTGCACCGCACGCTCGATGCCGCCGCCGAGGATAAAAAGTGGCGGTACCTGCCTTCAGGCAACCTGACCATTACGCCGTTCCCCGATTTCAACATCAGGGCTTCCTACGCCCAGTCTGCCATCCGCCCGGCGTTGATAGAAAATTCCAGCTTTGCCCGTTTCAACTATCTCTATGGCCGCATACAACGTAATACCGGCGTGGTTTCTACATTGATCACGCATTACGACCTGCGCCTGGAATGGTACCCCGCGCCGGGAGAAGTGATCTCGGCCGGTTATTTTAAAAAGCATTTCAAAAACCCGGTGGAAATGTACCTGGACATTACCAATACCAGCGGCGCTGTGGATCTGCTTACCGCCAACTCCGACTATGCCGATGTAACGGGCTGGGAGCTTGACCTGCGCAAGAGCCTCGGGTTTATTTATAAAAGAGCGAAGTTTTTGGAAGACCTGTATTTCAGCGGGAACCTGACCATACAAAATTCCGAAGTACAGGCCAGCGCTTTCCGTTATGAAACCATGGGCGGAGGCCAGGACAACGACGGGGTAACGTATGTCTACCGCACCAAAACGTACCTCAGGGAAAAACGCCCGCTGTACGGCCAGGTGCCTGTGCTGTACAACATTGGCCTGCAATACGCAGGTGAGCGGTTGGGCGCCAACATCGCCTTCAACCATTCCGGCTATAAGACCTTCACAGTAGGCATGCAGCCCCATTATTCAGAAATGGAGCGGCCGCGCGACCAGGTAGATGCCCAATTGAGCTATAAATTCCTGAAGAGCAAAAAATTGCAGGTAAGACTGAATGTGAGCAACCTCACGAACAGCCCCTACCGCTTTTTCATTAATGGAAAAAATACCTACCAGATAAAACCGGGTTCAAATAACATGACCATGAGGGAATGGTCGGATGTATATGCATGGAAAGACGGCTTTTCTCAAAAGTACGAGGAAGGATATTATGAAGATACCCCTGATGGGAAAGCGAAGATTCGTATTGGCGATACGGACACTTTTATCCGCAAAGCAGGAGCTTCGTTCAGCCTCGCCGTATCATATAATTTTTAACAGGAAAAACAGGAGACATGAAAATAAATAAAACAAGCGCGCTTTTGCTGGGCATGGCGGCGTTTTTGCCGGTTGCCTGCAATAAAGACAATAACAATTTACTCTATAATGAGCAGGTATTTCCTATTGCCATCAAGGGTTATAATGCCACCGGCGAAGAGCTTGCAATAAAGGTGGATACGTTCAGCTCACGGAAGACGATCGGTTTGCAGGCGGCATTCGGCCTGTCGGAAGCCTTTACATTCAGGGGAGACCGGCAGACGGTAAAGTTGAGCATCAGCGAAAAAAGCACGGGGAAGCCGGTGTTCGACAAAGAATTTAATAAAGATGACGGCAGGGGCGCCGTGAGCTTCCTGTATATGGACGGCAAGGTAAGCGACATGCCGGAGAAGCCCGCTGTAGCCGATGAAAAGATCAGTCTCGTTTATATGTTCATTCCCGGTGTTACCAATTATAGCGAGCCGGTGGATTTTGCGATTGGCAAGTATTTCGTGACGCCGAAAGTATTCGAGGAAGTTGCCCGCATCAAAAACGTGAAGCCGAATGAATTCAGCGAGCCGGCGACGATTTCCACGTTCTCCACGGCCAGGCAGGAATATAACGGCGTCATAACCTCGGTTTCTTTCCAGGTAAGGATTTACAAAGCGGGCACTAAAACACCTTATACGGATGGTACGGCATATACCTGGAACGAGCTTTCCACCACTGCGCCCAAACCGGGGGCGTCTGTGGCATCGTCTAAGCTCTATATATTTTCGGAGGCTCCGAGTGGAACGCTCATGCGATTTTTTACCCGTTTGGATTATTAAAAAATAAAACAGATCATGTTGAATATAAGATTACTCGGACTGTTGGTCCTTTTGAATATGTTTATCGCCTGCGATAAGGAAAAAGAAGCGGCAAAAGCGATCGGTGTTGAAGTTTGGGGCTATAATGTTGGCGATGCCGAACTGGAAGCGTCCATAGACACAACCGTTTACCGCAATTTCACCACGCCGCCCGATAAGCCGGTTATTTTTAATAAGATATATACCTTTCCTTCCGCCAAAAAAGACGCATTACTGACAATAAAAGATAAAACATCGGGCAAGGAGGTATTCCGGCAGCAGTTACCCCTGGGCGGCAGCACACTGGAGCTGTTCTTCCCTTTTGTATTCATTAATGGAAATGCACTGAAAATAGAACCGCCCGTTGCCGACCCCGCTACCAACAAAATGGGTTTTTATATCCATTACCCGCAAAGTGAGGAAGCTCTTGATATTTTCCTGAGAAATGAAGCCGGGCAAATAACATACATCGCGCAAAACGTAAAACCCGGCGCCTGGATATATACCAGTTATCTGCCGCAGGAAGGCTTTAAAGACAAAAGTAAAGACTATACGCTATGCTTCACCAAAACCGGTACTACGGATAGCTGGTATTTTGAGAACAGTGAAACCATAAGCAAGCCCGGAGAGACTGGTTTGCTCTTCCCTAAAGGCGAAGAAAAAGGATTGGTGCGCACCTACTTTGTTACGCCTTCCGCTCTTCAGCTCGAAGTGATGCGTTTATTCAAGCGGCCGAAAGTACAATAGCAAAAGTCAGTTTCTAAAGTGTACGGTGCCCACCGTACACTTTTTTTTGTTATAAACTGGCCTTAAAGCCCCCTTTTTTGGCACGGGATACCCTCAGGATTTCTCATGCCTTGCTTTACTTTTGGCTTATCGGCATAAAAAACTAATAAAATGAGAACTGTATCATTCACCCTGAACATTAGCATAGATGGCTACTGCGATCACACCATGTCTGCTCCGGGCGAAGAGCTGATGGATTATTTTACAGGAACGATGGAGGATGTAGACCTGCTCTTTTTCGGCCGTGTCATGTACCAGCTCATGTTCCCCTACTGGAGCGATGTTGCGAAAGATCAATCCGGCACGGCAGCTGAAAACAGGTTTGCCGAAAGATTTAGCGCTATAGACAGGGTGGTTGTTTCACGGTCATTGGATGACAGCAACGATGCAAATACGCGGATCATCCGCGGCAACCCCGCAGCAGAGCTCCTGAAACTGAAACAGCAGCCCGGTAAAAAAATTTCGGTAGATAGTGTAAGCATGCTTCCGGAGCTGATCGCAGCAGGACTTATCGACGAATTTAACCTGGTGGTGCACCCGGTGATCGTGGGGAAGGGAAGGCTATTGCTGCCTCCCGGCAGCCTCCGGGAGCAACTTGATTTAAAGCTGGTTAATACCATACATTTTGAATCGGGGTGTGTGGCATTGCATTATTTGAGGCAGGGGTAGGGGGGTATAACAAAAAGGCTGCTTTTCGGACGATCTTTTGCATTAAAAATAGTGCACTACGATTTATTGAAATAAATATATGTATAGGATTGAATAATTTATGTTTGGGCAAAATTGCTCTGCGACCCTTCACCCAAAGAACAAATTATAAGCCCCAAGCTTCGTTTCGTTTATTTCGTTTATTTCTGTAACTTTGGCATAAATTGTTGGTTATGGAAGCGATCTTAGAAAAACCCACCCGGAGCGATCAGAAAATTGCCAGGGCACTTCACGAAAAAATGTCGGAGGCCTCTGCGAAGCTGGCAAAAAAAAGCACTCATACGTTTAAAATACAAATCGATGGTTATACAACCGAGCTCAGTATTCCTAAGTCGGCTGTACAATTGCTGTTTGCCATCCTTCAAAACATGGCGGATGGCAACACTATTGCGTTGCTCCTGTCGAACAGTAATGCCGATATCAGTACTCAACAGGCCGCTGACCTGCTGGGCGTTTCCCGTCCGCATGTCGTAATGTTGCTGGACAGGGGCGATATTCCCCATTTTAAGGTAGGAACCCATCGCAGAATTCATTTGAAGGACCTGATTGAATTCGATAAGAAAATGAAGAAGAACAGGGCTGATAAGTTAGATCAACTGGCTGCACAGGCCCAGGAGCTTAACATGGGGTATTAATATGGTGAGTGCTGGTAAAGTTATCGCGGTCCTGGATGCCAACGTCCTGTACCCCGCGCCGCTACGGGATTTTTTGTTGCGGCTGGCCCACACAGGAATTTATATTCCTAAGTGGTCGGACGACATCCACGATGAATGGATGCGCAATTTACTGGCGAACCGCCCGGATTTAAAGCAGGCGCAGTTATCCAGGACACGCCAGTTCATGGAGGATGCCTTTGAAGATGCCAATGTAAAAGGTTACAAAAACCTGATCGGTCAGTTGCAATTACCGGATAAAGACGACCGGCACGTATTGGCCGCCGCCATAAAGGCGGAGGCGGGTATTATCGTCACTTTTAATAAGAAAGACTTTCCTGCCAAACGTTTAAGATCACATGATGTTGCAGTTCAGGACCCTGATGAATTCATATTGGAATTACTTAAAACTAATGCAATAAAAGTGTTAGAGGCGCTGGGCGCGCTTGTTAACGCTCTCAAAAAACCGCCTCAGGACCAGGCGCAGGTATTAACAACGCTGGAAAACGTAGGTTTGTTAAAAAGTGTAGCTACTATCCGGAAACTTGTTGCCAATTAACGCAAATGGCTATACCTTTCCTAACATTCTTTATCGCCACGATTTAATTTTAGATAGTTTTCTACTCTTTTTTGCATAGGAATTTCATTAAATTGCTTTCTTCGCTCAAGATTTTGACTATATTTTGTTGAACCCCTTTTATTATACTCGTCATTCAGTATTCCTGTTCACCAATGACGTCAATTCAACTGGCGCATCCGATATAAAAGATTAGAAAAAAGATTTTAAAATGACGTACAAGGATTTAGCTCCCGCAAGCGGATTTACTTTGTTATTACGTTGCAAGTATAAAAGGAGGATATTGGTTTCCCAAGACATTTGTATATAGAGACGAATATAATCGCTCACTGGAGTTTTTCAACAGGTTGATTTCTCTCAAGTTTTTCGAAAAAGTAAAAGGTGTTTTTCGATATGGAAAGTATTGAGGACAACTTCAATAAAATCCAGTTCTTTACTTCCCGCAAAAACTCAGTGCAAAAGTTTGCTTGCAAATTGTTTGCAGATTCCCTAAAAACAACAAAGGCCTCCTTTCGGAAGCCTTTATATCTGATTGGTATTTTCGTACCCGGGACGGGAGTCGAACCCGTACGGGCCTTGCAGCCCACAGGATTTTAAGTCCGGCGTGTCTACCAATTCCACCACCCGGGTATCCTGCCTTGTAAATGTAATCCATTCACAAAGAACTTTAAACAAAAATTCCAAACCGCTTGCGACAGTTTGGAACTCCTGAAATGGAGCGGAAGACCGGGCTCGAACCGGCCACCCCGACCTTGGCAAGGTCGTGCTCTACCAAATGAGCTACTTCCGCATATCTGTATAAGAACTTTTTTCTGTTGGGATTGCAAAGATAAGAATTGTTTACAATCTGCAAAGTATTTTTTAACCTATTGAAAAAATTCATACCGGTAACGCACCATCCCCAGCAGCTCTTTCCCTTTACCATAGCACTCTTCCCGCTCCGGCAATCCCTTCGCGTCATAGCTGTATTTCCATACCAGGTAATCCCCCGTTTCAATATTCACCACTGTCATCTGCGCCAGGCGCCCGCCCGCATCATATTCAAAATTGTAATCGGGCAGCATCCGCTTCCGGCTGGGATGGTACCGCAGCACGTCCGTCAGCCGGCCCTGCGCATCGTAGTTGTAATACACGCGCTGCCGCCCCGGGGCGGCCTCTTCGGTCACGCGGCCGCTGCTGTCGGTCTTAAATATTACGATCGTGGAGTCAAGCCCTTCTTTTTTGATGACCAGCTGAGCCAGCCTGCCGGTGCTGTCGTACACGAACCGGCGGCGCTCGGAGGTGCGGAACTTATCTTCCCGCCCCCTGGACCCCGCCTGGATCTCCGCCAGCCGGCCCTCGGGCGTATACTGGTACTGCGTGGTGCTGATGCTGTTCTCGGTACTGTCTACCGTACGGGTCAGCCGCCCTGAACCGGAAAAGGTGGACGTCAGCACGGAACGCCCGCTCACGCTGCTCTGCGTCACGGCCCGCAGCTGCCGGAAAGTAGGGTTGGTGCCGCGGATGCACACGAAGTCGTTGTCAGTCTCCTGGTTGGCGTCCAGCGTTTTCACATGCTGGAAGCTCACCTTGTTGTCCTTGAACTGCGCCATGGTGGCGGCAGCCTGGTTGGTATTATAGATGTCCTGGTAATAATACTGCGCCCGGGCAATGGTGCCCAGGGCCAGCAGGAAGAATGTGACAGTCAGAATTCGCATGTTTGGCTTCAATGTTCGCAAAAGTACTAACGTTC
Source organism: Chitinophaga sp. YIM B06452 (assembly GCF_039655965.1). Taxonomy (NCBI): domain Bacteria; kingdom Pseudomonadati; phylum Bacteroidota; class Chitinophagia; order Chitinophagales; family Chitinophagaceae; genus Chitinophaga; species Chitinophaga sp. YIM B06452. The sequence continues at coordinate 741,560 of NZ_JAWLKY010000002.1, read as the reverse complement.
GGGGCAATTTAAAACGTATATGCAGGAGAATAATTCATAAATCTATATCTTTAACCATCCTAAACCTGCGAACCGATCTTGAAAACACAGCATATCAGAAAAGACAAGACCTGCCTTAACTGCGGCCATGAAGTGCCGGACCGTTTCTGCGGCCATTGCGGGCAGGAAAACGTGGAAACCAAAGAGTCTTTCGGCCACCTGGTAAGCCACTTCTTCCAGGATATTACCCACTACGATTCCAAGCTGCTCCTCACGCTCAAATATCTTTTCTTTTATCCCGGCCTGCTCACCAAAAAGTACATCCAGGGCCACAGGATGGATTATGTGAATCCCATCCGGCTGTATGTGTTCACCTCCTTCATCTTTTTCCTGATGCTGGGCTTCACGCAGGAGCATCATAGCCCGTACGAAAGGGCGCAATCCAGGCAGGAGGTTCACAGGATTTTCGAAATGAAGGGAGACAGCCTGCAGGCAAAGCTCGACAGCGGAAAGGTGGAAGCCGCTGAAATAAAGAATGTAAAAACGGCGGCGGACGTGATGCGCATCATGAAAATGGCTTCCGAAGACACGACGGGCCATGCCGCGGCCATCTACGATTCCCTGCAGCTGGTAGCGCCGGAGGGGGAAAAGCATGGCTTCTTCCTGCGCAACGTAGTGCGCCGCTATTTCGAGATGCAGGATAAATATGGTGATAACGTGGAAGCGGTGCTGGAGGAAAAGGTCACCCATAACTATCCCAAGCTCATGTTCCTGCTGCTGCCGTTCTTCGCGCTGCTGCTCAAATGGTTCTTCTTCCGCAAAGAGCATTATTATGCGGACCATGCCATCTTTGCCATTCATTTTCACACCTTCGTATTCATGGTCGGGTTGATAGCGATCCTGCTGGAGCTGCTGTTCCATCTCGATGCATGGCTCTGGTTTGCGATACCGGTCTTCCTTTATTTCATTATGGCGCTGCGCAACAACTACAGGATATCTACCGGCCGGGCTATTTTCGACGGGGTGCTCATTTCACTCTGTTACGCACTGGGCACTTTGATCGTCGCGATATTATTCCTATTGCTTATTTTCGCGATAGCGTAATCACTAAAATCATACACCAATGACCCCCGGATTTATTATCGTACAACCGCAGGTGCGCCCTTTTGTTGCGCATATACAGCTCAACCGGCCGAAAGAACTGAACGCCCTGAACCTGCAGCTGATGCAGGAATTGCGGGATGCGCTCAAACAGCTGGATGAAGACGGCGAGGTACGCGCGATCGTGATCAGCGGCAACGAAAAAGCTTTCGCCGCAGGGGCAGACATACGGCAGATGGCGGGCCTAACGGCCATGGATATGTATAATATCGACCAGTTCGCCACCTGGGACGCGATCAAAAAGATCAAAAAGCCCATCATCGCCGCCGTTAGCGGCTTTGCATTGGGCGGCGGCTGCGAGCTGGCCATGCTCTGCGATATGATCGTGGCGGCGGAAACGGCGAAGTTCGGGCAGCCGGAGATCAAGATAGGCGTAATGCCCGGCGCCGGCGGCACCCAACGGCTTACCCGCGCGGTCGGCAAGGCCCTGGCCATGGAAATGGTGCTCACCGGCAAGTTCATCTCAGCGGATGAAGCGCTCCGCGCAGGACTGATCAACCGCATTGCGCCGGTGGAACTGTACCTGGAAGAGGCTTTCCGCCTGGCGGCAGAAATAGCGAAACAAAGCCCGCTGGCAGTGAAGATGGCGAAAGAATCCGTGCTCCGCGCCTTCGACAGTACGCTGGACGAAGGGCTGCATTTTGAAAGAAAGAATTTTTACCTGCTCTTTGCTTCCGATGATCAGAAAGAAGGCATGAACGCTTTCATCGAAAAAAGAGAACCGGTATTTAAAGGAAAATAACTGATAAACACTGAGCCAATGAACCCATTCGAACAACTGCTGGAAAACAACAAAGTATGGGCCGCCCAACAGGTGGCGCGGGATAAGGACTTTTTCAAACGCCTGCAAGACCAGCAGGCGCCGAAGTTCCTCTGGATCGGGTGTTCGGACAGCCGGGTGCCGGCCAACGAGATCACCAACACGCAGCCCGGCGAGATATTCGTGCACCGCAACGTGGCCAACATGGTGGTGCATACGGATATGAACCTGCTTACCGTGCTGGAATACGCCGTGAAAGTGCTGGGCGTGGAGCACATCCTCGTGGTAGGCCACTACGGTTGCGGCGGCGTGCGTGCGGCTATGACGCAGACGAACCTGGGCATCATCAACCCCTGGCTCAAACACATCAAGGACGTGTACCGCCTGCACAAAGACGAGATAGACGCGCTGGAAACGCACGACCAGCAGGTAGACCGGCTGATCGAGCTGAACGTGGTGGAACAGGTGAACAACCTGGCCAAAACCATCACCGTCCAGGAAACCTGGTTCAAGGAAAAACGCCCGCACCTGCATGGATGGGTATATGGCCTGAACAATGGGCTCATCAATCCCGTGTACCACATGCCGCCCTGTACGCCGCAGGATCCCATCTACGAATTTGAAATCAAATAATCCTGACCCTCATGAGGCTGATAATCCCCGCTGCCGCGTGCCTGGCACTTGCCTGCAACAATCCCGCTTCTTCAGGGAAAAAGCAGCATAAGCCGGACTCTGTGACCATGATCCCCACGGACACGATGTTCCATATCACAGACACAACGGTAACGCCCTCGCTCATCGAATCCTGGAAGGCATTCGAGAAGTACAACGGCAAATACGCCGCCGATGTGAAGCTCCTGGAACAAAAGCCGCTCAAGGCCCGCCTGAAGGAAATGCTGGGAGAGGAGGAAAAGGATTTTATCGCCCGCTATAAAGTAACGCCGCCGCTGGAAATTGAATCCGGCGTACTGTTCAACGAAGGCTGCAAGCCGCACAACTGCTCGGTGGAAGAAGCGGCCATCGCCATCGATATGAAAAAGGATGTGATCTATGTAGGCATCGCGCGCAACAAAGCCGTGAAGCTCTACGGCGAAAAGGGAGATGCTGCCTATCCGGAAAAGCTGCTGCAGTGGATGATGAAGTTCGAAGAGCAATAGGCCCGCCGGTTACAGGTCGTCCAGGAAGCTGCTGATGGACTGGCCCGTTTTTAATCCCAGCTTTTTCCTTATCCGGTAGCGGTGTATCTCCACGCCCCTCACGGAAATATTATGCAGCTGGGATATTTGTTTGGAAGAGAAGTTCAGGCGCAGGTACGCGCAGATCTTCAGGTCGCTTCGCGACAGGTCGGGGTACGCTTTCTTCAGTTTCCTTAAAAGATCATTGTTCACTTCATCGAAATGCGCGGCAAACTTATCCCAGTTGGCATTGCTTTCCTCCGCACCCTTTACCAGTGCGATGATCTTTTTCATATCGCTTTCGCTGCCGCCGTTGTGGTTCAGCTTTACCACCTGGTCCTTCAGCTTGCTTAGGGTGTCGGTATTGCCCGCCAGCTGCATGGTTGCGCTGGCCAGTTCCTTGTTTTTCAGCGCCACTTCGCCGGCCAGCTTTTCGTTCTGCAGCTGGATGATCTCTTTTTCATTCTTTTCCCGCTCCAGCTGGTGAATGTATTCCAGCTGCTTTTTCTTTTCATCGAACTTTTTCTGCTGCTGCTGCAATATCTTCCGGTGCCAGCTGTGAAGCAGGTAAAAGAGCAGCACGCCGATCGCAAAATACGCCAGCATGGCCCAGCCGGTTTTGTACCAGGGCGGGCTGATGGTAAATGAATATTCCAGCTCTTTCGATTCATTATGCAGGTTGTCCCGCGCCTTCACCTTGAAGATATAATTGCCGTCCGGCAGGTTGGTGTAGTCTTTGGCCGTTTTGCTGCTCCATGCAGACCATCCCTTCTCGTATCCTTTGAGCCAGTAGCTGTATTCGATATCGTTGGTAAAGCCATAAGCCGGCACGCTGTACTCGAAGTGGAAAGCATTGAAGCGGGGAGACAGCACATGTTCTTCGTGCTGCTGCCGGGAGTATTCCCCCTGCGCATTCCGGTAAAAGAAACCGCCGGAAAGCACGCTGTCTTTTTCCCCAAAGGCCTTGGCCTCATTCAGGAAAATGGTCAGTGCCCGTTTCTGGGAAACGTATTTTTTATAATTGATGTGCACCGCGCCTTTCTCGGATCCGATAAAGACATTCTCCGGGTTATAAGCGTAGATATTGTCGAACTTGGACAGCATGTGCGCTTCCAGCTCGGGGAAGTAGATGATGGTATAAGGGTTCTTCGCCGTATCCGTTCCCGCAAAGCGGGCGAGACCCAGCTTCCTGCCGCTGCAGAACCAGATATTGCCCTCAGCGTCTTCTTTCATATACCGGATGGCCAGCCCGTCAAAGACAGATAAAAAATCCGAGGGCTCAAATTTGTCTGCCGCCGCGTTGAACTCGTACACGCCGGATTCAGTAGGGAACACCACGCGGTTCTTTATTTTGAAAACATAATTATTGACCGCGGAGGGCAGGCCGTTAGCGGCGGAATAGAACCTTGCCGTATACCGCATGCTGTCCGGCGACACCCGCAGCCGGTAAATGCCCCGGTAGGGGTGCGACGACCATATGTCGCCGTTTTCATCCATGGTCAGGAAGCGGTAGGAGTCGGATGTTCCATCCAGCTTCCCGGTAAACTGGAATTGATTGTCCCTGAACTGCAGCAGGTTGATGCCCCAATAGCCGCCTACCAGTATGTTTTGTATGGGATATACAGAAGACAGCGGCAGGAATTTCCAGGCGCCCATGCCTTGTGAAACGGGGAATGCCTCGTTGTTCCTGATCACGTACGTGCCATTGTTGTGCGTAGACAGCAACTGCCCGTTGATTTCCTCCAACTGCCAGGCTTCGCCGCCGTCGCTGTGCTTCACGAGGGAAAACTGGCCTTTTTGCAGGCTCAGGTCGCCCGTACCGCCGGCCAGGGGTGCGGCGTAAATGCCGTTGGAGGTGGAAAGGTACAGGTGATCGTTGAAGATCAGGGTGGAAAAACCGATCACATCATTCACCTTGTCAGGCCGGAGGAACTTTATCGGCGAGCTGTAGCTGATGAAGGCGATCGCATTGTCTACCCCGGCCCATATATTTTTATCCCTGTCAACAAAGACAGAGGTAGTATTGTTATTTTGAAGGCCTTCCGCGATAGATATCCGCTGGATCAGGCGATGGCGGGCATCGCGTACAAGACAGCCTTCCAGGGCGGTTGCCGTTGCAAATGCGGTATCGTTGAGCCGGGAAGACGAAGGGGTGTATTTATTTTCCCGCGGAATGCCGCTGATGGCAGAAACGGAATCATTGCGCAACCAAAATGAAACATCATTGACCGTTTCAATACGGTAGTTTTCTTTTCCTGATGGAAGAATGGCGGCTATCGATACATTTTGAAGGAGTTTTCCATTCACCAGTGGCATCCAGCGTCCGTTCCTGTATTCCAGCAGGCCGTTAACGGCGTCCTGCGCAAAAAGCCGGTTCCCGGCCCTGCCGAGGAAGATCCATTCCCTGGTTGGCTTATATACAGCTATGCGGTTGTTCTCCAGCTTAAAGATCCGGTCGGTAACCCGGAAAAAAACGGCTTTTTCAAAAACGGTAGTGTTCCAGACGTCTGCAAAATCCTGGTATTGCCTGGGAATAAGGTTCTTAAGAGAGGTGTAGCGCAGGGTGTTATTGCTCCCTGCCTCAAAGTAGCCGATCTCATCCTGTCCCCCGGCATACACCCTTTCGTTTGAGTCGATATAAATAGACCGCAGCACGGTTTTATTAGGCAGCGGGAATAGTTTCCAGAAACTGCCGTTGAACGTCACCAGCCCCTCATCATTGGCGAAATACATGATCCCTTTGTTATCCTGTTTGATATCCCAGGTACGGCTGCCGCCATTAAAAAGGGCCTTGTGGTAATTGACGACAAAGGGTGTTCCCAATGTATTCTGCGCCTGTGCGGCGGCACTGAAGAGGGATAGCAGGAGGATCAAAGTTCTCATATACAAAAAAATCCTACTTAGATGAGGCGATGAAGTAATTTGAATTTACTGAAAAATAATGACTTAGAAATTTTTGATGAGGAAATGATGTAGTAAAATTAAGCGCTTCATTTGAGAAGGTCGTTAATTTTGAATAAGTGTTTGATAAACCGCTACTATAAACCTGAATTAAATTTCCCACGTATGAAGTATTTTTTCTCACTATGCTTTAGTATCGCTATTCTTTTACCCGGGATCTTTGCGTCTGCCCAGGCCCAGACCCGCAGTGTAAAAGGTAAGGTGATGGATGACAAGGGGCTCCCGCTGCCCGGCGCAACCATTACCGTAAAGAACGCGCCCACAGTTGGCGCTATTTCTTCCGAAAGCGGCGCGTTCACGATCAATGTGCCTGCAACGGCGGATTCCCTGGTAGTATCTGTGATCGGATACAACAGGCGGGCCTTTGCCATTACCGACAACATGGAGATCTCCCTGGAGCTGGCCGACGGGGCTACCCTGGAGCAGGTGGTGGTAGTAGGGTATGGCGTCCAGCGAAAGGCGGACCTCACGGCCCCCATTACCACCGTGAACACGGAAAACATGATGAAACGCACTACGTCAACTCCCATGGATGCCATCCAGGGAAGTGTGCCTGGGGTGCAGATCGTAGGCAACGGGGCGCCGGGCAGCTCGCCCAGCGTGCGCGTCAGGGGGGTAGGGTCATTTAACAACGAAGCCCCGTTGTATGTGGTAGACGGGATGTTTGTGAACGACATCAACTTTTTGAACCCGGCTGATATCGCGGACATGTCTATCCTCAAAGACGCTTCCGGCGCCGCAATCTATGGTGTGCGCGCTGCAAACGGCGTGGTGCTGATCACCACCAAAAAAGGAAAGCTCAATATGAAGACCCGCGTTACCTACAACGGCTACGTGGGCATACAGCGGCCCGTTAACCTGCTGAAAATGGCCAATGGGCAGCAGTATACCAAATTCGCGCTGGAAAGAAGGACCACGCAGGACAGCAATACCGTAAGGCTCTCTTCCGAAAGGTTCGGCGGCAGCGGCCTGAACCCCACCACCAGCACAGACTGGTACGACGAACTGCTGCGGAAGAACGCATTGATCACCAATCACGGCGTTGACCTCCAGGGCGGCAGCGATAAAGTGACGTATTCAGTAGGGCTCAATTACACTTACCAGAACGGTATCCAGGAAGCCAAGAACAGCTTCGAAAGGTACAACGCCAGGCTGCAGCTGGAGGCAAAAGCATTCCCCTGGCTGAAAGTGGGCTTCACCACCTATATCGTCAACTCCATAACCTATGTTCCCAACAGCGAAGCTTTCTCTGACGCGTATTCCGCCACACCGCTATTCCCGGTGTACGATGAGCAGAATACCAACGCATTCCCGGTAAAGTTCGCCGCTGCCGCGGTGATCGGCCGGGAAGACGCGAACCCCGTGGCCAATGCATATTACAATTACAACAAGCTGAAAGATTTCCAGGTACTGCCCACACTTTATGCCGAAGCAAGCTTCTGGAAAAACAAACTCACGTTCCGTTCGCAGATCAACCAGTTGTATTCCTCCAGCCTGCGCACGCAATACGGCCAGGAACGCAATCTCGGCCCGGGCACGAGCGTGACCGTTTCCAATTTAAGATCTACACAGGAACGCAATACGAATTACATCCTGGACAACCTGCTGACCTACCGCGATGGCGCCGGCAAACATAACTGGACGCTGCTGCTGGGGCAATCCACCAGGGAAGAACGCTGGCGGCAAACATGGGTGTCTGCCAACAACGTGCCCCTCGCGGAGGAATTCTGGTATGTAGGCCAGGGAACGAGGGACCAGAATGGTTACAGCGAAGACGGTTTACGCAATGGCGGGCTGTCTTTCTTTACCCGCGGCACGTATGATTATGATAACAAATACCTGCTTACCGCCACTTTCCGCGCAGACGGCAGCTCCAAGTTCCAGACCAAGTGGGGGTATTTCCCCTCCGTGGGCCTGGGCTGGGTGATCACCGGTGAAGAATTCATGAAAGGGCAACGCGTGTTCGATTTCCTGAAACTCCGCGGCAGCTGGGGCAAGCTCGGTAACGACGGTGTGAATGCGAATCCAGGCTACGCTATTGTGAATTCCGGGAGCGGTAATTCAGCCATATTTGGCAGCACGCCTGATGCTAATGGCATTTACGCGCCTGGTTATACCGTCAACCGGTTATTCGCAGCCGTTACCTGGGAAGTGGTCACAGAATGGGACGGTGGTATCGACTTTGAAGTGCTTGGAAGAAGGCTGAAAGGTTCTGTTGACTACTACAACCGCAAAACCTCCGACGCAGCGTTCGACCTGCCCCTCGGGTTTACGTATAGCAGCGTCTACGGCAACTGGGCAGAGATGGTAAACAGCGGCTTCGATGTACAGCTCAACTGGGACGACCGGATCGGTGACCTTCGTTACCAGGTAGGCGGCAACTTTTCAACGTTAAAGAACAAGGTGACAGACCTGGGCGCCCTGTCCAACCTTCAGAGCGGTGTCTTTCCCTATATCGCTGAGTTCCCCAACCGGATCCAGGTAGGGCAGCCGCTGAGGTATTTTTATGGTTATGAAATGATCGGCGTGTACCAGACGGACGAAGAGATCGCGAAAGATCCCATCGCATCCAACTATAATGCAACGGCCCTTTCAAAAATACGCCCGGGTTTCCTGAAGTATAAAGACCAGGACGGCAACGGCATTCTCGATAACAACGACCGTGTGAACATCGGTAACTATCTTCCCAAGGTCACCTACGGTTTCAACGTTGCGCTCGACTACAAAAAATTTGACTTCAGCATCGCTTTCCAGGGATCGGCAGGTAATAAGATACTGAACCTGAACCGCGGTAAATTGTACAAAGCATCCAATTCACTGAACGTTGACGAAGAATTTGCAAACAATTTCTGGACAGGGCCGGGTTCCACCAATTCCTATCCTTCCGCGCATGCCATTGCAGACGGATGGTTTAAGGTCGGCAACTCTTTCTTCGTGGAAAACGGTTCTTACCTGCGCATACAGAATATCCAGCTGGGTTATACTTTCAACGTTGGCAAAGAAAATGCGCCGTCTACCATCCGCGTATTCGCGACTGCAGACAGGCCTTTTATTTTCACCAAATACAATGGCTTTACACCGGAAGTATCCGGCCCGGGTTACGATATGAACGTATATCCTATTTCAGCGTCGTATAGCCTTGGCGTGAGAGCCGCATTCTGATTTAAACCTGTCAACGAACAAAAAAAATTCTTATGAAACGATATACTCAAATAGCTGTGTTGGTAATGGTGATCACCCTGCTGGCAGGCTGTTCCAAATTCCTGGACCGCCCTCAGGAAAACAAAACCCAGCTGACCCAAATAGATTATTCGAACCTTACGCTGATGTACCAGCCTGTATCCGGCGTGTATAGAACCGCTACCAGCGGCACTTTTGCGAAATGGATCAGCGTTACCATCCGTTCCGTGCGCGGCGATGAAATTGAAACCGGTAATGATGACGCGGGGCAGATAGCGATCCATAATTACCAGAACAACGTAACGGTAAAAGGTTACTGGGGCATCAATGATATGTGGATCAGTCTTTACGGCGTAGTGCTCGCCGCCAATGGCGCACTGGCCGAGCTGGACGAATTCGGCAAACGTATCCCTTCCGGTGATGCGGCGAACTTGAAGCTCCTTGAACAATACCGTGCTGAAGTGCGCTTCTTCAGGGCGCTCGGGCACTACTGGGCTGCCAGGTACTGGGGCGATGTGCCTGTGCTTGGATTGGAAAGCAATGATCCGGGTAATTTGAGCAAAGCCACCAAAACCAGTGTGGCAGACGTAAGGGCACATGTGATGGAAGAAATGGACTTCTGCATTGCGAACCTCGAAGATGCCCGCCCCAACCAGGCAGCGCACGTAGGAGGAGTGACCAAGTACACTGCGCTGATGCTGAAAGCCAAAGCAGCAATGGACCTCGCCGGCAACAACAATGCAAGCCCGAATTGGGACGTGGTGCTGGATTGCACCAACCAGATCATCAACAGTGGAAAGTTCAGCCTGTTCCCCGATTATTACCAGCTGTGGAAGAAACCGGGGAAACTCAGTAATGAAGCCATCCTCGAATTTCAATATTCCGATTTCGGCAACGCCAACGGCGATATCGTAACATCCGGCGGCGCGAACGAACTGTGGGGCAATTTCTTCCTTTTCCAGGGCCCCGAAAATACTTATGGCATGCCAATCTCCGGCGCAGGCTGGATGGTGCCTTCCCAGAAAGCGGTAGATTTTCTCACAGCCCGCCAGGATACGCTGAGAATGAGAACAACGATACTCAGATGCGGCGTGAACGGCGAACCCGGCACCACCGCCATTACGCCTGACGGCGACCCCGTATCCGGGAACGCAGGACGGAAGAAATATTTCAACGGCAAGGCTTATTACCCAAAGTCACAGATGACGCCGGACCGCGTGGATTATTACGGCGCCAATAACAATATCCGCGTATTCCGTTATGCAGAAGTGCTGCTGATGAACGCGGAAGCGAAAGTCCGCAAAGGACAGAACGGCGATGCGCCTTTAAACCTGGTGCGCGTCCGTGCAAAACTGAACCCGCTCGCAGGCGCCACGATACAACAGGTGCTGGACGAACGCCGCGCGGAATTGATCTGCGAATGGTGGGGCGAACGTTTCAACGACCTGCTGCGCACCGGCCAGGCGGCCACTGTACTGCCGGGCTTTACGGTAGGGCAGAGCGAATTCCTGCCCATACCGCAGGAGCAGGAAGACAGGAATGCCAATCTTAAGAATTAGCATAAAACAACAAAAAGCCCCGGTGTCGACCGGGGCTTTTTTTATTACTTGAATTTCGATTTCAATGCCTGGAGTTTTGCCTGGAAGTCATTGAGCGGCGCTTCTTTGGCGGGTTTGTTTTCCCTGCGCTCCCTGCGCTGGCCGCCGCCTCCGCCGTTATTGGGCTCATTGTCTTTCATGGACAGTGAAATGCGCTTGCGCGCAATATCCACTTCCAATACGGTCACAGTCACTTTCTGGTTCAGCTTCACCGCTTCGTTCGGGTTGCTGATGAATTTGTTGGACAGGTGGGAGATATGCACCAGGCCGTCCTGCTTCACGCCAATGTCCACAAACGCGCCGAATGCCGTGATATTGGTCACCACGCCGGGCAGCGTCATGCCGGGATGCACGTCTTCCATGGTCTTGATGCCTTCGGCATATTCAAAGATGGCGATCTCGTCGCGGGGGTCGCGGCTGGGCTTGGCCAGTTCTTTGAGGATGTCTTCCAGCGTGAGCTGGCCTACTTCTTCGCTGATGTATTCTTTGATGTTCACCTGTTTGCGCAGCTCGTTGCGGCCGATCAGTTCTGACACGGTGCATTTTTGCCCTGCCGCGATGGCTTCCACTACAGGATAACGTTCAGGGTGCACGGCGGAATTATCCAGCGGGTTGTCGCCATTCTCGATGCGGAGGAAGCCCGCGCACTGCTCGAATGCTTTTTCGCCGAGACGGGTTACTTTTTTCAGTTCCTGCCGGTTTTTGAAAGCGCCGTTCTCTTTGCGGTATTTCACGATGTTTTCCGCCAGCGAAGGGCCGAGGCCTGAAACGTACGCCAGCAGGTGCTTTGAAGCGGTGTTGAGGTTCACGCCCACGTTGTTCACGCAGCTCACCACTACGCGGTCAAGGCTTTGCTTGAGGTGGCTCTGGTTCACATCGTGCTGGTACTGGCCCACGCCGATGGCTTTGGGATCGATCTTCACCAGCTCTGCCAGAGGGTCTATCAGGCGGCGGCCGATGGATACGGAACCGCGCACGGTCACATCTTCGTTCGGGAATTCTTCACGCGCCACTTCGGATGCGGAATACACGGATGCGCCACTTTCGTTGACCATGAACACATTCACCTTTTTTCCGAAATCGATCTTTTTGATGAAGTCCTCGGTTTCACGGCCCGCAGTACCATTGCCCACGGCGATGGCCTGTATCTCGTATTTGTTCACCCAGTTGCGCAGCAGGTGTTCGGCGTCCTGGGCTTTGTAGTTCTTTTCAAGGGGGAAGATCACGTCGTGCGCGAGCATATTGCCCTGGTTGTCCAGCGCTACGGTCTTGCAGCCGGTGCGGTACCCGGGATCCACCGCGATAACGGCTTTGGGGCCGAGCGGGGCTGCGAGCAGCAGCTGGCGGAGGTTTTCGGCAAACACTTCAATGGCTTCGGTATCTGCTTTTTCCTTCGCGGCGGCACGGCTTTCGTTTTCCAGCGAAGGGCGCAGCAGGCGCTTGTAGGCGTCCGCGGCGGCTTTTTCGACCTGCTGGCTGGCAGGGCCGTTGCCGGTCACAAATTGTTTGTTGATGATGCCCTGGGCTTCTTCTTCATCGGGAGAAATATTGCCGAAAAGAATGCCTTCCGCTTCGGCGCGCAGGATGGCCAGCACGCGGTGGGAGGGAATGGTGTGCAGCTCTTCGGAAAACTCGAAATAGTCTTTGTATTTCACGCCTTCGGCTTCTTTTCCTTCGATCACTTTGGAACTGAATTTCGCGGTATGCGTGAAAAGCTTGCGCAGCTTGTCGCGCAGCTCGGCGTTCTCATTGATCCTTTCCGCGATGATGTCCCGCGCGCCTTTCAGGGCTTCGTCTGCCGAAGCTACCTGCTCGTTGATATACGTTTTGGCGGTTTCATCGATCTCCCCGGCTTCCTGCGCCATGATCAGGTCTGCCAGCGGCTCGAGGCCTTTTTCGATGGCAGCCATGGCGCGGGTCTTGCGTTTCGGCTTGTAGGGGAGGTACATATCTTCCAGTTCCGTAAGCACCCAGCTGGCTTCAAGTTTGCCCAGCAGCTCGTCGGTCATTTTTCCCTGTTCGGTGATGGTTTTGATGATGAATGCCCGGCGGTCGTCCACTTCCTGGTAGCGTTTGCCCAGGTCCTCTACCTTGCCTATCTGCACCTCGTCGAGGCTGCCGGTCTGCTCCTTCCGGTAACGGCTGATAAACGGTACGGTGGAGCCTTCTGCCAGTAAGCTCATGGTATTCTCAGCCTGCTTCATCGAAATGTTCAGCTCAGCAGAAATGAGGGCCACGTGTTTCGGATTCATATTCGTTTCTTTTGTGATTTTACTAAGGCCGCAAAGCTAATTAAATTGGCTATTCTGCCAAGAAAAAGAAATTAACAATAAGCCGCCCCGCTTTTCCACCCGCGGGGATATCCTGAAATTGCATTATTTTACCGCTTCTTAGCGCCACATCATTAATATTAAATGTTATGCAGCCGGAACAAGCCTTCAGCCGATTATTACAGATCATGGACGACCTGCGGGAGAAATGCCCCTGGGACAGGAAGCAGACCCTTCAATCCCTCCGGCAGCTCACCATCGAGGAATTGTACGAACTGGCGGACGCCATTACGGAAGAGGATTATAAAGGGATCAAAGAGGAACTGGGCGACCTGATGCTGCATATCGTCTTCTATGCAAAGATAGGCTCCGAACAGCAGCAATTCACCATTACAGACGTCATCAACGGCGTGTGCGACAAGCTCGTGGCCCGGCACCCGCACATCTACGGCGACGTGAAGGTGGCCGATGCGGAAGAAGTGAAGCAGAACTGGGAAAAGCTGAAGCTCAAGGAAGGAAAGAAATCCGTGCTCAGCGGGGTGCCCGTTGCACTGCCCGCCCTGGTGAAATCCATGCGTTTGCAGGAAAAGGCCAAACAGGTGGGTTTTGAATGGGAAAACCGGGAGCAGGTATGGAATAAAGTGGAGGAGGAAATGGGCGAGCTGCGGGAAGCGGTGGAAAGAGGCGATCAAAACGAAATAGAGGCCGAATTCGGCGACCTGGTGTTCTCGCTGGTAAACTACAGCCGTTTCCTGGAAACGGACGCTGAAAACGCCCTGGAACGCACCAACAAGAAATTCATCCGCCGCTTTCAGCTCATGGAGGAAATGGCCGCCCAAAATGGCCGCCGGCTCGATGAAATGAGCCTCACCGAAATGGACGGCCTCTGGAACAAGATAAAGGAAGGCGAATAACGTATGCTCGATATCAGGGAAATAAGATTTTTTATCCTCCGGAACGGCTACCTGCTGATCATTGCGGCATGGCTGTTCACTTTTGCATTCCTGTTCAACAACTACTGGAGTTATTATTCTTCCCCCCACGGCGTGCAGCGCAGCCTCGAAGGCGACATCAGCAGCCGGCAGCAGGCTTTCCGGGAACTGGCGGCAGACACGGCCACGGTGAACAGCCTTTTCAAAGGGAACTTCGATCAAAAGACCCTGAACAGCATCTACAACGAAAACTTCTTCGTGTTCGCCTACGATTCGCTGGAATATGGCCCCAGGCTGAAGTTCTGGAGCACCAACACCGTGCAGCCGCCCGTAGCGGAAGGTTTTTTCCCCGGCGTCACTTTCAGGAAACTGGCCAACGGGCATTACGTGATCCTTTGCCAGCGCACTGCGCCGGGCAAATATCTCATCGGGCTCATTCCTGTTATGCAGGAGTTTGCCATTACGAACGATTACCTCGGCAGATCGTTCTACGGCCGGCCGGCCATCGGTCCTGAATATACCATCCAGAACCGGCCGCCCGGCCTGCCCGTGCTGGATATCAACAGGACCATCCTGTTCTACCTCCATTACAATCCCGCCAAATCAGCCACCTCGCCCAGCCTCGTCAGCGTACTGCTGCTCACCATGGGCTGCATCTGCGTGTTCATATTCATCAACCTGTTTGCCACGCTGCTGGCCAAAAAGCTGGCGCCCGGCTGGGGATTCCTTTTCCTGCTCGTAGTGGTGTTCGGCTTCCGGGTGCTGACGTATCTCTATCCTTTCCCGATAGACCTCAGCGCGCTGAACCTTTTTCAACCCACGATCTACGCAAAGGACGACGTATTCCGCAGCCTGGGCGACCTCTCGCTCAACGTGCTGCTCACTTTCTGGCTGATCCTTTTCTTCCGCCAGCATGTGCGCACCATTCACCCGCCCGTGCTGCGCAAACGCTGGCAGGGATGGCTGATCATCGGCGCGGCGGGGCTCGTCATGTTCATCGCCGGGCAGTTCCTGCTGGACCTGATCCGCAGCCTCGTGATAGATTCCAAGATCTCCTACGACGTCACCAATTTCTTCAGCCTGAATGAATACAGCGTGATCGGCAGCATGAGCCTGGGTTTCATTGCTATTACCTTCCTGTTCTTCTCGCAGATCGTGAATTACCTGCTGAACCAGCTGACGGATTTCCAATACCGCACCAAATATATTTCATTGCTGATCGTAGGGCTCATCTGGCTGGCCTTCCGCTTCAACCTGCCCGACTTCGGGGCTTCGGTGGTGCTGATGTTCTGGCTGCTGGGTTACGTGGTGATACTGGACCTGCTGGAACTGCGCTTCTCCAGCAGCTCCGCCACACTGCCTTTCATCATGTGGATGCTGATGATGACCGTTACCACATCCGCGGTGCTGATCTACTACAACAACCAAAAGGAGCTTACCACCCGACAGGGCGTAGCTGAAAACCTTTCCAAACAGCGCGACCCTTACATTGAAACCCTGCTGAACGACGTAGGGGACCGGCTTACGCAGGATGCTTTCGTGCGCCAATATTTCAACAGCCCCAACCGCGATTACAAAAAGAACCTGGAAGCCATGCTGCGCGAAAAATATTTCTCGCGTTACCTCAGCCGCTTCAATTTATCGTTCTATACCTACGATGCCGAAGGGCAGCCGCTTTACAACAGCGATCCCCTGCCGTTTGCAGCGCTGCAAAGCCGCATCATGGGCAATACGCTCTCGCATGTATTAGGCAACGACCTGTACTACGACGAACGCAGCTTCCGCGATTACAGCTATATCGGCAAAAAAGAATTTACCGGCTACGACGGCCTGCCCGTAGGCTACCTGTTCTACGAAGTGCGCTCCGAAGCGGAGATCGCGCAGCCGGACCGCCTGTACCCGGAACTGTTGATAGACGCGGGCCGCGACGACCTGGGGCAGGAGATCACCGATCAATATTCCTATGCCGTATACGACAAAGGCGTGCTGGTGAACAATCACGGCAATTACCCGTTCAAAACGCGGCTGGGCGGAAGGGAAATTCCCGGGGCGGACATTGTGTTCGAAGAGCAGGGAAACAATTCGCTGCTGTATTATAAAGCTTCCAAAGACAAGCTGGTAGTGGTTGTGCGGAAGGTGGCCAGCTTCCTGGAGTTCATCACCCTGTTCGCTTACATGTTCTGCCTCTTCCTGCTGATCATCGGCGTGTACAGCCTGCTGGACCTGCTCATCAAGGCAAGGCTCCGCATGTCTAACCTGAAAACGCTGGTGAAGCTGAGCATCCGCACCAAAGTGCAGACCACCATCATCGGCGCGGTAGTATTCGCTTTCCTGGCATTGGGCCTGGCTACCATCCTGTTCTTCTACGGCCGTTACCGCGCGGAGAACGCGGAAAACCTGAGCAAAACCGTGCACAGCATCGGGCAGGATATCGAAGAAGAATTCTACACCCTCCGCCAGTTCGATGAAATGGATATGTTATACGATTCCATTTTTGCCTCGCAGCTTTCTTCCAAGATTGCGGAGATAGCCAGCGAACATAATGTGGACATCAATATCTACGATACCGACGGGCAGCTGCAGCTCTCTGCGCAGCCGCTGATGATAGAGAAAGGTTTGTTGTCCGAAGCGATGAACCCGGTGGCTTATTTCCAGCTGAGCCGGCTCAGCAAGATCCAGTACATCCAGGAAGAGCGGATAGGGGAGATGATGTACATCAGCAGCTATGTGCCGCTGCGCAGCCAGGGGCGCGTGTTTGCGTACCTCAACGTGCCTTATTTCGCTACGCAGACGGAGCTGAACCAGCAAATATCCACCTTCCTGGTGGCGCTCATCAACATCAATGCATTCATTTTCCTGATCGCGGGCCTGCTGGTGCTGCTGATCTCCAATACCATCACGAAATCCTTCTCGCTCATAACAGACAAGCTGCGCAGCGTAAACCTCGGCCAGCACAACGAGCAGATACAGTGGGACAACGATGATGAGATCGGCCTGCTGGTGACTGAATACAACAAGATGGTGCAGAAGCTCGAAGTGAGCGCCGAAATGCTGGCCAAAAGCGAAAGGGAAGGGGCCTGGCGCGAAATGGCGCGGCAGGTGGCGCACGAGATCAAGAACCCGCTCACGCCCATGAAACTGAGCATTCAATACCTGCAACGCGCCATCGCCAACGATTCGCCGGATGTAAAAGCGCTTTCACGCAACGTGGCCAACACGCTGGTGGAGCAGATCGAACATTTGTCCAATATCGCGTCAGACTTTGCCGCTTTTGCGCATATCACGAAGGTGAACAACGAGGTGTTTTCCCTCGGCGAAGTGCTGCAATCCGTTACAGGACTGTATATGAGCAATCCCGAATGCCATATCTATTACGAGCGGCAGCAAAAGCCCTACCTGGTGGATGCGGATAAAACGCAGATCAACCGCGTGTTCACCAACCTGCTGCAAAACGCCATACAGGCCATTCCTGAAGGGCAGGAAGGGCACGTGGCCATCAGCGTGCAGGACGATGGGGATCACGTGATCGTGGAGGTGACAGACAATGGCACAGGCATCCCGGCCGATGTGCAGCCGAAAATATTCGTGCCCAACTTCACCACCAAATCTTCCGGGACCGGCCTGGGCCTGGCGATGTGCAAGAATATCGTCGAGCAGGCGGGCGGGGAGATCTGGTTCAGGACCACGCCGGGAACCGGCACAACTTTCTTCGTAAGGCTGCCGCTGGTGCCATAGTAGAAGCCCGTCGTTGCCGGGAGCCGCGACAGAGCAATCTTTAACAGGCGTTCTTATTTGCTGTCAACCTTGGCAGTCGCTTCTGTAAGCTCTGATTTCAGGAAATCTTTCTTAAAGAAAAAATGCAGCACTTTTGACCCGCTTCCTTCATTTAAGGGATAAGCGTCCACGAACTTCCAGCCCAGAGAGCCCAGGTAATTCAGGGCGTCTACCACGGAATTGAAGTTTTTTGCCTTGCCCAGGTCGTCTTTGATCCGGGAGTCCTTGAAGTCGAAGAATTTCTTTTCCTGCCCGAAGTCTACCTCGATGGTCACTTTGTTGCTGAACAGCTTGGCAGTGGCGATCAGTTCGCAGTACTTTTCTACTTTTTCCTGGGAATAAGCGTTAGCGGATAACAGGATCAGGGAGAAGAAGATGATCTTTTTCATAGTCAATCGGATGTGGGTGTTGTTTGTAAGTTGGTTTCCTTTGCGGGGCTAAGTTAGCGCTATTGCCGTTTGACGGATATACCTGTTTCCCGGTATTTTTACATAAAAAAGCCGTCCCGGGTTGTACCGGGACGGCTTAATATTTTCAGCTGCCTGTGAAATGATCAGCTTTCGTTGGTTACCACGAAGCTTTCCCTGATCTTTTCCAGCAGTTTGCTTTCTATCATTTGTTTGGCGAGGTTGATCATGTTGGAGAAGGCCCTGGCGCCGGAAATACCGTGCCCGATGATCACGGGCTCAGCCACGCCCAGTACGGGGGTGCCGCCGTATTGCTCGAAATCGAACCGGTCGAAGTACTCATCTTTGATGTTGCGGCGAACGGCCACGTCGTGGAACGACTCGGCCATTTTCAGCACCACGTTGCCCGTGAAGCCTTCGCAAACGATCACGTCCGCAGTTTCCTTGAACACATCGCGGCCTTCCACGTTGCCGATGAAATTGAGCTGGGTGTTCTCTTTCAGCAGGGGATAGGTGGCCTGCGCGAGCAGGTTGCCCTTGCCTTCTTCCTCCCCGATGTTCAGCAGGCCTACTTTCGGGGAAGAGGTGCCCATGATATACTGGGAGTAGAGGGAGCCGAGAATGGCGAACTGTACCAGGTTTTCCGGCTTGCAGTCCGCATTGATGCCCACGTCCAGCAATAAACCCAAAGAACCGTTCTCGCGGGGGAGAATGGTGGAAATGGTGGGCCGCTGGATGCCTTCGATAAGTTTGATGGAATAGATAGCGCCCACCATCATGGCGCCGGTGTTGCCGGCACTGATGAAAGCGTCGATCTTTTTGTTCTGAAGAAGATGAAAGCCGATGGAGATGGAAGATTGCGGCTTTTCTTTGAGTGCTTTGGTAGGATGTTCATTCATCCCGATAACCTGGGATGAATGAACAACTGTATATCTTGATTGGTCCAACTGTGCGCCTTCGAGCAACGGTGTTAAGGCTTGCTCATCACCAATCAGCACGAGGTGCGCATCTGTTGCCACACTATCTAAAAATAACTGTACTCCTTTTACTGCTTCTGCGGGGGCATAGTCGCCACCCATCATATCAAGCCCGATTCTCATGAACTGTAGTTTGTCTGTTAGCTCGGGTGTAAAATTAGTAAAAATTATTATTTAGCGGCGGCTTGTTTTTCCAAAACAACTTTTCCTTTGTAGAACAGTTTGTTCTCTACCCAATGAGCACGGTGTCTCAGGTGCACTTCGCCGGTAGCGCTGTCTGTGCTTAAAGTGTCAGCAACTGCCTTGTAATGCGTTCTTCTCTTAGCTGATCTTTGTTGCGAGTGTCTGCGTTTAGGATTCGGCATCTTATTTAATTTTTAATTGTCTACGTATTTGTTTAATTGTCCCGAAATTTCTCCAATCCTTTCCAGATCGGATTTGTGTCGTCGTCGCCCGGTTTGTTCATCTTAGCCAGCATCTCCAGCACTTTCGGATCACAGCCGCTGGTTCCGTCCGGTTTATCCGGGTGAATGCGCTGCATCGGGATGCTGAGGTTGATGAATTCATACACAAAATCGGCCACGTTGAGGTGGCTTTCGGTCCGGCTGATATACGTAACATCCGGATCCTCATCGGTATTCATCTCCCCGGGATTATCCACCAGCTTGATCACCTGGTTGAAATCATCCCATAACTGCATCTCGAAAGGCTGGCCGCAGCGGTCGCAGGTTACCGTAACAGTACCCCCCACCTCGAATTTCAACAGGAAAAAACCCGTTTTTTTGTCAAATTGTAACTTTACCGTTGCGTTACAGTTTGAGAAATCCTGCTGACCATAGTTCTCAAAGAAACTGTCAGTGATCTGGTATTGGAATGTATGCACTCCGGGCGTCAGACCTACAAAAGCTATGTCGAATTCGCGGAGTTGCTTCATATCTAAAACCTCACTTTTAGAGGGATGCAAAGGTAATCAAATATTCTCAAAAGCAAAAATTTCCTACTTTTGCTGATTGTCAACCATGTATTATATATGAAAATATATAAAAATGTCAGATATTTAGGGATAGATACTTCCATCAAAATTAATAACTTCACACAGTACTCGGATAATTTTGTTTTTGATGCCTTATGGAATCCTATAAAGCCCCCTATTCCCCAGACGATATGGCACCTAAAGGTAGAATAGGCCGCACAAAAAAACGCTCTTTGAAGACCACTCCCTCCACCCCAGAAGGGTTGCCGGATATTTTTGCCCTTCCCATTTCAGTTTACCTCCAGAATACCAATGCAGGCGTACTTGTTTCAGATGAAAAACACCGTTTTATCTGGGCCAACGACGTATTCATGGGTTATAACACCTTCCCCTACAAGGGAAATATCATCAACCTGGCATTTCAGCCCTTCGTGGACCATATTGCGCCACTGACCAGCGATCCTGCCAGTTTTGAGTTGAAAATGAAAGAGTTACGGAAGAAGAAAAAACCTTTCTTCGGCTGGGAGCTTACCTTCACCACCGGCCATATCCGCGAGGTCAGCTATATCCCCGTGTTCGACGGCAGCCGTTTTGCCGGCAGCATCTGGCAGGTCGTGGACGTTACCCGCCACCGCCAGTGGCAGGAAGAGCTGAAGCGCACGGACGAAAAATACCGCGTCATCCTCGACAATCTCAATGCCGCCCTCTGTGAAACAGACCTGGAGGGCAATATCACCAAAGTATACGAAAGCTTCTGCCGCATGTCCGGCTACACGGAAGAAGAGCTGCTGGGCCGCAACATTACCGACGTATTCGTGCCTGAAGAGAACCGCGAATACGCCCGCAACCTGCGCCGCTACCGCGTGGAAAAGAAACTGGCCCTGCTCTATGATATGGAGATCGTGCTGAAGGACGGAACCCGCAAATGGGTGCTGGCCAGCTCCGGCAATATCTACGACCGCGAAGGCAATCCCGTGGGCGGAGTCGGCATTCATATGGACATCACCCCGCAGAAGATCCTCCAAAAGGAGCTGGAACTGGCCAAACAGGCCGCCGAGGAAGCCCAGCGCGCCCAGAAGGAATTCCTGGCCAATATGAGCCACGAAATACGCACGCCACTCAATGCCATCATCGGCATGGCCCACCTGCTGGATGAAACCACCCTCAATGACGAACAAAAGGAATATATCAAGATATTAAAACATTCGTCGGGCATCCTGCACGGCCTGATCACGGACATCCTGGATATTTCCAAGATCGAAGCCGGCAAGCAGGAAGTGCACCCCCGCGAATTTGACCTGCGCGACCTGGTGCAGAGCATGAAACACACCTTCCAGCTGAAATTGGCCCAGCGGCCCGTGCAGGTGACCGTGGAGCTGGACAAAAAGATCGATACCCTGCTGATAGGGGACGATATGATTTTGAACCAGATATTGATGAATTTGTTAGGAAATGCGGAGAAATTCACGAAAGAAGGTGAAATTGCGATCAAAGTGTATCTTGAGAATGTACAGGGCAATGCGCTCTGGATCAGGTTCAAGGTCTGCGATACGGGTATCGGCATCCAGAAAGACAAGCTGGAGCTGATCTTCCAGAACTATAAACAGGCGGAAAAAGACATCCGCGAGCGCTACGGCGGTACGGGCCTGGGCCTGGCCATCGCCAAGCAGCTGGTAGAATTGCAGGGCGGGAACATCGCGGTGGAAGAGGGGCCGGAGTACAGCACCTGCTTCAGCTTCACCCTCCCGTTCATAGACACCCGGAAGCCGCTGGCCCCGGGCACGGAATCGGATATGGAAAACAAGTACTCAAGGATCGATTTCGGACAGGCGAAGGTGCTGGTGGTGGAAGACAACCCGATGAACCTCAAGTACGTGATCAGCCTGCTGGAAAAATACAAGATCAATTACCAGCTGGCCACCAACGGCCCCGATGCGCTGTATTTCCTCGAATCCAGGCAATACGACCTGGTGCTGATGGACATCCGCATTCCCGGCATGGATGGATTCGAACTGGCGAAAAAGATCAGGGAAGACGAAAGCCGGCCCAACGTGGCCACCCCGGTAATAGCCACCACCGCGGCGGCCATGCCCAGCACGGTGTCGCTGGCGCGCACGATCGGCATTACGGACATCCTTACCAAGCCGTATACGCCAGACCAGCTGTTGCAGGTGCTCAACAAGTACCTCAATGAAGATGAAACAGAAATTATTATGGAAGTGCAAAATATAAGCGGTTACGAATTCCATCCGGCGCTGGACGTCAGATACCTGAACACCCTCTATGAAAGCAACATCGGTTATGCTATCGACCTGTTCGAAATATTCGTGATGACGATCAAAGAGGAAATGGGAAAACTGGAAAAAGTGGCGCAGGAAAAAGACTGGGAGAAACTCAAATTCCAGGTACACAAGATCAAACCAAACTTTTCAATGGTGGGCCTCACCTGGATAACAGGCAAAATGGAAGCCCTGGAAGGAATCATGCGCAAAGTGGAAGACAATAAGCTGGCCGGAAAAGAAAAAGAAGAAGCGCTGAGCGGCATCCCCGGCATGCTGGAGGAGATCGCCACGGAAGTGACCAACCTTTATCCCACTATCGAGTCCGAATTACAAAAGATGTATGCGTTCGTGAAGAATCATCAGAATTCCTAATTGTATTGTTGTAACACATCCTTCACGTCATTGAAGTAATTCCCGCCGAAAAGATTGAGGTGTACCAGTAAAGGGTACAGCTGGCACAAGCCCAGCCGCTGCTGCCATCCTGGTTCCAGGGGGCGGATGGCCTGGTATGTGTAATAGAACCGCGTGTCGAACCCGCCGAACAGGCGCGTCATGGCCAGGTCCATTTCGCGGTGCCCGAAATACACTGCCGGGTCGAATATAACGGCTTTGCCGTTGCTGCCCACCAGGAAGTTGCCGCTCCACAGGTCGCCGTGCAGCAATGCCGGCGGCTCTTCGGGAAACAGCTGTGGCAGGCGCCGGCAAAGGCTTTCCAGCTGCTGCATCACCGGCCTGTCTATCCTGTAGCTGTCAAATGCCATTTTCGCCAGCGGCATCAGCCGGTTGAATGCATAGAACACCGCCCAGTTGGTATACGGCGTATTGTATTGTTTAATGGAACCGATGTAATTCGCGTCGTTCAGCCCGAAATAAGGTCTCGTGTGTTCATGCAGGCGCACCATAGACGCCGCGAAGCTCTCCCAGAAATCGGGCGCCGCGCTGCCTTTTTCGAGGTATTCCAGCAGCAGGAAGGCCCTGTTGCCCGCCGTGCCGTAACAAAAAGGTTTTGGAACGGCAATGACGCCCGCCGCCCTGAGCTCTTCCAGCCCGCTCAGTTCCCTTTCGAACATGCCCGGGTATTTCCGCGCATCGTTCATTTTCAGGAACCAGCGGCCCTCTGATGTATCCAGCAGGAAAGTTTCGTTGATGTCTCCGCCGTGTATGCGCTCTGCGTGATTTATCTGTATTTTCACCGATAATTGACGGGATAGGGTAGTGTTCAGCTCCCGTTTGGTCATTTCATCTATCATAGCATAGTCCTTTAACTTAAAATGGAAACCAGGGTTCAGCTAAAAAGGCAAATTATTTCAATCGCGGTCAGCCTGACGGGTATACTTTTGCTGACCTGGGTCATAGCGGCAGACGGGTGGCTGGCAAAGCTCTACTTTCATAGGTGGTACGAATTTATCAGTACGTTGTTAAGAAATCTGACTGGAAGGGTACCTTTCAGCATCGGCGATGTAATATACTGCGTCTGGGTCGTAATCAGTATAATTTTTTTGTTAAGATGCCTGTGGGTGCTCATTCGCGGCCGATGGAAAGAACTGTTGCAGATGACGCTGAAAGCGGCTGCCTCCCTGCTCTGGCTCTACTTCGTTTTCCTGCTGTTCTGGGGCGGGCATTACCGCCGCACCACTATGGTGGCCGATCTTGGTTTTAAAACGAGAGACTATACTACGGCAGACCTTTACCTGCTTACCGATACGCTTGTAAAGCTGGTGAACCGCGACTACGCGGAGATGGAAAAACAGCCGCTCAATAAAGAACAAATGTTCAGGATGGCCGCCGTTGCTTACAACGACCTCGCTAAATCCGCTCCCACGCTGGCATACAGGCATGCTTCCGTAAAATCGTCCCTGTTCGGTGAATACCTGAACTACCTGGGCGTAACCGGTTACCTCAACCCTTTTACGAATGAAGCACAGGTAAACACTACCGTTCCCCCGTTCCAGCAGCCTTTTGTGACATGCCATGAAATTGCCCACCAGCTGGGCTTTGCGCCGGAAGAAGATGCAAATTTTATAAGTTACCTGGCCGCTAGCAGGGTAACGGATAGCCGTTTCCGTTATGCCGCCAATTTTGATATGCTGCTTTACAGCATCCGCCGGCTGGGCCGCCGGAATGGCTACCTGGCAAGGCTGTTGTGGGAAAAGACCAATCCCGGGGTGAAAGACGATGTGCGGAAGCTGATCCGGTTCTACGAGCAATATGAAGGACCGGTAGATAATTATTCCGCCGTGCTGTACGATCAATATCTCAAGGCCAACCTCCAGAAGCACGGCATCCGCAGCTACAGCGAGGTGATCGGATGGCTGATGGCCTATTACAAAATATGAGGTCAGTTCATCATCAGCACGTTCACGCTGCGTTGAAGGATGTTGAAAGCGATCTCCGCCATCAGGTTCTCCCTGTCCAGCGTGGGGTTCACTTCCGTGATCTCGAAGCAGCAGATCTTGCGGTGCTGCATGAATTTCGAAATAAGGTCTTCCGCTTCCCTTTCCCTCAAACCATTGCTCACCGGGGTGCCGGTGCCGCGGGA
The DNA here is from genome assembly GCF_039655965.1 of Chitinophaga sp. YIM B06452. NCBI lineage: Bacteria > Pseudomonadati > Bacteroidota > Chitinophagia > Chitinophagales > Chitinophagaceae > Chitinophaga > Chitinophaga sp. YIM B06452. The sequence continues at coordinate 716,592 of NZ_JAWLKY010000002.1, read as the reverse complement.
GATAGACGCGTCCAGGCTGTCCACATCGAAAGAAACATAAATATACTCGCAGTCGCTGAGATAGCGGAACACGGAGCGGGCAATGGCTTCAGGCCCCTTGCGGCGCACTTCGTTGGTGGTGAACACCTTCATGCCGTACTTTTTGATCAGGTGCTCTTCTTCCTTCTCATAATCCCGCAGGGAAATAAATACAATGTCTTCCGGCAGCACCTTCGGCGATATCTTTCCCAGGTTCTTCAGGTTGTTCCACATGCGCAGGGTGTTTTCGTCCAGGTCGTGCACCTTGTGATCTTCATTGTCTTCCGCGATGGAAATGGCCAGCGGCATGCCGTGCATATTGCCTGACGGCGTGGTAAAAGGCGTATGGAGGTCGGAGTGCGCATCGATCCAGATTACGCCCAGCTTGGCTTTGGGCCTGGCGATCTTCAGCCCGGCAATGGTGGCGCCGGCAGTGCTGTGGTCGCCGGATAATACCACCGGGAACCAGTTTTGTTTGACGGTATCGCAAACGGCCTTGCTCACACGTTCATACAGGGCATAAGTGCCTTTGATGCGTTTGGCGTAAGGGGATTCTATCGGTTCAAAAAGCAGTTTGTTCTCTGTTTCAACTGCTTCTGTAGGGAAGTGTACAAAGAAATTGCTCATAAAATCGAGCGCGGCAATCTTGATGGCATCCACCCCCAGGCTGGCGCCGCGGGTGCCTGCGCCGATCTCGGACTTGACCTCAATGATCTTGATGTTTTTCATACATTGTTTTGGTGTGTAACCACTGATGCTGGAACAAAGGTAATCGTATTAAGATAAATTCCAACATCTAACCGGGTTTATCCCAGTATGCTGCGGCTGATCACGATCCGCTGTACTTCGGACGTGCCTTCGTATATCTGGGTGATCTTCGCGTCGCGCATGAGGCGCTCCACGTGGTATTCCTTTACATAACCGTATCCGCCATGCACCTGCACTGCTTCGGTGGTTACCCACATGGCGGTTTCGGAGGCGAATACCTTGGCCATGGAGCCGCTGAGGGTATAATCCAGGTGATTGTCCTTTTCCCAGGCCGCGCGCAGGCACAGCAGGCGGGCGGCTTCGATGCGGGTGGCCATATCCGCCAGTTTGAACTGGATGGCCTGGTGCTGGGCGATCTCTTTCCCGAAGGCCTTGCGTGTTTTGGAATATTTCAGCGCCAGTTCATAGGCGCCGCTCGCAATGCCCAAAGCCTGGGATGCAATGCCGATACGGCCGCCGCCCAGTGTTTTCATCGCAAATTTAAACCCGAAGCCGTCTTCCCCGATGCGGTTCTCCTTCGGTACTTTCACATCCTGGAACATCACGCTGTGCGTATCGCTGCCACGGATGCCCAGTTTGTTTTCTTTCACGCCGATGGTAATGCCCGGCGTATTCTTTTCCACGATAAGCGCGTTGATGCCTTTGCTGCCTTTTTCAGCATGCGTTTGCACCATTACGAGGTATATGCTGGCGGAATTACCGTTGGTGATCCAGTTCTTGGTGCCATTCACGAGGTAATGATCCCCTTTGTCTTCCCCAACCGTACGCTGCGAAGTAGCGTCAGACCCGGCTTCCGGCTCGCTGAGCAGGAATGCGCCGAGCACTTCGCCCTTGGCCAGCGGCACCAGGTATTTTTGTTTTTGTTCTTCGGTACCGAATGTTTCAAGCCCCCAGCAAACGAGGGAATTGTTCACGCTCATCACCACGGAGGCGGAGGCGTCTACCTTAGATATCTCTTCCATGGCCAGCACATACGAAACGGTATCCAGGCCGGAACCGCCGTATTTCGGATCCACCATCATGCCCAGGAAGCCCAATTCGCCCAGTTTTTTGATCTGTTCCGCGGGAAACTTCTGCTGCTCGTCCCGTTCAATTACGCCCGGCAATAACTCGTTCACGGCAAAATCCCTTGCCGCTTTCTGGATCATCAGGTGTTCTTCTGTTAACTGGAATTCCATGTAAAATTTATTTTAGGATAAGATTGTTGGTGTTTACAAACCTATTTTAAAATGAGGATGTAAAAAAATCACCTTTCCAGAATTTAACGGTAACAAGCATTTCCCCGGTATTGTTGAATATTTTGCATAGATAGTGGCTGATTTGTTGGGCTTTTTCCAATGGCTGCGCTGTAAATGCTTAAAGTCTATTATTTTTGTAGGAATATGGCAGTGAATTTTAATAACTACCGGCAGGTGTTGCAGCAACTTGAACCATACCATGCCAGGCTGGTAGCAGTATCAAAAACCAAACCCGTTGAAGATATCCGGGAACTTTACGCCGCAGGCCAGCGCATATTCGGCGAGAATTATGTGCAGGAAATGGTGGAAAAGGCCGGTCTTCTCCCGCAGGACATACAATGGCATTTCATCGGCCACCTTCAGACCAACAAAGTAAAGTATATCGCGCCTTTCGTAAGCATGATCCACGGGGTAGACAGCCTGAAGCTGCTCGCCGAGATCAGCAAGCAGTCGCTGAAGCACAACCGCGTAACAGACTGCCTGCTGCAGGTGCATATTGCTACGGAAGAAACCAAGTTCGGCCTTAGCGAAACCGAGGTGTTCCAGCTGCTGGACCAGGCCGGGGAACTACCGGGCGTCCGCATTACCGGCCTCATGGGCATGGCCAGCAATACGGACGATGAAGCGCAGGTACGCCGGGAATTCGCGGGCCTCAAAGCCCTCCGCGATACGATAAGGGAAAAGTATTTCCCGGGGGCAGGCACATTCAGGGAACTATCCACCGGCATGAGCGGTGATTATAAACTCGCGCTGGAAGAAGGCAGTACGCTCGTCCGCATCGGCAGCCTGCTTTTCGGCGCAAGAAACTATGCTTAAAAAGACACAGACAGTATGAAAAGATTAATGATCGGTTGCATGATCGGCCTGGCCGCATGCAGCGCGCAGAAACAGGCCTCCATGGCTACCGGGCCCTGGCAGGCGCACCTGCTGCGGGAAGACGGGGGAGATATCGTCTTCAACTTCGAACTGGCAGACAGCGCAGGCCAAAAATCCATCCATATCCTCAACGCCGGCGAACGTATGCTGGTGGATGATATCAGGCAGGAAGGAGATTCCGTTTTCATCCGCATGCCTTTCTTTGATTCGGAATTCAGGACCGCGCTGCAGCCTGACGGCAGCCTGCAGGGCTTGTGGATACGCCACCTGGCGGACAAAGACGTGAGCATCACGTTTAAAGCCATGCCCGGTGTGGCAGAACGTTTTACCGCCGCGAACCCGCCGAAATTCAACGTTTCCGGCCGCTGGCCCACTTATTTCACTTCGCCTGACAAAAAAGACAGCAGCTTTGCCATCGGTGAATTTTCCCAGAACGGCAGCGCCGTAACCGGCACCTATCTCACCACTACCGGCGATTACCGTTACCTGCAGGGCGTTGTGGATGGCGATACGCTCAAATTATCCACCTTCGACGGCTCGCATGCATACCTGTTCACCGCCAAAGTGGAAAATGATTCCACCCTCAGCAACGGCGTGTTCTTTGCAGGCATTACCGCCAAAGAGCAGTTTGCCGCAAAAAAAGACAGCAGCGCCAAACTCCAGGATGCCACCACCATCGCCACTGTGAAAGAAACCGGCGCCACGCTGGATTTCACTTTTCCTGATGTGAACGGGCAAAAGGTATCGATCAAAGACGAACGTTTTAAGAACAAGGCCGTGATCGTGCAGATCTCCGGCTCCTGGTGCCCCAACTGCATGGATGAAACCGCTTATCTCAGCCAGTGGTATAAGCAGAACAAAGACCGCGGCGTGGAGATCATCATGCTGTGCTACGAGCGCACGCCTGATTTCGGGAAATCGAAGAAAGCCGTGCAGAGCTTCATCAAACGGTTCGATGTGACCTATCCCGTGCTGATCACCGGCGTTACGCCGTCTGACCCGCAGAAAACGGAGAAAACGCTGCCGCAGCTTACCGCGCTCAAAGGTTTCCCCACCACCATTTACCTGGACAAGGCCGGCAAAGTGAAAGAGGTGCACACCGGGTTTAACGGTCCGGGTACGGGCGAGCATTATGAAACCTACAAAAAAGAGTTCAACCACCTGATGGACGGGCTTTTGCAGTAACGCATACACGACATTTCATCAAGCACAGGCGCCCGGTTGTAAAGGGCGCCTTTTTTTATGCGTAATTCCTTGTTATATTTCGGATATCAATCACGTTTATGAAAACAGTATTCCTTTTCCTTACCGGCGCCCTGCTTGCAATGGCCGCAAGGGGCCAGCAACAGCTGAAGCCCGCCGCCAATATCGCAGCAGCCGGTTTTTCCGCCGCAAGGCTTGCCCGTATAGACAGTTTCTTCAACGACGCCATTGCCAGGGGATATGCGCCCAATGCCGTCACGTTCATTGCCCGCAACGGGCAGATCGTGCATCATAAGGCTTATGGCTACAGTAATATTGAAAAGAAGATTCCCGTGCGCACCGATGACTTTTTCCGCATTGCCTCGCAGACCAAGCTGGTGACCACTATTGCCGTGCTGATGCTGTACGAGGAAGGCAAACTCTTCCTCGACGATCCTGTTTCCAAATTCCTGCCCGAGTTCAGGGACATGCAGGTGCTGGACAGTGTGGACAAGGCCACGGGCCGCGCCATCACGCACAAGGCGAAGAAAGCCGTGACCATCCGCCACCTGCTGGCGCATACCGCCGGCATTCCCTACCAGCATCCATCACATAAAGTGCCCGGCGGGGCGCTCAGCGACCTGGAAGGCCTCACGCTCGATTCCCTCATCAGGCAGGTAGCGGCGCGGCCGCTGGTGCATGAACCGGGAGAGAAATTCACGTATGGCTACAATACAGACATTGCCGGCAGGGTGGTGGAAGTGATCTCCGGCCGGAACCTCAGCCAGTTTTTCGCCGAGAGGATCTTCGCACCACTGGGCATGAAGGATTGTTATTTCTACCTGCCGCCATCCAAGGCGAAGCGGCTGGTGGAGCTGTATTCCAAGCGCACGATGGACGATCCGTTCACGCTGAGCATGAGCGTGGAGAACCGTACTTTTCCTGTTGCCGGCAAACAGACCCTTTTCCTCGGAGGGGCGGGCCTGGTGTGCACTGCGGAAGACTACGCGAAGATCTGCCAGCTGATCCTGAACGGGGGCAGCTACAATAACGTGCGGCTGCTTTCCCGTAAAACGGTAGACCTGATGGGCCGCAACCAGATCGGCGATAACTTCGTATGGGACCGCAATGACAAGTTTGGTCTTGGTCTCCAGATCATCAGCGAAGACACGCGTTACGGCGACCAGGCTACGCCCGGATCACTGACCTGGGGCGGGGCATATTGTTCCGAGTATACGATCGACAAAAAAGAGAACCTGGTCATGCTGGTGTTTACAAACGTGAGCCCGTATGCCTGGTATGGGGAGTTTGTGCGGAAGTTCAGGATATTGGTGTATGGAGCATTGGAATAATGATAATAAAAAAAGCGGGCCCGATAAGCCCGCTTTTCACTATTTGGAATCTCTTAAAATTCATTCTTCCACATCATACTCTCCACCGGCCTCACCGTTCTGCCATTATACTTCGCGTTGCCTTTTTTATTGTAGAACGTTTCAATATCCCCTTCCACCGCGAAATAGATCAGCTGGCCGATGGGCATGCCGGCGTATATGCGCACGGGTTGGGCGCAGGAGATCTCCAGCGTCCAGGTGTTGCAGAACCCGACGTCGCCCTTGCCGGCAGTGGCATGAATGTCTATCCCCAGGCGGCCCGTGCTGCTCTTGCCCTCCAGGAAAGGCACATGCGCATGGGTTTCGGTGTATTCGTGCGTTACCCCCAGGTACAGCGTATTCGGCTGCAGCACATAACCTTCCTCCGGGATCTCGAAATGCACGATCTCGTTATGCCTGCGGGCATCCAGCACCCTGTCCGCATAAGTAGCCAGGTACTTCCCCAGGTGCACGTCGTACGAGTTGGTACCCAGGTATTTGCGGTCGTATGGGCTGATCACAATAGTGCCCTTTTCAATTTCCTCTAAGATCCTTTTGTCAGACAAGATCATGATGTGGTTTGTTTAGGTTTAGGCCAGTTGGGTATTTCCGTTTAAATTCGCGGTTAATAGCGGCGAATTTATGGCTTTAATACGAACGATACAAATTGACCCCGCCACGAAGCTGGGAGTGTGGAAAATTGGTGAAGAAGAAGCATTTTTCCGGGCTGTGGTCAACATAGAACCCGAAGTACACCACCCCCACAAGCGCCTCCAGCACTTTGCCGGCCGCTACCTCCTCCGGCAGCTGTTTCCGGACCTTCCCGTGAACGAGATCCGCATCCTCGAAAGCAGAAAACCTTATATTCCCGGAAATCCTTATTATTTTTCCATCTCGCATTGCGGCGATTATGCCGCCGCCATCGCGAGCACCCGGGAACATGTCGGCATCGATATTGAGAACGTGCAACCCAAAATAGGCCGCATAGCGCATAAATTCCTCGCCCCCAGGGAACAGGAATTCATGTCGCCCGCACAAAAGCTCCAGCACCAAACCATCTGCTGGAGCGCCAAAGAAGCGGTCTTCAAATGGTACGGCCTGGGCGGGATCGACTTCAAAGCCAACATGCAGCTGCAATCCTTTCCCTTTCAGAACGCCGGCTTCATCACCTGCGATTTCCTGAAAGGCGACCGGATCGCCTGCCTGGACCTGCAATATATTCTGGACGATAACCTATGCCTGGCCTGGACGGCAGGGGAAAGAAAACAGTAACGCAAACATGAAAGTATTTCTGCTCGGTTTTATGGGAGCCGGTAAATCCTATTGGGGCAAACAACTGGCCATTCACTGGAACCTGCCTTACTTCGACCTGGACGATGTGATCGTGGAAAGGGAAGGAATGCCCGTAGCCGAGATCTTCGCCGAAAAAGGCGAATCTTATTTCCGGGAACTGGAAGGCAAAGTGCTGCGCGAGCTTGCGCTGGACAACGACCGTTTCCTGATCTCCTGCGGCGGCGGCACACCCTGCTTTTCGGATACCATGGACTTCATGAACAACGCCGGCATTACCATCTGGCTGAACCCTTCCGTGCCCGTAATGGTGGAGCGCCTGCAAAGGAAGCAGGCCAAACGGCCGCTGATACAGGACCTTTCCGCCGAAGACCTCACCGCCTTCACGGAAAAGAAATTAATGGAACGGCAGCCTTTTTATGAGCAAAGTCAGGTGATCATCAGCGACGATGAAATATCTTTGGAAACTTTTGATAAATTGATCCCGCATGCATAAAACATTTCTCATATGGGCGGCGCTTTTGGGCGCACTGGCAGTGATCCTTGGCGCATTCGGCGCGCATAAGCTGAAAGAGCTCGTTCCCCCCGAAACCGTCAGCACCTTCCAGACGGGCGTTACCTACCAGTTCTACCATGTGTTCGCCTTGCTGGCAGTAGGCATCCTCTATGCGCACGTGCCCGGGCCGCAGCTGGTATGGGCCGGCCGGCTTTTCCTGGCAGGCATCCTCCTGTTTTCCGGCTCGCTGTACGTGCTCACCCTCCTGAAAGCGACAGACACCGTGGGCCTGCGCGGCATCGGCGCGATCACGCCCATCGGCGGGCTGGCATTTATTGCCGGGTGGATAATGCTGTTGCTGGGGGTGCTTAAAAAATAACCCGCCCTGCACAAACCATATCCCCGGCCGCGCCGGGCGAAATGACCGGCGGTGCGCGCCAAATTACCGGGCTCCGGAAATAATTTCCGCGATTGCCCCGGCAATAGTTAATTTTGATTTCGATTATGGCAGGTAACAAACTGAAATCAGAAAAGAAAGAACCTAAAAAGAAAAAAGAACAGCTACCCAATCCTGATACGCTTAAGCCGGACAAAGAGCCGGAAGTGAAAGTAAAGGAACTGGTAAAGGACGAGCGCACCCACAAAGTACTGGGGGCTTTTTTCCTGCTGCTGTCGCTGTATTGCTTTATTGCTTTCACATCCTACCTGTTCACCTGGGAGGAAGATTTCGATAAAGTGCACCGCTACTCTTCGTCCGTGCTCTTCCGGCATGAAATTGAAGTGGACAACCTGCTGGGCCGCCTCGGGGCATTTACTTCCCACTGGTTCTTCTTCAAAGGCTTCGGCATTGCCTCTTACCTGTTCTGTTATTTCTTTTTCATTATTGGTATCAACTTCATTGTAGGCCGCCGCGTGTTCCGCTTCTGGCGCAATGTGAAATACATCATTTTCGGGCTGCTGTTCATCAGCATGACCTTCGCATTCCTCACCGGCAAATCAGCCTTTCCCTGGGGAGGCGCCATGGGCGATGCGCTCAACCGCTGGACGAGCGGCTTCCTCGGCAAGACCGGCGCAGGCCTGCTGCTGGTGGTAGCCGGCCTCAGCTGGATCATCTGGAAGTTCAACGTCGATTTCAAATGGCCGGAAAAGAAACCCAAACCGGTGAAAGAACCGTTTGCCGGTTTCGGCGAGCCGGATGAAGAGGAAGAAGAACCGGAACCCGTATTCGCGCCTGTGTCAAAAAACAACGCGATGAAAGGGGACGGAAGCCCCATCACTGTTATTCCCCCTGTTGAAGAAGAAGAATTTGAACAGGAACTGCAGCTGATCGAAAAAGAAGAACCCGCTCCCAAAGCCATCACCTTCATTCCGCCTGCACACATACCTGAACCGGAGCCTGAACCAGAACCGGAACTGATGCTTACGGAAGAAGAGGAAGAGCCCGAACCGGAGCCAGAGATCTACACGCCGCCGCCTCCCGCTAAGAAAAGCGCTGCGGTAGAAGAAGTGGCTTTCGAGATCAAACCGGTGTACGAAGACCCGTCTGACGAAGAAGTGGAAGAGATCGTGCCCGTGCGCGAAGCCGTGCCCACAGATCCATACGAGCCTACCCTCGATCTGCGGGATTACAAATACCCCGCGCTGGACCTGCTGGAAAACCATGGCTCCGACAAGATCGTGCAGGACGCGTCTGAACTGGAAAAGAACAAGAACCAGATCATCGACACGCTGAAGAACTACGATATTTCCATCCAGAAGATCAGCGCTACCGTAGGGCCTACCGTGACCCTGTACGAGATCGTACCCGCGGCAGGCGTGCGCATTTCGCGGATCAAGAACCTGGAAGACGATATCGCGCTGAGCCTTTCCGCGCTGGGTATCCGCATCATCGCGCCTATCCCGGGCCGCGGTACTATCGGTATTGAAGTGCCAAATGTGAAAAAGACCATCGTTTCCCTGCGCAACATGCTGGCGTCTGACAAGTTCCAGCACAGCCAGATGGACCTGCCTATCGCCATCGGGAAAAAGATCGACAACGAGAATTTTATCGCGGACCTCGCCAAGATGCCCCACCTGCTGATGGCGGGCGCTACCGGCCAGGGTAAATCAGTAGGCATCAACACCTTGCTGGTATCGCTGCTGTATAAAAAACATCCTTCACAGCTGAAGTTTGTGCTGGTGGACCCGAAGAAGGTGGAGTTGTCGCTGTACAAGCTGATCGAGAAACATTTCCTGGCCAAGCTGCCCGGAGAAGAAGACGCGATCATTACAGACACCAAGAAAGTAGTGCATACCCTCAACGCGCTGTGTATCGAAATGGACCTGCGGTACGACCTGCTGAAAGAAGCCGGCACCCGCAACATCCGCGAGTACAACGGCAAATTCACCCAGCGCAGGCTGAACCCGCAGAAAGGCCACCGCTACCTGCCGTTCATCGTGCTGGTGATAGACGAGTTTGCAGACCTGATCATGACCGCGGGCAAAGAAGTGGAAATGCCTATCGCGAGGCTGGCGCAGCTGGCCCGTGCCGTGGGCATCCACCTCATCATCGCCACCCAGCGCCCGTCTGTGAACATCATCACCGGTACCATCAAGGCCAACTTCCCGGCCCGTATTGCATTCAAAGTATCATCCAAAATAGACTCCCGCACCATTCTCGACATCGGCGGGGCTGAGCAGCTCATTGGCCAGGGAGACATGCTGATCTCCTTCAACGGCGAGCTGGTGCGCCTCCAGTGCGCATTTGTAGACACGCCCGAAGTGGAAAGCGTAGCCGAATTCATCGGCGAGCAGCGCGGCTACCCTGACGCATTCCTGCTGCCGGAATACATCGATGAAAAAGACATGGAAGGCAAGGATTTCAGCCTGGCCGACCGTGACCCGCTCTTCGAAGAAGCCGCCCGCGTGATCGTGCAGAACCAGCAAGGCTCTACTTCGCTGCTGCAAAGGAGGATGAAGCTGGGCTACAACCGGGCAGGCCGCCTGATGGACCAGCTGGAAGCCGCCGGGATCGTAGGTCCCAACATGGGCAGCAAGGCGCGGGACGTGAATGTGAAAACCGAAGCAGACCTCGAGGAAATCCTTAACAGTATGTTATAATTTGCGCCGGCCAGCTTGCATGCTTCCTCTTTTGAAGGAAAAAAACGAATTTTGCATTTCTTTAACATGGCGGTATAAACTTACCGGCATAAGATTTGGTCTAATTCCCTACAACTACAACATTTAAACTTATGATGATGAAGAAAACGGTATTAACGGGTTTGATCATGTGCGGGATGGTATTCGGCGCCAGCGCCCAGGCTTCATCCGCCGGCAAAAACGATCCGAAAGCCAAGGTAGTGCTGGATGGCGTGAGCAAAAGGTTCAAATCCCTCAAATCTGTTATCGCTAATTTCGTGCTGAAGGTGGAAGGCGCCAACAACAGCGTGAGCGACACCAAAAAAGGCTCCGTTTACGTAAAAGGCTCCAAGTATAAAGTGATCATGGACGGGCAGGAGATCATCAGCGACAACAAAACCTCCTGGACCTACGCCAAAGATGTGAACGAAGTGACGATCAGCAATGTGGACCAGAGCAACAACAGCATGACGCCCGCCAAGATCTTCACCAACTTCTACGACAAAGACTTCCTGTACCGCCTGAACGGTGAAACCACCGAAAAGGGCAAGGTGCTTCAGAATATTGAACTGACGCCGACCGACAAATCCAAGAACTTCTTCAAAGTGCTGGTAGACGTGGATAAGAAGAACCAGACCCTGGCCCGGATGAAGGTTTTTGAAAAGAACGGCAACCGCTACACTTACGAGATCACCAATTTTACGCCCAACGGCGCCGTGAAGGATGACCTGTTCACCTTCGACGTGAAGAAATATCCCAACGTGGAAGTGGTGGACCTCCGGTAGGCAAACCTTTTCAGCATAATATTGGAACGGCTCCCGGTTTGGGGGCCGTTTTTCATTTGCAAAAGGCTGTATCCGGCCATTGTCATCTATCCGCCGCAACTAGCAGAACTTTACTTTTTTTTGCTACATTTGCCAAGTTTTATTATAAAAATCAAGCAATATGGCATACGACGTAATCGTAATTGGTAGCGGCCCCGGTGGATACGTGGCGGCTATCCGGGCTTCTCAACTGGGATTTAAAACAGCAATAGTAGAAAAGGAGAGTTTGGGCGGTATCTGTTTGAACTGGGGTTGCATCCCGACCAAAGCATTGTTAAAATCCGCACAGGTAGTTGAATACATCAACCATTCCAAGGATTACGGCGTAACCGTGGAGGGCTCCACCGTCGATTTCCCCGCTGTGATCAAACGCAGCCGTGGCGCGGCAGATAAAATGAGCAAAGGCGTTCAGTTCCTCATGAAGAAGAACAAGATCGATGTGATCATGGGCACTGCCAAACTGAAAGCGAAAGGCGAGATAGAAGTGACTGATAAAGACGGGAAAGTATCCGTTCAGGATGCGAAGCACATCATTCTCGCTACAGGCGCCCGCGCCCGCGAGCTGCCGAACCTGAAGATCGACGGCAAGAACGTGATCGGCTACCGCCAGGCCATGAACCTGCCCACCCAGCCCAAAAGCATGATCGTGGTAGGTTCCGGCGCTATCGGCGTTGAATTTGCCTATTTCTACGCCACCCTGGGCACCAAAGTGACCATCGTTGAATTCATGCCGCGCATCGTGCCGGTGGAAGATGAAGACATCTCCAAAGAACTGGAAAAGATCTACAAGAAAAAAGGTATCGAAATAATGACCAACGCCAGCGTGGAAGCGGTTGAAGGTGCGAAGAACGGCGTAAAGGCAAAAGTGAAGACCGCCACCGGCGAAGTAACCCTGGAAGCTGACGTGGTACTGAGCGCTGTGGGCATCACCGCCAACATCGAAGGGCTCGGTCTTGAAACCCTCGGCGTAAAAACCGACAAAGGTAAAGTACTGGTGGATCCTTACTACGCTACCAACGTTGCGGGCGTTTACGCCATCGGCGATATGGTTCCGGGCCAGGCGCTGGCGCACGTGGCCTCCAAAGAAGCCATCGTTTGCGTGGAAGCCATCGCTTACAGCGAAAAGAAATACAACCACAAACCCCACCCGATCGACTACAACAACGTTCCGGGCTGTACTTACTGCACGCCTGAGATCGCATCAGTGGGTTATACCGAGAAAGCCGCCAAAGAAGCCGGTTACGAAGTGAAAGTGGGCAAGTTCCCCTTCAGCGCTTCCGGCAAGGCAGTAGGCGCAGGCGCTACAGAAGGTTTCGTAAAAGTGATCTTCGACGCCAAATATGGCGAATGGCTGGGCACACACATGATCGGCATGAACGTAACAGAAGCCATCGAGCAGACCGTTACCGCGCGCACGCTGGAGACCACTTACCTGGAAGTGCTCAACTCCATCCACCCGCACCCGACCATGAGCGAATCCGTGAAAGACGCGATCGAAGTGGCTTACGGCGAAGCGATTCACCTGTAAACCAACCGGTTGATAACGATAAGGCAAAGGCCGCACCATCCGGTGCGGCCTTTGTGTTTGTGATAACCGGCGCGCCAACCGCCTTGTTAATCCTCCGGTTATCAGTAAATTGCCGCTTTGATTCACCAAATCCATCTTATGAGGCAAAAATTCGCAGCGCTAACATTGATAGCAGCATTATCCCTGGCCCATCTTCCCGTTTTTGCCACGGAAGGCATGTGGCTGCCGCAGCTTTTAGGCCGGCTGAATGAAAAGGAAATGAAGGGCATGGGCCTGAAGATCACCGCGGCAGATATCTATAACGTCAACAAAGGCAGCCTGAAAGACGCCATCGTCAGCTTCGGCGGTTTCTGCACCGGGGAGATCATTTCCTCTAAAGGCCTGCTGCTTACCAATCACCATTGCGGCTACGACGCCATACAGAAACATTCTTCACTTGAGCATAATTACCTGGACCAGGGCTTCTGGGCCCGCAGCATGCAGGAAGAACTTCCCAACGCAGGGCTTACCGCCACTTTCATCGTACGCATAGAAGATGTGACGAAGCCGGCGCTGGAAGGCGTTTCCGCCACTTTCACCGAAACCGAACGCCAGAGCGCGATAGACAAGAACCTGAATAAGATCAAAGCCGATGCAAAAAAGGAAGCCTGGCAGGAAACCCTCATCAAACCTTTCTTTGACGGCAACCAGTATTTCCTGTTCGTGACCGAAACATACAAAGACGTACGCCTGGTAGGCGCGCCGCCCTCTTCCATCGGGAAGTTCGGCGCCGATACGGATAACTGGGTGTGGCCCCGCCATACGGGCGACTTCTCCATTTTCAGGGTGTACGCCGGGAAAGACAACCGGCCTGCGGAATACTCCAAAGACAATGTTCCCCTTCAACCCAAACACTTCCTGCCCATTTCACTGGACGGCATTGCGGAGAATGATTTCACGATGATATTCGGCTTCCCTGGCCGCACCAATGAATACCTGCCCTCCGAAGCCATGAAGCTCACCGTGGAAGGCCAGGACCCCGCCCGCGTCAGTATGCGCGATGCCGCGCTGAAAGTGATCGACGGGTTTATGCGCAAAGACGAGCAGATAAAAATTCAATATGCCGCCAAACAAGCCTCCACGGCCAATGCCTGGAAAAAATGGATCGGGGAGATGCAGGGCGTGCGCCAGACGAACGGCATCCAGCGCAAGCTGGACTATGAAGCGCGCTTTCAGCAACTGGTAAAGAATAACGCCGAATATCGCGGCACGTACAGCGGCCTGCTGGATTCGCTCAACAATCTTTACAAAACCCAGGCGCCTTACGCCATTGCACGCGATTATTACAGCGAACTGATACGCAGCGTGGAAATGCTGGGCTTTGCCAATAACGCCATCACCCTCCTGCAGGAAACGCGCCTGAAAGGAGAAGAGCAATACGAAACACTCAAACAGGCATATCTCGCCAAAGTAAAACCACAATACCAGAACTACAACAACGATGTGGACCGCGAAGTGGCTACGGCGCTGCTGGATATTTATTTCAAAGAGGTGCCGTCTAACAAGATCGGCGGGGAAGCTTACCAAATCTGGATGGAAACGAATAAAGACGGGAAAACGACAGCAGGCAAAATGTACAGCCAATCCGCTTTCACCTCGTACGATAAACTGGCCGCGTTCCTCGACAGGCCATACAAAAGCGTGGCGGCAGATGTATGGAAAGACCCTGCCACCCGCCTGATGATCGGCCTGCGCAACGGTTACATCGATTTTGTGAACAAACCTTACGACGAGCTGCAGCCGGAGATCAACCGCCTGCAACGCCGTTATATGGCCGCGCAGATGGAAGTGATGAAAGACAAACGTTTCTACCCTGACGCCAACAGCACGCTGCGCATCACCTACGGTAAAGTGAACGGCTACACGCCCCGCGACGCGGTGAAATACGACTTCATCACCACGCTGGACGGTGTGATGGAAAAATATAAACCAGGCGATTACGAGTTTGACGTGCCTGAAAAATTACGGGAACTGCATGCGAAAAAAGATTACGGTCCATACGGCGCAAACGGCAAAATGCCGGTATGCTTCATTGCCAGCAATCACACTACAGGCGGCAATTCCGGCAGTCCCGCGCTGGACGCGTACGGCAACCTCATCGGCCTCAACTTCGACCGTACCTGGGAAGGGACCATGAGCGATATCAACTACGATCCGTCCATCTGCCGCAACATCATGGTAGACATCAGATACGTATTGTTCATCGTAGACAAGTTTGCCGGCGCAAAGAACCTCATTGATGAAATGAAACTGGTGCATCCCAAAAAAGCGAAGATGGCGCCGTTGAAAAAAGCGTCCTGATATTAAAAAAGACCGTCTTGATGGGACGGTCTTTTTTTTATGTTGATGGCATTCTTTATAACACTTTCACTTCATACACGATCGAGCTGCATTTGTCCACATGCCGCCAGGCTTTCCAGTAGGAGCGGAGGCCGTTCCAGCCGCCGGCTGCCAGGCCGCTGCCGCCTTTGCTGTTCTTTTCGCTGAGCAGGCTCACGTAAAAGGCGTCGAACACCATGGGATGCTTTTGCACGATCTTCAGCTCATGACGCTGCAGCAGGATGTCCATAGAGCGGGGAGAGAAGTGGTAGAGGTGGCGCGGCACATCGTAAGCGGCCCATTCGGCGCCGTATATGCGGGCATCGGTGGAGGTGTAGTTGGGCACGGCGATCAGCAGCGCGCCGCCGGGCTTCAGCAGTGTGCGGATCTGCTGCAGGTAACCATGCAGGTCGTGCACATGTTCCAGCACATGCCACATGGTGATGCAATCGTATTGCGCAGGCGCGAGGGAGAAAAGGTCTTCGACGCTACGTGTTTCGAGCTGGTAAAGGTTGCGCGCATTTTCGCGGGCGCCGGCATCGGGCTCCAGGCCGGTAACGTCCCAGCCCAGCTGCTTCATGTGATGCAGGAAGGCGCCGGTACCGCTGCCGATGTCCAGCAGTTTGCCTTGTTTTACGCCTGCGGCGGTTTTCACCCAGTTCTGCTTGGAGCGCATGGTGATCTTTCGCACGCTGTGATACATGCGGTTGATCAGCCCTTCGCGGGTTTCGGAGTGGGAGATATATTCTTCTGAACGGTAGTACCGTCCTATTTCGTTAAGTGTAGGAACGTCTTGCGTGAAGCGGCCTGTGCAGGCAGCGCATTCCCAGATCGCGAAGGTTTCTTTCGATACGGTATAGTCCCTGGCGGTGAGCGCCTGGCCGATCTTTGCCGACCCGCAAACAGGGCATTGCGTATAATGGATGCTACTCATGGTTGTCATAAAGCTGGCTGCAAGATAAACAAATTATATCCCCCTGTATTCTCCCCATACATTCCGGAGGCTATCCGCGATTTCGCCGAGGGTGCAGTAGTTCTCCACGGCCTCCACCACCAGGGGCATGAGATTTTCAGATGTTTTCGCGCGGGCGGCGAGGGCGGCCAGCATGGATGTTACTTTTTCGTTATCACGGCGGCTGCGGAGGCTTTGCAGTTTCTCGGACTGCAGTTTGCGGATGCTGTCGTCTATCCGGAACACTTCGGTATCCGCTTCTTCTTTCACGGTGAATTTATTCACGCCCACAATGATCTTTTCGCCGTTCTCGATCTCCTGCTGGTACTGGTAGGCACTGCGGGCGATTTCATCCTGTATGAATCCCTGTTCTATCGCGCTCACGGAACCTCCCATGGCGTCTATCTTCCCGATCAGTTCCCATGCGCGGGTTTCCACTTCTTTGGTAAGCGCCTCCACGTAATAGGAGCCCGCCAGGGGGTCTACGGTGTCTGCAATACCGCTTTCGTAGCCGATGATCTGCTGGGTGCGCAGCGCAATGCGTGCAGCCGCTTCCGTTGGGAGGGAAATGGCCTCGTCGAAACCATTGGTATGGAGGCTTTGGGTGCCGCCCAGCGTGGCGGCCAGCGTTTGCACGGCCACGCGCACAATGTTGTTCTGCGGCTGCTGCGCGGTGAGCGTGCTGCCGCCGGTCTGGGTGTGGAACCGCAGCATCTGCGCCTTGGGATCGGTGGCGCCCAGCTCTTTGGTGATATGCGCCCACATGTTGCGCGCCGCGCGGAATTTCGCCACTTCTTCAAAAAGGTGGTTATGCGCGTTGAAGAAAAAGCTGAGGCGTTTGGCAAACACGTTGATATCCAGCCCGACGGCCTGCGCTGCCTTCAGATAGGCCTTCCCGTTGGAAAGGGTGAAAGCCAGCTCCTGTACGGCGTTGGCGCCCGCTTCGCGGATGTGGTAGCCGCTGATGGAAATGGTGTTCCATTTGGGCACTTCCCGGCTGCAATAGTCGAAAATATCTGTGATGAGCCGCATGGAAGGCTGAGGGGGATAAATGAAAGTGCCGCGGGCGGCGTACTCTTTGAGAATGTCGTTTTGAATAGTGCCGGAGATCTTATGCAGGTCTGCCCCCTGTTTTTTGGCCAGCGCAATATAAAACGCCAGCAGGATGAATGCAGTGGCGTTGATGGTCATGGAGGTAGATACCTTTTCCAGTTCAATGCCGGCGAAAAGGGTTTCGATATCTTCCAGCGAATCGATGGCTACGCCTACTTTACCTACTTCGCCCTCGGCCATGGCGTGGTCTGAATCGTAGCCGATCTGCGTAGGCAGGTCGAAAGCCACGCTGAGGCCGCTAACGCCCTGGCTCAGCAGGTAATGGTAACGTTTGTTGGATTCTTCCGCGGTGCTGAACCCAGCGTATTGCCGCATGGTCCACAGTTTATCCCGGTACATGGACGCATGTATGCCCCTGGTGAAGGGGAAGCTGCCGGGCAGTTCATCCATCGGCACGGGAGTGGCATACAATGGCTGTATCTCTATTCCCGAATCCGTCCTGATCTTCTTTTCCATATTTACAATGTTACTTTAAAAACGATAAATTGCGGTAAATTTTGTTGCCCGGCTATGATTACGTATTTGTTATTGGCGCTAACGATCGGACTGGCAGCGCTGAGTATATTCCTGATGTACCGGGCTTCCCGGAAACCGCTTGCAGACCTGGTGTTTACCGCCGTGCTTTCCGCTTTCCTGGCTTTGTTCATTTACCTCTACGGCATGTGGGTGTTCCTGAGCATTTACCTGAAGTATGTTTTCGGCGTACTGTTCCTGCTCAGCACTGCCTGGTTCTTCATCCGGCGGAAAACAACCCTCCGGGGGCGGAGCATCTGGGGAAAATTCATTTTTACCATTTTACTGGGCGCTGCCTGCGTTTTATATTTTACGGGCACTACGGGAGTACCCAAGACCGTTGAGCTTGATTTCCCGCTTAAAAAAGGCCGTTATTTCGTTTTACAGGGAGGGAAGGGACTGCCCACCAATATTTTCCACTTCAGCCTGCGCGGCGCCATTTATGCAATGGATATTGTAAAGCTGAACAAATACGGCAACCGGGCCAATACTGTTTTCTCCAGGAAGCTGGAAGACTACGCCATCTTCGGCGATACAGTGTATAGTCCGTGTTCCGGCAAAGTGGTGCGGGCTCATGGCGACAATCCCGATAACATCCCGCCGAACATGACCCGCGGCCCGAAGAACACCAATATGGTGGTGATCGAAGGAGATAACTACACCGTGTTTATGGGCCACCTGAAAATGGGCAGCGTGATGGTGAAAGAAGGGGATATGGTGAAGATCGGGGAGCCGCTGGGCTGCGTGGGCAACTCCGGCTTCAGTTCCGAGCCGCACCTGCATATACAGGTGCATGAAATTGAGAAAGGCAGGCCCTGGTACGCCAGCAGGCCTTTATATATCCGGTTCAACGGGAAAACGTACCTGCTGAACGAAATGATCCGGGAAAAGAACTTATAAAAAAAGAGACCTGCATGGTCTCTTTTTTGTTTATCCTTTACCGTTGCATCAGCTTTCGCGCTTCGGCGTTGATGATCTCTATCGCAATGTCTGAAGGGGATTCCGGCTGCAGCATGAACAGTTCCAGTATCTGTTTGTTCAGTTCTATGGAAGGCGCGTCCGGCGGGAGCTTCAGCGCTATCTGGTTGATGATGGAAATGGTCTGTTCTTTCACGGTCTTCACCGCTTCCCAGGCCTGCGCGGTTACGTATATCTGCTGCGAAACGTTGTGATCGTATTCCGATTTGATGTTCGATACCATGCCTATCTGCATGTCCAGCACGGTAAAACCCGGCTGGTTCACACGGCCGATCAGGTTCTGCGGGGCAATGCGCTCCACGAACAGCACGATCCTTTCATATGCCTGCAGCTGCAGGGGCAGCACCACGTCGCCATGACCTTCTGCTTTTCCTGAAGCGGCTCTCAGCGCCTTTTCCCTTTCTTCTTTTTCTTTCTTCTCGCCTTTTTTCAAGGTGTCTTTCAGGGTCCAGATAACGAGCACTACCGCGCCTGCAATAATTACGATAAACAACAGTTCCTGACTGGATGGCATAAATGAATGTGTTTTAGAATTACAAATATAATATTAATTTATTATTTGTAACTGGAAACATCAGATTAAATAAAAAAAGCGTTCCGCTTTATGACGGAACGCCGGAATTGGAAAATTATTGAATGGTTAGCACTCGGGCAGGCTGAGCGGGATATTCACGGCCAGTCCGCCGTCCGAGGTTTCTTTGTATTTGGAATTCATGTCCTGCGCGGTTTCCCACATGGTTTTCACCACGGCGTCCAGCGAAACCTTTGCCAGCTCTGGATTGCTTTGGAGGGCCAGTTGCGATGCGGTAATGGCCTTGATGGCGCCCATGGTGTTCCTTTCAATGCAGGGCACCTGCACGAGGCCGCCGATGGGGTCGCAGGTGAGGCCGAGGTGGTGCTCCATGGCTATTTCCGCGGCCATCAGCACCTGGCGTTGGCTGCCGCCCATGCATTCCGTGAGTGCTGCGGCGGCCATGGCAGACGATACGCCTATTTCAGCCTGGCAGCCGCCCATAGCAGCCGAAATGGTTGCGCGTTTTTTGAAGATGCTGCCCACTTCGGAAGCGGTGAGCATGAACTGGATGATCTTTTCTGTATGCAGGCCATCGCAGAAAGTGATGAAATATTGCAGCACGGCGGGTATCACGCCTGCTGCGCCATTGGTGGGCGCGGTCACCACGCGGCCGAAAGAAGCATTCTCTTCGTTGACGGCCAGCGCGAAGCAGCTCACCCAGTCCAGCGTGTAGGAGAAATGTTCCCCGCCTGCGCGGATGGCTTCCACCCAGCTGTTATAATTGGTGTATGTTCTTCCTTTCAGCAGTTTAGTATTGAGCGCCGCAGCCCTGCGCCCCACTTTCAGCCCGCCGGGCAGTTCGCCGGTCGTATGGCAGCCACGGTAGATGCAGTCGCGCATCACTTCCCATATCTGCAAGATGCCGGCTTTGGTTTCCGCTTCACTGCGCCAGGCCAGTTCGTTTTCCAGCACCAGTTCTGAAATGGAAAAGCCTGTTTTAATGCACCATTGCAGCAGCTGCCGCGCGGTATCGATCGGGAAAGGCAGGTCCACATTGTTTTTGCCGCCGCCCGCAGTTTCTCCTTCCTTCACCACAAAGCCCCCGCCAATGGAATACCAGGTGGATGCCAGCTGTTCACCGTCTTGCAATGTAATAAGGAAAGTAAGCGCGTTGGGGTGGAAGGGAAGCGATTCCTCGTAAAGGAATTCCACATCTGTCAGCGGATCAAAAGTGATCTCGTATTGCCCCTGCAGGCGCAGCTTTTGTTCGCGGCGGATCTTTTCGATCTTCGCGTCTATGTCATTCACATCGCAGGTAACGGGATCTTCGCCTGCAAGACCGAGCTGAACAGCTATGTCTGTTCCATGCCCATGCCCGGTTTTGGCGAGGGAACCATAGAGCAGTACGCTGAGACGCTGTACGGCAGGGAGTTTGCCGGCTTCGGCCAATTCATCGATGAAACGCATGGCGGCGCGCCAGGGGCCTAATGTATGGGAGCTGCTGGGACCTACGCCTATCTTGAAAATATCAAATACGGAGATGCACTCGTGTGGCACTGTAAACAGGTTTAATCTCCAAAGTTAAGGGATTTGGGATCACTTCTGTTCCGGTGAAAAAAAATACGCGCTACCGCAAGCAGTAACGCGCATTTATATGACAGATAGAGAAAGACTTATTGATCCCACCATACCTTGCCGTAGAGGCCGTCTCCGGCTCCGCCGAACTGGCGGCTCACCGCATCTGCGTAATTGGCGGCGTTGTTGAACACCTCGTCCGGCGGGTAGCCCTGGCGGTTAGGCACGTCTTTACCCTGCGGTTTGCTGAAGGCGGGGAAGCCGGTCCTTCTCCATTCCGCCCAGGCTTCGTAACCGTGCATGAACAGGTGCACCCAGCGCTGGTTGCCGATCTGCTCGTGGGCGGTGGCAGCATTATAGGCCATGCCGGGAGCGGCCATCATGGCGCCATAGCCGGTGGTGTCGTTTTTATTCCATTGGCGGACGGAATGTTCGATGGCCTGTTTGTAGAAATTCTCGGCGGCAGCATCGCCCCCGGCTATCCACCCGCGTTTGGCGGCTTCGGCCTGTGCAAAGAGGGCCTGGGCATAGGTTACGAGGTAAACGGAGGCGTCCTGTTTGCGGATCTCTGCGCCCAGCAGGCTGAATGCCGTGGTGCTGAGACCGTCCAGCGCGCCGAATTCAAGGCCCTCATATTGCCCGTCCACGTTCGGGTCGCCATAAACGGGCAGGCGGGGATCGCCAACGGGTTTCATTTTGCCGACGAGCAGTTTGCTGAGCGCCCACCATTTACGGTTCTGGTCGGTAACCTGGTCGTACCAGTAACTTTCATTGGCGGCTTCAGGCAGGTGGCGGAACACGAGGTTGCCGGCATTGCTGGTCATCACCCCTGCGGTGAGCGCTTTGTTGAACTCGTCGCGGGCTTTGGTGGCATTGGCCTGGGAGAGGCGCAGCGCCATCAGCAGCCGGATCGTGTTGCCAAGCTTTTTCCAGTGGGTCATGTCGCCGTTAAAAAGGATGTCGTTGCTGATCTTGCCGGCCACGATGGAT
Source organism: Chitinophaga sp. YIM B06452 (assembly GCF_039655965.1). Classification (NCBI taxonomy): domain Bacteria; kingdom Pseudomonadati; phylum Bacteroidota; class Chitinophagia; order Chitinophagales; family Chitinophagaceae; genus Chitinophaga; species Chitinophaga sp. YIM B06452. Next base: position 694,892 of record NZ_JAWLKY010000002.1, on the reverse strand, counting down.
TTGTCCGCTTCATTCAGCAGCGCGAACAGGCTGTTGTAAATGGATGCCTGCGTATCGTATACAGGCGTGAATTTCTCGCTGCCTTTGAGCGATTCTGAATAGGGCACATCTCCCCAGCGGTCTGTGATATGCCAGAAATAATACGCCTTCAGGATCTTGGCAACGGCCAGCTGGTTGGCAATGGGGCCTTCTTTGGCGTCCAGCTGTTTGGAATTGATCACGGTCTCAAGGTTCATCAGCGGGCCCTGGTAAATACTGTAAAAGTTTGCTGAAACCTGGTTGTATAATGAAAGGTTAGGATACTGTGTTTCTGAAAGGTATTGCGCATTGTATTCCCCCTGCGGCGATTCGGCCAGCACGGGAAGGAACAGCTCCGCGTTGGCGATCAGCTGCGTGTTGGAAGCCTGGCTGGGCAGGTTGGGGTTCACGTTGATGTCGCCGAATTTGTTGCAAGCCCCAAGGATGAAAGTGATTCCTGCTAAAAGATATATTCTTTTCATGGTGATGTGGCTTTAGAAATTGACGATAAGGTTTACTCCGTAAGAACGTACCGTGTTGGCCTGGCCTGATTCCAGCCAGCTGATGCTCTGGCTTCCGCTGGAAAGCTCCGTAGGGTCGAGGCCTTTGGGTGCTTTCTGCCAGATCATCCACGGGTTACGCGCTATCAGCGCCACATTGATGCTGCTGAATGGAAGTTTGGCCAGCTTTGTTTTGCTGAAAGTATATCCCAGCCTCATTTCCCGCAGCTTGATATAATCGCTTTCGTACAACCACTCTTCGTACACGTGTGTGCCTAACGTCGTGCGGTAATAAGGCCGCGCTTCCACAAACACTGTCACCATTTCTTTGGTGGAGGCTTTCATGCCGGTAATTTTCACACCACCGCCGTCTGCCACAGGATCGCGCACGTTTTTGCCATTTTCGTTGATGGCCGCTGTTTCTTCCGCCATGCCGGTTTTAACGGCCAGCATCCTTGAACGGCTGAAGAACATGCCGCCTACCTGGTAATCGATCATGGCGCTCAGGTCGAAGTTGCCGAAGGTGAAGGAGTTCTGCCATCCGCCGGTGGCGTCTGGCAGCACGGAGCCGAAGTTGTGCGTGGCTTCGGTATAAAGCGGCATGTTGTTCGACCCCAGCAGAATGGCTCCGGTGGCGGAGTCGCGCTGGTAGGCTTTGCCGATGAGGCTGCCGAAGGGCTTGCCTACGTAGGCGTTGAGGTATGCGGTCACGCCGGAGTAGGTGGATGAATAAAGCGGGTAAACGGTCTGCCCGGGCGCCAGTTCTTTCACCATGCTCTTGTTGGCGCTGATGTTGAATATGGTGCTCCAGCTGAAATTCTTGCTGCGTATGGGTGTAGCGGAAAGCGCTATTTCAAATCCTTTGTTCTCGATCAGCCCTGCGTTGATGATGGTGCCGCTGTAGCCGCTGGTGCCGGAAAGGGCAAGCGGAATGATCTGGTTTTTGTTCTTTTGCAGGTAATATGTGAAATCGAGCCCCAGCCTGCTGTCCAGGAACTTCAGGTCTACACCTGCTTCGTAAGAGTGTGCAAAGGAAGGTTTGAGGTTCTGGTTCACCAGGTCGTCCAGCACGAACAGCGAATTCACCGCCGCGCCGGTAGCCGGTCTGTAAATGCCGCCCACGCCGTAGTTCACGGAAGTGGCAAACACGCCCACGTCAGACCCTGCCTGGGCATAGCTAAGCCGCAGCTTGCCATAGCTCAGGGGCTGCCATTTCAGCACGTCGCTGAAAATGAAGCTGGCGGATACGGAAGGATAATAGTAAGAGTTGTTGTTCTCGTTAAGGGTGGAAGTATTGTCGTTGCGCAGCGACGCTTCGAGGAACAACAGGTTCTTATACCCCACGGAAGCCATGCCGTATGCGCTACGGATGGTCTTTTCCAGCTTGTAGGAGTTAAGCACAGGCCGGTCTATGGAAGCGGCAAGGTTGTAGTAGCCGGGGCTGGAGAGCCCGCCCGCCGTGGCTCCTGACACGAAGCTGTATTTGCGGTTAAAGATGTTGCCGCCAAGGTTGAAGTTGAAGGAAAAGTCGTTGACCGTTTTATTGTATTGCGCCAGGAACTCATAGTTCATCTCCTTGTTCTGGTATTTGGCGCTGGTATAGGAAGGCACTCTTCTGCTGCCGAATGCGATCCTCGTTTCGATGTTCTGCGTATACATATCGCCGCGCACAAAGCCGCTCAGCTTGAGGCCGGGCAATACGCTGTACGTCAGGCCAACATCGCCGAAGAAGCGGTCGCGGCCGTCGTTGCTGGTATTTTCGTATGCGTCGAAGTAGGGGTTGTCCCAGTACTGCGGCTCAAAGTCTGTTACTATGCCGTTGCCGCCGGTGGCCGGGGGATTGATGTTCCAGTGCAGGTTGGTGCCGTCCGCGTATTTGTAATTCCTCATCCGCTTCATGTCTATGTTCCGCTGGAACCATTGCACGATGTAGCGCGAACCCCACTCGGAGCCCTGCGATGGTCGCTGGGCGCTGTTGTTGGCGTAGTTGATATTGGTAGACACCTGGATGTTGCTGGTCAGGTCAAGCGAAGCGCTTACGCCGAGGTTGTTCCTTTTCAGCCAGCTGTTGGGCTCTACGCCGCGGATATTGGTATTGTTGTAGCTCAGCCGGAAAGTAGCGTTCTCGCTGCCGCCTGTTACGTTCACGCCGTTGTTGAACGTAGTGCCGGTCTCATAAAAATCTTCGATGTTGCTGGGGTGCGGCACGAAAGGTGTTTCCTTGCCGAAATCAGGATCGAGCGGGTAGAAGCTGAATACCTGGCGCACGGGCGTGCCGTCCATTTTCGGTCCCCAGCTTTCATCCCAGTCTGTCTGCACTACTTTCTGCCCGTTGGCAAGGGTGTTCCAGGTTTGTTTGGAGCCCGCCCCGTAAAGGTTTTGCAGCTTCATGAAGTTGGCGGCCTTTTCGATGGAGAAAGCGCTGTTGAGTTGCACGTTCACTTTTTTGGCGCCGCGTTTTCCTTTTTTGGTAGTGATCATGATCACGCCGTATTGCCCGCGGAGGCCGTACAGCGCGGATGCGGTGGGACCTTTCAGCACGCTGATGTCTTCGATGTCTTCAGGGTTGATATCCTGCGCAAGGTTGCCGTAATCCGCACGGTCGCTTTCCGCGAAGTTGGCGTTGGAGATAGGCGTACCGTCTACCACGATCAGCGGCTGGTCTGAACCGGAAATAGAATTCACGCCGCGAATCTTGATCTTCTGCGTTCCGCCCATGCTGGCGCCTGATGAGCCTACCACCTGTACGCCGGCCACTTTACCTGCCAGTGAGCCCAGCACGTTCTGGTCTTTGGCGTAAGTGAGGTTTTCCCCTTTCACCCCTTGCGTGGCGTAACCGAGCGAACGCTGGCTGCGCGTGATGCCCAGCGCGGTAACCACCACTTCGGAAAGATTGGTGTCGCCGCCTTCGAGGTTGAAGTCTGCGGTTGCGGTCTGGTTATTCACCACGGTCACTTCTGTTATGGTGGCTTTAAAGCCCATGGCGGTAGCCTGGAGTTTGTAGGTGCCGGGTTCCAGGCCGCTGATGGAAAAACGGCCCTGTTCGTCTGCCACAGCGCCTTTGGTGGTGCCTACGATCTGGATGGTGGCGAAAGCCAGCGGCAAGCCGGCTGCGTCGCGCACTACGCCCCTGATACCGCCATCAAAAGGAACGACCGTTCCGCGGGCGGAAAAAGAGCCGTGGACCGGGGGAGCGATCCCCTTTTTGATGACGATATTGGCGTTTACCTGCTCATAACGCAGGTCTGTAGTGCGCAACAGCTCGTCGAGCAGGCGGCTGACGGGGATATCTGTTGCCTGGTAGGTGATGTTGTTGTAACCTGCAACGTCCTGGGTTCTGTAAGTAAAAGAGCAGTCGGCCAGCGATTCGATCTTTTTGAACGCCTGTTTGAGCGAAGCGTTCCGCAGGTCGATGGACACGGTGATCTTGTTAAGATCCTGCCCGCGGCCGGTGGCGGCCATGAGTAAGCCGTTGATTGTGAGCAATATGGCCAGAATGGAAATCCTCATAATACACCTTTTGAATGCCAGCTGCCGGGAGAAGGGGGCCGGCGGCTGTATTTCATTGCATAGCGGGGCAATGAAATTGCTTTTTTCTACATACAAATTCATAGCTTTGGTAAGTTTAATAATTCATGAAAAGGGATTATTCAACGCAAACAGGAGCCGCTGCCAGGTCGCAATTGGAGCGGCTCTCTGCTTTTTGTAACAATCAGCCGGATGCAGGAGTGCACGGGTGGTTCATGATCCTTAGATTTTGGTTAATGTATTGTATAAACCCCTTCTGCCAGCGACAGCCGGGTGTCGGTCAATTTGCATAATACCTGTAACGCCTGCTCCACGCCAATATTCCGCCTGAAGGACGTGCTCACCGTCAGTTCCCGCAGGTTTTCCTGCATGATCGTGATCTTCACGTCGTATACTCTTTCCAGGTCTGCCATGATATCTGCCAGTCTTTCGCCATCGTACTGGAGATTTCCCTGCTTCCAGGGCGCGGCATCTGCCACAAGCAACTTTTTCACGCTTTGGGCCGGCCTTGTAACGTCCACTTTCAGTTGCTGGCCGTTGGTAAGCATGGCGGGCGCGCCTTCGCCGTAGTTCACACTTACTTTTCCCTTGCTTACGCTCACCACCACGCTCTTGCGGCCGGGGTAGGCCCTGATGTTGAAAGCGGTGCCCAGCACGGTGGTGGAAACCTTGCCGGTGTGAATGATAAAAGGTGTTTCAACCGCGTGCCGCACATCAAAGTAGGCTTCGCCGGTGAGGTACACTTCCCTGCTCCTTTTCCCGAAATCTTCGGGGAATTCCAGCGTGCTGGCGGCGTTCAGCCAAACTTCCGAACTGTCTGGCAGCACGATGCGCTTGTATTCGTTGCGGGCAGTGTGCTGCCGGGCCATGTGCGTGGGCTGTACGGACTTTTGCCGGGGCATGAGCCACAGGGCGGCGCCTGCCGCGGCAACAAATATGGCAGCCAATGCCAGCGCCTTGCGGAGAATGGCCCGGTTGCGTTTGAAAGGCACTACCAGCTGGCCGTTCTCATCCACATAAGCGTCTGCGGGCGCGTTGCCGGCCTCGGCTTCATATGCCTGGCGGATCAGCTCGCGCACCGCGCCGTCGTGGGCGCTCTGGCGCAGGAGCGCGAAGAATTCTTCGTACTCCTGCCGGGTGCAGGTATTGTCCCGGTATCTTTTGAACAAATATTGTATCCGTTCTTCCATCGCGGTTGTATTGGTGTATATACCGGGAAGACGAAGCAGCGGGAAAATGTTCCTATCGGGGAAATAAAAAAGTTAGGGAATTTTTTTCAGCGGGAATGGGAGCGAGAGGGAAGCGGATCTTCTTCAAAAAAAGCCGGAATATTTTTCAGCAATACAAAGAAATGAACAGCGAAAGCGGCCCCGCTGTTTTGGCCACGAAGCTGCGGATGGCCTGGAGGGCGGTGGATAGCTGGTTTTTGACCGTATGGCGCGATATTTTGAGCTCTTCTGCTATCTCCTGGTAGTTGAGCCCTTGTTCGCGGTTGAGGCAATAAATGAGCCTCCTTTGAGGCGGCAGGCGGTCTATTGCTTTTTGCAGGATGTGATGATACTCCCTGGCCTCCACCACGGCGGCGGTAGCCTGCGCGTTGGCAGGCATGGCTTCCCAGATGGATTGCCGCAGGCGCTCGTCGGCGGCAGCTTTGCGCAGGAAGTCTATCACCCGGTTCTCCGTAAGCCGGTACAGCCAGGCATCCATGTTGCGGATCTGCCCGAATGACTCCCTTTGTTCCCACAATTTGATAAATACATCCTGGATCACGTCCTGGGCGTATGTTTCAGACTTGGTGAGCTTAAGGGCCAGGGCATGCAGCCTCCCTTCGTGCCGGCGGAATATCTGCATGAACTGCAGTTCCAGCGGATCCTGGCATTGGGTGCGGTATCTCGGTTCATTGTGCATGCAATACGGGGAATAATTAAGCGATCTTGCTTTGATTCTGGTCTTCTTAAATGTAGGACATTTTCCCCGTAATATAAAATGCCTGTTGCAGTGAGCAACAGGCATTTTTATAAAAAATTCAGTCTGAACTAGTAATAGTAGTTATTCAGCTTTACTTCAAAGATCAGCACGGAGTTGGGCGGTATGGTGCCTTTATCCTGGTCGCGGTAACCCAGCACGGAAGGGATGAAATAACGCACGGTGCCGCCTTTGGTGGTTTTCATCGGGCCCACCTTAAAACCTTCGATCAGGCCGGGCTGCCCCAGGCGCATGTCGTTGAAGGTCACCGACCGGGCGGAATCGAAGCGGGTGCCGTTCAGCAGGAAACCTTTGTAGTCTATATTGAAGCGGTCTGTCAGTTTAATGGTATCCCCGCCCTGGCCGTGCACCAGCACTTTAAAATATACGCCGGTGGTATCGCGCACGTAGCCGGTCAGGTTGTTCGCGGCAATGTAGTCCTTGATCGTCTGCTCGTCTTTCGCTGCCTGTTTGTCGTAGTCGTAGGGCGGTGTGTCGTCATCTTTTTTGTTGCAGGCAAAGATCAATACAATTGCCAGGAGGCCCGTAAGGCCGAAAATGTTTCTCTTCATATGTTTTTCCGGTTATTTAATATCGATGAGGCTTACGTCGCAGGCGAGGATGGCTTTGGCGGGAATGGTGCCCGGCACGCCGATGTCCCCGAAAGCAAGCCCGGAAGGAATGTATAAAAGGATGCGGCCCCCTTTGGTGATCTGCTGCAGCCCGATCTGCCAGCCGGCAATATGGTTTTTCAGCTGCCGGTTGTCGAACGAGGTAGGCAAAGGACTCTGTTCCACGATCCTGTTATCGCCCAGGAGGCGGCGGGTGAAGGTTACAACGGGTACCTGGTTGAGATGGATGGTGTCTTTCCCGTTACCCTTGTCCAGCACCTTATACACGAGGCCGCTGGGATGGAATACTGCGCCGGAATCCTGGTTGGTGATCTCCAGGTAGCGCCTGATCAGGTCCGTATCCCTTATCGCCGCATCATAGGCGGATTCAAGGCTGGGCGTGTCCTTTGAGCAGGAAGCCAGGAGCGTGAGCTGTACCGCCAGTATGCATACAATCAGAAATCGCCGGTATAACATGCCTGAATTTAAATTTTTTCAAAAATACACCCGTTAAACGGGCGGTAAGGGGAGAAAGTTACAAATAAAAAAATCCCGCCCGTGGATTACCAGGGCGGGACTTGGAAAATTTATTCCCGGGAGGATTAATAATCCATACCCATACCGTGGCCGCCCGGCATTGCAGGGGCTGCGGATTTAGGCTCGGGTTTGTCTGCGATCACGCATTCGGTGGTGAGCAGCATACCAGCGATGGATGCGGCGTTCTCCAGGGCAATGCGGGATACTTTGGTTGGGTCGATCACACCGGCTGAGAGCAGGTTTTCGTATACTTCGGTGCGGGCGTTAAAACCGTAATCGGCTTTACCTTCCTTCACTTTCTGTACCACGATGGAACCTTCGATGCCGGAGTTTTCGGTGATCTGGCGCAGCGGCTCTTCGATAGCGCGTTTTACGATCGCGATACCGGTTTGCTCGTCTTCGTTGTCACCTTTCAGCTTATCCAGGGATTCGATGGCGCGGATGAATGCCACACCGCCGCCTGCTACGATGCCTTCTTCAACGGCAGCGCGGGTAGCGTGCAGGGCGTCGTCCACACGGTCTTTCTTTTCTTTCATTTCCACTTCAGTGGCAGCACCAACGTACAGTACAGCTACACCGCCGCTCAGTTTGGCGAGGCGTTCCTGCAGTTTCTCACGGTCATAATCGGAAGTGGTTACTTCGATCTGCGACTTGATCTGGTTGATACGGCCCTGGATGGCTTCTTTATCACCTTTACCGCCAACAACGGTAGTATTGTCTTTGTCGATGGTTACGGATTCAGCGCGGCCCAGGTAAGTGAGGTCGGCGTTTTCCAGTTTGTAACCCTGCTCTTCGGAGATCACCACGCCTGCAGTGAGGGTAGCGATGTCCTGCAGCATTTCCTTCCTCCTGTCGCCGAAGCCGGGAGCTTTAACTGCCGCAACTTTCAGGGTGCCGCGCAGTTTGTTCACCACCAGGGTAGCCAGTGCTTCACCTTCCAGGTCTTCAGAGATGATCACCAGGGGAGCGCCTTGCTGGGCTACTTTTTCCAGGATGTGCAGGATGTCCTTCATGGTGCTGATCTTTTTGTCGTAGATCAGGATGTAAGGGTTCTGCAGCTCAGCCTGCATTTTTTCGCTGTTGGTAATAAAGTAAGGGGAGAGGTAACCGCGGTCGAACTGCATACCTTCTACTACTTCTACGGTAGTTTCGGTGCCTTTCGCTTCCTCAACGGTGATAACGCCGTCTTTGGTCACTTTCTGCATGGCTTCAGCGATCAGTTTGCCGATCTCTGCGTCGTTGTTGGCAGAGATAGCAGCTACCTGCTCGATCTTTTTATTGTCGTTGCCTACTTTTTCGGACTGGCTTTTCAGGTTTTCAACTACTGCTTTAACAGCTTTGTCGATACCGCGCTTCAGGTCCATCGGGTTAGCGCCGGCAGCAACGTTCTTCAGGCCTTCGCCGATGATGGCCTGAGCCAGTACGGTGGCGGTGGTGGTGCCGTCGCCCGCGATGTCGGCGGTTTTGGAGGCTACTTCTTTCACCATCTGGGCGCCCATGTTCTCGATGGGGTCTTCCAGTTCAATTTCTTTTGCTACGGTCACACCGTCTTTAGTTACACCGGGAGCGCCGAATTTCTTTTCGATCACTACGTTGCGGCCTTTGGGGCCCAGGGTCACTTTCACAGCGTTAGCCAGGGTGTCAACGCCTTTCTTCATTTTGTTGCGGGCGTCTGTATTGAAAAATATCTGCTTTGCCATAGTTGTACTATTTTCTTTGGTCGTGGTTTAGAAATGATAACGGGGGAGGGTGGCTTAGATAACCGCCAGGATGTCTGATTCGCGCATGATCAGGTAATCATCGCCTTCCAGGCTGATCTCGGTACCGGAGTATTTACCATACAGCACGGTATCGCCCACTTTCACGCTAACGGGTTCATCTTTTTTACCGGGGCCGGCTGCTACTACCGTACCACGCTGCGGTTTTTCTTTAGCGGTGTCGGGGATGATGATGCCGCCTGCGGTTTTTTCTTCAGCTGCTGCGGGTTTTACGATCACCCTGTCTGCCAGAGGTTTAATACTTAAATTTTTAGCCATTGTGATTCTATTTTAAAAAGATGAAATGAGTTTTTAGACGGTTTTTCCCTTAACGAAGATTATGCCAACCGGCCTGTTTGACCGCCGGGCGGAAGCCAACGAGCCAAATTTGCAGGAAGCAAAGATAAGCAAATAGGAATGGGACTGTCAAGAAATGCCATTTTTTCATTTTTTACCTGCCAGGCCCCTTTCCAGTGGCAGTTTGCGCCTGCCGGGAGGCCCGGCCCCGGGAAGTATTTTTTAAAAAGTCCCTGTAAAACAGTAGATTTGCGGCCATTTTCCTAAGCGTACAATGATCAGTAGAAGAAACATCCGGGTAAAAGTAATGCAAACGCTGTATGCCATGGATACCATGGAGCAGGAAACGGTGAAACCGGGCACTGCTACAAGTTTGCTCAATGAGAAGCTGGACCAGACCTGCCAGATATTCACATACATCCTCTACACACTGGCCCGCGTGGCCCAGTATGCGGAAACCGACGCGCAGGCCAGGGCCAATAAGCACCTGCCCAGCGAACAGGACCTTTCCGTGAATACCAAGGTGGCGGGCAACGATTTTGTTTTCCAGGTGCTGGGAGACAAAGGGTTCCAGGTGAATCTCGAAACCTGGAAGCTCCGCCGGCTGGAAGACCTGGACCTTACCCGCAAACTCTACAACCAGCTGACGGAAACGGAAGTATATAAGACCTATATCGCGGAACCCGCCAGGGATAAGGCTTCCGAGAAGCATATCATCGAATATATCTATAAACACATACTGGAAAAGAACGAGCTGTTCCGCCAGCATATGGAAGACAGCTTCCTGCATTGGGGCGATGATGAGGATATGATGGGCATCCTGGTGGGCAATTACCTTTCCAAGCCGCAGCTGTTCAACTTCCTGCAGCTGATCAGCCGCGAAAAGCTGGAATACGCGCGGGACCTGCTGGCCACCGTGGTCAACAAAAAGGATTATTGCATGGAGCTGATCAAACCGAAGCTCCAGAACTGGGACCCGGAGCGGATCGCGGCGGTAGACATGTTGCTGATGGAAATGGGCGTCTGCGAATTCCTGTATTTCCCCACCATTCCCACGAAAGTGACCATCAATGAGTATATAGACCTGGCCAAAGCCTACAGCACGCCGCAAAGCGGGCAGTTCGTGAACGGTATCCTGGACAATATCCTCAAAGACCTGGTGCAGGCAAACCTGGTGGAGAAAACGGACCGTAATAAGAAATAATAAATATTCACACGGATGCGACCGATCTTATACCTGTTTTTCGTTGCGGCGCTGGCCCTTGCGGCCTGCGGCGGCCAGTCCGGCAAACAGCCCGCCACGGCCACAGATGCCATGGATACCACGAAAGGCACCTGGCCGGTGATGACTTTTGAAAAGGAAAGCCATAACTTTGGTGACGTAACGGAAGGCGAGGTGGTGGAATATTCCTTTAAATTCACCAACACCGGCAACCGGGACCTGTTGATCACCAAGGCGGAAGCCAGCTGCGGCTGCACCGTGCCGGAATGGCCCAAAGAACCGCTGAAACCGGGGCAGAGCGGGTATATGAAAGTGAAGTTCGACAGCAACGGCCGCCCGGAAGGATATACCGAAAAAGAACTGTATATCCAGGCCAATACCAATCCTCCCATGTTCAGCGGCCCGAAGATCCAATGCGTGATCGTGGCAAAGAAATAGTAACTTTACCAGCTTCAAATCAATAAACAACATACGATGTACAACTTATTAAACGTATTTCTGATGACGCCCCCGGCCGGCGGCGCGCAAGGCGGCGGAATGGGCAGCATGGGCACCCTGCTGTTCTTTGGCGGTATGATCCTCGTGATGTGGCTCTTCATGATCCGCCCGCAGACCAAAAAAGCAAAAGCACAAAAACAATTCATCGATAACCTGAGAGAAGGTGATAAGATCGTTACCATTGCCGGCATTCACGGTAAAGTGAAAAAGATCAATGACAACAACACCCTCCAGATCGAGGTGAGCCCCGGTACTTTCTTCACCGTAGAGCGTTCTGCCGTGAGCATGGAGTACACAACGGCCGTAAATAAAGCCGCTGAGACCAAATAAGACCGGTTCGGCCAAAAATAATGGAAGAGAGAAGGAAATTTCCTTCTCTCTTTTTTTTCGTCATTGCGAGGAGCCGCGCGGGCCTGCGGGGAGGGCGACGAAGCAATCTCCCCCGTGTGCCTGAGATTGCTTCGTCGCCCCACACACATCAGCCGCGCAGCTCCTCGCAATGACGCGAATCGGATGATCTTTTTTTATTATTTTGCTGAAATATGCAGATCATAGGCATTACAGGAGGCATCGGTTCCGGTAAAAGCACCGTTGCGAAGATATTTTCCCTGCTCGGCATCCCCGTTTATTCGGCGGATGATGCGGCGAAAGAGATCATGGTGAACGACCCGCTGCTGGTGTCCCAGATACGGGCCCATTTTGGCGATGCGGCCTATTTTGCAGACGGCAGCCTCAACCGCAAACACATTTCCAATATCGTTTTTGCAGACAAAGAGCAGCTGGCCGTGCTCAACTCCCTCGTGCATCCCGCCACCATCCGCGATTCCGAAGCCTGGGCCCGCAGGCAAACCAGCCCCTACGTGCTCAAGGAAGCCGCCCTGATGTACGAAACGGAATCTTTTCATCATGTAGACAAAGTGATCGTGGTATCGGCCCCCCAGGCCATGCGCATTCAGCGGGTGATGAAGCGCGACGGCGTGGACCGCAATGCCGTGCTGGCACGCATGCACAAGCAGCTGGATGAAGCCATCAAACTGAAGCTGGCGGATTTCGTGATCTACAACGACGAGCAGCAGATGGTGATACCCCAGGTGCTCAGCCTGCACCGGCAGCTCTTAAGTTTTTAACTTTTCTTTACCAGGCCCGGCCGGGCTTTTAACTTTTCCTTAGAACCGTTTGGGTTAGTTTAAAGGTATGAATCCCCGTATCCTGGTCCTGGCCGGCGCATCGGTATGGTGCAGCTCCGCCACCGCGCAGTATCTGAAAAAAGATACCCTTCCTTACCCGCGCTTTCTCACACCCGCAAAGGATTCCCTGAGAAGGGACAGCCTGCCGCCCATGCGCGTTTACCAGCTGAAGGAATTTAACGTGCGGCACTTCAACCACTCGGAAGATTCCGCGATGCTGCGAAAGCTCAAGCCGAAGAACTTCATGCTCTTTTTGCCCCGGGAAAAAGACAAGGGCATCGCTTATGAAAAAGAAGGCCAAACCCACCACCTGCCCGGCGTGGCCCTGAACCTGAACGCCATCGCATCGGTATTTGATTTTAAGAAAAAAGCGCGGGACGAGGCTTTCCGCCGCAGGCTGACCACCGTTATGGAAGAGCAGGCGATAAATAAGATGTATAATGCAGACCTGGTGGGCCGCTTCATCCCGCTGACGGGCGACAGCCTTTACGCCTTCGTTGATAAAACCCGCCCCAATGCGGGTTTCCTGGCAGGCATCACCGCCTACGACCTTGGCGTGTACGTGAAAAAACGCTACCAGGAATACCTGGATACGATGCAGGTGAACTAAAATAAGAATGGCGCCCGGGAAGGCGCCATCCATCTATCTTTCAGCGGGTTGCTTATTTCAGCTTGCCCAGCCATTCCTTCATTCTTTTCATGCCTTCCTGTATCCGGTCCATGCTGGTGGCATAAGAAATGCGGATACACTCCGGCTGCTCGAAAGCCTTGCCTGATACCACGGTTACATTCGCTTTGTGCAGCAGGTACATGCAAAGGTCGTCCGCATTGTTCACGGTGCTGTCTTCGAACGATTTGCCGTAAAAAGCGCTCACGTTCGGGAACATGTAAAACGCGCCGTCGGGCTCATTCACTTTTAAGCCGGGGATGTTTTTGAGCGCATCATAAATGAATGCGCGTCTTTCGCGGAAAGCGGCCACCATCTCCTTTGCCGTATCCAGCGGGCCGCGCAGGGCTGTGATGGCGCAGCGCTGCGTGATGGAACAGGTGGCGGAGGTAAACTGGCTCTGCACCATGTCGCAGGCTTTGGCGATCTCCAGCGGGGCGGCCAGGTAGCCGAGGCGCCAGCCGGTCATGGCAAAACCTTTGCTGAGGCCGTTGATGATCACCGTACGGTCTTTCAGCGTACCGAAACTGGCAATGCTGCTATGCGGCGCCACGTAGTTGATGTATTCGTAGATCTCGTCGGAAATGATAAATATCTCCGGGTGCTTTTCGAACACTTCCGCCAGGCCTTTCAGCTCTTCGTGGGAATACACGGAGCCGGTGGGGTTGCAGGGGGAAGAAAACATGAACAGCCTGGTTTTAGGCGTGATGGCCGCTTCCAGCCGCTCGGGCGTGATCTTGTAATTGTCTTCGATACCGCAGGGCACAAATTTCACCACGCCCTGGCAAAGCTTCACCAGTTCTGAATAAGTGACCCAGTAAGGTGTGGGGATGATCACTTCGTCGCCGGGGTTCACGATGCTGAGCACTGCATTGGCGATGCTTTGTTTGGCGCCGGTGCTCACTACGATCTGCTCCGGCGTGTATTCGAGCCCGTTATCACGCTGCAGCTTGTAGGCTACGGCCTGCTTGAGGTCCGCATACCCGGCCACGGGCGTGTAATGGGTATACCCTTCATCGATGGCCTTTTTGGCGGCTTCGCGAATGTGTTCGGGCGTATCAAAATCAGGTTCGCCGATACTGAGGTCCACAATGTCAATTCCCTGTGCTTTCAGTTCGCGGCTCAGCTTTGCCATCCTGATGGTTTGCGGCACGGATATCCGTGTTAATCTTTCGGCTAGTTGCATAGACGTTATTTTTTTTTGGGTTGACCGCGGCAAACCTACTGCAAAAAAATGAAAAAAGGTCCCGGACTTGTGCCCGGAACCTTCGGTATAAATTGGAGTGTAGCGTTTCTTACTGGTAGCCGACGATCTTGATCACCGGTTTGGTAGTGCCTTTGGTGGAATCTCTTTCACCCATGAGGTAGATGTTGTACGCGCCGCCTGTAGCGGTGAGCGCTGCATCGTTCTTAACAGCCACTTCAGCGCCTGCAGCCGTTTTCACGGTAATGCTGGTGTTGCCTACCTCCACGGCTTCGAACTGGGAGTATCCGCCGCCTTCAAAATCCGCGAAATAGCGGGAAGAGAATATTTTGGTAGAGCCGAGGAATACATCCAGCGCATCGGGGCCAGCCATCAGGTTGTAGAAACGTACGTTGGCCTTGGTGCGGGAAAGGCTCTCGAAATTTTCCAGGAGCTTGTACGCCTCAATGCCGCTGCTCTGGTCGCCATACACGATCAGCGTGTTGTACTGCGAGGTGTCGAAACGGGCGGTGAGGGAGGTCAGCAGGCTGTCTGCCCCGCCTTTCTTGAAATCGAACTTATAATTGTTCGGCCTGAAACGGTCGCCCACGGCTTCACCGAAGGGAATAGGCTGCGAAGTGATCTTCTGTCCGTCCAGGGCAATGTCCAGCCCGTATTTGGGAGAGGCCACGCCGTTCACGATCGCGATGATGGTCTGCGGTTCGGGAGGGGTGGGATCGCTGTTCTTCAGACAGGAGGAAAAACCGGTAATTGCTACTGCCACGGCGGCGAGTGCCCATAAACGGCTCTTTTTAGTTACCATGCGCTCTTTCATTTAATGTTTTAATACTTATTATAGGTTACGGTTGTGTTTCCGGCCCGTACGTCACCTTATAACGCCGGAGGTCCGGTTTGTATTTTCTGGTCCTGTTCAGTTCTGCTTCGTAGATCACCCGGCCCAATTCTTTCAGGAATGGCTGGCCGACAGATTCAAAGTCGTAGGTATCGTCCCCGATCACGCCGTCCTTATTGCAATACACGGTGGCAGACAGCATAAATTCCACGTTGTTGGCAAAGTCTGCAAAATAAGCCACATCCGTTAAAAAGCCATATGCCCAGCCCGGTTTATTGAATATTCTCAACCCCGCGGGCAGCTCCGTTCTGGCATCAGCCCCGCCCAGCAGGTATTTGACGTAGTTGCGGTGGAATTCCGTGGTGTCGTATACCGGGCGGTCTGTTTCAGCGGGCAATTGCGACATATACCGGTATAAAAACCGGTAATCATCCTCCGTTAAACGAAATCTGCGCGTATATGTTACACTTTCCGGAAAAATTACGCTGCGCAGCATATTATGCAGGTCTTCCAGCACGATCCGGTTCTTTTCGGAGAAATTAAAAGGCGCTTCCACCAGTTTTTTGCCCTCGTAATGGGCTTTGCCCAGGGAATCCGCGCGCGGGGCGAATTGCAGGCTGCTCTGCTGTTCGGGCTGATTGTATACGGTTTTTCCGTTATCCACGAAACGCACGGCATTGGTGAGGCGGTTGGCCTCCTGCGGCAGCGCAATGCTGAGGCGGTGGCGCACCTGCACGGAAGGGTATCCTTTTTCCCATAGCGAACGGTTGAAGGCCTCCTGCCCCAGGAACTCGTACAGGCGGTTGAATGCGTCGTTGTCGCTGACGAGGAATATTTTTTTAATGTAATGGGCTACAGAAGGTTGCAGGGTGATCGCTGAACTGTCTGACGTTACGGCTGTTGTAATGCCTGACAGACTGTCTGTATACATCGGGGTGTATTTGTCCAGCCGCAGCCGGTTTACCTTCTCCAGCGCCAGGAACGCGGCGGGCATTTTTACGGTAGAAGCAGGGTAGAAGTAGGTTTCGGGGGAAAGGCGGTAGGTGAAATCCGTGAAAACCGGCTGGTTCCGGGCATTCCGGTCGATGCGGGTGTAGATGACCTGCAGCCGGTATTCCGCCGGATCAGCCATGACAGGGCCCAGGCGCTGAGCGTTGGCTTTCAGCAGTGAATCCAGGAATGCGTCCGTATTTTTTTGCATGGAGGTAGAAATTATCGCCCTGGGAGTTTGGCAGTTCGTAAAAAAAACCAATATTGCAGCTGCCAGAAAAAACTGTTGCGCCATAGAAGGAAATTTTTAGGCCGGGATACAGCTCAAAACCAATCAGATATTGGTTTTTGATCTGTTTGTTACCGGGCTTTAATATATCAATTTAAATTCTATCTTTGCAACTCTTAAAAAATTTATATTAATAATCAAACAAAATGCAACTAAAAGGACTGGTTAGATTTTTTGCTGTCGCACTGATCCTTATCTCTTTGTATCAATTGTCCTTCACGTTCGTGGTGCGGAACTATGAGAAAAAGATAAAGACCCAGGCCGAAGACTTTGTGGCCAAACAGTATCCCTCCGCAGAACAGAAGTATCCCGGTAACAAAGAAGCGCAAGCCTTTTACAAGGATACGCTGAACGATTACATCAAAATGCGTTCGGAGCAGTTGATTGACAGCGCCAGTGGCAAGGAGATTGCAGGATTTCCCTGGTTTACCACCTATACCAAAGCGAAAGAAAAGCAGCTGAACCTGGGCCTCGACCTCCAGGGCGGCATGAACGTGGTGCTGGAAGTAAGCGTTGAAGACGTTGTGCGCCAGCTGTCAGGCCAGTCGAAAGACCCTGCGTTCAACAAAGCCATTGCCAAAGCCAAAGAGCGTAAAAAGAACAGCCAGTCCGATTTCGTGACCCTGTTTGGCGAAGCTTACAAAGAAGAAGCGCCCAACGGGAAACTGTCTTCTATCTTCGCCAGCGCGCAGCAGAAGCAGATCACCTTCAACAGCTCCAACGACCAGGTGCTGAACATTATCCGCAACGAATCCCGCGCGGCGATCAAGAACACCTATAAAGTATTACAGAACAGGATCGACAAGTTCGGCGTGGCTTCGCCTTCCATCAACCTGGACGAGAACCGCGGCATTATTTCCGTGGAACTGGCCGGTGTAGACGATGCCGACCGCGTACGCAAGTACCTCCAGGCCAGCGCCAACCTCGAATTCCGCGAAACATACAAAACCAGCCAGGCCTTCTACGACGGCGTGCTGCTGCCTATGAACGAAGCCATCAAAGCTTCCCTGGGCAACGCTCCCAAGGTAGATACCGGCGCTGTTAAGCAGGACAGTACAGCCACTGCAGCTGCCGCTCCCGCTGCTGCCCCTGATACCACCGGTTCCCTTTCCAGCCTGCTGGCAAAAGATTCTTCCGGCAAACAGGTAGCAGCCGGCGACTCCGCTGCCCTCGCCCTCGCAAGGGACCAGAAAGAGATGCCGCTCTTCATGGTATTCAAGATCAATCCTGAACCCAGCTCCGTGCTGGGCCAAATCGCTCCGAAAGATACCGCCACTTTCCGCCGTTACCTCGAACTGCCAGCAGTGAAAGCCGTAATGCCGAAAGACCTGGTGTTCCTCTACGGCCCCTCCAATAAAGAAGACCGCACCCAGCCCTTACAGATATTCGGCGTGAAGATCAACCCCGCCAGCCCGAAAGCGAAGATCACCGGTGAAAGGGTGATTGCCGCCCGCTCGGACTTCGGGCAGGACGGCCGCGTGGAAGTGAGCATGAGCATGGACAACGTAGGTACGCGCGACTGGCGCAACCTCACCCGCCAGCTGAAGCCCACCAATCCCGACGACCGCAGCACCTTCAACTATGTAGCCATCGTGCTGGACAACGTGGTGTACACCGCTCCCTCCATCATCAATGAGATACCGAACGGCAATTCTTCCATCAGCGGCAGCTTTACTACCGAAGAAGCGGACGACCTTGCCAACATCCTGATGTCTGGCCGTATGCCCGCCCCCGCCAAGATCGTGCAGGAGCAGGTGGTAGGCCCCACCCTGGGTCAGGAATCCATTGCAGCGGGCGCCAAATCATTCATTATCTCCTTCGTGGTGATCTTCATCCTGATGCTGGTGTACTTCAATACCGGCGGCTGGGTGGCCAACATCGCGCTGATACTCAACCTGCTGTTCACCGTAGGTATCCTGGCTTCGCTGGGCGCCACGCTCACCATGCCCGGCATCGCCGGCCTGGTGCTCACCATCGGTATGGCAGTGGATACGAACGTAATTATATTCGAAAGGATCAAGGACGAACTGAGCCGTGGTAAAACTTACCAGCAGGCCGTGGAAGACGGTTACAAACGTTCTTACGCGCCAGTGCTCGACGGTCACATCACCTCCCTGCTCACCGCCTGCATCCTGTTCTACTTCGGCCTCGGCCCTGTACTGGGCTTCGCTACCACGCAGATCATCGGTCTGCTGCTGTCCCTGTTCTGCGGTATCCTCGTATCCCGCATGGTTACCGACTGGTGGACGAACAAAAAAAGGCACCTGGAATATTTCACGCCCATTTCCCGCAGGATCTTCAGGCATGCCAACTACGACTTCGTAGGCATGCGTAAGATAACCTACGTGATCTCCGGTATCGTGCTGGTAATGGGTATCGCTACTTTCTTCAACGGTTTCGACCGTGGGGTGGACTTTGAAGGCGGCCGCAGCTACACCGTGCGTTTCGACAAACCGGTGAACCGTGAAGCCGTTCATGATGCGCTGAACAAGGAATTCGAATCTGAAACCATTGTAAAGACCATCGGTACCAACAACCAACTGAACATCACCACGCCTTATAAGATCGAAGACAACTCCGACGAAGCAGGCAATGAAGTGCGCACCAAGCTGTTCAACGGTATCAAGTCCAACTACGAAGGCAGCCTGGATTTTGCTACCTGGCAGGCTCAATACCTGGTAGGCTATCAAACCGTACTGCCCACCATTTCCGACGACTTGAGGACAGGCGCTATCAAAGCCACCATCCTCTCGCTGATCGTGGTGTTCCTTTACATCCTGCTGCGATTCAACAAATGGCAGTACTCTATCGGTACCATCGTTTCACTGCTGCACGACGTGCTCGTTACGCTGATCGTATTCTCGTTCTGCCGCAACATCGTGCCGTTCGCACTGGAGATCGACCAGCACTTCATCGCGGCCATCCTTACCGTGATCGGCTTCTCGATGAACGATACGGTGATCGTGTTCGACAGGATCCGTGAGAACTTCCGCCTGACCAAGAACGCAGATACCAAAACAGTGATCAACCGCGCGATCAACGAAACGCTGAGCCGTACGATCATGACCTCTGTAACGGTGTTCCTCACCATCCTGATCCTGTTCATCTTCGGCGGCGAGGTAACCCGCGGGTTTGCCTTCGCGATGCTGATCGGTGTGCTGACCGGCGCTTATTCTTCCATCTTCGTAGCCGCGCCGATCCTGGTGGACTTCGATAAGAAGAACACGCTTTCCCAGGAGAAAGAAGCCGTGAAGATCGAAAAAGCTCCCCCGTTAGTAAGGGGCAAGTAAGCTCAAATGGAAATTTTATATCAGAAGGCCGTTCCGTACCCCGGGACGGCCTTTTCTTTTTGATATTATTTTAGCAAAGGCTGTTGGGTATGGGATAGATAAAGGATAGCTATAGGATAGATATAGGATAGCGCCAATAAACAAGGGTTAAAATAACATAAGAGGCCGCCCGGGATCAATACCTGGGCGGCCTCTTTATAATAGTAATTTCCCTGTTGCGCCTACACGGCGAATGAAGTGCCGCAGCCGCAGCTGGAGGTGGCATTCGGGTTGGAGAAGGTGAATCCGCGCGCGTTCAGCCCGTGCTGGAAGTCGATTTCCATGCCCAGGAGGTACAGTCCGTGCGATTTCTTCATCACTACGGGAATGCCTTCAATGTCGTAAACCTCGTCATCTTCCATTTTAGCATCAAAGCCGAGCACATAAGAAAGGCCGGAGCATCCCCCGCCTTTTACGCCAATGCGCAGGTACTGGCTCTGGTCGAAGCCTTCCTCCCCGCGGAGGCGCTGCAGCTCCTGTATGGCGCCGCTGGTAAGATTTATAGGTGCGTTGGTGATTGTTTCCATTGTCCTGATACGATTTATCTTGCAAAAATACGGAAAAATGAAGAATGTGTGTTGTCACATGAACGTCAGCCTCCCAGATATGAAAGTAAAAAATTGTATGTAATTTGTTTCCCGGTGTCTAACCCTTCTTATATGCAAAGACTACTATGCCTTGCCGTGGCCGTTTTAACAGCCAACCAGGCGGCTGCCCAATTATTTGGCGGAAACCCGCCATCCCAGAAGTGGCAACAGGTGAATACGGATACGGTGAGGGTGATCTTTCCCTATGGCATGGAAGCGCAGGGCCGCCGGGTGGCGGACCTCGTGCAGCACATGAGCCGGTACAACACCGGCAGCCTCGGGCCCCGGGTGAGAAAGGTCAATATCATCCTCCAGCATCAAACCCTGCAAGCCAACGGGTATGTGCAAATGGGCCCTTTCCGGTCCGAGTTCTTTATCACCCCGCCGCCCAACAGTACCGACCTTGGTTCCATCAACTGGCTGGACCAGCTGGCCTTGCATGAATACCGCCACGTGGTGCAGAACAACAACTTCCGGAAAGGCGTGAGCAAGCTGTTTTCCATCCTTGGCGGGGAACTGGGGCAGGGCGCGGCCAACGCCGTAGCGGTGCCGGACTGGTTCTGGGAAGGGGATGCGGTAACCATGGAAACCGCGCTCAGCCTGCAGGGCAGGGGGCGGTTGCCCGCTTTTTTCGACGGGTTCAGGGCGCTTACGCTGGCAGATAAAAAATACAGCTACATGCAGGTGCGTAACGGCTCTTACAGGAGATACATGCCCAACCACTACCATACCGGCTACCTCATGAGCAGCTACGGGCGGTTGCAGGACGGGAAGGATTTCTGGAAAGACGTAACGGACGATGCCGTGCGCTACCGCGGCGTGTTCTACCCCTTCAGCCAGAGCCTGAAACGCCGCACTGGTAAGAACGCAGCCGCGTTCTTCGCCGCTTCGCTGGACCATTACCGCAAAGCCTGGGAGCCCAAACAGCAGGAAGCCGCCGATACGCTCACGCCCGCCGGCCGCACTGTTTCCAATTACCGGTATGTGTACGCGGTAGACGACAGTACCCTGATCTATCTCTATAATTCCTACAAACAACTGCCCGCCTTCAAGCTCCGGTATGCGGACGGGCGGGAAGAGCTGGTTGCCCGCCCCGGTATTGGTTTTGATGATTATTTCAGCTACCGCAACAACAGAATACTGTGGACAGAAAGCCGCTATAATCCCCGCTGGAACAGGATCGATTATTCCGTCGTGAAGATATATGACCGGCAAACAGGCCGGGCCGCCACGCTGCAGCACGAGCGCCGCTGTTTTTCACCGGATCTGAGCCACGACGGGAAAATGATCGTGGTAAATGCCGTAACACCCGAACAGCAATACCGCCTGGAGGTACTGGATGCAGCTACCGGGCAATTGAAGGGAGCGCTGATCAACCCGGGCAATTGGTATTACACCTACCCGAAATTCACGGATGACGATCAATACATCATAAGCGCCATACGCAACCAGCAAGGGAAAATGGCGCTGATCAGGCAAAAGGTGGATATTCTTGAAACCGGGAAGGACGGGGCTATCAAAGGCAAATGGAGATCTTATCCGCCCCTGCCCGATGCAGGCAGCTTTTCCGTTGGTAGCAAGTGGGACACGGGAGATACGGCAAGGGACAGGTATTTATCACTCCTTGAATCGATGGGTGAAATAAAAGTGCTCATTCCCTTCGGAACCCCTACAATCGGCATTTCCAGCGTCAAAGGCAATACCGTTTATTTCCAGGCTTCCTTCAGCGACGCGGATAATGTATACGCCGTTTCCCTGGATGGCGGCCCGGTGCAGCAGGTGACGCACCGCCCGAACGGCATGAGCCACATGGCCGTGCAGAACGATAAGATCATTTTCAGCGAATTCACTTCAGAAGGCTACAAACTGCTGCAAAAACCCCTGGAAGGCAGTACTCCCTTCGATCCGCAACAGGACCATCACAGCGCGTGGTTAAAGCCTGATCTTGGCGAGGAAGGCAATATCCTGGACAAAGTGCCGGCCGGCAACCTGGAGGTCCGCAAATACCGTAAAACACACCGTCTTTTTAATTTTCACAGCTGGATTCCGAGCATCAACGATCCCGAATACGGGCTGTACCTCTATGGCGACAATGTGCTGGGCACGCTGCAAACAGCCATAGGCGCGTATTACAACACCAACGAAAACAGCCCGGCCGTCAGCGGGCAACTCACTTACGCGGGCTTTTTCCCGTACCTGCGCACCGGGGCCGATTACCGCATGGACCGTTACCTCTTCGTAAATGATACCGTGCAGGTGCAATGGCATGAGCTGGACTGGTTCGGCGGCATGAGCATCCCGCTTACATTTTCCGCCGGGAAATATTTTACCGGCCTCACTGTCAGCGGCAATTACCATGAAGTGAACCGCACGAGGGCGGGCAATTCCAAATACCGCTTCCGCGACAGCCACATCCAGTACCTGGACCTGGGATTGAGCTTCTCCAACCAGCGCATCAAAGCATTGCAGAACATCTATTCGCACTTCGGGCAGTCGCTGAGCGTGCGCTACAACAAATCGGTGAACAATGTGGAGGCAGAGCAGTTGTATGGCCGCCTGGACCTTTACCTGCCGGGCATTTCAGCCAACCACAGCCTCGTATTGCAGGGCGCTTTTCAGCAGCGGGATACTATGCTGCGGTATTCGTTTACAGACAACTTCGTGTACGCAAGAGGCTACAGCAAACCGTTCTATGAGCATATCTGGAAAGTGGGCGCCAACTATCATTTCCCGATTGCTTACCCGGATTGGGGATTTGCGAACCTGCTGTATTTCTCACGCATCAGGGGCAATGCTTTTTATGATTACAGTTCCGCCTACAACTTCAGGAGCAGGCAGGATATTACTTATGCATCTACGGGGGGAGAGCTTTTCTTTGATACCAAGATCGGCAACGTGCTGCCGTTCACTTTCGGGATGCGCTATAGTTACCTGCTAAACACCAATCCCGGCGATCCTTCGCGGAAAGACCGGTTTGAGTTGATCGTGCCATTGCAGCAATTGTTTTCTTTTTAAAATCTGTCTATGAAGCCATTGACCAATAAACAACCTTTTTACATCAAACTGAGCCACGTATTGCTGAGCCTTGTGCTGATCGTGGTGATATTGCGCACCATGAAGGAAATACTGGCGCCGGTGGCTTTCGGTTTCCTCTTTGCCGTGTTGCTGCTGCCGCTGGCGCAGGGGCTGGAAAAGTTGAAACTCTCCCGCGCCTGGGCTTCCACCATAGCTGTGCTGCTGTTTGTGCTGGCGATGCTCGGCATGGTGTATTTTATTTCCTGGCAAACCTCCACTTTCCTCAACGACCTGCCTGTGCTGGAAAAAAGAATGATGACGCTGGCTAATGAACTCACTGTCTGGATCGATGAGAAATTCAAGATCGATTCGGACCAGCAGGTGGCCTGGATCAATGAAACAGCCGCCAAAAGCGTGAGCACGGTGAGCCAGTTTGTGATGAACGCCGTGTCGTCGGTTTCTTCGGTGCTGATCTTCCTCGTGTTCATCCCGCTGTATACGTTTTTCCTGCTGTTTTACCGCAGGTTACTGATGAACTTCCTGCTGAAGCTTTTCAAACGCGAGCATGCGGATGAAGTGCATGAAGTGATGGCGCATTCGCGCGTTGTGATCAAAAGTTATGTAGTGGGTTTGTTCATTGAAATGATCGTAGTGGCGGCGCTTTATATCATCGCGCTGCTCTCGCTCGGCGTGAAGTACGCTGTGCTCTTAGGCACGCTGGGCGCCATTTTCAACGTGATTCCCTACATCGGCATGGTGGTAACGATACTGGTCACGGTGCTGGTGACCTTAACGACCGGCACTCCCGCGCAGGCCCTGTGGGCTGCGCTCATCATGTTCGGCATTCACCTGCTGGATGCAAACGTGCTGCTGCCGCGCATTGTAGGTTCCAAAGTGTCCATCAACGCCATGATCACCCTGCTGGGCGTATTTATCGGCAGTATGATATGGGGAATTGCAGGGATGTTCATTTCCATACCCGCGATGGCTTTGCTGAAAATTATCTTCGACAGGATACCGAACATGCGCCCCTGGGGCTTGCTGATGGGGGAAGGGGAATGATCAGTTCACCACGATGCGCAGCTCCGGAACGCGGTAATATTTGTCTTCCGTATAGCGGATCACGATGTTGGAGAATAATAATATTTCGCCTTTTTGCACGGTCTCTTTCAGCCTGTTGCTCCACAGCGGGCTGAGCTTGTTGCTTTTGAAGGAATCGCCGGTGGTTTCGGTGTAAAATGCTACCTGCTGCGTGGTATCGTTCAGGTAAGGTTCTTTGGATTCGTAAGTGAAGTCGAAAGACACGACAGGGAATTTGTTATTCTTCTGATCCCGCACTACCAGCGAGGAATCGAGGAGTTTCAGCACCTCCGGGCGCGGCAGCGTATCGCTTAAATAAATACCCCAGGTAGTGCGGAAACTGAGCGGCTTTTCCTTCGCGGCCGGCTTCTGTGCGGGCTTTTGAGAGGAAGCTGGTTTTCTCACCTGCGCGCTGGCTGCAGCGGTGCAGCAAATGAAAAACAAAAGCGTGTAAAATAGTTTCTGCATCATAGGGTATTAAAAAAGCCCGTCCAGCTTACTAAACGCGGGACGGGCCCTAAAATTATAACAGTTTCAGACTTTCTTCGATGGCCTGTATGCGGGCCTCGCAATCCGCTTTTTTGCGGCGCTCGGCTTCTACTGCTTCAGGTTTGGCGTTCTGCACAAATTTTTCGTTGGCCAGCTTCGCGTCTACCGCCTTCAGGAAGCCCTGCTGGTAAACGAGGTCTTTCAGCAGCTGTTCTTTCTGCGCGGCAGGGTCTATTACGGTATCTGTTACCATGTAGAACTTATCCTTGCCCACTACCAGCGATACCGCGCCGGGCACTGCGGCTTTGGTGTAGGTCAGCTCACGGGTGTTCAGTTGTTTGGCGAGTATGCTTTCGATGCGGTGAAATGCGTTCTCATGGCGTGTTTCGATATGCAGCGCGATGGTGTCTTTCGGTTTCACCTGGTTTTTGTTGCGCGCGTCGCGGATGCTGGTGATCACTTCTTTGGCCAGCGCGCCTTCTACCAGCACAGGCTGGTGTGTGGCGGCGGGTGCGGAAAACTGGCGGATCACCAGGTCGTCTCCCGCCTGGCGGTCGCGCAGCAGGTGATACAGCTCTTCCGTTACGAAAGGCATGAAAGGATGCAGCAGCTGTACGAGGCGTTCGAAGAAGCCGATGGTCTTTTCGTATACACCTGCGTCGATGGGCTGTTCAAAACCAGGTTTGATCCATTCCAGGTACCAGGAGCAGAAGTCGTCCCAAATGAGGCTGTAGATGGCTTTGAGGGCTTCGCTGAGGCGGAAGTCCTTAAAGAGTTTCTCCACTTCCGCATGTACTTCATTCAGTCGGTTCTCCATCCATTCCACGGCGAATGTGGGAACGGGTGCGCCGGTGTCTGCGGCGGGTTTCCACATCTTCACCAACTTGAGGGCATTCCACATTTTATTGTTGAAATTGCGGCCCTGCTCGCAGCTGGTATCGTCAAACAGCAGGTCGTTGCCGGCGGGGGAGGAGATCATGATGCCGAAACGCACCGCGTCTGCGCCGAAACGTTCTATCAGTTCCAGCAGGTCGGGCGAGTTGCCGAGCTGTTTGCTCATTTTACGTCCCAGCTTGTCGCGCACCATACCTGTGAAATACACGTCGCTGAAGGGTTTCTCGTGCTTGTATTCCAGGCCTGCCATGATCATACGGGCCACCCAGAAGAAGATAATATCCTGGCCGGTAACGAGCACGGAAGTGGGATAATAATAGTTGATGTCCGCATTATCGGGCTGGCTGATGCCGTTGAAAACCTCCATGGGCCAGAGCCAGGAAGAGAACCAGGTATCCAGGCAGTCTTCGTCCTGCCGGAGCGTTTCAACGTTTTTGCCGAATTTTTCCGCGTACAATTTCAATGCGTCCGCATGGCTTTCCGCTACCACGAACTGGCCCGCATCGTCGTACCAGGCGGGGATCTGCTGCCCCCACCACAGCTGGCGGGAAATACACCAGTCCTTCACATTCTCCATCCAGTATTTGTAAGTGGCCAGGAAGCGGTCGCCGGGATGGATCTTCACATCGCCGTTCACAACCGCATCCAGCGCGGGTTGCGCCATGTCTGCCATTTTCACGAACCATTGCGTGGAGATGCGCGGCTCTACAACGGTGTCCGGGTTACGTTGACTGTAGCCCAGGCGGGTGGTGTATTCCTGTTCTTTTACGAGCAGGCCCTCTTCGGCGAGCGCGGCCACTACTTTCTTGCGGGCGCGGAAGCGGTCTTCGCCTACAAACACGACTGCGGCGGCGCTCAGCGTGCCGTCGTCGTTCAGCGTGTCCACCACTTCGAGGTTATGTTTCAGGCCGAGGTTATAGTCGTTGATATCGTGGGCCGGCGTTACTTTGAGCGCGCCGGTACCGAATTCTTTGTCTACATATTCATCGAAGATCACGGGCACCTTGCGGTTCACCAGCGGCACCACGGCAAAGTGGCCTTTGAGGTGGGCATAGCGCTCATCGCCTGGGTTCACGCAGATCGCCGTATCGCCCATGATGGTCTCGGGGCGCTGCGTGGCGATGGTGATGAATTCGCCGGTGGCTTCGCCTGCGGCATTCACCACGGCATATTTCACATGGTAGAGCTTGCCGTTGATCTCTTTGTATTCCACTTCCTCGTCGCTGAGGGCGGTCTTGGCTTTCGGGTCCCAGTTGATCATGCGGGCGCCGCGGTAGATCAGGCCTTTGTTATACAGGTCTACGAATACGCGGATAACGGCCTGGTAATAATGGTCGTCCATGGTGAAGGTCACGCGGTCCCAATCTACGGAGCAGCCCAGCTTTTTGATCTGGTGGTAAATGATGCCGCCGTATTTTTCCTTCCATTCGTAAGCGTATTTCAGGAATTCCTGGCGGGTCAGCTGGCTTTTTTCTATGCCTTTTTCATCTTTCAGCATGTTCACCACTTTCGATTCGGTGGCAATAGAAGCATGGTCGCTGCCGGGCACCCAGCAGGCGTTGAAGCCGCTCATGCGGGCGTGGCGCACCAGGATGTCCTGCACGGTCTCGTTCAGCGTATGGCCCATGTGGAGCACGCCCGTTACGTTTGGCGGGGGTATCACGATGGTAAAGGGAGGCCGTTCGTCGGGAACGGAGCGGAAATATTGCTTGTCCATCCAATACTGGTACCATTTGTCTTCTGCCGAGGCAGGGATGTAATTCTTCGAAAGTTCCATGCTGTTCATAATAAGGTCTGCAAAAATAGCGGAGATTCAGGAGAGAAGGAAATCAGCGGGCGATATATTGAAATTTTATTATAGGAAGACGGGTTTCGGGTAATTCCCGGCTGTAGAGCAGGCTGCTTCAGTGAAACGGCCTATCGGTTAAGTTGATCCATACAATGGTTAACCGGCCCGCCTGTGGGCGGCATGGGCGAATTAGCTTTGCGGCAGAAAATTAAATCCTGAAAACAATTCACACGATGAAAACATTCCCCAAAACCGCATTGCTCCTGTTACTTGCTGTTACACTGTTTGCCTGTAAAAAAGAAGGCCCCGCCGGCCCGCAGGGCGTTCCCGGTCCCCAGGGGCCGCAGGGCCCGGCCGAAGTACTTTCTTATACCTTTGGTGCGCGCACCTTTACGGGTTCTGAGAACTACGTTCTGAAAGGGCTGACCCAGGCGAAGGCAGACTCCAGCCTGATATTGGCCTATTATAACCCCGCCAACGAACTGGCATCCGCCTGGTACCCTGTTCCCGGTCTTGGTTCCGGTTCGGCGTACGCCACCCGTTACCTGGTCTACGGAGGCCAACAATCGAATGAGTACATTTTTTCGCTGCGCGTCATGAAGGCGGAGGATCAGAAGACCCCTTACGCCCTGCCGCTGACCTTCACCAAGCTGAAGATCTTCATCGTGCCTCCCGGAAAGATCATCCCGGGCGGTAAGAAGGCGAAGCCCGACCCGGACGATTATTATGCTGTGAAGGAGTATTATGGTATTGAGGACTAATTAACCGGGTACCTGCATAAAAAAGCCGGCGCTGTAACAGGCGCCGGCTTTTTCGTATAGTTATGGCTGTTATGCCATTGTGCGTATCACTTCAACTGTTCTCTCCACCATTTGCGGCGTGATGTCCAAATGGAGGACCATCCTTACCTGTGTGGGGGAGATTGCCATCACGCGGATGCCTTCGCGTTCCAGGTAGTCGCGGAATTTTACAGGCGTCCAGCCGCCGTGCACGTCGAAAATGAGGATATTGGTTTCCACGGGCAGCATATGGCCGGTGAAAGCCTGTTCCAGCAGTGCGGCGGCGATCATTTTGGCATGTGCGTGATCGTCTGCCAGCCTGTTCACATGATGTTCCAGCGCATAGATGCCTGTGGCGGCCATGTAGCCGGCCTGGCGCATGCCGCCGCCGAGCTTTTTGCGGATGCGTCGCGCTTCTTTGATGAAAGCCGCGCTGCCCAGCAGTACGGAGCCCATGGGGCAGCCGAGGCCTTTATTGAGGCAAACGGAGATGCTGTCGAACACCTGGCCGTATTGAGCGGGCGTTTGCCCGGCAGACAGCAGGGCGTTAAACAGCCGGGCGCCATCCAGGTGCAGTTGCAGGCCGTACGCGGTGCAAACTGCTTTAATCTTTTCGATCTCTTCCCAATCATAACAGCAGCCGCCTCCGCGGTTGGAGGTGTTCTCCAGGCATACGAGGGAGGTGCGGGCTTTATGCACATCATCGGGATTGATGGCTGCTTCCACATCAGCGGCTGTGATCATGCCGCGGTCGCCTTCCAGTGCGCGTACCTGCGCGCCGGCATTGAACGCGATGCCGCCGCCTTCGTAGATGTATACGTGGGCAAGCTGGCTGCAGATCACTTCATCTCCCGGGCGGGTGTGCACTTTGATGGCGATCTGGTTGCTCATTGTGCCGGAAGGGCAGTAAAGTGCCGCCTCCATGCCAAAAAGTGCTGACATCCTGGCTTCCAGTTCATTCACGGATGGGTCTTCACAGAAAACATCGTCGCCCACGGGGGCTTTCAGCATGGCCTCCAGCATGGCCGGAGTGGGTTTGGTAAAAGTGTCGCTCCTGAAATCCATTAAAAAATTTGCAATAGGTGGTTAGATAAATTAGAGAAGTTGCTAATCCGAATGTGTATATTTTTCAATTGTTAAAATTTAGATAAACCCCCGGAAATACTGACGAATTCACTATTAGATTTCGTTTATATGGAGTACTTTGTTATAGTGAACAGGCATAGAGACTGTTCGGCAGAAAGTGCTCAGGTATTGATAGTGAACATGTAACGAGCGTCTTACCCAGGTATCCGTAACCCAACCCTGACCATATCTTTAGCAATTTGGAAGAGTGGGGGATTAGCACGATCTTTGCAGGCTAATTTCGCAACCGTGTAAGATATACCATTTTAATGTTACAACAAAATTATCTTTCGGCTGTTAATATAATATTCGTAAACCAATACTTTTAAAATATGAGGCAACTTAAAATTGCCACCCAGATCACCAATCGTGATTCGCAGGCGGTAGAAAAGTACCTGCAGGAAATCTCGAAGATCCCTTTGTTAACTCCAGAGGAAGAGACCATACTGGCCCAGCGCATTAAAATGGGCGACCAGCGGGCTCTTGAAAGATTAACTACAGGAAACCTTCGTTTCGTTGTTTCTGTGGCCAAACAATATCAGCACCAGGGCTTAAGCCTCTCCGACCTCATCAATGAAGGTAATTTAGGGTTGATCAAGGCAGCACAACGTTTCGATGAAACCAAGGGTTTCAAATTCATTTCTTACGCAGTATGGTGGATCCGCCAGTCCATTTTACAGGCGTTGGCTGAGCAGGGCCGCCTGGTCCGCCTGCCGCAAAACAAAATTGGCACTTACAATAAAGCGAATAAAGCTTACATGGCATTTGAGCAGGAGAACGAGCGCGAGCCTTCCACGGAAGAGCTGGCAGAGATCCTCGAAATGTCCGAGTCAGAGATCAACAATATCTTCCAGAGCAATACCCGCCACATGAGCCTCGACGCACCCGTGCACGAAGCGGAAGATGTGGCCATGGGCGACCTCCTGGAAGGTGGCGATGTGACGGATGATGATGTGATGCAGGATTCGCTGCGTGAAGAGATCCGCCGCGTGCTCAAGTCCCTGAGCCCCCGCGAAGCGGAAATTGTGAATGCGTACTTTGGTCTGGATGGTGAAAACGGCGCGACAATTGAACAAATAGGACAAAAGTATGATTTGACGAAGGAACGTATCCGCCAAATCAAGGAACGGGCCATTAAAAGGCTGCAAAAAGCCCGCTATAGCGGCGCACTGAAATCCTATCTGGGTTAATTGGTTTAATACTACTATCTTATAATCTTCGAATCTGGGATAAAACGCATCCCGCCCTATGAAGGCGGGATGCGTTTTTTTATACCTATAAGTTACGTCTATAGGCGTATAGAAATGAATAGAGGCCATTGATCCCTTCCCGATTCGAATAATTCCTTTCACCCCTTTATATTTGCAAACTTATGCGAAAGGCATACTTCACACTCGTTTTTCTGACAGTAACCGGAACAGCCTGTGAAAAAGAGATCAAAGTTGACCCGCAGCGTAGCGAAGACCTGCTGGTAGTGGAAGGGATCATTGAACAGGGAAGCTTTCCCATGGTGCGTGTAAGCAGGAGCCTCAACTACTTCAGCCGGATCACCCCGCAGCAATTGCTCGAATCTTTCGTGCACGATGCCATCATCACCGTCAGCAACGGCGCCCGTACTCACCAGTTGCGTGAATACAGCACCGATACTACCGGCAGCGTGGCCCTGCATTTCTACACGATAGACACGGCCAACCTGCAGACAGCCTTCGTTGGCGAAGCCGGCAAAAGTTACACGTTGCGGATAGAGGCGGAAGGAAAAGTGCTGCACGCCATTACCACCATCCCTGAACCACGCCTCCGGCTGGACAGCATGTGGTGGAAAAACGCGGGCGGCAGCGACACAGGCCGCGCCAGGATACTGGTGAAAGTGACAGACCCGCCGGAAAGAGGCAATTACGTCCGTTATTTCACCGCGAGGAACGACGAACGCTTCCTGCCGGGGCTCAACTCCGTGTTCGACGACCAGGTGGTAAACGGCACCAGCTTTGACGTACCGCTGGATCCGGGAGTGGACAAGAACAGGAGCATCAACTTTGACGACTACGGCTTCTTCGATAAAGGGGATACGGTGACGCTGAAATTCTGCAACATAGATCATAACACCTATGATTTCTGGCGCACGGCAGATTTTGCGTATACATCCACCGGCAACCCTTTTTCATCACCCACGCGTATACTCGGTAACGTACAGGGAGCGCTCGGGTACTGGGGAGGCTACAGCATAACATACAGAACCATTACTATTCCGAAATAAAATCAAAACCAACACCAACACATTAAAAACAGCATTAAACAACAGCATGGAAAACAAAACACCACAGGAGCATGTACATGTACTGATCATCGGGAGCGGCCCGGCGGGGTACACGGCAGCTATCTATGCCGCCAGGGCGAACCTGAAACCTGTCCTGTACCAGGGCATACAGCCCGGGGGCCAGCTTACCATCACCACCGAAGTAGAAAACTATCCCGGCTACCCTGAAGGCATCCAGGGGCCTGAAATGATGGTGGACTTTGAAAAACAAGCCACCCGCATGGGCGCAGACATTCGTTACGGAATGGCCACCGCCGTGGATTTCAGCGCACAACCCTATAAAGTGGAAATTGACGAAGAAAAGACCATCACCGCAGACGCCATCATCATCGCCACCGGCGCTTCCGCCAAATGGCTGGGCCTGCCCAGCGAGCAGCGCCTGAACGGCAGCGGCGTTTCCGCCTGTGCTGTATGCGACGGGTTCTTTTTCCGCGGGAAAGAAGCCGCCATCGTGGGTGCGGGAGATACCGCGGCTGAAGAAGCGCTTTACCTCTCCAAGATCTGCTCCAACGTGCATATGCTCGTGCGCCGCCATGAAATGCGCGCCAGCAAAGTGATGCAGGACAGGGTGCTTAAAACCTCCAACATCATGGTGTACTGGAACACCGAAACCCTGGAAGTGACCGGGGAGAACAAGGTGGAAGGCGTACGCATCCTCAATACACAAACGAAAGAAGAAAAAACAATACCTGTTAACGCGTTCTTCGTGGCCATCGGCCACCAGCCCAACTCCGGCATCTTTGCCGGCAAGCTGGACATGGACGACCAGGGTTATATCAAAACCATCCCCGGCAGCACCAGGACGAGCGTAGACGGCGTTTTCGCCTGCGGTGACGTGCAGGACAAGATCTACCGCCAGGCCGTAACGGCCGCAGGCAGCGGCTGTATGGCCGCGCTGGATGCGGAAAGGTACCTGTCTGCCAAAGGACATTGATAAAAACGGACGGACCGGGGCAGCGAAACGCCACCTAACGCGGACAGCTATCCGGACCCGCACGAACATATTCATCACAGGCCGGCCGGGAGGAATTCAGCAGGAGAGCGGCCGCCGCATTGCGCGGCGCTGAACTTTGCCAGGCAGAATGCCTTTCCGGGCCGGCCTTTATCTTTTATATTATGCTGACCATTGCGCTGGAAAGTGTCAGGTTCTTTGCTTACCACGGTTTGTATAAAGAAGAACAGGTGCTGGGCAATCATTTTATCCTGGACGTCCAGGTGAGCATACCCGAGCCGGAGCACCCGTCGATGCTGGCAGAATCTGTGAACTATGAAGAGCTGTACAACATTGCCTGCCGTGTGATGGAAATGCCGCAGCCCCTGCTGGAACAGGTGGTGCACAACATCACCGCTGCTATCCGGGAGCGGTACCCGGCTGTGACCCACTCCAAAGTTATGCTGCGGAAGCAGGCACCACCTTTCGGGGGCGACCTGGCTTATTCCGTGGTGAGCCTTGAGAAACAATATTGAAGCCTTACTGTTATTTACCCGGGAGAAAACTTATTTTTGGTGACCCTTAAATTCATAAAGTCCTATGCTTAAGAAAGCCATCTTCCTGCTGATGATCTGCGGCATCGCACTGGGCGTAAAGGCCCAAAGCGCCGAAGAATTGTTTGCCCAGGCACAGCAGCTCACCAAACAAATGAAGGAAACCGAAGCCCTTGCCAAATACAAGGAACTGTTGCAGGTATCTCCCGGCCATGTTGTTGCATTCATCCAGTCCAGCCTGATCTGCAGCCGCGAAAGCGCCCGCCAGAAAGACAAAGCCGCCAAACAGGAATGGCTGGACCAGGCCAGGGTATATGCTTACGAAGCATTGAAGGTGGAACCTGAAAACCCGGAAGCCAATTACGCCCAGGCCGTATATTACGCCCGCCTGGCGCAGATCTCCGGCGCAAAGGAAAAAGTGGCGGCTGCGAAAGAAGTCAAAAAGTATGCAGACCTCGCGCTGAAGTTCAAACCGGATTATGGCGAAGTATACCACCTGATCGGCAAATGGAACTTCGACCTGTACAACCTCGGTTCCATCGAAAAAGCGGCGGCCAAAGTATTATTCGGCGGCGTTCCTCCCGGCACTATGGAAGATGCTATCGCCAATTATGAAAAATGCATGCAGCTGAAACCCTCGTTCATCATCAATTACCTGGACCTTGCGATCGCTTTCAAGCAGAACAACCAGGAAACGCAAAGCATGGAAGTGCTGAACAAGGTGATGAGACTCCGCCCTATCTTCCAGGATGATGTAACCTATAAAGCGGAATGTAAAAAAATGCTGGACGAAATGCAGTAAACCGGGTTGCCACGCTAAGCCAGCTTTTTCCCTTTCCAGCGCCCGCTGCGCAGGTAAAGCCAGGCCAGGCCGCCCATGGCGCTCCAGTAAACGAACTCCGCACCCCAGGCCCAGTGCAGCGCGCTCCGCCATTTTTCTATCACCACTACGCAATAAGTAAGGTACACCGCCACAGCCGCAAATTCGATCAGCAGGTTGATGCGCGTATTGCCAGTGCCGGTCACCCCGTTGAAAGTAATGGCCGTCATGGCTGAAAGCAGCATCACCAGCGTGCATACCCTGATGGAGGGGATCGCCTCTGTAATGAGTGTGGCATCGTCTGTATATATCCTCAGTAACTGGTAAGGGAAAAGATTGATCAGCAGGCAGACGGACGCAGCGCAGAGGAACGCCATTCCCGCTATCCTCTTCACCAGTTGCAGGACATCTTCTTCGCGCCCCTGCCCGATAAGATTGCTCACCATCGTATTGCAGGTGGAAGCGAGCGCCCAGGTGAATATCCCGAACAGCCCGAACACGCTCCGCATCATATTGGACACGGCCAGCGGCCTTTGCCCGAGGTGCTCAATAAATATGAAGAACACCAGCCAGCTGCCGATGCTGAACAGGAACTGCACGATCAGCGGGGCGGATATAGTGAGGATGTTCTTTATAGCCGTCCACTCCGGCCTGAACCGCTCAAATAGCCTGAACCTGGCGTGAAACCTCAGTCCGAACAACAGGCAGTATGCCGCCGTAAACCCGATCATCTCCGCTATCACAGAAGCATAGGCCGCTCCGTTCAGTCCCAGCGCGGGCAGGCCGAGCTTGCCAAAGATAAATCCATAGTCGAGCGTGATATTGGCGATCTCCTGGAAAATGGAAGTAATGGCCAGCAGCCGCGTGTTGCCGGTACCGATATAGAACGCGTTGCAGAGGCTCATGAGCATGAGGAAGGGAAGTCCCCATATCCTGATACGCACGAACCCGGTAGCGGCATCCCTGATAGCGGGATCGTGAAGGGTGGCGGAAAAGAAGGCCGGGGAAACGGTATAGGTGAACAGGATAGCAAAAAGGGAAAAGATCACTGCAAGGAAGAAACCATTGGAAAATATCGGCCCCATGCCGCCATAGTTCATTTCACCGGCCCTGCGCGCAAAAAGTACCTGCAGGCCGTTATTCAACCCGTAAGAGATCATATGCATCACGAGATAATAAATACCTGCAATACCGTTCACCGCAAAGGGAAACTCGCCCAGATGCCCAAGAAAAGCGGCATTGGTCATATGATTGATCTGCGGAAGAATAAGCGCAAGGCAAATAGGTCCGGCAATGGTGATGATCTGCTTGTACGATAAGTTAACTTGCATATGTCAGGTCCCCGCTAAAAATAAGTCCGGCAAGTTATTGAAAAAGCGATTCTCTGCCTTATTTCCAGGTTCCAAAAGGGCCAAATCAAATTCATCCATGTTCAATAGTTTTGCTCCAACGGAGATTTAATTTTTTCATAAAAAGAACTGGGCGGTATTTCTCATGGCTGCGGGCACAGCTTTTTATGAAAAAATTAACTCTCCGTCTCCGCTCCCGTATTAATAATGCCGGGTTAGGGGCGATGGTTTTTTTGATGGATATGGTTGGCTGGTGTCTGGGGACAGGCTAATGTATTCTCCCTTTTGAAATTGGCCCTTCCATCTTCCGTTTTGATTACTTTGCCTGTCCATCCTTGCATTCCCTGTTGGTACGGAAACGGATACCTCAAATTTGATAAAAAAGCTGAGCTCCCCGCCGAAGAGACAGCCATGGCATCTGTATTCCCTTAAGTAACTGGCCCTTCCATCTTCCGTTTTAATTCCTTTGCCTGTCCATCCTTGCATTTCCTGCCGGTACGGAAACGGATACCTCAAATTTGATAAAAAAGCTGAGCCCGCTGCCCCGGAATCACACAGCCCAGTTCTTTTTTATCAAATTTGAGGTATCCGTTGGAGCTTTTTGTTTATTATTGTGCGGACTTTGTGTCCTGAAACATCAACATTTTACAATGCCCGTGGCATATACCATACAACCCACATACGCGATAGACGACGCCTCCCTGCTGGAGACGGACCTCACCAACTGTACCCTGCTGGTGCTGATTGGCGCCGGTACGTTCAGTTATGCCGTGATGTTGCCGATGAGCAGGAAGTTCCTGGCGCTGAAAAGCTATAGCTATCAGCCGAAGACCGTTGCGCTGGCGGACCTGGAGATGATCGAACATATATTTGACGCGGACAAGCTCCTGTTTACCGCTTTCAAACAGGTGCTGCTGGCCTTCGATTCGCCGGATAATACGCTCGTGCCGGAAGTGCATTACCAGTCGCAGCTCAAAAAAGATTACCTGCGGGCCGTGTTGCCGGAAAAGCTGCACGAAGCCGTACTCACCGATACGCTTCAGGACCTCGGGATGGTGAATGTTTTTGCGGTAGACAAGGATGTGCTGGGTTTCTTAAGGAAGGAATTCTCCACAGACCAGGTGATACATGCCCACTCCGCTTTGCTGAAAGCTTACCAGGCAGACAGGGATATTTGGTACCCCGAAGGCGTGGCTTACGTGGAAGTGGCGGCACAGCAATTTACGCTGACCATTTACGCTTCCGGCAGGCTGCAGATGCAGCAGCAATACACTTACCGGAGCGGGCTTGATATTGTGTATTACATCGTCAACTCCATGCGGCAGCTGGGTTTTGCGGAGCAGCAGGCCAGGATAAAACTGGGCGGGGCTCTCACGCAGGATTCGCAGGTATACCAGGAGCTGAACCGCTTCCTGCCACGGCTGGAATGGGTGCATAAGCCCGACGGGTATCTCTACATCCCGAAAATGAACGAGCTGCCGCCGCATCATTTCCACAATCTTTATGCACTGGCATTATGCGTATAATAGGAGGAACATTAGGTGGTCACAGGATCAATCCCCCTGCTAATATGCCGCATACACGGCCCACTACCGATATCGCCAAAGGCGGCCTTTTTAATATTATCGAGAATAACCTGGATATC
This sequence comes from Chitinophaga sp. YIM B06452, assembly GCF_039655965.1. Lineage (NCBI taxonomy): Bacteria > Pseudomonadati > Bacteroidota > Chitinophagia > Chitinophagales > Chitinophagaceae > Chitinophaga > Chitinophaga sp. YIM B06452. The sequence goes on along the minus strand of NZ_JAWLKY010000002.1, from coordinate 658,090 downwards.
TCCACGCTCAAAACGCTGGACATCTTTGGCGGAACGGGCGCGATCAGTTACGAACTGGCGTCGCGCGGGGCTACGGACCAGACGATCGTGGAAAAAGACAATGCCATGGCGGACTTCATCGCTAAAACCGCCGCCTCGCTGGGGGTGAACCTTAAGCTGGTGCGCATGGATGTGTTCAGGTTCCTGGAGCAATGCACCGAGCAGTTCGATTTTATATTCGCCGGGCCGCCGTACGCGCTCGGCACGATAGACGAGCTGCCGAAGATCATTTTCAGGAAGCAGCTGCTGAAGCCCGAAGGTTGGTTTGTGCTGGAACATACGCCGCGGAACGACTACAAACAATTCAGCTACTACCGCGACCAACGGAACTATGGAACCACGATTTTCTCTATATTCATCAACCGGGAGGAATTAAGGAAACCCGCTCCCGGAGAACAATAACAACATCGTATGCGAAGAATCTGCTTATTCCCCGGTACTTTCGATCCCGTAACGCTGGGCCATACCGACATTATTGACCGGGCGCTGCCGCTGGTAGATGAACTGGTGATCGGTATCGGGGTGAATTCGGGTAAGGAGCCCATGTTCAGCGTAGAACAACGCGTGGAATGGATCCAGGAAATTTACCGCAACGAACCCCGCATCAGGGTTACATCTTATGAAGGGCTGACCGTGAACTTCTGCAAGCAGATAGGCGCGCAGTTCATCCTGAGAGGCATCCGCTATGTGAGTGATTTTGAATATGAAAAAGCGATCGCAGACATCAACCGGAAAATGGAGCATGAAGTGGAAACCGTTTTCCTGACCTGCTCGCCTGAATATTCCACCATTGCCAGCACACTCGTGAGAGATGTAATCCGCCATGGCGGCGACGCCGCGCAGTTCCTCCCCGGGCCGGTGGCGAAAACGGTGGCTTCAAGAATAAAATCGTAAAAAGCTATATAACATGAAACCAATCTGGTTTTCGCTGGATATTTCGCTGGATCAGCTGAACGAAAATGCGGCCAATACAATGGGCCCCTGGCTGGGTATGGAGTTCACGGAGATAGGCCCCGATTACCTTCGGGCCATGATGCCGGTAGATCACCGCACTATTCAGCCCTACGGCCTGCTGCATGGCGGGGCTTCCGCGGCATTGGCTGAAACCGTTGGCAGCGTGGCTTCCGCGCTGGTAATAGACCAGCAAAAGCTGATATGCGTGGGCCTGGAGATCAATGCCAACCATGTGCGCGGCGTGAGGGAAGGATATGTGCATGCTATTGCGAAACCTTTGCACCTGGGCGGCACCACCCATGTGTGGGACATCCGTATTACAGACGACCAGCACAAGCTGGTATGCGTAAGCCGCCTCACCGTGGCCATCCTGCCAAAGCGCGAGCAGGTCTAAGTTTCAACGATCCTGAAGGTCATTTGTGTTTTTCCGCCACCAGGTAATGCATGCGGGCAATCACTTCATGATCCCTCACGGTGAAGCCGGCGGCGGTCAGCATCATTTTTACCTGTTCAATTCCCAGCCGCAGCTTTTGATAGCTGCTTACTTTCTGTATCCACTGCCCGTTCACTTTTTCCATCAGCACGTCGAACACCCTTACAAATCCCGGGAAATATTCCAGGAAACAGGAATGGATCCGCTCATCTTCTGCTCTTACGGGAATGAAGCGCTCTTCCCCGTGCAGTTCCTGCGTGAGGTCGCGGAAAGACAATACCAGTTTACCGCCGGCGGGCAGCATGAGTTGCCATTGTTCCAGCAGGGCCGTTACCTGCTGTATGCTTTCCAGGTGGGTGAGCGTATCGCCCATGCAGGTGATCAGCTCCGCATCCATGGCGTATTGCGCGCTGTTGGTCAGGTTGGCAAGGATAGTGCGCACGGGCATGCCTTTGGCGCGGGCGTTCAGTTCCGAAAGAAGATGCTGGTTAAAGTCCACTGCAAAGACCGTAAAGCCCAGGTTTGCCAGGGATATGGTTTGCAGGCCGTGGCCGGCGCCGAGGTCGATCGCCACGCGGTTGCCGGAAGGGGTAATGTGTTTGCGGGTGAAATAGGCTTCCTGTTCCTGCTGCTTCGTCTCGAAATTCCCGGTCATCCAGGCATAGAAGGCGGCCAGGTGGTTGTCGTAATGGTCTTTTGCATTCATAGGTTATAGTTTGTATCCTGCTTTCGTTACCACATCAACGATGTTCTGGTAAGAGTATTGCATATACTTGCCCAGGTTATCGGGGCGTATCCACTGGATGTCCATAATATCCTCCTCGATCTGCGGAACGGTCAGTTCCGTGCCGGTGAAGTACATCCGGTACCAGTAGCTGTGTTTCAGTATTTTTTTGTCTTTCAGGGAGTAATAATGCCAGGTCTCCGTGATAAGATGCCCGAGCCTGATATTCTGAAGGCCGGTTTCTTCCTGTACTTCGCGCAGGGCGCATGCTTCAAGACTTTCACCTTCATCCTGCTTGCCCTTGGGCATGTCCCATTTGCCGCGGCGGAACATGAGCAGCACTTCGCCTGTAGGGCTGGTGATGAGCCCTCCCGCTGCCACGAATTCTGTAAAGTGGCTTTTCACCTGCTCCATTACTGTTTCCGGGGCCGGGCTGCGCAGTACGGCCATGGGCAATTCCCCGCTTTCCAGCAGGCGGATGGTTTGGGCCACTTCTTCGTCTGAAGGGGAAAAAAGGGTGGTGGCCGCCGTGAATGCCGGGGGCAGGTGCTGCTGCAAATTGGCGATTACGAGCGGTTTTTCATTTATATATATATTAACGGGTGTTTCCATGCTGCAAAAATAATCCTTTGCATTATTCATCGTACTTTTGCCCCCGTTATGAATAATGTCAGCGAAAAACAGGTGGCTGAAAAGCTGCTCCAGATCCAGGCCGTGAAATTAAGCCCGGCCCAGCCCTTCAACTGGGCTTCAGGTTGGAAATCCCCGATCTACTGCGACAACCGTAAGGTATTGTCGTTTCCGTACGTGCGCGATTACATCAAATCGGAGCTGTGCAATATGGTGTTCGAATCCTTCCCCGATGCGGCCGTGATTGCGGGCGTGGCTACGGCCGGCATTCCTCACGGCGCCATGGTGGCGGACCAGCTGAAGCTGCCCTTTATTTATGTGCGTTCCAAACCGAAAGAACACGGCATGGGCAACCGGATCGAAGGCGTATTGCAGCCCGGCCAGCCGGTAGTAGTGATAGAAGACCTGATCTCTACCGGCAAAAGCAGCCTGGAAGCTGTTCAGGCCATCCGTGAAGCAGGCGGCGAGGTGATCGGCATGGTATCTATCTTCAACTATGGCTTCGATATAGCGGTGAAAGCGTTCGAAGCTGCCGGCGTGCCCTTCAAATCCCTGAGCAACTACAGCGCCCTGATAGAGCTGGCGGTGGAAAAAGGCCAGGTGTCCGCAGCCGAACAGGACACCCTGAACGCCTGGCGTTCCGCCCCGGACGTATGGGGGAAATAAACGGGATATATTTACGTTTATTTGTATATTGTAGACATAAAAATCATGCTATGCGTATCATTCAATTAATGCTGGTGTTCATGTTGTGCGGAGCAGGCGCTGCCATGGCCCAGGCCAACAAACAGACCCTCGCCACGGCCAAGATCAAGGTGCCGACCGTACAGTGCAATATGTGCAAAGACAGGATCCAGCGTTATTTCCTGAAGGAAGAGGGGGTAAAGAGTATGGTGGTGGACGTTAAAAAGAAAGAAGCGACCGTAAAATATTACACCGACCGTACGAATATTGAGAACATCAAGACCTCTATTGCAAATGCGGGTTACGATGCGGACGATGTAACGGCGAACGAAGATTCCTACAACGCCCTGCCCAAGTGCTGCAAGAAACCTGAAGACGGTGGCGGGCCAGTGAAGAAGAATTAAGGAAACAAGATAGATATTTGACCGCTCCGGGTTCGGGGCGGTTTTTTATTGTAGTAAAGTTTTATGAAAAGGCCTTAAGTAGCTGAATTTAAAGCTCTTGCACATTACAAATATGGCCGCGGCTAATTTTCTTTAGATGGGGAGTAAGTCAGCAATTTCCTTTAGCAAATCCGGCAACACCGGTATTGTATGATATCCCATACAATCTGGTTGTTTATGCCAAAATATTCGTGGATAATAAAATTCCGGAAGTCTTTAATAATCCTCCATTCAATTCCAGGATGCTGCTGCCTAAAGCTATCAGGGATTCTCGAAGATGCTTCTCCAATAATTTCAAAGTTCCTCTCCACTGCGTCCTTTGTTTTTGAATCGGCCTCATAAGCCTCAAAGGACATGCCTTTAGTATATTCAAGTATCTTACTGATGGGAACCTTAATATCCAATAATAGTAATGAAACATTACGTTCAGACATGGATAAGGCTTTTTTCTACATAAGGCAGATATTGTGGTTTTATACCCTTGCGTGAAACCATGTCAATTTTATGGCGGAAGGTGTCTTCCAGTTCATGGGCTAGCCGGATATAATCAAACCCGTCAATTCTAATGCTAAAATCGACAAGAATGTCGATATCACTCTTTTCATTGAAATCGCCTCTTGCATAAGAACCAAATATACCCAGTTCAGAAATGTGATATTTCTGCTGGAGCTGGGGTTTTTTAGCCCTCAGTATGTTCAATATTTGATTTGTCGTATACATAGCGATCAAATTTACAAAAAAATGCGATAGGCATCCTGTAGGGCATATAAAGCACGGATACCTTTAGAACACCTGGAAGACCTTTCCCATCAGATTATTGGGGTTACAGAGGCGGGCACTGTTCTTTTGTTCAGAAAAAATCCAGCTTCTGCTTCGTTTCGCAGCGGATCGGGAAGGGAAGGAAGACGCCTTTTTTGCCCACTTTGCAGTTTCCGGCTGCTTTAATGGTCACTTCTTTATTGCTGAGGGCGCCCAGCATATTCTTGAAAACGTTGCCCATTTCCACCTCCAGTTTCACCGGGAAATAGAAAGTATCCCTGGCCGGGATGTCGATCAGGGTATCCTGAAGGGAGTGACCCACTTTGGTGTCGTCCAGGAAAACGTCAAATTCCGCATCCTTGAGCCGGAGGGAAAAATTGTTGGGGTTGAAATAGGCGAGCTCCATTTTAACGGTGCTTTTTGAAAAGCTCAGGTTCTCAAAATCGAAGCTGGCTACCCGGAGAAATTCCAGGTCCTTCATTTTATCGCAGGAGCTGAGTCCTCCCCAGATAACCAACACTATAAGGCACCATTGAAACCGTTTCATTGAACTGCTGATTAAGAATTTCTCCAAACCTACGAAACTCCCTCTAAACATTACGTTAAAGATTCCTTTTCGAAAGGCTGGGAGCGGACCTCCTACTTCAAATTTTACTTCAAATAAAAATCAGTCAAAATCAACTCTTTTTCTGACTAAGAACTTTAGTATTTTTGTTGACTTTTAAAATTCTGCTTCAAACAGCATTTTACTAAAGTAAATAGCATATTTAATATTATTCTATGGACTGCATTTCAATAAATTATGCAGTTACAATCATAGCTTAACATTAAATTTCAAACGACCAGTTTTCTTTGTTTTTGCAAATCCCAAAGTTCAATAGTGACTATATGACAGCAACACCGAATTCAAAAATATTACTTATTGAAAGTCAATATTTTCCATCAATTTACTTTTATAAAACTTTAATTGAGAGTGAGATATTACAAATTGAGAGATATGAACACTACCAAAAGGTGAGTTTCAGGAACCGTTGTTATATCGCCGGACCAAACGGCGTGATACTTTTGAGCGTTCCCCTGTCGAAGGGAAAAAATCAGCGGACGGTGATGAAAGACGTCCGGATCAGCAACGAGGAAAACTGGCAGGCCCTCCATTGGAAGACCCTCACTTCCGCCTACCGCCGTTCCCCCTGGTTCGAATATTTTGAACCGGAACTGGAACATTTGTATGAGCAGCGGTTTGAATTTTTACTGGATTGGAACATGGCCTGCCTGGAATGGGCTAACAAGGCCCTGGGTATCAGCCCGGAGATCCGGCTGACGGATTCCTTCCGCAAAACATATGAGGAAGCAGACGGCATCACCGATAAAAGGGATCATATGGTGCCCGGCCAGCTGCCTGGCGACGCGCCGATTTACACCCAGGTTTTCGGGGAAAGAACCGGTTTTTTCCCGAACCTTAGCATCCTCGATCTGTTATTCTGTGAAGGAAAAAGGGGACTGGAACTATTAAAATGATTCTGAAGCAATTGTAATATTCCTGTCACGCTGTTATATATGAGGGAGAAATGTATTCTGTGTTTGGAATTTTAATTGCATGTAATATCATTATTTTATTGATTAACAATGCAGTAAATCAATTATCCACCTTTCATAAAAAAGGGGGAAAATTTTTGGATTTCCATTGGAACAAAATAGTAGATTTGCATCCGATTTTGCTGGTCAAACGACTTACGTAGGTGTATAAACCAGAAGTTTCCAGCTCATTTATACTGTAGTTTAAGTTTTATTACTAACTCTAAAATTCATTCACAGCGTTAAATGAACAACACCTACACGGACCTCGTTAACCAAACCTTCGAGTTCCCTCAGGAGGGTTTCGAAGTGAAGGAGAACAACCTCATATTTAACGGGTTGGATATCCGGGCCCTGATCGATAAGTATGGGACGCCTTTTAAACTGACCTACCTCCCCAAGATCGGGATGCAGGTAAACAGGGCGAAAAAGATGTTCCAGGATGCGATCAAAAAGAACCGGTACGATGGCAATTACTATTATTGCTATTGCACCAAAAGTTCGCACTTCTCCTTTATTATGGAGGAGACCCTGAAGCACGGGGTGCATATCGAAACTTCTTTCGCCTACGATATTGATATCATCAATAAGCTGTACGAAAGAAAAAAGATATCCAAGGACACATTTATCATCTGCAACGGTTATAAAACAAAAACGTATACCCGGAGCATCGCCAAACTGGTGAACAGCGGTTTTACCAATGTGATACCGGTACTGGACAATAAAGAGGAGCTGGAAGACTATTCCAAATTCATCCGCACCAAGGATCCCGTTAAGCTGGGCATCCGCATTGCGGCGGAAGAGGAGCCGACCTTCGACTTTTATACCTCCCGTTTGGGCGTTGCCCCCCGCGACATCCTCGAGTTTTACGTGGACAAGCTGAAGGGTAACCCGAAGTTCGAGCTGAAAATGCTCCACTTCTTTATGAACAAGGGGATCAAGGATGATATATTTTACTGGAGCCAGTTCAATAAAGTGTTGAACCTCTACTGCCAGCTGAAGAAGATCGCTCCCGAACTGGAAAGCATCAACCTCGGCGGCGGCTTCCCGATCAAACACTCCCTCGGGTTCGATTACGATTACGCTTACATCGTAAACGAGATCGTGGCCAATATCAAGAGCGTTTGTAAGAAGAACAAAGTGCCCGTGCCGGACATTTATACCGAATTCGGGTCGTTTACAGTGGGAGAGAGCGGCGCAGTGATCTACAGCGTACTGGGCGAAAAGCAGCAGAACGACCGTGAGGCCTGGTATATGATAGACAGTTCTTTCATTACCACGCTGCCTGACACCTGGGGCATCGGCGAAAAATTCCTGATGCTGCCCATCAACAAATGGGACCAGGAGTACCAGGAAGTGCACCTCGGCGGGCTTACCTGCGACGGGTACGACTTCTACACTTCGGAAGAGCACATCAACGCGGTGTTCCTGCCGAAGCTGACCAACGGGGAGCCCCTTTATATCGGGTTCTTCCACACGGGCGCCTACCAGGATCAGTTGAGCGGGTACGGAGGCATCAAGCACTGCCTGATACCTTCCCCCAAACATGTGATCGTGGGGTACGACAAGAACGGACAATTAAAAGACTGGTTATATGCCAAGGAGCAAACCTCCCAGAGCATGTTGAAAATTTTGGGTTATTAAAAAAATGGGTTAGTAATCCACTTAAAAACCCTCCGGTTCTCCGGAGGGTTTCCTGTTTTATGGCGGCTATAACCCGCTGCAACCGTTCGTCCCAAAACGGCCCGTATTCCCGCCGCAGTTCAGTAATTTAAGTAAAGGATAACCCGCTGTTTCTCTTTCCGCCGCTTTCGTTTTACGGAATACCTGACTATCACATAATTGAATAGGCTCTCCAGGGGGAGAGCCTACAATTTCATAGGATAGATCGATCCAACATTCATAGCAAGGGAATAAACGGAATTCCAGGTACAAGGAAAAAGGAACAATTCATGGCATAAGGAAAAAGGAAATTCTCAAGGTATCGGGCAATAGGTTACGATTTATTGCTCATTATCAAAATTAATCCGCCTGGTTCCGATTGCAAATACCACTTCGTTGTATCTTTTAACAACTTTTTTACACAAAATACGTTACGCGCTTTTTTGTCCTATACTTGCTAACTATAAATTAAGCCGGTCAATCTATTATGAAATACTTTCAATTCATCCCGTTTATTTTATTAATTATATGTTCCCGCCCCGCGGCAGCGCAGCATTCAGAGGAAGAAGCGGTAAAAAGTGCCATCCGTCAACTATTTGAGGGGATGAAGCGCGGGGATAGCGCGATGGTAAAGGCTGTGTTCTCCGAAAACGTTGTCATGCAGACCGCTTTAACCACTAAAGACGGCTCCCTCAAACTGGTGACCGCCTCCTTTGAAAAATTTCTAACAGCAGTAGGTTCGCCTCACACGGACGTGTGGGATGAGCGGATTTCGTTTAGCAAAGTTTTAGTAGACGGCCCCCTCGCCAGCGTCTGGACCCCTTACCAGTTCTATCTCAACGAAAAGTTCTCCCATTGCGGGGTCAATTCTTTCCAGCTGTTCAAAAGCCCGGAGGGTGGATGGAAGATCATCTACCTGGTAGATACGAGAAGAAAGGAAAAGTGCGTGGAATAGGTCATTCAGGCCGCGCCCCGTCCAGGTACTGGATGGCGGTATCGCATTGTTTTTCGATCTCGGAGAAGCAGGCGTCCAGCATTTCGGTATTGCCTTCCAGGTTCTCGGTCTTACCCGAGCGCGAAAGCCCTTTCACCAGCAGGAACTGTTTGGTCAGCTTTTGATTGATCATGGCGGTGAACTGCTGCTGCTGCTCCAGCCGGGCCTTTTGTTCCAAACGGGTGATATTCAGGTAATACACTCCCCAAACCCGCAGGCAGACGATCATGTACCCCGCCATCAGGAAAGGGGTGGCCACGTATTTGTCCATAGCGGAGTAGGTGGGCGGCAGCAATACGGGAATGTGGTTGATCTTGATCAGCGCCACCAGACCCAGGTACAGGAACAATATTGCGCTCAATCCCAGGGCTGTCCGCAGGTTGATAATGAAAAATCCCAGCAGGCAGGCCATCATCCAGGGTATGGCATAAATGGGGGATACGTCCAGGTCGTTGGTGAACGAGCTGAGCATGGGTATCACCAGGGTGTTCAGCGCGGCTACGGTGCCGGTTATGGCAAGACTAACGCCTGAAGCCATCATGGCTGCACATAACACGAAAATGGCGATGAAGGAGATCGTGACGAGGGTATTGGTCCAGTCGTGCTGGTAGGCAACCGCTCCCAGAATAGGCAGCAGCACGAGGCTGTAGAAGAAAAGGTAATCGAACAGCATTTTGATACGCGCCTGCTCGTAAGGGCAGGATGCATGGCGTATAAGCTTGCCCGTTACCCATGTTTCAGCGATGCTGTACAGGGTATTCGAAAGGCGCCGTATGCTGCTGATCGTGGCCGACATATCCGGGGTAGGCTTTATATGGTTCGTTAAACAAGGTACTTCCATCCGGCAAGCCGGCCATTCAACGTTTGTGGTAATTTGCGGGCATAAAAAAAGGAGCCGCTCTTGAAAGAGCAGCTCCGTAATGTTGAAATTCGAATGTCAAATCGCAACTATTCCTAACCCTTATGCAACTGTAATTTCTTTTACGGTTTCCTGTTTTGCCTCTTTTTTGGGCAGGGTCAGTTTCAGGACGCCGTTATCGTATTTCGCGTTGATCTTTTCAGCATCCACGTTCTCGTCCAGGTTAAAGGAGCGGGAGAAGGAGCGGAAGCTGTATTCGCGGCGGATGTGTTTGTCGGTTTCTTCTTTCTGCTCAGTTTTCTTTTCTGCGCTGATGGTCAGCGTCTGCGCGTCCAGCTTGATCTTGAAATCTTCCCTGGAAAGGCCGGGAGCTACCACGTCGAGCACATAGGCGTCTTTGGTTTCGGTGATGTTCACCGGGGTATGGCTGCCGAAGAAGTCGGAGCTAACGAAATCGCGGTTAATGAATTTGCCGTTGAAAATGTCGTCTACAAGGCTGCTAAAGGTCTTAACCGGCTGATGATTGAATTTTACGAGTGTCATAGCGTTATTATTTTTTGAGTTAAACCATTTTTTTTCGGTTACGCCGGGTATAGATCAAACCGGGTACCAATGCCGGAAAATGGCAAAATTTGCAGGAAAAGGGGTTATTTTGATGACAAAGTGTCAAATTGATATTCGATTTCAAGACAAACTGTCAAAATACGATATTTATTGAAGTATGTCGATATATTATTAACTTTGCAAAAAACGTATAATTATGTACCCTGCGGAACTCGTGATGCCGATGAAGGCAGAATTAACAGATAATGGTTTTGAAGAATTGCTCACGCCTGCAAAGGTGGATGACGTATTAAAAGAAAGCGGTACTACCCTGGTGGTGATCAACTCCGTATGCGGCTGCTCAGCCGGTACTGCGCGCCCCGGTGTGCTGATGGCGGTAGCTGCCAGCGAAAAGAAACCGGACAGGCTGACGACCAGCTTCGCGGGTTTCGACTCCGCTGCCGTGCAGCAGATCCGTACGCACCTGATGCCGTACCCGCCTTCTTCGCCGTCTATCGCACTCTTTAAAGATGGCCAGCTGGTTCACTTCATTGAGCGCCATATGATCGAAGGGCGTTCTGCCCAAATGATCGCAACCAACCTGCTGGCTGCTTTCGACGAATACTGTTAATAATTATGGATAACGGTTACGGATGGTGTTTTTAAATTCGTAATGGTTAATTCATATTTGAAATGTAACTTGGTGGTTTGATTTTCCGACTGACTCAATTCGGCTTTGTTCATAGGAAAACAGATCACCATTTTTTTTGCCTATGTATCCTAACTTGTATTACGCTTTTAAGGATTTATTGGGGGTTGAGATCCCTGCTCTGAAAGTATTGCAGACGTTTGGTTTTTTTGTAGCGCTGGCCTTCCTCGCGGCGGCGTATGTGTTGACCTCGGAGTTGCGCCGGCGCGAAAAGCTCGGCCTGCTTCACCCTGTACCCGAAACGATCACTGTAGGCAAACCCGCTTCCATGGGAGATATTCTCATCAGCGCGGTGATCGGTTTTATCCTTGGTTTTAAGGTCCTCGGGCTTTTCTTCGGCAATGCCGGGGGAGAGCTGCGCGATTACCTGCTGTCTGCCCAGGGCAGCTTCATGGGCGGCGTGCTGGTAGCCGCGGCCATGGGGTATTATAAATATTATACAAAGAAAAAGAAAGCACTTCCCAAGCCCAAAGAGGAGAAAGTGATGGTATACCCGCACCAGCGCGTGCCGGACTTTACCATTATGGCTGCAGTGGCGGGTTTGATAGGCGCCAAGATATTCCATAACCTGGAGAACTGGGGTGAATTCGTGAACGATCCCTGGGGTTCCCTCTTTTCCGCCAGCGGCCTTACTTTTTACGGCGGCCTGATCGTGGCGGCGTATGTCATTATCCGTTATGCCCACAAAAAAGGCATCAACTGGAAACACCTGATAGACAGTGCCGGTCCTGCTTTGATGCTGGCCTATGCCATCGGCCGCATGGGCTGCCAGTTTTCGGGCGATGGCGACTGGGGTATCAATAACAGCGCCTATGCCACGGATGCGGCCACCGGTAAAGTGGTGAAGATAGCGCCGGCCCAGTACCAGGAGATCATTCAAAAAAACGCGGATTATTTCGTTCGCCAGTTCGGCAGCCTTGAGAACGTGCCGCACCGCAGCTTTGAGAAACCGGCATCACTGAGCTGGCTCCCGGATTGGTTTGTAGCATACAGTTACCCGCACAACGTGGTGAACGACGGCATCAAGCTGGACGGCTGCAGCGGGGAGTATTGCAGCGCCCTGCCTGTAGGTGTTTTCCCTACGCCTTTGTATGAGATTATCGTCTGCGGCCTGTTCTTCATCGTGCTGATGGCCATCCGCAAAAAAGTGACCACACCCGGCGTGATCTTCGGCATATACCTGATACTCAATGGGATAGAGCGTTTTTTCGTGGAAAAGATACGGGTAAATACAAAATATGATATCTTCGGCTTCCATCCGACCCAGGCAGAGCTGATCGCCAGCCTGCTGGTGATAGGAGGGGCCGTGCTGATCTGGTACGCCCGCAGAACGAATACGCCTAAAACAGCATAGATGCAGCGTCATCAGAATTTGATTCCACTTTCGCACGAACATAAAAGCCTGCTTTTTGTGTGCAGGTACCTGAAAAAAGATGCCGCCCCGTACGAGGGCTACCCGCTGGAAACCAATGCCAAGATGGATTACATGGTAAAAGTATTCCAGGAAGTAATGGTGCCGCATATCCAGAAAGAAGACCACCTGTTTGAACAATGTCGTGGCTTCCTCCCGGAAATGGACGCCATGCTCGACGAACTGCTGGACGAACACCGCATCATTTCAGGCATGTACAGTGCGCTGGTGGATAGTAAGGACCTGGTAACGGACATGGATACACTGGCCCGCAACCTGGAAGCGCATATCCGTAAAGAAGAACGCATCGTGTTCGAGAAGATGCAGGAGCTGTTGCCCGATGTGCTGGATAAGCTCAGGTTCGACTAAGGACCTCAACCCACAAATCTCTATATCATGAAAAAAATAGTCCTCCCGATTGTTTGCGCGCTGGCTATATGCCTGTCTGCCCATGCCCAAAAGCTGGATACCAGCGGTCCCCGTGCTGCCGAAGCGCCCGAAGTTGAGCTCTCTGAAGAAGAAGCGAAAGCGCTGTTTAAAGTATATGCGGATTCCGTGAACGCATCCTTTACTTACCAGACCGGTGTTATCAAACTGAGCAACGGCGCTGTGCTGACCGTTCCCAAAGGTTTCCGCTTCCTCGATGCCAAACAAAGCCACCGCCTGCTGGAAGATATCTGGGGAAACCCGGAAATGACCACGATCGGTTCGCTGGTGCCTGATTCCCTTGGGCCTATGGATGAAGCCTGCTATATTTTCAATATTTATTTCGATGCGATCGGTTATGTGAAAGATGAAGATGCAGACAAGATCAATTATGACGACCTGCTGAAAGACCAGCAGAAAGAAACCCGCGAAGCCAACCCTGAAAGGATCAAAGGAGGATTTCCCCCGATAGAGTTCATTGGCTGGGCTGCCTCGCCTTATTATGATAAAACGAAGAAAACGCTTCACTGGGCGAAAGAGCTGAAGTTTGGAGACGAAGAAAATCATACGTTGAATTACAACGTCAGGATCCTGGGCCGGAAAGGCGTGCTGGTGATGAATGCCATTGGCACGATGGACCAGCTGCCGGTCATCCGGCGGAATGTACCTGCCATCATTGCATCTGCCAGCTTTGAGCAAGGGGAAAGCTATGCGGATTTTAACCCGGATGTGGATGAGGTGGCCGCCTGGACCATCGGCGGGCTGGTAGCGGGTAAGGTGTTGGCCAAGGCCGGGCTGTTTGCCGTGCTCCTGAAATTCGGGAAGTTCATCGTGCTGGGGCTGATTGCCTTCGGCGCTGCCATATGGCGCTGGATCACCGGGCGGAGGAGGAAGAATGAGCTGGAAGAAGGCTGGGTGATGCCTGCTCCAAAAACTGAACCTGAAGGGCCGGAAACAGCGGCGGCAGTGGAGGAGGAGCGGAAAGACGGATCTGCCGCATCCTGACACTGCTGTTATATAATATTATATAAGGGAATTGCCTGGAAGGGCAGTTCCCTTTTTCTTTTCCCGCGCTTTCCTGCAACATATTCATTCGCCGGTCGTCTATTATACTGAATGCGATCCCTAACGAACGGCAGGAGTTAACTTAACCAAGTTTCAAGTATCCAATTCGAATTTTTTACCAATCGTCACCAGCATACGACCACTTGTGTATAATTATGTACTATGTAAAACATACTACCTACCTTTACACTGTAGTTGTTAAAGAAAGGAACTATAAAAACATTCAAATCAGTCCAAATCTATAATCGTCCTTATATGAAATCTAACTTTATGCTGCTGATCCTGAGCTTGTTACTAATAGGTAACAGTTTTAATGGACAGGCACAGACGACCCCCACACAGATGAGTGAAAAAGGTAAAGTGACCGGTGTTGTATTAAGATCAGATAACAAGCCCGTTGAATTTGCCACCGTAACGCTCCTTAAAGTGAAAGATTCCTCCCTCGTAAAAGGGGCTATTTCGGATATCGAAGGCAAATATATTTTTGAAGGCATTGCCGAAGGGCAGTACCTGGTGGCTGCGGCGAACATGGGCATGAAAAAAAGTTTCAGCAAGCCGGTAAAGGTGAATGGCTCTCCCGTGAAAGTTAGCGCCATCGTGCTGTCTGAAGAAACCCGCAGCCTGAAAGAAGTAAACGTAACGGGTAAACGCCCTTTTATTGAGCAGAAAGCCGATAAAATGGTCGTGAATGTGGAGAACAGCATCGTGGCCGCGGGCGGCACGGCGCTGGAAGTGCTTCAGCAATCGCCCGGCATACAGGTAGATAAAGACGACAATATATCCATGCGTGGCAAGAACGGTGTGATCATTATGATCGACGGCAAACCCACGAACATGTCTCCCCAGGACGTTGCCCTGCTGCTGAAAAATATGCCCAGCTCCAACATCGACCAGATAGAGCTGATTGCCAATCCTTCCGCCAAGTATGACGCAGCAGGCAACGCCGGGATCATCAACATCAAACTGAAAAAGAATTCCAACCTGGGCACCAACGGCAGTGTGAACGCCACCTATGGCCAGGGAGCGCTTCCCCGCGGCAACGGCGGCCTCAACCTGAACCACCGCAACGAGAAGATCAACGTCTACGGTTCTTATAATTACAACTACAACCGCCAGTTCGAAAACCTGGATATAGACCGGAACAACATGGAGGAGAGCGGCCGCATCGTGTTCGACCAGAACTCTTACCTGAATAAGAAAAGTCAATACCACGGCGGTAAAGCGGGTATCGACTGGTTCCTCAACAAGAACCATACGGTAGGCGTGATGGTGAACCTTGCCGGCAACCGCTGGAAAGGGGATGGCACCAGCCAGACCTGGATCGGCAACGGCGTCAGGGTAGATTCGAGCCTCCGCACCATTACCGTCAACAGCCAGCGTATGAACCGCCAGAGCTACAACCTGAACTACAAAGGCCGGCTGGACACTACGGGCAAGGAACTGAACATCGACCTGGATTATTCCCGCAATGCCGAAGACCAGTACAGCGACCTTTACTCCGGCTACATGGATGCGATCGGCAAGATCCACTTCCGCGGCGATACCACCCGCAGCCAGCAGCCCTCCATCATCAATATCAAGACCGCGAAGATCGATTATACCCACCCGCTGAAGAACAACGCCAAGTTCGAGGCAGGCGTGAAAGTGAGCTTCGTGGACTCCGACAACAACTCCCGCTTCGATTCCCTGCGGCACGGCAACTGGGAGTATGATTACAACCGCTCCAACTACTTTATCTACAAGGAGAACGTGAACGCGGCGTACATCAACTTCAGCAAACAGTTCAAGAAGTTTGGCGTACAGGCCGGCCTGCGTGCGGAACAGACTAATGTGGAAGGCAATTCAGTGACGCTGAAGCAGGTGAACGATACCAGCTACCTGAACTTCTTCCCCAGCGTTTTCCTGAGCTATGCCGCCGGGAAAGACCACCAGTGGGGCCTTTCATTCAGCCGCAGGCTGCAGCGCCCGAGCTACGACGACCTGAATCCCTTCGAGTTTTACCTGGACCGTTACACCAAAGCCGGCGGCAATCCCAATCTCCGCCCGCAGTACTCCAGTAACTTCGACCTCACGCATACCTTCAAATCATTCCTGACCACCGCCATCGGGTACAGTCACACGAAGGACATGCTGTCTCGCATCCTGGAACCCGGTGTGGACGCGGAAACAGGGGATACCACCATCGTGGTGTACAGGTATATGAACGTGGCCAAGAAAGACAACGTGAACCTGAACATCTCGGCGCCCGTTCCCATCACCAAGTGGTGGAACACCTTCACCACCTTCTCCGTTTTTTATAACGCCTTCGAAACAACCGTCAACAAAGAGCTGATCAAACGCTCATCAGGCGGCTTCTTTGGCAACACCCAGCATACGTTCACCCTCGGCAAGGGGTACACCGCGGAAGCATCTTTCTGGTATAATTCCCGCCAGATCTCCCAGGAAGGGCTTTTCAAAATGAACCCCATGTATGCCTTCAACCTCGGTTTCCAGAAAACCGTGCTGAAAAAGAAAGGCACCATACGCCTGAATGTGAACGATGTATTTAACACCCAGCGCTTCGGCGGCACTTACAGTGTGACTAACCGCACCGTAAAACTTTCCAACAACTGGGACAGCCGCCAGGTAAGGGTTTCTTTCACCTACCGCTTCGGCAATTCCAACGTAAAAGAGGCCCGCAACCGCAAAACCGGGCTGGAAGACGAGCAGAGCAGGGTGAAGTAACACAAACACGTACCTAATCATGTTTTAGGTATATAAGGATGGAAGGAGCGCGGCCTTTGAAGGTCGCGCTCTGTTTTATATACCAATGATTTTCAGTATTTTGAAAATAGTTGCCTCCCAAATGCAACCATCATCCCAACCCGGCGTCTTTAATATGACTTTATACCCTGACAATTTGGAACATCCGCCTGTAACTAATCAAATCGTGGTACGCTGCCGCAAGGGCGACGTAAGGGCGTACCGTGAGCTGTACGAGGCGTATTCCAAAGCGATGTTCAACATCTGCCTGAGAATGACAGGGCATTCCGCCGATGCTGAAGACGTGTTGCAGGAAGCGTTTGTACAGGTATTCAAAAACCTGGACAAGCTGGCGACAGACAGCAGTCTTACCGCCTGGATCAAAAGGATCGTGGTGAACCACTGCCTCAGCTATCTCCGTAAAAAGAAAGTGTATTTCGAGGAAGTAGGGGAGGCGGAGTTTGAAGAAGAAGAACGGGTAGACGAATCGGAGCACACCATGACGGTGGCCGCGGTAAAAGAAGCCATCAGCCAGCTGCCTGACGGTTACCGGACGGTGCTCAACCTTTACCTGTTCGAAGAGTATTCGCACCGCGAGATCGCAGCGCTGCTGGGCATATCGGAATCTACCGTCAAAACCCAGTACATGCGGGCAAAAGAAAGGGTCAGGCAATTGGTGAAAATAAAAACGAGAGAAGTATGAAACTGGAAGATTTCATTCAGCAACACAGAGGTGAATTTGAAGAAGAAGGGCCGGGCCGGGGAGTATGGGCTGCGCTGGAAAAGGAGCTGCCGGTAAAGCAGGAGGCCAGGGTGATATCCATGATGGCCCGCCACTGGTGGAAAGCTGCCATCCTGGTTGCACTTGTGGCAAATGCGGCCATCCTCCTCACTTTCCTGCAAACTAAAAAGGAAGCCACCGTCGTTGTGATCCCGGAAATGCAGGAGATGGAACAGTTTTATACCACCCGCATAGAGCAGAAACTCAACGAGCTGAAACAGATCCCATCCGCCGAGCTCGGGCTGGACAGTACCACCCGCAGGGAACTTGAACTTCGCAACGAAACATATATGATGCTCGAAAAAGAACTGGCCGGCAACCCTGGCAACGAACGCATCCGCGCCGCCATGATTCGCTATTACCAGATGAAGCTGGAACTGCTGGACAGGATCCTCGGCGAGCATAATAAACTCAACGAAGACGCTAACAATGACTCCACACTTTTAAATAAGAAAGATGTTCTCTAAATCTACATTATTACTCTTATTGCTTTGCCCGCTCCTGGCCTTTGCCGCCAAGGGCGATGAAGAACATAAGCTGCGCATCACCAAATCGTTCAACGTAAGAAGCAGTTCGAAAGTGATCGTCCAGAATAAATATGGCAAGATCGTGGTCAACATCTGGAACCGCAACGAATGCAAGGCCGATATCGAGATCGTGGGATTCGGCGCAAACGAGGATCAGGCGCGCAGGATGGCCGAAATGGTTGAAATAAAGGCCAGCGACAACGGAGATGCGGTGAAAATGGAAACTACCTACAACGCCAGCGGGGCGGGCAAGTGGTTCAACTTCGGCAAAAAAGATTCCCGCGATTATGTGAACGTGAACTATAACCTCTATGTGCCTGCCAATATCGCCTTTCTTGTACTGGATAATAATTTTGGCGATGTGCTGGCCCGCGATCTGCCCATGACAAGCCGCGTGCAGGTAAATTACGGTTTCGTGGACATCAGCGAAGCGGGGAAAAAATTGTCCGTGCACCTCAATTATACAGACAAATGCCGCATCGGCAAAGCGCAGGACCTGGAAGTGCACGCCAATTATTCCAACGTACGCGTGGGCAACGCCGGCAACGTGGTGCTGCATTCCAATAACGGCAACTGTCAGTTTGGGATGGCCGGGGAAACGAAGATCAATTCCAATTACGACGACATAAAATTCCAGGGCGTCAAATCCCTGGAGCTGAGCGCGAATTACACGGATTTCAAGGCTGATCAGCTGAACGGCTCCACCAGCATCAGCGCCAACTACAGCGATATTTCCCTGCGCAGGATCGCTCCCGAATTCAAAAGCATCAGGATAAGCGTGAATTATACCGATGTGAAGCTGGGCCTGAGCAACAACAGCGCTTTCCGCGTAAAGGCCGTGATGAAGAACGGCGACCTCAAAACAGGGGATTTTGACTGGAAGAATGTAAACCAGATACGCAACAACGAGAACCTCTCCTTTTCCGCCATAACTGCCAACGGATCGGACGCTTCCTCTGTCATTGTTATAGAAGGAAAGTACAGCGACGTGAAGTTGGGAGGAGATTAACCACAAACGCTTCTTTTAAATTCGACAACATGAAGAAAATTGCAACCTTCCTATTTGCTGCCCTCATTGCTGCTTCCGGCGCCCTGCACGCCCAGGAAAAGATCAGCGGCAACGGCAAACTCAAGAAAGAAACACGCCCGGTAAAAGGTGCTTTCAGCGAGATATCTTCCTCCGGCAAATACAAGCTGCTGCTGAAACAGGGCAACACCCATTCCATCGAGATAGAAGCAGATGAAAACATCCTGCCGTACCTCGAAACGGAGATCGAAGACAACGAACTGAAATTGCAATCCAAAAAAGGGTATAACGTGAGCCCCAGTCAACCTATCACCGTTTGGATCACCCTTGCCAGCCTGAAGGAAATGAACGTCAGCGGCCAGGCTGAGATAACCTCGGAAGGCGCTATTAAAGGCAGCAGCCTTGAAGCGAACTTTAGCGGCAAGGTAGACGCGAAGCTGAACCTGGATTACGACAAACTGGAAGTGTCCATGTCCGGCTCCGGCAAAATGAAACTCAACGGCCGTGCGAATGCTGCGGAAGTGAACATATCCGGTTCCGGCGAATTGGATGCGCCTGAAATGCAGTCGCAGAAAATGGAACTGGCTATTTCCGGCAGCGGCAACGCCAGCGTGAACGTATCTGAGAAACTGGAAGTGGCCATTTCCGGCAGCGGCAATGTAAAATACCGGGGAAATCCCACCAGCGTAGAGCAGGCTGTTTCCGGCAAGGGTAAAGTGAGCAAAGAAAACTAGGCGGCTTTCCGTATCTTAGCATACAAAAATATGCCGCTTATGAGAAAAGATATTCTGTTGATCCTTGGGCTTGCAGGCAGCCTGCAGGCCTTTGCACAGGAGCATCCCGTTGCGATTAACGCACCTGCGAACGAAGTAAAAGTTATCAGGAACAACACGGCCACCGACATAAAAGACCAGGGAAACACCGGCACATGCTGGTGTTTCGCTACTACATCCCTTATCGAAAGCGAGTGTATCAAGAAAGGCGGAGAGAAGCCCGATATCTCGGAAATGTTCACCGTCCGCAACGTATACCTGATCAAAGCCCGCAACTATGTAATGCGCCAGGGCGATGCGAAATTCGGCGAAGGCGGTCTTGGCCACGATGTGCTGATCGCCGCTGAAAGATACGGCCTCATGCCGGAATCTGCCTACAACGGCCTGGCAGCCGGGCAAACGAAGCCGGACCACGGCAAGATGGCAGACACGCTGAAGAAATTCCTGGACACCATGTTGCGTAAAAGGCCCATCCCCGTTAACTGGGAGCAGCAGTACGCCGCGCTGATGGACGAATACATGGGAGGCGCACCACCCGCCACATTCGAATTCCACGGCCGTACTTACACCCCGCAGCAGTATGCAAAAGAAGTGGTGAAATTCAACCCGGCTGATTATGTGAACCTGACATCGTTCACCCATCATCCTTTTTACAGCAAGTTTGTCCTGGAGATCCCGGATAACCACGCCAATGGCGGCTTTTACAACGTAACGCTGGAAGAGCTGATCGGCGCCACCAAAAACGCCGTACAGAAGGGATATACCGTGATGTGGGATGCAGACGTGAGTAACCGCGGTTTCGTTACTTCCAGCGGTTATGCGTTCTCCCCGCAGGCAGACAGCCTGTTCAACCGCAGGAAACCCAACCCCGACCTCGCGGAAGTAAATGCCACACAGGCTTACCGCCAGGAGCTGTTCGAAAAGCTGGTAACGCAGGACGATCACCTGATGCACATCACCGGCCTCGGCAAAAGCCCTGCGGGAAAATCTTTCTTTATCGTGAAAAATTCATGGGGCGTTCAATCATCGCCCTTTGGAGGATATGTGTACGTGTCGGAACCGTATTTCGCGGTGAACACGATCAATGTTATTGTCCCGAAAGCAGCGCTGGACAAAGATCTGTTGAAGAAGCTGCAACTCAATTAAGGTTTAAGAGAAATAGATTTGAACGGCGGCAGGAAGATTTCTGCCGCCGTTTCTTTTATGGCTGAAAAGGGGCATAGGCGGTATTATTTTGACGGGAGCCGTTTGATCAGCAGGTCTATAACGCGCACGTCCAGCGCGTCTGCCAGCTGCCCCGCGGTGCGGAGCGTGATGTTGATATCTCCTTTTTCCATGCGGGAGATGTCTGCATTGTCAACATTGCAGCGGGAGGACAGTTCCCGTTGGCTGTATCCTTTCTCCCGCCTGATATGCCGGAGATTGTCACCGAAAATGGATAATATTTCAGATTCTTGTGAAGCCATTGTTTGATGCTTTGCTCTGCCGGCAAATTGGATTTTTTAGCTGACTTAAGTGTTGGGTTAAAACCCTGCATGTGAAAATAGTTACACAGGCAAGTTGGCGTTTTTTGTTGAGTTAAACATTGGGCCGCAACCCTTCACCGGTATAGGTTCTGTGAAACGCTTTACGGCAGCTGGTTTCGGAAGATGCATCCATCAAAGGCTGTATAATATATTTTTAACTGTGCAGTATTTCAAATCCTGAAATATTCTCAAGCGGGCCGTCGGTAATTTCGAGTTCCGATACAGTGGCGCCGGAAGGACCGATGCGGCACCAGCTGATAAATTCATTCATGGCATGCTGCGGACCTTCCGCAACGATCCATACATGGCCGTCCGGCAGGTTTTTGACAGCGCCGGTGAGGCCGAGCCTGACGGCGACCGACCGTGCTGTTGCCCTGAAGTAAACGCCCTGTACTTTGCCTTTCACTATAATTTCTTTATGGATCATTTGTCTTAATAATTGATGTTGGGTAATAGATATAACAATGAATTTTAGCTGCGGTTTTACCCGGCGGAGATGCAACGCTGCAATTGCCCGATATCAGAGGCAAAAGCCGTTGCGCCGCCGGGGTAAAAGATGAAAAAGCTGGACGGACCATTGTCCGCCTCCTGCACTTCGTGCACCTGGATGTATAATGACGGATGAAAGTAAAAATATTCCACCACGGCGGGGGAGATGCTGCGCCGCTGTTGTTCCAGCTGGAAACCGGCCCCGGTAAGCCAGGAGAATACGGTTTGCGCTGTTGAGGGCTGCATTTGCCCGTTCTTATATGCTGGTGTGATCATGACCCATTCCATGTTTTTAAATTT
Organism: Chitinophaga sp. YIM B06452; assembly: GCF_039655965.1. Lineage (NCBI taxonomy): Bacteria > Pseudomonadati > Bacteroidota > Chitinophagia > Chitinophagales > Chitinophagaceae > Chitinophaga > Chitinophaga sp. YIM B06452. Next base: position 636,015 of record NZ_JAWLKY010000002.1, on the reverse strand, counting down.
ACTGGGGAGTAATGCATTTGCCGGTGGGCCCTAGCCCAACAGGCGTATTTTTTTGATCAATGGATCCAGCGGGCGTTTCCTGATGCCACCAATTGCTGCCACTGGTTTCCTGCAAGGATGTTCCCGGCAATTGATTGCTGCCTGTAGGTTTCCTGCAAGGCTACTCCCTGTCTATTGATCATCAGATGCCCGCAAACATCAGGCCCTGGCAAAGGTTGCCCACTGCCATGGTCTGTGCTGCCTCCCGGGGGGAGTGCGGGCAAGGTTAAGATCGTTGTGCTCAATTCATTGATCTGCTTTTTACGGCGAAGCCACGACGTTTGAGACGAAGCCATAAAACGCGCAGATGCGATGAACCGGCAAGGCATAAGTTCCCCGGCACTAACAGCTGCCTGTTATGCGCCGGCGGTTCCAGCCCTGGTTGAATGCAAATACAAGGGTGAATCGGATGGGTCGTAAGTAGGAAAAGAGGGGTCGGGAGATCAACGCCCGACCCGGTGAGATATGATACTGACTCTTAAAGATAATGTATGTGTGTCCTTAAGCTGCATGGTTAAACAATGGGCGCCTGGCCGGTGTGTCCTTTCCAAACATAAATTCTTTCACCGTTTCATATTTGCCGCCGCCAACCGGTTTCCTCAACAGGCTGAAACTCTGGCAATGAAAACTGCGCACGAACATCTTATTGGCCAGGTAAGGCGCCAGCTGGTTGAACTGCTGCTGGCTCACGGAGCGCGCCAGCGTGATATGCGGTTTGTAGGATCCGGCCTTCAGCTCGAAGGCATCCAGGATCCTGCGGTGCAGTTCTTCCACAGGGCGGGGGTTAGCCACGTTCACATAGAACATATGCTTCGTTTCTCCCTGCCTGCAATGATCAATACGGGAAGTGTACACCGTGAAAGCCGATTGGTCCATCACCAGGGCATCCAGCATCTGCATGAACTCCGGCTCATAACGGGCCGGGAACTCCGACCGGAAAAGCGCTATATGCGCCTGTGAAAACGCACCCGGGAAAGGGCCCAGTTCCTCCGCGATCAGGTGCTTGTACATGCTCACATCCTGCACCGTTTGCGCGTCAGGTTGCAATACCAGCATGTAATCATATAATACGTCCTGTTCCATGTCAATTATGATTAAGCAATCATCAATTTGAAACAATCACTATCATTTACAGCATCGTGATAGTGATCCCCTCTTTTCACAGTACAAATATACAAACTAAATCGGTAAATACTAAAATTATTAGCAAAAATACTAAAAAAAATGGCCGGCAGGTTTTGCCCGCCAGCCGCCACTGCTATATTCCGGCAGTTTATAAGCTCTTGATGATCGCCGTGAAGTCCGCAGCCACCAGCGACGCGCCGCCGATCAGCCCGCCATCCACATCCGCGCTTGCAAACAGCTCGCCCGCATTGGAGGGTTTCGCGCTGCCGCCATACAGGATAGTAATGCCCAGCGCCGCTTCACGCCCGAATTTTTCGGCAATGCGCGAACGGATGAATGCATGCATATCCTGCGCCTGCTGCGCGCTGGCCGTTAAACCCGTGCCAATGGCCCAGATCGGCTCGTACGCGATCACGATATTCTTCAATGCAGCGGCATCCAGGTGGTAAAGACTTTCTTCCAGCTGCTTCGCTACAAATTCGTTCTGTGTTTCCGCCTTCCGGATCTCCAGAGGCTCGCCGCAGCAGAAGATCGGCTTCAAGCCGTTGGCCAGGGCCTGGTCTATCTTCTTGGCCAGCTGTGCATTGGTTTCGGAAAAGTATTCCCTGCGCTCGGAGTGCCCGAGGATCACATAGTCCACACCCACGGAAGCCAGCATCTCAGCTGAAACCTCGCCGGTATAGGCGCCGGATTTTTCGCTGGCGCAGTTCTGCGCGGCCAGGTAAATGCCGGGGTAATTGCGGATGATCTGTTTTACCCGCGCCAGGTAAGGAAAAGGAGGGGCAATCACCACTTCCTGGCCTTCTGCCAATTTGATGCCGGCGGCAACGATGTCGTTCACCAGCTGTTCGCCCGCGGCCAGTGTAAGGTTCATCTTCCAGTTACCGGCTACAATCTTTTTTCTCATAGACGTTTACTTGCTTTTGATAAGAGGCGCGAAAAATACGCATTTATCCCTGAAATATATGGGTAAGTATTTGCCGGTCCTGCTCACTGAGCGATGCGCCCTTCAGCTGCATCCACGAATCGGCGTCCCGCAGGGCTTCTTCGAGCCGGTACCTGTCTGCAAGCCCGGCGCCTCCCCAGCTGAATGAAGGCAGGGATTTGGGCGGAAAATTGCTGCCAAACACGTTGCAGCTCACACCCACCACGGTGCCGGTGTTGAACATCGTATTGATGCCGCAGCGGCTGTAGTCGCCCATGATCACGCCGCATTTTATCCCGGCAGACCAGGTTTCCTGTTTGGCTTCCATCCATACGCGCACTTCGCGGGCATTGTTCTTCAGGTTGGAACAGCTGGTATTGGCCCCCAGGTTGCACCATTCGCCGATCACCGCATCGCCCAGGTAGCCGTCGTGCGCTTTGTTGGAATGGTCGAAGAGAACGGAGTTCTTGATCTCCCCGCCGGCCACGCAGCGGTGGCCGATGGAAGTGGCGCCGTAGACGCGCGCGCCCATCTTCAGCACGGCATGTTCGCCCATACCGAAGGGCCCGCGGATGAGGCAGCCTTCCATCACTTCGGCGTTTTTGCCGATGTAAATAGGCCCTGTGGAAGCGTTCAGCACGCTGTGTTCCACTTTGGCGCCGGGTTCCAGGAAGATCTGCGCGTGATTCTCGACGCGGTTGGTCTGGGAAATGGGCGCGCTTTTACGCCCTTTGGTGAGCAGCGCAAAATCTTCACGGAGCGCCGCATCGTTGTATTGTGCGATATGCCAGGGCTGGTCTATGCGGATAATGTCTCCTTCAAAATCGATCCGGCTGGCGGTGGGAACGAAGAAATCGTCGCCGCTCACAGATTTGGCGAGCAGGCGGCCGTTCTTGTACAGTTCCTGGCCGGGCTGCAGTTTCCCGATCTCTTCCACGATGGCGGCGGAGGGGAGGAGGTGCCCGTTCAGCAGGATGGTAATGGCATTTTTAGGCGCTTTTATCAGGGGGAATTTATCCTGGAGGTAATCCATGGTAAAATAGCTGATAGGGCTCGTTCCCAGCCATTTTTCCCATTTCTCCCGGATGCTCAGGAGACCGATGCGGCATGCGGCAACCGGGCGGGTGTGCGTGAAGGGAAAGAGCTGGTCGCGTTCAGGCGTGTCAAACAGGATGTAGTGCGGGTTCATAGCGGGCTAAAATAAAGAAATCCCGCCGATATAAAACCGGCGGGATTGTTAAAATATGAAAGGACGCCTTATTTCGCGTCTTTTTTGTAACGTTTGTTGAACTTGTCGATACGGCCTGCGGTATCTACCAGTACGTTCTTACCTGTATAGAACGGGTGAGAGGTATTGGAGATCTCAAGCTTGATCAACGGATACTCGTTGCCATCTTCCCATTTCACGGTTTCGCGGGAAGGAGTAGTGGAACGGCTCAGAAAGCTATGCCCGTTAGACATATCTTTAAACACTACGAATCTATAATTTTCCGGATGGATTCCCTGTTTCATATCAAAAAGTTAAATACAGAGCGCAAAGGTAGGAGATTATTTTAAATAAGCCAAGAAATTTTTAGCTCTTCATATTCACGTACTGCAGGGGAATGCCCAGGTTCGCTTCGCGGCATTTTTGTATAACTTCCTGTAAATCATCTATTTTTTTACCGGTAACCCGTACAATATCGTCCATGATGGCCGCCTGCACCTTCAATCCCGCGTCTTTGATCAGCTTCACGATCTTCTTCGCATCTTCCTGCTTAATGCCGTTCCGCACGGGAATTTCTTTCTTAACCACTTTGCCGCTCTGGTAATGCTCTTTGCTGAGATCGTAAATAGAAGCATCGAGCCCCTGCCGCATGGTACGGCTGATCAGCACCTCTGTCACCTGGTCCAGCTTCATTTCTGTTTCCACTTCCAGCTTCAGCTGCAGTTCTTTTTTGTCCAGCTCAATGCTCACGTGCGACCCTTTAAAGTCGTAACGGGTGGTGATTTCCTTTTTGACGGTGTTGATGGCGTTGTCGAGGGTTTGGAGGTCTACTTTGCTCACGATGTCGAAAGACGGCATAAACGGGCTTTTTAATGATGAATAAACGAGGGGCAAATATAATAAAAAACCGCTACCGGTAAGGCAGCGGCTTTTTTAGTAGAATGGCGGGCGTAAATGGTAACATGGGCAAAAGAGCCAACAGTTTACTTGTTGTCGGTAGACTGTATGTTCAACTCGTTTTTGCTTCCACGTATAGAAACGTTATCGTTCTTGAGATATTGCTCGTATTTCTTTAGTATGTCTTCCGGCTGTTTCTTGCCGTTGATGTAAAGGTCGTTGCCCTTCTTTTCAACGTTGTAGCTGGAATTGCGGTCTATCAGCTTATCGGCTTCGAGCCCGTTCAGCAGCTGGCGGTAGCCCTCGGTGGCGGCTTCCGCCTTCAGGCGTTCTTTTTCTGCTCTGCGGATATGTTCCTCCGTTTCTTTCTGCTGCCTTTCCTGCAGCCGCCTGGTCCTTTCCTCATTTTCCTGCTGAATGGCACGGGTGCGGGCTACATTGTCCTCGTGTATGCGCCTGGTCCTTTCTTCATTTTCCTGCTGGATGGCGCGGGTGCGGGCTACATTTTCCTGGTGTATGCGTTCGTTCCGTTCCTGGATGGCGCGGGTACGGGCGATATTTTCTTCCTGTATGCGTCTTGTCCTTTCTTCGTTTTCCTGCTGGATAGCGCGGTTACGGGCTAAGTTGTTTTCGTGTATCTCGCGGTTGCGCTGTTCGATCCTTGTGTGCCTCTCCTTTGCGCGGGCCATGGCTTCATCATGCCTGCGGCGTGCGTCGCGGGTGATGGTGGTATCGGATTCGTAATTGAAATTATAGTTGAAATTGCCGTTCTTTTTCTGCTCTTCGATCGCCTTCTTCACGTCGTTCTCTATCTTTTTCCAGTCGATCTTGTCCAGGGATTTTTTAATGTCCATGTTCAGCTTCTCCCAATCGTGGTTTTTCATCTTGTCCTTCATCTCATCGCTGATCTTATCCCACTGTATCTCTTTGAGCTGTTTGGCGATATCGGTGTTCATTTTGTTCCAGTCGATGTTCTTCATGCTCTCGGCCATCTGCTTGTTGACCTTGTCCCAATCGGCTTTCGATAAGCTGGCTTTGATCTGCGCGTTCATCTGGTCCCAGTTGATCTTGCTAACCGCGTCCTGCGCGCTTTTCATGGCTTTGGCGAGATCATCCTGGTTCATTTTGAAGTTGTCGAAATTGAACTGCATGTTTTGCCGGGCCTGCTGCATGTTGAAGAAACTTTCTTCCATGCGTTTGCGGTCTGCTGCGGGCATTTCATCGATGCTGCTATATTCTTTTTTGTTCCCTTTATCATCTACGATGATGATCTTTTTGCCGGGAGCAAGCGTATCGGAATAGAAATAGCCGTACCCGTTATAACCTTTGGCGCCGTAACTGGTCCAGTCGGGGGGAGTGGGGGGCGCAGGCGGCAGCGGTGCAGCGGCTGGGTAAGGCGCCGGTACTGCTGCGGGTGAAGGATATGCCGGTGGCGCGGGCGGCAGAGGCGCTGCTGCCGGGAAAGGAAGCGGCGTGGTTGCAGGCGGCGCAGGCGGAATGGGAGGCACATCGGCCACTGTTACATCCACAGGCGGCGGTGCAACGGGCGGTGCAGGCGGCGCGGGTGTGATACCCGGTGCGATGGGCGCTTTCGGCGGGATCGTATCTGAAAAAACGGAACGTTCTTTTTCTTTTTTCTCGTTCTTCCTTGCCGGGTTCAGCCAGGCAATGGAAACGAGGCCGGTAAGGATGATCAGCAGTGCAAGGAACCGTTGGCTATAATTGAGATTTTTCGTTTTCATTTCCATGATGCGTTTAATGCGATGAAGTAAGTGATGTTTATCATGCGCAGCCGCCATGGCCATCGGGTTAGCGGTGATCCGGTACTCCTCAAGCGCCACGAGGGCTCTGGCATAATGCATGGGCTGAACGGTACCTGCGATCACCAGGTCGTCACAGCAATGTTCCCTTTCCAGGCGGATGTTCCGGGATATCCACCATACAAATGGGTTAAAGAACAGGATGGTTTCAACAATGGATTGGAAGATATTGAGAAGATAATCATTACGCCTGATGTGTGCGAGCTCGTGCAGCAGGATGGCTTCCAGCTGTTCAGGGCTCAGGTTGTTCACCATAGCTGCGGGCAGTAGTATCACAGGTTTCAGGAACCCGATCATCACCGGCACCTGCAGGGTTTCGGAAATGAACAACTGTACTTTTTTCGTGATGCCCATCCGTTTGCCCAACTCTTTCAGATGATGCTCCCAGGCCGTTCCCATGGGCGTTACGCCCTGCCTGCGCATTTGGCGCAGCTGCGAAAGGTCCAGGCAGAGTTTGATGGTCATGACCGTAACCCCGATGATGTAAATGCTTACCAGGAAAGGAAAGTAGCTTTCCATACCGGGAAACATCATCTGGAATCCGTTGCTTTTTACCGGTGCCTGCTGCATGGCATGCGTTATCACGGCAGGGTCCAGCTGCAGCGTAATGGCTTGCTGCGCCTGTGCTTCCCGCAGGGCAGACAGCTGTGCGAACAGCGTGGCCATAAACCAGCCGCTGATGCCGGCCAGGCTCAGGAACGAAAGGTGGTATTTGATGGCGGCGCTTGCCTGTGGCCAGAGCCGCAGCACAATACGCAGGCATGCGAATACGAAAAAGGCCTGCCAGAAGGAGTGCAGCAGCGTCCAGCCGAATGCACGAATCAGATCTTGGGTAAAAGGAAGCAACGAAGTCATGGCAAAATGTTTATTTCTGCTTTTTTTCCATTTCGTTCAGGTACTGGCGGATCATATCCAGCTCCTCGGGGGAGGAACGGTGATGACCCAAGGCCTGCATCACCAGCTGTGAAGCAGAGCCTTTAAAAACGGTATCTATCATTTTGTTCAGCAACTGCCGTTGAGTAAGCTCACGGTCTACCGCCGCCTCGTAAATATGCGTCCTGGCGCTGGCGTCCCGTGTCACCAATCCTTTCTCGTGCATGATCTGCATCAGCTTCAGGGTAGTGGTATAACCCGCTTCCTTCTGCTGCTCCAGTATCTCATGTATTTCCCTGACCGTACTGGCGCCTCTTTCCCAAAGAATGGCCAATATCTCCAGTTCACTTTCCGTCGGCTTGATGGGCTTGTTCATGTTCGTTCTTATTGTAATGATCTCTTTATACGAATATCTTCGTAAACGAATGTACGACACTTTTCGTAATAACAAAACTTGTCCCCTTATTTTTGGATAAGTGGTATTTCCGGAGGAGGAGTGGAAGCCTTCCGGGCCGCTTCTCTCAATTGCCTTGTGGTTTGCCTGCTGCCGTCGGGGCTCCAGCCGGGAGGGCCGAACAGGTAATGCCATGCATCGCGCCGGGAACGGGCCTTGCGAAGGTCTTTTGCGATGGAGGCCCATTCGTGTGTGGCTATTTTCAGCGGGTTGTAAGTATGAATATTAGCAGTAAGCCCATACACGGGTCTTTCTTCTTCCTGCTGGAAGGTGCCAAACAGGCGGTCCCAGATGATCAGCACGCCGGCATGGTTCTTATCCAGGTATTTAAGGTCGGAGGAATGGTGAACGCGGTGATGGGAGGGGGTATTGAGCACAAATTCCAGCGGGCGCGGCAGCCTGTTGATGGTCTCGGTATGGATCCAGAACTGGTAAATGAGGCTGATGGCCTGCATGGTCATGACCATGGCGGGATGAAAACCAATAAGCGGCATCCAGCACCAGAACAGGAAAGTGCCGGTAAGGTTGCCCGTCCAGGTCTGGCGGAGGGCGGTGGAAAGGTTGTAACGCCGGCTTGAATGGTGAATGACATGGCTGGCCCAGTAGAAGCGGATGTTGTGGCTGAACCGGTGGAACCAGTAGTAAGTGATATCGTCCGCAAAAAAACAAAGCGTCCATACCCACCAAAGGCTGGCGTCGAGGGTGAAGAGGCGGAACCGGTAAACGAAGTCGTAAACGAGGTAGATGACGCCTTTGATGAAAAGGCCGATGAATACGTTGCCAAGGCCCATGGCGATGCTGCTTGCGGCGTCTTTAGTTTCGTAGAGGTTACGGTGGTCCCAGGCGGAGAAGATCACTTCGGCAAGCAGCAGCAGCACAAAACCAGGTATAGCTAAATGTATCGGGTCCATTGGCGACGGATTACGAATGGAGGTGATATTCCTTTTGCCAAAAGTTACTGAATATCTGCGGAATTCAGGCGACATTTTCCTAAAAAACCGGCCCCGCATCCGCAATCCGTACAGAGGTTAAAAGAAACTGCCCCACGGTTGAAGGTGAGGCAGCATCATATGCATGGTTCGTCAGTATTTTAAAACCTCCCTGCCTTGATCGTAAAGTGCGCAGCGGGGCCGCTCAGCTTAGAATCGGTAATGCCGGCGGTGTTGGAACCGCTCACGAACCGGTACGATCCGCCGATGGCCAGGCGCAGGTAGGAGGTGATATTCATTTCAAAATTCGCGTGCGGCTCGCCCACGAAAAAGCCGCTGTTGTCAAAGTTCTCGCTTTCATCCCCCGCTTTGAAACGTTCGTTCTTCATTACGCCGCCGCCGCCGATCAGCGCGCCTACAGCCACGTGGAAGAGCTTGTTGGAGTTGATGGTATACTCAGGCACAAAGCCGGTGTACCACATGTTCCAGTAAAGGGTCGGGTCTGCCGCGTTGATGCTGGGCGCTTTGATGTTGTTCACCAGGGCATATGCGCCGGCGCCCAGCATCATCCTGCTGTTAAGCATTACGCCGGCATAACCGCCCATCAGTACGCCCAGTTGATCATCGAACGTGGTGAACTTGATGGTAGGCGCGCCGAAACCGCCCACACGGATCTTCGTTTTCCCGCGACCCGCCAGGCTCTCGATGGGCGCGTCCTGCGCAAAACCGGCGTGGGAAAGCAGTACGGCTGCGGTAATGAAAAATAATGTCTTCAGTTTCATAATTCAAACGTGTTTAAGGATTGTTGCGGGAATGCTTATTTATGCATCACGCGTTCTTTGAACTGCACGGCGGATGTGCCGAACCAGCCAAGCACCTTCGCATTGCTGGCAGTATTTACATTTTTCAGGTTCGTGGGCACGTTCTCCAGTATCTTGGCAAACAGTCCGCCGTTGCTCAGCTGCTCGTCTACCATGTCGAGGAAAGTGTGGCTGGGCTTGGTCACGGAGGCCAGGCGCACGATCACTTTTTCATTTTCCAGGAAAGGTTTGTCCTCACGGGTGATGGCTTCGCTGAGCGGGTAAATGAACACGGAGCCGTCCGCCACGTCTGCCTCGAAAGAGCCGTCTATCGGGAAAGCGTCTGCCTCCCGGTGGTCTGTGCTGTTGCGGTAGCTGCGCACCCAGTAATAATCGGTAGCGCCTGCAAGGTCCCTGCCGTGCCAGCGTGCATAAAATCCTTCTTTGCCGCTGGCAGCCTCTTCCTCGGTCTTGAACTCGTAGGTGATGGAATCTATCATGGGCACGCGTTTGAGCGTGTCTATGGCTTCAAAGGTGGATTCTTTCAGCTCCACGCGCAGCTTGTACACATGGCTTACTACGCCTATGGTTGCGCCCGCGCCGGGATCGTAGCTGTATTTACCGTTGGAGAAAGTGAAGGGGTACACCTGCCCGCTGGTCATGTCGGTGAGCGTTACCACGGCGTCGCTTACAATAGGGGCGGGCGCCTGGTTGGTGTACGGCATGCTTTGGGTGATGCGTATATCCTGCCGGCCCGGGCTGTTCGTGATCCACGCGTCTACTACGGTAAAGGTTTTGCCTTCGGGTACTTCCACGTCTATAACGTCTTCGCAGGCGGTGAATGCCGCGGCGGCGAATATAATGGCGAGTGTGTTGATGATCTTTTGCATATGATCGGGTGCTTTTGCGAATAATTAGAATTTAAAATTGTAGGTGATGCCGGGGATGATGGAGCCAATGATGGACAGCCGTACGGCTTCTTTCTTGGACGCATCGTCCGGGTTCTGGCGGAAGTACACAGTGTAGGCATTCCTGCGGGCATACACGTTGTACAGTGAAAACACCCATTCGCCTTTCCAGCGTTTCAGTTGCTTGCCTTTCCAGGTTACTGAGAGGTCAAGGCGGTGGAAGGGTTTCAGGCGGTAGTTGTTCCTTTTTTCAGTGGTGTTGTAAGGAATGTCCCAATCCTGGAACTCAAGGCGCGCGTCTGCAAAAGTGGCGGGCGTGCCGGAGGCGAACACCCAGTTGCCGCTGAGGCTGAGGCGTTTGGTGAATTCGTGGCTCACTACCACGTTCAGGTTATGTGTGCGGTCGTAGCGGTTGATGAACCATTCGTTGAGGCTCAGCCCGGGCGTTTTGCGCTCGGAACGGCTGAGGGTGTAGCTCACCCAGCCTGTGGTGTTGCCGATGTCCTTTTTCGCGTACAGCTCCAGGCCGTAGGCGCGGCCTTTGGAGGCCAGCAGGTCGCCTTCGATGAACTCATTCAGGTCAAGTTTGGCATTGTCTATATAATCCAGCTGGTCCTGCATGCTTTTGTAAAACACTTCCGCGGATATTTCAAATTTGTCGCCGGGCGCGTTGTAAAAATACCCTGCCGTCACCTGGTCTGTCACCTGCGGTTTCACGTTGTTGGACACGGGCGTCCAGATGTCTACCGGGGTAGGGGAAGCGGTGTTGCTCAGCTGGTGCATGTATTGCGCGCTGCGGCTGTAGGCCACTTTCACGGCGGAGGTGCTGTTGATGCCGTACCGGGCAGAAAGGCGCGGTTCGAAGTTGTAATAATCGGCGATGGTCTTGCCGCTTTCAAACTCTTTCGTGCCAAGGAAACGCTTTCGGGTACCGGCCACAGTGTCTGCATAATAATAAGCGGTGCCTTTGCCGCGGTACTGGAAACCGGAGTAACGCACGCCATATTGTATGCCGAACTTGTCGCCGAGTTTCAGCTCATGATCCAGGTACACTGCGCCTTCGATGGAATTTTTGTCTTTGAGCGTGATTTGTGTCTGGTGATCGTCTTCCTGCGAAGTGCCGGTACCGGGCTTAAATGTATAATAGGTGCCCTGTACGCCGAAATGCAGGGTGTTGCTGGCGTTGATGTAATAGGTGAACGCGGGCTTAACGCCGTAGTTGATGATGTTGGAGGTCCATTTGAACCGCTGCCTCACGGGCTCGCCTTCTTCGGTTTTGAACTCCAGGCTGTAATCGTATTTCGTGTAATAAGTGGTCAGGTTGAGGAAGAGGCGGTTGTTGAAGATGTGGTTCCAGCGGATAGACGCTGTGTTGTTGCCCCAGTTCATATTGGCCTCGTTGCCGAACCCGAACACGTCGCGGCCTAAATAGGTGCTTACGAACAGGTTGTTGTTCTTGTTCAGGTTGAAGTTGACCTTAGCGGTGAGGTCGTAGAAATACAGCTTGGTGTCTTTCATATCGCCTTTCAGGAAAGGTTTCATGAGCACGTCCATATAGGAACGGCGGGCGGCTACGATGAAAGAGGATTTATCTTTCTGCAGCGGCCCTTCCACGGCAAGTCGGCTGAAGATATTACCGATGCCGCCGGTAAGGCCGAATTTCTGGTTGTTGCCGTCCTTCATCCTGATGTCCAGCACGGAAGCGGTTCTGCCGCCATATTCCGCGGGGAAGCCGCCTTTGATAAGATTGATATTCTTCACCGCATCCGGGTTGAATACGGAAAAGAAACCGAGCATGTGGGTGGAGTTGTATACGGGCGCCTCGTCGAGCAGGATGAGGTTTTCGTCGCCGTTACCGCCGCGTACGTTGAAGCTGGCCGCGCCTTCACCCACGGTATTTACCCCGGGCAGGGTCTGGATAGCTTTCAGGACGTCCACTTCGCCCATGAAGGTGGGCAATTTCTTTATCTCGGCAATATCCAGCTTGTTTAAGCTGGTATTGAGGGTGTTAATGTTTTTTTCCTGCTGTTTGCTGGTGATCACCACTTCGTTCAGCTGCCGGTCCGACTGGGCCAGCTTGATGTCGTGCCGTTTGTTGGAAGTGAGGTCTACCGTGAGTTTCTGGGCGGTATATCCCATGTAGGAAAACTGTATCTCATGTGTTCCGGCAGGCAGGGTCAGCGAATAGAAGCCGTATTCGTTGGTTACGGTGCCTACGGAAGTACCGGGCTTGCCGATGGAGATCCCGATAAGGGATTCGCCGGACTGTGCGTCTTTCACGTAGCCGCTGATGGTAAAACGTTGCTGTTGTGCCGATGAACTGAATGCTGTCAGCATGAACAAGCAAAAGGGCATAAGCCAGTTTGCGATCCTTTTCATTTGGTTTTCAGGTTTTTATATGTTAAATGGAGGAAAAAGGGAAGGCGGTTCCGTCATTTTCCGAGAGTATGACGTGTAAAAGGGAAGTTACCCCTACGGGAAATAAATAATTCACGGAATCATGTTGCAGGGGTTAACTGACAAACGTCATGTTTTTTCCGGTAAATTGCTTGCAATTTTAATTAGTCCAGCAGGGAACACTGGTAACCGAGGCTGCATACGAAGGAGATCACATGTTCTTCTTCCAGTTGCTGGCATACTACGCGTAAGACCTTGTCGCAATCTTCCAGGTCCAGCGTGCAGGCGGTAACAGCAAAACGGCCGGTCACCGCGTCTATTACCTTGATTTTATCCTGCTGGGTAGAGATGTTTGTTTTGAAGATTCCGATCATGTGCCTAATTTGAATAATTTCACACAAAATTCGGACCCGCGCGGCAAACCTGCTTATACCAAACGGATTATTATTTATACTTAACGGATTATTATGCCTGTAACAATTACCAATGAGAACCGGGAGATCCTCTTCCACGACGATACGGTGTATCCGGCGGAAATGTTCATGAAACCGGAGCTGGTAGAGCAAACCCACCGTTTGGAGTTTAAGTTCGGGAAGGCGGAAATGAAGGAGTTTCACTTCGACGGGTTTATGATGGGCTTTGGCAGCGCCGTTGTAAACCAGCGCCTGCACGTGGAAAGCAGCGAAGAGTTGCAGCGTGTAGGCATGCATTTTATGATACGCGGCGAAGTAACATCTCATATCAAAGGCGCGGTAAATAACCTGGTCACTTCCAGCCACCAGCACAATATCGTTTACAGTCCTGAGGCCGAAGAAACCATCCAGGTGGAGCAGCACCCGGACCTGCAGATGTTCGGGCTGGGTTTCGTAAAGGAGAAGTTCGTGCAGCTGGCCGCCAACAATGGCCCTGTGCTGGACCGCTACGCGGAGAACGTGGCAAATAACAGGCCCGTATTCCTCACCCGCGGCTACCACATTACGCCCCGCATGATGCAGGTGATAGAAGAAGTGCAGCACTGCCATTTCACCGGCGGGCTGAAAAAACTGTTCCTGCAATCCAAAGCCATTGAGCTGCTGGCATTGCAATGCGAGCAAATAGAAACGGAGTCAAAGCGCGGCGCTGAGAATCATAAAATATCAAGGACGGACGAGGAAAGGATATACCATGCCCGCGACCTGCTGCTAAGCTATTCGCAGGAGCCGCCATCGCTTTCAGAACTGGCGCGCAAATCAGGATTGAACGAATTCAAGTTGAAAACCGGTTTTAAAAAGGTATTCAACAACACGGTGTTCGGCTACCTCAACGATTACCGGCTGGAGCAGGGGAAGGAAATGATGCGGGAAGGGGAATTGTCTTTCACCGAGATCGCCGATACGCTGGGATATTCGTCGTTACAGCATTTCAGCAATGCATTCAGGAAAAAGTACGGCATGAGCCCGAGGGAAGTGAAGAAATGGATGTGATAATATTTGTCAAAAAATAAAAGGCGGCTGTATCTCCAATGGTACAGCCGCTTTTGTTTTATTAAAACTTTCCTGCGTTCAATTTCGAAAACTCTTCAAAACTAACCGGTTCTTTCCCGGTAATATCTTTCACCGCGGTAGTTACCACCGCATTGGCGCCGCTTCTTACGGAAGCCATCAGCACGGCGAGATATTGGGCCACACTGTCAGGCGCGCCCTGGGCTTTCATGCCGCTCAGCAGGTCCGCTTCCGAAATGGGCAGGTAGGTAATGTTCCTGCCGGAGTGTGTTGTAATGATGTCTGCCACCTGGTAATGGTCGATAGCGCCGGGACCGGTGAGTGTGAGTTCCTGGTCGGGCAGGGTATCGTTCAGCAGCAATTCCGCGGCCACCGCTGCAATGTCTGCCGTGGAAACCATGTTATACGCCGCATTGTCTGCCGCGAGAATGATCTGGTTGCTTGCCTTGACGGTGCCGCTGAACGGGCCTTCCGTAAAATTCTCCATGAAAAAGTTAGCCCGCAGGATGCCGTTGGGAATGCCGGACTTTTGCACGTACAGTTCCACCTGGCGCAGCGGCGCGCTGTCGTGGTTTTCCACGCCCAGGGCGGAAAGGAATACGATCTTTTTTACACCTGCTTTTTTCGCTTCATCCACGAAAGGAAAAAGTTTGGCCGCTGCCGCGGCATCAAGGGGGAGGGCGGAAAGGAAAACCTTGTTTACACCCGCCAGCGCCGGCGCAAAGGTAGACGCTTCTTCCTGCACAAGGCGTACCGGGGCTACATTCGGAGCAGGGGATTGGAATTTCTCAGGCGTACGGGTAGCGGCCTTTACCTGCACGTTTTTCCCGGCCAGCAGTTTTACCAGTTCTTTACCGGCAAGGCCGGTAGCGCCTAATACTAATACGGTGTCTGACATTGTGTGTTGATTTAAATTGTTATAAAAAATATTACAGTTTTGGATAAAAAAAATTAAAAGTATTTGCGGGTGAATTCTTCCAGGGTGATGCCGTGCAATTGTTTATAGACTGCATTGTCAATACCGGTGAACAGGTTATTCAGCGCCTCGTTGATCAGCTTGCCCACGCTGCATTCCGGGTTAGGAGTGTTGGGGGCGTAGCTGAAAATATGTTCTTCTTTCACCAGGTTGAACACCTCGGACATCCGGATGTCTTTTGTAGACCTGGCCAGCCTGTTACCGCCGTTCTTGCCCTCCTTGCTTTCCACCAGCCCCGCTTCGCGCAGCATGCTCAGTTCTTTCCGCACCAGGGCCGCATTGCTGTTCAGCGAACTGGCAATGAAGTCTGATGTAAGCCACTCGCCGGGATAGCTGGCAAGCAGGGAAAGGATATGAATACTGATGGCGAATTTGCTTTTGATCAATTCTGTAATTTTTTTGATTACAGTACAAAGGTAAGGGGAAGAATGATCTCTTCCAAATATTTTTGGGGAAGGGGTGTCACATTCTTTACGGCATCCATACGGTTTGAACGCTTTTACCCCGTATTGTGAACGCTTTTACTATACGGCATCCATATGTAATTCATACCGTTAACCTGCCATTGGCTAAGGGTTCCGGCAAAGAAAAAGCCGGCTGGGATCATCCTCAGCCGGCCTGTTCATATCGTGGAACCGTTGATATTTAAAGTTTTACCGTCGTTTTAGCGGTCGTTTCAGCCTGTTTGGCCACTTCCTGCACTTTTTCCTTACCTGATTCAGCAACAGGCGAATTGCGGTGCAGATCGGCCAGCGTAGGGGCAATAACGAGCGATACGATAGACATCAGCTTGATGAGGATGTTCATAGACGGGCCGGAGGTGTCTTTGAAAGGATCGCCCACGGTATCGCCGGTTACGGATGCTTTATGCGGCTCGGATTTTTTGTAGTAGATCTCGCCGTTGATCTCAACACCTTTCTCGAAGCTTTTCTTCGCATTGTCCCAGGCGCCGCCGGCGTTGTTCTGGAACATGCCCATCAGCACGCCGCTCACGGTAGCGCCTGCCAGGAAACCGCCCAGCACTTCAGGTCCGAAGATGAACCCTACTACGAGGGGGGAGATCAGCGCGATGCCGCCGGGCACCAGCATCTTTTTGATGGAAGCGTCGGTGGAAATGGCTACGCACTTGTCGTATTCAGGTTTACCGGTGCCATCCATAATGCCGGGGATGGTGCGGAACTGGCGGCGTACTTCTTCCACCATGCTCATGGCCGCTTCGCCTACGGCGCGGATGGCGAGGGAAGAGAAAATGAAGGGGATCATGGCGCCTACGAACAGGCCGGCCAGTACGTCCGCTTTATAAATATTGATCGCGTCTTCGAGATCGTAACCATTCGCCTTTACCACGCCTACATAAGCTGCAAACAGCGCCAGCGCGGTGAGCGCAGCGGAAGCGATCGCGAAACCCTTACCGGTAGCGGCGGTGGTGTTGCCCACAGCATCCAGGATGTCGGTCTTTTCACGAACGTCTTTCGGCAGTTCGCTCATTTCAGCGATACCGCCGGCATTGTCGGCAATCGGGCCGAAGGCGTCGATAGCCAGCTGCATGGCGGTAGTGGCCATCATGCCGGCTGCGGCGATCGCCACGCCGTAAAGGCCTGCCAGCGCATATGAACCGTAAATGCCGCCTGCCAGCACGAGGATGGGCAGCATGGTAGATTCCATGCCCACAGCCAGACCGCCGATGATGTTGGTGGCATGGCCGGTGGAAGACTGGCGGATGATGGATTTCACGGGACGTTTGCCCATGGCGGTATAATATTCTGTGATGATGCTCATGAGCGTGCCTACTACGAGACCCACGATGATGGCGCCGAAAACGCCGTTGCGGGTAAACTCGTGGCCACGGAGGGTCATGCTTTCAGGCAGGATCCAGTTCACGGCAAAGTAACAGACAATGGCGGTGAGCACGATGGAACCCCAGTTGCCCATATTCAGCGCGCGCTGCACGGCGGAAGTGTTCAGCCCGCTGCCTTCGCTGATACGCACGAAGAAGGTGCCGATAATGGAAAGGATGATACCGATACCGGCTATGAACATCGGCAGCAGCACAGGGGCCAGGCCGCCGTAGTTGTCTGTGGAAGTGGTTTCTACGCCCAATACCATCGTGGCCAGCACGGTGGCTACATATGAACCGAAAAGGTCTGCGCCCATACCGGCAACGTCGCCTACGTTGTCGCCAACATTGTCTGCAATGGTAGCGGGGTTGCGCGGATCGTCCTCGGGGATGCCCGCTTCTACTTTACCTACCAGGTCGGCCCCAACGTCTGCAGCCTTGGTATATATACCGCCGCCTACGCGCGCAAACAGTGCGATACTTTCAGCGCCGAGGGAGAAGCCGGTGAGCACTTCGATGGTTTTGATCATATCCGGGGTATTGGCTTCGGCGCCAAAGTAAGCTCTCAGGATAATGAAGAGGCCGCCCAGGCCGAGCACGGCAAGACCTGCAACGCCCATCCCCATTACGGAGCCGCCGGTGAAAGAAACTTTCAGCGCGCGGGCGAGGCTGGTGCGCGCTGCCTGTGCAGTGCGTACATTGGCCTTGGTGGCTATTTTCATGCCTATAAAACCGGCGGTCGCGGAAAATATCGCGCCGATGACAAAGGCCAGTGCGATCGTCCAGTCAGAGTTTTCGTGGGAATATCCCATATAGCCCAGCAAAAGGGCCGCGATAATAACGAAGTAGGTGAGGATCTTGTACTCAGCCTTCAGGAAGGCCATAGCGCCCTCTGCAATGTGTTTGGCAATGTCCTGCATCCTTTCATTGCCGGCATCCTGGCGGGTAACCCAGGCACTTTGGATAGCTGTGAATAACAGTGCAATCAGTCCGAACAGTGGAATAACGTAAACTATACTCATACTCATAGAAGCCTTTTAAAATTTACAAGGTTGACGAAGATAATGTATTAGAATTTATTTTACTAGTGCTCGCATATATTCAATAGAAGTGTAATATGGACCGTTATTTCCGGATATCCAGGTATGCCTGGCCAAGATAATGAATGATGTCTTCGGCAACGAGGGCTTCTTCTGAAAGATCGTCGGCAGCAAGGTCACCGGCCAGGCCATGCAGCCATGCGCCCAATAGCAGCGCGGCTTTCGGGGCATAGCCCTGGCTCAGCAGGCCGGTCAGTATACCGGTGAGCACATCCCCGCTGCCGGCCGTGGCCATGCCGGGGTTACCGGTCGGGTTAAAATAGACCGCCCCGTCGGGACAGGCCATGGCGCTGTATCTTCCTTTCAGCAGGATGTACAGTTGCAGCTCTTGGGCCTTGCGGGAAAGGAGGTGCAGGCGCTCGAAATGGTTGCCTGTTTTGCCGAAAAGGCGTTCAAATTCTTTAGGATGGGGGGTGAGGATGGAATCTTTGGGGATCTCCGCCAGTAAAGCCGGGTATTTCCCGATAATGTTCAACGCGTCCGCATCCAGCACCATGGGCTTGTGATAGGCTTGCAGCAAGCGTTCCAGCGCTTTGGCGGTAACGGTTTCCGTGCCAATGCCCGGCCCGATGCCGATCGCCGCATAATCCGGCGCCTGGCGCAGCCGGAACGGCTCGTCGAAGTGCGCGGAAAAATGCGCCTGTTCTTCCGCCAGGCACATGGCCTCGGGCACGGCGGTTTGCATGATCTCGTACCCGCAACGCGGGATGTGCGCGGTAACGAGCCCTGCCCCTGCGCGCAGGCATGCGCGGGCGGCCAGCAGCGCGGCGCCCATCTTCCCGAAGCTGCCCGCGATCACCAGCGCATGGCCGTAGGTGCCTTTATGGGAAAATGGATCGCGGGGCCGGTAAATAGTGCGGACAGTAGCGGGATCGGTGAGATGGTATGCTGTTTGCACCTGTGCCGTATAGTCAGGATGTATCCCGATCTTCAGCAGCTCCGTTTTCCCCGTCCGCTCCGCATTCTCCGGCAGCAGGAAAGCGAGTTTATAAAATTCAAAAGTGAGCGTATAACGTGCATGCACACACGGAAAATGCAGGGAGCTTTCATCGGCCATCATGCCGGAAGGCATATCGATGGAAACGACGGTGTGGCGGTGCTGCAGGTCGTTTATCTTATGGATCACGCCGGCGGCCCAACCTTCCACGGGGCGGTTGAGGCCGGTGCCGAAAAGTGCGTCCACGATGATGCCCGGCTCTTCCAGCGCAGGGAATTCAGCCAGTTCATGGATATGCTTCAGCTCGGGGTAATAAGGCTGGTTGGCCGCGTTATCATCCGACGCTTTGGCGGCAGTATGCACCAGCCACGCCTGCACGTTAAAGCCCTGTTCCGCAAGCCTGCGGGCAATCACCAGCCCGTCGCCCCCATTGTTGCCCATGCCGCAGAAAATGTAGTAGGGGGGCGGCGTTTCACCGAAGGTATGCACCATCCACCCGGCGCATTCCGCAGCGGCGCGCTCCATCAGCAGCAGGCTGCTCACGGGTTCGTGTTCGATCGTATAGGCGTCTGCCGCCCGTATCTGCTGTGCGGAAAGTATCTTCATACTTTCCCAAGATAATAAAAAACCGGCTGCCGCCCGCGGACGGGCAGGGCATAAAAAAACGGCTGCTTCACGGGGAAGCAGCCGCCTGAATTTTTGTTCTTCAAACTTATTTGAATGTATACCTTACGGAGAAACCACCGATCTGCTCGCCGATGAAATCATTGTAGCCGTTGAAATTCACGTACGGCTTGAGGTCGGCGCTGAGGTTGAGCGGGATGTTCTTGAACGTGTATTCCACGCCAAAGATACCATCGAGGCCAACGGCAACGTCGGTGCCTTCGCCCCTGCGGCGGCCGCCATCCCAGTAATAATCCCTCCAGAAGCCGAGGTGCGCGCCGCCACCGGCGTACATGTTCCATTCAGATTTGCCGAATACATTCCAGTGGTACTCGTAAAGACCGGTAAACGTCACATTGGAAGCATCATCGCCGTTCTCGAAATAATGATGCACGATGCCTTCAATGGCGTGCGGCCCTTTGATGAAGTGCTTTACGGTGAAACCAACGAGCCAGGGATTAACCCTTAAACCCAGCGCGGTATGATAATCTGCCGGAGAGCCTCCGCCGGATGTTCTGCGCTGCGCATTAGCCTGGAAGGCTATCAAAGAAAGTACTCCGAAGAGCAACAGGATCCTTTTCATATGTTCGTCTTTAATTAAGCATGGTGTTATTTCTTCCAGCCGAAGCGGTAACGGGCCGATATGGCAAAGTCCGCCAGGTTGGGGGAGGTCGTGAAATGTATCGCCGGTTTCCAGTCCAGGCTAAGGTTCAGCGGTATCGTGGGGAAGTTGTAATTGATGCCTGCAATGCCATCCACGCCTATCAGGAACTTCTGGCTGCCGTCTATTTCCCGCGTGCCGAGATGCACGCCTGCGCCTGCATACCAGCCGAAACCTTCCACGGTGAGCGCGGAGAGGTCCCAGTGATACTGGTATAACCCGGTGACGGAAAATGTTTTGTTATACAGGGCCACGATCCCTTCCGCTGCAGAGCGGTCCGTGAAAAAATACCTGCCTGTTACGCCTAATGGCAGGCCCAATCTTACGCCTGCTTCAATTTGCCTGGCCTGCTGTGCCCTGGCGCTTACAGTAAAGCCCAAAGCCAGCATGGCCGCGATAATGCGATACTTCATGCGATTAAATATTTGCAATAACAATGCCAAAGGCGGCGACAGAAGGGAAATCCGGTTGTATAGGCTGCTTCAAGAACGGCTATTCGGTGATTTTATTTTGAACAGGCCGCAATGGTTTCACAGAAGGGGCTTTGGTGAATGCTTTCAGGAATATAAAACCGGCGATAGCGGCGATGACCGATGCAGCGATAACAGACATGATGGAAACGACCTGTATCTCCGCTTCACTAAACGCGAGAGTGGCGATAAATATACTCATCGTGAACCCGATGCCTGCTATCATGCCCACTCCCCACAGCTGTTTCCAGTTTGTTTGCGCGGGAAGGCTGGCCAGCTTAAGTTTTACGGCGATAAAACAAAGGGCGAATATGCCCAATGGTTTGCCCAGCACCAGCCCCGTGATAACGCCGAAGCTTACGTTATGGCTGAAAGCGCTCAGCAGGTCTGCCGGGAAAGTGATCGCCGTGTTGGCCAGCGCAAATACAGGCATGATCAGGAAATTGACGGGATCGTGGAGATTGTCTTCCAGTGAATGCACTTTATCCAGCGGGATGGTGAACGCCAGCAATACGCCCGCGATGGTGGCATGAATGCCGGAGTTGAAAATGCAATACCAGAGCACTGCCCCCGGGATGAAATAAAAAATGAGCCGTTGTACTTTAAAGTAATTCAGCGCCAGCAGCAATGCAAAAATGCCTGCGCCCGCATAGAGGTAAGAAGTATGCAGCTCGGTTGTATAAAATATAGCGATGGTGAGGATGGCGCCGAGATCGTCTATAATGGCAAGGGCAGTGAGGAACACCTTCAGGCTTAGCGGCACGCGCTTGCCCAGCAGGGAAATGATGCCGAGGGAAAACGCAATATCCGTTGCCATAGGAATGCCCCAGCCATGGTGATATGCGCTGTGATGGTTGAAAACCGCGTAAATAAGGGCAGGGGCCGCCATACCGCCGATAGCGGCCAGCGCGGGCAGCATGGCCTTGCGTACGCTGGCCAGTTCACCCACCGTCAGCTCACGTTTGATCTCCATACCTACCAGGAAAAAGAACAATGCCATGAAACCGTCGTTGATCCACAGCAGCCACGAATTGGGCAGATGCAGCCCGTGAAAATCGTGATGATGGCCACCGGCGGCGTCAAAGAGGGTGGTGAAGAAGCGGATGTAAGGTTCCTGCCAGGGCGAATTGGCAACGATCAGTGAAAGGATGGTACAAACGATCAGGACGATGCCTACTGCGCGGCTATCTTTTAAGAACTGGAAAATAGGGGAGAGTACACGTTTCCTGATAGTTTGTTTTACCATCATTTATCGGTTTAGGTGAATGATTACTGGCCGATCAGTTCGTATTTTGATTTTGGCTTGCGGTGGATCTCCCACTTGAAGCCCGGCAGCAGCTTCTGTTCTTCGGGCATCTGCGTGAAAGGGTACATCGTGGCCTCGGGTTCTTTTACAAACACGATCCTTTCCAGTTCGCCCTTCTCGAAATACACACGGGTATTGGCAGACAGCAGGCGGTTGATGCTCACGAATGCGCTGTCGTCGTCCTGCACGTAATAAATATTTTCCGCGTTCCCGTTCACGTACATGGAATCCAGCCTTTCGTCGCCGAAATAACCCAGGATGGTATTGCCTTTTATCTGGTTGTACATTTCAGGCCCGGGACTGTTCACGATGAGCGCGTTCTGGTCCAGCAGGAGCTTGTCCGCTTTCTGGTTTTTGGTAAAGAGGAAGATAGTATCTCCCGTGAGCTGGTTGTTGCTGGCCCATAGCACGGGGTCGCGGTAGAGGCGGAACACGGAATCCACGCTGGAGTAATACACGCTGTCCGCCACGCCCTGCAGGGAATCGGAGTAGATCTTCACATGATGGTAGGCGATCAGGAAACGTTTTTCCGCGGTATCGGATTTGCTGGCGTTGGAAGTATCGCCGCGTGCAATGCGGGCGCTGTCTTCTGCAAGGGCAGCGCTGTCTTTCAGGATGGGTATGATGCCGGAGAACAGTGTGTCTCCCGCTACAAAAAGCGTATCGTCTTTTCCTTCCAGCAGCATTACGGGCTTTTGTGTGGCCAGCACAGTTTTCACGTTCTGGTTCACGATGCCGTAATTGGCCAGCACGGCCACTTTCTGCGCGGTATCTCTCCAGATCATATTGCCGGTGGCGATGGAAATGCCGGTGGCTTTATCTGTCTGTATCTCGTTGGCGGTGAAGGTATTGGTGCTGTCTTCGATGGTCGGGCGCTCGGCGAAGTTGCCGTAGCCCAGTTCGGTATTATAATAACCGGAGGTAACATACATGGTCATCTTACCATCGTTGATGGTGGTAGGAGCCATGATGGTGGCTATTTTGGTAACGGAGTTATACATCAGGGTGTCTGTTCCCAATGTAAAACCAGGGTCTACCACCACTACTTCTTTTTTGAAGTACACGTCTTTGGTTTCCCCGTAATAAACGCCTTCACGGCTGGTGAGCACGGATTCCCCGTTTACAAGCCTGCCGCCCTGGTCGTAGGTGCCTATTTTGGTGTTCAGGTCGTAATTGAGCGTGGGACTGGTGAGCACGATCTTGGTGTCCGTCAGTTTGGCGTTGCCGGTAAGCGTGGCCAGTCGCTGGTTGCCGCGATAGAGCAATTGATCTGAATAGGTGTGCACGCTGTCGTCCTGGTTGATGTGCACATGCCCCCAGGCTTCGATGATATTGGTATTGGCGTTGAAAGACGCGCTGTCGCATGAAAGCAGGCTGGTGCCCTGTTTGAAGATCACGTCTCCCACGAAGCGTCTTTCGTTGAGGGTGTCTGTTTGCAGGTTCACCACGCTTTTGGCCTGTATGAGCTGGATCTTTTTGGATGTGTCTTCCTGTACCGGCACGGTCTCCGGCCTGTTCAGCGGCAGGCGGGCCGGGGCGCGGTAAGCGGCCGTCAGTAACCCCGAAGCGCCTATTCCTCCTAACAGAATGAGGCCGTATAATGCGTTCTTGAACATGTTCTTATTGTAATTGAGCCGTGTCTGAAGGGATAGGCACTACTTTGTTTTTCCTCCCGAACACGCTCAGGTGCACGTATCTCCAGGGATTGTACCGCAGGTCTTCCAGCAGTTTGTTGAGGCTGCTGAGGGAACTCTGGAGGTTGTTGTATGCTTTCCTGTCGTTTACCAGCATGCCAAGCGTACCGTCTGTGCTGCTCACTTTGGCTACCACGTTGTTCAGCCGCTCCATGGTGTAGCGCAGCTGGTTGATGGTCGTGTCCAGCTGGCCGTTGGCGAATGAGCCGGAAGCCTTGTCGAAATTGGTGAGGATATTGGAGATCTTGTCGTTGTTGTTCTTCAGGTTCTCTGATACCGATGCGAAATTGTCGAAAGTACCGGCGATCTTGCCTTCTTCCGCCAGCATGCCATTGATGGAGCGGGTGGCCATAGACAGGTTGTTCATGGTACCGTTGAGCCCTGCAATGGCGGTGCGGATGTTGTGTTTGGTAGTAGTGTCAAACACGGAGTTTACGGTGATCAGCAGGGTATCTACCGCGCCGAGGGTGGTTTCCAGTTTTTTCACGAGGGGGCTGAGCTGTTCTTTCAGCGCGTCTGTGATGGAACCGTCTACCGCTGCGTAAATGGTGTCCTTATTCTTTAATACTTCGTCGGTATTCCCGAAATCGATCTCCACTTTGCGGGTGCCGAGCAGGTCTGAGCTGATGCGGGCCACGGAATTCTTGGGTATCTCGATGTCCTTATTGATCTGGAGGGTTACCAGGATGCGGCCTGCGCGTTTGTCCATCACTTCGAGGCTCAGCACGCTGCCGATGGCAAGCCCGTTCACCATCACTGCATTGGACGGCTGGAGGCCGTTCACCTGCTGGTATACGGCGTAAATGGTCTTTTTATTGGAAAAGAGGCTTCTGCCTTTGAGGATATTAAAACCCAGGATCAGCAGCACAATGGCAACGGTGGTCAGAATACCTACTTTTGTCTCATTATTTATTTTCAGCATCATCGTTAGAATGTTCGTGTCGCAAAAATAGTTAAAACAACGGTGCGTCAGCTGTAGGTAGACAGAATATCTGCAAAAGGCGGGCCAATGGCTGGGGCTTAGTCGATGCGGCTGCCATCCTTATAGGTCAGCATAAATGCGTCTGAAAAGCCCTGTTTGCGGGCTTTATAGACGGCTGCCTGGGCTTCGGCCTCCGTGCGGAAGCTGCCCCATATATATTTGTTAACTTTTTTCCTTCCCTGCTTAAATTCCTCACGCTCAATGGTTCCTTTCAGGTTTTTGAAGAGGGTATTGGTGCGGGCGTATACTTTTTCGGAGGTCATCAGCTGCACTTTGTAGCTGAAGTTTTCGGAATCGGCCGCGTTTGGGGTTTCGGTGGCGGTACTAACGGTGGAGGATATATGATTCACCACCTGGCGGGCCGGGGTGGGGGCGGGAACAGCGGCGCCGGTAGCGGGTGTTTCCAGCACGGGCGGGCGGGGCTCGCCGTTTTTGTATATCCTTTCCAGTTCGTCCTTATATCTTTTTACCGCGCGGTAGATGCAGGAAGCCATTTCATCCTGGCCGTTGGCGGAATTGAGGTAATTCTCTTCCTCGGGATTGCTGATGAAGCCCAGTTCCACCAATACGCTTGGCATAGCCGTGGCATGCAGCACGAGGATGCCCTTTTCATTGCGCTGGCGGGCGCCGCGGCTGATGCGGCCCACACGGGTGAACTCGTCTTCCACGAGGGTAGACAGCCGGAGGCTCTGGTCGAAATAAACGTTGCGGAGGGTATTGAGCATGATGATGGTCTCCGGGTCGCGGGTATCCATGATCTGCTGCGTCTCTTCGGAATTGGCGTCGAACACGATCACGGAGTTGTTCCGCAGCGATTCGGTCTTCGCGTTATTCTTGCTGGTGGCCCATATATAGGTTTCCGTACCCTTGGCCGGGTTGGGATAGCTTTCGTAGATGGGCACCTTGCGGGTGCGTTTTCTTTTCTTCTTGTCCCGGTAGGTTTGGGTTTTATGCCCTACGATCCGCTTGATATCCGGCGCAGCGTTGCAGTGAATGGATATGAACAGGTCGCCTTTGGCTTCGTTGGCGATGGCCGCCTTGCGGTGCACATCGTCGAAACGGTCGGTCTTGCGGGTATATACCACTTTCACATCGGGCATGGCCTCCTCTATGATCTTTCCCAGCTTGAGGGCTACGTCCAGGGCTATGTCCTTTTCATGAGAGTAACGGCCACCGGCCCCATGATCGCTGCCGCCGTGCCCTGCATCGATCACTATCGTGCGGATCGGCTTGTCCTGTACAGGGAAATCCGGTGTAGTTTTTGCATGAATGAACAAGGTATAGATCAGTCCTATGCCTAAACCTGAAAATAAAACTCTTTTCCAGCGCATGTCAACAATTTATTTTAATGGGTTGTATTCAATCGGGAACAGGTCCTTCATTAATTGTTCACCATAATTTTATACGCATATGATGCACGTCCGCCCAACATTCCATACCTTTTATCCTCGCAGGGGCATTAGCGTACTATGTAATAATTTGTATAAAATCATGTAGGTTTGTGCCCGCTTAACACATGGACCCTTTCTGCAAAAATAATTATAAAAACTTTTTAAGGCGGCTCTTCCTGCCTTTGATTCTCCTTTTATTCACGGCCTGGTCCCTGTTAAAAGACGAATTCGCCCACGCATCCGTGGTTCCGTCGTTTCACTTTAACAAAATTTTCACAGATACCGTGCCACTGCCGCATCCCGTCACATTCCCCAACCGGGACTCCCTGGCGAAAGATACGGCGCGCCGCCCGGTTATTAAACGCGTAATTGACACAATTCCGTCTGTACTGCCCGATTCTCTTCAGCTCTCGGATAGTTCGCGCATCAGCCGCGACTCTTCCCGGAGGGATACTTCGGGCATCCGCATATCCAAAGACAGCCTTAGCGCCCCTGTTTACTATAAGGCGAAGGACTCCATCGTGATGCTGGTAAAAAAGAAGGAATTCCGCCTTTATAATAAAGCGGACGTAAAATACGAACAGACGCAGCTTACAGGCAATACCATGGATTTCAACCAGGCTACCGGCATCCTTACCTCCCGTATGGGCGTGGATACGGCGGGAAAACCCGTTGACAAGGCCGTTCTGAACGACGGTTCCACCAGTTCGGACATGGATTCCGTGCAGTACAATTTTAACAGCGGCAAGGCTATGATCTACCAGACCCGCGCCCAGTACGGGGAAGGATTTGTCAGCAGCCAGAAAGTAAAAAAACAGCCGGACAATACCATTTTCGGGTTTAAGAACGGCTATACGACCTGTAACCTGGACACGCCGCACTTTGCATTCCGTGCCAAGAAGATCAAGGTGATCCCTAACACGTTAATTGTATCCGGCCCGGCCAACCTGGAGATCGAAGGCATTCCCACCCCGCTGTTCATCCCCTTCGCCATATTCCCCATCAGCCAGGGCCAGCGCACCGGCCTGCTGCCGCCGCAGTATGTGGTAGACCAGCAGAAAGGCATCGGGCTGCAGAACGGCGGGTATTATTTTGGGCTGGGAGAGTACCTGGACCTTACCGTGCGGGCAGACGTTTATTCTTACGGCAGCTGGGGCATGGCCTTCGCGCCCACTTACCGCAAGCGGTATAAATACAGCGGCAGCATGAACCTGTCTTACGCCCTCACCCGCATGGGCGACCCCGAGGTGAAGCAGGATTACACGCGCTCGCAGGACTACCGGGTTTCCTGGAGCCACAGCATGGACGGGAAGGCGCGGCCGGGGACGAACTTCAGCGCCAGCGTGCTGTTTGGTACCTCCACCTACAACCAGTACAACGTGCTGAACGCAGCCACCAGGCTGAACAACAACATGAGCTCTTCCATTACCTACTCCAAAAGCTGGGTAGGCAAGCCTTATAACTTTTCCATAGCCGCCAACCACAACCAGAACACGCTCACCCGCCAGGTGACCATCAACTTCCCGGACGGTTCCTTTAACGTGAACACCATTTACCCTTTCCAGCGCGAAGAAATGGTGGGAACGCCCAAATGGTACGAGAAGATCGGCGCCAGCTACAACCTGCTGTTCCGGAACAATATGAACTTTGCGGATTCCACCTTCGGCAAACCCGCCATGTTCGACCGGTTGCAGGCTGGTATGCAGCACCAGATCCCGCTCACGCTGTCTATCCCGCTGTTCAAAAACCTGACCCTTTCGCCCAGCATCAACTATACCGAAAAATGGTACATCCGCCAGCAGGTGATGACCTGGAACGAAAGCAAAAGATATTACGACACTACCTACAACAGCGGCTTCTACAGGAGCAGCGCCATGTCTACCGGCGCGTCCCTGGCCACTGCCGTGTATGGTATGTATGAGTTCAAGAACAAGAAATCGAAAGTGCAGGCCATCCGCCATGTGATGCGCCCCAACGTGGGCATAAGCTATTCGCCGGACCTGGCCAGCAAGGATTATTACATGGTGCAGTCGGACACCACGGGCCGCAAGAGCCGGTTCTCTTACTACGACGGCGCGCCTTTCGGCCCGTCACCGGCGGAAACCTTTGCCGGTCTGAACTTCGGGATAGACAACAACCTGGAAATGAAAGTGCGGTCAGACAAGGATACTTCAGGTTACCGCAAAGTGAAGATACTGGACGGTTTTGGGGTGAACAGCAGTTACAACTTCGTGGCGGACTCCTTTAACCTGGCGCCTTTCAGCCTCAACGCCCGCACCAACCTGTTTGATAAGATAAACATTTCCTTCAACGGTACCATTGACCCTTACCAGGTGGACAGTATGGGGTACCGGGTAGACAAATACACCTGGAAAGGCGAGAAGTTCAGCATCGGCCGGCTGACGCAGGCCAATATTGCGATCAGCACGTCCTTCCAGAGCCAGGACGCGAAAAGCAAGGCCAAGCAGAAACAAAAAGAGGAAATGGCTGAAGAAGAAGGCGTGCTGCCCGAAGCCCAGCTGGAAGAACAGCGGCGGCAGATGGAGCTGATGCGCGCGAACCCCGGCGACTATGTGGATTTTGACATTCCCTGGCGCCTGGATCTTTCCTACAGCCTTAACTATACCCGAGGCCGTTCGCAGGACCGGCTGCGCGATACCACGATATTCACGCAAGGCCTCAATTTCAGCGGCGACTTCAGCCTTACGCCGAAATGGAAGATCATTATGAGCAGCGGGTTCGATTTCCGGCTGAAACAGATCTCCTACACCACGCTCACCGTTTCGCGAGACATGCACTGCTGGCAGATGAGCATCAACCTGGTGCCGTTCGGTTCGTACCGGCAGTTCAGCATTACGATCAATCCCAAGGCGGGCATCCTGCGCGACCTGAGAGTGAACCGAACGCGGCAGTTCTTCGACTTGTAGCGGGCCGGCAGCATACAACCCGGCCCTTGCGGAAAGAAATAAAAAGGCCGTCTCCAGTGAGACGGCCTTCTCTTTTACATATGATTTGCCTGCTAGAAGTTAAAGAGTCCCGCGAGGCCAAACAGGTTGAGTTTGTTATCGTCCAGCCCTTTGAAGTAAGATAGTTTCACTTCGATGCTTTTACCGCTGTTGCCTACGCCGATGCGCATGCCTGCATTGGCTGCCGGGCCGAACACGGTGCCGCCGGTATTGCGGTATTCAGCGTTGCCGTTTTCATCATAAAACACCTGGTCTGTGGAAGCGCTCACGTGCAGCCCGAAGCCGGCGCCAACAAACCCGCCGAAGCGGCTTTCATTGTCGTCGGTGGAGCCTGCGCCCATGTTGAGGTTCACGATCAGCGGGGCGTTGAAAAATACGCCTACGCTGGCATCGTCAGTACCATAGGGATCTTCTTCCCAGCCGGTCCTGGAATTGTAGGTTGCGCTGTAGCTGCCGCTGAGCACTGCGCTCATGGGGATGCCGACAGAAACGGACATGCTTTCTGTTTCCACGAAATTGAAACGGGGGGAATAGGTGAAGCCGAAGCCTACGCGGGCGTCGAAATCCTTGGCTTTGTCTACCATAACGGTAACGCCCACACCGTGCATAAAACTCTGGGAAAAGGCATTGGTGGCTGCAAGGCAGACAACGGCCATGAGTAACAGTTTTTTCATGTTGAAGTGATGGATAAAGGGATTGAAGAATTTAGGTATAGAATATCGGCTCAAATATAACAGATTGCTTTTAATATCATAACATGATAAGTTAATAATTTTTTATATACATAAAAACCGGGCAGGAATGCCCGGTAAGTTTGTATGTCCATTTTTTAAATTTCACCGGGGTGAATATCATTGAGTGTCCTTTGTCCGGAGGATCACGGTGGATTCGATGTCTGTTGCGGGAAAGTAATGCTGCGAGGTAAAGGGTTTGCCGTCCAGCAGCATGGTGTCGATCTTCACGTCGGGGAGGAAGTGGGATTCGTTTCCCGCGATACTGATACCGATATAGCTTATCCCGTCATCTTTGAGGCTGTTGATGAATGCAATGATCTTTTGCTGAAGCTTAATGGCGGGGGTTTTTTCCATACCGTTTTTGGGTTAAGAGAGTCAGGTACCAGTTTATGGAAAGATAAGGAAAAAATTGGTTGGTTGGGTTATTCACCAGCGGGTGTGCAAAAGATTTCTATCAATTTGAGCGCCGGTTTCGCATCATGGCAACCGGTGACGCGGTAAAAAAATGCTTCACCGGATTTTTCTTAAAAAATATCCTGTTGTGGGGGAAAGCGACTACAACGGGGGAGAAGATTTACTCCAGATTCGTGGCCGGTTAGCTGCATGGCAAACGGCAAGTTCCATAACGAAAGGATAGCCATTGGTCAAACAATGAGAAGGATCAGGCTGGAAGCGGGGTTGAGCCTCCGCCAGCTTGCCGCGCGTTGTACGATCGATCATGCGGATATTGCGCGGATGGAAAAAGCGCTCATCAACCCTCGATTGGGCAATGTGCTGGAGCTGGCCATGGCATTGAATGTGCAGCCGGAAGATTTTTTTTCGGGGGAATTAAAAAAGGTCCGGCCTTCCCATTAATGATAAGGAATTGTTATTCAGCCGTTCTTCACTCCATTTTCCGGATATGCGGATATTTGCGTATGTTTAGGATATATGATCCCGGAAACTCCCATACCTGCCGGAAATAGAAAAAGCCTGTGGCTATCCGCGGCTATAACAGCGCTCATCGCCGGTCTTCTCAGCTGGCTGCTGATCTATGTAATGGATGATTATGGCATTGCATTATTTTTCCTTACGCCGGTTTTTATTGGATATTTTTCAACTGTTTTTTACGGCCGTAGCCGGCAGATTACGCGGAAACAGGCGGTTGGCGCAGGTTTGCTCTCCCTGGCTATATTTTCCGTTGGTTTGCTTGCATTTGCAATGGAAGGGCTTATCTGCATTGCTATGGCGGCGCCTCTTGTAATACCGGTCACATGCGTCAGCAGCCTGATCGGCTTTGCTGTATTGAACCGGAAGCACAACAATAACTGGATCATCCTGCTTCTAGCAGGCAGCATTCCCGCCACTGCGTTTATCGAAAGTAGCAACAGGCCGCCTTTACGGGCTGTTGTCACTTCCATAGAGATCAATGCCAGCGCGCAGGCTGTTTGGGAACAGGTCATTGAATTTCCTGTATTGAAGGAGCCGGAAGAATTTATTTTCAAAACGGGCATTGCATACCCGGTAAACGCAAAGATAGAAGGGGCGGGCATTGGAGCGGTAAGGCACTGCAATTTTACCACCGGCAGCTTTGTAGAACCTATCACGGTGTGGGACGAGCCGAGGCTGCTGAAATTTGATGTAGCAGAACAGCCGGCGCCTTTAAAAGAGCTGAGCTTTTGGGACGTCAACGCGCCGCATCTGCACGATTATTTTGTTTCCAGGGAAGGCCAGTTCAAGCTGGTTGAGCTGCCCAACGGACATACGTTGCTGGAAGGCACTACCTGGTATTATCATGATATCAAGCCCGCCTTTTACTGGCGCATATGGAGCGACTACATCATTCATAAAATTCACCGGCGGGTGCTGGAGCATATTAAAACCAATGCAGAGAATGCGCAGTAGGATGCTTTTAACGGTTATTACGCTGTTTTCTTTCACCGGAAGCATAGCGCAATCCCATGAGTTCCGCGGGAAGACGGTGATGAGCAATGGTGCCGAGATTGGCGTGGGCACGATTATATTTCCTCTCCTGAAAGATACTATTGAAATAGGCGAAACAAGCACGATAAAAGTAGATATCAGCCAAAAAGGCCGGAACCTTTTTTATTACAGGTGGGGAGATTGGAAAAGCCAGGTTTACCGTTTCCCCGGCGGCTTCTGTGCTGATACGCTGGTGACAGTTGTGGTGCCTGACAGCGGATATTATGCGTCATTTTCCAAACAGAAAAAATGCCCGGTATGCCTGTCGGGCAAAAATGTCGTTCCCATTCTCTATGGCCTCCCCGAGAAAGCGTTGTTGAGAAAAGCAAAGAAAAGGAAAGCGTACCTGGGTGGCTGTATTGTTTCGGAAGACTCACCCAGAGCTTATTGCAGGAAAGACGACTTCGAATTTTAGTATTCAGCGTCTCCTCTTCCAGGGTTGTTTCTTTACAACCCATACTGCGAAAATGACAAGAAAGATAGCCCAGATCCAAAGTAAACCCATCGGTCATATTTTTATTTTCCCTGACCTGCGGCAGGTGCATCCAGCATTTGTTCAAGGTACAAGGGATGAATGATGGGACAAGATACATAAAATTATTCAAGCCTCAGCTCCATCTGTATATTACACCTCTCATAAGGCGAAACATGCCCCGCTACTTTCTGGAAACCAAGTTTGTGATACAGATTGATGGCCGGTTTTAAGATCGTATTGCTTTCCAGGTAGAGGCTGGATGCGCCCAGTGCGCGGGCTTTTTCGATGATGGCCCGGCCCAGCAGCCAGCCAATGTTCTTGCCCTGCGCCGCGGGGGAAACGGCCATCTTCGCCAGCTCGAAATCATAATGCGGGTCATCCATTTTGATGAGCGCGCAAACGCCCACGGGTTCGCCGTTGTACAGCGCCACGATGATCGCGCCGCCGCGTTTCAGGATGTAGGTGTCCGGGTTGTCCAACGCTTTGTGGTCTGCTTCTTCCATTTTAAAATAAGCAGAGATCCATTCTTCATTCAGCGCTTTGAATGCTTTGGCATACTTTGGTTTGTAATCCACGATCTGCACCCGGCTGCTTTCGCGTTGCTTTTTCTGATCCTGCACGCGCCGCAGCAGGCTCTTCTGTTCCAGCACAAATTCCCATTCCCCGATCGCTTTCCAGAGATCGTTGCGGGTGCCGCCGAGTATTTCTTCAATGGCGCTGTTCACATCTGTATATTGTTCCTTGATCTTTTCCGCGATCTCTTTTCCTTTTTTGGAGAGGCTGACGAGGGTTCTCCGCCCGTCAGCCTTGTCTTTCTTTTCCGTAACAATACCTTTCTTCGACATTTCAGCGACGATCTTGCTCACGGAAGGGTGGGAGTGGCCGATCAGCTGCGCTATTTCAGTGATGGTGTTCTCCTTTTGGGAGAGGGCATGGAAAACGGGGAACCATTTAGGCTGAAGATCAACCTGGTAGAGCTTATAGATCTCCGCCGCGTCTTCTGTGATCTTGTCGGTGAGCAGCCGCAGCCTGCTGCCGATGGCCATTTTGCCGGTTTGGTCGTAAAAATTCATATTGTAGTTAATTACGTTCCTGATTACGCAAATATAATGGAGTATTTTGTCATGGCCAAATCCGGGTTATTTTTGGGAGATTTTTGAGATCGTTTTTCGGCGGGGTTTTTAAATGAATCGCATTGTGTTTTCATGCCGGGAATATATTACTCCGCAACATACTCCAGTATGTCCGCAGGCTGGCAATCCAGTGCTTTGCAGATGGCTTCCAGCGTGCTGAACCGGATCGCTTTGGCTTTTCCTGTTTTGAGAATGGAAAGATTGGACAAGGTGAGGCCTACTTTCTCTGAAAGCTCATTCAGCGACATTTTCCGCTTTGCCATCATTACATCCAGGTTTACGATGATCGGCATATCTATACAGTTAAATCGTTTTCAGTTTGGATTTCTACTCCTCTTTTAAAGATCTGCGCAACAATAAAAAGCGTCACGCTCATAAACAGCCACACATCCGCTCCGCCCAGGTGCAAACCTTGTGTATCAGGCATCTTTACTCCTTGTTTAACTAACCACTCAGTATATTTAACGCCGCACCAGGAGAACAGGCCTGTCCCAAAAGCAAGGCCGGACATTTTAATCATAAAAACCCTCAGTTCCCCACTGAATGGCTGGGACAGGTC
This sequence comes from Chitinophaga sp. YIM B06452, assembly GCF_039655965.1. Classification (NCBI taxonomy): domain Bacteria; kingdom Pseudomonadati; phylum Bacteroidota; class Chitinophagia; order Chitinophagales; family Chitinophagaceae; genus Chitinophaga; species Chitinophaga sp. YIM B06452. Next base: position 602,314 of record NZ_JAWLKY010000002.1, on the reverse strand, counting down.
CAGTTTCTTTTCCTGCAAAATTTTTACGATCAGGTAAAACATGAATGCCTTCACGATCAGCACAATGCTTATCAGTAATGCTTCTGCGAAAAAATAATCGGGGCCGTATTTATAAAGGCCCGACAGATCATGCTTCCCCAAAAAGGTCGCAGCATTGGCGGGGTTGATCACCAAAGTATAGAAAGCGCTGAACATCGAAGCGCCCGCCTCAATGCATAGGCCGATAAATATGATCCATGAAAGCACAAGCGATATTTTCAGGATCCGCCTGGTGGTTATTTCCATAATTGTTTCGGTTTTCGATAATGAATGATGAGGTAAAAGTAATAAATATTTATTGAAAAACGATAAATAATCTTCAAATTTCGATGATCAAGCGGATTGGTTATTTTGAAAAAAGGGACAAGCAGCGTTTAAACTGGCTTGTCCCTCCGGCGGAATTTTCAATCAAGACGGGTTTTAATCTGCCCGCAATCCCCCATGTTTGAAAAGGTAATACGCGGTCTGGTAATATGCGATCGCTTCATTCGCGGTCTTGTCATTTTTTATCACTGTCTGGCTGTTGTCGTGAAACGAATACTTCATCGTCTCAACACGTTGTTGCGGCGAGAGAATTACAAGACTGTCTTTTTTCAGGTATGCGAGTTTCTGGTACGTGCCCAGGAAAGCACGCGGACTATATCCCTGTTGCCTTACATCCATTCCGTAAAGGTTGCTGTCGTAATCCCAGTGCAGCAAGCCGAACAGGGTAGGGAACAGGTCGATCTGCGAGCATAGCTGCGGGATAGAATCATGGCGCGCGCCGGGCAGGTTGCAGATAATGGCGGGGATGTGGTATTTCGAAATATCAATCTCGTTTTTTCCTGCGCTGCCCGCGCAATGGTCCGCAATAAAAATGAAAACGGTGTTGCTGTACCAGGGCTCTTTTTGCGCGGCTTCCAGGAATTGGCCGATGGCGTAATCCGTATACTGTACCGCGCCTTCCCTGCCTGAGCCGGAGGGATAGTGGACCTTCCCTTCGGGATAGGTGAAGGGCCGGTGATTGGAGGTAGTCATTACGAAATCGAAGAACGGTTTTCCTTCGCTGAATTTTTTACCGGCGTCGCGGAGAACGGTGGTGTAAAGGTCTTCATCGCATATGCCCCATGCGTTCCGGAAGTGAATGCCGCTGTCAGGGATTTCGGTCCTCCTGGCGTCGAACCGGTCGCCGATCACCATGTGACGGCCTTTGTCGGTGATGTCGTAGCCGTTGCTGCCGAAAAACTGGTTCATATTGTCGAAGTAGCCGTCGCCGCCGTAAAGGAACCCGGTAGCATAGCCTTTCGAGCGGAAGATGGCGCCGATAGTAGAGAGATGTTCGTTGCCGGGCCGGCGTATGATGCTGCTGCCGGGAGTAGGCGGTATGGCCAGCGACAATGCTTCCATTCCCCTGACCGTTCGCGTGCCGGTGGCATACATTTGATCGAAAACGAGGTTCTTCCGCGCCAGTGAATCGAGCACAGGCGTAAGTTGTTGCGTATTGCCGAACCGCTCCATGAAATCAGCGCTCAGGCTTTCGATGGTTACCAGGATGACGTTAGGCCGCGTTTCATGACCGCCGCCCAATATATGCCTGCGGATGCTGGCGCCCCCGTGCAGGAAGGAACTGCCTTCTTCCCTTAGGCATTTACGTGCCACGGCAAAGGCGGTCCTGTCGTCCATCAGCCGGTAAAAATGATCGTAGTTCAGTTCATTGTTCCTGAATGCGGAAAAGAAGGAGTAAATACCTGCTTTTGCCAGCTCGTCCTCATACCGGTTATGTCCTTTTTCTGCAAGCCCGTTGCCGATGAACAACACGTATACCGCGGCAGTGCCCAACAATCCGCTGAAGATGCCTGCCCGCTCCAGGAATGGCGCGTCTCCCGTAAAGGCCGCCCGGAAAAGCCCGGCTGTGGCGAAACCCCAGGTGATAAGCCCTGTTATTGCCAGCATGGAAGTGATCAATACCGGCAGCGGGTATGATTCGTTGATGTTCTGCACTACTTCGTAAGTGTAGATCAGGTAATCGACCGCGATAAAATTGAACCGGCTGCCAAACTCCCGCCAGAACGTAAATTCCGCGAAGAATGAGAACATCAGGATCAATGTAGTGATAAAGAAGAACACGTATGTCAGTACCCGGTTGAATAGGCTGGCGCTCCACCGGGACGGCAGCAGGAGCAGGTACGCGGCATAAGGCAGCAGGAAAAAAGCGACCACGCCAACGTCGAACAGCAGGCCTGTGCCAAAGATCCGAAGAACGCCCGCCAGCGTCAATTCTATGTTATCCAGGGAAATGATCATGAAGGTCAGCCTCATCAGGGTAGACAACCCGATGAACATAACCGCGAAACCGGCCAGCAGCCGGTAGTTTTTGTGATTGAAAGGAGACATCGTCTAATTCGTTTGAATTTCCAGGCATGCGTCTGCAACAGGAACCCGCTGCATGCTTATTTCCTGTAAAGCTCGTAACCGAATTGGAAGAAATTTGGAATACGGGGTTAATAGCTTTGTTAGATGCGGATTTTGATCGGGAAATAATAAAGCCCGCTCGGGGAGCAGGCTTTTGTTGTGAACCGGATTGGATTCGAACCAATGACCTGCTGCTTAGAAGAAACCAGCCTCCGGTTTTAGAATACTCACATCAATTATCTAACAAGTGTTTGAATATTATTAGTTACTATAATACAAGCTTTTGCATTTCGCCCTGTGTTAACCCTTAACTTTTCCGGCGTATTCCGCGTCCAGCTTGATTATGATCTCCTTCAGCTGCTCGGAAATTGACTTTGGTTTCGTATCAGCCAAAATCGGGCTTCCCTTACCGTAGATGAAATAATTCATGTCCAGGTTGAAGTGCACGCCTATCCGGTACAGGTGCTCCAGGGTGAAGTTTCTGGTCCCGTTGGTAACCATCTCCCTCAGCGCTGAATATTGAATACCCGCGATCTCTGCGAACTCCGGATAGCCCTTTACCTGGCCTGTTTTAATAGCAGTGGCCGCGAATTTCAGCATCCGCTTTGTAACCTTGCTAGTAGTTTCTATGTTCTTCGCCATTATTTATAGGTTGATTCCCATTTTGAGCCATCGCTAAAAACCACTTCTGTTGGCCACGCTTTTATTACTTTCCTTCCATCCTTACTTAGAATATTCCAAGTAAGTGTAAGTGTTTGTCCTGGTTTGAGCTTTTTATCCATAAATCCTCCTCCAAATCCATCTGGGCCGAGCGACGATCCCATATCTGCAGGATCGCCAAAAACGTTTTCACCATACCACCTAAATTTCACCCCCTCAACTGTTTTTGTTCCTTCATTCTTAAAAGTCAGGGAGATGTCCTTGTAATTTGAATATTCCTTATTATGGAGCCAAGCCCTTTTTATCTTTATCGGGGAATTTTCAATTCCTATTGTATCGAACCATACCATACGTTCCGAAGCCTTAGTTATGCTATCAGTATAATTCCGTACAAATGCGGCTTTTTCCGCTGCCAGCTCTGGGCTCTCCACACTTTTACCTTTTTGTTGGCATGAGGCCACAGCGATGGCGATAATCACAGGTATTGCTTTTTTCATAGTGGTTAAATATTTGATGCGCAGTAGATCTACGCAGCGTTTTATAATTATCCACAGTGGAAAACGCAGATTGTCTGCGCACTGTTATATAATTTTTGTTGTCTGTAATAACCAAACCCCTACTGCTATGAAGAAGAATGGAAAGAATGATTCAAAGAGCCATCAGTCCCAAAAAAAGAACCCTATTTCCTACCTGACCGCCGAAGATTTACAAGTTCTTCAGTGGTACTCTTTTCGATGTCGGTTAAGCAATCCTCATAAGACCGCGGCTTCCCCTTTAAAGAAGAAACCTCGGACATGATCCATGCTAAGTGCCTTTGTAACGAAACTATCTGAGCTCTTTCAATATTTTCTGGATCATCTGCAGCAAAAGGAACAGTCGGAACTACCCCGGCTATTTGATCCTTAAAATGGGATTTAAAATCTTCAACATGCTTTTTGGAAACATCTTTACTCCCTCCAAGAAGTCCGGATATATAGGTCCCGCCTACGTTCAGTTTCTCCCCAATTTGCTGATTGGTGAGACGCCGCCCGGCTTTTTTTTCGTTCTCTTTTGCCTTTTTAACCAAAAAAACAAATTCTTCTTTGAGATTCATTTAACAAACTGGGTTTATACTAAACGATTTCTAAAAGTGGAAAATTTCTATATTTCTACTTTTTTTATAGAAAGATTCTACATAATATTGCAATAACAAATCAATACTGAAATGTTAGAGCAAACAAATGTAGATAAAAAGTTTAATACAAAGCCAAAGCAGCGCCGTGTTTATGAAACGTTGACTGATGAGGAGCGCAAGCAGCTCCGGCAGGTGACGATCGGCCACGGTAACATGGCCAAATGTGAGGACGCAACCCGTTTGTTTCGTGCAACCATCATGAACGCCATGGCTGGCGGCAGGCTGATGCCAGCAACCGCCAAAACCATTCGTGACTACATAAATGTTTGCCATGAGCCTGCCTAAACAAGAACAATCGCGCCGCCGGGTGGTGGCTGCATATAAAGAAATGAAGGCGGCGTTGAGCATCGCCCTCGAAAAGGCTACGATAATTGAGAATGAGCTGGGGGGTCTCAACCCTCCGCCATCTCAAAAAGTTGGCCTTACTCCTGAGCAAATCGCCGGGGAGCTGGCAAAATCCCGTACACGCCGCAACATTCCTGCTTACCCTAATACCAATGTAAAATGAACATGTTAAAAACTGATCCTTCGCCCTTCCTGGTTACCGACCAGCAGGATTACCTGCTGAAGAACGGATTCAGCCTGCAAGTCGCTGGCTATAATGCCCTTCTTTTTTGCAAGGATGACATGCAGGTGCGTATCGTGAACGACGTGCTGATCCTGGATCGCTGGCAGGACGGAGACGAGGATAACACCGCCGGCTTCCGGGAAGAGCAGCGCTTCAACCATATATCCGCGCTGGATGAGGTTCAGTGGTGGTTTTTGCTGGATGCGTATGGTATTGTGCGTATCAAAGACTTCGCGAAATCCGCCAGCAGGAATGATGCGATCGACTTTTTTGTCGAGATGACGAAGCCGTTCCAGGCGCTTAGCTCTTGATTTACAATTGTGTAACACGCATATATAGCTACCTCGCCGGCACTGTTCCCGGTGCTGGATTTTCCAAAGCTCATATTTCTTAATTCTTAATACTTGAAATTATGCATCCTGTTTTACTCCCCGGAATTTTAGCAACATGCTGCTATGCCGGATTTATCGGCCTTGCTTTCAAAACCAAAGGTTTCAGGCAATGGAAGTAGCGCTTTGTTTGCTGGCTTATGTGGTGGTCATCCTTTTTATCTGGCAACTGTTACGCTGGATATCATATAAAAACGATCGACGCGATGAAAGAAATTCTCAACGGCGCCGCGATGGTGCTACAGGCAAGCAATAACCTTGGGCTTCATATCATCTGTTGTGTAGTGATATCAGGTCTTTGGTGCGGATGGATGAAGTGGAGGGGACCCGCGGCCACCGATGGCCAGGAATAGCGTTTTCATAGGTATAGGGATAAATAAGGCAAGCCGGGAGTGTTCCCGCTCCCGGGCCCTTTCTCGTACCGTGTAAAATATTGTAAGTACCGAGGTCCTATTGGGGTGGATTTCTACCGGCCGCGGGGAATCAGCGGCACTTTTAAACCTTCAAATATTTATTCCATGGAAAAATGGATGCAAATAGATGTAAAACAAATTGGCGAAGTGTACACCATGTGCAATCTGTATGCAGACGGTTATTGTGTGCCGGTCGTTATGAAGACTGAAGATTATCAGTTATTACACCATAAAGGTTTCTTCGTCAGGCCTCAAAACAAACCGGATACTGCTGGTGCACTGAATACTTCAGATACTTATTATACCAAAACATAACTGCGAAGCCCCTGGCGGCCGCTTAACGCAGAAACACTGGGGTTCACGAAAACGATTCATCATGAAATAATAGAGCAGGATCATACGCAAACGAAGAATTTCCTTAACGAAAGATGGTTTGTAGATTTTTAGACATACAGCCGGCATGATCCACCGGCTAACATGGGGGCGGCGACAGGTTTTTCTGAATATTTTTTTACTGTCGGCCTTGGGGGTTCGTAACCCCAGCCTCCTCGGAGGACCCCGCTTCAAAAGGGGAGTAGCCATGAGTACTTAACAGATTACACTATCCGGGAACAATTCACGGATGGATGAAATCGCAAGTAAGATTGATTTGAACAAAGCCTAGTTAGTTGATTATGGGGACGATAAGAGGTTGTCGTCCCCAACTTCGAAAGTTCATTTTGCTCACTATATAAACATTTGAAAAATGCACGACGAACATGCAATCCCGGCTGAAGAAGCCGTAAAACTGCAAACACAGGCCAACGCGACCGGTGATACGGTTCAGCCGGCAGAAAAAGAAAAAGTAAAACCTGAACCGGCAGCTGCTGGCCCTGGTGCAGCTGATGATGAAGAGCCGGTTCGCTACGATGATGAGATGTAGGATTCAACAGGCTGGAAACCGAAGGCCCTGCGCCATAACAGGGCCTTCACTTAAACTCATCAAAATGAAGAAGTATAAATATACCCTGGTAGAATGGGCGGCGCTGATCCTGGTGAGCGCACTGATCGTTGCTGTGATCTGCCTTTTGTTCAGCATTGACCCTAGGTACCCATATTAAAAAGGCCGCGGGGAACCGCAGCCAGGCTTTAAGTAAATCATAAAAATTAATTCAAAACTACACAAAAATGCCAGTATTAAAAAAATCAGACCCTTTGCCGGAGCGGCCCGTTATCATCTTCATCTACGGCGAGCCCGGTATCGGTAAAACTTCTCTCTTCAACACTGCAGCGAAACCATTATTGCTGGATTTCGATCGCGGGAAGGACCGCGCCGTCTTCCGCCAGGACACGCTGGTCGTTAATCGCTGGGAAGACGTCGAGGCAGAGGAAAAGGCCGGCACATATAAAGAATACAGCACCATAGGCATTGATACCGCCAAATCTGCGCTGGATGACTTTCTCATGGCCTATGTGGTAGAGAAGGATTTCGTAGCCAAAAAGAACAAGCTGAAGGCCTACGGCGCCATTGGGGATGAGTTCAAGATCTTCGTATCCAATCGCCGGGCTGAATCAGCTGATATTGTTGTCATTGCCCACGCAAAGGACGAAAAGGAAGGGGACATCACCCGCAAGCTGCCCGACGTAACGGGCGGTTCCTACCAGCTGCTGATGCGCATAGCTGACCAGGTTGGCTATATGAGCACCCGCAACAACAAACGCACCATCTGCTTCGAGCCTACCGATACCAACGTCGGGAAGAACGTTGCCCGACTGCCGATCATCGAGGTGCCCGACCAAACAGATCCTAAGTTTCCCACTTTCCTGGCCGGCATCATTGCCAGCACAAAGGCCGCCATCTGCAGCCTTTCTGAGGCCCAAAAAGAGGCGATGGAAAAATCGGAACGCTACCAGAAGGAAATCGAAGCCGTAAACGGTCCCGCTGAGCTGAGTTTGTTGTTTGCACCTGTGATGGAATTGCAGTCAAAAGCATTGCGGGCGGCACTTTTGCAGAAAATGAGTGAGAAGCAAAAGGCTAACGGCTGGGTTTGGGATGATAAGCAAAAATGTTTCTTTGATCCCAACGCTAAAAAAGAGGAAGAACCTTCTTCTAAGCCGGTCGCTGAAGAACTACCCTTCAGACAGTAACCAGTTTTCTCATACTTCAAACCCTAAACAATGGCAAAAACTAAACTTAAAATAGAATCTGTAACGGCGGAGGTAAATGAGCATCCCACCCAGCAGACTGCCGGCCTGCGGAAATTCAACAAGGCGGAGGAGCAGGTAGGCAAAGCTGTAAAAGCGTTGCAAGAGATCACGTCGGTTTCCTGCCAGGACCAGCTGGAAATCGCAATGGCACAAATGAAGGCCGCCAAGGCCGTCGAGAAGGTCATTGAAGAAAAGCGAACTGAACTCGTTAAACCCCATAACGATGAGGTTAAACGGATCAATGCTTATGCCAAGGAGCTAACTGGAAAGATTCCGCCGGCAGTTGAGGCTGTAAAGAAGCTGGTGCTTACTTTCCACCAGGAGGAAGAACGCAAGCAGAAGCTCCTGCGTACCGAGGCGCGTGTTGCGCAATTGGTTGCCATTGGCTTCGTTGCGGTATGCGATACTTCCAAGCAGGTTGATTCCTTCGTGTACGGCACGTCCGTTACCATTCAGATGTTTTCCATCGAAAACGAAGATGATGCGCTCTGGAACTTACGTATCACCCGGACAGAAGCAGACATCCACCGCCTGAAGGAAGTGTTGTTAAAAGCAAAGGAAACGGAGCTGGAAGAGATCGATTTCTTCGGCTCAGAGCAGGACAAAACGGCTGTGAGAGAGCAGATCAACAAATTGCAGTCAGCACCTGTTCAGGGTGTTGATATCCCAACCGGCCAATATTCGCCAGCCAAACCAAAAGGTCTAACAAAGCGGTGGGCATATGAGGTCACGGATCTCGCGCAGGTTCCCCGCGGGTTTCTGCAGCTGGATGAGAAGGCAGTCAAAGAAGCTATCGCTTCCGGCGTTCGCCAGATTGCAGGCATCAGGATCTTCCAGGACGAAAGCATTACCATCAGATAAACCCGCGCCCATGTACAGAGTTAGCGTTACAACCCTTGAGAAATTCCGCAGGTTCATGAAGGAGGTTTCCGAATTCGATACGGAGGCCGCCCTGATAGAAACCCTGCAAGGAATTTTTCAAGGCAACGATAAAACAAAAGTCGGATCCGGCTTCCATGGCCTTATTGAGGGCAAATACAACCGGCAGGGGAATCTTTACGCGGCGGAGGATATTCTTTTTACGCAAGACCAGGCAGCGGTTGCAATTGACTTCCGCAATAGCCACCCGCTGATGATCCCGGAAGTTACTATCTACCATACCTATACAACGGCGTTCTTCCCGATCCAGGTCAGTGGCCGGGTGGATGGGATTGAAGGAACGAAGGTTCATGATCACAAATGCAAATTCCGTACTCCGCCGTTTACCGAGTACCTGGACAGCGTTCAGTGGAAAGTTTACTTGGATGCGCTGGCCTCGGATATCTTCCAATATAACATTTTCGAGGTGAAGGATTTTGATGCTTTGATCGGCGACGGCCCGTTCATTGTTGACGAAGGAGTTTCTTTCCTGGCTCACGAACCAATGATCTGCACCAGGTACGAAAGCATGCAGCAGGAGATCATATCCCTGCTCAATTATTTCCTTGACTACGTGCATTCACGCGGACTTCTGCAGTATTTGAAGCCCGCTATTGTTGACCATTAAAAAAAATGGCAGTCACAACCAAGGCGGCGGAGAAGGCTTTTATCAATGTTTTTGAGCTTCTCAGCCGCAAACAATCATACGCTGAGACTTTTACTCACTTTTTAGATTTTTCGTTGTTTATGCTTTCAGCCCGCACGCAAGAATATTATGAACAGTTCAGCTACCTGGAGAAAATTTATACCGAGGAAGTTGAAGCTAAAGCCATGGCGGAGCTGTATATAAACTGGATAACTATCGCGGACGATGGCGGTCACGGCTTCCGTGATGCTTTCGGCGACCTGTTCATGGAACTGATCAGCCACGGCAAGAATGGCCAGTTCTTCACACCACAGCCTGTTTGCGACATGTTGGCTCGGCTAAACCATGGGGATGATCTTAAACCCGGCATGCCTGTTTGCGATCCTGCATGTGGAAGTGGCCGCACCCTGCTGAGCATGGCAAAGCTGGAGCGACGGCTGAAGTTCTACGGTGCGGACACCGATATCACCTGCTGCAAAATGACTGTTTTAAATATGCTGGTCAACAGCCTGGAAGGTGAAATTGCCTGGATGGATTCCATTAGCTTGGAGCACTACCGTAGCTGGCATATACGCAATGTCCCCTATGTCGATGGCTTCGTTCCGGTGTACACTGTTACTGGGGCGGGTGAAACGAATTTTTTCCGTCGTAAAGAAATGCAGGGAGCAACGGAGCCGCCCCGCCAAACAACAGGACAATTAAAACTTTTCTAAAATATAACTCATGGGAAGAAGAAAGAAAATCAACACCGCGGAGGATTTTGAGGCCTCCGAAAACGGCCAAATACAGGAGGACGTGATCCTTGCCAAAAAGAAGCGAGGCCGTCCCGCAAAAGGGAATATTACAAAGGGGCTTTTGCAGATCATGGAAAGGGAAAAGAAGCCGATCGAAGTCCGATCCGGCGCCTTGAAAGGTATCTTCTGCGATTACAGCTATGACCACATGGTAGCGCAGAACACCACCAACAACGTCAGGATTTCCAGTCATGTGCCAGTGCATGCTGACTTGACGGCCGCATTTAAAAGGCTGCATGTCCATCTGGCTGTAATCTGTGAGGAGATCCACGCGGATGATATCCCGGACATCGATAATCTTCCGGTTCTGAACGAGGCCTGGGACGCGGACGACAGCCGGCAACCACCCTTGGCGGCAAAGCTGGCCAAATATGCAGTTTCGTCTTTCAAAATTGTTGGTAATGGTGAAAACGAAGGGGTGGTGCTCACCGGCGGGAAGCTGCTCAGCACGACGGACGAGGTGGGCCTGACCACACCTGTCACCAAATACCAGTCTGAATACCCCTTTGTTAATGAACTGCGCATCGCGGTAGACGATCTGGTAAGCGAGATTGAAGCCTACATGAATGGCAAACAGGCGCCCCCGCGCCAAACTGAAATGGTCTTTGCGGACGAAGACGAGTTTGATGACGAAGAAGATATTTAATACTCACGGACGCCGGTGTGGTTGAGCGGATAGGCGCCTGACTGCAGATCAGGATCACAGGGGTTCGAATCCCTTCACCGGCTCAAATTTTTTCACAATGGACGATTTCAAACACATCGAAATTAAAAGTATACAGGCTGATCCTAATCAGCCCCGTAAATTCTTTGATGAATCGGCGTTGCAGGAGCTTACTGATTCTGTACGGACCAAGGGCATTTTGCAGCCTATCCTGGTCCGTCCTGCCGGCAAGGACGGTTATATCCTGGTTTGCGGCGAACGGCGCTATAAAGCGGCATATGCTGTAATGGCTGCTATCAAAGACCGTAATACGATCCCCGCGGTGATCCGGGAACTTACCGACGAACAGGCGTTGGAGCTCCAAATCGTCGAAAACCTACAGCGTAAGGATGTTCATCCCATGGAAGAGGCCGTGGCTTTCAAATCCCTTCTCGACCATAAACAGTTGGATATACAGGAGATCGCCGCCCGGGTAGGAAAGAGCATTTTCTACGTTCGCCAACGTCTACGACTGAATGATCTCACCGAGTGCTGGCAGAAGACATTCTTCACTGGTCATATTTCCATTAAAGCCGCAGTATCCATTTGCCAGCTGTCTCCTGATGCACAGGATTCTCTTTTCGAATCCGTTGAAACGGAAGACCTGGAGCCTGGTGAATTGGTCGACATTGACGATTGGGGGATCCGAAACTTCCGCGGCTCTTTAAAGTCTGCACCTTTTGATCTCCAGGATGAAAGTCTCGTTTCCGGTGTGACCGCCTGCGGTAATTGCCATTACAATAGTTCGGTTTCTCTGCTCTTTCCTGATGAGGCCAAAGATCCACGTTGCGCAAATGTGAAGTGTTTTGAAGCAAAATGCCATGCTCATCTTTCGCGGGAGCTGCAGGCAGCAACGGAAGATCCTACGGTCCTTCTTGTGAGCAATAACTATCATCTACAGGGCCGGGCGAAGAAGCTCATTGATGAGGGATATTTTGTCCTGGCTTCAAAAGATTTTGACGACGAAGAGCAACCTGAGCCGCCGGTTGTACAGGAACTTCGGGACAAGTATGAGGACGAACTCGCCGCCGGCGAAAAGACCGAGAGCGATATTCTCCAGGAATTCGATGAGCTCTGGATACAGCACGTGAAGGAGCTCAAGCAGTTTCAGAAGAGAATTGAATCCGGCAAATTTAAAAAGGCCTTCGTGGTAGAAGGGGCCGGGGCCGGCCAATACATCTACGTAACGCTGCGTCAAAATGCGGAGCAGAAAGCGGCCCAGGCAGCCGTTGCCAGTGGTGATTCCGTCACGACTGGAGATATAGAAGCCGAAATTGCCCGACTGAAAGAACGTGAAAAGCGCAACCAGGAGCTGGATGCTGAGAAGGTTCACAAGCGCCTGGTTGGTGAGTTGAAAATCCATCCCGGCTTCTATGATGGTAAAAATGTGCTGTTAGACAACGAATACATCGCGCTTGGGATCCTTCTTTATGTAACTGCTGATCACACCACTGGCGAGTGGATCGCTAAAAAGCTGAAATTCAACCGTTACGATTGGGACAATATGCCGCTTTATAAAAAGTTGTCTGGCGTCAATTCTGCTGAACTCAAAGGAATCGTTCATTCACTTATTCGCCGTAGCCTGATGGATAAGCTTGTCAAAGACAACGACAACCCGTACAAAATCGGGCGAGCGGCAGCTATGCGTGCCATTGCGATCGATTTTATGCCGGCGCTGGTTCAACTATATGACGAAGAGCAAGGTGAGGTGGCAACCAAACGTGAGGCGAAAGTGAATTCTCGAATCGATGAACTTAAAAAGCAGTTAAAGGCGCTTCAGCCTGTTACGACGCCGGCTAAAAAGAAATCGTCACCTAAAAAATAGAAATATGGAATTGAAAGAATTTAATTCAACCAACACGGCCACACGGGTAAAACACCCCGCCATTGGCATGAACACAACGTCTGGCGTGTTTTCTTTCAACGAGGCAGCGTGTGAGTTGCTTTCTTTGTCTCCAGGCTGCGCCGTTGTTCTGCATCAGGATCAAAAGGAAAAGGAAAACTGGTACGTCGAAAAGCTTTCGACCAAGGAAGTTGAGCGCGGTTTCGTGCTACGCGGCAAAGACGCAAAGGTTGGCCTTTCTTTTAACAGCACCACCCTGGCACGGCAGATTTTCGAATCCGTAAACATCAGCTCGTCCAGCGGGAAAATGTTGTTGGCTGGGCAGTTCACCTCGTTAGAGAAGCGAAAGCTTTTCGGTATTCTCACCTGTTCATTCAAAGAAACTAGCCGACAAAAAACAGATGCAGATCATTGAGCACGATACCGAATTTCACATCCGCTTTGAATACAACCAGTATTTCAAGCGGAACACCGAAGCAGTTAAGGCCCTGCCTGGCCGCACCTGGCTGCCTACAAAAAAGATCTGGCGGGTGCCGGCCTACGCCAAGGCCGCCGTCTACGAACTGCAGCACACGCACCGCGCGGTAATTTCCAAACCCGAGCACCTGGCGCCGGAATCTTTCGGGGAGGTTGCGCCGATGCCCGAGCTTACGACCGATCTACCATTGAAAGCGGAACTCCGCCCTTACCAGGGGCAGGGCATAGCCCGCGGCATGGAGCTGCGGCGGCTGATCATCGGCGATGAACAGGGGCTTGGCAAAACCCTCCAGAGCATCGGCACGGTGGTGGGTATTGAGCACGCACTGAAGCAGGCCGCGTTCCCTTGCCTGGTTGTCTGCCCGTCTTCCACGAAGGTGAACTGGCAGCGCGAATGGGCGAAGTTCAGCAACAAAAGGGCGATGATCCTCAACGACAAGATCCGCAACACCTGGCCGCAGTACTGGAACGTGGGAATGGTGGATGTTTTTATCGTCAATTACGAGAGCCTGAAAAAGTTCTTCGTAGAATACATGCCGGAAAAGAAGGGCAAGCAGGCCAAAGGCGCTATGCACAGCTCGGAGATCATCATGAAAAAGACCATCGACCTGTTCAAGACGGTGATCATCGATGAAAGCCAGCGATGCAAGAACCCGGGGACCGTCCAGAGTAAGCTGGCGCTGCGCATCTGCCACAAAAAGGAGAACGTCATCCTGCTCAGCGGTACACCGGTGGTGAACAAGCCGGTGGACCTGTTCCCTCAGCTGGCGATCATGGGCCACGCCGGCACATTCGGCGGCAAAAAGGAGTTTCTTAACCGGTACTGCGAAGGCGGGAGCGGGGCCAACAACTTGCGTGAGCTGAACTTCCTGCTGAACCAGCACTGCTTCTTCCGCCGTGAAAAAAAAGACGTTGCCAAAGACCTGCCCGAAAAGCAACGCCAAACGTTCATCTGCGATATCACCACCAGGGACGAGTATAACCGTGCCAAAAACGAGTTCACCAAGTTCCTTAAGGAAAACGGGTGCGACGATGCCGAGGTAGCCAAGAAGTTGCGCGGGGAGATCATGGTGAAGATGGGAGTGCTCAAACAGATTTCCGCCCGCGGCAAGCTACGGGAGGTAAAGGAATTTACCGAGGATATCCTGGATGCCGGCGAAAAGCTGATCCTGTTCTGCAACCTTCACTCGATCGTCGATGAACTACGGGAACTGTTCCCGGATGCAGTCACAATCACGGGCAGGGATGATATGGACACCCGCCAGCGAAACATCGACGCTTTCCAGAACGATCCGCGCTGTCAGCTGATCATCTGCAATATCAAAGCCGCCGGCGTGGGCATTACACTTACAGCCTCCAGCCGCGTCGCCTTCGTGGAATATCCGTGGACATACGCCGACTGCGTTCAGTGCGAAGACCGCGCCCACCGAATAGGCCAATCGAACAACGTGATGTGCACGTATTTCCTCGGCGGTGATACCATTGACGAGGATCTATATGAAATGATCCAGGAGAAGCGCCACGTCGCCAACACGATCACCGGCGCCACCGATACCATGGAAATGAACATGGTGGACCGAATGTTGAACCTTTTTAAAATCTGACAATGGAACCTGTAACACTTCGCCGGCCCGATATAATAACGAAGTTCACAGCTATGGCTGAAAAGATATCCTTTCCGGGATTCGGCGAGTTCGAGTTCTGGCTTCACCAAACGGACGACTATTTCGAAGACGGGGAGCCCCAACGTACCTGGGCCATTTCTGACGGTCTTACGGGTGCCCGGTATGTGTACGGGGAAGACAGGACAGATGCAATAAAACGCATGGAGGCCCTTATCCAGAAACAAGGGAAGCGCAAGATTAAGGAAGTGGTCAACACTCTGGCCCAAAGAATCAGGGAAATCGAAAACTGTTAGATCATGGACGCAACTTACCTGCAGAAACGATTTTACCGCCTGCTCGACCTGGCTGAGAAGGTACGGCATCACCAGCGCCGGTATTTCACTTTCAAAACGAGCGCCGATTTAGATAAGGCCAAATATTACGAACGCCAGCTGGACAGGCTGGTGAAGGAAGAGAGAGAAACGAAAGATTCACCGCAGAAGGAGTTGTTTTAATGGAGAAACCATTTTTTAAATTCTATCCAAATGATTGGCTTTCCGCCCCCGAGGTCATCCTGATGACGCCGGCGGAGGAAGGCGCCTATATACGCCTGATTGCCCTCTGCTGGAAAGAGGGCGGGCTTCCCGACGATGACGACCAGCTCGCAGTGCTCTCGCGATTGGGCAAGGCCTGGACAAAGAGCAAAGATCGCCTTCGTGCCTGCTTCGTCAGTGTGGACGGACGGCTCCAACACAAAAGATTGCTCAAGGAGTGGGAAAAACATGAGCAGTTCCGTGAAAAACAGCGCACGAATGGTCAGCGAGGTGGCAGACCTAAAAAGACTGTAAATGAATTACTTGACGAAAACGAGCCAAAAGGGTTGGGTTTTTTTGGGTTACAAAAAATAAAACCCAAAAAAAGCTATTCAAGTTCAAGTTCATATTCAGAAGAAATTATAGAGGGGGAAAATCCCCCTACCGCGCAACCGCAGAGTGGCGGCAATGCAAAACCCAAGAAAACGGTAAAACCACGAATTGCCTTTTTGCCTCCTTCAGAACCCGAGGTTACACTGTACTTCTCCAGCCTAAAAACCGGTGATTGGACCGCTGAGCGTATCGCTCGCCAGGCAGAAAGATTCTACAACCACTACTCCTCGAATGGGTGGCGTGTGGGTAAAAACCCGATGAAGGACTGGCAGGCCGCGGTACGGAACTGGGTCGACAATGATTTCAACAACAGCAAAACCACGAACAATGCAGCACCAGGTGAAGAAAACGACGAATACAGGAAACGGCGACAGGAACAGGAAGCACGGACGCGGCGCCGACAGGAGGAATGACGTCAGCACCATGGTGTACGGCAAGGTGCCTCCGCAGGAGAAGGATCTCGAAGAGGCCGTGCTGGGGGCTGTGATGCTGGAAAAAGGCGCCTTTGACCTCGTTGGCGGGTTTATGAAGCCTGAGTTTTTCTACTACGATGCACACCAGCGGATTTACACCGCCATGCACCGGGTAAACGAGAAAAACCAGCCCGTGGATATTCTCACCGTCGTGCAGGATCTCAAGCAGGCGGGTGAGCTCGAACTGGTCGGCGGACCTTTCGCAGTTACCCGGCTGTCGAACAATGTGGTTTCATCCGCCAACATTGAAGCGCATGCCCGTATCATCCAGCAAAAATTCATTGCGCGCGAATTGATCCGTATTTCCGGTGAAATTATCTCCCGGGCATACGAAGACACCACCGACGTGTTTGACCTGCTGGATCAGGCGGAAACAGGCCTTTTCTCCATATCCTCGGGCCACCTGAAGAACGATTTTTCTAAGATCGACGATCTCTATCGCAACGAAACAGCGGAGCTGGAACGCAGAATGCAGAAAAGGGAGGACATCACCGGCGTGCCCAGCGGGTTTAAGGCCCTGGATAGTATCACCGGTGGCTGGCAGCCGGAAGACCTGATTATCATCGCGGCGCGGCCTTCAATGGGCAAAACCGCCTTCGCCCTCAACCTGGCGCGCAACGCCGCCACCAATGAACGGAAACCTACCGGGGTGGGAATTTTCTCCCTGGAAATGAGCAAGGGACAGGTAACGCAGCGGCTTGTCTCCGCCGAAAGCGCAATTGAGCTGCACAAGATCCGGCGCGGTAAGATGAGCCAGGAAGATCTACAGCAGTTGCACCGCCGCTGTGTTCACTCTATCGCAATGGCGCCAATCTACATCGACGATACCGGCGCGCTGAATATTTACGAGCTGCGGGCTAAGGCCCGACGGATGGTAGAACGGCACGGGGTGGGCCTGATCATCATCGATTACCTGCAGCTGATGAGCGGGTTGGTGGAAGGTCGGAACTCAAACCGGGAGCAGGAGATAAGCAGGATTTCCCGCGAGCTTAAAGGCCTGGCAAAATCCCTTAAGGTACCCGTGATTGCGCTTTCGCAACTGAGCCGCGAGGTCGAAAAGCGGAAAGACGGCCGTCCCCAGCTCAGTGACCTGCGGGAATCCGGCGCCATCGAACAGGATGCCGATATCGTGATGTTTCTGAGCCGCAGCGACTATCAGAAGGCAGGGCACGAAATAGATCCCGAGCTCCAGGGTAACGCGGAGGTGATCATGCGCAAACACCGTAACGGTGAGCTGGACGATATCGCCTTGAAGGCAAACCTGGCCCTGCAGCTGTTTACCGACATCCCCTCGGGGATGGATATTGCCATGGCGGAAAACCGCTTCATCCCGCGGAAGGAAGCGGAAGCCAAATTCGCGCGGCCGGTTCCACTACCGGCAGAGAACACCCTCGATACTACTGAACCTGACGAAGAACTGCCATTCTGATGAAGAAAGCCCGTTTCACGGTTCCTCAGCTGGAAAAAACAGCGTGTGCCCGCCTGAACAAACCCTTGATCGAGGAGCTGAAAGGAGAGAAGCCGAAAAAAAGCAGCACGGTTCCCAGGGAGGACTGCAAACAGGTCCGCTGGATGTGGGGGCAGCTGGTCTGGTGGGCGCACCTGGAGAACATTGAGGTGACGCGCGAGCACCGCTTCCACCCGGTGAGGAAATGGCGGTTTGACTTCGCAGTGCCGGCGTACAAGATCGGCGTTGAATACGAAGGGCTCAACAGCGAAAAATCAGGGCACACCACCCTGGTGGGGTATACGAAGGACACAGAGAAGTACAATGCCGCGCAAGAGCTCGGCTGGCGGGTGATCCGCTTTACGGCAAAGAACTACAGAAAAGTATTAACTGAACTCAATAAACTGATCAAAAAATGAGTCCAATTTTTAAAGAAGTCTTTTACCTGTTCATGGTCGTGGCCATATTCCACGAATTACATGTAGCAATGCGGCCTGTCACATTCCATGAAATTTCAAAAAGCGCCCGGCTCATGAAAGAAGCGGATAAAGAAGCGCAGAACGCATTTATAAAAAAACATCGTGCACCCCTTATTTGGGAGAGACTATATAGTTTTTGGGCGCTTTTGGGCCTGACAACGGCCAACTGGGGTTATTTCCTTGCCCTGCTTGTCCTTTCCTTTATGGTCTCCAGATTTCGGTGCCGCCATTGGGCTTTTGTTCTGGTAGACGCCCTGCTTTCCATCACAATCCTCGTGCTGCTCTTCATTGCACATTACCATGGCATTCACTATATAAAAATTTAATATGAAACTGTTGAACAAAGTAACATTCGACCAGGTGCTGGCCGCAGCAACCAACACATACATCGTATTGGCAGACGACCTAATAAAAAGTTAGACACGAAAAAAATAATATATGAAATTATCTGATCAAGTATGCACCCCGCAGCAGGCAAAACGTCTCAAGGAGTACGGGGTAACTCAGGACAGCCAGTATTACTATACCGCTGAAGGCCTATTCCCCAAACCGTTCGTCAATTTCACGCTGGAATCGTATTCCGCCTTTACGGTCGCAGAACTCGGTGTGATGCTTGGCGAAGGGAGTTTTTCTTACCGGCCGACAAGTTCTGGTTCAAAGTCTTCAAAATGGGCTTGGCGAAACGAGCAGGGAGAATCTGAAAGCCCTTTTGATACTGAAGCTCAAGCGCGGGCGGCGAAATTATTATGGGATATCGGCGCTTACAATATCACCGCCGAAGAAGCGAATAAAAGACTGAAAGCATGAATCTTAAAAACTTCACTTCCGAGGTACCCGCCGACCGCTCCGTCTCCAGGATAGAGCGGCGGCTGGTGGAGATCGGGGCCACCAACATCAGTAAGCAATGTGACGCCGGCATCCTGGCAGCAGTTTCCTTCGTGATACTGCAAAGTGGTACTTCGGTTGCCTTCCGGTTGCCGGCCAGGGTCGAAGCGGTAAAGGCTCCAACAGCGACTAACTTAAATACCCGTGGTAGAACCAAAAAACTGAGATATAAGAGATTGGAAATCAAAGAAATGTCGGTTAAGCTGTCATTTTATCCGAATTTATGACCAAATTTTGGGCAAAGACTAGAGATTTTTGTTACTTTTGTAACAAGAAAGAAGTGCCTTACGGGGCACTCCAATCCAGTAAACTACAGGAAATATTGGGCCAGCGCAAACAAAGCCACAAGAATTTCCAAGGCAAGGAGGATGATTTCACCCACCTTGCGAAAATTAAATCTTTCCATTGCAAGTATTTCCCAGCCTTTTCTGGGGATCTTTATTTATCCAAAACCGCTTCAAACTTCCTACGGTCGGAGCGGTTTTTTTATTTCCTGTAAAATTACATTGTTTTGCGTATTGAAACTCTATTATATACGTAAAGCCCGGAAATTTTTTAGCATAATATAGCATTAAACCTCATCCCTGTAATTCAAAGAACCGAAAATATCTTCAAACTTTATACTTTTTACGCCCGGTGTATGCCAGGAAAGACCATACATAATTTCCCTGAGCAGCAGTGAAGTGTTTCATGTAAGTCAGTGCGCTTGAACGTTTCAATACCGAAATGTATCAAAATGTATACACAAATATACATTCTGTATATTTGTGTCAGAATATGACGGCTATGAACATCAGATCACGGGTAATTAAGACGGAACCGGTAGAATGGCGGAAGCTTCAGTTCCTGCAGGCGGACAACTTCAAAGCATGGACCCCATCGGAGCGCGAAAAATTACGCCAATCCCTTATCAGTAATGAATTTTCTCAACCTTTTTATGTCTGGCAATCCCCGGAAGGGGTGCTTTATTGCCTGGATGGCTTTCATCGGGCGGGTGTGCTGCGCGAGATAGGTGAGGAGGGGACCGTTGTACCTGACCTGCTCCCGGCGACATTCATTGAATGCGCAGATCGGCAGGACGCGGCGCGTCTGGTCCTGCAATATTCTTCAGTATATGCCACGGTAACGGAAAGCGGGATGCTGGACTTCCTGGACGCGTTTGAACTCGGTTTTGAAGATACGACTACACTTTCGCTTCCCGGGCTGGAAATATCCTCAATGTTTCCAGACCGTTTCGACGTTGTTGCTGCGGAATCGCAAAAACAGGAAGCGAGGTCATCGCTGGCAGAACGTTTTATTGTACCACCATTCTCCGTGCTTGATACTCGCCAGGGTTACTGGCAGGACCGTAAGCGTAAATGGCACGCTCTGGGGTTCGATAGTCAGGAGAGCCGTGAGGAAATAGATATCATTTCCCCGTCAGGGCAACCGCCCGCAATCTATGCGTTACGCAACGAAATGCGGGAAAAGCAAGGGAAAGACCCCAGCTGGCCCGATATACTTGCTGAAGCGGACCGCCGTGGCATTCATTACTATTCCGGCGCCAGCGTTTTCGACCCCGTGTTATGTGAAGTGCTTTACACCGGGTTCTGCCCGCCAGCTGCTACCGTGCTCGATCCTTTTGCCGGTGGATCAGTACGGGGCATTGTTGCCGGCGCATTGGGTTATCAGTACCATGGTATTGATCTCCGTGGTGAACAAGTTACCGTTAACAGAAAACAGGCGACTGCACAAGAGCTCTCTGTTTTGCCAATTTGGTACCAGGGGGATAGCGCCAATATTGAAAATATCCTCCCCAATGATCACCGTTCGGATTTCCTGTTTTCCTGTCCGCCTTACTTTGACCTGGAACATTATAGCGACGACGGCGCCGACCTTTCCAATATGCCGTGGGATCAATTTTGTGACATATATCGGTCAATCATATGTAAAACCGCCGCTACGCTTAACGATAAACGCTTTGCATGCTTTGTAGTGGGAGAGATACGCGATAAACAGGGAGCCTACAGGGATTTTGTGGGGGAGACGATCCGTGCTTTCCGGGAGGCGGGCCTGATTTATTACAATGAGATCATTCTACTGAACACCGCAGGTAGCCTGCCGATCAGGGTTAGTCGGCAGTTTGCAAACTACCGTAAGGTTGGCAAGACACACCAGAACGTACTCGTTTTCTACAAAGGTGATCCCAAGGCCATAAGCCGGGAATTTCCCGCATTGGAAATCGCAACGCAGGAAGACTGCGCGCCGGTATTATAGGTTTACCCGCTCAAAAAGAGCGGATTATGACAAATAATGAAAAGGTTTTATTCATGGAAGAAATCAAAAAGATTGTTATTGGCTACCTGGAGGAACAAAGGGATATTAACATTGACGCGCTTCAGGCTTACGCAAACCCGCTTCAGGATGATGACCCCGAGGTGAAGCGCATGCGGGAAACCGAAGCTATCCGTTTGCGCGACCGGGTGAATGAGCTCAAACGGCATATTGCCGTAATAAAACGCATGATACCATCTGTCTAATGCCGAAAACCGGGAAAGTGGAATATGAGCGTAGGATCTTCGCTGTCCAAGGATGGATCGTGGAAGGCGTGCAAAGCAGCCTGATTATACAGCAGGTTCTGAGCCAGGGGTGGTGCACATCTATCCGGCAGGCGGAGCGTATGCTGGCAGAAGCGCGAAAGCGCTGGACGGCGCACGAAGCCAACAGCATCGAAGAACGGCGCCTTCTAAAAATCGTGGAGCTGAAGCACCTAAAGCGCACCTTGAAACCGGAATATAAAGGCACGCCGGCGGGTCTAAGGTCCCAGCTGCAGGTTGATAAAGAAATCATCAAGCTGGAGGGGATTACCCCGACAAAATCAAAAGACGATGTGCCGGATCATATAACAGAGGTAAAAATTACAATCGTACGTGCAAACAGAAATAACCCTACAGCTGGGCAGTCTCCTGCCGCACCAGCAACAAATGAAGGATGAAGCCAAACGCTTCAACGTCGTTTGCTGCGGGCGCCGTACCGGGAAGACGGTGCTGGCAGAGGATTTATTGCTGGAACCGGACCGTGACGATAATGGCGCCCTTGCAGGTTATCCTGTGGCTTATTTTGCACCAACCTATAAAATGCTACAGGAGGTGTGGCGCTCGGTGGTAGCTACAAGCCGGCCCGTTACTCGGCACAAATCCGAAGTAGAGCACAGGCTGGAGCTGATTACCGGCGGAACGATCGATTTCTGGTCGCTCGACAAGATCGACGGGGTACGTGGCCGTAAATATAAACGCGTGATCATCGACGAGGCAGCCATGATTTTGTACTTGAAAGCCGCATGGCAGGAGGTAATCCGGCCGCTGCTGACAGATTATCGAGGCGACGCCTGGTTTATGTCCACTCCCAAAGGGAAAAACTTCTTTTACGAGCTGTTTACCTATCACGAGAAATTTCCAGACGAGTGGAAGTCCTGGCAGATGCCGACATCTGTAAACCCTGTGATCGATAAACAGGAGATCGAAGCAGCTCGTCGGACACTGCCGGCCCTGGTGTTCGCTCAGGAATACCTGGCACAGTTCATTGTGGATAACGTTACACAATGGCTTTATGCCTTTGAAGGAGCCAAACATGTCCGGAAGCATTTACCCATCATAACATCAATGCCGGTATACCTGGCATGGGATTTTAACCGGGAGCCCTTGACCTGTTCGGCTTGGCAGCATTCCCCGACGATGGGCTTACCTTCCTCTTTCATCCATGGAATAAAGGAATTTGGAGGCAATTTGCAGCTTCGCGAGCTATGCTTGCAGATTAAAAGTTTCTTCCCGTTCAGCCCGTTATTCGTAACCGGGGACAGTAGCGGAAATAAAGGGGATGTTGCGTATGAAAGCAGGCATGATTCGGCTTACTCGCTTATTGCGGGCTACCTGGGTCTCAGCAGGAAGCAGGTACAACCAAATAAAAGCAACCTGACCCACGAGAACAGCCGCCTGTTGATGAACACGATGTTCCAAAATTACCCCAACCTGTATATCAACGGCCAAGAATGCCCGAACCTGGTGAATGATTGTGAAATAGCCACGGTAGACCCGAACAAGCCGCATCACCTGTTAAAAGACCGTGAGCTGTACAAGATGGATTATTTCGACGGCAGCCGGTATTATTTCCAGCGTTATTTCCAAAAATTCGCCCATAAACAGTATTTCCGACACTTAAATAATGAAGAATGAATTTCGCCAATAACCCGGCCTTCCGCCCAGCGTACCCAAACCCGCTGCCGGCCGGCTACCAGGGCCCAATCTTTTACGAACCCGTAGAAGACACCGCCTACCATCAGTCCCGTTATGTTGCCGCCACCGCGGGCAATATTTACGCCGCCTGCGGCATTACGCCGGAGCTGCAGGATAAGATCCTCGAGGAGATGGAAAGGGCAGTAAACGCCAACAAACTGGCCGAGGTGGCGGTTTGGATTAACAACCTGAAGTACCGGCGCAAGTACCCGGTGGATGAAGACGCAGCGCTGCGCATGGCGGTGATCTTTTTCTTCCTGGAGGGTGAGGACCCGAATAAGATGGAGCCACACTGGACAGAACATAAGCTGAGCTTGGTAAAGGAGGACCCGGCGGCGTACTCTTTTTTTATGGCGCGGGGGATCGCAAGTATCGAAACATACAGCGCATCGCCCGCGGCCAATTCCCAGGATTATTTGACGAAAAGAAGGTTGGCGCTGGAGGCCCTGACACCACAGCGGTGAACCTGCAGGTTGATGAGCTGTACACGGGCTACAGCCAGCAGGCCTTAGTGATGGCGCAGGGAGATTTCGAAAAGGCGGATTACCTGCTAAATTGCAGCTGGTTTGAGTATATGTACCGGCGGGATCAACACCGGCGGTACCAGGAGTGGTATGAGAAGCAGATGAAGACTGTAACAGGAAAAGGATAAGCCCGGATTCCCCGGGCGTATCTTTAATGAGACTAAGCCTTTTTCATCATTTCCTGAATGTCTTTTAATGTATGCCCTACTGCGATTTCGGCGCCCGGTAATAAAAGAGTAGCTCCTCCTGTAATGTTGTTTTCGGTAATTCTCGTAACCAGGTCCATATTTACCAATTGGGGGCCATTCGCGGTGGAAAAGAGTAAATAATTCATATCATTCCAATGTTTTGGTGAAAGGCAAAGATAGTATATTCCCAAATTCCGTAATTTCGTGGCGTAGGCGGGCGACCGCCTTAAAAACATCGTAGTAGGCCTTTCTTCCCGCCTTAAGAGGAGCTCACCCGCACAAACTACTACGATGGCTGAAGATATTCTCGACATAATTCACCGCATCACCTACGACATTGATTCCTCACCGGTTAATAAGGCCACGGCCCTCATTACCACACAGATCGCCGAGGTAGACCGCCTGGAGAAGGAGATCAAACAACTTTCCGCGGAGTTCGCGAAGTCGGCCACTACCGAGATCCAGAAGCGTGAGCAGATCATGCAGAAGATCAATGCCAACCAGAAGGCAGTACAGGCGCTCAATGGCCAAATCCAGGAGCAGATCATCAACAACAAAGAGCTGCATAAGGTGCTGGAGCGTGAGCAAGGCATTATTGGGTCCATGACTGCGCAGCTGAATGTTTTGAAGAAGGCCAGGGAAGCGGCTACCAGCCCGCAGGCAATCCAAAATTATAACCGCCAGATTGCGGACCTTGAGCAACGCATGGGGCGTGCTACACGGTTGCAGGGCGCTGGCGGCGGTAACCCTGTACCTTTCACTACTGCGCTGAGCAACATCGCCCGGGATGCTCCCTTCGGGCCAATCGGTTATGTAAACAATATTACACAGGCGACAGATGCATGGGCTTCCCTGAACAAACAGACGGGTAGCACTGCAGCGTCTTTGAAGTTGGTGGCTGCCAGCCTAATCGGGCCGGCGGGCATCGCGTTCGGGATCTCCACTGTTACATCCTTGCTCACCTTCCTGATCATGAAGTATGGTAGCCTGGGCAATGCGATCGAGGAGCTGTTCGGCTCGCTCACCCAAGCAGAGAAAGCCCAGAAGGCGCTGAATGCCGCCATGAAGGGAGGTAGTAAAGAATTCGAAAAGGCTTCCGCCGCTGTCGGGAAACTTAAGAACGACATTCAGCTTGCCAAAGAAGGTATTCTCGACAAAGAAAAAGTAGTAAAGGAATACAACGAAACTATCGGTAAGACTACTGGAGCAGTGAAAACCCTCGATGAAGCCGAGCAGCAGCTGGCCAAAAATGCGGATGCATATATAAAATTCACTCTTTTAAAAGCCGCCGCAAACAGTGCACTGGAGGATGCCGCAAAAAAAGCATTTGAACGGGAAATGCTACGTCGAAAGCAGGAATCGGAGTTTGTAACTGCAGGCGATAAATTACTACTGCCATCGGGAGGGACACCGTCCCCTGGATTTAACCCCAGTTTACAGCAACAAACCCAGCAAGCTTCCGCGAGCTTCCGGGCTGCACAGGGTCAGAGAAGGAAGGCAGAACAGGAAGCCGAAATAACGGAAGAGTTGGATTTAATGGAGGGTATAGCGAAAGACCTGAACAGAAAGGCAGCGGAACTTGCAAAGAAATATGGCTTTGATTTCTTTACTGAGTTGCAAAAAAAGGGGAAAGAAGCTCCCGAAAACGTTTACCAGCAAAAGCTACTTGAACTCCGCGCACGCCTCGCTGACCTTACCGCTGAAACCTTCCAGTCGGACGATACCATTCGGGCAAAGATCGCCGCAGAGGTAGAAAAAGGAAACGCAGAGCTCGAACGCCTTTTTAAGGATAAAAAGCTCACCGCTGGCCAGCGGGACAACCTCCGGGCCCTGGTCGGTGCGATCGGGGACGCAGAGCTGGAAAAGGAGCTGGAAACCTTCAACAAAAAGCGGATGGACGCCCGCCAGAAAATAGACGATGAGCTTAACAGCCTCATCATTTCCGATTCAGAACAGCGTACACAGCTTATCCGAGACGATTTTGACCGCCAATCCGCGTTGATGGACCTAGAGGCCAGCAAACAGGCTGAGGCGCTGCAAAGGGCCAAAAGGACCCTTCTGCAGGAAAATGAGGACCGACGGTCAACAGGTCTGATTTCTGAGGTGGACGCCCGCAGCAATGCTGAAGTAATTGAGCGCATATATACCAGCCTGTTTGAAGCCCTTGGGCTTAAGCTCGCCCGACAAAGGCAGGATCTTTCCTTTTCTCTTTTCGACGAAGCCCTAAGCTTCGGTAAGACCTTCTTTACGCAGGAACAGGCTGAGGAGGCCGAACGCATGGCTGACGAGCTGCAAACCCTTTCTGCCTTGTACGTCGGTGGGAAACTTTCCTATGAAAAGTACCAGGAAGGCCTTGATAAAATACAGCGGCAGGGTGTGGCCAACCGGCGTTCGCTGAATATCCGCGAGGCTGAGGACGAGCTGCGTATTTTCCAGCGACGACTTACCGCGGCGCAGGAGTGGGGCTTGTCCGAAGAAGACATCGATGCCCTCGAACGCAGGATCGCAGAATTGCAAACCCAGATCGCCCAGCTGAAGGGCGAAGCGGCACAGGCGGGAGCCACTGATACCAAAACCGCCAAGGACAAACAAAGCGAAAACATCCGTCAGCGCATCCAGTTGTTCGGCGAGCTGATGAACGCCGGCATCCAGGCTGCGCAGAGCATCGCAGCTGCAGAGGAACAGGCAGTGGCCCGGCAAATCGCTGCGCAGGAACGCAGGGTGGAGCGTGCGCAGGCTATCGCCGACCGCGGCAACGCTAAGATCTTGCAGGAAGAGGAAGAACGCCTGCAAAAACTCAACCAGGAGCGGGAGAAGTTTGCTCGCCAGCAAACAGCCCTAAATGCTATACAAACAGCTTCCGCATCATTGCTAGCAGTCGCGAATGCTGCTGCAGTTGGCGATGGATACTCAGCGGCAGCCCGCGTTATTGCCGTTATTGCTGCACTTGGCGCGGGCTTCGCTGTAGTTAAATCCCTTACCCAAGAATCCACTCCCGGCTTCCGGGATGGTGTAATTGACGTGCGGGGGCCAGGCGGTCCAAAAAGCGATTCTATCCCGGCGCGCCTTTCCCGTGGGGAATCCGTCATGACGGCAGAGGCCACTGCGAAGCACAAGGAAGAGCTGAAAGCCATGAATGAAGGGAAATATATCTCCCGTATCGACGCAGCCAGGATCACGGCGGAAACGCAGGCAATGCTGAATCGCCCTAAAGCCCTCATGCCGATGCCGATCACCACCCCGGTTGTGGTTATCAATCAGGGAAGCTCGGCGGATTACCGCGCGTTGCAAAAAGAGGTTCGTGAACTCAAAGAAGCGTTTCTTTCCCGTCCCACCAGCACATGGTCCATGGACAGGCGCGGTTTTATCGCATCCTATCAAGATGAAATTAAATTTCAAGACAATCTTAAACGGTTATAATGGCGCTGCGCATCTATCTCCGGCATTTCCAGATCTACGACGTTAACAACGCGCCTATCTTTTACGACGGCCCGGGACCGCTCCAGCTGAAAACATACCCCGGCACCGTGTCGCAGACCACCTGGAAGGACTTCACCGCCAACAGCGACCTGGACAAGATCCGGCTTTCCTGGGTAGAGAACAACACCGATGACGGAGGCACCAACGTGCAGGCAGGCATTTCCTCGCAGATACCATTTTACGGCGCCGCCGCCGATTTCATCAAAGAATGGCTGAATGATCACGTGGCCGCGCCGCTGAACGCGGTGGAAGCCATCCTTGAGGATCACGGTTGCGGCAAATTTTCCAGCTTCCTGATAAAAAACGATGGTCTGCGCTACTGTGAGGATGGCCA
Source organism: Chitinophaga sp. YIM B06452 (assembly GCF_039655965.1). Taxonomy (NCBI): domain Bacteria; kingdom Pseudomonadati; phylum Bacteroidota; class Chitinophagia; order Chitinophagales; family Chitinophagaceae; genus Chitinophaga; species Chitinophaga sp. YIM B06452. Next base: position 574,501 of record NZ_JAWLKY010000002.1, on the reverse strand, counting down.
CTGCGAGGTGGAGGTTACGCTGAAGCAGGCCGACAGCCCTTATACCTGCATTCAAAAGACCTTGATCACGGATAACTGGCAGGGCTGGTTCCCGGCAGGGGAGAACCCGCTAAATGCCGGGAAAAAACACCCTCGTTTCGCTTACTGTGACGAGTTTAGGCCTGCCTTCTTCCTTGGACTGCTGTTTTCCTGCATCAGCATGATCGCGCTGCCCATGTATATACTGAGCGTAACCTTGGTGCCGGTGGTTCTAGCCATCATTACAATCGTCTCGGTTGTAGTGCGCAAGCTGAAGAAGCTGCGAGACCAGCTGAAGGATATGACAGGGTGGGGGCCGGTGACCGAAGCCATACGCAAAATGTACCTCAACGCCTCAGGGTGCGGCCGGGAAATGCCCGCCCCGCTGATCCGCGATTATATCGCCAACGTTTGCGATCGCTGCAAGATTCAGTACAGCAAAGAAACGGTTCCTATATTTTTCGACCCTGCCAGCCCGTACTACAACCTTACCTGGTACCAGGCGGAGCTGGAAAAGGGCTTCCGCAAAGACAACGCCGACCAATACTGGATACCTTCTAACGATCCACTGCTGACGCTGGACCTGTTCCTGAACCAGCTGCGGCCCGTGTTCAATGCCAAATGGGAGATCAAGGGACAAACGCTCATCTTCAAACGAAAGGACCAGTTCGATCAGTCAGTAGTGTTCGATTTTACCGGCCCTGACCGCCATAAGCTGGTGGCGCCGATATGTTATGAATGGAACGGAGAAAAGAAACCCGCTTATGCGCGTGCGGGCTACAGCCCGGATGCCACCGACACCGTGGGCAACGACGCCATGGCGCGGTTCAACACGTTCGTTGAGTTCAACAACCCGCTGAACCCTATTCTCGAGGGGGAAATGTCGAAGATTATCAATTTCGCGCCGGCGCGCTTCCGCTTTGATGGTGTGGCCAGCGATTATATAGAGGATGCAGCCAAATCCATGATCGACCTCACCGGTAACCTGCTGGAGCTGATCACGCATAACTTCCGCGACACGTTCCGCGAGCTTAAGAATGGCGTGCTCCTGGTGAAAGATGACAAGGTGATGATGCCGAAGCTCCTGTTGTGGAATGGCGAAAGCTACCGCGATGCGCGGGTGGTTGGCCCCTACGGCTGGCCGAATAATTTCCCGCAAACCAACCGCATCTACAACCTTGAGAATAAAAGCTATCCGCAGGAACACCCGGATGCCATTGGTCGCAGTGACACCTGCGACCCCGTTTGTTTTAAGGAATATTCCACCCTCTGGAACTGGCCGCTGGTGTTTGATGAAATGTTCCTGGGTAACCTTTGGGACCAATTCCATCAGATCGACGATCCCCGGGTAAACCCGCCGATGAATAAGACTTTCACGGTCCAAATGGAGCTGTGTTGCAGTGACATTGAAAAACTCAGTTTGCTGAACGACTCCAGCCAGGTGAGGATTGGTTCCCGTGTGAAGCTGCTGGATAAAGGCTGGTACCCTTACGGTACTATTAAAAGCATCGAATTGAATTACGATCCGACGGTCCGGGAGGGCCGGTACATACAAATAAAAGGCATACAATGATTTTGCATAAAGACTGTCTTCCGATTTCTAAGAAATGGCTGGATAAGCCCTACTGTTCCCCGTTTGTATTCCCGTGGGAGGTGATGCTGACCGCTCATTTCGGTTGTGAACACTTGGCCAGTCAGGTGTTCGACCTGACGGTGGAGCTGGTGGATGATGCTGGCGAGCCCTCCGGCGTCATCACCAGTTATTTCGACATTGTTGTGGGCTTTGACAGCAACAACAAAAACGTATTCGTCGTTCGCCTGCGTGAGTTTCCGCCGACCATGCCGACTAACTTCCGCCTGATGGTCACCATCACCCATAGCGGCAACGTGATCTACAAGGAAGTGACAGAATCGTACGCGTTTGTAAATGATCAGTGTGTTACTGCATATGTGGTGAGCTCCCTGGATTGGGGCAGGATTGTTGCCGGACGGCTGGTGATCAATGGCCAGCATTACCAGGTAGGTGTGGACGGCACGGGCCTGCCAGTAGGCTACACGCTCGGCGTCAACAATGCCCGGCAGGAGACCAGCCTGGCCGCCGCCGCCGGCCTTACCAATGACATCTATGGCCTCGACGTCGCCGAAAACCGGATTGAATTCCAGAACGCAGGCACAATCTGCGCGAAGGGCTCGTGTAGTACGGATACCATCCTCGTTGAAGGTATTTTCGACTGCAAGGCGCCTGACGGCCGGTTTGTTGGCAGCGTATTTATCCAGGACGAAGCAGCTGAATACTCAGAGGTACGCTTCCGTTACTTTGCACGCCTTTATGCTGACCTGATCCCGCTGTCCGGGGAAATCACGCGCACTATCGCGTTGAACAATAAAGTGCAGCGCACGGAGCGGATCAAGCGTTACCAGCTGGCCGGATACGTGCCGATGCCCAGCTGGCAAAAAGAAGAGCTGGAAACAATCCTGATGGGGGCAAAAGTGTTTCTCAATGGCCGGGAGCTTGTATTCACTACCGGCCGCCCCTTTGAAAGCATCGCTGTGACAGGTATGAGCTTCTGGCTGCTTAAGGCAGAGCTGCAGGAAGTGCTGGAGCGAAAAGAATACAGCTGTGAAGTGGTTTGTTTAACCTGCCTGAAGCCGACAGGACTGTCTTTCGAAATTTTACCGGTGCCGTGCTCTCCGCTTACCGGGCTCCAGGCAACTGTAACCTTGCAAGACGACGATACCGTAACGCTGGAGATCACAGGCGCGAATACGGCGGGAGCCTCACACTTCCTGATCGGTTATCGCGTGCAGGGATCTGGATTGCCGTACACCGCCGTTACTCCCAATCCTGTGGCGCTTCCTGTCCTTGTTAGCGGGCTTGCGCCGGCAGTATATGAAGTGCAGGTAACCAAAGTTGCGGCTGCAAGCAGCTGCGCGCCCCAGGTTGTGGTGAGCAATGCTACCAGCCTGAGCGAATTCGATTACCTGGTAGTTCGGTACCTGTGGACGGATGCCGACGGCCGCGATCTGGACACGTTTACCGGCTTCATCAACACGGGAACTGCGTTTGATAATGACTGGGTAGGCTATGGCCAGGGAGATGGAAAGATACCTGCCGGCGCCTCTGATGCAGACGCATACCTGTTTTGGGCTTCAGACAATACCGCATCCGGTGTGGAAGCCGTCATGGCCAACTTTAAAAAGTTCGTTGAAGACAATGCCGGTACAGCTGACGAGATCAACGTGCGCATGAACGCGGTTTGGTGGTCGCAGCGGCTCACCGGGGACGTGCAGGTCCAACTTACCACGTACCTGGGCGGCACCATGGAGAAGGTCGGTTTCGATTTCGTGAATACAGGGGGCGTGCTGGTAGACCAGGTAACGCTGAACGCGAACGTGGCGGCTGTCAGCCAGACAAAAAACATCATCGATTCCACCGATGTCGCGATCATCCGGTATAATAAACTCACCAAAGAAGCCACAATTCAGCTTGTATGAGACTTGTTAGAGTAAAATGGGACCCGATGCCCCGCAGCACGGCTTATCAATACCAATACCGCGAGGTCGGTACGAATGTTTGGTCTGCTATGACCAGCGGGGGCATGCTGGGCATAGATGGTAAGGTTTATGTAGATCTTCTGCTGGAGGTCGGGAAATCCTATGAGTTCCGCGTTCGTAACGTTTGCCCGGGAGAAATTACGGGATGGTCGCTGCAGGGTATCAACGTATACAGCAACGACGGCGCTTGTTTGACACCTACTGGTGTTACCGTGGAGCAGTTGCCTGGTACTTATAACTTCCGCATTTCCTGGGATAATGCCAGCAATGCCACCAGCTGGAATTTCCGTTATCGCCGCCAGGGTGATCTTACCTGGATTTCCAGCGTACAGAATACGCCTGCGATCACGTTGTCGAACCTGATCATTGGGGCGACCTACGAGTACCAGGTACAAACCATCTGTTCCGGCGCTACAGTCAGCGATTGGGGCAATATCGGTACCCTTCAGGTGCGCAGCAGCACCGCCACGCAGGATTGCCCTATCGCCTACGAAGAGGATTGGACAGGAACTATTAATGGCGGGAAGGATAGCGCCAATACGGTCAAACTGAACGGGGAGCTGGAATTTACGGGGTCCGTATTTCCGGAAGAAGACAGCTACACAGAAGCAGGCAGCGTTGGGCAGTGCTGTGCGCCGCTTACGGACATTGTGATCCTCGTGGACAATGCTCAGTTTAAAGGCGAGATCACCATTACTTCCTCGGGCCAGATCATCGTTTATGTTGAGGACTACGTCGCAGCATCGGCGATCGAATATACATTTGCCAACTTTATGTATCAGGGTTCAGCCGGCACTTGCCCGCCACCGGTACCACCCAATCCCGGTGTCACCGGTATCGTTTCTTTCGGCCTTACGGGCTCAAATTTCGCCTCGCCTATCCAGATGGATGTAACCTTCAGTGGACCGACAACACAGGGGATATCCTTCAAATGGGGCGCCTGCGTGCGCAACACATCAGCGCCGCAGTTGCCGGATTATTGTACGGGCTATACAGGGGAGGAGGCGCAGAATGCCACGCAGGCAACTATAGGGATTGGCACCAGCCACTACCAGCAGTTCTCGACCATCCATTTTGCGGGATATTCATACGGGTTATTATTGAAAATTGTGATCTGGGATATTCATGGCATCTCGCCGGCAGAGCTGCAGAAAGCAGTCGGGGAAAATTACGAGTTGATTTTCCTGTAACATTCGTATTTTTGGGTATCAAACCTGTAGAGGGTACGACCCTCTTTCAATCCATCGTAGTAGGTGTCAACTCCGGCCTTGAAGCGGAAATATTTCAACTTCAAAACTTACTATGATGGGACTTTGCCCAACCGAATGCGCGGGTTTTACATTGCAGCCAATCCTCTCAGCAAACTGTAAACCCGGAGAAAGAAAACTCTGGTTAAAACGCCTGGGCTTCTATAAATGTAATATTACCATCCCTGATCCGGCAACCTGTGCCAATCTGCTGGCACTGATGAAGCCCGTGGCCCCTGACACACCGGGCCTTGTTTTCTCCAATGAGCTGCAAGGCGTGGAAATTCAGGATCCGGAGGTTATTCAACGGGAATTATCCGACTCCAAGCCGGAATACGAAGCTGTGGTAAGCCGGACGATTAACTTTAACGACCGCATTGCGGTGAACATCAACCCGGCCGGCGTTGATACACCGTACTACGATTACACCTGGTGGGAAGATATCAACAATCTTTCAAACAGCCTGAACGTGCTTTTCCTTATGACAGACGGCAGTTCGGACTTTATCCGTGTGCCGCGCAAACAGGGTTCCCTGGAAGGACTACCGGCTACCTTCCGCACCGGCCTGTCGTATGAAAAAGTACAGAACGGCTTCATCGTGGAATTCAAAAAGGGCGTGCTGAAATTCTATGGAGATCCGTTGTTCTTCAACAAGCCCAGTATCGCCCTGAACACCTGCCCGGACCTGGCCGGCCTGTATTAACCATAACGGGAGCCACGAGGCTCCCCTTTCCTTTTCATATGGAGCTGAACAAAACAACTGCGGGGGAACTGCTGAACGGAACCGGAACTAATCCGATGAAGGACACGCTGAAGAAGTGGAAAGATGTGTATTTGGAGGTCAGCCTGCACACGAAAGGTGCGCGGCCGCGTTTCAGAAACCCTGCAAAAGATAGTGGGGAATGGATCACGCCGCCACGGTGGTTGGGTGAAGAGTACCAGCGCCTTTTCGACGATTTTTTACTGGCCCGCCATCCGCGTGAGCCTGAGGTAACCCGCGACTGGCGGTATAGCCAGTATCGGTCGTTTACGAAGGCGCCTTTCGGAATGCTGAATGATATTTTGCGCGGGGCCATCTTCCAAGATAGCCAGTATTCGATCGTCCTTCCTGATAAAGAGGACAATGACTACATCTGGGGCAACAACTTCCAGGGAAAAGACCTCATCCAATTCTTTGATGAAGCGGTGGTGCCGGCAGTGAACGAAGATCCCAATGGCCTCGTTGTACGCATTCCTTCAAAACCATGGTACGAACAGGTAGCCAGCCGGCTGGAGGTTGACGTTTTCTTTGTCAACAGCAAAGACATCGTCTATTTTGATTCCAGCGGCCTGGTCTTTAAACGCGGCCAATATGGTTTTTACATCACTGAGGTGGCAATATTTCGGTATGTAAAGGGTAATAATAACCTGTATGAGCTGGAGACGCGCGGTTACTTTTCTCACCGGCTCGGCCATATCCCTGCAACAGTGGCAGGGGGCGTTTGGAACACTGACGGCTATTATGACTCATATTTCGATAAAGCCATCGCTGCAGCGAATGAGTTTATCGCGTCTTTCTCCGCAGAGCAGATGGTGGACAAGGAAGCCAGCCATCCGTTTATTACGCAGCTGGAGCCCGAAGAATGTCCGACATGCCACGGTTTAAAACAAATGCGGCTCACCGACCAGCATACTGGTGACCCTCGTGTGGTTACGTGTGAGAAATGTAAGGGGCGCGGCACGGTCTCCAGAAACCCGGCAGACAGGCTCATGGTAAGCATGGAGGACTGGTCGCAGCTCGGCGACGGTGGCACAAAAATCACCAACCCCGACGTCAGCATTAACAAGTATCATCGGGAGAAGAATGTTCAGGTCATGGATCTGATCCTGCGCGCGCTGAACCTGCTAAACATCGATGCCGCACAGTCGGGCGCTGCAAAGGCCATCGATCTGGAGAAGTTACTGCTCTTTATCGCAATGGTTTCGAACAACGTTTGGGGCCGGCTGATCTTTGAATCTCTCCGTGATATAATCGCGTACCGCAATATCCGCGTGCTTGATCCCACTATCGGGCCTGTGCCGTATATATACGATTTTACATTCATAAAGCCATCGCAATTTCAGGTGAAGACCGCCGCGGACCTGATGCAAGAGCTTACGGATGCGACGAAGGGAAACATCCCCGGGTATATCCGAAAACGACAGGTGACGGATTTTGTAGATAAGCGTTTTGCCGGCGACGATATTTTTCAGCGGAAAACGGCAGTGATCGCCGAACTGGATGATCTCTACGTCTTTACGCCTGATGAACGCCTCACCATGCGTACAACGGGGGAGGTTTCAACGCCTGACTTGGTTTTTTCTCGTAAATTGCCAGGCATTCTGGACGAGCTGGTCCGGGATAATGGAGCAAAATGGTTCTTTTCAGTTAAGATCGATGAACTGAAAAAGATCGTCGACGAAGCCATCAAACCCTTTATTCCAGCGCAACAGCCAGCGTTCCGAAATGAAAACGGCGAGAACGATGACGAAACCTGATAATTTCTTGGAACTGTATGCCTGGTGTGTGGATAACACAATGACCGGGCACACCGATGCGGTGCACGTGCTGCATCTGTACAGGGTAGACAGGTTTGTTCGCGACGATCCGCGGTTTTATCCATCCGGCGTGCGTCTTCTCGACTACCGCGGTAATGAACTCACCGAAACCTTCTACATGCAGCAGTTCCTCTTTTTTGAGATCTACCTGAACTGATCCGCATGGCCAAAAGCAACAAAAAGACGCCCCGTGAGCAGATCACGGAAGATATTATTGAGCACCTGGATTTTATTCAGTCCACGGTGGACGGGTTGGCAACCACATCTGCTTCCGTCCAACATCAGCTTCACGAAATATTGTGGGAGCAAGTGCAGCGATTTGAAATCAAAGACAAACGGTTTATTCCGCGGCAGGATCTGCGCCGCCGGATGATCATCATCGAAGAAAAGTTTGAAAAAATCCTTACTGGCAAGACGTATGCTGATGCTGTACAAAACTACCTCTCCAGCTTCTCCACTATAGAGAAAACGAATATTGCCCTTCAGAAAGATTACAACGAGCTGCAGGTCGATCTCCAGCTGACGACACCTGCTCGGCGCCAGGTGTACAAACAGGCGAAGGCCGCTCTGTACGGCTCAGGCATCGACGCCGGCTTTCGCGAGCCACTCAACCATATGCTTTTGATGCAGGTCACAACGGGCGGAAGCATCAGCGACATGGAAGAGATCCTGCAAAGATGGAACGCCGGAGACCTATCCGCAGGCAGCCGGTCGCCAACAGGCAGGCCTATGCCCAATCTGCAACAATACGCCACGCAGCTGGCGCGCGATACATCATACCAGTTCAATGGAACGGTGAATGAGATCATCGCCCAGGAATTCGGCCTGGACGGCATTATGTATGTCGGTGACATCATTCGCGACAGCCGGCCGCTTTGCGTGCACCTGGTTAACCTCCGGCGCGACGTTGGGAAAGACGAACTCGCAGAGCTGTTAGTTCGCAAAGACTTGCTGCCAGGACGGATTCCGGGCACAACCGTGCAGAATTTCTGTACAAACCGGGGCGGTTTCGCATGCCGCCATATGTCGTTCCCCGTAAGAATAAGGAAGGCGTCAAGCAAATAATATACAGAATGTATATTTTTATATACATTCTGTATATTTGCATAAACCTTCGAGCATGGAGAAGAAAATCAAATTCGCGCCAAGAGATGCAAAAATCATAAAAGAAAACCCGACGCTTTCGCCCTACCAGCTTCTGGAATTGGGTATTTCCAAGCCCGCATTCGAGAAGCTGATGGAACAGCCCACCACTGACATCAACCCGGAAGCAGACACTTCTCTGGAACTTGAAGAAATGCCTGCAACTTCAGCCGTGACTGAAATCCCGGCCGATAAGGAGCCCGTACAGAAAGAAACCTTGGAGGTCGGCTCAGGTGGCTTACCGGTCCTTACTCCGAAACTTACCGGGGAAATGATAGCTGGGCCGGTCCAAAAGGCCGTAAGCCGGCGTTCAAGGCTTGAGCCCGGCCAGGTGATGGTGCAGACGCCGAACGGCATACAAAATCCGATGGGCCGCGAATTCGCTCAAAAGCTCATTAAGCAGGACCCCCGGTATAAAATCATCTAATATGGCAAAACAGAAGAACCTGCCGGATGTTCCGGCAACACAGGTTGTAATTCAAGAGCCGCAACGCCTTTCGCCTGCAGCAGTTGTGCCTGCAGAAGACCCCGCCAAAAATGAATTGGCCTACATCAAGCTGAACTTCGGAGAGGTCCTGGTTTGCCCGCTGGATGCGAATGGAAATGAAGGTCTTCCTTTCAAGGTGAGCCATAGCACCTATGTTGCGTTTTACAGTAATCCGGAAAAATTCACTTTAAAAAAAACTTCTTAAAACATGGCACTTATCAAACTTTCTCCCACCCAGGCGTTAACGCTTATCAAACAGCTGGGGGTGGATGCAGAACTTGTGGCGGAAGAACAGGCTGAAAAAGACCTGAAGTTCGATGACGCGATCACGGCGGTGGATGAATCGCGCTCCCGCATTTTTAAGCCTGGTATCGAAACCGCCCTGAAGGCACAACTTACGACCCAGCTGGCGGGGCAGTTCGGCGGCGCTCTGCGGGCAACGCTTCGCCGCCTTTCAAATGGCCAGTTGAAAACGTCAGATCTGCAGGACCTAAAGGATGATGAAGCAATTCAGAAGTTCCTGGACATTATGGTTTCCTCCAAGGACAGCAGCCTCGACGATATCCGTGCGCAGATGAAGAAGAACGGCGAAGATTGGGAAAAAGAGAAAGCAGGACTTCTCGCCCAGGAAAAGCAAAAATACGACACGCTGGTGTCTTCTATTCGCGAACGCGATGCGGACGCGATATACGAGCGGATAGTAAGCGAAATTCCCCGTACAGGCGGCAATGCAAAAGTGCAGGCTCAGGCATTGAAGGCCTATGTTAGGTCGCTTTATAAAGATCACTACGACGACAACAAAAAAGACATTGAATTGCGTGATCTTAGCAACCCTGAGAAACCGGCATTGAAAGGCAATCTTGCTGTAGTGCTTAAAGACGTCGGTACTGAATGGGCGAAAGAAAGCGGCATCCTGAAAAATGATAATCGCACAGAAGACCCGAATAAAACCCAGGAGCAGCGTGATCAGGGTCAAAAGACCCATACTACGCAGTATGGTGGTGGTAGTTTCCAAAAAGATATGGCGGCGTTTGAAGATCAACTCAACAACGCTGAATAATTTTTTATCCTGAAAGGGTACAAAGCATTATCTTTGTTTTACAAAATGTAGAGGATACGAAACTCTTTAAAAAGTCGTTGTAGGTGATTCCTACGGAGCCTTTAAATCCGTGATCGAAACCAATTCTTTCACTTTTTAAAGGCTTTTTTATGTCTTTTAAACGCGCCCACCAAAGCATCCAGAAATCCCTCTGGATGTATTCCAAATCCGGATATGTCGGTGGCACCTTACAGGCTATTCTTGGTGCTGCTCGGCTCAATAATACGATAACGGCTCAGGATATCGGGAAAGAACCCGGTAAAAAAAGAACGCTCAAAGTCAATTACCTGCCTCCTGTATGTGAGGATGATGGAACCTGTAGCGATAACCCGTGTGACAGCGGCGAAAAGTCTGAACCACTCCAGACGTATTTCACATTGAAACAGTGTACCTCTTCAAAAGTTTTGCAGATCGATATCGACGATATGCGTGATCTTGACAACATCGGTGCAAACGAGTGGGTAATGGGAATGTTGAATCAGCGTTGGGACACAGTGCGCCGAAAGCTTGAGGTTCAGTTAACCGCCATACTGTTAGCGAATCGCGGCGTATTGCCTGACGGTAACGCGAGTAAGCTGATCAACCTCCTTGATATCAGTTCCAATCGTGTGCGTCCCGACGGTATATTCGACCTCGAAAGGGCTTATATTGACGCCCAGCTCAGTACTCCCTACGTTATCGGTAGTGCCCCAGTTTACAACATCAAACGTCTGTTGGCCATTGGCGCGCCAAATGATGATGGACAGGACATTAGCAAGGTCGCGGTTAACAACTGGTTCTATGATAAAAACCTGAACGGTGCCATCGGCAATTCCGCTGAAAACCTTGTAGCGTTTGATCCGCAGCTGATCAAATTCCTTGGGTGGAACTGGAACCTGGGTCGTTTCGCTACTGATAACAAGGACTTGAAGCCGGAAACGATGTTCCAGGAAGGGCCAAACTGGATGTTTTCGACTATTCTCGACCCCGCTACAGGGATTTTATGGGATCTGGACATGCATTTCCTTCCCTGCGGCAAGAAAATCACCTTCCAATTCAAGCTCAACTGGGATCTGTTCACCCTGCCGATGGATGTTTGCGCAATCCAGGGTCTCAACGGCATCATGCACTTCACAACCTGTGCACCGAAACCGGTGGATTGCACCGGCCAGGGTGCTCCCTCCGGCGGCACAATTGCTGCGAAGGATTACGAATACGATCCTGGCTTTGTGTACCCGCTGATCGTGAACGATTTCACCATCAACGGCAACACGTTCAGACCACTTACCACGTTGGCGAGCGACGCCGATATGGTGGCGATGTTCAACCAGTTCGGTGGTGGCGGCTTTACGTTGACTGCCGGGAAGATCACCTATTCTGGCTACTCTGCTATCGCCGGCAAAATTAACGTAACGGCCTACACCTTCACGGAGGTAGTGTAGCGGCCTATCCATAGTGAAAACTCCACACGGGGGAGGGTTCTTTACTCCCCCTTTTAACAAAAAGCCATGGTCAACTGCCTGAACAATATCGTTTCCGTTAAGCACCTGTGTCCCGACGCAATAAATCTACCATCCACATCAGGATACGACATCTGGATGGCGCCGGAGATCAAATACAGAGGCATAGCGGCTATGACGGACGAAAAGTATGTGAGAGGCTTCAACCTTTTGCTGGCGGCACGGGAAGCGGCTCTTTTGGAGGTCCAGGCTGATTTTTTGAAAGCCGTAGCTACCAGCGGATACAGCAGTGACACCGGCACCAGTTTTTATCAAGCCGCGGTACGGGACGCATCGATCATCAACCCTGCAGCAACTGCTGAGCGTGGCATTACCATACACGCTGCAAAGCCCTCACCACTCCGCAAGATCCGCATCCGCCAGGTGCACGTGTTTCCCGTTCAGTCTGTGCCGGCGGCACAGATTAAGATCTGGGATAACGGTGCTTTCACCTTATACAATGCTCAGTTAATCGGCGGCCAGATCAACACATTTGAGATAGACTATGTGGCCACCGGCGATTATGTACGCATTCTCATGGATAACGCTGCTTTCGATACATACGGAAGCGTCATTTCTTGCATGGTTGGTTGTAGCGGAACTATGCCTAACGAATGTGGTTATGTGACGGGCTGGAATGGCACCGGGCAGGTGAAGACAGAAGGTTTCGGTATATCCGCAACTTTTGGCTGTGAATGCGACTTCTCACAGTTGCTCTGCAGCTGGAGCAAAACGTATATCGGTGAAATTGTTTACTGGAAAATGCGTGCGTTGGTACAGGAGGAGCGTGTAAACAGCGACAGGATGAACAATTTTACGATTTACGGTAGGGAAGAGGCTGAGAAGAAGCGGATTGAGTATGAGAACACGTACCGCGAGAAATGGAACGATTTCTTCCAGGTCCTGCCGAAGCTGATGAAGAACGTGAAGGACTCATGTATTGCCTGTAGTCGAACCTCTGTAAAAACAAACGTATGACCCTGCAAGAGTATAACGATAACCTGCGTGACCTTGCGCAAAGAACGGAAACCCGCCTTTCGGAGCGGGTTATTGTCGTTGCTGCTACACGCATGCTCGGTACTATGCAGAACAGAATCTTCCGCGATGGTAAGGATAGCAACGGTGGAAAGATCGGGTCCTATTCAACGACGCCAATTTATGTAACCCGGGATAAGTTCATACAAAAATCCGCCTACAAGGCTGTGGGTAGGGGAGGGGTGGAGAAGAATATCAAAGCCCGGTCTACAAACCTGGTTACGAAGAAAACTTCTACCACGGTGATAAAATCCTCTGGACAGGACCGCAAAAGCATGTACCTGCCTGACGGTTACAAAGAATTCCGCGAGATACAAGGCAGGCCGACCAACGAAGTGAACCTCTTCATGAAAGGAGATCTTCGGCTGTCATTCACGCTACAGGCGAAAGAAACGGAGGTGCTGATCGGCTTCAACAGCGAGCTACAGTCCTTGAAACGCCGCGGGCTGGAGGAGCATTTTAAACTGGAGAGGGGCACGATTTTCCACGCCACCAAAGAGGAGAAAGAAGAATATTCCAGGGAGGTGGTAAACGAGCTTAAAACTGTTCATTCTGAAATCATGAAAGGATTATGACAACAGAGGATCTCACTAAGCTGAAGGACTTCCTGATGGATAAGCTCCGGTTTTTCAACCAGGGTTTTGCTAATGTTTACCTGGACGAGCTGACCGGACTTATCTACCAGGGAGACAGCTTTGAAAAATTCGCCGTCGGAATAAATGATAGCTTCGGCAACTACTTCTACATACGGACGGAGGCCAATATAGACTATTCTGAATCTCGTCCCCAGGTTACCGATTCTTCGGCTTCTGTTGATGAGGCGCTACGTTGCTACCTGGTCGCTGTGGTGGATAAAGCCCAGCCAAAAGAGCTGGTGCAGGCCATACTCAACGCGCTTTTGCAGTATGGCAGCGAAAAGATACGGCCTGTACGCGCTGTGCATCACCGCGAGACGGCTGTGGCCAAAGAACTTGCCAAGATAGGAAGGGAAGAAATCAAGGATGTACTGCAGCGGCTGGGCAGTTGGCAGGTTGTGATCCTTGAATTTTCGCTTTATACGCGGTTTACGGCCAAACCGTTCAATTGTATTCCTTCACCCTGTAATTCCGTATGCTGATGTGCGGCTGTACCCCGATATCTGATCTTGGTTGTTTCTCCAGCTGTGATCCAATCAATACGAAAATACTGGCGAGCGCAACCGGCACCTGGGTGGCGCGGGTTTGTTTCAACGGCGTCTGGCTCAGCCAGAAAATAGAAGCGACCGAAAACGAAAGTATTGTATTGCCGAACAGCTACCCTGAGGATCTGGTGCTTACGCTCATGCTGATAAAACCAGATGGTACACCCTTCGGAGGTGGCCCTTATTCCTTCAAGAACAAAATAGTTATTCCGATATGATCATTTTTCTCGTTCTAACGCTGGTTTTTTGGCTCGCTGTGGCGGGCTTTACACTTATGCTGTGGATAAGCATACAGCCCGGTAATTGGCTCGGCAGCTGGCAAAAACAGCTCAGGAAATGGGATCTCGCTGGAAAGGAACTCCTATACCGGGTGCTCGGCGGTTGTGGGATATGCACTGCTCACGCCATTGCTCAACTATCGTTTCCGGTTTACGTGGCTTTCTTGCTGTTTGCCGACGCTTGGCCGTTGGGTTGGCTGGCCAGTCTGCTGTGGTATGGCGTGTACGTTAGTGTGGCTACGAACCTCAATCTTTTTTTTATCACGAAACTGTTCAAATAGCATGGCGCTGATCGCGGATTGCCAAACCCTTGAGCCTGCGCTGCTGGCAGCCTGCCTTGTTAATCCAGGCAGCGGCGCCGAACCAGGTGGCGTTGCTGGGGGCCAGGCTGTAAGCGCCTGCTTGAGCTATGATCGTGACACCATGATCGAATGCCTCACCGGCGGTGCGGATCTGGAGTGTTGCTTCGTGGCCGGCATCGGAGGGTGTGTTTTGCTTTTTGACGGAGAACCTGTAACAATTTCATAATGGCAGAATGTGCAACAGAATTACGGGTAAAGCTGGGCGAACCAGTAGACAACTGCCCAGCTGCAGGTGAGACGGTGATGTTCATCACACCTACCGGCTATTTGCGTCGCACATGGACAAAGCTGATCCAGTGCATTGTATTGGCAGTTCAGGAGATTGCCGCGCCGAATGATGAGGATGTCATTATAAACAGCGACTGGGCCGGCAGAAACTACTACGATATGCCGGTGATCAAGGATAAACGCTTCCGTCTTTTTCGCAATGGCATTCTACTTAATTCTACCCAATGGCGCCCTTTGACCGGTGGGGGCTGGGAACTCTTAAAACCCGGCGACAAACTCGTTTTAAACCAGGTATTCACAATCGCAAGATACTAATATGAAGAAACTACTCACCTTGCTGCTTCTGGCAGTTTCATTCAACACCTTTGCCCAGGTTTACGACGATTACCCTGGCTTTTTAGGATATGATGGGCTGCGTGCGCTCACCGAGCTGGAGATCCCAGACGATACGACTGCTGCGCAGGCGGCCAATACCAACCAATGCCGGAAGCTGGCAAAGAAAAACGATGTGCTTTACCAGTTTTCTTGCACGCTGGGTAAATGGGTGGCTGTGGCCCCAGTAAGCGTTCTGGATAGTGTGCGCCGCTCCAACGACACGCTATATTTCCGCACGACCTCCGGCGAGCAGATAGCCGTGAAGTTGCAAGGCATTGAAATCGCTGGGGTAAACGGCCTGCAGGATAGTCTGGATGAGAAGTTAAATGCCCCACTATCGACGAACAACAGCCTCAACGCCCTGGTAGTGGTGGACGGACAGAACAAAACTTACATCCGCAGCACCGATAGTCTCCCTTTCATCAAGAACCAGTTCGCAGGCGAGCAGGGGGGGGCAGAAGTTTGGGTGAGCGGGAGAATCCGATCAAAGGGTTCTCTGCAGCGAATCGATGACGGAACGAACCAGGCGAGCTTGATCGATTGGTTAAAGTCGGATGCTTCTACTATACGAGGGCGTATTGGGTACTGGAACAGCGGCGTCTTCGGCTCAACGGACACCTGGGGCGCCCTTAACTTCCTCGGCCCTGCTTTTCTGGCTGGGAAAAAAGACAGTACGGTTGCGTTGGGGACAATTGACGGGGCAACAATTTCCACAAAGCTGGCCATCAGGGGGCAGAATATGTTCCTGCGACGGAGCGGCATGATCGTTGATTTGAACGGTGCGCTGCTCGATTCCCTCACCGGAGTGGCGGTTACTTCACCTTATTTCTTCAATGTTTCAGCTGGAGCTGATAACACCTCGGCTTCCTTTTCTGGAGGTGTTCGAATGCGGCGGCTGAATGCTGATACAATACGATCTCTTAATGGTGCGCCTGTAATTCTTACTGATAAGTTTCGATTAGTGGCCCCCACAAACTCATATCCTTTCGATATCAAACGCGATTTATCCAGCCAGGGATTAGCCCTGGATGCAGGGGGAGGGGTCGCCCGGTATAACTCTTACGATTCAACGAACGCGGTTTGGGGGCGGCACTATTTCGAAAGCACCAAAGGCAGTACGACAAAAGTTTTAGCGATTCTGGACGCAAACACGGACCGAGTTGGGATTGGACCAGGTACGACCCTGCACACTTTCTTCCAGGTACAAGGTGCGATGTCTCTACCTGTTACTACCGTTACCGGGAATACCACCCTTAATGAAACTCACTTTGAGTTGCGGGTCAATAATTCCGGATCGGTAACAATTACCCCACCATCAGCGGCAGGGATAACCGGTCGCATTTATTGTGTTAAAAAGTTATCAGCCGCGTCGAATGATGTGGTGATCACGGGTGTTAAAACGCTCACGCTTTTGGGATCGTCAGTCATTTTTATCAGCAACGGCACCAGCTGGGATATTATAGGTAGTCACGCAGAATCAACAGTTTTATGAGGTTATTTTTCTTTTTTATTTTATTCGCCTTCTCGGCCCAAGCGCAGTACACATCCAACGACATCGCTCTGATCATCGGCTACGGCCAAAGCAACGCTGTAGGGGTCGCGCCGCAAACTTACGGTGGCATTGATCTTGCCCCCTCACCATACAATGTTACCAAGATTGAGAGAGACAACCGTACAGGGGTGTTGTCTTTCTACCACTCACAGCAGTATCAAACCTCTGTCAATGAGCCCACTTATGAGATCAACCGGGTGTCGATTATGCCGATGCTTGGGGAACTGATGGCGCAATATCTCATTTCGGAAGGCGTAGCTGCTGAAGTACTCACGATCTCCGCCGCGGTGAACGGCGCCAGTATTACGGCGATATATAAAAATACCTCCTACTACAACTACATGCTCCGCGCTATCGACAGTGCTAAGGCTTATGCGGATCGCAAAGGGAAGAACCTCCGCTGCGCATATGTGGCGTTCCTTCACGGCGAAAGTGATGCGACCGCCAACTTTGGGTCGTACACCGCATACCTTTCCGGCCTGGCTGACTACCTCAACACGGACATTAAGGCCCGAACGGGACAAACTGAGGACGTACGGCTGATCTTGTCGCAACTCGGGTTCAGTTACTGGTCCGACCTGGCCGGCTCGTATCCGGCGCGCACAATGAATATATGCAACGCAATGATCGCCGGGCTCAGTAACTCAAAGATCCGCATCGCCACCCCGGGTTATATTGCGCCGCTGGATGGGCAAGAATTCTACAGCAAAAACTTCCAGGCCTCACACTACAGTGGACCCGGGCTTCGTCAGATGGCGCCATACTTTCAGGCATGCTGGGGGACGGCTATATGGTCATCCTTCACTTGTACCAGCGCTGTGCTGGCAGGAAATGAAATAACTGTAACCGTTACTCCTCCTAGCGGGGCTGTGTCATTGGATGCCACCCGCATCTGCAAGAATGGGCATTACGGATTCGAGTTTGCCAGCAGCGGGACGCCGGGAGTGTCGATCACGGGCGTTACCGTGCTAAATGGCACTCAGATCAAGGTAACTCTTTCAGGCACCCCGACAGGAACGAACACACTTTATTATGCCTACAGCATGAACTTCCAGGTAGGCGGCCTGCAATACTACAGGCAGAACGGCGCCGTGAAAGATGCTGGAGGAAATTATTTAAACGCTTTTTCTAAAACACTTTGACCTATGGCAACAAAATTCGGCGTAAGCCAAGTATCGAAAGACACGCCTGCATGGACGGTGAACATGACGGCAATTATCGCTGCTGTAGCTCTTTTTGCGCCCGACCTCATCGATTCCCTTCCGGGGCATGTATCGGCGGAAGCCAAGGAGTGGCTGGCATGGGGACTAAAGTTCCTCACCGCAGTGTCTGCTATTATCGCCGTTGTTTCCGGCCGGAAAGATCCTGCCTCTTTTCAATACCTGAATAAAAAGAAATAGCATGACCTGGAGCAACATAAAATTTACGGCCAACGAAGTGATCCGAATTTGCATTCAAGTGGTGCTCGGGGCCGTGTTCATCATCATGATGAAGGCTGACATTAAAATGATAGCCGACGGGCAGGCGGAAATGAAACAGGAGACCAAAGAAGACCGAGAGCGGGATCGTGCTTGGAAAGCCAAGATGGAAGCGGAATACAGCGAAATGAAGGTTCGTCTGGCTATTCTGGAACAAAAGGTCACCAATCTGGAAATTTATAAGCAATGAAAAATAGCTTAACGATATTGGCGGTCCTACTGGTCAGCGGCTGCATGACGCAGAAGAAGTGGGCAGAAGGTTGCGCTGAGCGCTTCCCGGTAAAAGAGAGCACCGTCTATGTTAAGGGTGAAATTCTCTACGATACCACCTACCTGGCACCGGACACGCTGGTATTTTGCGATACAGTAATCGTGAATTGTGATACCGTGAAAGGTAGGGTTACAAAGTACGTGTACAATGAACGGCTGTGCCCGCCACCTGCCATAGTTACCCGGCACCAGCTGGACACCTTAAAGATCACCAAGGTAGATAGTGCCGCGGTGCGGGTTGCTCAGATCGAAGCGAAGGAACAGCGCCAGCGTGCCGACCGGGTAACTGGGGGGCGGGACACCTGGCGCGGCATTGCGATTGTCTGCTTACTGATGATCGGTGCGGCCATTTTCTCAAAAATTAAAGGGTTCATATGACCAAGGAGTTGTTTTTCAAAATGTACTACCGCGATGCCTTGAAGGCTGAGCGTACGAGCGGCCGGCCGGCACTCGCTGTTCTGGCGCAGGCTGCGCTGGAAACAGGCTGGGGCGAACACGCACCTGGTAATATGTTCTTTGGCATCAAAGCCGGGAAAGGGTGGACCGGTAAGCGCCAGCTGATCACTACAACCGAAATTCACAGCACACGAACAGTTCGATACCCTGAAATCATCAGTATTACGCAGCGTCCCGATGGGAAGTTTAAATATCGGGTGAAGGACTGGTTTCGGGCCTACGATAACGCCGAAGAGAGCTTCACAGACCACGGCCTATTTCTCCGGAATAATCCTCGGTACGCTGCAGCTTTCAAAACTACTGATCCGCGCACGTTTGTTGAGGCACTGGGCGCTGCCGGCTACGCGACCGATCCCAACTATGCATCAACCTTGAAAAGTATCATTGGCAGCTTGGAGCAGTACATGCCGAAATAGTTTTTCATAACGTGGAATTTCTGGATTGGCCGGGGTTTTTACCCTGGCTTTTTTGTGGGAATACGGTTTCCCGTAATTTACTACCTGGTGATGGGCATACCTTTGATGTATGAAAAAAACAATCACAAGTTATAGGCTAGATGAGGGGTTACACGAGTTCTATATCGCGGGGCTCATACGGATCCGCACATTTGGCCGGGCATATCTGGCAGAAGCGAGCAGAGAAACGATAACCGAGCAACGACTCCCTGCAGGTCACCCGATAGATGTGAGTTCATTGATCGATATTGAGGAAGAGGTTAAGCGCATCATAAACAAGCATTTCACGCCAGAGCAGAAACACCATCTGATGGGCTGGCTTTCGAATCAATAAAGATATTATATAATGTGAATCATTTGTTTTATGGCCGGCTGTTTCTACAGCTGGCTTTTGTTTATATGGAACAGCCAGGCACGACTACCCGGCTTTCATTTCCTAACTAAAAAATCCACCCGCAAATTAGTTTGTATTCCTAAATAATTTAGTACTATTGCTAAAAATATTAGGATATGAGAGCGATTGATAAGCCTGCAGGGGAGCAGGTAAAGAACCGTATTGTCCGCACCCTTCCCTTCTTTGACACCACCGTAAATGCAGGCTTCCCTAGCCCTGCGCAAGACTATCACGAGAATGAAATTACCCCGGAAGAACTGATTGGTATGACTCCCACTACATTCCTTGTCCGCGTAAGTGGCCCATCTATGGAGGGGGCACATATACCCCATGGTTGTGTAGTAGCGGTTGACCGCAGTGCAAAGCCATCAGCTGGTAGTATCGTGGTAGCGCTTTTGAATGGCGAATTCACCATAAAGCGGCTGGTGAGATCCCATGCCGGGTGGATCTTACATGCAGAAAACCCGTCCTTCACTCCATATGTAGTGAAGGACGAAGATCAGTTCGACGTTTGGGGAGTAGTAAAAGCCATTGTGATTAAGCCATGATCGCGCTAGTGGATTGCAACAATTTCTACGTCAGCTGTGAACGGCTGTTCCAGCCGGACCTCCGCAGTCGGCCGGTAGTGGTGCTGAGCAATAACGACGGGTGCGTAATATCGCGTAGTGAGGAAGCTAAAGCGATAGGTATTGAGATGGGTGCGCCGGCGTTCCTGATGGAAGATTTCCTTACAGCGCACAATGTAGCAGTGCGCTCCAGCAACTACACGCTGTACGGAAGCCTTTCAGACCGGGTTATGAGTGTGCTGCAGGCGCATTGCGGGACGGTGGAGGTCTACAGTATCGACGAGGCCTTCCTTTACTTGGGCGACATGCCCCATCTCAACCAGGAACGTTATGCCGCGGATCTACGCCGGGCGGTTGCAGCAGTTGGCATTCCTGTATCCGTTGGGATAGCGGCAACAAAGACTTTGGCGAAGATGGCAAACCGGTTCGCCAAAAAAACGAAGAAGGAAACCGGTGTGCATGTTTTGGATACTCGGGAAAAGATCCACGAGGTGCTGGAGTATACACAGGTTGCTGATATCTGGGGAGTGGGTCCGCAATATGCGTCCCTGCTTCAACGCCGTGGCTTTAGGACTGCCGCGGCGCTGGCCAACGTGCCGGCGGAATGGGTGCGGAAAAACATGACCACGCAGGGCCTCCGGCTTTGGAATGAACTGCATGGGATGCCCTGTATCGAAATGGAGACCGAGGTGCCAGATAAGAAGAACATCTGCGTCGCGCGGTCGTTTGGCCAGCTGCTGAGCACCCGGGAGGATGTAAAGGAGGCGCTTGCGAATTACACTGCGATCGCCGCGAGAAAATTGCGCAAACAGGGCAGCTGCTGCCGGCGTGTCCAGGTTTTCATCCAGACGGCACAATACCGCCTGCAGGATCGCCAGCTTCGGCATTCCACTACAATGGAATTACCGGTAGCCACCGCCAGCACCGCGGAGTTGTTACACTATGCAGAGGTTGCCGTGCAGCGGATATGGCGCGACGGTTATAATTTCAAAAAGGTAGGCATCCTCCTTTTAGATCTGATCCCTGCCAGCCAGGTTCAAACAGGGCTCTTTGACCAAGTTGACCGCAGCCGCAACGATAAGTTGATGAAGGCCATGGACAGCATTAACCAGGCTGCCGGCGGCAAAGAGCTTGTAAAGTTCGCCGCACAGGGCTATGGCCGGAAATGGAGGCTACGTCAGGAAAGGCTTTCTCCCCGCTACACCACCCGCCTGGATGAGATTCTAACCATCAAAATTTGAGCTATGCACAATCCCCTTTCACTTCTGTTCCCGCAGCTATTGGACAGGCTTGTTGAGCATGGGTATAGGTATTTTGTCCGCCAATCTTTTCCCCGCGGCATAGATCTACCAGCAATAAAGGAAGCTTTCCTGATCACGCCATACTTGGATTTCGGCGAGGCAAACGCCCATTTCCAAGCCATCAGGTTTGATCATCGGAAATATATTTACCCGGTGGATCATCACGAAGAAAAAGCGAAACTTTATGCAGCAGCCGGACAGCCGGAGGGATACCGTGTGTTTGTGGCCTTATTGAAAGGAAAAACCTGGCGCCCGCCGCCGGATCTCGGTCCGCGAATCAAAGCATTCCTTAAAGCGCAGGGAAGGGGCAGCTCTGGCAAGATAGATGCTGTCCTGGGCATTCATTTTGGAGAATTGATCCTGGAAGTACGGGCAGGGGAGGACACATTCAAGGTGCCGTTAAGAGAAATTGACAATGCGTGAAACGGTGACAATAGGTATAACTGTTGTGGATTTACCTATAATGGTTTGCTTTGACCACTTAGGGCCCAGCTTAGGCTGGGGTGTGAATATAGATGGCTTCCGCTATATAAGATTCGCGCCAGATGGGGATGGATGGGTAGCAAGTTTTCACAAGGTGCCCGACTGGATTACAATGGCGGAATTGGCAATCCTAAAAGAAATGTTGATAGGAGCTTTAGAGACTTTGCGGAAATGAAATAACCAGGCAGGAATACCCGGTTAACTTGGTTACTATTTTAGTATTTCACGTCCGATTCCAGGGACTGGAATCATAGTGCAGAAACTTTATGTGTTTTAGTTATATCAAAGAGAACAGGTTCGGTTCCGCTTTCGATTTGGGCTTCATATCGCTGCAAAACTCCGTTTTGCATGAAGAATTCGCCATCACGAAAAACGGAAGCAGGGGCTTGGTATTTGTAAATTTCCCGCTCCGGTAAAAAATGGATTCGGTCGCAATGGACGCTGATATTGACATATTCAACGCCTTCACCTTGAAGGCTCTTAATAAATTGTTCAATTTTCTCCGCCAGCCGCTTTGCAGGATCAGGCTGCGTAGGAGGGGACGGGCCCTTCTTTTTTCCGAATATCATATGCCGGGTTTAGGGTAAAGGGAACCGGCCAAAAAAAAAATGGCGCGGAACTCAACTCATCCGCCGGGGACCCGCGAGAGCTCGGACACGGAATAAGAAGAGCCCACGCCATTAAGACATGGGCCTCGCCTCGTTCTCGTGTCCGGTTATTTCGCGGGTCCCCAGACGAAAACTATGCGATGCCTTTCAATATTTTGAGGCAGCGAAGAAACGAAAATAAATCAAATTCACATAAAACCTATTTAAATAGGGCCTATTAACATATGGCCTATTTAAATAGTATTTTTTTGGCTTTTATATATTTCATTAACAAAAAATAGGTTAATTAATTATCGGTTGTGTAAATTGCTGCCCGAACTATGATCTCAAATGAACAATACTTGGCCGCTTTAGGCTCCCGTCTCAAAAAACTGCGTGAAGACGCGGGGTATAAGAGCGCGGAGAGTTTTGCTGTGGATCATAAGATAAGCCGCACGCAGTATCTTGGTTACGAAAAAGGAAAGGACATGAGAATTACTTCTCTTCGCAAGATCGCTACAATACACAAGCTTACTCCAGAAGATCTTCTGAAAGGGTTGGAGTCTCGTCCTTCCTGAACCTAAAAACGAGCTTTTTCCCCTCCAGCTTCCTTTTTATTTCCTGCCGGCGCCGGCCGCTTTTAACATCGTATACAGACTTCACCATTGCCGTGCTGGTGTGGCTATTCTTTTGGGCGGCTTTCTGCTGGGCTTGAGAGATGGCTTGGTCTATGAACTTATCGACATCCTTGGTGGTCCGGCGGTGTTTTAGGCTGTAGATATCCGCAGTTATACCGAGTTTCTTTTTTACATGGGTGTTCCATCTGCGGGTAACCTGCTCCTCCCGGATTGGTTTTAATTGCCTTTGTGGAGACAAGCCCGTCCCAAAAATGAAAACTGGCTCATTGCCCACAAATGGTTCGCCTAAAGTAACAGCATAGTCAACCAGCTCTCTCCAGAGATGAAGTACCTCTCTGTCGATTTCTTTTTCCACCCAGGTAGGCGCATTCCTTTTGTTTACCAGAACTTTGAAGATTTTCTTTTTGATGTCAACATGATGCAGGCACACGGAAAGCAGTTCTGCAAGCCGGGCACCTGATTTCTCAAAAATGGAGACATATCGCCAGAAATTGTAATGGGTGCCATGAAGTGATTCCATCATACGTTTGTAGTCGTCGTCACTGATTAATTTACGCGGCGTCCGGGCTACTTTTTTCTTTTTGATGCCCTCTGTTGGAATTGAGTCGAAGAGCCGGTATTCGTCCAGGAATGCGAAAAGAATGGAAAGATTTTTTTTGTAATGGTTAAAGTTATTGTTTGACCAAATACCTTTTTTGCTGGTGCCGTTTTTGAATCGTATAACGGTGCCGGCCTTGATCTTTGCCACCCGGTCCAGGATAAGCCGTATCTGAAGACGGGTAACCTTTGAAATTTCCAGCGTGTCGATCTTAAGCGAAACGGCTGCTGCTTTGCAGTACTTCACAACGGATTTTATGTCATCCTTCGTGCTGGGAGAAACGTCGATATTGGCGGCTCCCCATTCCATGGCTTCGACCAAACCTGTATAAGGGGAAATCTCCAGGTCCTGGCTTTCAGGATTGATCATGAAAGTGCCCGCGATGGGGTTGTAGTTGTTTTGGTCCACCCGCCTGAGTTCCTCGGTGATCAATTCGCGGGTCAAATCCTGACGCAACTGAAGCACCTGCAGGTGGTTCATACCCTTGAGGATGACGAGCTTACCCTTTGGAAAGCGTTCGGAGAAGGCGGGATCGTGGAATCGGTACCAGATGTGCCATTGCTTACGTACTGAGGCTTTCTGCGTGTTCCAGTTTTGCGGCTTCACTTGAATTTCAGTGCGCCAGCAGCCATTAAGGAGAATTTTCATCGTAGCGGTTTGGTGTTAACGATCGTGTTAACGGTCAACGAATTTTGCTACGATAAT
Organism: Chitinophaga sp. YIM B06452; assembly: GCF_039655965.1. Classification (NCBI taxonomy): domain Bacteria; kingdom Pseudomonadati; phylum Bacteroidota; class Chitinophagia; order Chitinophagales; family Chitinophagaceae; genus Chitinophaga; species Chitinophaga sp. YIM B06452. The sequence goes on along the minus strand of NZ_JAWLKY010000002.1, from coordinate 549,956 downwards.
TGAGAGAGTTTTTTGGCTGGAAACCCCGTCTGTAGGGGTCTCCAGCTTAGTGAACCGGATTGGATTCGAACCAATGACCTGCTGCTTAGAAGGCAGCTGCTCTATCCAGCTGAGCTACCGGTCCGGTAACGTATCACAATAAATTTTTCTTTATTGGGAGTGCAAATTTATATAATTTTCCAGCAATTAATCAAATTAATCGCTGACCCAAAGGTAATATAATGGACGTAAAGATTGAAAGCAGCTGGAAGGAAGCGTTGAAAGACGAGTTTCAAAAATCCTATTTCGAACAGATCGTCATGTTCCTCAAACATGAAAAGGCGTTGGGTAAAACCATCTATCCCCAGGGAAGCCAGATCTTTAATGCTTTTGACAAAACCCCCTTCGATAATGTGAGGGTGGTGATCCTTGGCCAGGACCCCTACCATGGCCCCGGGCAGGCCCATGGCCTTTGCTTTTCAGTTCAGAAAGGCGTAAAGCCGCCGCCTTCCCTCGTGAATATCTACAAAGAAATGAATACGGACCTGGGTATTCCCATTGCGCAAACCGGCGATCTTACGCCATGGGCCGAGAGCGGCGTGCTGCTGCTCAATGCCATCCTCACCGTGCGCGACGGGGAGCCGGCCTCGCATAGCAAGATCGGCTGGGAAACCTTCACTGACGCGGTGATACGCACCATTTCAAATAAGAAAGAAGGCGTGGTGTTCATGTTGTGGGGCAAGTTTGCGCAGGACAAGCAGGTGCTGATAGACGGCACTCAGCACCACATCCTGAAAGCGGCCCACCCATCGCCATTCAGTGCAGACAAAGGATTTTTCGGCTGCAAACACTTTTCAAAGGCAAACGAACTGCTGATCCGGCAGGGAAAAGAGCCGGTGAACTGGCAGTTGTGATTTTTTCTTAATATTACGTTTCATTCCCTTAGCGCATGAAATGGCTTAGAAACATTGCTGGTCGGGTTTTTGCAATTTACGGGCTGCTGCTCTTCGTTGCAACGCTGCTGATCGTGCTTATCCCTATCTGGATCATATCCTTCTTCCCTGATCCCCGCAAAACGCGTTATTTCCTGAACATCGGCAGGGTGTGGATGGGCATTTACATGCCACTCATCGGTTGCCCTGTTTTCCGCAAAGGCCTGGAACACTTCAAAAAAGGGCAGCAATACGTAGTGGTTTGCAATCATAATTCATTTATAGACGTGCCCGTTACCACGCCGGGTGTACCGGGCGTGAACAAGACCCTCGCCAAGGCTGAGATGGCTAAAATTCCCCTGTTCGGGATGCTGTACCGCATCGGCGGCATCATGGTGAACCGGAAAGACGATCACAGCCGCCGCCAGAGTTTCGAGCATATGCACAACGCGCTGAAAATGGGTATGCACATGGTGCTTTTCCCTGAAGGCACACGCAACCGCACCGGCATGCCCCTCAAAAAATTCTACGACGGCGCTTTTATTTTAGCGATAGAAGCGCAGACACCCATTATCCCTTCATTGCTCTTCAACACAAAAAAAATACAGGTGCCGGGCAAGTTCCTGTTCGCGCTGCCGCACCGCATCGACTTCCATTTCCTGCCGCCGGTAGACACCAAAGGCCTTACCCGCGCGGATATACCTGCGCTGAAAGAAAAAGTGTTCAACATCATGTGGGATTATTATACGGCCCGTGCAAAAGACGCCATCGTGAATACCACGCCGGACGTAGAACTGGCGTGATGCTTACAGCTGCGTGATCCACCACACATTCCCGAACGGATCCCTTACGCCGGCAGACCGGCCATAATCTTTATTATCCGGCGCACCCTCGGAAGTGGCGCCTGCAGCCATTGCTTTGTTGTACACATCATCAGTATCGGTCACGTACATGAATACACCGCCGGTTTGCGGGGGGAATTGTTCGGTGCTGTTGCCGAACATGACCACGCTGTCGTCTATCCGTAATTCCGCATGCAGGATGCGGCCGTTATCGTCCCGGTACACGGCTGATTCTTCGGCTTCGAAAACATTTTTGAGGAAGGAAATGAATTTGTCCCCGTCCGGCACCAGGAAGTAAGGGCAAAGCGTGGGAGAGCCCGCGGGTTTGTTGGGTGTTGCCATGATTTGTTTTTATTGCAATATTAGGATGGGGAAGGAGGGGGAAATTGGAGAAATGCGACATTTTATACGCGATAACGAATGCCGGTTGTCGAAAAAGTTGCTTTTAAGTGCTTATCGGGAAGAACGCACTTTGGAAGGACGATCTGATGGAGAATGATTTCTCTTTGCTTCCGCCCAGAATTGATTCAATGATGCATTATCAGACATCATCTGCCTCAATCTTTCCATCGGAGATTTGGAAAGCCAGATCTTTAGCTGGATTGCTTTAATATGTGCAGGTGTGTCTGTCATATGTTAAAGCAAGTTACTTTAACTCTCAGTTCAGGGCAAGAAATTTTCATCCTTCCCTATACTCAATCCCCTCCGGCCGGCCGGAGAAATATTGCCGTGGGTGGTACCCGGAGAACTCTTTGAAGTCGTGTATAAAATGGCTCTGGTCGTAGTACCCGCACTCATACGCCAGGCCTGTCAGGTTGTCTTCCACGCGGCCGTATTGTGATACAGCCCGCTGGAAGCGGATAATGCGCGACCAGGTTTTGGCGGTAAAACCCGCATACGTTTTGAAATTGCGTTCGAACTGGCGGGTGCTCAGGCATAGGTCTGCCGCCAGCTCCGTGATGTTTACCATGCCCTGCGCTTTCAGGATGGCCCTGATGGCCTGGTGTGCGGCGGTTTCAACCGGTTTGCGCCGGGCAAGCCGCGCCTGCAGGAAGGCGCTGAGTATCTCCACGCGTTGGTGGTGATACTTTGCCATCATGATCCGCTCTTCCAGCAGCCGTCCTTCTGCGCCGCAAACGGCGGCCAATTCAGGCATCCGGTTGCTGAATGCTTCTGAAGAGATGCCGAACAGCTGCGGCAGCGCGGAAGGATAAAGATAAGCCCCGAAGATGCCGAAGCTGCCATGCGTCAGGAAGCGGCTGTAGCGGCTGGTTTGCGCATGGAGCACCGCGGTCTGGTCGCAACTGCCGTCCAGCTGGGTAAAGCGGCCTTTGTAATGGAAGACCATTTCGGCGCAGCCGTCTGCCAGCGAGCGGTAAACGTACGGCTCCCCGTCCGGTACGTTGTACTCGAACACCCAGAACATGCGCACATACCGGGCAAGAGGGGCGGGAGGCGGAAAGGTGACGTACATGACGAGTGAAATATTCCCTTAAAGTTAGCGATATCACCCGAATTGCCATTTAGCCGCTGAAGCGTTGAAATGGACAAAAAAGCACAAAATGGCCCTCCATCTCATTTACTTAAATAAAAATTTTAGAAAAGTTTTTTACATTAAGTAAAAAATAAGAAAACTTTACGCTTTAGAGAAAATTGTCCGCATATTTGAAATGCATATATTATTTAAGGGGTTTTTTCAGGAAGGCAAAATACCTATCGTTTGGCTTCATCAACCATCAGCTTCAAAAAATCCAGTTTGTATTATTGCTAAAAATCACGTTTTACACTCAAAGAAAACCATGGGAAAGAAAGTAAATCAATCTTCCAGGAGGGCATTCGTCCGTAACTCCCTGGGAGCGCTAGCAGCTTTTACCATTGTACCCCGTCACGTCCTGGGCCGCGGCTACCTGGCCCCATCCGATACGCTGACGAAGGCCGTAGTGGGAACCGGCGGCATGGGCCGCGGTCACTTCGGTTACGCAGGCACCCGCGTTGTCGCCATTTGCGATGTGGACAAAGGTCACATTCAGAAAGGCCTGAATGCGCTCCCCAACGGCGGGAAAGGCGTTAAAACGTTTACCGATTACCGTGAGCTGATCCAGCTGCCGGAAGTGGACATCGTGCATGTGGCCACGCCGCCGCACTGGCACGGCATTATCGCGGCAGACGCTGCGCGCGCCGGGAAAGACATCTGGTGCGAAAAACCAATGACCGCCACGATCGGCGAAGGCAAGCGCCTCGTGGAAGCCGTTCAGCAGCATGGCAGGATCTTCAGGCTCAACACCTGGTTCCGCTTCTCAGACCGCTTTTACGGGATGGGCACCACCGTGGAGCCTATCAAGAAACTGGTAGACAGCGGCCTGCTCGGCTGGCCTCTTAAAGTGACCGTGAGCAAGCACACCGGCTTTGACTGGAAATTTTACTGGGTGGGCAAAACCAACCTCGAACCGCAGGCCGTTCCCAAAGAACTGGACTACGACATGTGGCTGGGCCCCGCACCCTACAAGCCATATAACGCACACCGCGTGCACGGCACGTTCCGCGGTTACTGGGACTACGATGGCGGCGGCCTGGGAGACATGGGCCAGCACTACCTGGACCCCATTCAATACTTCCTCGGGAAAGACAACACCAGTCCCGTGAAAGTAGAAGTGGACGCGCCCCAGCAGCACAGCGACGCCGTGGGCACCTGGCGCAAGATCACCTACACCTATGCAGACGGCTGCCAGATCGTGCTGGATGGTGCGGGCACCGAAACGAAAGCCGCTTATATCGAAGGGCCGAAAGGCAAGCTGTATCCCGGTTTCAAGTCAGACATACCAGACCTTGAAAAGAAACTCGCCGCCTTCCCTGATCCCGCGCCGCAGGTAACGGATTTCGTGGAAGCCGTGAAAAAACGCCAGAAGTTCGCGCTGAACGAAGAGAACGGCCACCGTTCCGCCACCATCGTGAACATGGGTAAAATAGCCCTGCAACTGGGCCGTAACCTCGAATTCGATCCCGTAAAACAGGAGTTCATCAACGACGAAGGCGCCAACAGGCTGATATTCCAGCCTATGCGCGGCCCCTGGACCATCTAGCTTGCATCACCCTGACAATTAAACATGATGAAAAAAATATTGATTGCTGCTGCTTGTTGTTTCCTTCAGCTGGGCGTTATGGCCCAACCGAAGCAGGATAACCGCGCCGCACATACGAAAATAGCAGACCTGCTGCAACAGCAGCCTGCAAAGAACCAGGCCGCACTCCAGGCCAATATGGCGGCTCTCGCGGAGCTGGGGGAAGAAGGCATCACCGGAATGGCGGCCATGCTTTCCGCACCCGGCAAAGGCGACAACTCAGCCATCCAGTACGCACTCTCCGGTTATGCTTTTTATGTAACCCAACCCGGTAAGGAAGACCTGCGCAAAGCCGCAGTGGCTGCCTATTCCAAAGCGCTGGGCCAGGTGCAGGATAAAGAGAACAAAGCTTTCCTGCTGTTGCAGCTCCAGCAGATCGGTACAGACCAGGCGGTGGCTTCCATCATACCTTACCTCACCGACGAGCGCCTGGCAGACCCTGCGGCCCGCACGCTTTCCAAGATCAATTCACCCGCGGCGCAGCAGGCCCTGCTGGCAGCTTTGCCAAAGCTGAGCGGCCGCAACAAACAGATCCTGGTAGAAGCCATCGGCGACGCCGGTGTTCCCGCTGCTACCAGCGCGTTGATACCGTTGGCTACAGGTGCGGATAAGATGCTGGCAAAGACCGCCCTCTACGCCCTCGCGCAGATCGCGGACCCCGCTGCCGGTAAAACGCTGGAGACCGCAGCCCGCGTTGCTGATTACAAATACGACATTACCAATGCCACCGGCTCCTACATCGCCTATGCGCAGAACCTGCTGGCAAAAGGAAATAAAAAAGAAGCGTCCCTCGCCGCGCAGAACATCTGGAACAAAGCGCAGGCGCCGGAACAGGTACATGTGCGCACTGCCGCATTATATATCCTGAACCAGGCAGAAGGGGAGAAAGCGCTGCCCATGCTGCTGGCTGCCGTAAACGATAAACAACCCGAATACCGCGACGCCGCCATGAAATTTGCAAGCGGCTCCCTCGGTACCGTTGCCACCGCGGCATGGATCAAATCCTTATCCAAAGCCACGCCCGACGGCAAAGCCGCGGTGATCACCATGCTGGGGAATAATAAAGTAGAAGCGGCCCTTCCTGCCATTATGCCTTTCCTGAAAAGCAAGGATGCGGCGGTGAAACTGGCCGCCATTACCGCGGCAGGACAGATCGGCGGCGAAAAGTCCGTACCTGCGCTGCTTGGCGTAATGAAAACCGGTAACACTGCTGAAATTACTGCCGTGAAAAGCACGCTGCAAACGATCAAAGGCGATGAGGTAACCGCTCAATCCGGTTCCCTGCTGGCTAATATGCCCGCAGCGGCACAGATAGCGCTCATAGATGTGCTCGCTTCCCGCAAGGCAGACGGCCGTGTGCAGGACGTACTGGCCCTCACCGGATCGTCAGACGCAGGCGTACGCAAAGCCGCCATGGGTGCATTAAAAGATATGGCAACTGCAGGCAACCTGCCCACACTGTACAAACTGCTTTCTTCCGCACAGAACGCTGAAGACATCAAAGCCCTGCAGGCCGCTGTGATAGCTGCCGCGCCGGGCCAGCAGAAAGCAGTGATCGCGCAGATGGAAACGGAAACCCCTGCAGGTCAGGAACGTTATTATGCGATCCTCGCAGGTTTGGGCGGCGCTGATGCGCTGAAAGTGGTGAACAATGCATTCGAAAAAGGCAACGCTTCCCAGAAAGCCGCGGCAGTGGCAGCGCTCAACGACTGGAAAGACGAAGGTGCAACGAATTCGTTGTTGCAGATTGCCCGTAAAGACGCTGCTTACCGCAACACCGCTTTACAGGGATATGTTCGTTTAGCCAAAGCCGTTAGTCAGCCCGAACAACGCCTGCTGATGCTGGGTAATGCCATGGAACTGAATCCTGACGCAGCTTTGAAGAAAAGGATACTCACGCAGGCGGAACAATGTAATACCTTCCCCGCGCTCATATTCGCAGGCAGTTTCCTGGACGATGCAGCCGTGCAGCAGGAGGCAGCGCAGGCAGTGATGAATGTTGCCCTCGCAGATAAGAGCTACAGCGGTGCCACCGTGCGCAGCCTGCTGGAAAAAACATCTTCCGTGCTGAAAGGCCGCGATGCAGACTACCAGCGCGAGGCCATCCGCAAATACCTCGCTGAAATGCCCGCAGGCGAAGGTTTTGTGAGCATGTTCAACGGTAAGGACCTCAGCGGCTGGAAAGGCCTGGTGGCCAATCCTGTTAAACGTGCGCAGATGGACGCCGCCACCCTTGCAAAAGAGCAGGAGAAAGCGGATGCGAAAATGCGCGAAGGATGGAGCATAACCAATGGCGTGCTGACATTCAACGGTCATGGCGACAACCTTTGCACCACCAAAAAATATGGTGATTTTGAAATGTTCGTTGACTGGAAAATAGAGCCCAACGGCGATGCCGGCATTTATCTCCGCGGCACCCCGCAGGTGCAGATCTGGGATACTGCCCGCAGGGATGTTGGTGCCGATGTGGGTTCCGGCGGCCTTTACAACAACAAGACTAACCCAAGCAAGCCCGCCAAGCTGGCGGATAATGCACCGGGCGAATGGAATACTTTCCGCATCATCATGAAAGGCGACCGCGTAACCGTATATCTCAACGGCGAGCAGGTGGTGGATAATGTGGTGCTGGAAAACTACTGGGACCGCAAGTTGCCCATCTTCCCCGAAGAGCAGCTGGAACTGCAGGCCCATGGCACCAAAGTGTACTACCGCAACCTGTACGTACGTGAGTTTCAACGTCCCAAACCTTACGTTCTCAGCGATGAAGAAAAGAAAGAAGGTTACCGCATCCTGTTCGACGGCACCAATATGCACGAATGGACAGGCAACACCAGCGGCTACGTGATCGAAGACGGCGCGATGGTTTGCGAACCCAAAAGCGGCAGTGGCGGAAACATCTACACCAAAGACGAATTTGCTGATTTTATTTACCGTTTTGAATTCCAGCTCACTCCCGGTGCGAACAACGGCCTGGGTATCCGCGCCCCGCTCGGCGGCGACGCGGCTTACAAGGGCATGGAATTGCAGATCCTGGACAACGATGCGGACATCTACAAAAATCTCCAGGTATACCAGTACCATGGTTCGGTGTATGGCGTGATCCCCGCCAAACGCGGCTTCCTGAAGCCCACCGGCGAATGGAACTACGAGCAGGTAACCGTAAAAGGCACTCACATCACCGTAGAGCTGAACGGCACCGTGATCCTCGACGGCGACATCGCGGATGCGCGCGACAATGGTACCCTCGACCACAAGGACCATCCCGGTCTGAAAAACACGACGGGGCATATCGGCTATCTCGGCCATGGTTCCGTAGTGCGTTTTAAGAACATCAGGATCAAAGATTTGTCGAAGAAATAGTATTTCAACAACTTAAGGTAAAAGGCAGGCCATTGCGGTCTGCCTTTTTTATTGCGGACAACGATAGGGGAGATGCGCCTTTTCATACGTCTAATAACCGGAGGATGTGGATTTATATAAACAGGGTTAACCAACAACCAGGTAAATTTATCCACAACATGGAATGTGGAAATATTCTTTGAGCGCTCCTGTAAACCTTTTACAGGTTGGCACGTTATAGGATGTAACCGAATATTGTAACCTAAAGTTTGACCCAAAATATGCCCTCTATGAAGACGGTAACCTTGATTGGTGGTATCACCGGAATTTTAATGGCAGTGATCGCCTACTTTGCCGAATTGAACAGCTGGATGAGCACAGAAGTTGTGCTGACTGTCGGATTTGCCGGATATGTGCTCATTATCACAGCCATTGCGTATTTCCTGCTGGCCTGGCTGTACAAAGGCAGTAAAAAGCTGGACGTGTTGTAAAACAGCGGGATACGCCGTAAAATAATTGCTTTAGACTGACCCGGGATACCTCCGGTAATAAAAAAAGACGCCCCCGGAGGCGTCTTTTTCAGTTTTGTCAGAAATGCAATACTATTTCTTTAGCTTCTCCGCGAAAGCCTTCTTGAATTTCTCCAGCTTCGGCTTCACCACGTAATAACAATATGGTGCTGAACCATTTTGATTATAGTAATTCTGGTGATAGTTCTCCGCCTTGTAAAAAGCCTTGAAAGGGGCGATCTCCGTTACGATCGGCGCGCTGTAGGAGCCTGATTCCTGCAGTTTCTTTTTGTAGAACTCTGCTTCCTTCCGCTGCTCCTCATTGTGGTAGAAAATGACGCCCCGGTACTGGGTACCTACGTCGTTGCCCTGGCGGTTCAGCTGGGTAGGATCGTGGCTGAGCCAGAAAGCTTCCAGCAGGGTGGCAAAGGTGATCTTTGCTGGATCGTAGGTGATCTGCACCACCTCGGCATGGCCGGTATTGCCGGTGCTTACCTCTTCGTAAGTGGGGTTGGGCCGGTCGCCCCCGGAATAGCCGGATTCCACTGTCAATACCCCTTCCAGCTGCTGGAACTGTGCTTCCGTGCACCAGAAGCAGCCGGTGCCGAAGGTTGCCGTTTCGGTCTTTGTGTCTTTTGGAATGCTCATATCCCCTGGTTCTTTACTTGTTTCGTTTTTGGACTGTGCGCAACTGACCAGGCCGGAGCCTGCGAAAAGCGTTGCGAGCAGGTATTTTTTCAGGTTCATCATATGTTTGTTCTGTCTATCAAATTACGATATCCCTGGTGCTTTGGATCAACAAGTTAAGTAACTTTAACATTCTTTTGAGAAAAGGCGGATGATGAACCGCATTTGTCATTCGTACCGGTTTATTGATCAATCGCTTTTGAGCATTTCCGGGAGATGGTCCAACTTTGCGGAACGAAAAAAGGAAAAAAGGTTGCACCGGGCCGGCAGCCGCAAAATTTAAATTGACAAAAGGTGAAATATTTTCCAGAGTCGGCGCTGGTACAGTTGGAGTTTGACAAAGTAAAAACATTACTGCAGGAGCATTGCAAAACGGAGCTGGGCAAGCAAATGGCCGAAGAGCTGCGCCTGCATACACACATCGATTACGTGAGAACCGCGCTGCAACAGGCGCATGAATACAAGCAGCTGGTGCTGATCCAGGTGCATTTTCCGAATGACTACGTGCTGAACCTGAAGCAGGAACTCCGCCTGCTGGACATCCAGGGGGCCGTGCTCACGGGTGAACAGTTCATGCAGATCCGCAAGCTGGCGGAAAGCATGAACAGCATTGTACGATTTTTTGATGCCGACAGGAGAGTGACCTATGCAGCCTTGCATAGCGTCATTGCCAACACATACTACGAAAAGAAGATCGTGGCGCTGATAGACGAAGTGCTGGACGAGGCCGGGCAGGTGAGGGACAACGCCACGCCTGAGCTGGCCAGGCTGCGCATGCAGCTGTTCCGCAAGCGCACCGAACTTAGAAGGGTGTTTGACCGCATCCTTTCCAAATTACAGAAGCAGGGCTACCTGGCGGATATTGAGGAGAGTTTCCTCAATGGCCGCCGGGTAGTGGCCATTTTCGCCGAACAGAAGCGCATGGTGAAGGGCATCCTTCACGGCGAGTCAGATACCCGGCGGACGGCCTTCCTGGAGCCGGAAGAGACCATCCAGCTCAATAACGAAGTATATTCCCTGGAGCGGGACGAGCAGCGCGAGGTATACAGGATACTGCGCGGCCTTACCGCCGACCTGGCGAAACATCACAGCCTGCTGAGCGGTTATCACGACATCCTGGGCATTTATGATTTTATACGGGCAAAAGCCCGCCTGGCCCTGGATATCAACGGCAACTTCCCCATGCTGGTGCCGCATGCGCAGGTGCACCTGGTAGAGGCTTACCATCCCTTGCTGCTGCTGTATAACCGCAAGCAGGGTAAGCCCACCATCCCCATCAGCATGACGCTGGACAAGGAGCAGCACATCCTCGTCATCAGCGGGCCCAATGCCGGGGGGAAAACCGTGACGCTGAAGACCGTAGGGCTCATCCAGCTGATGCTGCAGGCGGGCCTGCTGGTACCCGTGCACCCCACCAGCCAGCTCGGCATCTTCCGGCAGCTGATGATCCACATCGGCGACACGCAGAGCCTTGAATTTGAACTGAGTACCTACAGCTCGCATCTGAAGAACATGAAACACTTCATGGAGAATGCGAACGGCAGGACGCTCTTTTTTATAGACGAGCTGGGCAGCGGCTCAGACCCCAACCTGGGCGGGGCCTTTGCCGAGGTGATCATGGAAGAGCTGGCGCGCAAGCATGCCTTCGGCATCGTGACCACCCACTACCTGAACCTGAAGATCATGGCCGGGAAAGTGAAAGGCATCGTGAACGCTGCCATGGGCTTCGATGAGCAGAACCTGCAGCCTATGTATAAGCTGCTGATCGGCAAGCCGGGCAGTTCCTATACGTTCAGCATCGCGCAGCGCATCGGGCTGGACCAGGGGCTGATCAACCGGGCCAGGAAGCTGGTGGATGAAGGGCATTTCAGGCTGGACAAGCTGCTCAACAAGGCCGAGCAGGACCTTCAGAAGGTGGAAAGCAGGGAAAAAGAGCTGCAGAAACTGCTGAAAGAGAACGAGAAGCTGAAGAAAGAGTACGAAATATTGTCTGATAAAGAACGCGTACAGCAGCAATATACCCTTCAGAAGCTGCAGAACAAGATCAAGGAAGATGACCTGGCGTACCTGAAGGATATGGAGCGCAAGCTGAAGCAGATCGTGATAGAATGGAAACGGACAGAAGACAAGCAGAAGGTGATCAAACAGGCGGAAGCCCTGCTGTTTAACCGCAAAAGCCAGGCAATTAATGAAAAGATAAAGAAGAAGGTGCAGGACAGGTTCGAGGAGGTGAGGGGCGAAGTGAAACCGGGCGACCAGGTGAAGATCCGGACCAATAACCAGGTGGGCAGGGTGAACGAGCTGCGCGGCAAAGTGGCCGTGGTGCAGATCGGCAACATCCCCATCCAGGTGAAGCTGGCGGACCTGGTGCTGGTGCAGGAGCGGCAAAAGGCAGAATAACGTATCTTTACAGCCCTTTTATTGAAAACAGCCCGGGCACAGGGATCATTAACCGTAAAAACACATCCCATGCAACTGACGAAGTTCAATCATATTCCCCTGATAAGCGTGCAGGATTCCGCCTATGCGGAAGAAGGCTCGCAATTCCTCATCCACCTGGCCAATCTCCGTGAGATAGACTGGGAGGGGTTCGACGTTCCGCACCGGCACGATGGTTATACCATAGATATCCTGCTGAAAGGGAGCGTGACCCAGTATATTGACTTCGAGAAGCATACCATTCACGCCCCGGCCATCATCATGCTGGAGCCGGAGCAGATCCACCAGCACGACCGCAGCGCCGATGCTGAAGTGCTGGCCATGTACTTCACGCGTGACTTCCTGGTGACAGAAACCCTCGGGGTGCTCAGCTGCTGGCAGTGCGTATTTAAGGACAATATCCTGCACCTGGAAGAAAACCAGCTCCAGGAAGTGCTTTCCTTCGCGCGCATCCTACTGCACGAGTTCCGCAGCGACAAGCCGCGCAAAGAAGCCGTCCTGCGCCATATCCTGAGCGCGTTCATCATCGCCTGCGGACGGATAGCCCGGCCGGAGACCGGCAGCACGGAGATATACCGTTCCGAAGCCCCCTTCAACGGGCTGGGCATCCAGTTCAAAATACTGGTGGACGAACATTTCAGGGAGAAGGTACAGGTGGCGGAATATGCCGAAATGTTGCACGTTACCCCCGGGCATTTGAACGATACGGTAAAAAACACCATCGGCCGCAGCGCCAAACAGATCATAGACGCCAAGCGGATCATGGAAGCCAAACGCCTGCTGTTCTGGCAAAAGCACTCTGTGAAGCAGATTGCGGGGGAACTGAACTTCGACGACGACGCTTATTTCTCCCGTTTCTTTAAAAAACACACGGGGCAGACGCCGGCGCTGTTCCAAAAAACCATCCGCGAAAAGTACAATTAATACCGCGATTCGGAACGTACAACTTAAGAACAGACTTTATACATTTGCATTGTCAATTGCAACGCATCAATACAGCGAACGATGAAACTTATGTAAACCTAACTGTGACAGCTCTGTTTTGAAGATATAACAGCAATATCGGAAAACAGGAACTACTAGTTACAGCGACATACTGCAAGCCCAGGCAGTATTACAGTCTTCCTTTTTTCACACCATGTTTTGAATAGCCAGGTACAACTATGCCTGAATGTTCTGTAATGTCCATTGCTTTTTGCAAAAAAAAAGCGGTGATCATGCGGCGCGTATAAGGCCGGAAGATGATTGGAACAACTAATGACGAACTTAAAAACATTTGTAAGATATAGCATACCAGGCATCGGTCTGTTAACGGTAATATATTAACACCGGGCCTGCATGTGCCACATAAAACCGGACTCACGTTAAATTCTATAACACAATAACACATGGAACTATCACTCAAAAAAATGATCACACACAAGCCACTCGGTTACTTGTCAGGCGTCCTGATGTTGGCTGTATTCTTATATAGCTGCTCATCTCCCCAGGCAGGTCCTCCCCAACAGGGGCCCCCGCAGTTGCCGGTGATGGTGGTTACATCGGCCCCGGCTACTACTTACCTGGAATTCCCGGCTTCGCTTGAAGGAAAGGTGAATGTAGACGTGCGCCCGCAGGTAGCCGGCTGCCTGGAGAAAATATTTGTAGATGAAGGCGCTTATGTAAAAGCAGGGCAGCCTTTGTTTAAAATCGATCCGAAGGTATATGCCGAACAGCTGAACGGCGCCAGCTCGAACCAGCTTGCAGCACAGGCTAACGTAGAAAAGGCGCAGGTAGAAGTGGACCGCCTGGAGCCCCTGGTTGCCAGCAACGTGGTTTCTGACGTACAGTTAAAGACCGCGAAAGCAAACCTGGAGGTGGCGAAAGCTGCATTGGCCCAGGCTAAAGCAGCTGTAGGCAGCGCCAGGATCAATGTAGGCTATACCCTGGTGACCGCACCGGTAAGCGGCTACATCGGGAGGATCCCTTATAAAGTGGGTGCCCTTGTAAGCAACGTTGACGCCCAGCCTCTTACCGTGCTTTCTGAAGTACGTGAAATGTACGCTTACTTTTCAATGAGCGAAGCGGACTTTATCACCTTCAAGAACAACTTCCCGGGCAAGACGCTGGAAGAGAAGCTGAAGAATGCACCTCCGGTAGAACTGATACTGGCAGACAACAGCACGTTCGAACAGAAAGGGAAAATAGAAACGATAGAAGGGCAGTTCAATAAAACAACCGGCGCTATCAGCTTCCGCGCCACTTTCCCCAATGCCGACGGCGTACTGCGTACGGGCAACACAGGCAAAGTAAGGTTCGCGCAGGAAGTGGCTGCCGCCATTACGATACCGCAGGAAGCTACATTCGAGATACAGGATAAAGTGCTCGTATATACCGTAGCTGACAGCAATAAAGTGGCCAGCAGGCCTATCAGGATCGCCGGTAAAACAGCCAACTTCTATTATGTAGGTGAGGGACTGAAAGCAGGCGAGAAGATCGTTCTGTCCGGTACCGGCAGCTTAAAAGACGGGGCTGTTATTGCACCGCAGCAGGTATCGGCAGACAGTGTGCTTAAGTCAAAACCATTGTAAGTAACAGGCGATGCTTTCATGGTAAAGCATAGCATGCAAAATCGATTTTTACTTACGATCTAAAAGTGAATTCATCATGTTAAGAAGATTTATATTAAGGCCGGTGCTTTCAACGGTAGTGTCCATAATCCTGTTATTATTGGGCATTATCTCCTACTTCGCCCTGCCTGTTACGTTGTTCCCGGACATCGCGCCGCCCAGTGTGACGGTGACGGCCGTTTACCCCGGCGCCAACGCCGAAGTAGTGGCCCGTTCCGTGGCTAACCCGATCGAGGAATCGGTGAACGGGGTGGAGAACATGACCTACATGACCTCCAACTCCAATAACGACGGCAGTATGGTGCTGACGGTCTATTTCAAACAGGGGACCGATCCTGATATCGCTGCCGTGAACGTGCAGAACAGGGTATCCAAAGCCACCAGCCAGTTACCCGCAGAGGTAGTAACAGCCGGTATCAGCACGCAGAAAGTACAGAACGGTTTCATCATGTTCATGGGTTTATATAGTGAAAACCCTAAAGAGTACGATGAAAAGTTCCTGCAGAACTATATCAAGATCAACCTGATCCCCCAGATCCAGCGTGTGCCCGGTGTAGCCCAGGCGCAGATCTTCGGCGCCAAAGACTATTCCATGCGTATCTGGCTGAAGCCTGACCGCCTGGCAGCCAATAACCTCGCGCCGCAGGACGTACTGAACGCCATCAGGGATCAGAACATTGAATCGGCCCCGGGCCGTTTGGGTGAAAACAGCAAGGAAACCTTTGAATTTGTATTGAAATACAAAGGAAAGCTGAGCCTGAACGAAGACTATGAGAATATTGTCATAAAAGCCAACAGCGACGGATCTATGCTTCGCCTGAAAGACGTGGCCCGTATAGAATTCGGGTCGCTCAACTACGGCGCGAACAACCTGCTGGATGGCAAACCGGCAGCTGGTTTTGCCATCATCCAGACAGCCGGCTCCAACGCCAACGAGATCCTTGATAATATCGAGCATCTGCTGGTGGATTTCAGGGCTTCTCTTCCTACCGGCGTGAAGACGGAAGTAATGTACAACGCCAAGGACTTCCTGGACGCCTCCATACACCAGGTTCGTGAAACGCTCGTGATCGCATTTTTGCTGGTGTTCCTCGTGGTGTATATATTCCTGCAGGATTTCCGCTCTACGCTGATCCCGGCTATTGCAGTGCCGGTGGCCATCCTGGGCACTTTCTTCTTCCTGCAGCTGTTTGGTTTCAGTATCAACCTGCTCACCCTGTTCGCTCTCGTACTGGCAATCGGTATCGTGGTGGACGATGCGATAGTGGTGGTGGAAGCCGTGCACGCCAAAATGGAACATACGCGATGGCCGGCCAGGAAAGCTACGCTGAAGTCGATGGATGAAATCTCAGGCGCTGTTATTTCCATTACCCTGGTGATGATGGCGGTGTTTATACCCGTTGGTTTTATGCAGGGTCCCGCAGGCGTGTTCTACAGGCAGTTTGCATTTACGCTGGCTATTGCGATCATGATCTCCGCGGTGAACGCGTTGACCCTGAGCCCCGCGCTGTGCGCCCTGTTCCTGAAAGCGGAAGGAGGCGAGCATGGCGAGAAAACAGGGTTTGGAAGCCGCTTCTTTAATGCCTTTAACGCCAGTTTCCGCTCGATGACGAACCGGTACATCAAGAGCCTTAATTTCCTTATCAAACGTAAGGCAGTCGCCATCGGCCTCCTGGCAGTTGTAACGATCGGGGCCTTTATATTGGCCCAGAGAGCACCTACCGGGTTTATTCCCACAGAAGACCAGAGCTTCGTATTATACGCGCTAAACACGCCTCCGGGCAGTTCCCTGGACAGAACGCATAAGTCTACACAAAAAATAGACGAGGCGCTTCGCCAGATCCCGGCAGTAAAACATACATGGACCGTAGACGGTTTTAACTTCATCAGCAACGCTGCCGCATCTCCTTATGCTGCAGGGTTCGTACGCCTGAAAGACAGGGGTGAAAGAGGTCCCGTAGAGAATATCGACCAGATCACGGGGATGATGTACGGGCCGGCGAGCCAACTGAAAGATGCGAGCGCCTTCTTCTTTACCTTCCCGACAGTACAGGGTTTTGGTAACGTGAGCGGCTTTGAGTTCATGCTGCAGGATAAGCAGGGGCGCCCGCTGGATCAGCTGGGTAACAACGCCTGGGCCTTTATCGGCGCTTTGATGCAAAGGAAAGAGATCGGTGCGGCCTTTACCACCTTCTCCGCCGGCAACCCCCAGTACAGGGTGGAAGTGGATAACTTTAAGGCCAAGCAATTAGGCGTGTCTATTAACGACCTGATGCAGACCCTGCAGATATACTACGGCAGCAGTTACGTTTCGGACTTTAACCGTTTTGGTAAATACTACCGTGTGGTAGCGCAGGCTGACGTACCCTATCGTACCGATATCCATTCGCTCGACGGTATTTATGTGAAGAACAGCCAGAGTGAGATGGTACCGGTGAAATCGATGGTGTCGCTGAAACGCGTATATGGCCCGGAAACGGTGACCCGCAACAACATGTTCAATGCCGTGACCATCAACGGTACGCCCAAGCCGGGTTATAGTACAGGTGATGCCATCAGGGCCATTGAAGAGACAGCCAAAACGGCGTTGCCGGCTGGTTATGGGTATGAATGGACCGGTGCGACCCGCGAAGAGATCAGCGCAGGCGACCAGCAGATTTATATCTTCCTGCTCAGTATCATATTCGTATACTTCCTGCTGGCAGCACAATACGAAAGTTATGTATTGCCGCTCGCAGTTATCCTGACCATCCCGACAGGTATCCTGGGCGTATTCGCGTTCATCGGTTTTGCCGGCCTGGACAATAACATCTACGTACAGATCGGTATGATCATGCTGATAGGTTTGCTGGCAAAGAACGCCATCCTGATCGTGGAATTTGCCGTGCAGCGAAGACGTAACGGCATGGGCCTGGTAGAATCGGCGCTGGCCGGGGCAAGGGCCAGGCTTCGTCCTATCCTGATGACTTCATTCGCCTTTATCGTAGGTCTGATACCCCTGGTATTTGTGCAGAAAGGCTCCGCAGTGGGTAACCATTCCATTGGTTATAGCGCCATCGGCGGTATGTTGACCGGGGTAATATTGGGCATATTTATTATTCCTGTGCTGTATGTGATATTCCAGTTCTTACAGGAAAAAATAACCGGCCGTCCCGGCCTGAGGGTTTATGAAGAAGAGATGGAAATGGAAGAAGCAACTGTATAAGTAAAATCAAGGCATAATATTATGACGCAATATTCAAAATACTTAATAGCTATACTCACGGCAGCTTCGTTCGCCGCCTGCAAGGTCGGAAAAGACTTTCAGCGGCCCGAAGTGGCCGTACCGGCGCAGTTCGGCAATGCCGCGGCAACAGACAGCACCATCGCCAATGCGCAATGGAGGCAGTTTTTCCCCGACCAGGCATTGCAAAACCTGATCACGGAAGCATTGAAAAACAACTTCGACCTGCAGGTGGCCCTCAAGCGGATAGACGCCGCTTCCAGCTACCTCAAACAGGCCAAAGCTCAGCTGTTGCCTTCCGTAACGGCCAATGCCACTGCCAGTAGCACCAATCCTTCCGAGAACAGCCTGAACGGCCTGAGCCTGGGGAGTTTTCTCGGAAGCCACCACATAGAGGATTATAACCTCAGCGTGGGCCTGAGCTGGGAGATCGATATCTGGGGCAAGATCCGCCGGCAGAAAGAATCGGCCCTGGCCACCTACCTGCAAACCTTCGAAGCTGCGAAAGCAGTGCAGACTGGTATCATCGCCAATGTGGCCAACAGCTACTTCAACCTGCTGATGCTGGATGCACAGCTGGAAATAGCCCGCAAGAACGTATCGCTCAGCGACACCATCGTGCAGATGATCAAAATGCAGAAAACAGCCGGCGACGTTACTGAGCTGGCCGTGCAGCAAGCCGTGGCGCAGAAGCAGAACGCAGAGCTGCTGATCCCGCAGCTGGAGCAGGCCGCAGCCATCCAGGAAAACGCCATCCGCATCCTGATGGGACAAATGCCCGGCACCATCGCCCGCGGCGGTACGCTGGAAAATTATCCTATCTGGGACAGCCTGCAAACCGGCATCCCCACGCGCGTGATCGCCAACCGGCCGGACGTGAAAGCCTCCGAGCTGGGCCTCAAAGCCGCCAACGCCAACGTAGGCGCGGCCCAGGGCGCAATGTACCCTGCGCTGAGCCTTACCGCCAACGGTGGTTTGAACGCTTACGAGATCGGCAAATGGTTCTCCATGCCCAACTCCCTGTTCGGCACCGTAGCCGGCAATATCGCCCAGCCTATCTTCCAGCAGCGGCGCCTGAAAACCAACCTGGAAGTAGCCAAAGTTGAGCGCGACCAGGCCGTGATCGAGTTCCGCAGGAGCGTAACAGTGGCCGTACAGGAAGTGTCCAACGCGCTGATCCAGCTGGATAAGCTGCAGGGCCAGCAAAGCATTGCCGGCGCAAGGCTGCAAACCACGCAGCAGGCCGTGAGCAACGCCCGCCTGCTGTTCCGCAGCGGCCTGGCCAACTACCTGGAAGTGATCAACGCCCAGGGCAGCAGCCTCCAGGCAGAGCTTACGCAGGCAGACATCCGGCGCCAGCGCCTTACCGCAATGGTAGACCTCTACCGCTCACTGGGCGGCGGATTCCAATAAAAGGAGAGGAGATACCAGGGCCAGGTGATAGTTGTTAATTTCGGAATCAACAGACAGGTTATACGGAAGAATGCAAGGGCAACTGTCATCTGTCACTGGTTATCTTTCTTCATGAACATCAGGTTGTACCGGCAGACTTAGCGGTGAAACGCGGTCTGCCGGTTTTTTTATTCCTTTGTAACCCTTCACAGTATTGACTTTCAATAGTTTTTTCGCTCTCTGCCGAAAAATAATTTTTTTAAATTCAACCGGATTTATACTTTTGCGCCGGAGGAATGGCAGAGCGGTCGATTGCGGCAGTCTTGAAAACTGTTGACTGTAACAGGTCCGGGGGTTCGAATCCCTCTTCCTCCGCTCTAAATTGCCTGGCGATTGCCGGGCGTTTTTGTTTTTGGGATGTGGTAGTCTTTGCGAAATGATTTTGACTGTAACAGGTCCGGGGGTTCGAATCCCTCTTCCTCCGCTCTAAATTGCCTGGCGATTGCCGGGCGTTTTTGTTTTTGGGATGTGGTAGTCTTTGCGAAATGATTTTGACTGTAACAGGTCCGGGGGGGCGAATCCCTCTTCCTCCGCTCTAAATTGCCTGGCGACTGCCGGGCGTTTTTGTTTCAGGGATGTGGTAGTCTTTGCGAAAATGATTTTGACTGTAACAGGTCCGGGGGTTCGAATCCCTCTTCCTCCGCTCTAAATTGCCTGGCGATTGCCGGGCGTTTTTGTTTTTGGGATGTGGTAGTCTTTGCGAAATTATGTTGACTGTAACAGGTCCGGGGGGGCGAATCCCTCTTCCTCCGCTCTAAATTGCCTGGCGATTGCCGGGCGTTTTTGTTTTTGGGATGTGGTAGTCTTTGCGAAATGATTTTGACTGTAACAGGTCCGGGGGGTCGAATCCCTCTTCCTCCGCTCTAAATTGCCAGGCGACTGCCGGGCGTTTTTGTTTCAGGGATGTGGTAGTCTTTGCGAAAATGATTTTGACTGTAACAGGTCCGGGGGTTCGAATCCCTCTTCCTCCGCTCTAAATTTGCCTGGCGATTGCCGGGCGTTTTTGTTTTAGGGTGCCAAATAACAAATACTACCCAGATTGCCAGTAATACCGCGATCAATATCAGTTCTGTTTGATGTAGCCCGTTCCTGAAGAAGTTGTTCAGCGAATGAACGCCTGCAACAGCCAGCAGGGAAGCCGTTTTATCATACACTTTTCCGATCCCCCAGGTACCAAGGAAGATGATCCCGAAGAAAATAAGATTGCTTGCACTTAAATCAAAGTTCAGGTGCCAGCTAAACCAAAGGATCGCGATCGTGATGATGGAATAGATCTTCGGAAGCGGTTTTAGCTGCTGCTGCAAAAATCCGCGCCAGCCGATCTCTTCCAATAGCCCATATACCAGAACGGTAAATATTAACACAATTGGGAACTGGCTGGTCTGCCAATAATAAACCGAAGCGATCAATGCGGCCGGTAAGATCCAGTATACCGCAAAGGGCAGCATGAAATTTTTATAAATTCCTTTTAAGGAAAGGCCTGATGGAATTTTGAACAGGGCAAAAGCTGCAATAGCACCAATCGTTGGCCCCATGCCGCGTAAGAGGATCTTCAGGTACTCGTTATCTACCTGGTTCAATAAAGTGGTCTTAACCACCAGAAACCTGAAAACTACCGCAATGGCATAGAATAAAATAATTGCCGGGATATTGATCTTTCCTTTCATAATAGTTCTAAGCTAGAAGAAAGAAAGGAGAATAAAATTGACTTTGGGTAAGTTTTACCGTTCCGTAACCCTCTTCCTGATGCGGCTTAAACTCTCTGCCGTTAAGCCCAGGTAGGAAGCAATGACCTTAAGCGGGGTACGTTGAAATATTTCGGGCCGTTCTGTGATGAGCTGAAGATAACGTTCTTCGGGACTTTGTGTCAAAAGACTGATCTGCTCCCGCTGCTTTCTTACATATAAAATTTCAGCAATGGCCTTACCGATCCGCAGCCCGGTTTTGTTTGCAGCGTAGAGCGCGTTTAAATCGGTATAGTGGATCGACCATAGTACGGTATTCTCCAGCGCTTCGGCTTTAATGACAGTAGGTTGCTGGTTCAAAAACGAGAGATAGTCGCTCATAAAGCTGGATTCGTATAACAGGTTGATGCAGATATCCCTGTTGCCGTTCCATACGAATAAACCTGCCGAACCCTTCACAATGATGTTCAGGTATTTTTCAATAGCATTGTACTCCTTAATGACTGCGGATTTAGAAAATTCCCGAACCTGGATTTTTTCTGAAAACCTCTTCCATATCTTCACGTCAGCTTTATAATAAGGCGCAAATACTTTTTCAACATCTTCAGCAGATGGATGATGGTCGAGATACATATCAAATAGGCTATGGGTCGATTAATAATATGAAGGTATAACAATAATTTTACAGGCTTATGATGCCATAATAAGCTGATTCAAACCATTTTAAAGGTATTTCGTCACATTTTGTATGTATTATATGTCATTATACATACATTTACGTAATTAATTCCTCAGATGAAAGGAACAAACCTCGGAGAATTTGAAGAACTGGTAATGCTTACCATCGCTGCGCTGATGGAAGAGGCATACAGCGTAGCTATATGCGACGAACTCTCGGACCACACGGGCCGTTCGGTGAAACTCGGCGTGGTGCATGCGGTGCTCAACCGCCTGGAAGAGAAGGGGCTCGTGAAAAGCGAGCTGGGGGAAGCCACGAAGACCCGCGGCGGGAAACGAAAACGATTCTATCAACTCACGACAGCGGGAAAAGCGGCGCTGGTGCGCGCCAAGTCTATGCGCGACCAGCTGTGGAGCAGGATACCGGCGCTTGCCTGGAAAAAGATATAGCATGAAAGAGGAACGGCAACATCATCCGCCCGCCTGGGCGCAGCGTTTCGTGGAATGGTATTGTAAGTCAGGGCTTGTGGAGGACCTCACCGGCGACCTCCATGAATACTTCGAGCGGAACGTGCGGTCCCTCGGGCCGCGCCGCGCGAAACTGATCTATATTATTGACGCACTCAAGTTCTTCAGAAGTTATACGGTACGGAAACCCACATTCGCCCACCTTTTAATTAACCGGATCATGATCGGAAGCTACGTCAAAACATCGGGACGCAACTTAACGCGCAACAAGCTGTTCTCGTTCATCAATATCATTGGCCTCGCCATCAGCATGTCCGTCGGACTGCTGCTGATCGCGTTCGTGCTGGACCTGCGTTCCTACGACAGGTTCCATGAGCATGGGGAAAGGATCTACCGCATCACCAATGTATTGACTGAAAACCGCCAGCAAAGCGGCAAATTTGCCACTACATCCATAAAGACCGGGAAACTTATCCGGGAGAAAGTGACCGGCGTTGAAGAAGTGGCTATCGTACGCAACGACTTTTCGCAGGATGCGAAGGTGGGCGATAATATCCTCCCGGTCAGGGGGCTCTGGGCTGATCCGTCGCTGTTCAAGGTCTTTACCTTCCCGATGCTGGAAGGCAATCCCGCCACAGCGCTGAAAGACCCTTACTCGATCGTGCTCACGGAAACGGCGGCGAAAAAACTGTTCGGCCACCAGCCCGCGCTGGGCAAGGCTATCCGGTTCGATTCGCTCGATTACCAGGTGACCGGCATCATGAAGGACGTTCCCTTCTTTTCGCATATCAGCTTCGAGGCGCTGGTATCGCTTTCAACGGCTGAGCAGCTTAACAGGAACAATAAGAATTTCGGGGAATGGACCAACATGTCGTCCAGCTATGTGTACCTGCTGCTGCCGGAGAATGCAGACCGGGCTTCGGTCCAGTCGCAGCTTGATGCTATTGCAAGGGAGGAGAACCTTGCCGAAGAAAGTTCCAGGATACAGCTTGGGTTGCTTCCTTTGTATGAGATCGTGGTGGGGGAGAGTTTCCGCAGTTCCGAGGGAGGGCCCGGCTCCATGGGGCCGCATATGCCGCCGGTTGTGCTTTGGATACTCGGCGGGCTGGCGCTGGTTGTGATCCTGTCCGCATGTTTCAACTATACCAACCTTTCAATGGCACGGGCCATGCGGCGTTTTAAGGAAATAGGTCTCCGGAAAGCCATTGGCGCGGGGAAGAGCCAGGTATGGCAACAGTTCCTGGTGGAAGCGGTCATGATCTCCCTGGCGGCCCTTCTGCTTTCATTCTTCATCTTTCTCATATTGCGGCCGCAGCTGATAAACCTGGCGCCGGAAATGCAGCGCACAGTAAAGCTGGAGCTTACGCCGGTTATGGTCATAGCCTTTATCATTTTTTCAGTGACCGTAGGCGTTATTGCCGGTTTTATGCCTGCCATATTCTTTTCGAAGGTCAGCGCGATCAATGCGCTCAGGAATGCATCGCCGGTGAAATTATTCGAACGCATAACGCTCAGGCGCGCACTGGTGGTGGTTCAATACACGCTTACGCTCATCTTCATAACAACCACCTCCATTGGTTATGTGCAGTATAAAAATATTCTTGCATTCGACCTGGGATATAACACGGAAAACATCCTGAACATCAATATGCAGGGAAACAAACCTGATGCGCTGCTCAAGGAACTGGGCGAGATGCCGGAAGTAACCGCGCTATCGCGGTCGGTAATCATCACCAGCGTTGGGAATGCCTGGGGTGGATTTATGAAATACAAAGACTCGCGGGATTCTGCGCTGGTAATGACCAACAACGTAGACGAAAATTATATGCCCCTGCATGAATACCAGCTCATTGCCGGCGGCAATTTTATCGCACGGCCCGCCACAGCCGAAGCCGCTACTGAAGTGATCGTTAACCAGCAGTTCTTAAAAAGGTTTAACATTGGCGGCAACGACCCCGGGAAAGCAATCGGGGAGGAGGTCACATTCAGTAATTTCAGTGTACAGGGGCGCAGGATGACCATTGTCGGCGTAATGAAAGACTTTCACTACGGCAAGGTGGACAATCTCATTGAACCGGTAGCATTCATGCCCTGGACGCCCGGGGACAGGGCAGTCATTAATGTCAAAATAAAAAGCACAGATATGCCGGCGATCCTCGCCAGGATCGAATCCGCATGGAAAAAGCTCGATCGTGTTCATCCTTTCCAGGCTGAATTCTATAACGAATCGATAGAAGACGCATACAGCGAATTCTCCGCGATGATCAAGATCATTGGTTTCCTTTCATTCCTCGCCATTTCTATCGCGTCGATGGGATTGTTCGGGATGGTGGTATTCACTACGGAGACAAGGCTGAAAGAGATCAGTATCAGGAAGGTGATGGGCGCCAGCTCCGGCAACCTTATATACCTGTTGAGCCGCGGTTTCGTGGTGCTGCTGACAATATCCGCGTTCATTGCCCTGCCGGTAACTTATGTATTCTTTGAAAAAGTTGTGCTTGCGAATTTCCCCTATCATACGCCGGTACAGCTCACTGAGCTGTTCGCCGGCCTGCTGGCGATATTACTGATCGCATTCATTATGATCGGTTCGCAGACGCTGAAGGCAGCAAGAACTAACCCGGTGGAGGTGCTGAAGATCGAATAGGAGGACAGCTGTTTCCCTGGCGGACATAAAGTCTTAAAGAGCGCCTCTTTTCCCGGAGGCGCTCTTTGCATAAGTACCCGGCTTTGGCTTTTATTCCATAAATATTTGGATGTGTTTTCAAATAATATTACCTTAGTAACTAAGATATTTAGTCAATAAGATATAAAATGGATAACGAAACCATCAAAAGAATAAGAAAAATTACCCAGCATTATGCATATGCCTCCCTCCAGATGCATGAAGCCGTTGCCCGAAGGGCGGGGCTTTCAGGCACTGACCACAAGTACCTGGGCTTTTTGATAGAAAGGGGGCACATGACTGCAGGGGAACTTTCAAATTTGACCGGCCTTACAACAGGAGCGGTTACGGGTTTAATAGACAGGTTTGAAAAGAAAAAACTGGTAAAAAGGCGGTTTGCCGAAGACGACAGGAGGAAGGTCATCATTGAGCCCAATACCGCTGCAATAATGGCCCTTTTTAAGCCGCTTTACAAAGAATTCCGGAGCAGGTCGGAAAAATTGACCGCTTCATTTTCGGAAAAGGAAATCAAGGTCATTGAAACCTATTTCGTAAAGGCCGTTGAGATAATGGATGAAATGACCGTTAAACTCAATAGTAAATAACCTTAAAACTGAAAGATATGAGTCTCTACATACTTCGTTTCCAGGATATAGACAAAACAAAAGCCAAAGCTGTTGGCGGAAAGGGCGCGAACCTGGGGGAACTTGCCGGGATCGGGGGCATCCGCGTGCCGGATGGTTTTTGCGTTACCACCGAAGCGTACAAAACAATAACCGGGAATAACCAGGAGCTCAACCGCCTGCTGGATGAACTAACCCGGTTGAAGGCCGCGGAGCGGGAAACTATCCGGGAGGTCAGCGCAAAGATCCGAACGGTGATTGAAAACATACCCATTCCCGAAAGTATTGCAGAAGAGATTGCAGCGCATCTGGCAAAACCGGGTGAAAAGGAAGCCTTTGCCGTACGGTCCAGCGCTACGGCGGAAGACCTGCCCGCTGCCTCCTTCGCAGGGCAGCAGGATACTTATCTGAACGTTATCGGGAAGGAATCTATCCTGCAGCATATCAGCAGGTGCTGGGCGTCGCTGTTTACCGGGCGGGCAGTGACCTACCGCCTTCAGAATGGGTTCGATCACCGGAAAGTACAGCTGTCTGTGGTTGTGCAGAAGATGGTGTTCCCGCAGGCCGCAGGAATTTTGTTCACCGCCGATCCCGTCAACGGTAACAGGAAAGTATTGTCCATTGACGCCGGTTTTGGATTGGGAGAAGCCATGGTATCCGGCCTGGTGAGTGCTGATAATTACAAAGTGCGTAATGGCCAGATCATCGATAAGAAAATATCCGCCAAGAAGCTGGCCATTTATGCCCTGAAAGGCGGCGGTACGAGAGAACAGGAAATTGCGCCGGAACTGCAGAACAGACAGGTGTTGACAGACGAACAGATCATACAGCTGGAACAGCTGGGCAGGAAGATCGAAGGGCATTTCGGCCGGCCCCAGGATATTGAATGGTGCCTGGCGGATGATACATTTTATTTTGTCCAGAGCAGGCCCATTACCACTTTATACCCGGTTCCTGAAGCGGGGGACCAGGAGAATCACGTGTACGTATCTGTCGGCCACCAGCAAATGATGACCGATCCTATTAAACCACTGGGAATATCTGTCTGGATGTTGACCGGCGCCCGGCCCATGTTTAAAGTTGGCGGCGGAAGGCTGTTCGTGGACATCACAGCGGGCCTGGCTTCACCCGCCGGCCGGCAGAATTTGCTGGACGTCCTGGGGCACTCCGATCCGCTCATCAAAGACGCGCTTATTACCATCATAGAGCGGGGAGATTTTATAAAATCTGACCCAAATGACCAAAGCCAACCGGGGCCCATTAAAAGCCACAGGGGCATGTCCGCGGCAGATATCCTGGCGGAAGCGGGAGACGATCCGGCGATCGTTGCTGATCTGATCAAAAGCAGCGAGGCATCGTTATCAGCGTTTAAACATGAAATCCAGGCGAAATCAGGCCTGGATGTATTTGATTGTATCCTCGAAGACATGCAGCAACGGAGGCAGCGTTCGTCAGATATGAAAAATTTGAGCGTGATCATGGCCGCCATCCATGCTTCAGCCTGGATCAACGAAAACATGAATGACTGGTTAGGCGAAAAAAATGTGGCAGACACCATTTCGCTGTCTGTACCCAACAACGTTACTTCTGAAATGGGCATGGCGCTGCTGGATGTTGCAGATGTGATCCGTCCTTACCCGGAAATAATTGAATACCTGCAGCAGGTAAAGGATGAGAACTTTTTGGAAGAACTGGCTCAGTTCGAAGGTGGGCAGGAAGTGCGCAATGCTATTGAAGCTTTTCTTGCCAAATATGGAATGCGATGCGCCGGGGAGATCGATATCACCAGGACGCGGTGGAGTGAAAAGCCAGGCATACTGGCGCCTATGATCCTCACTAACATCAAAAACCTTGAACCTGGCGCCAGCAAACGAAAATTTGAACAGGGGCGGCAGGAAGCCCTGAAAAAAGAACAAGATCTATTATCGCGGTTGAAACAATTGCCGGATGGTGAACGAAAAGCCGGGGAGACAAAACAAATGATCGGCCTGGTCCGGAATTTCATCGGCTACCGGGAATACCCGAAATACGACATTGTCAGCCGCTACTTCGTGTATAAACAGGCTTTGCTGAAGGAAGCGGAACGGCTTGTACAAGCCAATGTTCTTCACGAAAAAGAAGATATTTACTATCTCTCTTTTGAAGAATTGCGGGAAGTTGTACGCACCAATAAACTGGATTACGAGTGGATCAGCAAACGAAAAGAGGACTATAAATTATACGAAAAACTAACCCCGCCTCGTGTAATCACCTCTGATGGCGAGAGCATTACAGGCCGGTACAAACGGGAAGATATCCCGGCCGGGGCCTTTGCGGGCCTCGCTGTTTCTTCAGGCATCGTAGAAGGGCGGGCACGGGTGATCCTGGATATAGAAGAGGCCGACCTGGAAGACGGCGATATATTGGTCACCGCCTTTACCGACCCAAGCTGGACGCCTTTGTTTGTATCCATTAAAGGCCTGGTCACTGAAGTGGGCGGACTGATGACCCACGGGGCGGTGATTGCACGGGAATACGGCCTGCCGGCGGTGGTGGGAGTGGAGAATGCCACCAAACTGATCAAAGACGGGCAGCGGATCCGGGTGAACGGAACGGACGGGTACGTGGAAATCCTGTAAATTGAAGTATTTTTTAACCATATGCCGGAATACAGTCCCATCATCAGCAACATCCTGCAGCTCGTCCGGCTGGACCAGCGTGAGATTGAATTGATCACCTCCCGTCTTGTTTCCACGAAGCTCCGGAAAAAGGAATTCCTGCTGCGGGAAGGAGAAGTGTGCAAGTACAAGAATTACGTCGTGAAAGGGTGTATCGTGATGTACTATATCGATGAAGAAGGCCGTGAGAGGGTGGTGCAACTTGCAGACCGGGATCATTGGGCAAACGACCTGTACAGCTATTTCACCGGCAATCCGGGAAACTTTTTCCTGCAGGCGCTGGAAGATGCCGAGGTCCTTCAATTATCGGGGCCGGACCTGGATGAGATATTTGCAGCGGTTCCCAAAATGGAACGGTTCTTCAGGATCAGGTACCAGAATTCCCTGGTAGTGCAGCAGCACAGGATCATCCAGAACCAGTTTGAAACAGCCGAACAGAAATACCTGGATTTCCGGGAAAAATACCCTGACCTTGAGCAGCGCATTCCCCTGAAATACATCGCGTCGTACCTTGGTATCACCCAGCAGTTCCTGAGTGTATTACGGGCAAATTTTGCCCGTCCCTGATTTTTTAATGTAGATTAAAAATCGCTGTCCGCAATGTTCTTTCCTTTGAAGTACAAAAATCAGAGACATGAAAAACGTACTCACGGGAACATTGCTTTTCCTGGCAGCCTGCAACAACCCGGCTAAGGAAAAATTATCCGCCAATGCGGAAAGGTTAAAAGCGGTGATGGAAGAAACAGACCGCACCTGGAGCTTCAAACCATTGATCGGTATGCTGGCGGAAGACGTCAGGTTTAAATCCACAATACCCGGTGGAACGCCCATCAGCGGGGAGTTCCGGGGCAAAGAAGCGGTTAGCCGCTACTTCAACGTGATATTGCAGGACGTTGCGGTATTTAAGCAGCAGGTGCCTATGGAGTTCATCGACGCGGGCAACCGCGTGATCATCCTGGGCGACGATGCCTATACTTTGAAGAAAACCGGGGAAACCTACAGGAGCCCTTATGCCTCGGTGTTTACATTTGAGGACGGGCTGATCAGCGATATCCTGATCATCCAGGATCTGTCAGGTATCTGGAATGCTTACAGGAAGGATCTTTAACGGTGAAACGTTTTATTTCGCAGCCTTTTCCTGGCGTTCCTGCTCATCTATCCTGAACGAAACTTTACAGATAAGGCCATACGTCGTTATCTTCCCGTCTTTCACATGCACTTTGATATCCTTCACAAACACGGAATCGATGTTGTGAATGGTTTTGGAAACTTCCGTTACTGCATTGTGCAGTGCATCTTCAATGCTTTTCTCGGAAGACGCGATGATCTCAATTACTTTAACTACCGCCATGATTCAGGTATTTTTGATGGGTGAAGAATAGGTTTCCTTCAATCCCGCCAAAAACAAGCCAAAACATGCTGCTGTTTTTAAGTTTTATATAAATGAGCGGCCTATATTTTAAGAAAAAATTGCATTGCGCGGGAATGTGGAGTTGCAACGACAGATTATTGCTTGGTGGCCGTGCTTTATATGCACACCGTTAGTGTTGTTGAAGCCGTCATTACCCTCTGAAAGCCCCGGGTGTGGTCTGCTCGTTTTTCCGGAAGAATTTAACGAAATGGGAAGGGTCTTCGAACCCCAGGCACCAGGCAATATCTGAAATGCTCCAGTCCGTATGTTTCAGCAGCGCCCGCGCTTCGAGGGTGATGCGTTCTGCCAGCAGGCGGGTGGTGGTTTTGCCGGTGGTCTCTTTCAGTATTTTGTTGAGGTGGTTGAAATGGATGTTCAGCTGGGCCGCAAATTCCCCGGGGGTGCGGAGTTTCACGCGCTGCATGGTGGATTCGATGGGAAACTGCCGTTCCAGCAGCTCCAGGAACAGCCCGGTGATCCTGGCCGCGGCATGGGTACCGGTGGATTCCAGCGGGGTAATGATGGCGGGGCGCAGCTTCAGCGCGGTATGGATCAGCTCCATTACGAGGTTGCGCAGCACGTCGTATTTAAAAACATAATCGGACGCGATCTCCTGCATCATTTTTTTATAGATATCCCGCACCTGGTTGAATTCATCGTCTGTGAGCGACAGCACCGGGATGCCGCCGGGCTGGAAAAGGGGATAGGCTTTGAAGTTGCCGTATCCTTTAAAAAAATCATCGGTAAATACACAGAACTCCCCGACCAGGTTTCGCGTAACGGGCGTCCAGTTGTAAGGCACCTGGGGATTGGCGAAGAGGAGCATGTTGTGCTCCACTTCAAGGGTTTTATCGGCATAATGCACGCTGTTGCTGCCTGAAATGAGGCTGATCTTGTAATAGTCCTTGCGGCTGTAAGGAACAGGGGCTTTGGGGTCGGTAATGAAATCCGACAATGAGAAAACATTGAACTGGCCTATTTTACCAATGATCTCGCTGGGCAAAATACCCAGCGAGGTCTTGTAGAATTCCGTCAGAGAAAGCGTCTTTTCCATCAGATATTTTTAAATGCCCTGGCCGCCGGATACTTCTATCCGCTGCGCATTGATCCAGCGGGCTTCTTCCGTGCAGAGGAAAGCCACTACGCCGCCGATATCGTCCGGCAGGCCTACACGGCCGAGGGCTGTGATGCCGGCGATCTGCCTGTTGACCTCCTCGTTGTCTCTCACCGTGCCGCCGCCGAAATCTGTTTCGATCGCGCCGGGCGCCACGGTGTTGGACCGGATGCCGCGCGCGCCCAGCTCTTTTGCCTGGTAGCGGGTCACCACTTCCATCGCGCCTTTCATAGCTGCGTAAGCGGCATAGCCGGGATAGGAGAACCTGGACAGCCCGGAGGAAATATTCACGATGCCGCCACCGTCAGCCAGCAACTGCAGGGCCTTTTGCGTAAAGAAATATACGCCTTTAAAATGGATGTTGACCAAAGTATCGAAATCTTCTTCCGCCGTGTTTTCAAAAGAGGCATATACACCAATGCCCGCATTATTCACGAGGAAGTCGATCTTTTGCGCACCAAAGGTTTTGGGCAGTTCTTTTTCAAGCTGCGCGAAAAATGCGCCGAAGCTTTTCACATCGCCTGTGTTCAGCTGGAGGGCCAGCGCTTTTTGGCCAAGCTGCTCAATTTCAGCTACGGTCTGCAAGGCTTCTTCTTTTTTGCTGTTGTACGTGAGCACTACGTTCAGCCCTTTGCGGGCAATGGCGATGGCCATGTTCTTCCCGAGGCCGCGGCTGCCGCCTGTTACCAGGGCAATTTTTGATGTTTGTGACATGATTCCTTTTTTTTGACAAAGGTAAAACCGCGCCAGGGGCGGAAGTTGGTCTGTTTACGGGTATTTATGGTAAAATTCAAATAATGGGGCGGGAAGGTCATATTCCCCAAAACTTTTAGGGCGGCTGCCTCAAAATGTCCGCTCTTTTTTATACGGAGGACTAACGGCGGCAAATTCAATCATTGCTTTATTATCTTTACGCCGCTTTGAACCATCACTTTTATTCATGTCTGCAACAGGCTCGCCGCGAGGCAAACTGATACTGGCGGGGATCACCTTCGCATTTTTATGGGCTTCTGCGTCAGCTGCCACCAAAGTGGGACTGAGCGCGGTGCAGCCGATGGTGCTTTTCGTACCGCGTTTTTTCCTGGCGGCGGTTATCATGCTGCTCATTTCGCATGCCGGGATGAAAAAGAGCCTCCCGCAAGGCAAAGAATGGGGGAGGCTGGCGGTATACGGGTTGTTTAATATCTCTCTTTACCTGGGCATTTATGTAGTCGGTATGACGGGCACTTCCGCCGGTCTTGGCTCGCTGGCTACCGCCACCAATCCCGTGTTCATCAGCCTGCTGAGCGCCGTTTGGCTCCGCAAGCCGTTGAAGCCGCTTACCATCCTGAGCCTCCTGCTTTGCATGGCTGGCATCGGCGTGGCGGCATGGCCGTTGCTGGCAGACAGTTATGCTACGCCCATCGGCCTGAGCCTGGTGCTGGTCAGCATGATCGCTTATTCCGTCGGGGCGATCTATTTTTCCGCCAGCAACCTCGGCAGCCTGCACATTTTCACGGTCAATGGCTGGCAAACCTTGTTCGGCGGGCTTTTCCTGCTGCCGGTGATGATCTGGCAATATGATCCCGCGCTGAATTCGTTCAACCTCACCTGGCTGCTTTCAACCCTCTGGCTTATAGGGCCGGTATCGATGGTGGCGGTTTTGTTGTGGCTGTTCCTGCTGAAAGACAATCCCGTGAAAGCATCTTTCTGGCTTTTCCTTTGCCCGGTATTCGGTTTCGGCATATCAGCGGTCCTCATGCATGAGCCGCTTAGCTTTTTCACGCTGGCCGGTGTTGTGCTGGTGATAGGCGGGCTTTGCCTGGTGCAGATGCGAAGGCTGAAACAACAGTAGCAGCAAGGGTTTCACCGGTGTGTAAAATTGCCGTAATTTTGTGTTGTTCGAGCTTATATACCCTTAAAACCCCTGTTATGAAAAGAGTGGTCGTGGCTGTAGCAGCCGTAACCCTGTTGGCATCTGCACTGATTATTTCCTGCTCTAAAGACAGCGACCCCTGCATCAAATGCACAGCCGTATGCAATGGCGTTTCCAGTAGTGAAATGCGCGATTGCGGCGAGGATACCCGGGAGCAGGAAGCTGCTTTCAGGGCCGCGAATCCCGGTTGTACGGTCAATTGCCAGCCGGAATAAATTAGCGCGCCTTTAACAGGAGAGGCTTCTTTGTTCCCGGTTTTATAACCTGTCCGGGCCGGGCGATCCCGGGGAACTGCTTTCCACCATCACCTACGAATTCATTGAAAACGGCGGTGGAACAACGCTTTCGGCTAAGGAAGAGCTGCACTATGAAACAACGGAAGAACAATTCAACGAAGCAGCGGAGGGCTGGGATTATGCGCTCCAGGCTGTAAAAGATATCGCTGAAAAGCTGTGAAAAAGCCGTCTCGGTTATGATGGGACGGCTTTTTTATTTTACATTTCCTGCATATTCTCCACGCCCTGGTTCTTCATGTTCTTGCGCTTAAACAGCGACATATCCATTTTTCCGAACCGGTAGGCGAAATTCAAACGCAGCACCTGCGGGTTGTTCAGCCGGTAATAATCCTGCGTAAAGCCCGGCCCTTTGGAATACTGGTCCGTTTTGCGGCTGCGGAATATATCGTTTACACTGAGCGTAAGCGATGCCGCCTGCTCTTTCCCGAAAGTTTTTTTCACCGCTGCATCCACGCCACAGAATGGCCTGATATATCCCTGCGATGCGCTCTGTGCCTGGTTGGGCGGGCCGAAGCCCTGGTTGGTATTTACAGGCAGGTTGGTTTTACCCTGGTAGTCGGCAGACAATTGAATGGTGAAGTTCTGCGGCAGTTTGAAATTGTTGTTCACCTTCGCAAATACGCTCCATAAAGGATCTGCCGCGCCTTCCGCGTTGATCTTCGAGCGGTAGAGGTTCACGTTCGTGGTGAGGTCCCACCAGCGGGCGAGGGCGTTTACAGATGTAAGCTCCAGCCCATAGGTCTCCGCATGGTCTGCATTGATGAAGGTGTTGATGTACGCTTCTTCACCGGTAACGGGGTGCGTTCCTTTCGTGAGGTAGCGGGTGATGAGATGGTTGGTGCGTTTGTAATAGGCGGATGCGAGGAAAGTATGATTGCCCTGGAAGGTCTTGCTGTATGCGAATTCCGTGATATTGGTGAACTCGGGCACCAGGTCCGGGTTGCCGCGGGTGATGTTCAGGTTGTCCGTAAAATCGGTATAAGGCGAAAGCTGGAAAAAGCTGGGCCGGTTGATCCTGCGGCTAACGCTGAGCTGCAATTCCTGGTCTTTATTGAGCTTGCGGCTCAGGGCCAGGGAGGGAAATAAGCTAAGCGGGTAGTCGTTGTCGAATTGTTCGCCCGTATTGGTCAGTTTGCCGGTGTATCCTGAGCTTTCGGCCCTCAGGCC
Organism: Chitinophaga sp. YIM B06452; assembly: GCF_039655965.1. Lineage (NCBI taxonomy): Bacteria > Pseudomonadati > Bacteroidota > Chitinophagia > Chitinophagales > Chitinophagaceae > Chitinophaga > Chitinophaga sp. YIM B06452. The sequence continues at coordinate 516,147 of NZ_JAWLKY010000002.1, read as the reverse complement.
TGCCTTGTAATTGAAAAGCCGTTTAACCGCCCCGGAAAGCGTGATATAGCCCGCGTATACATGGTTGGTAGTGGCGTAGTTCATGGAAGCGGAATGTACCGGCTCAAATTCACTGCCGGGGTAGCGGATGAAATTTTCATTGTCGTTCGTTACGTCGGCCAGCTGTGCGCGGAGACCGGCTTCCAGTTTGGTGGTGGCTGAAAGCGGCGAAACGTAATCCGTTTGCACGATCAGCAGCTTGTTATCTGCTCCCAGGATATTCTTTTGCTGGAAATCGCTGCCATGGCCATTTCGGTCGGTAGTGATCAGTCCGTCGCCGCTTACGTTGCGGGTGCTCCAGGTAACGTCTGCTGTCCACTCGCGGCCGGGTTTGGGGAAGTTGTGTTTTATGCCCAGCTGCAGCGTGGTGCCGTCTATCGTCCGGCCGGAGGAGTAGCACCGGTTGCTGTAAATGCTTTGCGTGCCGGTTTGCAGCAGGCTGTCTGTTTGTATATAAATAACCTCCCCGGGCCTGAACCTGCCGTGCATTTGGATGGCGGAAAGAGAGAACGTTGTTCTGTTGGATGCAAAATAGTCCACGCCCAGCTTGCCGAAAATGAAGCCGCCTTTGGTCTTGTTCTCATTCTGCTGGAAAATGTTCACCCGCGGCTCGCCGGACAGGTAACGGCTGGTAGTGCCCGTGGTGCGGTTCCTTGCCTGGTTGGTCATGAGCGTGGCAGACAGGTTGAATTTCCCTTCCCTGAGATTAAAATTGCCGCCGCCGTTGTAGCCGCCCCGGCTGTCTGCACCCGCCATAATATTGCCATTGTAGCCTTTCTGCCGGTTCTTTTTCAGCACGATGTTGATGATGCCCGCATCGCTGGAAGCATCGTATTTCGCGGAGGGATTGGTGATCACTTCCACGCTGGCGATCTCGGCCGCAGGCACCTGGTCCGGCGAGAGGGTAGTGGGGCGGCCGTCTATGTACAATTGCGGAGTGGAGTTGCGGAGCTTCACATTGCCGTCTATATCCACCTGCACGGAAGGTACGTTGCGCATCACGTCTGCCGCGGTGCCGCCGGCGGATACAAGATTCTTATCAACATTGAAGGTCTTTTTATCGAAGTCCATCTGTATGAGCGGGCGGGCGGCGGTAACGGTCACCGTTTGCAGCTGCTTTTCCACCGGGCTGAGTTTGATATTGCCAAGGTCTTTATCAAAAGCGCTCATATCCGGCATCCTGCCGGGAGCGCCGCCAGCAGGCCTTGCTGGAGCATTGCCCCCGGGTTTGCCCCCCTGCGGCATGTTGATGAACGTAATGTCCTGCTCATGCCCGCTGAACCCGGCAATTGAGATCTTCAGCCGCAACCTGCCCATAACAGGCAATTCCGCAAGGCTGAACTCGCCATTGCCTGCCGTAACAGCGCCTTTCACCAGCACCTCGCGGCTTTTGCGGGAAACGGAATCATATTTTTGTTGCAGGAAATATACGGACGCATCAGCCAGCGGCTTACCCTGCGCATCCGTTACTTTACCATATAAGTGGCCGATATTGGCGGGCCTGCCGGGCATTTGCGCGGAGGCGTGTAGCATGGTGACCAGGGTCAGGATCACGATCAGTACTGTTTGTTTCATACATTAGGTTTTCAGCGAAGCTATCCCAATGCGGAAAGCAGGCAGGGCAGGTGTAGACCATCCCCGCGATCTGCGCGACAAAACGGATGTATCCTGCCACTTCATGTTTTTGATACGGGTCCTTTCTTTTTTAGACGGCGGGCGGTTACGTCTGCACAATTGCCGGTGTAGTCGTGCCATTTAGCCGGTTTGTATACGGAACCCCTGCGCAACGGCGGTTATAAGCCATATGGGCCGTATCTTTATTGCCATGAAAACAACTTCCCGGTCAGTATATATCAACATCGCGCTGCACGTGCTCGTCTGGAGCGCGATGATACTGATGCCTTACGTGGTATCGACCGCCGCCAGCGGCTACAGCATCGGTTCCATTCCCGGGGTGTTCTTTTCGCTTTCGGGGTTTATTCACATGGCCATCTTTTACACCAACGCTTATTTCCTGGTGCCGAAGCTGTTCAACCGGCGTTTCTGGTGGCTGTATTTTATTTCCGCTTTCCTGCTTGCAGGGCTTTCCATCCCGCTTAAATGGCAGATACTGGCTAACTGGTTCCCTGGCGGGCTGAAGGATTTTACATTGTACCGGTTCATATTTGCGCCATCGTTCGCCGCGCTGGTGATCAGTTTCCTGTTCCGCATCCTGGCAGACAGGATCAGCCATGAAAAAGAACAGAAGGAACGCCGCACGGAACAGATGGCCGCGGAGCTGAAATTCCTGCGTTCACAGGTAAGCCCGCATTTCCTTTTCAACGTACTTACCAACCTGGTATCGCTGGCCCGCAAGAAGTCGGACCAGATGGAACCCGCGCTCATACGGCTTTCCGGGCTTATGCGGTATATGCTGTATGATACGCAGCAGCAGAAAGTGGCGCTGCAAAAGGAGATCGAATATCTCAACAGCTACGTGGAACTGCAAAAGCTGCGTTTCGGCAACGATGTGAAAATTGAATATGAAACAGATATCCGCGAAGTGGCTTATGACATAGAACCCATGCTGCTCATCCCTTTTGTTGAAAATGCCTTCAAGCACGGCACCGGCTCCGCGGAAACGCCCTGGATCAGCATCCGGCTCACGGTAAATGAAGGTGTGATGGTGCTGGAAGTGAAGAACCGGTTTGAAGAACAGGCGAGCAAAGACGATAGCTCAGGCATCGGCCTGCACAATGCAAAGGCGCGGCTGAACATGCTGTACAAAGGCAAGCACAGGCTGGAAATAAACGACCGCAACAAGGTATTTCATGTAACTTTAACGCTGTACCTCACATGATACGCTGTATTGTAATAGACGATGAACAACTGGTCCGCGAGCTGCTGGAAGACAACATCCGGCAGATACCGTTCCTGCAACTGGTAAAAACCTGCCGGAGCGCCATGGAAGCCGTAGAGGCACTGCAATCCGGCCAGGTGGACCTTATGTTCCTGGACATCCAGATGCCCGGCCTGAGCGGCCTGCAATTCCTGCAATCGCTGCAAAACCCGCCGCTTACGATACTCGTTACGGCGTATGAAAAATATGCGCTGGAAGGTTACAGCCTGCAGGTGGTGGATTACCTGCTGAAACCCTTCAGTTTCGAGCGTTTCCTGAAAGCCTGCAACCGTGCGGACGAGCTGCTGAAGCTGCGGCAGAAACCAACGGTTGCGCCGGCACAGGACTTCTTCGTGAACGTGGAATACACGCAGGTGAAAATAACCGTATCGGATATTGAATACGTCGAGGGCCTGAAAGATTACATCAAGATACATCTCACTTCTTCCCCTAAACCCGTGCTCACGCGCATGACCATGAAAGCGATGGAAGAGAAGCTGCCGGCGGGCGCTTTCATACGTACTCATAAATCCTACCTGGTGGCCGCTTCCAAGATCACGATGATCAAACGCGACCTGGTGTATATTGGTAAAACGGAGATACCCGTGAGCGAGTCTTACAAGGAAAACGTGACGCGCTTAAGCAACAGCTGACCATTTCGTCTACACAATTACCCAGTGCGTCTACATGCCGGGAATGCAGTCCTGCATTGGTTTAGTTTTGTATCAGCATCAAGATTATTCACTGCAAAAACTAACGATCATGGGACTCGCATTCATTATTTTCTTACGCATACTGTTTGCCGCCTGCATGGTATTTATCATCGGGTATGTGTTCGGAGGCTTCTCCAAACGGCCTGTGCTGGCCAGGATCACCAAAGTAGCAGCCATCCTGGCGATCGTATTATTCATTGGCATGAACGTGGCGATGATGCGCTTCGCTTTCCCCCGCCATAACGGCCATTACGGCGGCTGGCGCTGCGATGAAAGGGAGTGGAGAAACGACCGCCGTATGCACGATAACAGGCATCAGCCCGTGCAGGAGCCTGCGCCTGTAGCGCCCGCCACGCCGCAACCGGCACCGGATACGCCTTTGCAGCAGTAGAGCGGTATTGATTAAATGTGCAAGCCTGCCGTGCGGGAGCTACCCGGTGCGGCAGGCTTTTTATTTGGATATCTTATTGGAGGCCGGTACAGGGCGCCATTTCGTCAATAAAGAATATACCATCATAGTATTTATTCCATGGGGCTTCAAATTCAGTATTGATATATGTTTTCATGGAAAAGGGCGCTTCATTTTCCAACCGGCTGAAATCAAGGAACGAAAAAGGGTGCCCGCGCTGGTGCAACCAGTTTTCAATGCTCTTTCTCGGTGGCTTTGTGACTTTCTCACCCGGCCTGGTTAGCTGCAGTTTTCCCTCCCCTGCATAAGACGTAAAGCCCAGGATGTACGCCTGTGCGTTCAATGCGGTATCCTGCGTAAAGTAATATCCCATGCTGTTATACTGGTTGTGATGCGTTGCCGCTGCATTCCCTTTTTCAATATGCATGTTGTGCGCCCAGACAATGATCTTTTCACCGGCATACTTAGTCGCTGCCAGCCATTTTAAGTTCTCCGCCATTTGCAGGTCATGCAGGGGATAGTCTTTGCCGGTTTTTGAATAGATGCTGTCGAACTTATAATAAATGTCCATCTTATAAAAGGCCAGCTGGCTTTCCATCAGTTTTCCGTAGAAGGAGTTCCTGGCGCTATCGGGCAGTTGCTTTAAAATAAGCGCTGTATAATGAATGAGGCTGTCCATCTTCCCCCGCTGGGCGCCTCCGGTTATGCGCGGGGCGGCTCTGAGATATTTGAGATAGTCGCCGTAGGCAGTACTTTTCGTGAACGGGATCTGCGATGAATCTAAATAGGAGCGGATCGCTGCTGCCAGGTGTTTCAGGCCGTAACCGCTGTACCCCCTGTTGTCGAAACCGGTTAGCTTCAGCTCCCGGCCGCCCGCGCAGTCCCTGGCGTATTGCTGCACCGGCTGCCATTCATTGCACTGCGTCCAAATGGGGTATATGGACAGGTAGATTAAGCTGTCGATGGAAATTTTACCTGCTTTGTAGGCGTCCCAGCCATGGTTCAGTGCAAAAAAATCCGCTTCATAAGCCAATACGTTAAACCCCATTTTTTCATGCAGGAACCTGATCAGCCGGGCTTTTGCCCGGAAAGCCGTGGCGTCTCCATGGTACAGCTCGCCGAGCATAACGATCCTTTTGTTGCCAATGGCGCCGGCCAAAGGGGCGAGATCGGCATAGCCGGTATCATGCATATCAATGCTCCTGACGGGCACGGCATTTTTTGCCACATATTCCTGGACCTGGCCGAAGGCAACCAGTCCGCATTCCGGGTTAAGCAGCAGCATGAGCGACAGGAGGATGCGGGACGCATGGATCATAGGGGGTGAGATTTATGAAACGAATGTAAGCACAATGGATATTGTTTGCAATACGCATCCACACAAAAAAGCCCGGCCGCTACACGCAACCGGGCTATGGGAAAATCATTTCAAAAACCTCAGCTGATCCCCAGCAGCTCCACTTCAAAAATAAGCGTGCTATTGGGGCCGATCTGGGCGCTTACCTGGCGGTCGCCATACCCAAGGTCTGCCGGGATGAAAAAGCGCCATTTGCTGCCCTGCGGCATCAGCTGCAGCCCTTCCGTCCAGCCCTTGATCACCATGTTCAGCGGGAAGGTAGCGGGCTGGCCGCGTTTCACCGAGCTGTCGAACACCGTGCCGTCTATCAGCGTGCCATGGTAGTGGCAGGTTACTTTACTCGTGGCGGAAGGTTTGGGGCCGGTACCTTCCGTGATCACCTCGTATTGCAGGCCGCTCGGCAGGGCCGTTATCCCCGGTTTCTGTTTGTTCGCTTCCAGGAAGTCCTGGCCGGCTTTCAGGTTAGCCGCTGCTTTTTCATTCTTCATCTGGAAGAGTTTGTCCGCTATGCCCATATGTTCTTTTTTGCAAAAGTAGGAAATCCCCGCGCGTAAAGATCACCCGGATTTAACAGCAGCACCGGCCACCATTCCGGAATTATTGTTATTTTGGCCGGGTAGCTACTCAAAACCTGGCAATCAATATGGACTCAAGAAGGGAATTTCTTCGCAAAGCCGCGCTGCTTACGGGCGCCGGCGGCCTCGCCACCATGCTGCCGGATACTATCCGCCGCGCCATGGCTATCAACCCTGCCCCGGGCAGCACTTACCTCGATGCGGAGCATGTCGTGTTCCTCATGCAGGAGAACCGCTCTTTTGATCATTGTTTCGGTATGCTCAAAGGCGTGCGCGGCTTTAACGATCCCCGCGCGCTGAAAACGGAAGGCGCGCCTAATGTCTTTTTTCAGAAAAATGAAAAAGGGGAATATTACACGCCTTTCCGGATGGACATCAAAGACACCAAGGCCACGTGGATGAGCGCCCTGCCGCATTCCTGGAGCGACCAGGTGGATGCCCGCAACAACGGGAAATATGACCGCTGGCTGGACGTCAAACGCTCCGGCCATCCTGAATACCGCGGGATGCCCCTCACCATGGGCTATTACAACCGGGAAGACATCCCGTTCTATTACGCGCTGGCAGATGCTTTCACCGTGTGCGACCAGCACTTCTGCTCTTCGCTCACCGGCACCACGCCCAACCGGCTTTACTTCTGGACCGGCACTATCCGCGAAGAGCAGCATCCCAACGTAAAGGCCAACGTCTGGAACTCCGATGTGGACTACGGCAAATGGGCAAAATGGAAAACCTTTCCCGAGATACTGGAACAGCACAACGTCAGCTGGAAGATCTATCAGAACGAGATTAGCGTGGGCGTAGGGTTTGAGGGAGAAGAGGACTCCTGGCTGGCCAATTTCACGGACAACCCGATAGAATGGTTCACCCAATACCACGTGGAATATCATGAGCCGCACCTGGCCTGGCTCCGGAAAGTGAAGGAGGATGGGCCTGCCCAGCTCGCCGGTCTTGAAAAAGAACTGACCGGCATGGAGAAAGAATCCAAAGCATATGCAGACCAGGAAAAAAAGATCGCCAGGCAGAAAAGAGTGCTGCAATACGCGCTGGATACGTTAAAGCGCGTGGAAGAAAAACCTTTCAACACACTGCCTGCCACTGAGCAGCAACTGCATAAAAAAGCCTTCACCACCAATGCCGGCGATCCGGATTATCATTCACTTTCGCGCCTGCAATACAAAGACGGGGAAACGGAGCGGGAAGTGCAGCTGCCGAAAGGCGACATCCTGCACCAGTTCCGGGTAGACGTAAAAAGCGGTCAATTGCCTGCCGTGTCGTGGATCGTGGCGCCGGAGAACTTTTCGGACCATCCCGGCGCGCCCTGGTACGGGGCCTGGTACCTGAGTGAAGTGATGGACATCCTCACGCAGAACCCTGAAGTATGGAAAAAGACCATCTTCATTCTCACCTATGATGAGAACGACGGCTATTTTGATCACGTGCCGCCCTTTACCGCGCCCGCAGCGGGAGCGGGGAAAGTGTCCGCCGGGATAGACGCTTCGCTGGAATGGGTGCATAAAGACGCACAGGCGCCCGGCAAAGGCATGCGGGAAGGCGCCATCGGCCTGGGTTACCGCGTGCCGCTGGTAGTGGCCTCGCCCTGGAGCCGTGGCGGGTTCGTGAATTCACAGGTGTTCGATCACACTTCCAACCTGCAATTCCTTGAGCATTTCTTCAGTCACAAGCTGAAAACAAAAGTGCAGACGGATAACATTTCCAGCTGGCGGCGCGCCGTTTGCGGCGATCTGACCTCTATCTTCAGGCCATGGAACGGCGAAAAGATCAACACGCCGGCTTCGCTGGAAAAGGAACATTTCATTGAGACCATTTACAACGCGAAGTTCAAATCCGCGCCTTCCAACTTCAAACCTGTAACCGGCAATATTACCGATGCCGCGGAATACATGCCTGAGCAGGAAAAGGGTATCCGCCCGGCCTGCGCCATTCCGTATGAACTGAACGCGCACATCCTCCCGGGGAAAGACGGCACGCTGCACCTCACGCTCGAAGCGCGCAATAAATTATTCAAAGCCCGGAGCGCGGGCGCACCCTTTTCTGTATACGGCGCGAAGATGGAAAACCGTTCCTACGCTGTTACCGCAGGCGATACGCTTACGGATGAATGGACGGGAGAGGAGCTGAGCGTATACGGGCCCAACGGGTTCTTCAGGGCGTTCAAGGGCGTCAGCGGGAAGGTTCCGCCTGTAGAGATAAAGGGTGATTATAATGCCAAGGGTGATTTTGTGCTGACGATCGGCAGCCGGGAGAAAAAACCGGTGAAAGTGGAGGTATCGCATGCTCATGCCCGCGGAACGAAGAAACTGTCTGTGCAGGGAAATTATACGGAAACATTCAGTCTTTCCGCTACCCGCGGCTGGTACGACATTACCCTGGAGCTGCCGGAATATGATGCGGAATACCGCTTTGCCGGGCATGTTGAAACAGGCAAGGCCAGCTTTAGCGATCCCGTGATGGGACGGGTGGCAGGACATAAATAATGAGAAGGGCCGGCGCATTGCCGGCCCTTTTTTATAATAAGATCACCTGTATTTCCAGTTCCTGTCCTTCTTCTCCGCGATCTGCTCCACCGCCTGCGCCAGCCGTTTCTCGCGTGTGGCGTCGGTTTTGGCTTCGCTGATCCATTCGGAATATTCTTTTTTATGGGAATAGCTCCAACTGTCCCAGACCGCCTGTGCGGCTTTGTTTTTCTTTAGTGCGGCAGTCAGTTCCTTCGGAACCACCAGCTCCTTTTTGACGGTGGGCTCTTTTTTCACTTTGATGCCCTGCTTGTTCAGCTTGTCCGCCTCTTTGAGGTAAGCGATCAGCACCTTATCCGGCGGAAGGTCTTCCAGTGAAGTGATCTTCCCCAGGCTGCCCATGGCTTCCTTATTTTCGAGGGCAATGATGCCTTGTTTGTCTTCCAGCAGGCTGCCTTTCCAGAAACCGAAAGAGCAGTGCTGCTTGAAAGCCGCCATATTGCACAGGTTATCCCCATGCGTCATAAAATGCGGGAAGCTCCATTTCATAGCTTCGGTGGCATGCGGGCAGGCCTTATGCACGAGGTTGCGGAGGTGCTCCAGGATAGGCTGCGCAAAGGGGGCAGCCCTGGCGATATAGGCGTCTATGGGATCCATACCCTAATTTAAGGAAAATCCCTATCTTGTAGCAGGCCATATCGTACGCCCCATGTGCATAACAAGATTTCCATCCGTATTTATACGCTAATATTCGGGAAGTTCTACCTGGTACTAATCGTCCTTGTAACTGTAAATTGCATTCACTCACATAAAACCTCAAACTGTTATGAAAAGATCAAACCTCGTGCCCTGGCTGATCGTCCTGCTGCTGCTGGCGGTCTTCATATACCGGGAGCTGAACCGTAAAATTCCCGTAAACGGGGAAAGGGTGAAGGAGCACGTGATCAGCATGAAAGAAGCCGAAGGCTACACCAAAGCCTTTGCCGAAGCCAAAGTTGCTCTCAGCCGCCAGTTGCAGAACCCCGCTTACCTGGACAGCAACTTCAACATGCCCCAATGCGAACTCTTTAACAGGGACGCTATCGCCGCCATCCTCAACAAGCCCGGCGCCACCGGCCTCCGCGTGTATCTTGGGCTCAACCCGAAAAAGGAAGTTTGTTTCGTACTGGTTCCGGTAACGGATAAAGGAAAAGACATCACCGAACGCCTCGCCATGGACTACAACACCTGGATACCCGGCATTTCATCGGCCAGGGCAGGTTATCCGGACGATGCCGAAGCCATTGAAAGAGGCCAGCGCTGCCCGCACATGTGCGACGTGGAAAGCCCCTTAACGAATCCCTAGATCTGATCACCTGGAGTAACCGGTTGCCGAGATGAACCACACTATCGCTTCCATTTTATCTTTTTCCATCGTCATTCCACTCATCATGGGGCTGGTACGACTGAGCAGGATACGCATCAGCTATCAGCCCTTCATGATATTCCTCCTGCTGGCATTCACCTCCGAGCTGGTAGGCTTCGTCAGCGTGAAGCTGATCCGCAGCAATTACGTTTCCACCAATATCTACACCCTCGTGGAGGCCGTCGTGATCGCGTACATCTTTTACGCCTGGGGCTTTTTCAGGGAGCATAAGATATTGTACTGGACGGTGCTGGCGCTTTATGGGGTGGTCTGGACGCTGGAAAACCTCGTGTATGGCGACCTTGAGAACCAGATCTGCTCTTACTTCATTTTCCTTTATTCGCTCACGACCGTATTGCTTTCCATCAACGAGATCAACTATCTCATTGCCGAACGGGGCAACCTGTTCAGGAACGCGAAGTTCCTGATCTGCATCGGGTTCATCATCATCTGCGTATACAGCCTGATCACGGAAGGCACCCAGCTGATAGATCCGGACAACGCCCCGCTGTCCAATAAGATCTTCACTTTTTATGTTTATATCAATGCATTCGTTAATATTGTTTATGCAGTGGCTGTATATTTCATGCCCGAAAGGGATGACATCTACTTTTCGAAACGGTTCAATGCATAACGTAACCCCATGGAGAACAGGATCCTTTATATCACCATATTCCTCTCTTCGCTGCTGGCGGTGATCATCAGCTTTTTTATCGCCTCCATCATCCGCTACCACCGCCGTTTTATACGCCTGCAGCGGGAGCGCATCACGGCGGAGATCCGGTCGCTGGAAAACGAGCGGAAGCGCATAGCCACCGACCTCCACGATTCCCTCGGGCCCCTGCTGTCCAGCGTAAAGCTCAACATCACCAGCGTGGAAGTGAGCGACGAGCGCGACCGCCAGGTGATCAGTAAATCCACGAAGTATATAGACGAGATCATTACCAGCATGCGGCAGATATCGCACAACCTGCTGCCTAATACACTGGAGCGGAAAGGCCTGCTGGAAGCCATCCGCGAGTTCAGCGGCCACCTCGGGCAGGAAGCGCTGCTGGAGGTACACGTATACGCCATGAACCCTATCACACCCAATGCCGAGCAGGACATCCACATTTTCCGCATCGTGCAGGAGATCATCCACAACACACTCAAACATGCCGGCGCCTCCCGGCTGGACATTGGGTTCAACCAGGACGCTGAAGAGCTGCTGGTGCTGATCAAAGACAACGGCAAGGGCTTCAACGTGCAAAAAGCCACCCGCGATTCCCGCGGGCTGGGGCTCAAAAGCCTGGAGATCAGGACGGACATCATGCACGGCACCATCAACATCCGCTCCACGCCCGGCGAGGGTACCCATTATTACATCCGCATTCCCCGGCGCTGATATTTTACTTCCATCCCGCACATCCGCCGCGATACATCCTCTCCCCGGGATAAATAATTTGTATATTGTGCAGGCAACCATATTTTTCTCGACCCTAAGCAATTCTCTTTCATGAAATACGATATCAGGCTGGTAGTGGCGGACGACCACGAGATCTTCCTGGACGGGCTGGCGCTCATGCTTTCCCGGCAGGAACACATCACCCTGGTAGGCCAGGCTTCCGACGGGCGCGAGCTGGTGGAACTGGTGAACGCTGAAAAGCCCGATGTGGTGATGACCGACATCAAGATGCCGCGCATGGACGGCATCGCCGCAACCCGCCTGCTGGTGCAGCAAAACCCCGACGTGCGCGTGATCGCCCTTTCCATGTTCGACGAAGAAGACCAGATCGTGGAAATGCTCGAAGCCGGGGCAAAAGGATACCTGCTCAAGAATGCGGACAAACAGGAGATACTGGACGCCATCACCAGCGTATACGAAGACCGTGTGTATTACTGCAAAAGCACTTCCGCCAAGCTGGCAGGCATGATCGCGAAAAGCAAATTCAATCCCTACAAGCAAAAAGAAGTTATTACTTTCACGGACCGCGAGCAGGAAATTATCAAGCTCATATGCCAGCAGTTTACCGCCCAGCAGATCGGCGAGCGCATATTTCTCAGCAAGCGCACGGTGGAGGGCTACCGCACCCGGATACTGGAAAAGATGAACGTCCGCAACACCGCAGGGGTGGTGATGTACGCCCTGAAAAACAACCTGGTCAAAGAAGAAGACATCCTGTAAAAATAAAGACACAACTAAAATCTGCTATGAGATCATCATTCATTTTACTGGCCCTGCTGGCCTCCGGCGCCGCCTTTGCGCAAGACGCGGTTACCTACCAGCGCCCGCCGGCTGTAATCGAGGAGCTGTTGCTGGCCAAACCCACACCCGGCGTTAGTGTCGGGAGAAACGGCGAATGGCTGTTGCTGGCCGAACGCATTTCCTTTCCCGGCGTGGAAGAGCTGGCCGAGCCCGAGCTGCGCATTGCCGGCCTCCGCCTGAACCCGCGTAACTTCAGCACTACACGCGGCACTTACAGCAACAACCTGAAGCTGCAGCACATCAAAACCAAGGAGATCTTCCCCGTAACCGGCCTGCCCGGCGACCTGCGGTCCAATAACCCGCAATGGAGCCCTGACGGAAAGAAGGTGGCTTTGCTGCACTACGGCCAGCAGCGTGTAGACCTTTACGTTATAAACGTGGAAACGAAAGCTGCCGGAAAAATAAATACCGCTGCCCTCAACGCCACGTCTGGACCGGCTTTCGCCTGGGTAGACAATAACACGCTCATTTACAAAACAGTACCCGCGGGCGCCGGTGCTCTTCCTGCCGCGCCCGCCGCGCCCAAAGGCCCGGTGGTACAGGAAAGTAAAGGCAGGGCAGCCGCTTCGCGCACTTACCAGGATTTGATAAAATCCCCGTACGACGAAGCTCTGTTCACCTACATGACCACTTCTCAGTTCGTGCTCAACAACGGGCAGGGAGAAAAGAACCTGGGCTCGCCGGCCGTGATCAGCGGTTTCAGCGTGTCGCCAGACAAACAATACCTGCTGGTGCGGAAAGTGGAAATGCCGTATTCCTATCTTGTGCCCATGTATGGCTTCCCGCACAGCTGGCTGGTGCTGGATATGGAGGGCCGTGAAGTGAAGAACCTTGCAAAAAATCCTTCTTCTGAAGGCGCACCCATCGGCTTCGACGACGTGATGGACGTGCCCCGCGACTTCTCCTGGAAGGCGGACGAGCCGCACACCGTTATTTTCGCCAAACCGCTGGATGGCGGCCTCGGCAAACAAAAAGCCGAATACCGCGACGCCGTATATGCCACCGATGTAACAGGCAACGCTGCGCCGAAAGAGCTCTTCCGCACCAAACGCCGCTTCGATAACGTAACCTGGGGCAATAAAGAAGTAGCCCTCGTGCACGAATCCATGTTTGCGGACAGGAAAGAACGCTACAGCATCTACAATCAAACCACCGGCAAGCTCGATTCGCTGTTCGAAAAAAGCAGCAACGATGCGTACAGCGACATTGGCACGCCTTTCACCATCCGCAACCAGTACGACAGGCCGGTGCTGTTCATCCAAAAGAACGGCGAGCTGCTCATGCGCTCCCAGGGCGCATCCCCGGAGGGAGACATGCCCTTTGTGCAGAGCTACAACCTGAAAACCGGCAAAGGCAGCATCCTCTGGCGCTGCCCGGCCAACACTTATGAATACGTAGTGGAAGCCCTGGACCCGGAGAAGCTGATCATGCTCACCTCCCGTGAAAGCCAGACCGAAGTGCCCAATTACTATATCCGCGACCTCCGCAAACGCTCGCTCACAGGCACGCCCGTTACGGATTTCAGCAATCCGTACAAAGCGATGGAAGGCGTTTCCAAACAAAAGATCTCTTACAAAAGGGAAGACGGCATCAACCTCACCGGCGACCTGTACCTGCCCAAAGGTTACGATCCCAAAAAGGACGGTCCGCTGCCGGTATTCGTCTGGGCCTATCCCCGTGAATATAAATCCGCCGCAGATGCAGCACAGGTAAGGGGTTCGCGCTATACCTTCACCCGTGTGGGTTATGGCAGCCCCATCTTCTGGGTCACTCGCGGCTACGCCATTCTCGACAATGCCGAAATGCCCATCGTAGGCGAAGGTAACAGCCAGCCGAATGATAAATTCATTCCCCAGCTCTACCTCAACGCCCACGCCGCTATCCAGGCGCTGGCCAAAATGGGCGTCGGAGACAGCAACCGCGTGGCAGTAGGCGGCCATAGCTATGGCGCATTTATGACGGCTAACCTGCTCGCACATACGAAATTGTTCAAAGCCGGCATCGCGCGCAGCGGCGCTTATAACAGAACGCTCACGCCCTTTGGCTTCCAGGCGGAAGAACGTACTTACTGGGAAGCGCCCGAAGTATACTTCAATATGAGCCCTTTCAGCTTTGCCGATAAGATCAAAACGCCGCTGCTGATGATCCACGGTGAACTGGATAACAATTCCGGCACATTCCCCATCCAGAGCGAACGGCTGTACAACGCCATCAAAGGGCACGGCGGCACCGTGCGTTACGTGCAGCTGCCGTTTGAAAGCCATGGTTATTCCGCCCGGGAAAACCTGCTGCACATGCTCTGGGAACAATCGCAGTGGCTGGATACCTATGTGAAAGGCGCGCAATAACGACTTTTTAAACTTTTCCTGATAGACAGTTGCCTGATATCCCGGCAACTGTCTTTTTTTTCAGTTGTTTCAAAGGTTTTGGACGGTATTATCGTCCAATCAATCAGAATAACAACCAAAGTATGCGGCATGCATTGATCTTTACCTTGCTTTTACTGACCTGCGCTCAGTTAACATTCGCGCAGAACCTTGTGCTGAAAGGAGTGTTGAAGGATAAAGGAGACAGCACGGCGCTGAGGAACGCCACCATCAGGCTGAGCTCCCCGGAAGACGCCGCATTTAAGAAACAGGCTATTACCGACAGGGACGGGGCTTTCGAGATCACCGGCCTCTCAGCGAAACCTTATATTGTCACCATTACCTACGTGGGTTACGGGGAATTGACCCGTGCGATCATGCTGCAGGCCGAAACGCAGAACCTGGGCGTCATTATGATGCCCAAGAGCAGCCGCGACCTGAAAGAAGTGGTGATCAAAGGCCAGGTGCCGCCCAGCCAGCAAAAAGGCGATACCCTGCAATACAATGCGGACGCCTATAAAGTGAATCCTGACGCCAGCGGGGAAGACCTTATCAAGAAGATGCCCGGCATTACCGTAGAAAACGGTACCGTGAAGGCGGGCGGCGAGGAAGTGAAGAAAGTAACGGTAGACGGGAAGGACTTTTTCGGCGACGATGCCGCTATGGCATTGAAGAACCTCCCGGCAGACGCCATTTCCAAAATAGAAGTGTTCGACCGCCAGAGCGACCAGGCACGTTTCACCGGCTTCGACGACGGCAACGCCGTGAAAGCCATCAACATCGTGACCCGCGCTGAAATGCGCAACGCCCACTTCGGGAAGGTGTATGCAGGCTATGGTACGGATCAGCGTTATTCCGCGGGCGGCAGCGTAAACTTCTTCAAAGACAACAAACGCATTACCATCCTGGGCATGGCCAATAACGTGAACCAGCAGAACTTCTCCTCGCAGGACCTGCTGGGCGTGCAGAGCGCGGCTTCAGGCCGCGGCGGCCGTGGCGGCGGTGGGCCCAGGGGTGGCGGCGGCCGTGGTGGCGGCGGCGGCAACTTCGGCGGCGGTGGCGGAAGCAACTTCCTGACCGGCGGCCAGAGCGGGCTGAACAAGACCAACTCCATCGGTATCAACTTCAACGATAACTGGGGCAAAAAGGTGACCTTCAGCGGCAGTTATTTCTTCAATAACTCCAACAGCAGCAATACGGAGATCACCCGCACGCAAACGCAGTTCCAGAAAGGCATCCAGCTGGAGAACGATACCTCTCTCAGCGGCAGCCATAACTACAACCACCGCTTCAATGTGCGCCTGGAATACAACATAGACTCCAACAACGCGATCATATTCGAGCCGAACATCAGCTTCCAGCAAAACGACCGGTTCTCCAACTCCATGGGTAATACGTTTATGGCAGATACGCTGCTGAGCAGGAACCTGAGCGGCAGCACCAGCGACAATTCAGGCTATAACCTCAACGGCAACCTTACCTTCCGGCATGCGTTCGCCAAAAGAGGCCGCACCATTACCCTGGGCCTGAGCGCCAGGACCAACGACCGCAGCGGCGAATCGTTCACCAACAGCGACCTGGTATACCCCGGCAACCCGCAGGACAATGATTCCCTGCGCCAGCGCGTAAGGCCCCTCAGCGACGGGCAGAACTACGGCGTGAACGTCGCCTATACCGAGCCCATCGGCAAATCCGGCCAGCTGCAGGTGAACTATAACCCGAACTGGTCTACCAACAACTCCGACCGCCGGGCATATCAGTACGACTACACAGGCAAGGATTACAACATCCTGGACCCCGAGCAGTCCAACATGTTCAGCAACCGCTACAACACGCAATCCGCCGGCCTCAGCTACCGCCTGGGCAACCGCGACAGGATGCTGATGGTGGGTGTGAACTACCAGTACGCGGAAATGGAGACCAAAAGGGAATACCCGACAAAGAACTACGCCACACAGAGCTACCAGAACATACTGCCCAATGCCATGCTGATGTACAAGCTGGGCGAATACAGCCGCATCCGCGTGTTCTACCGCGCCAGCACTAATCAGCCCGGCATAGACCAGTTGCAGGACGTGTACATTTACTCCGGCCTCACCAACGTATCTATCGGTAATCCCAACCTGAACCCGCAGTTCGGGCACAGCGTGATGGGCCGTTACAATTACACCAACACACAGAACGGGCAGAACCTGTTTGCCAACGTGAACGTACAAACGAACAGCAATTACATCGCCAACGCCATTTATACGCCCACCAGCGGCAAAGATTCCCTGCTTACCCCCGTCGATACGCTGAAAGTGGGCGGCAGGCTTTCCAAGCCGATCAATATGGACGGGTATTTCAGCGGGAGGACCAGCCTTACCTGGGCCATGCCGGTGAAGTTCATCAAATCGAACCTGAACGTGAACGCAAGCGTGGGTTACAGCAAGATCCCCGGCGTTACCAACTCGCTGGCAGGCTTTACGCACAACTACAACTATAACCTGGGCGCCGGCCTGAGCAGCAATATCAGCGAGTATATCGATTTTAACCTGTCGTACAACGCCATGTTCAACGTGGTGAACAACACCATCCAGCCCGAAAACAACAGTAACTATTCCACCCATAATGCCAGCGCCAGCGTGAACCTGCTGTCCAAAAGCGGGTTTGTGCTGCAGAACGAGATCAACTATACCTTTACCAAGGGGCTGGGAGCGGGTTTCGACCAGCGTTTCGTGCTGTGGAATGCCAGCGTGGGCAAAAAATTCCTGAAAGAGCAGCGCGGAGAGCTCCGCCTGTCTGTATTCGACCTCCTGAAACAGAACCGCAGCATCAACCGTACCGTGAACGGGCTGGACATTGTGGATGAGCAGAACTCCGTGCTTACCCAATATTTTATGCTTACTTTTACTTACCGGCTAAAGAACTTCGGGAAGCTGAAAATGCCTGAAGGCGGTGGAGAGCAGCGCCGCTGGAACCGCGAAGGCAGGGGAGACGGCCCCCCGGGCGGAATGGGCCCCGGTGGAATGGGCGCTCCGGGCGGTATGCGCCGCGACTTCTAATGCCGTTTTAACATCTATATGCAAGCAGCTTGACGGATATCATAGCACATCTGAAACAGGGCAGTGAAGCCGCCTTTAAGGAACTGGTGGCTCAGTGGAAGGGGATGGTGTACAACACCGCCCTCGGCATCCTGCAAAATGAAGCGGATGCCGAAGATGTGTCGCAGGAAGTGTTCATGCAGGTGTTTGAATCCATCGGGACCTTTAAAGGAGAATCACAGATATCCACCTGGCTGTACCGCATCACGGTCACCAAATGCCTTGATTTCCTGCGGAAAAAGACGCGGAAGAAGCGCTGGGGGAAAGTATACAGCCTGTTTGGGGCACAGAATGAACTGGTGATCGACCCCCCTGAATTTCACCACCCCGGGGTGGAGCTGGCCAATAAAGAAAGGGCTCAGCTGCTCTTCAAAGCCATTGCCCGCCTGCCAGACAGCCAGAAGGCCGCTTTCGTGCTCAACAAGCTGGAAGGCCTGAGTTCCAAGGAGATAGCCGGGATCATGGACGCCTCCGTGTCTGCCGTGGAAGGGCTGCTGCACCGCGCCAAGCAGAACCTCCGGGACCAGCTGGAAGATTATTACAGAAATCAGGATTAAATACAAGTATTCAGCATAATTATCGTCTAAATTAAATACAGCGATTATGAAAGCGAGACGTGACATAGAACAGGAAATAAACAGGACGCTCGGCAGCCTCGACGGAGTGCAGCGGGCGGAGCCGGGGGATTTCTTTTTTACCCGTCTCCAGGCCCGCCTGGCGCGCATGCGCGAAGAACCGACGGACGCATGGGAACGCTTCATCGGCATCATCAGCCGCCCTTCCGTTGCATTTTCAGCACTGGCGCTGATCCTGGCCGTAAATGGCGTGATGTTCGCCCTGAACCTGCCCACCACCGGGCGCCAGGAGCAGGCAGCCCTGCAGCAGGCATTTGCAGATGAGGAATACCAGTTCGGTATCGCCAATTTTTATGAGTTAGAAAAACCGGAACAATAATGAAGGAAGCATTCGCGCGGAATAAAGTACTGGGCGTATTGGTGATCATCCTCTTGCTGACGAACCTCCTCCTGCTTTTTTTCTTTGTCTGGAACAAACCCGATGACGCCAGGAGCAGCAACCGGGGCAGAGGCGGGGAAGTAATGCAGCTGCTGGAAAAGCAGGTAGGCTTCAGCAAACAACAGCTGGACCAGTATAAACAACTCAAAGACCAGCACTGGGAGCGTTTGAAACCTTCCTTCGGGGAGCTGCGCACCGCCAGGGATAATTTCTATAAACTCCTGAACGAAAATTCCGTGCCCGATTCGGTGCTAATGGCAGCAGCGGATTCCATTGGCGCCAAACAGGTGGTGATAGACCTGCAAACCTACCGTCACTTCCGCGAAGTGCGCGGCCTGTGCACGCCGGAGCAGTTGCCGCATTTCGACTCAGTAGTGCAGCATGTGATGAAGAAGATGAACAACTTCAGGAAAAGTCCCCCGAGGGAAGACAGCCTGAAACGATGATCATGAGCATTTAAAAATATAATACCTCCAAAACCCTTAAACAATCACAACATGAAGAAACAGATCCTGTTTGTGCTGGCATTTCTGCTGGCGGTGAACGTAGCTGCCTTTGCCCAGCAGGGCGGCGGGAACGGCGGTCAGCGCCGCACCGTGGAAGAACGTGTGAAAGCCACGCTGGAACGCCTTACCACCGAGCTGCAGCTGAACAAAGACCAGGTTGCCAGGCTGGACACCGTGTTCACCAACTCGTTCAAAGACATGCAGAAAAAGCGTGAAGAGGCCCAGGCAGGCGGCGGCCGCATGGACCGTGAAGCGTTCCAGAAAATGAGCGCCGAAAGGGACGAGAAAGTGAAAGGCATTCTCACTGAAGAACAATTCAAGAAGTACAAGGAACAGATGGAAGCAATGCGCCAGCGCGGTGGCAACCGCGGCGGTGGCGGCGGAAGCAACTAAGGTTCCCGTTAAAGACCGTGGCCGTATTATACTGCAAATAACGAAGAAGAATGCACGCAGTATAGTACGGCTTTTTTGTGCCCCGAAATGTCGTAATTTGCCGGCGATATGTTGCAATTCCTCAAAGACCACTGGCAGTCCATCGGCCTCATTATCCTCTACGGCCTCACTTTCCTGGTAGCTATCAAAGCACTGCTCGAAACACGGTCTACCGGCAAAACGCTCGCATATCTCCTCCTGCTGTTCTTCCTTCCCGGTATAGGCGTGGCCGTTTACCTCCTCATCGGTGTAAACCGCAGGATCAACCGCATCTACAGCCGCAAATGGATGAGCAATGTGCGCCTCAGCGAACGCCTGCAGGAATACCTGCGCCAAGAAAACCGGCAAACACTGCTGGAGCATCCTGACCTGGTGACCAACAAAAGCAGCATCGCAAAGCTGCTGTTCCGCGATTCGCTGTCGCCCATTACGCCGGATAACGAAGCCATTCTCCTGGTGAACGGTGACGAAAAATTCCCTTATTTACTCGATGCGCTCCGCTCCGCCAAACATCACATCCACCTGGAATATTACATCTTTGAAGAAGACACCATCGGTACGGAAGTGATGGAGGTGCTGAAACAAAAAGCGAAAGAAGGGGTGGAAGTGCGTTTCATCTACGACGATTTCGGCAGCTCCGACATCAACCGCCGCTTCCTGCGACAGATGCGGGCCGCGGGGGTGGAAGTGTATCCTTTTTACCGTGTGCGCCTGCTGGCCAACCGGCTGAATTACCGCAACCACCGCAAGATCGTGGTGGTAGACGGGCATACCGGTTTCGTGGGCGGCATCAACGTGGCAGACCGTTATGTAAACGACCCGAAATACCGCACCAAACATCCTGAATGGCCCTTCTGGCGGGACACGCACCTTTGCATCAAAGGGCAGGGCGTGCATACTTTGCAGTTCCTGTTCATGGGCGACTGGAACTTTTGCGCCGATGCAGACCTGCCTATTACGCAGGATTTTTTCCCGGACATTCCCGTTACCGGTAAAGACCTGGTGCAGATCGCAGCCAGCGGACCGGATTCAGAACGTTCTTCCATCATGCTGAGTTACCTGGCGGCTATCAACCAGGCACAACGGTCTGTATACATCACTACGCCTTATTTCATTCCCAATGAGCCTATCCTGAATGCTTTACAGCAGGCGGCGCTTTCAGGGGTGGACGTGCGGCTGCTGGTGCCGGGTGTGAGCGACAGCCGGGTGGTGAACAAGGCGGCGGAATCTTTTTATGAAGACCTGCTGGCTACCGGCGTACGGATATTCCGCTACAACAGGGGATTCGTGCATGCCAAAACCATGGTGGTAGACGATAACCTGACGGTGGTGGGCACAGCGAATATGGACATCCGCAGCTTTGATTTCAATTTCGAGGTGAATGCATTTGTGTATAGTAAAGAGGCGAACTGGAAGATGACGGAGGTCTTTTTGCAGGATTGCCTGTACAGCAATGAGCTGTTGCTGGAAGACTGGCGGTCGCGCGGGCGGTGGAAGCGGCTGGGGGAGGCGGTTGTGAGGCTGTTCAGCCCCCTGCTTTAGGCTTGGGAATGCCGAAAAAGGTTGCTGGTGGCCAGTTTCCTGTTCCGGTTCCCGGGGGGAAGGAATTTTTTGGCAGGCAGGCCGAAAAAATAGATCGATATATTTCGATATTTCAAAAAAGTACCTATATTTGCATCATGATCATAGACGAAGCGATGATAGTGAAGGCGGCGAACGCACTTTCAGATAAACACCGGATGGCTATACTTATGCAGATAGCCAGGCAGGAGTGTAGTATCTGTTGCGGCGCCATCCAGGATCTCACCTGCCTGTCACAACCCACCGTTTCGCATCATATCAAGATATTGGTAGACAGCGGGGTGCTGATCAGCTCCAAAGAGGGGCGCAACGTGAACCTGACTATCAACCGGGAGATGATGAAACAGTTATCTATGTTCTTCCTTCAGCTCAGCTGATTTTTTTTGCCTTAAAATATCGAAATTTTTAAATAAATCAATACAAGTATCACACACACAATTCAAACACAAACAATGAGCACCTTGAAAGATAAAGTAGCGGTCGTAACCGGCGGCAACAGCGGGATAGGCCTCGCCACCGCTGAGGAATTCATTGCCAGGGGAGCGAAAGTGGTGATCACCGGGCGCAACCGCGATGCTGTAGAAGCGGCTGCCTCCGCGCTGGGAAGCGGTACACTGGGCGTGACCGCAAACCAGGCGAGCATCACAGACTCCGAGAAACTGGTAAACACGGTGAAGGAACGATATGGTAAAGTTGACGTGCTGTTCGTCAACGCCGGCATCGGCAACTTTGCATCTGTGAACGACGTAACCGAAGAGCAATTTGACGAAACGATGAATGTGAATTTCAAAGGCGCATTCTTCACCATTCAAAAGTTCCTGCCGCTGCTGAACGACGGGGCTTCCATTATTCTTTTATCATCCGTGAATGCTTTCACCGGTATGCCCGGCGCAAGCGTTTACTCTGCCAGCAAAGCTGCGCTCAACTCACTGGGCCGTACGTTGAGCCGTGAGCTGGCATCCCGCGGTATCCGTGTGAACACGGTGAACCCCGGGCCGATCAAAACGCCCATCCTGGCCAAAGCCGGGCTGGACGAACAGGGCGTGTCTTCCTTCCAGCAAAAATCCGCGGAGCGGGTACCGCTTAATCGCATCGGTGAATCCGCAGAGGTTGCAAAACTGACAGCATTCCTTGCTTCCAGTGATGCATCCTTTATCACCGGTGCGGAATATACCATTGATGGAGGGTTGACCGTACACCAATTATTGGGTTAAAAAGTAAGACTGCATATTTTCATCATTATCCGTTGTAACCCGATGCGTTAAAAACAAATTGACACTAAGCATCGCCGGGGCGGTTTCGCACCGCTCCGGCATTTTTAAAAAGCGTTCATTAAAATTTAACCAAATGCCTAACTTTAAGCTGTAAAACCATGCTATATGACTGTAAAGGAACCGTCTTCGTTATACACCGTGCGGTTTAATGACTGCGATCCGTTCGGGCATCTGAACAATGCGTCTTATATCAACTATTTTATGAACGCCAGGGAAGACCACCTGGCGGAGAGTTACAACCTTCACCTGAAGGATTATGCCGCGAAGGGATTGGGATGGGTGGTCACCCAGCACCAGATCTCCTACATCAAACCCGCTATGGTGGCGGAAAAAGTGCATATCCATTCACGCGTGCTGGATTTTTCAAATCATCACATCCTCCTGGAAATGTGGATGACGGACGAACACAAAAAGAAAGTGAAATCCTTTCTCTGGTCCAGGTTCACGCACATCGACCTGAAAACGGGCAAAAGGGCGGAACATGATGAAACGCTGATGAAACTCCTGGAAGAGGTCCGGGTGGAACATAATGGCGTAGATACGTTTGACCAAAGGGTAGGAGCCGTGCTTCAATCATTTTAACCCCTCAAGATACTTTAGTAAACAGTTGTAGGTAACAGCCGCCGGGGTAATCTTACTCCGGCTTTTTTTTATTCTGAAAATCAATGATTTGAGTTTTATTTCCAAAATCATTTGGCTATTTCACGTTTTTCTCTACCTTTGCATTAACCAAATGGTTAAACATTTCAGTTAAACTATGCAAACGACCAATACCACCGAACAACAGATCATAGAAGCGGCCAGGAAAATATTCATGCAGAGAGGGCTCAGCGGCGCCCGCATGCAGGATATCGCGGATGAGGCGGGTATCAACAAGGCCATGCTGCATTATTATTACCGCAGCAAGGAAAAACTTTTCGAGATCGTGTTTGGCGAAGCGGTGCAGATGCTCCTCGGCAGGGTCAACGCCATTTTCGCCGGGGATATGCCGTGGAAAGAGAAGATCGTGGCGGCGGTAGACAACTACATCACTTCCATCAGCGAAAATCCTTACCTGCCGCTGTTCGTGCTTCATGAGATCAACCAGAACCCGGACAGGATGGTGCAGCAATTCCTTCATGGCCCGCTTTTCCCAAACCTCCGCGCTTTTATGCTGGAACTGGCCATGGAAGCGGAAAAAGGGAATATCCGGAAGGTAGATCCGCTGCAGCTCATGATCAGCATTATTTCCATGTGCGTGTTTCCTTTTGCCGCCAAACCCTTGCTCACCGGCGTGTTCCAGATGGATCCCGCCCGGTTCAAAACCTTCATTGAAGAAAGAAAAAAATTCGTCAGCAGCTTCGTGCTTCATGCATTGGAGCCCTGATATTTTTTTGTCCCGGAATTAACCAAATAGTTAAATAAAAGAGTTAATTATGAGATCGTTCCTCCCGCTGCTTTTGCTCATGGCCTGTCTGCAGGCTTCCGCGCAGCAGCCTTTTACGCTGGATTCAGCCTGGGCCGCCGCCCGGCGCCATTACCCGCTGCTGAAGCAGCAGGAAGTGACAGACCAGGTGACCGCCCTGCAACTCCGCAACATCAGGACAAATTACCTGCCGCAGGTAGAGCTTAATGGTAAGGCTACTTACCAGTCCGATGTGGTGACCATCCCCATCAAGCTGCCGAATGTAAACATTCCCACGCTGCCCAAAGACCAGTACAACATGACGCTGGACGTGAAGCAGGCGATATACGATGGCGGCGCAACCAGCAGCCAGCGCGGGTTGCAGCTGGCGCAGCAGCAGGCGGAAAAACAAAAAGTGGAAGTGGAAATGCATAAGCTCCGCCAGCAGGTGATGCAGGTATTCTTCAACGCCCTTATCTGGAACGAGCACATTGCCGCCCGCAAACAAATGATGGAGGAAGTGAAACAACGCATGGAGCGCCTCCAGGCCGGGGTAGACAATGGCACCGTGCTGGCCAGCCAGGTAGACATTTTAAAAGCAGAGCTGCTGAAGGCGCAGCAGCAACTCGATGAAGCTACTACCGGCAAAGCCACCACCCTCAGCATCCTGGGGCTGCTAACGGGGAAGGATACACGTGAAATGGAAAGCATCGAGCTGCCGCAGCCCGCCGGCAACGCTGATCAAAATATTCAACGCCCGGAACTGGGCCTCTACAGCCTGCAAACAGACGTGCTCCGCCGGCAATCAAAGCTCACCGGCACAAAGGCCCTCCCGAAAGTGAGCGCCTTCGCGCAGGGCGGCTACGGCCGGCCAGGCCTGAACATGCTTGACAACCGTTTCGACTTCTATTACATCGGCGGCCTCCGCCTGCAATGGACGCTCTGGAACTGGCGCCAGACCCGCACCGAGCGAGACATCCTGCGGGTGCAGGAACAATCCCTGCAATCGCAGTCCGAGACCTTTACACTGCAAACGAAATCGCAACTGCTGCAGCAATCGGGCGAGATCAGCAGTCTTGCTTCGGCCATGGAAAAAGACAAGGAGATCGTAGCGCTGCGCACGAAAGTGAAAGACGTATCCGCCGCGCAGCTGGACAATGGTGTGCTCACCGTGCACGATTACCTCAGCGACCTGTTCGCCGAAACGCAGGCCCTGATCACCCAAAAGACCCACGAGATACAGTGGGTATATGCAACTATCAATTACCAGGTTATTAAAGGATATTAAACATGAAAAGCATCACTAACATACAGCCTTCCGGCCATCCTTTTAAAAGGCATTCTGCGCAGGCAAAAACGGCCAGGATAAATAACACACAGTCCGGCGAGCTACGGGTGTTCTTAACGGCCATCGCCATTTCCCTCGGCCTTACCGCCTGTACCGACAACAACGACGTGGCGGACGCCTACGGAAATTTTGAATCCACCGAAGTGATCGTATCCGCCGAAGCCACCGGCCGGCTGCTGAGCTTTGATGTGGAAGAAGGCGCTGTGCTGGCCGCTAACACACTGGTGGGAGGGATCGATTCCATCCAGCTGAAATTGCGGAAGGACCAGCTGGGGGCCAATATCAAAGCAGTGCTCAGCAAAACGCCGGATGTTTCCCCGCAGCTCGCTGTGATCAGCCAGCAGATCGCCACGCAGCAGAAAGAAAGAACGCGCATCGAGAACCTGCTGAAAGCCAATGCCGCCACACCCAAACAGCTGGATGATATCAACGCGGCGATCGCGGTGCTGGAGAAACAGTACGCATCCACCGCTTCCTCGCTCAGCACCCAGGTGACGGGCATTTCCAGCGAAACGCAGCCTTTGCAGGTGCAGGTGGAACAGGTGAAGGAGCAGCTCGCGCAATCGCGTGTAGTCAACCCCGTTGGCGGCACCGTGCTCGTGAAATACGTGGAGAAAGGGGAAGTGGTGAGCTATGGAAAACCGCTGTACAAGATCGCGGACCTGCAAACCATGTACCTCCGTGCCTACATCAGCGAAAACCAGCTTTCACGCATCAAAACAGGCCAGCAGGTGACCGTACAGCTGGACCAGCCGGACGGCACGCTCAAAAGCCTGCCCGGCACCGTGAGCTGGATCGCGTCGGAAGCGGAGTTTACCCCCAAAACCATCCAGACGCGCGAAGAAAGGGTGCATCTCGTGTATGCCCTGAAAGTGCGGGTACAGAACGACGGCAGCCTGAAGATCGGCATGCCGGGAGAAATGAGGATCGCTAAATAATCGCGTATGCAACCCATCGTAGTAGAACATATCCATAAAAGTTTCGGGGACCTGAAGGCCCTGCACGACATCTCGTTCACCGTGGATGAAGGAGAGCTGTTCGGCCTCATTGGTCCTGACGGTGCAGGCAAATCCACCCTCTTCCGCATACTCACTACTTTGCTGCTGGCTGATAAAGGGAACGCGCAGGTGAATGGGATGGATGTAGTGAAGCATTACCGCACCATCCGCCGCGAAGTGGGGTATATGCCCGGGCGTTTTTCCCTGTACCAGGACCTTACCATTGAAGAGAACCTGAACTTCTTCGCCACTATTTTCAACACCACCGTGGAGGAGAACTATGATCTCATCAAAGATATTTACGAGCAGATAGCGCCCTTCGCCAAACGACCGGCAGGTAAGCTTTCCGGCGGCATGAAGCAGAAGCTAGCCCTGTGCTGCGCGCTCGTGCACAAACCGAAAGTGCTGTTCCTCGACGAGCCCACCACCGGTGTGGACCCCGTATCCAGGAAAGAATTCTGGGACATGCTGCAACGCCTTAAAACAAAAGGCATTCCCATTCTCGTATCCACGCCTTATATGGACGAAGCCATTCTCTGCGACCGTGTGGCCCTGATGCAGAAAGGTGCCATCATGCAGATCAACACCCCGGCCAATATCGTGAAGAGTTTCGGCATGCCCGTGTGGGCCATGAAAGCAAACAACATGTTCCGCCTTATCCACGACCTGCGGGCCTTTGAAGGCGTGAACAGCTGTTATGCCTTTGGCGAATACCTGCATGTGACCCTTCACACGGACCTGGACAGTATAAAGGCTTACCTCGCGCCGCTGGGGCACGAAGGATTGGAGATCAAACCGGCGAGGCCGGGCATTGAAGACGCATTTATGCAGCTGATGCAGGAACAAAACGAATTGACATGAACACGCACGCGATCGTCACAAAAGACCTGACCAAACGTTTCGGCGATTTTATTGCCACCAACGCCATCACTTTCGAAGTAGGGCAGGGAGAGATATTTGGTTTCCTGGGCGCGAACGGAGCAGGCAAAACCACCGCAATGCGTATGCTCTGCGGCCTGTTGCGCCCCAGCAGCGGCGAAGCGACAGTAGCCGGGTACGACCTCTACACGCAGACCGAACAGATCAAAAAACGTATCGGGTACATGAGCCAGAAGTTTTCGTTGTACGAGGACCTCACCGTGAAAGAGAATATCCGCTTCTATGGCGGCATTTACGGCCTGAGTAATCAACAGATCAAACAAAAAACGCAGGAGCTGCTGGCGCGCCTGCAAATGGAAAAAGAAGAGCGACAGCTGGTCAGTTCCCTGCCGCTGGGCTGGAAACAAAAACTGTCATTCTCCATCGCCGTGCTGCACGACCCGTCTATCGTATTCCTGGACGAGCCTACCGGCGGCGTGGACCCTATCACCCGCCGCCAGTTCTGGGACCTGATCTATGAATCGGCGGACAAGGGCGTGACCATTTTCGTGACCACCCACTACATGGATGAAGCCGAATACTGCAACCGCATTTCGATCATGGTGGATGGAAAGATAAAAGCGCTGGACACGCCGGCCGGACTAAAGAAGCAGTATAACGCGGATTCCATGAACGAGGTATTCCTGCAACTCGCAAGAGCCAAATCTTAACACATGCAACAGTTCTTCGTATTCGTCAGGAAAGAATGTTACCACATCTTCCGCGATAAGCGCACCCTGCTGATCCTTTTCGGGATGCCGCTGGTGCTCATCATCCTGTTCGGCTTCGCCATTACCAACGAGATACATCATGTACAGATAGCCGTGCTGGACGAGAGCCGCGACAGCTACAGCCAACGCCTGGTGCAGAAAATGACGGCTTCCCGCTACTTCACCGTCAACCGCTACCTTGCCAGTCATAAAGAAATAGAACCCGTATTCCGGCAGGGTGATGTGAAGCTGGTGGTGGTGATCCCCAACAAATTCGGGCATGCCTTTCACCACGACAGGAAAGCCGCCGTGCAGCTGCTCACAGACGCCAGCGACCCGAATACCGCCACTACGCTCATCAACTATGCCAACGCCATGATCATGCAATACCAGCAGGAACTGACAGGTGAGATCAAGCTGCCGCTTACCATCACCGCCGATGTGCAGATGGTGTACAATCCTTCGCTGAAAGGCGTGTTCCTGTTCGTTCCCGGCGTGATGACGCTGATATTGATGCTGGTATCCGCGATGATGACCTCCATCACCATCACCCGGGAAAAAGAACTGGGCACCATGGAGATCCTGCTGGTTTCCCCGCTGAAGCCGGTGATGATCATTGCGGGGAAAGTGGTGCCTTACATTATACTGTCGTTCATCATAGCGCTGATCATTCTCGCCATGGGCACCTGGGTATTTGCCATGCCCGTGAAAGGCAGCCTGCTGCTGCTTTTGCTGGAATGTGTGCTGTTTGGCCTCACGGCGCTGTCGCTGGGCATACTCATCTCCAGCATTACCAACTCACAGCAAACCGCCATGATGATATCGCTGATGGGGCTCATGTTGCCTACCATCCTGCTGTCTGGCTTTGTGTTCCCGCTGGAGAGCATGCCGCAGCCTCTGCAAATATTGGCTAATATCATCCCGGCAAAATGGTTCAATATCATCCTGAAAGACGTGATGCTGAAAGGGGCGGGGCTGCGCCATGTATGGCTGCCTACGTTGATCCTCAGCGGCATGACCGTTTTTTTCCTGGCTGTAAGTATCCGTAAATTTAAAACCCGCTTAAGCTGATGCGTACCATCTTTTTCATATTGCAAAAGGAATTTTTGCAGATCTTCCGCAACAGGAGCATGCTGCCCATCATCTTTGCTGTGCCGGTCGTGCAGCTGCTGGTGCTGGCCTTTGCAGCGAATTACGAGATAAAGAATCTCAGCATCGATATCGTAGACCAGGACGGCGGCACCTGGAGCCGCCAGTTGCGCGACAAACTGACCGCTTCAGGGTATTTCTCGCTTTATAACCAATCCGCCAGTTCCGCGCAGGCGTATGAAGACCTGGAAACCGGCAAGGCAGACCTCATCCT
Organism: Chitinophaga sp. YIM B06452; assembly: GCF_039655965.1. Classification (NCBI taxonomy): domain Bacteria; kingdom Pseudomonadati; phylum Bacteroidota; class Chitinophagia; order Chitinophagales; family Chitinophagaceae; genus Chitinophaga; species Chitinophaga sp. YIM B06452. The sequence goes on along the minus strand of NZ_JAWLKY010000002.1, from coordinate 487,072 downwards.
CACCATTCCGCGCCACTTTGAGCGGGACCTGGTGCGGGACAACGAAGTGCGTGTGCAATTGCTCGTAAACGCCATCAACGGCAGTAAAGCCGGCCTGGCAGCAGGTTATGCAGGTAGCATTCTCAGCGATTTCAACCGCCGCATCCGCCTGGACTGGCTGGCGCTGGACGAAGACGATGCCCCGGCGCATTTTGATATCAGTTACCGTTACTGGTACAACCCCGACATGAATTATAAGTTCTTCATGGTGCCGGGCATATTGGTGGTACTGGTGACGATGATCGGCGCTTTCCTCTCCGGCATGAACATCGTGAAGGAAAAAGAGATGGGTACCATAGAGCAGTTGAATGTAACGCCGATCAAAAAGATCCATTTCATCACCGGCAAGCTGCTGCCGTTCTGGATCATTGCATTGTTCGAGCTGGTGTTCGGGCTGGCGGTGGGGAAGCTGGTGTTCAACCTGCCGGTGGTGGGCAACATCGGCTGGGTGTTCCTGTTCGCGGCGGTGTACCTGCTGGTGATGCTGGGGCTGGGCCTGCTGATATCCACCTTTACAGAGACGCAGCAGCAGAGCATGTTCATCACCTGGTTCTTCCTCATCATTTTCATTCTCATGAGCGGGTTGTTCACACCGATAGAAAGCATGCCGCTCTGGGCGCAGAAGATCACCTTGCTCAACCCCGTAGCCTATTTCGTGAAGGTGATCAGGATGGTGATGCTGAAAGGCAGCGGATGGGCGGATATAAATTATTATTTAGGTGTAATGCTGGCCTTCGCAGTGGCGTTGAACGGCATTGCGGTATGGAACTACCGTAAAACGGTATAGTAAACAGTTGTAGGTAAACAGATGCCGGGGTATTCGTGCCCCGGCTTTTTCATTGGCTTATATGTTTGAGTGAACGTATATTTGTCTGCAACTTTTGCATGAGATGCCTGTTATAATAAGAAGCCCCGGCAGGTAGGAGCTGCCAGGGCGTAAAAATCCGGAATCTCACGCTTGTCCGGTTCAGCGGCTCCCGAGAGCTCACAGGAATCCAAGTCTTATTCCCGGACCGATTGTCAGATCACCGGACAGCATCTGCACTTGAAACGGTATACGCCACCGCTGGGGTGGTAAACCCTCACACCACGGATGGTGCGAAAAGGAGTATAAACGTAACCATTCCTGCATTTGCATGGGCAACCATTGAATCTTGCTGAGGGACTCATGGTATTCATGATTAATGGTTATACAATTCTACTTCGCGGTGTAGCTAACCGGCTTAAGTCTAAACAAAAGCGGGCCTGGCGGCGAAGCCAGCGCAAACAAAAAACCCGGCCTTTTTTTAAGACCGGGTTTTTAATTTTTAATGACGTAAAATCATTAGGACTTGAACTATTGATCATGCGCCATGAATCCCTCAACTCTTCAAAGTTGAGTATCTTTTTTCAAAAAATCAAAAACTCCGGCTTATTTATTTTGCCAGTTTTTTGCAAGAATGTATAAGAACTTCACAGCCTTAATTTGCTAAGACCACATATGAATTTGTTCACAATAAAATTCTCCTGATCACTTTTTGCAATGCAAAAAATAACCAGGTACCTGCGAGCTATAAGCTCACCGGCTAGCGGGAAAATTGGTGCTGATTCTTTGGAATTGCCGGCAGGACGCCGGTTGATGACCAGTCATGAACGTGGACTTTCATCTTCTATGGGTTATGTAACCCGGTTGGTTATTTGTATAGTCCTTTCGAGGATAAGCGAATTTATTTCAAAGGAGGGAAGGTGAAAAATTTTAAAACAAAAATTTATTAGCTGTTATCAAACCGCTTTATAATAAAAAGCACTTGCCAAAAAAAATGGTTGAATGGAGAATGAAATTTTTCTCACATCACCCCATCTGCCCCGCCAGTTTGCCGATCATTTTCAATCCATCTTCCACCTGTTTGCTCCAGGGAGTGGCGTAGCTGATGCGCAGGCAGTTGTTGTAACGGTCTTGCAGGGAGAAGATGCGCCCGGGGGCAAAGCTCACTTTGCGGCGGAGCGCCTGTTCATACAATTCGATAGTGTTCACGGATTGGTTCAGTTCCAGCCAGAGCACGTAACCACCCTGCGGGCGTGATACGCAGGTGTCTTCAGGGAAATAATCCGCGATGGCCTGCTGGTAGCGCAGGCACTGGGTGTGCAGCATCTTGCGGAGATTGCGCATGTGGTGCTCGTAGCGCCCGTTTTCCAGGAAATGCGCGATGGCCGCCTGTGGCAGCGTGGCGCTGGATACGCTGTGGTTGAGCTTGAGGCGCAGCACACGCTCTTTGTATTTACCGGGGATGGTCCAGCCAACGCGGTAGCCGGGCGCAAGGGATTTTGAAAAAGAATTGCAGAGCAGCACGTTGCCGTTGCGGTCGTATTGCTTGCAGCTGGAAGGGCGGAGCTTGCCGAAATAGATATCCGCGTAGATGTCGTCTTCAATGAGCGGGATGTCGTATTTGTTGACGATCTTCACTAGTTCGCGCTTGTTCTTGTCTGGCATGCAGGAACCGATGGGGTTGCTGAAGTTGGTCACGAACACGCAGGCTTTTATTTTGAACTTGGGAATGGCTTTGTCGAGGTATTCGAGGTCTACCCCGCAGACGGGATTGGTGGGCACTTCCAGCACTTTCAGGCCAAGGCTTTCCGCGAGCTGATAGGTACCGCAGTAGGCGGGACTTTCCAGGGCAATAACATCGCCGGGCTGCGTGGTTGCTGAAAGGCAAAGGGTGAGCGCGTCCATGCAGCCGGTGGTGGTCACAATATCGTGCTCGGTGATGCTGCCGCCCCATTGAAGGCTTTGCCGGGCGATCTGGCGGCGAAGGTTCAGGTTGCCCTGGAGATTTTCGTAGTTGAGCCCGCCGCCGGTGTTGCGCATGGCTGCCAGCATGCTTTTGCTGAGCTTGGCAGAGGGCAGGAGGGCTTCGGTGGGCGCAGCCACGGAGAAACGGAGGATGTCTTCACCGGCATGATGGCTGAACACTTCGGTGATCATTTCGCTTACATTCACTTCAGTGGCCTTTTTTACGGGCCTGCAGATGCTGGGCATTTCCGGCAGGCGGCGCGGGCTGAAGCACACGTAATACCCCGATTTGGGCCGCGGTTCAATGAATCCCTTGCTTTCAAGGTGATAATACGCCTGGAATACCGTGCTCATGCTGATACCCTGCTCTTTGCTGAGGGAACGCACGGAAGGGAGCTTGTCCCCGATGCGGATCACTTCCTTTTCGATCATCGCCTGGATGCGGTCTGCCACCTGCATATATAATGTATCCATGTTGCCGGGTTTGTACTGATATGGTCAAATTTACGAAAATGGAATCTGTTTCTTTTATATTTTATATTTTCATGCCCCGGTAAACCCAAAAAAGAACTTATGAACAATTTACCATTCAGCGTAGCCCAACGGCTGCAAACGCAGCATCTTTCACTGGAAGAAATGACCGCTGGCGTGCCGGACGAAAAGTTAAGGCAGGAAATAACACCCGGCAAATGGACCGTGCTGGACAATCTCGCGCACCTGGCGGCGCTCCAGGATGTTTTTAAAGGCCGCATAGAGCGTGTGCTGGAGGAAGATGAACCCACGTTTCCGCCTTATAAATGGGAGGAAGACGCGCTGTTTGCCCAATACAGGCAGCTGCCCGTTAAAGAACTGATCGCGGTGTATAACGACGACCGGGCGGATTTTATCCGTTACGTGAATACCCTTGCACCTGAGTCGTTCGGCCGCTGCGGCAGGCACCTGGTGTATGGCCGCTTTTCCGTGGCAGACCTGGTTGAAATGATGATCCTGCATGAAAGCCATCACCTGTTCACCGTATTTAAATTACTGCATATCACACCGAAATGATCTCCCTTCCCATCACAGATCACCGGCACTTCAACTTCGCGGAATGCCTGCTGTTCCTCAACCGCAGCACCCGCGAATGCCTGCATACCGTGCGGGACGGCGCCGTGTATAAACTCCTGGCCCCCGAAGGCAGTCCCGTGCTGGTGCGCATCCGGGAAGACGCAGGGAAACCCGCATTGGCAGCTGATGTGCTGTATGGCGACATAACACCGGAAGGCGAGGATTACATCCGTAGTTTCGTCAACAAATGGCTGCACCTCGACGGGGATATGACGCCCTTTTATACCTTTTCTTCCAAAGATGCACTGCTCGGCCCGCTCACCCGCGACTACAAAGGTTTACGGCTCATCGGCATACCGGACCTGTTTGAGGCCATCACCTGGACCATCACCGGCCAGCAGATCAACCTGGCGTTTGCGTATACACTGAAACAGCGCCTGGTGCAGGCTTTTGGTTATGTGATGGAAGAAGATGGGCATTCATATCACCTCTATCCCCATCCCGCTGTGATCGCTTCCATCAGGCCGGAAGAGCTGACCGCGATGCAGTTTTCCAAGACCAAGGCCGAAGGCATTATCCGCATTGCGAAGCTGATGTCAACGGGGGAGCTGAGTGAAGAGAAGATCAAAGCATTGTCTTTCGAAGCGGCAAGGGATACGCTCGTGGCTATCAAAGGCATTGGCCCCTGGAGCGCGAACTACGTGCTGATGAAATTTGCACAGCACCCGCAGGCCCTGCCCCTGGAAGACGCCGGGTTGCACAATGCGCTGAAAGCCCGGCTGAATATGCCCGCCAAGCCCACGCTGGCCGAAGTAAAACGTCTTACCCAACACTGGCAACAACACGCAGCATATGCAACCTTCTACTGCTGGCGCTCACTCTATCATGGATGAGCAGCTGATATACATCAACAGCCCGGTGGGGCGTATAGCCATCCACGGTACTGCGGATCACATCACCGCCGTGCTGTTCGAAGACGAGGCGCAACAACATGTTGCAACACCTGGTGCGGCGCCCCTGTTATATACAGCCGCGCAGCAGCTGGAAGAATATTTTTCCAAAACAAGAAAAACGTTTGATTTCCCCATGCAGCAGCCCGGCACGGATTTCCAGCAGCGTGTATGGCAACAGCTCACCACCATTCCTTTTGGTGAAACCATTACCTATTTAGCACTGGCTAAACGCGTAGGCAATGTAAAAAGCATCAGGGCGGTAGGTACCACCAACGGGAAGAACGCATTGGCGATAGTGGTACCATGCCACCGTGTAATCGGCAGCGGTGGCGTGCTCACAGGGTATGCGGGCGGGTTGTGGCGCAAACAATGGCTCCTTGATCATGAAAAAGGAGGGCTGCTTTTTTGAATGACGAACCGCATTCGTCATGGATCATTATTTTTGATCACCCCATCTGATATGGTCAAAATTTACAAAACTGAATCTGTTTTTTCTTACAGATTTGTTTGAATTTTGGGTCGTCAATTCACAACCTCCGAAACCACCGTATCATGAATGCAACATTCCGCGAGGACCTCTTACAGTTGAACGACCTCTTACAGCAGACAGCCAGCTACGCCGGAGATTTTCTCAGCCGAATCAACGAACTGCCCGTGAGCAGGCAGCTGCCCGCTTTTGCGCCGGCCGCGCTGCCGGAAAAGGGAATGGGGGCTGCCGCCGCGCTGGAATTGTTCGACAACCGTTTCGGGGATTACCTTACTGCCAACGCAGGCCCGCGCTACTTCGGGTTTGTGACCGGGGGCGTTACGCCGGCAGCGCTGGCAGGCGATTGGCTGGCAGGTACGGTGGACATGAATCCCGGAGACCGGGCGGATGTCTCTTTCCAGGTTGAAACCGAGACCCTTGGCCTGTTGCGCCAGCTTTTTTCTCTTCCCGATAATTTCCTCGGCTGCTTCGTAAGCGGCGCCACCATGAGCAATTTCACCGGGCTCGCCGCCGCAAGGCAATGGCTGGGCCTGCAACAGGGTGTGAACGTGGCCGAGCTGGGAGCAGGCGCCATCAAAGATGTGAAAATACTTGCGGCAACGCCGCATTCAAGCATCAGCAAAGCCTTATCTATGCTCGGCCTGGGGCGCAATGCCCTCGTACTGCTGCCCACCCTGCCCGGCAGGGAAGCGGTGGACATCAATGCCCTCAAAGCGTGGATCAGCGAACATCCCGGCCAGCCTTTCATCTTTAGTGCCAGCGCAGGCACCGTGAACACGGTAGACTTCGACGACATCGCCGCGCTGGCCGAACTTAAAAAAGAACACACATTCTGGTTGCATGTAGATGCGGCCTTTGGTGGGTTTGCCGCCGTAAGTCCGCGCTACAGGCACCTGTTGCACGGATGGGAACAGGCAGACAGCATTACCATCGACGCACATAAATGGCTGAACGTCCCTTACGATTCAGCAATGATATTCACGCGGCATCCCCAATTGCAGTTAGCCGTATTCCAGAATGCAGGCGCCGCCTACCTGGGCGACCCTGCGGCCAATTTCAACTTTATCAACTACGCGCCTGAAAACAGCCGCCGCCTGCGTTCACTGCCCGCATGGTTTTCCCTGAAAGCCTACGGCGCCGAAGGTTACCGCGACCTGGTGGAGCAAAACATCCACCTGGCGCAGCAATTGGGCGAAGCCATTTCGCGGAGCAGCCGCTTTAAACTACTGGCGCCCGTGCGGATGTGCGTAGTGTGCTTCACACTGGAAACCGAAGAACGAAACCGGGCCAGCCATGTGGCGCTTTTCCTGCAAAAGCTCGTCAAGCGCGGGGTGGTGAACATGACGCCGACCACGTACAAAGGCACTCCCGGCGTACGTGCCGCATTGGTCAACTGGCGCACCACCGAACAGGACATAGATAAAGTCATCGCCGAACTAGAAACCGTGGCAGCCGAAATCTCAGACCTGTCTGCCATTATTGAAAATAATTGATTTAGAGGTTGATATTAGTAGCGGCGATGGGTTTCTACCCATTGCACGTTTTTCTATTCATTAACACACACACGGATTATGCAATACGACCTGAAAGAGCTCATTTCATTCGAAGAAATGAAAGCGCAGTATTTCCTGTTACAACAACTGAACCCGCGGCTGCTGCAAGACGATTACGAAACCATGCTGCCTGATATGATCCGCAACGGCTACCGCCAGGTGGTGGTGCTGGAAAACGGTTCGCCCATCGGCATGAGCGGCTTCTGGATCAACACCAAATTTTATTGCGGGAAGTACATCGAGATGGACAACGTGGTCACAGATGCCGGGCACCGCAACAAAGGTATCGGTAAGATACTCTGCGACTGGATCACCCAAAAAGGCCGCGCAGAAGGCTGCCGGCACATCCTGCTCGATGCTTACGTGAGTAACCGCGATGCACACAGATTCTATTTCAGGGAAGGGTTTTTTATCGAAGGGTTTCACATGAACAAAAAGATCGCAGATTAAACGGGACATCATGAAAAAGCAAAATACAAATGCCTACCTGGCATTGGTGATAGTGAGCATATTCTGGGGAACCACTTACCTGGCCGCCAGGATAGGCGTACAGCACATGCACGGCATGATGCTGGCGGGACTGCGGCAAACCAGCGCAGGCGTGATCCTCACCGCATTTTTCCTGCTGAGAGGCTACAAATTGCCCGAAGTGCCGGTGCTGAGCCGCCTCTTCGTTATCGGCGTGATCATGCTCTGCGGCAGCAACGGTCTTATGACCTGGGCCATGCAGTACATCCCCAGCGGGCTGGGGGCCATTATTGCCGCCACAGTGCCCATCTGGGTCACTATTTTCAGCTTCTTTTTAGTACAGCGCACCAAAATATCCTGGCAGCTGGTTGCCGGTATGATCATCGGCCTGCTGGGCATCGGCGGCATTTTTTACGACAACCTGGCCCACCTGATGGAGCCGGAGTACCGCTTCGGCGTACTGCTGATCACCGCCGCCTGCGTGTTCTGGGCGCTGGGTTCCGTGCTCACGGCCAAGTGGGCGCTGGGCATCAATTACCTGTACGGGGCCGGCTACCAGATGCTGTTCAGCGGCATTGTGATGCTGGTCATCTCCGCGCTGATGGGCCAACACCTGAATATCGGTAACTTTACCGGGGAGCTGTGGGGCAGCCTGCTGTACCTCGTGTTCATCGGCTCGCTGCTGAGCTATTCCGCTTACGTGTTCGCGCTCAACAACCTGCCGCCTTCGCTGGTATCCGTATACGCCTACATCAATCCCATCGTGGCTGTGATACTCGGCTGGCTGATACTTAGCGAAAAGCTCAACTGGGTGATGGGCCTGAGCTGTTTGGTGACGCTGCTGGGCGTGTATATTGTGAACAGAGCATTTAACAAGCATAAAAGTTATGAACGCAGTAAATGAACCCAGGGTGCTGAGCTGGCATCCTGCCTACCAGAAAGACTTCGAGCAGCTCAACAAGACCTGGATCGAAAAGTACTTCGTGCTTGAGCCGGTGGATATTGATGTGCTGGAACATCCGGAGGAGCATATCATTGCGCCCGGCGGGGACATTATATTTGTGGCCGTTGGGAAACGTATAGCCGGTACCGTTGCCTACCGCCCGCTGGATGCCGAGACCGTTGAAATGACGAAGATGGGCGTGGATGAAGAATTCCAGGGCCGCCGGCTCGGCTGGCTGCTTGGCAAGACCATCATGGAACGCGCTGCTGCGGCGGGTTATAAAAAGATGGTGCTTTTCTCCAACCGCAAGCTGGCGCCCGCCATCACCATGTATCACAAGCTGGGCTTCGTGGAAGCCGAACTGGAAAAAGGCGGTTACACACGCTGCGACATCAAAATGACGATAGACCTGCAAGAGCCCCCGCTGGCCGGTTTGAGCCGGCAATTGAACGAGGTGGTGCATGCCACCGTGGAAAAGCTGCTGCGCTACAACAACGAAGAAGCCGGCATCCGTCCTGCTGCGGACAAGTGGAGCCGCAAGGAAGTGCTGGGGCACCTGATAGATTCAGCCATGAACAATTATCCCCGCTTCATCCGCGGCCAGCAGGCAGATTACCTGGAAGTGCCCGGCTACAACCAGGATTTCTGGGTAGACGTGCGGCGTTACCAGGAAGAGGATTGGGAAGAACTGGTGCAGATATGGAAAATGCTGAACCTGCACATCGTGCGGGTGCTGCCCCTTATCCCGGAAGAAGCGCTGGGTCACATCCTGGCCGTGGGGCCCAATGCGCCGGTCACGCTGCGGTACATCGCCGAAGATTACCTTCGCCATTTACAACATCACCTCACACAAATATTTCCTGTTCATGCAAATTATTAAAGCCACTACCGATCATTTACCGCAACTGGCGGTCCTTTTCGACCTCTACCGCCAGCATTACGAGCAGCAGCCGGACGTGGAAGGAGCCGAGCAATACCTGGCCGAGCGGCTGGTTCAGAACGAAAGCGTGATCTACGTGGCGGAAGAAGGAGGGGAGCTGGTGGGTTTCACGCAGCTGTACCCCGTGTTCTCTTCCATTGGCATGAAAAAAGCCTGGATACTGAACGACCTGTACGTGGCGGAAAACCATCGCCGGAAAGGCGCCGCCCGCGGCCTCCTGGAAGCTTCGCGGGAGCTGGGTAAGGCCACTGATGCGCGTTACCTCATGCTGCAGACGCACATTACCAATACCAAAGCCCGCGCGCTCTATGAATCCAACGGCTGGAAGCTGGACGACGAATTCTACTATTATTATCTCTCCATTTAACCATAGCTATACAGTGAACCCGTGGGGCGCATATTGCGCCCCTTTTTTATATCATGATAGTATTTTAGCCTTTATTGCAAATAGCCGAGTAGCAGCCGGGGATCGGCCAGGGCCGTGCTTGGAGAGGCCCAGGATAGGTGCAGTTGACGTGGACCTGGTCTGGACTTGATGCAGGGTAAAATAGCATCAAAGGATATGCTTTTCATAACATCCAGGCCGCTCTCAAAATGAATTTTGCCGGCCCCGGCACTTTCCCGTACCGCCGTTTTGACGTTTCTTTGCTGCATGGAAACGCAACAGAACCCTTGGCAGATATTGGAATCGACAGTTCCATACGATAACCGCTGGATCAGGCTTACGGAGCACCAGGTGATCAATCCTTCCGGCGGGCGCGGCATTTATGGCATTGTGCATTTCAAGAACCTTGCTATTGGCGTGGTGGCATTGGATGAACAGCATAACATTTATCTCGTGGGCCAGTACCGCCTGGCGATAGACGCCTTCAGCTGGGAAATTCCCGAAGGCGGCGGCCCGCTGGGCACAGATCCGCTGGAATCCGCCCGGCGCGAGCTACTGGAAGAAACCGGGCTTACCGCCCGCCGCTGGCAACCCATCGTGCATATGCACCTCAGCAATTCCGTGAGCGACGAAGCCGGGATCGTATACCTGGCGCAGGACCTGCAGCAGGGTGAGGCAGAACCCGAAGAAACAGAACAGCTGCTGGTGAAGAAGATCCCCTTTATGGAAGCCTACCAAATGGCGAAAGAACACCTGATCACGGATTCCCTTTCCCTGGCCGCGATCCAAAAGATCAGGCTCATGATGCTGGAAGGGGAGCTTTGATGCGTTATCTTTGCCGCGATGAACAACAGATTTAAACCGTCGCCGCCCAAGCCGAAGCAGTCCAGCCTGATCATTGGCCGGCAGCCCATACTGGAAGCCATGAAGGCCGGGAAGGCCATCGAACGCATATTTCTCCTCAAAAGCGCCACCGGCGACATCATTCCACAGCTCCGCCAGCTGGCCACCGAGCAACGTATTCCCGTGAACCTTGTGCCCATGGAGAAGCTGAACAGCCTCACCCAGGCCAATCACCAGGGCGTTGTGGCCGTTACCGCCAAAGTGGCCTACCTGGACCTCCAGGACGTGATCTCCCATGTGGTGGATAAAGGCGAGACCCCGCTTTTCCTCATCCTCGACGGCATCACGGACGTCCGCAACATCGGCGCCATTGCCCGCAGCGCAGTTTGCTGCGGCGCGCAGGCCATCATTATACCAGACAAAGGCATTGCCGCCCTCAACGAAGAAGCCATCAAATCCTCTGCAGGCGCGCTCGAAAAGATCGCCATCTGCCGGGTGAACAGCCTGCTGAAGGCCATAGACACCCTGCACCTGAATGGCATCAAGATTATGGCCAGCGAAATGGAAGCCCCGCGCCAGCTGTTCGACCTGCCCTGGCTGGAGCCTGTGGCGGTGATCATGGGTTCTGAAGACAAAGGTGTGTATCCCGCCCTGCTGAAAGCCGCGGATGAGCAGTTCCACATCCCGATGCAGAACAGTTTTGAGTCTTTCAACGTGAGTGTAGCCGCGGGCATCATCCTTTATGAAGCGATGAAGCAGCGGATGAAGGTGGGAGGGTGAAATTTCCTTACTTTAGCTTATGCTGAAATTCATTGAATGCCCGCGCGACGCGATGCAGGGATGGCCCCGCCAGATCCCCACGGATGAAAAGATCAACTACCTGAACGCCCTGCTGGACGTGGGGTTCGATACGCTGGACTTTGGCAGTTTTGTATCGCCCAAAGTAATGCCCCAGATGGCAGATACCGCTGAAGTGCTGAAAGGGCTGAAACCTTCCGCTACCAAGTTGCTGGCGATCATTGCCAACGTGCGTGGGGCGGAGGAAGCGGTGACGCACGATGCCATTTCTTACCTGGGCTTCCCTTTTTCCATTTCAGAAACCTTCCAGCTGCGTAATACCAATAAAACCATCGCCGAGGCCATGGAGCAGGTGCAAACCATCCAGGAGCTGTGCATCAAGAACAACAAGCAGCTGGTGATCTATATTTCCATGGGTTTTGGCAATCCCTATGGTGACCCTTACAGTACGGATACTGTGCTGTACTGGGCCAACAGCTTTGCGGAACTGAATATCCCCATCATTTCGCTGGCTGACACGGTGGGAGTGGCCGAGCCGAAAGGCATTGCGAAGCTCTTTTCTCACCTGGTGCCGGAGTTCCCGGAAATAGAGTTTGGCGCGCATTTCCATTCCACCCCGCAGCTGTGGGAAGAAAAGATAGCGGCGGCGTATGACAACGGGTGCCTCCGGTTCGACAGCGCGCTGCGCGGCATCGGCGGCTGCCCTATGGCGCAGGACGACCTGGTGGGGAATATTGCCACGGAGAACCTCATTTATTTCTGCCAGCAACGTAATATCCCCGTGCCGCTGAACCTGGAGCGGTTTGCAACAGCGGGGGCTTTGGCGGATAAAGTATTCGGGCATTGATACATCTTTATATTTCAATGTGACCGGCGAAACAAAATACTTTGCACCGCAATGGGCTATCGATGGAAATAAGCAGTAATATTCAAAGCTATTCGTTTCCGAATGCGCTTTGACGGAATTGTTTCATTTTTTTTCAAAGCGGCGGGTAAAATAAAATGCTTTGCGCCGGATTGTTCTTCATCCTTCAAATCACTCCTGAATTCAATACTTTTGCAGCATGAACTTTCGCCTGACCTTCCCGGTGGCTCCGCTGGAGCCTTCGCTGCAATATTCAGACAAGATCCTGCTGTCCGGCTCCTGCTTTGCAGAAGAGATCGGCGCCAGGCTGCTGCAACACAAGTTCAACGTACAGGTCAACCCCAACGGCATCCTCTTCAATCCCCTCAGCATTGCGCAAAGCATGCAGAGCTATATGGACGGCCGCCGCTACACGGACACAGACCTCTTCCTGCATGAAGACATCTGGCACAGCTGGGACCATCATTCCCGCTACTCCGGCACCCGGCAGCACGAAGTGCTGGACCAGATCAACCAGTCGCAGGCGGAAGCTTCCAGGCGGCTGAAAGAGGCAGACTGGCTCGTGATCACGCTTGGCTCCGCCTACGTGTACGTGCTCAAGGAAAACAGCCGCATCGTCGGCAACTGCCATAAAGTGCCCGAAGCCGCGTTCTACAAAAGACTGCTGAGCGCAGACGAGATCATTGCTGCGCTGGATAACATGATGCACCGGCTTTTCTTTTCCAACTCCAAAGTGAACATCCTTTTTACCGTGAGCCCCGTGCGCTATGCGAGAGACGGCGTGGTGGAGAACAACCTCAGCAAAGCTATCCTGCTGCAGGCCGTGCATCACCTGGTGAACAAGTTCAGCCGCCTGTATTATTTCCCGGCGTACGAGCTGGTGATAGACGACCTGCGCGACTACCGCTTTTTCAAAGAAGACCTTGTGCATCCTAATGAGCTGGCTATCCAGTATGTATGGGAAAATTTCGTCAACGCATGTATGAGCCCCGCCACGCAACAGCTGGAAAAGCAGGTGCAGGACCTGCTGCGCGCACGGCAGCACCGGCCGTTCAATGCAGACAGCCCCCAGCACAAACAGTTCCTCGAAGCCTATGCCCGCAAAACTGAAGCCCTGAAAGAACAGCACCCTTACCTGGACCTTGGGGAGGAGTTGGCGTATTTCCGCGCCGGATAAGGCCATTCCAGCTAATATAATACCACGAAAGGCGAATTATTAGCAATGAAATACTGAAAATGCGTCTTAGCTTTAGTACATCAGTTACTATGAGCAGTGAACCGTCATCTTACAGCACGTTCTGGAAAACAGGGGACATGGGATCTTTCAAATGCCTCATGAAGGAATTTGGCCCCGCGCTCCACTATTTTGCCGACAGCATGGTAGGCAACCGCCAGGAAGCCGAAGAGATCGTGTCCGACGTGTTCATTAAGATCTGGCAACAGCGCGAAAACCTGCCTTCTCCCGACAATATCAAGTTCTACCTTTTCAAAGCCGTTAAAAATACCGCCCTCAATTACCTGAAAAGCAAGGACCGCCGGGCTTCCAATCATTCCGCCTGGGAAGTGCAGGTAAGCCGGCTGCCGGGGCAGAGCCCTGAACAGATACTGATCAGCAAGGAAGAAGTGACCTCCATTCAATCCGTGATCCGCAGCCTCCCGCCCCGCTGCCGCCAGATATTCATCCTCGTGAAGGAAGACGGCCTTACCTACGAACAGGTATCGCAACTGCTGGATATTTCAAAGGCCACGGTCAACGTCCAGATGACCCTCGCCATGAAAAAGATATGGGAAGCACTTAATACTGCGCTTAAAGTTTCCCATTCCTGAATTTTTTTTTGCCCGCCTTAATTGTTTTATTGTTTCCTGTTGTCTTACTATTATTAACAGCGTAATGCGCAAATAAATGACCAATCGACTAAGGGAATTATTGACCCTTTACTGGTGCAATGAGATTTCGGGGGAAGAAAAAGCCGAGCTGGAGCAGCTGTTGCTGAAGCACCCGGATGCGTGGCTGAAGTCCGGTTTAATGGACCAGCTTTCCTTTTCGAAGCAGCCTTTCATGGACGAAGCTGCCACGGAGGAATGGGCTGATAAGGTGGCCCGTGAGGCCGGGATAATGGAAAGCGTGCCGGCTGAAACGGAACAGGAAACGCCGCGGAAGCGCCGGCCGCTCCGCAGGGCAATGCTTGCCTCCGCTTTTCTCGTGGCTGCCGCCGGGCTGTTTTTTGTATACACACAATGGATAGCCGCGCCGGGCGGGTATAAGGTGGCAACAACGGATGCGGGAATGAAAACGCGTATCCGGCTGTCTGACGGCACGATGGTGTGGCTCAATGCCGGCAGTTCTTTAAAATACCCGCCAAAATTCGGCAAACATACCCGGGAAGTGTTCCTGGAAGGCGAAGCCTACTTTGACGTACGGCAGCAGGTGAACCAGCCTTTCATCATTCATACCGAAAAAACGGATATCAGGGTGCTGGGCACCGCGTTCAACGTCCGTTCTTACGGGGATGAAGATTTCCAGGAAACAGCGCTGATCTCCGGCGCCGTGGAAATATCGGTGAAACAGGCGGACAAGCTCAGCCGCGTGGTGCTGAAACCGAACCAGAAATTAGTGGTCCGCGATGCAAAACATACAGCAACCAAGATCGAAAAAGCAACCATCATCCATCAGTCGGCGGATATGATCATAGAACGTAAAGCCCTGTCTGCCATCCTTTCGCCAGACAGCGGGCAGGTGGCTGAAACAGCCTGGCTCAGCAACAATTTTGTTTTCCAGAATGAAACGCTGGAATCCATGGCCCGCAGGCTTGAGCGCTGGTACGGCATTACGATCGATATCCGGGACCCGCAACTGTCCGGCTTAAGATTTACCGGGCGCGCGGATAATCTGCCGCTTGAAAAACTATTAGCGATCCTGCAGGAAATTAAACCGTTCAATTATTCCATCGAAGATGGCACCGTCATCATAAAATAACCTTCTTTATGCATTATGTGAATAAAATAAGGGGCGCTCCCCTAAGGGGAATGTTATGTCCATACTATATGCATTCCCGTCTGTAGATCCACGCTTTATTGAATATTTAATCTGAATCCACACGATTATGAAAAAATCTATCACCCAATCACTGCGCCGGCTGCCTGTGCAAGCAGGGAAGATCATCCAGCTGATCAAATTCACCGCGGTGCTGCTGCTGCTCTTCCTCAGGGTATCCGCCGCGGGGTATTCCCAGACAACACTCTCCGTTTCGTTCGTGCAAACCGAAGTGGAAAAAGCATTCCAGTTCCTCGAAAAGAAAACGGGGTATGTTTTTTATTACAGCAATACCGAAGTGGAAAAGCTCCCCAGGCTGAACCTCCGGCTGACAGACGCGTCGTTCCGGCAGGTGCTGGATTCCATTGCTGTGATGACCGGCCTGCATTACACCGTTATCGACAACAAGATGGTGGTATTCAAAAAGAACGCCGCGCAAACCCGCGCGCAAAAGGTGAGCGGGAAAATATCCGATGAAAAGGGAGCGCCGCTGCCCAACATCACCATACAGGTGAAAGGCACCGGCATTGGTACTTTGACGGACGCTGAAGGCGCCTTTTCGCTGGAAGTACCTGCCGGTGCGGTTCTTGTGGTATCGGGTATTGGTTACATCAGGCAGGAGATAGCCGTGGAAGGCCGCGCTTCCTTCAATATTGTGATGAAAGAAGATGTAGCCGGATTGAATGAAGTAGTGGTGGTAGGATACGGTTCACAGGAAAAACATAAGCTCACCAGCGCCGTGGCTACCGTAAGCGGCGCGGAGCTGAACAAACGCGTGGCCACTAACCCCGTCAGCCTGCTGCAGGGCCAGCTGCCCGGCCTGCAGGTCACCCAGGGATCGGGAGAGCCCGGCAACGAAGGGCTGGTGCTGCGTATCAGGGGTTTGAGCACTTTCAGCGGCGCAGGCAACGACCCGCTCGTGATCGTGGACGGCCTGCCCGGCAGCCTGAGCGTGCTGAACCCGAACGACATCGAATCCGTTTCGGTGCTGAAAGATGCCGCCTCCGCCGCGATTTACGGCTCCAGGGGCGCCAACGGCGTGATCGTGGTGAAAACCAGGAAAGGAAAAGGAACCGGCTTCACCCTGCAATACGGCTACAACCTCGGCATCTCCAAAGCCACCAAGCTCCCGGATGTGATCACGAATTCAGCGGAATACATGGAGTTGTCTAACGAAGCCCGCGCCAATTCCGGCCTTGCGCCATTGTATACCCAGCAGCAGATAGACCTTTACCGGAATGCGACGGACCGCGTGAAATACCCGAACTACAACTGGCTGAACGACCTGTTCCGCACCGCTTACACGCAGAACCATTACCTGAATATGAGCGGCGGCAAGGAGAACACGCATTACAGCCTTGGCCTCGGCATCAACCTGCAGCCCGGTGTGATGATCGGGTTCGATTATAAAAAATATACCATGGACCTCGGCCTTAGTTCCCGCGTGCATAAAAGGGTAACGCTGGGCACCAATATCCAGATGCGGTATGGCGACCGCCATTATCCCCCGCAGGGCGCAGGCGACATGTTCCTTTCCACCCTGGCCCAATCCCCGCTGTACCCGCCGCGTTCGCCGGATGGCAGGTGGATCAAAAAGGCCTATTCCAATGAGCTGGGCAACAAGAACACCGTGGCCCTCGTGGGCGAAAATGTAAGCACGCGCTCGGTGGATTATTATGCCCAGGGCAACCTTTCCGTGGATATTGATATTACCAACGACCTGAAATGGGAGAACAGGGGAGGGATGAACTACAACTCCGTAAAGGTGAACGACTTCAGGCCCGTGGTGCCCACATTTTATTACAACGACATGAGCCCTGCAGGCCTGCTGGACGTGGGTACGCCAGGGCTCACCATCAACAACCGCGGGAATGTTTATACTGTTTTCTACAGCCAGTTTACCTACCGGAAAAAATTCGGCGTTCATAGCATCAACGCGCTGGCGGGTTACCAGCAGGAACATAATGAAAATGACGAACTGAATGCCAACCGTACCCAGTTTCCCACCAACCTGCTGCGGGAGCTGAATGCCGGTCCTACCGAAGGCCAGTCCAACAGCGGCACTTCCAGCGAATGGGCCATCCGTTCTTTATACGGGAATGTGAACTACGATTACAAAGACAAATACCTGTTCGGCGCCAGCCTGCGCTACGACGGTACTTCCAGGCTGCCTTCAGACACACGCTGGGGATTGTTCTATTCTTTCTCCGGCGCATGGCGCGTATCGGAGGAAGCTTTCCTGAAAGATGTTTCCTGGCTGAACGACCTGAAGCTCCGCGCTTCCTGGGGCGAGCTGGGTAACCAGAATATCGGCACCTATCCATACCAGTCCACGCTGGATGGCCGTCCTTATGTATTCGGCGGCGCCGTTGCCAACGGCTTTGCGGGCAGCTCGCTGGTGGATCCTAACCTCACCTGGGAAAGCACCCGTGTGCTGGACTTCGGGATCAACCTGACCGTTTTCGCCCAGCGGTTAAGCATCACGGCGGACTGGTTCAATAAATATACCTACGACATTCTCCGCGAGTCGCAGGTGCCGCTCTGGCTGGGACTGAACGCGCCCATCATCAACGATGGCGCGGTGCGCAACAAAGGATTTGAGTTCAATGTCACCTACAACGACCGCATCGGTAAAGATTTCAGCTACAACCTGGGCGCCAATTTCCAGGCTTACAAAAATACCCTGGAGAAATTCGGGAAAAAGGAGATCGGCGGCAGGACCATCCGGGAAGAAGGTCTTGAGCTGGACGGTTATTACATCTATCAATGGGACGGCATCTTCCAGAGTGCGGACGAGATACTTAAATCTCCCAAACAGCCTGTGGCCGCCACACCCGGGGACCTGAAGATCAAAGATGTGAATAACGACGGCAAGGTAGACGACCAGGACCGCGCTTTCGTGAAAGGGAAATACCCCTCGTTCCAATATTCGTTCAACCTCGGCCTTAACTGGAAAGCGTTTGACCTGAGCGCGCAATTCTACGGCTCCCAGGGCCAAAAGGTGTACGTGAACGGGTGGGGGATAGAGCCGTTCAGGCAGGGCTCCGTGCCCACTACAGACTGGCGCAACCGCTGGACGCCGACCAACCCGACCAACACCATGCCGAAGATATACGTAGCGGACGGTTACGCGCCGGTACAGAACTACGCATCCACTTACTTCCTGAAAGACGCGTCGTTCCTCCGCCTTCGCAACCTGCAGCTCGGTTACACCATGCCTGTTTCCCTGATCGGCAGGCTCAGCATGAAATCGCTCCGCGTATATGCCGCTGCAGACAATGTGTTTACCGTCAGCAAGTTTCCCGGGCTCGATCCTGAACGGACCAACGACGGCAATTATGTGACCTACCCACAAACAAGAACATTCACTTTGGGCGCGATGGTCCAGTTTTGATCATCATCCTGTTAAATGATTTGCATATGAAACAGTATCGGAAATACCTCATCATACTGCCCTGCATTGCAGCCCTGCTGCTGGGCGCCTGTAAAAAAGGACTGCTGGATGTAATGCCACCGGATAAACTATCTTCCTCCGTTTTCTGGAAAACAGAAGCCGATGCGGACCTTGCGCTCACCGGTTTATATAACTACCTGTACCAAAGCGGCGGCGGCTACGCTACGTCTATGTACGAGATCTTTGCCTGGGACAATTTCAGCGACGATTCCTACGGCCAGTACAATTACGGCGGCGGGCAGAGCGCGCTTTCCTCCGGCATCACCCCTCAGTCCGGCGATTTCGTGTACAACTATTACGCGAATTCCTATAAAGCCATTGCTGCCATCAATTCTTTTCTTGCCAACGTGGAAAAAGTACTTTCCGGCGATAAGCTCGCCCGTTACAAGGGAGAGGCCTATTTTCTCCGGGCTTTCAATTATTTCTGGCTGGCGCAACTATATGGCAATACCGTTCTTTTCCTGGAAGATCCTTTCCAGGTGGAATATACCGCCGTCAAAGCAAAGTCTCCCAGGGCCGATGTGCTGAAGCAGGTGGAAACCGACCTGGACGCGGCCATTGCATCGCTGCCCGACGTGGCGTATGGCGACGGGCATGCTACCAAAGCCACCGCACAGGGTTACAAAGTGCGGGTGTTGCTCTTCCAGAAAAAATACGCCGAAGCCGCCGCGCTGGCGAAACAGATCATGACAGGCAACAAACACAGCCTGTATGCCAACTATGCCGGCAACTTTTATAAACCCGACCAGAATAACAGCAAAGAGATCATGTTCTCCGTAAAATTCCAACGCCCGAACGTGCTGCACCAGGACGTGGCCGTGGCCGTACAGCTGCATCGGTGGAAGGGGGAGCTGGGCACGCAGGACCTGATCAACGAATACGAAGCCGCGGATGGCAAAGACACCGCCTCGTCTGCCGTGTACGTAAAAGGCCGCCCTTATGAGAACAGGGACCCCCGTATGCGGATGACCTTTTTCTTCCCCGGCGACACCAAAGCCCAGGGCTGGCCGTTCACCGGCGCGCTGTCAGTCGCCACGCCCGGGAAGGACAGCTGGATCGTTGGTTTTTACGCCGTGAAAAAATGGCTGGACCCTTCGCTGGTAGACCCGGATTACGGCACCATAGACGACAACGACTTTGTATTGCTCCGCTATGCGGACGTATTGCTCATGTTCGCCGAAGCGCAGAACGAAGCTGCCGGGCCCGATGCGGATGTCTATGCAGCGGTGAATCTCGTAAGAGCCAGGAGCAATATGCCCGGCCTCCCCGCGGGTCTGGGCAAAGACGCCATGCGCAGCCGCATACGGCATGAAAGAAGAGTGGAATTTGCCCTGGAAGGGCTTCGGTATTTCGACCTGAGAAGATGGGGCATCGCCGGCCAGAAGCTGAACGGGTTTGTGCAAAATCCCCTTCAGCCCACCATCAAAACAAAATACGAAGCGCATTACGATATGTGGCCCATCCCGCAGACAGAGATAGACCGCAATGCGCCCGCGCTGATCCAGAACCCTGATTATTGATCATATTCCACTTCAAACAAAAATGGGCTGCTCCTGTAAACAGGGCAGCCCTTTCTTCATGAACACAATTGTAGGGTAAAAAGTCGTCATTGCGAGGAGCCGCGGAAAATTCTATGCGGCAGGAAGCGCGACGAAGCAATCTCTTCCATAGCTTGAAGTACGTCAATTCAACGAAGGAGATTGCTTCGTCGCCCCTCCCGCACAAACCCCGCGCTGCTCCCCGCAATGACGATCTTTTCGTGCGATGACAGCTCTTTGCGCTTATACTTCAGGTTCTTCCGCGTAGCCGTCTTTCGTTTTTTTCTCCTTGATAAACACCATGCCGATCACCATACAGATAATGGCGATGGTCACCGGGTAGAACAGGCCCGCGAGGTGATTGCCCGTGCGTTGCACCATCAGCGTGGCAATAGCGGGCAAAAGGCCGCCGAATACGCCGTTGCCGATATGGTAAGGCAGGCTCATAGACGTGTAGCGGATGCGGGTGGGGAACAATTCCACCAGGAAAGCCGCGATGGGGCCGTATACCATGGTCACGAATATCACCTGGATGAACACGAGGAATATCAGCCAGATCATAGCCGTATTGCCTACCTTGATCTCCTTGTGCTGCGTGGTTTTGCCGGCTTTGGTGACCGTTACGTCGCGCACCACGGTACTGTCTGCATACGTGCGCACCTTGGCGGAGCTTTCAACCATTTTGCCGTCCGCATCGGGCGTCACATTGCCTTCCACGCGGTACATGGCGGAGATTTCCTGCTTGGAGGAAAGGTCTACCGTTTTATCCATCGCGTTGTAAATAGGGAAGTAGCTGATAGCGGCGATGAACATGCCTGCCATCATGATCTTTTTACGCCCTATCCGGTCAGACAGGCCGCCGAAATAAATAAAGAACGGCGTGCCGAAAAGCAGTGCCACGGCGATAATGATATTGCTCTGCACGAAATCTATCTTCATCGTGTTCTGCAGGAAAGACAGCGCATAAAACTGCCCGGTGTACCATACCACACCCTGGCCCATGGCTGCGCCGAAGAGCGCCAGCAGCACCAGTTTGAGGTTTTCCTTATTACCGAAACTTTCCTTCAGCGGGTTCTTCGAGGTTTTGCCTTCCGATTTCAGCTTGCTGAACAGCGGCGACTCATGCAGCTTGATGCGGATGTAATAGCTCATCATTACCAGGAAAACGCTCAGCCAGAAAGGAATGCGCCATCCCCATTCGTTGAATTTCTCAGGGCTCATAGACAGGCGCGTGGCCAGTATCACGCCCAGGGATACGAACAGGCCCAGCGTGGCGGTGGTTTGGATGAAGCTGGTATAATACCCTCTTTTGTTTGCCGGCGCATGCTCGGCCACATAAGTGGCGGCGCCGCCATATTCCCCGCCCAGGGCCAGGCCCTGCGCAAGGCGCAGTATCAGCACCAGTATCGGCGCCAGTATGCCAATGGTGGCGTAACTGGGTATGAGGCCGATGGCGAAGGTGGAGCCGCCCATGATGAGGAGGGTAAGCAGGAAAGTGTATTTCCGGCCTACCATGTCGCCCAGGCGGCCAAACACGATGGCGCCAAAGGGACGCACGATGAAACCCACGGCAAATGTGGCCAGGGTGGCAACGTAAGCAAGGGTAGGGTTGCTGTCAGGGAAAAATTTTTCGGACAGTATCAGTGAAAGACTGCCGAAGATGTAAAAGTCGTACCATTCTATCAGGGTTCCCGCAGACGAGGCGAATATTACCTGCCAGATATTCTGCTTTGCAGACGTTGAGCTCATAATGTGAAATTGTTATCCGGAAAAGATAGAGAATAACTTTAATAAATAAAACAAGTTTCCTTCCCCGTTAATATTTGAATTACAGAATCCTTTATCTTTATTCACATACCAGAGAACGGGTAACCAATGCGCCGGATCATTATCATCGTTGTACTTGCAGGGCTGTATCCCTATTTTTCATTCGCCCAGCGCCCGGGCGTGGGGCTCACGCTGAGCGGAGGCGGGGCCAAGGGGCTGGCGCATATCGGCATTTTGCAGGCCATAGACAGTGCCGGGCTGAAGATCGATTATGTGACCGGCACCAGCATGGGCAGCATCGTAGGCGCCCTCTACGCCATCGGCTACTCCGGCGATACCATCGAGGCCATGGCCCGCAAGCTGGACTGGAACCAGCTTTTCTCCAACCAGCCTGTGCTGACGGACATCAGTTACGAAGAAAAAGCGGAGTACAACCGCTACATGATAGAGATACCTTTCGAGTACGGCAAGCCCAAACTCACGTCTGGCGTGATCTCCGGCGAACAATTGTGGCTGGAGCTGGCCAAGATGTGTTGGCCGGTGCGGGATGTGAAGGACTTTTCAAAGTTCAATATCCCCTTCAAATGCATCGCTACAGACGTGGCCACGGGCGAGATCGTGACGCTGGATAGCGGCGAAGTGGTTTCGTGTATGCGTGCCAGTATGGCCATCCCCTCCGTGTTCACCGCCGTGAAGATCGGCCAGCGCAAGCTGGTGGACGGCGGGGTGGTGCGCAATTTCCCGACCATTACCGCGAGGGAAATGGGTGCGGACATCATCATCGGCAGCAACGTAAGCGGCGGCCTGCGCACGGCAGACGAGCTGCAGACGCCCATTGACATACTTTACCAGCTGGGGTTCTATAAAGACGCGCAGGATTTTAAAGAAGCCCGTAAAATAACCGACATCTACATCCACCACGAGCTGAAGAACTACAGCGCGGCCAGTTTCGGCAGCATCGATTCCATCCTGGAAGAAGGGCGGCAGCGCGGGCGGGAGATGTACCCCGTGTTCAAACACCTGGCCGATTCGCTGAACGCGCTCTACCCCGAAGCGCGGCCGCAGCTGAACCGCCTGCCCCTGGTGCCGGATATCGAGATCACGGACATCGCCGTCAAAGGCTTGGTGCATTCCGACGAGAAGTTCTTTCGCGGCAGGCTGGGCCTGCAGCCCGGCGGCTGCTACACGCCTGACATGATCCGGGAGGCGATCCTGAACGTGTACGGCACGCGCTTTTACAAGCAGATCACCTACCACATGAACCCGCTGGGGTACGGCAGAAGCCAGCTGGAAATAGACGCGGAGGAAACGCCGCTCACCTATGTAAAGCTGGGCCTGCATTACAATACCTTCACCAACGTGAGCGCCATTGTGAACATTACCCAAAGGAACTTCGTGGTGCCCAACAGCCGCGCCTTCGTGACTGTGGCCGTGAGCGAGAACCCGCGGTTGCGGGCGGAGTATTTCAAATACCTGGGCCGCAAGCGCCGCATGGGTTTCGGGCTGGGAGCGTATTATGAGAACAACCCGCTGAACTATTACGAGAATTATAAAAAGATCCAGGAATACCGCAGCAAATATGCTAACGTGGATGTACATATGCAGTTTATGCTGAACCGCATCATGGCCATCGGGGTAGGCACGCGCTGGGAGTACATCCGCGTGAAACCCAAGCTCTCGCCCTTCGTGGAGCTGGACGGGAACAACAAACAATACCAGTCGTTCTTTTACTACGGCCTCAACACCATCGACCGCAAGCTGTACCCCACCCGCGGCGCGCTGATATCGCTCGAAGGCGGCGTGGTATACGGCCAGAACCCTGACCTGCGGCTGAAAATGAACGGGGAAACCCTCCGCCTGGACAGCCTGGGCTTTAACTTCAACGACTACCAGCGCGTGCTGCTGAAAATGAACTACTATTTCCCGCTGGGGCGCAAAAGCACGCTGAATCTGAATGGCTATGCCGGTTTTAACTTCAATTACGACCTGGAACTGCTGAACGATTTTATGATCGGCGGCGTAACGGATTTCAGCCGCAACCAGATCCCGTTTGTAGGGTTGTACGACGGCGAGATCAATACCTCCAGCGTGGGGGCCGTGCAGCTGGGCTGGCAATACGAGGCCATCCGCAACCTGTTCATCATCCCGCGGGTGAACGCGGCGGTGTACGATCTCAACGGCAAAGCGGAACCGAAATACCGGTATGTAACGGGCTACGGCATCACCGCAGGCTACAGCACGCGCCTGGGGCCCATGGAGGCCACGCTCATGTACAGCGACCAGGCGAAGTATCTAAAGGCTTATGTGAACCTGGGATTCCATTTTTAGTGCATCCTGTCGCCGCGCACCGGCAACTGCTGTATCATGTCCGCTTCGAACTTCAGCCATTCCGCCCAGCGGAGTTTTACTTTTTCTTCAGGGAGATATTCATTCGCGAGGTCTATGAACAGGCGGTAGTGGCCGGCTTCGGAGATCATGAAGCGCCGGTAGAACTCGCGCAGGTATTCATCTTCCAGCCCTTCGCTCAGCAGGCGGAACCGCTCGCAGCTGCGCGCTTCGATGAGCGCGAATATCAGCAGCCGGTCCAGCAGCACATCCGCGGGTGCGCCGCCTTTCTGCTGGAAGTTCATCAGGTTGTTCACATACTCATCTTTCCGCTGTTTGCCCAGCGCGAAGCCGCGTTTTTTCATTTCGGCGAGCACCTGCCTGAAGTGGCCCCATTCTTCGGTGACGATGGGCGCCAGCTCTTCCACCAGCCGCTGTTTATCGGGGTACCGCTGTATGAGCGAGATGCAGGAGGTGGCGGCTTTTTGCTCGCAGAATGCGTGGTCCGTCAGCACTTCCTCCAGTGAAATGGCCGCCAGGTTTACCCATCGCGGGTCTGTGGGTAATTTCAGGCCGAGTATCGAAACTTTACTGCTCATACAGTGTTGGATATTGATGGGCGAAGTTACAGAGAAGATACTTAGTTTTGAACTATGCAAAAGGAAGACTTTCTACAGTCGGCCCTCGGCAAACGCCGGGAGCAGCACGCCTTCCGCCAGCTGCGGCTGAGCGGGCAGCGCACGGATTTCTGTTCCAACGATTACCTGGGACTTGCCCGCAGCGAGAAAGTGCAGGAGAACGCGCATGCCATCGTGAAGCAGCTGAGCCAGGTGCATGGCTCCGGCGGTTCGCGCCTGCTGGCGGGCAATTACGAGCTGATCGAAGAGGCCGAGCAGCTGGTGGCCGAGTTTCACCAGGCGCCCGCGGGCCTCATCTTCAATTCCGGTTACGATGCCAACCTGGGCCTGTTTTCCTGCGTGCCGCAAAAAGGCGATGTGATCGTGTACGACCAGCTCATCCACGCCAGCATCCGCGACGGCATCCGGCTGAGCGCCGCACAGGCGTATTCTTTCCAGCACAACGACCTGGCGGACCTGCAAAAGAAGCTCGCCAATGCAGAAGGGCGGATATTCGTGGCCGTGGAGTCCGTGTATTCGATGGACGGCGATATGGCCCCCCTGGAGGCCATTTGCGACCTCTGCGACCAGCACAGGGCTTACCTGGTGGTAGACGAGGCACATGCCACCGGCGTGATAGGCGGGCGGGGAGAAGGGCTGGTGCAGCACCTGGGGCTTGCGGAGCGCTGTTTTGCCCGGGTGCATACCTTCGGCAAGGCCGTGGGCTGCCATGGGGCCATCGTGCTGGGAAGCCTTTTCCTGCGGGAATACCTGGTCAATTTCTGCCGCCCTTTCATATACACCACCGCGTTACCGCCGCAGGCCGTGGCGGTAATATTGAGCGCCTACGCGGCCTTCCCGGACATGCACGCGGAAAGGAAACACCTGGAGCATCTTATAAAGTTGTTCCGCGGGCGCCTGGGTGGCAACAGCCATACGCCCATACAGGTAGTGATGGCGCCGGGCAACGAAAGGGCGCGGCAATTGGCAGCACAATTGCAGGAAGAAGGATTGGACGTGCGGGCCATCCTGCACCCCACCGTGCCGAAAGGGCAGGAGCGCTTAAGGGTTGTGCTTCACAGCTTTAATTCAGTTGAAGAAGTGGAACAACTCGCTGCGATTGTATTGTCATATTCCTGAAAAGGCGTATATTAACAATGAATTTCCTTACCTTCTAAAGATATTTTTTATGGAGATGAACCCAGTCTGGAGAAAAGTATTAGAAGAAGTCGGATTTGTATCCTGGTACCGGTCGCTTTCCGATGAGTTTCAAACTACACAGCCCTTTGCGGACCATAGTATCACGGAAGCGCAGGATATGATCATGGAGTTCGGTTTCAAGAAAACGCACTACGATCCCAAGACTTCTTTCTACCAGGTAGAAGGCGTAGACGATACGCGCATTGTAAAAGGTTTGGGCGCCGGCGTGAGCATTTCCCTGAAAGATGGCAGCGTGGAAGTGGTGGTAGCTTTTGACCTCGACAACGACACGCGCGTAGGCGGCACGTTTTCCCTGCTGCCGGGCATGCTGGGAGACCCCGCGCCTATCAGTAAACCCGTATTCACCAACTACAAAGAACTGTACGCACTGCTGAAAAAGATCTTCCAGAAGTACGATGACATCGGCAACAAGGTCATCGATATCTACCTGGCCGAGCCGGCAACCATGTAAAACTCTTTATGAGAATTATCCCATTGATCTTCACGGTCGCGCTCGTCTGGGCGCTCAATCACCGCTGGGGCGCCACGCCTCCTTTTGGTATGCTTTTCAGTCCGCAGCACGGTTTCTGGGTACACGCGGAGCCCGTCAATTCCCCGGTCAGTGAACAGCTCGTTTTTCCCCAGCTGAAAGGCAAGGCGGAAGTCTGGTTCGACGACCGGATGGTGGCACACGTATTCGCCGAACAGGAAGCCGATGCTTATTTCATCCAGGGTTACCTGCACGCGAAGAACCGCCTCTGGCAGATGGAACTGCAAACCCACGCCGCCGGCGGCAGGCTCAGCGAAATACTCGGCCCCAAGTTGCTGGATTACGACCGCCGCAAACGCCGCGAAGGCATGGTGTATGGCGCGGAACAGGTCGTAAAAGGTATTGAGGCGGATCCCGTCACGAAAATGGAGCTGGACAGCTACACCGCCGGTATCAACGCCTACATCGGCGAGCTGCGCAAACGCAATTACCCGCTGGAATACAAGCTGCTGGGGTATAGTCCCGAGCCGTGGACCAATATCAAGACCGGCCTGCTCGTAAAGTATATGAGTGCGGACCTGGCCGCCACGGCGGATGATATTCCTTACACCAACGCCCGCAATCATTTTTCCAAAGAAGATTTTAACCAGCTGTACCCGGATTTTACCGACTTCATTGCGCCCATCATCCCGAAAGGCACGCCCTTCCCCGCGCCCACGCGCCGCGCCGTGCCTCCGCCGGATAGCGTGGTGAATGCTGAATTCCAATACAACACCCAACAGCAGGACCGCGACAAAGGCAGCAACAACTGGGCCGTGGCCGGTAGCAAGACCAAAAGCGGGAATCCCATTCTCTGCAACGATCCGCACCTGGAGCTGAGCCTGCCCAGCCTGTTCTACGAAATGCAGATCAAAACCCCCGGCATGAACGTGTACGGCGTAAGCCTGCCCGGCGCGCCCGGCATCATCATCGGCTTCAACGACAATATGGGCTGGGGTTTTACGAACGGTTACGTGGATGTGCTGGATTATTACAAAATGGAATTCCGCAACGGCAAAAAAGAATACCTGTTCAATGGCCAATACCGCCCTGCGGACCTGCGGGTGGAAGAGATCAAAATAAAAGGCCAGCCCAGCTTCTATGATACCGTGGCCTACACCGTATGGGGCCCGGTGCTTTACGACGAAACCTTTACCGATCCCCGTTTTAAAGGTTACCTCGCCATGCGCTGGACCGCGCACGACCGCAGCAACGAACTGCGCTCCATCCACCTGCTGAACCACGCCAAAGGCTACAACGATTACCTGGAGGCCATGAAATACTGGAGCTGCCCCGGCCAGAACTTCATTTACGCCGGCAAAAAAGACGGCATCGCCATCTGGCACAACGGCAAGCACCCGCTGCGCTGGAAAGACCAGGGCAAGTTCGTAAACCCCGGCAGTGACAGCACCTATGCCTGGCAGGGCTTCATTCCACAGGCCGAGAACCCGCATATCTATAATCCCGCCGAGGGCTTTGTAAGCTCCGCTAATCAACAATCTACAGACAGCACTTATCC
Organism: Chitinophaga sp. YIM B06452; assembly: GCF_039655965.1. NCBI lineage: Bacteria > Pseudomonadati > Bacteroidota > Chitinophagia > Chitinophagales > Chitinophagaceae > Chitinophaga > Chitinophaga sp. YIM B06452. The sequence goes on along the minus strand of NZ_JAWLKY010000002.1, from coordinate 458,998 downwards.
ATACAACCTCTTCGGTTATTACGACCTCTTCCGCGGTATGCGCATACAGGAGCAGCTGGGCCAGATGAGCGGCATTACGCCTGAAGACATGATGAAGCTCCAGAACGACAACAAGAACCGCCTTGCCGAGGCCGCCGTGCCCTTTTTGAGCGATTATGTGAGCGCAAATAATTTAAGCTCCAAACAGCAGGAATACTGGCGCATGTTATTCGCCTGGGACGGTGTGGCAGGCCCGGACAGCAAGGCAGCCACGCTTTTCAACCTCTGGTGGAGCAACCTGGAAGACGCCATCTGGAGCGACGAGTTGCCGCTGAACGACAGCATCGCCTACGTGCAGCCCGAGGAAAAAACGCTGCTGTTCTGGCTCATGCGCGACAGCGCCATGCATTTCGTGGACAACATCCGCACTCCCGCCCGCGAAACGCTGGCAGACCAGGTGATGGCCAGCTTCCGCCTGGCCGCGGACACCGCCGCAGCGCTGGATGTGCGGGGAGAGCTGGTGCTGGGGAAATTCCGCGGAACGGACATCCGCCACCTGAGCCGCAGCATCCCCGCTTTCAGCCGCATGCACCTGAACACCGGCGGCGGCCGTCACATCATCAACGCCACTAAAAAGACCACCGGCCCCAGCTGGCGGATGGTGGTGGAGCTGGGCCCTGAAACCAAAGCCTGGGGCATCTTCCCCGGCGGCCAAAGCGGTAACCCCGGCAGTCAATTCTACGATAACATGGTAGACGACTGGCTGGCAGGAAAATATTACGCGCTGCGCGTGTATGATGAGAAGAAGCCCGCGGAAGGAGTGAGGGGGAAAATGGTGTTTATGCCGGGCAGTAATTAATGCATGCTTCCCTTTGCAAAATATTATTCAGTGTACAAATATGATCATGTGAATGAAAAATTTTTTCTCGTTGAAAAGCAGGGCAGGAGAGGGTTTGAGTGTAGTAGTAAATTTTATTGACTGAAATATTTGGCAAAAATAATTTAATACATATCTTTGCACTCCCAATCGAAAAGAAACGGGATGATTCCGTAGCTCAGTTGGTAGAGCAATACACTTTTAATGTATGGGCCCTGGGTTCGAGTCCCAGCGGGATCACAGACAACTTACAAACCTCGCGCTGGTCGCGGGGTTTTGTTTTTTAGTTGAGCGTTTAGTCGAGTTCCTTTTGTATAACCCCGATTTCTTTCCCATACTTTATACAGGTTAATCAGCTTTTACTAAGATACAAAATAAAAAGTACCCACGAGATTACTTAGTGGTATATACAGCGGGAAAAAGTATCAGGATGAGAATTAGAACTCTTCTTCAAATACATTAAATCCTCTGGGGATTCTACGTTTTATTATAATGATTCCCATCCAGAAATATGGAATGCCGATTAATGAAAAAGGTAGGAATCTGTCTAAAATATTTGAATTAGCTTTCTCTATATTACCCTCGAATCGGGAAAATTTTGAACTACGGAATTGAGTATATACGTTACGGCCAGAAAAATGCTCGATGGATTGTGTCATTTAAATTGTATACAAATACCCATATTTGACTAATATGCAACCAAGCAAGTGGTTAAAAACAAGTTTTAACCTTCATAATTAGTTGGCTTTAAGAGGTTCGAGTAAACGACTAAAGTAAGATTCCAAGAATATTTGAATAGATCATCAACAACTTATAGACTTCGCGCTGGTCGATGGTCTTGAAACTACAGTTAATATTTCAATCACAAAAAGGTATAGTATATTCCTGCTCTAATATTTGGAGAACTAATCCATTCTTTTTCAATGGTTGAATACTTGAATGCCCAGCCCAATTGGGTGGAAAATGTGAATTTTTTACCTAAACTTCTTTGTATTCCCCAGGAAGGTTAAGACCGGCGCCAAAAACTACAATACCAGCCTTAATTTGATCCTTTTTGATAGTGGTGTCCTGTTTGTCCTGTGCTATTGAATTAAATGAATGGAATATCATAATTAATGTTAGCAACAATGTTCGCATGTAGTTTCGATTTTATTTAATCAAAGTGAAATCATTTAATTTCCAGGAAGTTTGGGAGCTTCTAGGTTATTTAAAAAAATAAATCTATGTGAATCCCGGCAAGCCTCATTAACATTGGACAAGGCAACTTTCATTTTACTACGATGATTTTATATTGACCAAACATCAGGCTACTTTTCAGGCGGGCATTCGGAGAACTGGTACTCAACCTGACAGGGATGGTTATGATATATAAACCTGGCTGCTTTATACCAGAAATATCCTTTAATATCACCTTGATAGAGTCGGTGGATGCTGTTTGCCCCGCTTTGACAGTTACCTTGCCATTTCCCATTATTGTAAACATCCCTGGCTGGAGCTGCGCAGTTCTGGCCTTGTAGATACTGTCAAACACCTGGCCCAGCCGGGGATTCTCATCAATGGAGGCAGTTATCTCCACATCTGTCCTGGCCGGATCGGTGAGTAGTACCGGAAAGCAGGTGGGGGAACGTTGGGGGTACATGCCAACACTTTGTGATACACTGTCGCCATCGTTTATGGGTATATTTATATTAATGCCGGAATCAGCCAGGTTGTCAAGTACATCAGCGGTCACTTCATCTTTAACCGGGGCCTTGTCTTTTTTGCATGCGTTGAAACATATACAGCAACCTGCCATCAAGATGGCAGATGGTATAAGCGTATTTATTAATCTGGAAGCTTTCATTGGGCGTTACCTTTGATTTTGAATGATGGCGGGATTGTTGGCGATCACCTTCGGCGTAAAAGGCATCAGGTATCTGGACGAAAGGGCGGGAAGGGTCGCTATCACACTGTCTTTGCTATTTACTCTTCTAAGGTCTTGTTTGAACCTGGGGTCCCTGTTCAGTCTTTTAAGATCAAACAACCGCAGGCCGCCATGAAAAAAAAGTTCTCTTCTTCTTTCCTCGAGTACGAGCGTAAGCGCATCTTTACCAGGAGACACAGCTAACGGGGTATAGTCTGCTTTTTTAAACCGGGATTGCCTTAATTGATTTAACAGTGCTACTGAACTCTCCGCAGCTCCTTTCCTGGCCAGGCATTCAGCCTTAATGAGCATCATTTCAGCCACAGTAAGGCTGTAATTGAATTGCATGGAGGGCATGTTATTATCTGAATATTGTTCATACCGAAAGTGGTTTTCTTTGCGCCGTATCTCAAAGTTGATATAAAAACGCAGGTCTTTGGTACCAAGGAGGTCTGATAAGGATAGACTGGCATATATAGCCTCATTAAACTGCCGAACATATGGTAGGTCGATATAAACCCTTGCCAGCAACACCTCGGGATTTGCTTCCTGATCTCTAAGGGTAAATGGCTTGTAGGGGCTGGTGCTTTCATAATTCAATAATGCACTCTTGATTTTTAACGCTCCGTCCGCAGCTGCCAACGCCTTTTCGTAATCGCTCATCAACAGGTAAGTCCTGGCCAGCATGGCATATGCCGCCGCTTTGCCAGGATGGATCACATCCCCGCCAAAATCCGGGAGCGAGGGGGTGTTTACCGCCAGCTGAAGGTCTGTCAATATTTGATCATAGACTTCCTTTACCGTGTTCCGCCTGGGTTGTTGCGTGGCATCCGGGTGAAGTATGAGCGGAACTGCAAGGTCCTGTCCCGCGCTGGCGGACTGGTAATCGGGCCCGTAGATATTGGCCAGCTGAAGGTAATAGTAGGCCCGGTTGATGCAGGCCTGCGCTTTTACGATAGCTTTTTGTTCACCGGTGCCTCCATCAGCATTTTCAATATTGTCCAGGATGATATTCATCGGCAATATCAGTTGGTAGGTGCCATTGTACATAGCATCGTCATCGGCGGGCTGCCAGATGTTGGGTGCCCAGGCATAGGTGTTCATGTAATACCCCATCGCAGTATTCCCGGAATTCATCACCTTGTCGGAAAGATACACATCGTCGCTTGCGAAATCGGCCAGCATGTAATTGGGTGTTGCGAGGCTGCTGTTATTGAGTATCTCTTCAAAATCGCTTATGGTGCGGGGATTAATGTTTGTTGTATTGTCCGGCCGTACATTCAGAAATTTTTTGCAGCTGCTGACCAGCAATACCAGTGAAATGACAAGTATGAGCCGGAAGATTGGTTTCATTTGCATGGTGATTTTTTTCGCGTTAAAAACTTGCATTTATACTCAGCACATATTGCCTGGGCGTGGGCGAGCTTACTACCCCTGTATTGCTGACCTTTTCAGGGTCAAGGTGATATTTGTTCCAGGTCCATACTGCCACGTTCAATACCTGTGCGGACAATGTCAGGCTTTTGATGGTCTTTTCCAGGCGCTTTCCAAGAGGAACCTCATAGCCTAACTGGATTTCTCTTAGCCGCACATTATCTGCAGGCATCAGGCTGTTGTCGGAATTCCTGATGAGCAACTCCCTTAAGGGGTTGGGCTGGGCAATGGCCGCAACATCTGTAAACGCCTCGTCGCCCGGCTTTCGCCAACGGTCCCTGATGGCAATGTTCCTGTCTGGCTCTGTAGTCAGTACCGGCATGTATCTTCTCATGATATGCCCGAATTGGAATAACATTCTTACACTGGCAAAGAAAGGGCCGAAGCGCACGCTCTGGTTTAGCGCGCCGGACCAGGGCGCTACTGATGTTCCCAGATATACCAACGAAAGAGAATCGGGCCTGGTTACCTTTTCGTTTTTCTGATTATAGACCCGGGGGGCGCCGGTTGTGTCCAGTCCTGCCCATCGAAATCCCCAGAGGCCCGTTTTGCTATAGCCATTACGCTGGGCCGACAGATAGCTGTCGGTTAGCGTAAAGGCCACGGGCGGCGCACTGATCACCTGGTTGTTATTATAGGCGGCATTTGCTGTCACCGTCCAGTCTACTTTCCCACGGCGGATGATCCCAGCCTTTATTGACATTTCCACCCCTTTGTTGGCAGCTATGCTGTAGTTTAGTTGGGAAGACAAACCTGTAGCCGGGTCCGTAGGAGCATTTCCGTTTGCAAGACCAGCAACGGTTTTGTTATAGTAACGCAATTCAGCCGTGAACCGGTCATTCAACGCACCTACGATCAGGTTTATTTCTTTGTTGATGATTGCAGGCGGCAATGTCCCCTGTGTATTGTTGGCAGGCGTGTTGAATCCACCACTGTTTGAAAGTGAATTTGCCTCCGTAACGATATTCATGCCCTGGTAGGGGTTGATATTCTGTAGCGTTGCTTCCACTCTGAGCGTGCTCAGCGCAGGAAAACGGAACCAGGGCTCACGGGCGATGTCATACATTGCACGGCCATTCCATTGACCCGAAGCGCTGCTCTTACTCTTTGTATAATCAAGGGATAGCATCAAACGATTTTTGGACAAGCCTACTTTCAACCCACCCTTTAATTCACGGTAGGTTTGACCGCTTAGTTCTGTATTGTTAACGCTGGATACGATAATTGCAGCATTATTCCACAAGGGCTGCAATTGCCTGTTGGCATTAATCAGCGCCGGCGGCAGGCGGGCAACCCCGGTTTCTAAAGCGCTGACACTCATTTCAAGCTTGCTGATCCAGGAGGCTTTAAAGAATGGTTCCTGCCTGATATCCCAGGAACCGTTGATGCGTTTCGTGGTAGTTGAGGCATAGGCAGAAGGTTCCCCCAAATTTGGCGTGAACATTCCGGAGTAGGATGCTCCCAATAAATAGCGGTCAAGGTAACTGTAGTTCACCCTGGCGTTCATCGTTATATTTCTGTTATAGCTATTCGTGGCGAGCGTAGGTACCAGCAATTGAGCAGCGTCCATGGAACTGCCGAGATAGTTATTGAAACTGGAAGTTGGCCCGGTTAAAACGGGCAGACTGTGGCCTGTCGCCCGATCATACCCGTAAAAGGTGTATGTAGGGAGACCGGCATTTTCCACATTGGTGGCGCCGCCATCCATACTAACAGACAGACTATGGTCGGTTCCGAATGTATGGTTAAAACTCAGTCCTGTGCGTACGTTGAACATTTTTGTTCTGCTCTGTCCTTTTTTCAGGATATCTCCTTTGGGTATATGAAAAATAACACCCTTAATATCCTGGTTATCATCAATGACCGTTTCTCCATATCGATTTATCAATGACCTTGCCTGGCTGGATGCCGCTGCTGTGTAGTCGGTTTTATTTACTCCTGACCACTGGTAGGTGATATTCGTGTACCAGTTGAGCCCTTTGGCCAGTTTCCAGTTAATGTTCAGGTTGGAATTAACGTTATTCTGGTTCGATGTACTGTTATTTAATCGTGCATCCTCCAAAGGATTGTATCCGCTGTTTAAATACCCGGCCTTCATCATCTTCTCACCCACATCGGGCGGAATTTCATTATAATTGTAAACATATTGACCTTGCGGGTCCAGCAGAAGCTGGTAGGGGTCCCAGTCTATATTGGTGGATGCGCCATTCACCGTCTTGTCATTATAGAAATCGGTCATCAAGGCTACTTTCAGTGTGTTTTTTAACAAGGAAAGGTTATGTTTCATATTGAAGCCAAACCTTTGGGCTTTATCTTTGATCCCCTGATTGCGGTTCGTGCTCCAGAGACCGGCTGCCGTAAAGCTGTAATTACGCATCCCCATTGCAACGGACAGCGAATGATTCTGAATAAATTCGTCCCGTTGCAGCAGCTTCATTTGCTCCCGGTTAGAGAGCAGCGCGAGCGAATCCCATTTTTGCCGGAATGTCGTCTGCGTCAGTGTTTCCCTATAAAGATCGGCCAGGATATACTCAGCGGGAGACAGAAAACCAGGCGTACTAGCGTTTTTATAAGTCACAATCCCTTTGTCATAGGCTTCTTTGTAGTAATCCAGCATGTCTGCTGAGGATGCCAGCCGTAATTTTTCTGCGCTTATATCTGGCGCCGGCGTATAGTAAAAATTACTGCTGTAGCTGATTTGCGGCTTGCCTTTTTGAGGGGCCTTGGTGGTAATTAGAATTACACCACCGGCTGCTTTGGGCCCCCACTTAAGACATTCCTCGGGATCTCTGATAACTTCAACAGACTCCACATTGTTCATAGGCAGGTCGGCCGGAAAGCCGTCCCGGATAAAACCATCGATTACCACCAGCATACCGGATGTTCCTCCGGCAAAGGAGTTGGCGCCTCGTAACTCTGGTATGATACCGGTACTGCTGGTAGACTTCTCTGCTTTATACTTGTTATCTGATGAATACGCATCAATACTAAGACTCTGCACGGTCCCGTTTTCCACTGCCCTTTTAAATTCTTCGAAAGACTGATATATTGGTTCGCCCCTCGTACCAGCAAACCCACGGGAAGTAGGAGTGTAGTCCCTATAATACTCTTCAAGGCTCATTACCCCATTGCTCGTGTACACTTTTAATTCCCCTGTAATTGTCTGAGATCCTTTCCGGAGCGTCAGCCCGGGAACAGCTCCTTCCAACACCTGGCCGAGATTGAGGTGCCCTTTATGTTGCAGGTCCACCTTAGTACCCACGATCTTCTTGCTTTCAACACCGAATTCTTTGAGCGTATTGACGTCGGTTTGCAGCTTTACCACGGGGTTTTCAGCAAGGGACTTGACCGAGGATGATATTGACAGAAAACCCACACAACTGAACTGGACCATTGCTGTATTATCGGCGCTGCTAATGGTGAATGCGCCGTTTCGATCCGTGATGGCTGACTTTCCCTTCTTTAGCCTTACGGTACCACCCGCTACCGGCCTGTTTTTTTCATCTACCAGCCGCCCGCTGATGGTGATAAGGTGCCCCGCAGGAACAGGCAACGGGATACGCTGTTGGGCATTTCCGGATATGCTCATGTGCATCAATATCAGGATGCACAACAATTTGCTGTAATGCGCCGTCAGGTGTTTGATACCGCCGCTGAGGAAGCAAGTGTAAAAATTAAACATTCTTCATATAGATTTGAGATTCATAATTCCTGCTTTGGAAAGATTGGTACAATTGCTCCTTATGAAAGGCCTGACAGTGTACCTCTTTTGCCGTCAGGTTGTTCGAATAGTTACCGTCCGCGGGCATCGGGAACTTTTAATTTTGGTTGGATTTTATTTTTCAATTGCTGATTCTATATGGTTAGCAGGCATATGTGGCCCAACCTGTTACGGTGGTCCCATATTTTAATGAAAGTGTCATGAACCACATCTTCCGTCAGTACTGGTGATTTAGCCGCTTTCAGGATAAAATAGCTGAGCGGCTTTACGTACAAAAAGTATAACTGGCTTAAGGCATCGCTATCTCCCAGCCGAAGGAGCGTGACTAGTTCTTTTTCTGCATACATTTGACATTCAGCTTAGGCATAGACAATATATTTCGATGTAGCACCCATGAAATGGTTGTCACACCTTCGACAGGGATGCAAGTATTAGCATTTAACACCATTTTGTTACGCAATGGCAAGTCTTAGGAGATATCGGTAACCACGACATAATCATGCTATGCGCTATTTTGTATTTTCGCCACTTCTTTCTATTAATAATGCAGCGGATGTTAAATTTTGGCCAGCGGCCTGTGTCATTTTTTTGTAAATTCCCCTTTGAGCTGGAGCATGATTTTTGAAATTTTCCAAGGATCTGTCATATGAAGAGACGGCATAAATCCTGCAAATCAATACAGGCGGTACCTGCCAACTCGTCTATCGTGCGCTGGAACGCTTAAGAGAACAATTCGGCGACTTCTCCCTGCTCGTGTTGTTATACCTGTTGCAACGCCGCTAAATTTTTTTTTTTTAAAATTTTCGGGAAATGGGTAAATCTTGTACCCCATTGTCTCTTTAGGATGACGAGCAAAAACTATCGAAGTTATCTGATAGAAGATTTCCTGGCGGATGAGTATTTTATCCTCAGCAAAGACCCAGCGCTTTGCAAAAACACGCACGCATACCTATAGCGGACAAACTTATACGCTGAAGCCAAATGATGATAAATGAAGGCTATAACGGAAAAGGATATAGGACCTTAACCTGGCTTTGTAAAAAATCAAACCAACGAGTTGATATATGAAGAAAAAGCTGTTACTGTTAATCTTTTTGTTGCCATTAGCGGCCATGGCACAGGATAAGGGCATTCGTTTTGAACATGCCCTAAGCTGGAAAGAGGTGAAGGCAAAAGCCAAAAAAGAAGGCAAGTTTATTTTTATGGATTGTTTCACCACCTGGTGTGGTCCCTGTAAAAGGATGAGCAGCGAGGTCTTCTCAGAGCCGGCAATCGGTGAGTACTTCAGCGAAAAATTTGTATCGGTGAAAGTACAGATGGACAAAACGTCCATTGACGACGAGGCGGTAAAAAGCTGGTACGACGATGCTGCAGCCATTGCGAAAGAGTACAGTGTGAGGTCTTATCCCACGTTTCTGTATTTCTCTCCCGAGGGTAAATTGGTGCACAGGGAAGAAGGCAGCATGAGTGCCGGTTTGTTTTTGGAGATATCTGCGCGTGCACTGAAGCCGGCAACCACCACCAGCCCGACACGCTGAAACGTCTGGCAAAAGAAGCGCTGACCATACATGAAGAAGGGCGAAACATTCTGAACAAAAATGATAATTACGAATTGCGCTAATTCGTAATTATCATTTAACATTGGTGTGGATGGCCACATAAAACCAAACCAACACATTAAATTTATGATCAAAAAATTATTATTGTTAGCCTCCTGGTTGCCATTCGCTGCTATGGCGCAGGAAAAAGGTATGCATTTCGAGCATGGCTTGTCCTGGAAGGAGATCAAAGCCAAAGCTAAAGCAGAGAACAAATACATCTTCATGGAATGCTTCAACAGCGAGGATGACCTTAGTAAGTATATGTCAGACAGCATTTTCCCGCAGGGAAAAGTGGGAGCGTTCATGAATGCCAAATACCTCAATGTGAAGGTACAGATGGACCGGACCCCCGAAGACAACGAAGAGGTGAAGAAATGGTATGATGATGCGCTAAGGATAGAGAAAGACTATAATGTCCGCTGTTCTCCTACCTTCCTGGTCTTTTCACCGGACGGTACCATCGTTGACGGCTATGCAGGTGTTCAACCAGGCGAGGAGTGGTTCCTCGAGAGATTTACTGCTTCTCTGAACCCTGATCAACAGTATTACCTCCAGCTGGAAAAGTACAAAAACGGTCAGAAAGACACTGCTTTCCTGCGTAAGCTGGCTTACATGGCAAAGGATGCAGTTGATGATGAAAATGCTTTAACGGTAGCCAAAGCTTACCTTGAACAGCAGTCCGATCGCAACACACCCGGTAACCATGCTTTTGTACGTGAGATCCTCTTCAGTCCCAAAGACGGTCCTATGGGCATGATGAACGCTGATAGAGCAGCAGCCGACATTGTCAGTAACTTTGGTGCCGCAGAAGCTAAACTAATGGAGATAGTGGGTAAGGAGGAAGTATACGCTGCACTGCGTACCATAAATAATGCTGCACCCGACTGGGCAGCCATCGAAAAAAAGGTAAAGGCTAAATATCCGTCCATTGCAGAACAACTGGTACTGAAAACCAAAATCCAGTATTTCAGTGATAAAAAAGACGGTGATAACGCGGTAGCGAACATTGTCGCCTATATGAAAAAATACGGCAACACAGCTGATCCGCAGACACTCAACGAATTCGCCCGCACCATCTTTAAAAAATGCAAGAATCAGAAATACATAGAACAGGCCCTGGAATGGAGCAAACGTTCTTTCAAAGAAAATGAGACGCCCGCATTTATGCACACCTACGCCAATCTGCTGTACAAAGCCGGTAAAAAGGCTGACGCCTTGGCCTGGGAAGAAAAAGCCATGAACAAAGCTAATGGTGACGAGAGAAAGAACTACGAAACTACCTTGGAGAAAATGAAGAAAGGGGAGTAGTACCGGAAATTAAGAGATGGTTGGTTATCAGCAAAGAGGGCTCACCGGGAGGTGGGCCCTCTTTATTATGCCGGAAGGGGCGTTGCCTATTTAAGTTGTATCGTTTATTAGCGTTTAATATAATAATATTTTCCCTGGTTCTTGGTAATGCGGTGTATACTACAGCGTCCGGCTTTTTATGATTTTCCAGAGATTTTTCAGCGATAAATAGAACAATGTTCAATAATTCCCAATCTTTAAAACTATGTATCGTAGACATTTTTAGGCGACTGTCACCCATCCAGAACGCTTTTTTATGGGGTTGGTATCTTGCTTCGGTATCTTCCTCAAAAACATGGTTCACCTCAATATTCTTTTCACGGAACAGCCTGTTGTCTTCCTACTTTATTACAGCATTTATCTTCGCCCAAAGAGCATTGTCGAACCCTGAAACGGCAAAGCTAGGGTTATCCGGGTCAGAGGCATTTCCCATTCTTACGATGACCATTTTTTTATTAGGTATCACATAAATACGTTGGTCACTGGCGCCCATTGCCGCGTACATATCCGCCGGTGCATTAGGGACCAGAAAGCCGTTGAATACTGTTTGCCCGCCGGGTATCATAAACTTCGTTTTGCCATTAAGCCACCATAGGTAGCCATAAGATGGATTTATGTTTTGTGAAGTGTTGATGCATTCTGTAAAATATGCTTCATTGATTATTTGCTCGGTCTTCCATTTCCCTTTGTTTAGGGCCAGCAGGCCGAATCTTGCCATACTTCTTGTGGTGCTGTGGTATATGGTAAAAATGGCGCCAAAATTCCAAAAGCCATCCATTCCTATTTTATTTTTCAGCCTTTCGTTGAAGTATGTTTCAAAATCTTTGTTGGCAGCTTTTTCTGTTACATTTATAAGTTTCTGGAAAACGTTGCTGTACGCCCACCTTATACCGGCATCGGCTACATAGGTAAGGTTGGATTTTACTACCAGTTGCTTGCTGTCGTCAATACCCGATGTCATGGCCAGCAAATGTCTTACCGTTATAAGGTCTTCCTTTGCCTGGGGCATGCTTGTCCATTCTTTACCCAAATAATCGGAAGCTTTGCTGTTAATATTCAACAAGCCCTCCTGCTGGGCAATTCCTGTTACGGCAGACACCAGTGTTTTGCCTGAGCTGTTCCATTCCCATGCAGCGGCAGCATCGTGCCCGTCAAAATACGCTTCCATGGCAATTCTGCCATTTACGAGTATCATAAACGACTTTGTATTTTTCTGGGCAAGGAAAGTTTTCAGATCGGCAATAGCATTAGTATTCCAGTTCAACTGCGAGGCGGGGATGGTTTCCCATGTCGTACCCGGGTTTGCGGGGAAATAAAGAGCCGTATCCGGGGTGGATGGTGCCGGATCTTCTTTTTTATCACAACTGATCAATGAAAATACCAGGAAAAACAAGAAGTTAACATTCTTCATACATATAGGTTTGACGATTAGACTTCGCTGCTTGCCGAAAGTTCAATCTTTGTTTAAAATTTATGCCCGCCGGAGGAAAAACCGGCCCTGCTTCGTGTCAATACATTATTATAAAATTGGCTGGCAGCCGGTCTCAAATTCAGCAGCAACAGCAGCAATAAATTTTGGGGAATAAATAGTTTATTGCCTGACTAAAATTTGTCAGAGGCGGTCAAATGGCAAGGCCCATTATTTAATTTCAAGCTTATATCCTTTTCCGCGTACAACAACGATGTTGATACCCGGATCGGGTTCCAGTTTTTTCCTGAGTTTTGAAATGAACATATCCAGGCTACGCCCTACAATAACGCCTTCATCTTCCCATATCTCCTTTTGCAGCCGGCTTCTCTCAACAGTTTCATTGGGAGATAACGCGAAAATGTGCAGTACCCGGGCTTCAGTACCGGTTAAGTCTGTCGTCTCTCCATTGATGATGAGTTTGCGATCCTTCACATCAAACAAAACCGAGCCCAAAGTGATCACCTCCGCAGGCAGGTCATTCCCGGCCACGGGTAAAGTTTTCCGCGGCTTTACAGACCTCAGGAAAATAAAACCAACAAATGCTAAAAATGACAGGCTGCCCAGGAGGATCCTATTCCTGGCCGTATTGATTCCTATCGGTCTGAATTGAATGTTGATCATGTAACATGCCCTGGGCTGCACTCTTCCCCTGCATGCTACAATATCATTTTTTTTATTCTTAGATATGGCATATCCGTAGGCTACACTGGCGTTGCCACAATTCAGGACCTTTACAACATAATCGTGCGCCAGCGGGTCCTGGGCCAATAAACGCCGGGTAGTATTCACCAGGGAGTCCGGTTGGAACGTAAGATGATTCTCAAAACTGATCTGGTATTCATTCTCCCCGGTCTTTTTTACCGGGAGCACTCTTGAGATGCTGTCGCCCGACTGTAAAAGTATTTCATGCCCGATCCTGCGGAGTAAAACTTCCCTTCTGGCAATGTCAAAGTCGTCACTGCCTTCTATGGTGAAAGCCGCGCAGATTACGGAGATAAACAAGAAGAGTATCAACCCCAACAGGTATTTGCGCTTCCCGGAGAGGAGATGTTGACTAAAATGCATAGTGCTCAAACACTTATTTAAAAAATTCATAATTCTATTTACAGTTCAGACTTCCCGTCCTGAAGATATCACAGTAATTTCGCCGGTTCAACTTCGATATGTTATAAAAAGTGAAAATTCCTGGTGCTTAACGATTATGTCCGGTGCATTACTTTGTCGTAAAGATGTTTTAACTGGGTGTCACCAAAACCATAAATACTTTCCCTGTTCCAAAATTCCTTGAACACTGTATGAAAGTCAGTAGAAATGTTTTTTGTGATGTCTTCAATAACTTTTTCAGGTCTGCCCTTGGTGCCGTCTTTTGGAAAACGGTCAACATGTGCCTTTACCACTTCCTGTAAATACGGGAAAGCTAAAGATCGGTTCTTTGAAAGACTTGTCAATTCTCCAAGATTGCCGTTTTTGTATGCTTCCCACAAGTCTTTCCCCAGATGTATGTCGGCTTCGTTTAAAGGAATTTTATCAGCAAAACAAATTTTAAGTTCATCTGAATTTGCCGGTCCAAAGCCATTCCAGAATTGTTTATCGGTTTTGTCTAAATAAGAAGTATAAACAGCAGAAACTTTTTTCTTTATCGGCAAACCAGCGATAATTGAAATAACAAACCACATATTTACCTGGCAGAACAGGTCATACTCAAACCAAAGATTAAACTCCGAATGATCAGGCGCATTCCTTATTTTTTCAAACTCTTCTACAACTTTACTTTGGTATTCAGTTGCTGTTACTCCTATAAACTTTGCCCTTGATTGCCAAAAGTCATGCAGGTTATCGCCTGACAGATCTCCATCTATAAGGCCTTCCCTGACAACTATTACATCTCCTTCAATTTTCGCGTCCGGGAAACTGTAAGCAAGGGAGTCGCCGTTTAAGATATTATAGATCATGATCGTGATTTTTTAAATTTTACAGACTGTGTTCAAATGCCCAGGCCGCCATTAGCGGGAACTCTGTTTGCCAGAATTTACCGCCGTGCGGTCCTTCCCGTTCTTTCAGCACAACCTCGGCGCCTGCAGCATCCAGCGCGTTCGCCCACCTTATCGCGTTATCAAGGAAAAAGGGCTCCTGTTTACCTGCAACAAGGTACGTGCGCGGGATCACGCCCGGCATCGTGCCAGGCGGTTTGTAGCCCGCACCTGGAGAGGCACAAAGGATGGCGCCGTAGATGCCGGGGTGCTTAAGCCCGAGGGCTAATGCCAGCTCGCCCGCTGCCGAGGCGCCAAATACTGCAGTACGTTTCGCGGTGAAGACCAGGCCGAACTGGGATTTTACCCATTGTCGGACGTTTTCAACAAAAAACTTTTCATGTTCGGCAAACCGTACCGGGTCAAAGCCTGGCGAATACTCATGGAGCCGCGGCATTTCGTCTTCCAGGCTGTGTACGCCTACGACCATCGTTGGCGGCACGTCTGCACGTTCAAGAAGCGGGCCCCATTGCGCGATCTGCTGACCGTCACCGGAGAAGATAACTGCCTCAGGCAGGTTTGACGGGACATATACAGTCACTTGCCGGCCCCCGTCGTAATCGAACGTCCCGGTTATAAGCTTCGTCCCGGATGCTCCGTCAGTCATACTGTATTGTATTATTTATAGGGTGGATCTTTCTTGTAAAGTTGTATAAAAACTAAGTTAATCAAAAATTAAGAATGAAAAGCCGGTTCATTGCCGGGGGGGCATGAAAGTGCACGGGGAGGCATAGCTATTTTTATGGCTCCTAAATATGCTTAATTTCTATCCAGTCCATCGTTTCGCCTTTTCCATTGGGCGGCACCGCAAACCCGCCAGGTTCATACCGTTTCGTTCCGCTTTTGTAATAAAAATCATTTAAGCCGCTGATCATTTGTTTGATGTAATAAATAAATTCCTCCGTTTCTTTTTGGTAGGGGCTGAAATCCGGCAGGTGGTTGGCCAATGTTACAAATTCGTTTACAAACTCATCATGGATCCTCATTCCTTCTGCGCAGGCTTCGTCAAAGGATATTTTATTCTGACGCTGCAGGATGGTGATGATATTGAAGGTCTCTGATTCTATCACGAGCTCTTTGCCGATGGTTGCAAAATCGTTCTGAAGGGCAACGATGATTGCCTGTATCAAAATAATGCGCTGTATAACGGTATGATTGTAAATAGAGTCGGGCAAAGCAAAACCGGTGGAGGGACAGATCAGGTCAACAAACGGGATCATGCCGATGGAATTGGCGCGGATCAGGTGAAAGAGGGGGATAGGAGGAACGTCTTTGCTGATCTTATAGGGCGATTCTTCCATAATTCCGTCTGTAACAAACCGATACTTATAATTCGTAGCGATCCGCTCAAGCCAGAAGTCCGGCATTCCAAGCGCAATCCACTCTTTCCTGTTTGTTTGCATCTGGCGCAATATTCCTTTCTCTTCCGGCCGGGGATCATCCCCCATCATTACCTCGAAGATCCGGTCCCTGAAAGCTGCTATCTCCTTTACCGGTAAAAGTTCTACATAATCATCAGTTACCGTCATATAGATTGCGAAACGGGATGCATGAAGGACTCTTTCCTTTTCGGTGGCAGCTGGTACCATAAAGGGGCCTACATCCACCAACCGCATTTTTTTATACCTTACCAGCGCCTCTTCTGATAAGAATTGATAGTCCTGGTCGTACCAGGCGATCTCTTCTTCATATAAGGCCCCGGTGAAAGGGCTTTGAAGGGTTGTCCAGGGATATACCGGCTTGGGCACTTTGAATTCTTTGTTCATATATTGTGTTTGGTTTAATAATGATGAGAAATTGTATCCAGGCTTATCCTAAAGCCTGCTTTACCGTTTGTACATCGGGAAATCCCTGCATTGAATTATACCGGTCGAGCGTGGTCGAAATAGACTTCCATCCGTTCAGCGTCATGCTGATATAATGGACCCTGTTTGTTACGGCATCCTGCCATGTTCCGAAGTCCGGCAGGAAATCCTGCAGGTACCGGAATTCCCGCAGGTATTCGTTATGGATGTGCAGCGCCTCCAGGCAGGCTGCCTCCCGGGAAATATTACGATTGTGCTGGATAGCTTTTACTACGTTATAATAGATCGCGCCGGTAGCTTCGTCTTTGAGCACCGACTGCACCTCGTTGAAACAAGCCATCATGCGAATGGTCAGCGCTTTCAGCCGTTTTATGATGTTGTGCTGATGTATATGTTCCGGGAGGAATACTTCCGTTTCAAGATCAAGCAGCTCCAGGAAAGGGTAGAGGCAAAGCGAATCTTCGCGGATAGCCAGGCATTCTTCCACAGAAGGGAATTCTTTCCGGGCCTTATAATAAAGCTCCTGCTGGAGGCCATTGAAATATTTCTGAAGGCCATGGACAAACCGGTTCATTGATTCTTCAGGGAGAAATTGAACCAGTTCTTCCCTGAGCGTGAACAGCAGGCCGGCAAGGGGGATTTCTACGTCGTCCCTGGCAGCTGTTCCATTGAGGATCCCCAGGGTCTGGTCGCGGACGCGGTGCAGTTCCCGGAGGTTGCATTCTTCGCACCTGTCGTCATTGTAAAGTGTCCACAGCATGAGCCGGCATACCGGTTTCAGCCGCTCGGCGCTGGCCGTGGGAAACCACTGGGAGGCGATATGCGCGGTTTTGGTCATTTTGTACTTTTTCCTGGTGAGCGGGTCGTTTTGATAAAGCGCCAGGTACTCGCCTTCTATCCAATGTTGTTCAGTAATTTCCTGTAAGACGCCGGCAAACGGGTTCTTGAGCATGGGGAAAGGATAGTGGAACCGGGATAGGATTGAAGTGATCTCTGTGTTCATAGAAATAGTCGGGTTAAGTTGGGGAGAAAATGGTCAACTGGTTACATGTTCCTGATATTCCGGCGCATTCCGGAATAAAAAGGTTAACTGCCTGATATCAAATTGAAAATACAAAGGCTTGCCGCAATTTTCCCGCAGTGTGGTTTTTTATGGCATTACTTGTGAGCGTAATATTTGGGCATATCCAATGCGGGTATGCTAAAAAAACGAAGTGCATACCGGGTGGTATGCACTTCAGGTATGTTTTTGATGAAATTTTATTTCATCAGGCTGATATTCGTAAGCCCGCCGTCTGAAAGGATCTCAGTGCCCACTATAAAAGCCGAATCGTCTGATGCCAGGAACACCGCGGCGTTCCCGATGTCGGAGGGGAGCCCCTGCCTGCCGGCGGGTGTGATGTCTATCCAGGTTTGTTTTACCTGTTCCAGCTGTTCCTGCGGCACAATTTTTCCAAATACGGGCGTATCGATAGAGCCCGGTGAAAGCGTGTTCACCCGTATTTTTCTTGACAGCAGGTCCAGCGACAAACCTTTGGCCAATGATACGATAGCCGCTTTGGCCGCGCTGTAAATGGCCATTCCCGGTACCGCGCGGTGCGCGGCGCTGGACCCGATCAATATCACGGAAGCGCCGTCGTTTAAATACGGAAGCGATTTTTGTACGGTGAAATAGGCGCTTTTTAGATTCAGGTCCATATAGCGGTCATAGTTTTCTTCCGTGACGTCGCTGATGGCAGCCATCGGGAAACCGTCCACAACGCCGCCTGCATTCACCACCAATGCATCTATTTTCCCGAATTTGCCGGCGGTTGTTTTGAATATATTTTCCAGGTCATTACCGGCTGTAACGTCGCCCTTTATGCTGATGAAACCTTCTCCCAGTGAGCCTGCCGCGCTTTTTAGCGTTGCCTCATTCCTCCCGGTAATGGCGCCAACCGCGCCTTCGTTCCTGAATGCTTCCGCAATGCCGAATCCAATTCCGCTGTTGCCGCCTGTGATCACGGCTACTTTGTTTTTTAGCTTACCCATTTTATTCTTCTTTAATGCTGAATGTTATGTTTTATATGCCGTAAATGCCTCCCGAAACGGAAATCTTTTCCCCCGTGATCCACGCCGATTCGTCGGATGCAAGGAATACGGCCACCTTTGCAATGTCTTCCGGCTGCCCGGTGCGGCCAAGCGGTGTATTGGCGACAAATTTTGCTTCCGCACCACTGCCGATAAATCCCGCGCTGCGTGAGCCTTCCGTTTCCACGATGCCGGGCAGGATGGAATTGATACGGATATTTTTCCCGCTGAATTCCTTGGACAAAGCGATCGTAACTGCGTCCAATGCAGCTTTGGTCGCGGAATACACCGATCCGGTCGGAAGGGGCGTTTTACCGGCCTCCGAGCTGATATTGATAATATTGCCTCCCTTGTCGCCAAACAGTTTTAAAGAGGCCTGGATGGCCAGCAAAGACCCCAAAACGTTAATGTTGAACTGCTGGTGGAAAGATGCCTCCGATAGCTGCTCAATGGGCTGGTACTGGTAGATGCCGGCATTGTTCACCAGTATATCCAGCGTGCCGAAAACGTTCTTCGTTTCTTCAAACAGCCTGGCAATATCGGCTGCTTTCGCCACATCGCCCTGCACCGGGATGGCCGTGCCGCCGTTATCGGTGATGGTTTTAACGACCTTCTCCGCATCTTCTTTGCCCGATGCGTAATTCACCACAACTTTTGCCCCTTCTGCCGCAAAATACCTGGCAATGGATGCTCCTATTCCTTTTGATGCGCCTGTAACTATCGCGACCTTATTCTTTAGTTTACTCATTTTCCTGATTGTTTAATTTCTGAGCTGCTAAGTTAGACCAGGTAAATTTATTTTAGTTACTTTGTAACCAAAAGTAACAGTAACATAGAAGTAACAAAGTAACTTATCATGGAATGCAGGGATTTTGAAAAACACCACAAAAATGAAATGAGGGCCGTCCAGGATTCAATGGACGTGCTGAACGGGAAATGGAAAATCTCCATCATCTCGTCTATCTGCTATTACAACAAAAGAAGGTTTTCTGACATCCTGGGCGATGTGGATGGTATTTCCAACAAAATGCTGAGCAAGGAATTGAAGGAACTGGAATTGAACAAGCTGGTGAAACGGACGGTTTTAGACACGCAGCCCGTCACTGTCCAGTATGAGCTGACTGCACACGGGAAAACGTTGCAGACCATCATCAACAACCTCATGGATTGGGGGAAAAGGCACCGGAAGGAGATCACCGGGAAGTAACAAAGTCCGAAGCAGCTCATTTACTAACAGGATTGAAAATTATTAAACCAAGGGGAAAATGGCGCGGATATTTATCACAGGATCGGCAGACGGGCTTGGGCAGCTTGCAGCGCAGTCCCTGGTAGACAAGGGCCACCGGGTAGTATTGCACGCCCGGAATGCGGCGCGCGCCCGGCAGGCCCTCCAGGCTACGCCAGGCGCTGAAAGCGTACTGACAGGGGATCTCTCCAGCCAGGAAGCCACCATAAGGCTGGCGGAAGAAGCAAATAAGACCGGCCCGTTCGATGCCGTCATCCATAATGCAGGTGTTTACCAGGTGCCGGCAGCGCAGCTCTTTGCTGTAAACACGCTGGCGCCTTATATCCTGACCTGCCTGATCCGGATGCCGGAGCGGCTGATCTATCTCAGCTCCGGCATGCACCAAAGCGGCCGGGTAAACTTCGACGCGATTCAAAACAACATCAACCGCATCAGCTATTCCGATACCAAGCTCCATGTGCTGATGCTTTGCAAAGCAGTGGCTCGCACATGGCCGGACGTATACGCCAACACGATAGACCCCGGCTGGGTACCCACCAGGATGGGCGGGGCAGGCGCGCCCGACGACCTGCAGAAAGGCTTTGAAACACAGGTCTGGCTGGCGGAAGGCAAAGATGAACAGGCAAATGTATCGGGCCGTTATTTCTTTCATCAGAAACAACAGCGCTACAACCCGGCAGCAGACGATATTTCAGCCCAGGAACGCCTGTTGGCACTATGCGGGGAGCTGACGGGCGTATCTTTCCCAGCTTGATAGTAATTAATACGGGCGGCATTGCATTCGCGTGCCGCCCGTTTTTTTAGGCTATTTCAATTTTAGCCGCATCCGCTGCGCGTAAGGGCGTTTCTCTCTCGTCATATAGGCGGTTAACTACCTGCGGCTGACAAATTCCCCCTCTACATAACCTCCATTGACATAACGGGTCTTATCGTTCGTGTGCCATGCATAAATACCGGCCACCATCACGCCAAGATCTTCCACGTAATTGTCAACGGTATCCTGCAGGGCGCCGAAGTGCGGCAGGTTTTCCTTTAACAGTAAAAATTCGTTCAGGTAACTGTCATGAAGTTTCATGGACATCATGTAAGCCTCATTCAACGATACCTTATGTTCATGCTGCATGACTTTTACAATATTCATCGTGTCGCCGTCCCTGTGCAGTTCCTTTGGAAGAGAAATAAAATCATTGTGCATGCCTACCAGCCAGGAAGTGAGATGGTGCAGCCGCAGGATAAACGGGTGTTCCAGCACGCTGTCCGGCAGGTCGCGGTAGTTTTTCTGCATCGCTACATATTTGCAAAACGGGAGCGTTCCGCTTGTATCCTGCCTTATGACCAGGTAAATGGGGAGCGGGGGAGGGATGTTCGCCCTGTAGTATACCCGCTCTTCCGTGTAACCTGCCAGGACGTTGTGCATTGCAGCCGCAAATTTTTTATACAGGCGTTCTGGCATCCCGCATTGAAGGGCATCCCGGCGCAAGACCCAGAATTGGCGGAATATCCCGTTGCCGGCAGGTTCATACGGGTCTTCCCCCGTTAACAACGCTGTTATCCGTTCCGTCACCTCGTTCATTTCATGGGGGGAACAGCGGTCCCAGTAATCATCCATCATTGCCCCGTTCGCTGTATATCTTGCAAGGGGCCGCAGCTCTTCGATGCTGTTCAGGAACGGGCATCCGCGGGAGGCAATATCGACAAGATTGTGCAGCTTATGTTTTTTACGGGCGGTTTCGCTGTGAAAATCATAGTCTTTGTCGATCCATGCGTAATACTCTTCCCGCTGTTGTTGAAAATCGGCATGGATAAAATCGGGAAAGGGGTACCGGGGTCTGGGTAAATGCTGCAATCCGGCATAGAATTGCTCGTCTGTGACTTTTTTCTCCATGGTTTTGCTATTAGGTTAACAGTAGGGTTCGGTCCGAAGATAGAACAGGCGACTGCGGCCAGGTCGCAGCCGGGCCGCAGCATATGCCGTTGTTTTTTTGCCGTTACCCGCTCCGGGTATTACCGGTTCAGTGCGCCCATGAATTTTTCTGAATATCTCGTGCCGGAAACGCTTCCCGCAGGCATGACCGCTTCAATGCTTTCCAGTTCTCCCGCAGTAAGGATTACTTTTTCCGCTGCTATATTCTCTTCCAGGTATTTGATCTGCTTGGTTCCGGGGATCGTAATGATATCTTCGCCCCGGGCAAGCACCCAGGCAATCGCCAGCTGGGAGGGCGTGCAGCCTTTTTTACCGGCCAGTGACCTGACTTTTTCCACCAGTTCCAGGTTCCTGTAAAAATTCTCTCCCTGGAAGCGCGGCATATTGGCGCGGGCATCCTTCAGATCTTCGGGCCTTTTGTAGGCTCCGCTGAGGAAACCGCGGCTTAAAGGCGCGTAAGCAACCAGGCCGATGCCAAGCTCCCGTATGGTTGGCAGCACTTCCGCTTCAATGTCGCGGCTCCAGAGCGAGTATTCAATTTGCAGTGCCGTAATGGTGTGAACGCCTGCTGCCTTGCGTATACTTCCGGCAGAAGCCTCGGACAGGCCGATATAACGGATCACGCCTTTTTGTACCAGGTCTGCCAGCGCACCAACGGTCTCTTCAACAGGCACGTTTGGATCGATGCGCGCAAGTGTATAAAGGTCGATATAGTCGGTCTTCAGGCGCCGGAGACTATACATGACCGCGTTTTGGATAAACTCCGGGCGGCCTGTTACGGAACCGGGGCCCATGGCGCCGTTAGGACCAGGTGCCACCAACTGGCCGGTTTTTACGGACAGGAATGCTTTACTGCGTTTGCCCTGGATGGCCTGGCCTATCAGGGTTTCATTATGACCGGCGAGATAATAATCGGCGGTGTCCAGGAAGTTGTGCCCAAGTTCCAGCGCTCTTTCAATAGTCGATATCGATTGTTTGTCGTCGGGTTGCCCGTAAGCGCCGGACATGCCCATACAGCCCAAGCCTACCGGTGAAACCAGCGGCCCGTTTTTTCCAAGTTGCCTGTTCATGATGCAAGATTTATTTCATGAACAAAATTCCCGGAATCACCGGAAAGGAACCCGGACAAAAACCGCTTACTTCAGGACAAATCCCGGAAGAATGCGGCGATGGTTTTACCGGTCACCTTTTTAAATAAGCGGGAGAAATAATCGGGGTCGTTAAAGCCAAGATCGAAAGCCAGTTCCTTGACAGAAGAACTTTCGCCATAGCACATCCGGCGCCGGGCTTCCAGTATCAGCCGGTTTATGATAAACTCTTTGGGTGAAAGCCCGGAATAATGTTTAACGATCTGGTACAGGCTGTCTGTGCTCAGCGCAAGCTGCCCTGCGATATCTTTAATGGTAGGATGGTTGGTGAGGTTGTTTTCCACGAATAATTGAAAGCCGATGTATTTTGAAAGTTTATCATCAGCCGGTTTTTTGTTCATGGAGAAATATGCTGAATTGATCTCGGTCAGCATGGTATTGAGATGCGCCAGGATCAGCTCCGGCCCGGTGTCGGGCGTGCTTAGCAGGCCGATGAGCATTTCGAAGATAGCTTTGAGCCTGGCGCTAGTTCCCGGGGTGACCGTTATCTTTTGCCGGTTCAGGGGGTTCACTAAAAACGGATATTGTTTCGGCAGGCGGGAAAGCGTGCTTTCATCAAAACCCAATTTAAAATAATCAGTGCCGTGGCCTGACGCGGGCAAACGGTGAACCTGGTGAGGAAGTACAAACAACAATTGATTATTTTCAATATCGAATTCTTCAAGATCAACCCCATACCGGGTGCTACCGTTCAGCATAAACAGGAAAAAATAATAAGGCGTGCGATGGGTTAGCTTAACCTGGTCGGCGATCTCACGGGGGAGATGACCAAAACGAGGAGAAACCACCCGGATAGGCAGCTTATCGTTTTGTTTATGCTCATGAAGCAGCGATCTTATAGTTTGCATCAGCAAATAATTAATTGGATTATATAAAATTACATCAAAAAAAATAATGATCTTAACGGCCAGATCAAAACGCCTCATGTCCTGATGGAAATACTTTATTTATCCGGTGTAATTATTGGAGGTTTTTTATCCTTTGTTTTATTTACCAAATCAGAAAAATCAGTGGCGGATCGTATGCTTGCCTGCTGGCTTGCGGCTTCAGCCAATATGTTGTTGTCTGTTTACCTGCTCGGATCAGGGCTGTATAAACAATATCCGGCAGCGGCCATCCAGGGATTATGGATGCCAATGGCGCAGGGCCCTTTCCTCTACCTGTACATAAAATACCAGACCCGTCCTATACTGTTTCAAAAGCGGGACCTCCTGCATTTTTTGCCGTTCGCTTTGGGATATTTACTTTTTTCACAGTTCTATTTCCTCCCTTTTGATGAAAAGGTCAACACCCTCAGCAATAATGCTGCGGGATTTGAAATGGAAAACAGGTTCAGGATCATCCTGATCTGTATTTCCGGGATCATCTATATTCCATGGTCTTGTTACAAGCTGCTTGGTTTCAGGAACCGCCTTGAGCACCAGTTCTCAAATACTGAAAAGATAAATTTCCGGTGGCTGCTGTACCTGATTATTGGGATGGCAGTTATCTGGGTGGCTGTTTTGGTGATGCACTCAGACCGGCTGGTGTTTTCAGCATCCGCCATATTTGTATGCTGGATGGGGTATTTTGGCATCAAACAGGTGAATGTGTTTAGTCAGAAAAATATCGAAAGCGCGGTTTTCGCGGGCTATGAAGCGGCAACGGAAGATACCGGCGAAGATCAGCCTCCGGTAACACAGCCCGCTCAGCCCAAATATGCCAAATCCCTTTTGGAGGAGGGCGCCGCACAAAAGCTTCATCAAAAGCTGCTTGCTGTAATGGAAGAAGAAAAACCTTACCTGGACCCGGAATTAACGCTCAATGACCTTGCGGGAATGGTCGATACAAATCCGAACCTCTTATCACAGGTGATCAATTCCGTTGAACAAAAGACCTTTTACGAGCTGGTGAACGAGTTCCGGGTGAAAGAATTTTTACGGCAGGCCGCTCTCCCGGCCAATAAAAAATATACCCTGCTGACCATCGCCTATGATTGCGGGTTCAACTCAAAAGCTTCCTTCAACAGGAATTTTAAGAAACACACCGGGAAGTCTCCCAGCGAATACCTCCATACAATGTAACCTGCGCTGATTAGTCTCAATAAACATAATGTGTTGTATTTGAGTCAATTGTAATAGGTGTCATCCTGCCGGATGCGACCTGCTTCTTATTTGCAGGGGATATTTTTGTGCCAAAAAAATAGCGCATGAGAATTCCAAAATGGATCAAAAGAGTAACCCTGGCCCTGCTTGCCTTAGCGAACTTATTGTTGTTCGCCGGGTTTGTATTTGAAAGAATATCCCGCTACAACGCCGGGAAGATCGTTCCCAATGGCCAGTTTGCGGAAGTGGGAGATCATCGTCTTCATTACCTCAAAAAAGGAACCGGAGGCCCCACCGTAGTTTTTGAAGCGGCGTTTGACCCGGCAGGCCACCTGCAATGGTACAATATTCAACAGGAACTGTCTGCATATGCCACTACAGTTGCGTACGACAGGGCAGGGATCCTTTGGAGTGAAAGAGGCGGGAACGCGAAGACAGGCGGGAAAATAGCCGAAGAATTACACCTGCTGCTGGAAAGATCAGGGGCTCCGAAACCCTATATTCTCGTGGGACATTCTTTTGGAGGAATGCTTACCAGGTTCTTTGTCCATAAATACCCGCAGGATGTAGCCGGGGTCATACTGATCGACAGCCAGCATCCCGATAATGAAAAATACCTGTCGCCCGGACTATACAAAATGGTCAATAAGGGGCTGCCGGGCGGCTTCCTGAAGTTTGCCAATACTTTCGGTCTTGCAAGGCTGATGTTCCGCAATATGTTTCCTCAAAATGAACAATACAAATACCAAAACACGATAATGCCTGCATTGCTCTATAAAAGCGCCGATGGCGTTTTGGAAGAGCAGGACCGGATGGCGTTGGTAAAAAAGGAGGCTTCAGCAATCAGGTCTTTCGGCTCAATTCCCCTGTATGTTATCAGCGCAACGGATGAAGACCGGTTTGATGCGTTCATTAAAGACAAAGAATTGAAAGCTGAAATGGCGGCTGCCTGGAACAAAATGCAAAAAGACCTGTTGGGGCTTTCTTCCGTTAGCAGGCAGATTTTGGTTCCGAACAGCAGCCACTATATCAACCAGGATCAACCAAAGGTGATCGAAGATGCGGTAAAAGAAATGATCTTTCATACCCGGGATATAAACCGGGCGGACCATGGGCATCCCGGCGTGAGAGGCGCCGGTATCCATGCCGGGATGTGAGTGGTTATTGTTTTTTTATTGTGGCCGGCTATTCGTTTGTTCTATTTTGGTCAACCGGGCTAATGTGTATGCCCCGATTGCCATCACCAGGTCGCGGACAGCCACATCCAGGTAATTTCCGCCGATCAGCAACTGAAGCGCAATACAGATCAGCCAGGCCATGACGATGTAGGCGCCAAGGAGCGGCCTGACCAGCACGGCAATACCCGCTATGATCTCGATAACGCCCACTATTTTCATAAAAACCAGGGGGTCGAAAGGGATCAGGCCCTTGTTGCTGCCCAGGTAGTCTGCCCAGTTGGTAAGCAGGTTGGTAAACTTGTCCAATCCAGCCACTATGGGCACAATACCGTACGTCAGCCTCAGCGTGTTCTGAATTTGTTTGATACTCGACATAGTAATATGTTTTTTATATACTTTAGAGTAACCACATCGTAAATGGTTACAAATTCCAGACCCTTTTTAAAATTTTTACCGGGGATGTAACCTTTTAACGGCTGTTTCATCTAAATGATATGACTGATCAACCGGATATAACATTAAGACCGGTTTCCGATGAGGAACTTATTGCCAGGATACTGGCTGGCGAGAAACGCTTGTTTGAGCTGCTGATACGCAGGTATAACCAGCGGTTGTACCGTATAGGCATGTCTATCCTGGAAAATGAAGCGGAAGCGGAGGATGCCATGCAAACGGCATACATCAATGCTTATGAGCATCTGCCTGGTTTTGAGCAACGTTCCTCCTTCGGTACCTGGCTGATACGGATCATGCTCAACCAATGTTATGAGCAGAAGCGGAAAAGAAGGCTTATTCTTACCAACTTTGAACAACCTGATAATTTTGTAAGTATGAGTACGGCAGTAAATGAGCTGGCTAATAAAGAACTGGGCAACGCGCTGCGCCAGGCTGTTGCAAAATTGCCGGAGAAGTACCGTCTTGTTTTTGTGTTGAGGGAGATCGAAGATCTTTCCGTGCGGGAAACCTCCGCGGCGCTAAACATTGAGGAGTCCAATGTGAAGGTCCGTTTGAACAGGGCCAAGACAATGTTGCGCGAAAACCTGGACGGTTATATGAAAAGCCATGTCTATAGCTTCCATCTTGCGAAATGTGACAGGATCGTAGATCACGTGCTGAGGCATTTAGGAATAATTGCATAATACCCCCCGGACTATACTGTTATTTAAGGTTCTTATGTTTCTCTCCCCATTTTTCAAGGTGTTTGATAATGGGTTTCAACTCATAACCAATCGGCGTCAGCTCATATTCAACCCGTGCCGGGACCTCGGGGTACACGGTCCGCTTCACCACTTTGTTGTCTTCCAGTTTTCGCAGCTGCAGCGCAAGCATCCGTTCAGTGATGTTGGGTAAAAGTTTTTTCAGTTCTCCAAACCTGAGTTTCCCGTTTATCAGCCAGGAACAGATCACCAGGGCCCATTGCCCGCCGATGATGTTGGCGGCATACACCTCCAGGCATTCATCAGCCAATGCTTTTTTGTTGGCATAGTTGGTGGATGTTTCCTTGATCTTTGACATACTTACATTTTTTATAGTACGTTACAATTGGTTGTCAATTTACAAAATTCCCGCCACCCGCTTTATTTTTGGTGTAGCTGAATCTTGATAAAAATGAAAACATTGGTGATCGTTACCCATCCCGACATTAAAAGCTCGCTGGTGAATAAAAGATGGATGGAAGAATTGAATAAATTTCCCGGTAAGTATACCGTACACTCACTGTACGAAAAATATCCTGACGAAAAGATCGACGTGCCGGCAGAGCAGACGCTGGTTGAGCAGCACGACAGGATCGTGTTCCAGTTTCCTTATTACTGGTTCAATTGCCCGCCGCTTTTAAAGAAATGGCTGGATGAAGTATTGACCCGTGGATGGGCATATGGCAGCAGGAGCGGGTACAAGGTCTCGGGGAAAAAAGTTGCCCTGGCTATTTCACTGGGCGTGGACGAGCATGAGTATCATCCGTCGGAGAGATATAAATATTCCCTGGCGGAACTGACCCGCCCGTTCGAACTTACTTTTGAATATGTAAAGGCAGATTACAGGCCGCTGTTTGCTTATTACGGGATTGAGTACAACACTTCTGCTGAATGGATTGAAAGAAGTGTTCCGCTGTACCTGGATTTCCTGGATGCTTTATAACACAACCGGCAGGCCGCTCACGATGGTGTTGGCCTGCCGGTTGGATCTTCCCTGTAATTAATACTCCAGCACAAAGTAGCCCGTCACTTTTTTGCGGGCGCCGCCTGATGTGTAGAAGAACACATAATAGTACACGCCTTTAGGCAGCAGCTGGCTGCCGTGGCTGGCATATCCCTTAAAATCGCCCTTATAAGGTTTCGCTTCAAACACGATCCTGCCGGCCGCATTGGCGATATGGATCTCGTTGTCCGGGAAATTGCGCAGGCCTTCTATTTGCAGGTGATCGTTGATGCCGTCCCCATTTGGCGTCACGGCATCGTTCACTTTTATTTCCTTGCCGGAGGAAGTGATCTCCAGTTCCTGTGTAACCGGCGTGGCGGCTTCGACGTTCCTGTTGCCCGGTTGCCTTGCGGTGATGCGGGTAATGCCGGCGCGTAGCGGCGTTACCAGTGCATTGGCTGCCGTGGCAACGGTGGTGTTCTCTATCTCGTATGTAATGGGCAGGCCGGAGCTGGCGGTGGCGCCGGGGTTGAATGGTGGTTCGTTTACGTTGCGCGCCGTCAGCGGTCCGAATGTGATGGTTTGAGCGGCTTTTTTCACGACCAGCTGTTTGGCAACCGGGACGGCAGCGGCGTAGTTGCCGTTGCCGGGTTGCGTGGCAGTGATTGTGACTGTGCCGGCGCCTGTAATGTGGATCTGGCCAGACGCATTCACGGTGGCCACGCCGGCGTCTGAACTGGTGTATACGACAGGCAGCCCGCTGGAAGCGATGGCTCCCGCAGCGAAATCCGCATCGCCAAAGGTTTTTACCGGCAGGTTAGCCAGTGTTACCTGCTGTGCGGCTTTGCCAACGGTGAGCGTTGCCGTGGCGCTGGCGGCCTCGTAATTGCCGGTGCCGCTTTGTGTTGCCGTAATACTAACAGTGCCCGCCCCGGTGATATGAATGGTACCATCGGCTGCAATCGTGGCTACATTGGCATTTGCGCTGCTGAATGTAAGCGGCAGGCCGGTGCTGGCGCGCGCATTGAACGCGAAGTCCGCATCGCCGAAGGTCTTGACCGGCAACGGGTCGATAGTGACGGTTTGCGTGGCTTTATTTACCGTCAATACAGCGGTGGCAGCGGCGTTATTATAGTTGCTGTTGCCGGGTTGTGAAGCCGTGATGGTGGCCGTGCCTGCACCGGTAATGTGGATATTGCCGTCTGCGGTAATAGTGGCCACATTGGCATCGGAACTGGTAAAAATGGTAACAGGCAACCCTGCGCTGCTTTGTGCCTGCGGCGCAAAATCTGCATCGCCGAAGGTTTTTACCGGCAGCGGCTGGAAGGTGAGGGTCTGCGTGGCTTTGCCTACAGTCAGCACAGCGGTAGCAGTAGCGCTGTTGTAATTGGCATTGCCGCTTTGTGAAGCGGTGATAGTAGCGGTGCCCACGCCTGTAATGTGGATATCACCGCCTGCCGTAATAGTGGCTACGTTGGTATTAGAACTGGTAAAGATGATGGGCAATCCTACGCTGCTCTGCGCCTGCGGCGCAAAATCCGCATCACCAAAGGTTTTGGCCGGGAGTGGCTGGAAGGTAATGGTTTGTGTGGCTTTGCCCACGGTCAGCACCGCGGTGGCGGTGGCGCTGCTGTAATTGGGATTGCCGCCTTGTGTGGCCGTGATGGTGGCACTACCGGTGCCGGTTATATGAATATCGCCGCTTGAAGTGATAGCAGCTACATTGGCGTCGGAGCTGGTAAAAGTGACGGGTAGCCCCGTGCTGCTTTGTGCCTGCGGCGCAAAATCCGCATCACCGAAGGTTTTGGCCGGCAGCGGCTGGAAGGTGATGGTTTGCGCAGCCTTGCCTACAGTTAGTACGGCGGTAGCGGTAGCGCCGTTATAATTGGTGTTGCCGCTTTGCGTAGCGGTGATCGTAACTGTGCCGGTACCTGTGATGTGGATCTTTCCGTCAGCCGTGATAGTGGCCACATTCGCGTCTGAGCTGCTGAACTGCAACGGTAGGCCTGCGCTGCTCTGCGCCTGCGGCGCAAAGTCCATGTCGCCGAAGATTTTGGCCGGCAGCGGGTCGAAGGTGATAGTCTGCGTGGCTTTATTTACGGTTAATACCGCGGAAGCCGTGGCGCTGTTGTAATTGGCGTCCCCGATCTGTGTAGCCAGGATGATGGCGGTGCCTGCGCCGGTAATGTGGATGTTGCCGTCTGCTGTAATAGTTGCCACATCGGCGTCGGAACTGTTAAATGTAGTGATGGGCAATCCCGCGCTGCTTTGTGCCTGCGGCGTGAAATCCGCATCACCAAAGGTTTTTGCCGGGATCGGCTGGAAGGTGATGGTTTGGGTGGCTTTGCCCACGGTCAGCACGGCGGTGGCGGTGGCACTGTTGTAATTGGCATTGCCGCTTTGCGTAGCCGTGATGGTGACACTACCGGTACCGGTTATATGAATATCGCCGCCTGCTGTGACAGTAGCCACATTGGCGTCGGAACTGGTGAAAGTGATCGGCAGGCCGACGCTGCTCTGTGCCTGCGGCGAAAAATCCGCATCGCCAAAGGTTTTGGCCGGCAATGGCTGGAAGGTGATGGTTTGCGCAGCCTTGTTGACCGTGAGTGCCGCAGTGGCAGTGGCGCTGCTGTAATTGGTGTTCCCGCTTTGCGTAGCCGTGATCGTAGCCGTACCGGCCCCTGTGATGTGTATTTTGCCGTCAACAATGGTCGCTACGTTCGGATCTGAACTGCTTAGCTGTATGGGCAGGCCCGCGCTGCTCTGTACCTGCGGGTCAAAATCCGCATCGCCGAAGGTTTTGGGCGCAATGGCCGGGAAAGTGAGGGTTTGCGACGCCTGTGTTACCCGCAGCGTTACAAGGGCGGTATCGCCGAGGTAGTTGCCGCCGGTTTGCTGCATGGCGGCAATTTGAGTGGTGCCTGTGCCGGTAAGATGAATGTTTCCGTTAACGTCGATCGTGGCCACGCCGGGCTGGCTGCTGCTGAAGGTGAGGGGCAGGGCGGGGTCCGCCTGCACGCTGAGCACAAAGTCGGCAGCCCCGTACACTTTATCGGCAATTGGCGGCAGTACAATTTCCAACTTCTTCGGACTGATAGTGAGCGTGCCCGGCGGGTAAACGAAAGTGTAGTTGGCTGCCGCCGCGCCGCCCGTCGTGATCGGGTATGTGCCAACGCCGCTGCTGCCGGTGGCTGTGGTGGATATCTGCACGGGCTGTGTGAGCACGCTCTCAGTTTCGCTGCCCGCGAAGCCGGTAATACTGTAGGTGAGCGCGGGAAGCGCATCGCCGTAGGTGATGTTTTTATTGTCTGCTGCAACGGTGAGCGTGCCTGGCAGGAATTGCATCGTTTCCTGGATCAGGGTGAAGGGCAGCCATTCCGCATTGCCGGGGTGCCATGCGATGAGCGAACAGGTATCCACCGCCTTGATGCGGATCTTGCCGTCGGGCAGGAGTTCCGCCGCGGAGGGGTTTCCCAGCTGGATCATGAGCGGCAGGCCGGAGTTGAGCGTAGCAGGCACAAAATCCGGATCGCCGTATTGATGTATGAGGTCGTTCAGTTGTATGGTCTGTGTTTTACGGGTGGGGAACGATCGTTCCGCGGCAAAGGCGGAGCCCGCCCAGGCTGCGTCTACGGCCTGCACGCTCCAGCGGTATACTTTGTCGTACGAAAGGCCATGGAACGTATAACTGGTGTTCTGGGTGGTATTGCCCATGCCCACAAGCCTGCGGTAGCCGCCCGGACCCGCATATGGGTTGATCTTCACGTTACTGCCCGGGTCTTCATACAAATAGATGTTGTAATACAACCCGGCGGCGGCGGTTTGCCCGTCCTGCGCCGGCTGCCAGGTGAAGGTAACGGACTTTTCATCGGCTGAAATGGCATGAGTAAGCCCGGAAGGCGCCGCAGGCCGTGTATTGGCGGCGGCAATGGTATTCCTGTACAGCTTGCAGGCAAATGAATTTCCAAGTTCGGAACCGATCCACAGCAGGTCCAGCCGGCCGTCCTTATTATAGTCGGCCCAGGAGGCAGCCGAAAAAGTCCGGGATGGCAGTGTTGCCGCAAGGGAGAAATTATTGCCGCCGTTGTTCCTGTATACTTGTGTGGTAGACTGCTCCGGCTCCCAAACTGTTTGCCCGGCCAGCACCACGTCCAGCAATCCGTCGTTATTATAATCGCCCCAGGCGGCGGTGCCGCTCACGCCTGGCAAAGTGGTATGGTCGGCGGTAAACCCGGCCCCGCCGTTGTTGTGAAAAATAGAGGTAAGGTAATAATCCGGGTTCTGCGAGCTGAATCCGGCTAACAGCAGATCAGGATAGCCGTCATTATCATAATCGCCCCAGGCAATGGTGCCGTTATGGTAACCAAAACTTCCCAGCATAGTGCCGGCGGAAAAATTACCATTCCCGAGGTTGCGGTATAAGCGGTTGGCGGATTCGGTTTCCGTGAAGCCGATCAGCATCAGGTCCAGCAGCCCGTCTTTATCATAGTCGGCCCAGGCAAGATCTCCACCCGCTACGCCCAGGAGGGGAATGCCGGTTGCCTCGAAACCGCCCTGCCGGTTGTTGTGGTAGATAACGGACACCCTTGCGGTATTGTCAAAGCCGCTAAGGGCAAGGTCGGGGTATCCGTCGTTATCATAATCACCCGCTGCGCCGGCGCTGTTAACAAGGACCGCAGGCAACCCGGTATTGGCGGCCTCTGTAAAAACGCCGTTGTTGTTGTGGTAAAGCAACACTTTGCCACCGGGTATCAGCAGCAGGTCCTGCCAGCCGTCGTTGTCATAATCCAACCAGATGATGGTCATCGTCGATATGTTGGCGGCTGCGCCGAAGTCAACGCCGATGTCGGTAAAACTGCCGCCGCCGTCGTTGCGGAAGATGCGCACGTGCGACCGGGCTGCCATCGATTCAAGGCCGGCCATGCATACGTCCAGGTCGCCGTCGTTGTCATAATCGGCCCATGCGGTAAACCCGCCGACGGTGTTGAGATTGCCGAAACCGGCGGGCGTAGCGTCCACAAAAGGCGCGGTCTGTGAATGGCTGTGCAGGGTTGCGAGCAGCAACACCAGTGCGCAGAACAGGATTTTTATGCGGAAAGAAAACATATCATGCTGAGTTTGGGAGAGAACGGATATTACCACCATTTATAAGGAAGGAAAGCGCCGGCGGCCCAGGGTATCCTGTAGTTCACGAAGATCTCATGCGAACCGGAGCTGAAACGGATAATGTTGTACTTGTTACCCACCGCGAAAATATAGGAGTACCCCAGCTGCAGCCTGCGCTGAACGGTGTATTGCAGCGCGGCGTTCATTTCTCCCGTACTGCGCCAGGTGAGGCCAAGGGCGGCACTTTCGCGGTATATAACGGTGGCGCCTATATCCAATGGTTTTTCCTGCGGGAAGATATTGTAAAGCAGGGAAGGAGCCACTGCGAAGTTTTCCCCGAGCAGGTGAAGGCTGCCTGCCGCCACATAACCGCTGTTGCCTTCGTCTTCCGGCCGCAGCTGGCCTTCGCTCCTGAAGTTCTTCAGCTTGATGCGCGGCATGGAAGCGCCGATGTAGAAATTGTCCCGGTGCAGCATAATACCGAACCCGGCCACGCCCCGCCATTCATTCACCGGCTGCTTGTTGGCCAGCAAAGGATCGCCCTGCCCCAAGCCGCCATAACGCGCCGAAAAATTGTCCATGCCGCCGTAGAAGCCGAGGGTGAGGCGTTCCGTGGGACCGATATTCACCGTTTTGGACACCATAGCGCCCAATGATGCGTAGGAAATAACGGCGATCTTTTTGTACTCTGCCACAAGACCCACGGCAATCCCCGGCTTCCGCACGAAAGTATTGCCTGTGAAACTAAAGGCGACCGGCGCATCGTTGATGCCGGCCCATTGTTTACGGCCAAACGCCGTCAGCGAAGTGGATGAATCCATGCCCATGATGGCAGGGTTCACCAGGCCAAGGTTCTTATTGAAATTGGCGTAAATGAAATTTTCCTGCGCCTGTAAATAAGAGGAAAAGAGCAGGAAGATGCTCAGCAGGTGTAAACGTTTTATCATGCGCGGATAAGGTTATGGTCAATCTGGATACTGTTACTGCAAAGGACGGCTATTCCGGAAGACACGGGTATCCCTCATTGGGGGGAGGGGCTACGCTTCAAAGCATGCATTAGGAGCTTGGTTTCCCGATAAGATTATCAATTTGTTAATTGCATTTAACCTGAATGAACTTCTGATCGAATTTTTTCAATTTTGCCTCGCTGACATGAGGTAAATAAATTTCTGATAACAACATCATGGCCATAATATTATAATGACTGGAAGGCGGCTTCCAGCAAGGGAACCGCCATGCGCATCCTTACCGTCATCCATTGTCCTGCTTATACTGTTTCTCATCACTTATTCTGCTATAATCTAAATCTATTTTATGCATTTCGGAAAACAAAGGCGTTATCTAATGTGGCGCATCCATCAAAAAACATTGGCCTGCATGGCGTTGCTCTTTTTGGGAAACGCGGCGGCCTGGGCAAAAGCTGCATCTCTGGCGCCGTATGCGCATAATGTAGTGTCAGAAGCTGACCGCCGGGTGACGGGGAGGGTGACCAGCACTACGGGCGAGGGCTTGCCTGGTGTAAGCGTCGTGATCAAAGGCACACAGACCGGCACTGCTACAGATGAGAATGGTAATTATTCGATCAACATACCCGATGAAGGCGCTGTACTGGTGTTTTCTTTTATCGGCTTCGCTACCCAGGAGATCAGGCCCGGCAAGGGGGGCACGCTCAATATACAGCTCGCGCCGGACACAAAATCGCTCAACCAGGTGGTGGTAGTGGGTTATGGCACGCAGAAGAAAGTGAATCTTACCGGCGCGGTAGACCAGGTGGGTCCGGACGCATTCCAGAACAGGCCTGTGCCCAACCTCGCGCAGGGTCTTGTAGGAGTGGTACCCAACCTTAACCTGAGGATGCTGGATGGAAAGCCCACGCAATCGCCTTCATTCAATATCCGCGGTACGACTTCCATCGGGCAGGGCGGTAGCGCATTGGTGCTGATCGACGGTGTGGAAGGAGATCCCGGCATGCTTAACCCCAACGACATCGAGAACGTGTCTGTGTTGAAAGATGCAGCATCCGCATCGATCTATGGCAGCCGCGCAGCATTCGGCGTAGTGCTCATCACAACGAAAGTGCCAAAGGGAGGGAGAACCAATGTTACTTATTCTGCCAACTATGCGATCAAATCGCCTACTGAAGTGCCGGATAATATTACCGATTCTTATCCCTGGGCAAAGGGATTCAGCGATGCATGGTCCAGGTGGAACGACAACGGCGCCACGCCTACGGCTATCAACAAGACCATCAGCTTTTCTCCCGCATATCTTGCGGAGATCAAAAGAAGGTGGGAAGATCCCTCTCTGCCGAGAATAGAAGTGAATCCGTCCACCGGTGAATATCAATATTTCTACAGCACCGATTGGTACGATGAGTTGTATAAAAAGAATTTTGGCGCGCAGGATCATAACCTTTCTGTTTCCGGCGGCACCGAAAAAGCTACTTTTTACCTGAGCGGCAGATACAACGGCCAGGATGGCCTATTTCGCTACAACAGCGATGACTACAAGATGTATAACTTACGGGCGAAGGGCAGCATGCAGGTAACACCTTGGCTGCAGATCGACAACAACACTGAATATTCAGTGCGGAAATATCACCAGCCGCTGAACGTAGGCGAGGGGAGCGGGATATACCGTAATATGGCAGACGAAGGCCATCCGCTGGCTCCGTTATTAAACCCGGACGGTACATTGTCGTTTTCAGCCGCCTACACGGTAGGTGACTATTACATCGGCCGCAATGCTATCGACAACACGCAGCGTTTCCTTAAGAACAAGATCGGCGCCAAAGCGCAGTTCTTCGAAAATAAGCTGACCGTTCGCGGAGACTTTACCTTCCAGAGCACGGACATCGCTTCGCAGCAGAACCGCGTGCAGGTACCCTACAGCCGCGCAAAAGGCGTGATCGGTTATACCGGCTCCAATACAAACGACCTGCAGGAAAGAAAAAGAACCACCAACTATCTCGCTACTAACTTTTATGCGGATTATGTGAAGTCTTTCGACGGCGGTCATAACTTTAATTTCCTGGCCGGCTTCAACTATGAACAATCGGTTTACAACAACCTGACGGTACAGCGCAACGGCATTGTTTACGGCGATGCGGACGATATCAGCCTGGCCCTCGGCCAGAGCATCACCACGACCGGCGGCTACCAGAGATGGGCGACCGCGGGCGGCTTTTACCGTATCAACTACAATTTCCGCGAACGTTACCTGCTGGAAGTGAACGGCCGCTACGACGGTTCATCCAAATTCCCGACAGACCAGCAATGGGGCTTCTTTCCCTCAGTATCGGCCGGGTGGAGGATTTCTGAAGAACCGTTCTGGACAGTGAGTCCCAAAGTTTTGTCGAACGTTAAATTGCGGGCTTCTTATGGTTCACTGGGCAATGGTAACGTTGATCCTTATTCCTTTAACGAAAAATTCAGCATCTCCCAGTCGGGCCGTGTGATCAACGGCATCCGCCCACAGGCCACCCGCCAGCCGAACGTAATACCCGACGGGCTGACCTGGGAAACTTCCACCACCGGCAACCTCGGTCTTGACTTCTCTGCATTGAACAACCGGCTGACGTTTACCGGCGATGTTTACCGCCGCTGGACGAAGGACATGTTCACAAAAGGCCCCACCGTACCGGAAGTATTTGGTACGGATGTACCAAAAGGCAACTACGCCGACCTTGAAACCACCGGCTGGGAACTGTCCGTTAACTGGTCCGACCAGTTTTCGATGGCATCGAAACCCTTCCGGTATGGCGTGCGGTTTACTTTAGCCGATTCAAGGGCCATTATCACCAAATACAACAATCCTGATAAAAACCTCACCGACTACTACGAAGGCCAGCGTGTAGGCGAGATCTGGGGATACCAGGTGGAAGGGCTGTTCAGATCAGCCGACGAAATTTCTAAATCACCTTCGCAGGCTAATATTCAGAACACCAATACCCGCAAGAACTACCCGGGCGATCTCAAGTTCAGGAACCTGGATGGCGATAACGTGATCTATCAGGGCCTGAACCGCGTTGGCAACTCAGGTGACAAGACCATCATCGGCAACTCCGAGCCGCGTTATACTTTCGGGCTGAATCTTTCCGGCGACTGGAACGGTATCTTCCTGTCCGCTTTCTTTCAGGGAGTGATGAAACAGGATTGGTATCCATCTTCTGAAGCACGTTTCTGGGGACAATATAACCGCCCGTACAACGCCTATCCGCGCTGGCAGGAGAATAATATGTTCCGCGAAGAGTTGGGGAATTTTGATGCATACCTGCCCCGCCTCGTGGGTTACGTAGCCCAGGGCACCGGCCGCGCGTTGCAGGTAGCCAACGACCGTTTCCTGCAAAACGCTGCTTACATCAGGCTGAGAAACTTACAGGTCGGGTACACGCTCCCGCAGCGCCTTGTATCCAAAATACACGCCCGCGACCTGAAAGTATATGTATCGGCAGAAAACCTCTGGACATGGTCGCCCATGTACAAATGGACCCGTGATACAGACGTGACCAGCATTTACGGCTCCGACCGCGATCTGAGCGGCGGCACCAGCGGCGATGGTTATAACTATCCCATGCTGAAAGCGGTATCAATAGGTTTGACCCTCAATTTTTAAATCATGAAGACTGGAAAAATATTCAATTATACACTTGCGCTGGCGCTGCTGCTGTCCGCCAGCTCCTGCGACCTCAATGACACGCCGGTGGACACTGCTACCAGCGAAGCCGTGTTCGGGTCTGAAAGCGGCCTGGAATTATATACGAATTCATTCTATGACCTGCTTCCGAACACGGATGTAGGTGTGTTCCAGGACGACGACAATTCTGATCTGGTAGCACGCAACGGGGTGGACAACTACCTGGCGCCGAACGCACTTTCTCCTGTTACCAGCTCCGGCTGGACCTGGACGGACCTGCGCAACATCAATTTTTTTATAGAGAACGCCGAAAAGAGCAACGTCGCTACCAAAACGCATTACCTCGGCCTGGCACGTTTTTTCCGCGCCCTGTTTTATTTCGAAAAAGTAAAACGGTTTGGCGATGTGCCCTGGATCGATAAACCGATCGAAGTGACCGATATGGACAAGCTGAAAGCGCCGCGCGACAACAGGTTTGATGTGATGGACAAAGTGCTGGCAGATCTTGACTATGCGATCGAGAACATCACGCTGACCTCCGACCAGACCAGCACCCGCATCACCAAAAATGTGGCCCGTGCCTACAAAACACGTATCTGCCTGTTCGAAGCATCGTTCCGCAAATATCATACGAACTACGGCAAGCAGGCCACTGCCGCCGCCTGGTACCAGGAAGTGATAGAAGCAGCGAACGAGATCAAAGGTTTTTCACTGCACCAGGGCGCCGCGCCTGACAAGGGATACCGGGAGCTGTTCATCGCAAAATCCGCTTTCGCCGACGAAACCATCCTTTCCGTGGCGCTGAGCAGCAACCTCCAGGTTTACAGCTCCGCCAACCGGCGGTTCATCAGTCCCACGTATGGCAACCGCCCCAGCCTGACGCGCCGTTTCATCAACACCTACCTCAATCTCGACGGCACGCCGTTTACCAGCAAGGCAGGATACGCAACAACGCCGTTCGTGGATGAAGTGAAAGACCGTGACCTGCGGCTGAAACAAACCATCCGCCTGGGAGATTACCGCAGAACTGAAAATGGTGTTCCCGTAGCCGCTCCGCCGAATTTCAACCAGACCTACACCGGCTACCAGCCCATCAAATGGTGCTACGACGAACGTTTCCCTTACGACGACGAAAGCCGCAACGACAATGCCCATATCATCATGCGTTATGCTGAAGTGCTGCTCAACAAAGCCGAAGCGCTCGCCGAGCGGAACGAAATGACAGCGGCTGAGTGGACTGCCACCATCGGCGCACTGCGCAAAAGAGCGGGCATCACAGGCCCTACGCTTACTACATTGCCTACAGTGGCTGATCCATACATGATCGCGTTCTTCGCCAATAAATTCACCAACCCCGTGCTGCTGGAAGTGCTGCGCGAAAGGGGAGTGGAGCTGGTCTTCGAAGGCCTCCGCCCGGACGATCTGCGCCGCTGGAAAGTCGGCGAACTGTTCCAGGACGCGCCCATGAACGGCATGTATGTTCCGGCCCTGGGTGAGCATGACCTGAATGGCGACGGCATCAAGGATGTATATTTCTACCAGGGCACCAAACCGACTTCCACCACACCCGGTATCGCATTCGTAGATGTAAGCCCCTCCACCGCGGTGGGCCGCATACAGCTGTCCAACGGCACTTCCGGCGAAGTGATATGGAATCCCGGCCCGCGTCAGTGGACCGATGCCAAATATCTCTACCCGATCCCGCAGACCGTGCGGGACAGGAACCCTAACCTGGGACAGAATCCTGATTGGCCGTAGCAGGATTACAAATATTTATTGGCATAAAAAAAAGAGAGCTACTGTTTCCGGTAGCTCTCTTTTTTATAAAATGATTTGGCCTTACGGCTATTTTAGTCCCATTCCTCATCAAACTCTTCCCTCTCCGCTTCAGTAGGAGTGGCCACTGCAACGACTTTCCCCGTTCCATCATTTAATATGTAAAACTTAAGCGGCTTAAAATTCCTGGCGCTTCCCAGGATGGCGTTGTAGTACAGGATGCCATTGCTGACGCCCCGGTCAAATTTAAAGAAGGAGGCGAAGGGGGCTAATCCTAACCTGTATTCGGTGCCTGACACCAGCGATACGCTGCTTGCCGCGGTTACCACGGTATAAGTATTTTGAATCACAACGGGATCCGGTTCAGGGATGTTCAGCGTAGCGTCTGTATTTTCTTTTTTACAGGCAAGGGCAAACGGGAACAACAGGTAACAAAAAAGTTTCTTCATAATTAAATCTACAAAAAATGAGAATATAGAAAATGGGAGAATGATACATGATAAGCTGACCAGCGCAGGTGGAATGCAGTCCTGCTGCGCATGAAATAACTGCTTTGATATGTACTACATAATTTATACATTTATTTTTCGACCTTTTTTTTATCAACCAAATCATATGAAACGAATAAAAGCTTGTATCGGGCTGTTTTTGCTGGCGAATACCATTGCCAGCGCTAAAGTAATTCTCCCGGCTGTCATCGATCACAACATGGTGCTTCAGCAAAAAACGAACGCCGCTCTCTGGGGGAAGGCACGCCCGGCAGCGAAAGTGAAGATCACAACCAGCTGGAACGGAAGATCGTACACCGCCCAGGCCGGCAGCGACAGCCTTTGGCGTGTTTCAGTAAGCACCCCGGCGGCAGGCGGCCCTTTCAGCATCACCTTCGACGATGGTGAAAAACTGGTGCTGAAGAATATACTCATCGGCGAGGTATGGGTTTGCTCAGGCCAGTCCAATATGTCGATGCCCGTTAAAGGCTTTCGCAACCAGCCCATAGAAGGCTCAAACGATCTGCTGATGAATGCGAAGAATTCCAAACTCCGGCTGTTCCAGGTTACGCGCCAGGTGTCTGACCAGGCTCAGTTCGATACAAAGGCGCGCCGCTGGGAAGAAGCGGATATCGAAGGTGTGGGCGAGATGAGCGCTGTGGGCTACCTGTTTGCAAAGATCATCCAGGAAAAGCTGGATGTGCCTGTTGGCATCGTGCTCACGGCCTGGGGCGGAACCCGTATTGAAGCATGGATGAGCCCGTCTGCATTGCAGGCCTTTCCTTCAGTGAAGATCCCGGCTCCCGGCGATTCTGTGAAACTGAACCAGAACAGCGCTACCGCGCTTTATAATTCAATGATCAGCCCCATCGCCGGTTTCACCATCAAAGGGGTATTATGGTACCAGGGAGAGGCCAACAGGAGGAATTATAGTGAGTATCCGCAGATGATGCAGTCGATGGTGGCAGACTGGCGTAAACGCTGGAATTGCGGGGAATGGCCGTTTTATTATGTGCAGATCGCGCCGTATAAATACGAAAACGATAAAAAGTCAGCCTATCTCAGGGAAGCGCAGCTGCAGGCCCTGAAGCTGATCCCCAACTCGGCAATGGCGGTAACCGCCGATATCGGGAAAGAATTATCGATCCACCCGCCGGATAAAATGACTGTCGGCAAACGCCTGGCCTATTGCGCGCTGGCAAGGGATTATGGGGGCGCCCAGCTTCCATACCGGGGCCCGGTTTACAGGTCGATGAAGATCACTGCCGACACCGTTGACCTCGCGTTTGATCATGCTCCAAACGGACTGTATGCCGGGGAGAAAGACCTTACCCTGTTCGAAATAGCAGGGGAGGATAAGATCTTTCATCCCGCCACGGCCAAAATAACGCAAGCCGGTATCCGCGTATGGTCCGGCCAGGTAAAAAATCCGGCGGCAGTCCGGTATGCTTTCAAAGACTGGTTTACAGGCGAGCTTTTTAATACCGAAGGTTTGCCGGCTTCGCCTTTCCGTACAGACAATTGGGAAGCATCCAAATAAGTACTCGGACGGAAGATCCTTAACACCCATCATCCCGCCGGGAAAAAAAATCCCGGCGGGCTTGTTTTATTTTCCAAACTTTACTATGTTTGAACATTCATACATGGGTTTAAAGATCGACCATAAGAGCAAAATGCCGCTCCACATACAGGTGGAAGAACTGCTGCGGAACCTGATAGGCCAGCCTGAGTACCAGAACGGCTCCTTCCTGCCGAAGGAGGTGGAGCTGGCCAACCGGCTGGGCGTTTCCAGGAACACCATTCGCCAGGCAACCAATAAGCTGGAATACGAAGGACTGCTCACCAGGAAAAAAGGAGTAGGCACCAAAGTGGCGCCACGCCAGCTTTCCACCAGCCTGCAGGACTGGCAGAGCTTCACCAAGGAAATGTCCAAACGCGGCATCATCACATCCAACCTCCTGCTCACGCTCGAAAAGGTGAAGGCGGACGAAAAAATGGCGGGCTTCTTCAACATCCCGCACGGCACGCCCATCTGTAAACTCAGTAAACTCAAAGGTGTAGACGGCGAACCGATCGTTTACTTCGAAAGTTTCTTCCATCCACGTATCACCCTTACTGAAAGCGACGACCTGAACCGTCCGTTGTACCAGCTGCTGTCCGAAAAGTTCGATATCACCGTTGTACGGTCCAGCGAACACATCAGTGCCCTGGTTGCCGGCACTGTGGCGAAAAAGCTGCAGGTAGACCCGAAGTGCCCCGTGCTCTTCAGGGAACGTTTTGTATACGATCCGGGCGACAGGCCGGTGGAGTACAACATAGGTTATTACCGGTCCGATAAATTCACGTATTCCATTGAAATAAGATCAGAACGCTGATCTGTTTTACCACTCCTTTTTTTGCTCCGCGCAGGAAAAGGATATTTTTTTCTTCATTCTTAATATGTTCAAACATATGAACAATATGTATGTGATCGGTGCGGATATTGGCGGTTCGCATATAACGGCGGCCCTGGTAAACCTTGCCAATGGCGCGGTGGCAGACGAATGCAAATTCAAAGAACCGGTGAACGCCGCCGCCGGCGCGGAAGCGATATTATCACGGTGGACGGCCTGCATCAGCCGCACCCTGGCCGCAGCCAACAATGAAGTGGCTGCCATCGGCATAGCCATGCCGGGGCCCTTCGATTACCCGGGCGGCATCTCGCTGATCAAAGGCGTAGCTAAATACGAATCCCTTTACGGCATGAACATCCGGGAGGAGCTGAAATCATCCCTGCAATATTCCAAAGGCATTTATTTCGAAAACGATGCTTCCTGTTTTGCCCTCGGCGAAGCATGGGCAGGCGAAGGGGCCGGCAGCCGCCGCATGGTGGCCGTTACGCTCGGCACCGGCCTGGGGGGCACCTTCCTGCGCGATAATGAGATTCTCCACGAAGGCAAAGGCATACCGCCGGAAGGGTATATCTATCATCTGCCTTACAGGACAGGCATCGCGGAAGATTATATCTCTTCCCGCTGGCTGCTCAATGA
The DNA here is from genome assembly GCF_039655965.1 of Chitinophaga sp. YIM B06452. NCBI lineage: Bacteria > Pseudomonadati > Bacteroidota > Chitinophagia > Chitinophagales > Chitinophagaceae > Chitinophaga > Chitinophaga sp. YIM B06452. The sequence goes on along the minus strand of NZ_JAWLKY010000002.1, from coordinate 416,007 downwards.
ATATCACCAGCGCACCGGCCAGCGCCTGCATGAAGTGAAGACCATCGGCGAGCTGGCTGAAAAGCAGGATGCCGTTGCCCTCGCGCTGTTCGCCGAACTGGGCGAAGCTTTAGGCGAGGTACTGGCTCCCTGGCTCGCGGATTTTGATGCTGAGCGGCTGGTGATAGGCGGTAATATCCGCAAGGCGCATCCTTACTTCCTGCCCTCGCTGGAGGCCTGTTTGCAGCGGAACAACATCGGGACCAGCGTGCATATTTCCGGGCGCGGCGAGAACTCGGCCCTTTCAGGCGCCGCCTGGATATGCAGATCTATACTTAGTAAATAACAACAACGCGCGATAGACAATGAACACCATGATGAACTGGAGAAAAACAACCCAACCCCTGATGCCCGTTACGACAGCGGAGAAAGCGGCGCCCCCGGCGGGCCATTACGACATGTATCCTTTCGCCAGGCTGGAAGCGGGCAGCATCCAGTGCGGGTATGCCAGTCTTGCAAACTGGATGGCAGGCCACAATGTGATCCTTATAGACGGATATGTCGGCAACGACTGGGAGTATATCGCCGGCTCCCTGGAACGGGAGCTGACCGCCGCGGGGACAGCTGTACACCTGGTGTACGCCTCCTCGCTGATGAAACCCGCTGAAGAAGTGGAGGCACTGGTAGCGCCTTTTCTCGGGGAGAAAGGAACGGTATGGGGCAGAAGGGCTGCCATTACTTTAAAAGATCTTTTTGACGAAGAAAAACTGCGGCAGGTGCAGCCGGCAACGGAAGGCATCACGCTGGTTATCGGCGTGGGCGCAGCGCTCACGGGATTGAAAGCGCCGGTGGTTTATATAGACCTTCCCAAGAATGAGCTGCAGTACCGCATGCGCGCCCGTACCGCCAATAACCTGGGCAAGCAGCAGTGGGACGATAACCAGGAAACCTACAAACGTTTTTATTTCGTAGACTGGGTATTGCTCAACGCGCACAAGCAGCAGATACTGCCTTCCATTGAAGTAGTGGCAGACGGCCAGTGGAAAGAACAATTCACCTGGGCAAGCCACGCAGCTATCAGTAAAGGCCTGCAATACCTTTCCCGCAACGCTTTCCGCGTAAGGCCCTGGTTTGAAGCAGGCGCCTGGGGAGGGGATTGGATGAAAGAAAAGATCCCCGGTCTCAACAGGGAAGAAGTGAACTATGCCTGGTCTTTTGAAATGATCGTTCCCGAGAACGGGCTGGTGTTCGAAAGCGGCGGCAGGCTGCTGGAGATCGCATTCGACTGGCTGATGATGAAACATTCCAAAGAAGTGCTCGGGCAGGATGAGCAGCGCTTCGGCATCGATTTCCCGATCCGCTTCGATTTCCTGGACACCTTCGACGGCGGCAACCTCTCCATCCAGTGCCACCCCCGCGTAAAATACATACAGGAGCAATTCGGGGAAACCATCACCCAGGATGAAACCTATTACATCCTCGACTGCAGCGAAGGAGCGAAAGTATACCTCGGCTTCCAGGACGATATTGATCCTGCTGCTTTCCGACATGCACTGGAAGAAAGCGCCGCAGAGAATAAGGCCATCGACATCGGGAAATACGTGCAGGTGCACGATGCGCATAAGCACGACTTCTTCCTCATTCCCAACGGTACGGTGCACAGCTCCGGGAAAAATAACCTGGTGCTGGAGATCAGCGCCACTCCTTACATTTTTACTTTCAAAATGTACGACTGGGTGCGGCTGGACCTCAACGGGAAGCCAAGGCCCATCAATATCGATCATGCTTTCAATAACCTTGATTTCAGCCGCAAAGGCGCGCGGGTAAAGAAAGAGCTGATCTCCAAACAGCAGGTGATAGCCGCCGGCGAAAACTGGCAGCTGGTGCATGTGCCTACCCATGCGGAACATTTTTACGATGTGCACAGGATCGAGTTTACCGGTACGGTTGAAGTGGAAACCGAAGGCAAATGTCATGTGCTGATGCTGGTGGAAGGGAGATCTGTACTGGTGGAGACCGCCAACGGGTTCCGCCAGCGGTACAACTACGCGGAAACTTTTGCCATACCTGCCGCGGCGGGTTCTTATAAGATCATCAACGAAGGCGCTGCCACGGCCAAAGTGGTAAAAGCTTTTATAAAATAAACGGGGCAGCCGGGCATCATTCCCGGGCTGTCATCACCATAAAATAATGTCAGGTATGAGAAAGGAAAATTGGATGCTCTGGTTGCTGCTGTTGGTTTCAGTATCCACTCTCAGCGCACAGGAAAAAAATGACCCGGTTCAATACGTAGATCCGTTGATCGGTACCGCGCATTGCCGCTGGTTCCATTTTGCGCCCGGCGCTTCGCCGTTCGGCATGGCCAAGCCAGGGCCCTCTACCAACGGGCATTACGGCAATCCCAACGGCTGGGAGGCTGTGGGCTACGATTACAGGCATACTTCCATTGAAGGGTTCCCCAACTTCCATGAGTTCCAGGTTGGCGGCGTTGTGCTGATGCCCACAAAAGGCCCGCTGGTGACCGTACCGGGAAAGCTGGAAGACAGCCTCTCCGGCTACCGCTCCGCCTTCGACCGCGCGCAGGAAACCGCTGCCGCTGGCTATTATTCCGTTTTGCTGAAACGCTATGGCATCAAAGCTGAGCTGACCTCCACCCAACGTGTGGCCTTCCAGCGCTTCACATTCCCCGCCGGCAGCGATTCCCATATTCTTTTCGACATCGGTAACAAACAGGGTGAAAGCGGCGAAGTGAAAGATGCGCATGTATATATGACGGCGGACGGCCGCATTGAAGGTTACGTGATCACCCTGCCTGCATACGTGCAAAAGTACCAGCAGGGCGCCGAGGTGGCCATGTATTTCTCCGCCGTGACAGATAAAAAACCAAGCTCTTTCGGCACCTTCCGTGGAGACGTGCAAACCGGCGGCGCTGCGGACATCCGGGGAAAAGGAGCGGGCTTGTACCTCACCTTTGAAACCAAAGAGCAGGAAGCGGTTACCGTGCGTATCGGGCTTTCTTACACATCCGTAGAAAATGCCCGCCTCAATATGCAGCGCGAGGCTGCGGCCACGAACTTCAGCCAGGCCCGGCAGCAGGCGCAGCGAAAATGGAGCGAGTACCTCGGCAGGATCACCGTGAGCGGCGGCACCAAAGCAGACCGTACAAAGTTTTATACCGGCCTGTATCATGCCGTGCTGGGCCGCGGCCTTGCCAGCGATGTGAACGGGGCTTATCCGAAGAACACGGGCGGCAACGGGCAGATCCCTTTGAATAAAGCGGGCGTGCCCGTGCATAATCATTACAACACAGACGCCGTATGGGGCGCGTTCTGGAACCTTACGCCGCTCTGGGCGTTGGTGTACCCGGAATATTATTCCGACTTCGTGAGCAGCCAGCTGCTGGTATACAACGACGCAGGCTGGCTGGGCGACGGTATCGCTTCCAGCAAGTATGTGTCCGGCGTGGGCACCAACTTCGTGAGCCTCGTGATAGCCGGCGCTTACAACTACGGCATCCGTGATTTTGATGTGGCCAAAGGATATGCAGCGGCGCTTAAGAATGAAATTGGTTACGAGAACAGGCCGGAAGGCGCAGGGAAAGACGACGTAGCCCGGTTCCGCAAATACGGTTATGTGGACCATGTGGACCCGAAGCCGGGCGACTGGTGCTTCTCCGGCTCCCATACGCTGGAATATTCTTTCAGCGCCTACGCCGTAGCGCAATGGGCAAAAGCGCTGGGCAAAACCGGTGATTACAACACCCTGCTGAAACTGTCGCAAAGCTGGGAAAATATCTTTGACCCAACTAATAAGTATATGCGTCCCCGTTATGCCGACGGCCGCTTTGTAGACAACTTCAAGCCAACTGAACCCTGGCGCGGCTTCCAGGAAGGGAATGCGGGGCAATACACTTTTTACGTGCCGCATGATCCCGAAGGCCTGGTGGCTAAAATTGGCAGGGAAGAATTCAACAAAAGGCTGGACAGCATTTTTACTGCCGCGCAAAAAACTACGTTTGGCGGCGGCACCACCATCGACGCTTTCTCCGGCCTTTCCGCGCCTTATAATCACGGCAACCAGCCCTGCCTGCAAATGCCCTGGATGTTCAACTACTCCGGCAAACCGCATCTTACCCAGAAGTGGGTGAGGGCCATCTGCAACGAGTTTTACGGTACCGAAGGCGTACATGGTTACGGTTACGGGCAGGATGAAGACCAGGGGCAGCTCGGCGCCTGGTACGTGATGAGCGCCATGGGACTGTTCGACGTACAGGGCGGCGCATCGGCCAAACCGGTGATGCAGATCGCTTCCTCCCTGTTCGATAAGGTGAAGATAAAGCTGAATAAAAAGTATTACAGGGGCAATACCCTTGAGATCGTCACGCACAACAACAGCGCGGGCAATATCTACCTCCGTCAGCCAACATTCAACGGCAAAAAGCTTCCGCAGAATTCCATACCGTTCGAACAACTGACGCGTGGAGGAAAGCTGGTGTACACGTTATCGGACAAACCTGCTGCGTATTGATGCAGCGGGCTTTTAAAAAAAAGAATATTCCACATCTGATCAAAAAAATTAAGCCTATGCTAGCTTATTATCACGTTATCGTAATAAGGCTCACGCGCAGAAGCAGGCTCCCGCTGATGGTGCTGCTGCTACTGCTCGCGGCGGGCCGCGGCGCATATGCGCAGGAATCCCGTACTATTACAGGCCGCGTTACAGACGATCTTACCAAACAACCGGTCCCGGGAGTTTCCGTTTCAGTCAAAGGTACCGGTACCGGCACAGCTACGGCCGCCGACGGTACATTTTCCTTAAAGGTCCCGGCAGGCAACCAGGTGCTCATGTTCTCTTCCATCGGCTATGCCAGCCAGGAAGTGCCGCTCACATCTGCGTCGCAGCTGAACATATCCCTTAAAGTCTCCAGCAGCACATTATCGGATGTGGTGGTGGTAGGCTACGGCACGCAGAAGCGCACGAGTCTTACCGGCGCAGTGAGCGTAGTGACGGCGAAGGACCTGGAGGGCAAACCTGTTACCAGTGCGGTGCAGGCCCTGCAGGGCGCAGCGCCGAACCTCATCATCCAGCAGAACGCTACGGAGCCCGGCGCGGCTATCAATATCAATGTGCGCGGCGTGAGTACTGTCAACAACACCAGTCCGCTGATACTGGTAGACGGTGTGCCCGGGTCGCTGGACCTGCTCAATCCTAACGACATCGAAAGCATCAGCGTACTGAAAGATGCAGCCTCGTCTGCCATCTACGGCTCCCGCGCTGCCAACGGGGTGATACTCGTTACCACCAAAAAAGGAAAGCTCAATAAAGTGCCCCGCATTACCTACAACGGTATAGCCGGCGCGCAGCAGCCTACTTTCCTCATCAAACCGGTGAGTGGGGTGGAATACATGCAGCTTAAAAACGAAGCGCTGGTCAATTCAGGGCAAACGGCGCAGTTCTCCCCCGAGCAGATCCGCCGCCAGGGAGAGAAAGGTTCCGAAAAATGGTGGATGGACGAAGTGATGCGCCCCGCCGCATTGCAGCACAATCACAACCTCGGCGTAACGGGCGCCGTAGGCAAGGTCGCCTACCTGGTTTCCGGCGGGTACATGGACCAGAACAGCCTGTACCGCGGACCTGATTATGGCTACCAGCGTTACAACGCACGCGCCAACCTCAGCACACAGCTGGGCAAATTAAAACTGGGCGGCAATTTCGCTTATGCAAAACAGAAGATAAGGGAGCATGCCTATTATTCCGACTGGCTGGTTTCCACGGCCATCCGCATTCCCCGCATCTATCCGATCAGAGACACGGCCGGCCATTATTTCCTGGCGCCCACAGCTTCCAACAACCCGCTGGCACAGCTGGAACAGGGCGGCCGCAGGCTGTACAACAACGACAGCTACAACTACATGGCCAATGCCGAATACGCGATCACCAGTCACCTGTCTGCCAAAGTGGTATACGGAGCGGATATCCGCGTGAATAACATGGATGAATTCCGCCGGTCCATCAACTACGCGCCCTACTCAGGCTCCGACAACCAGAGCGCGAGAACGGTGAACCATGCGCGCAGCATACAGGACAATTTCCAGGCATTGCTCAATTACGACCGCACCTTCAACAAAGTGCACGAAGTAAAGGCCTTGCTGGGCTATGCTACGGAAGGCTGGAAGAACAAGTATAGCCAAACCCGCCGGCTTAACGTGGATAATACGACGGGCGATTCCACCACAGGCACCGAAACCCTGAAGGGCTTCAACGATACATACGATACCCGCATCGACCAATGGGCGCTTAATTCAGCGTTCGGGCGGTTGAACTATAGTTTCGACAACCGTTATTATTTCGAATTCAACTTCCGCTACGACGCATCCAGCCGTTTTGCCAAAGGCAACCGCGGTGCATTTTTCCCTTCGTTCTCCGCCGCATGGCGCATTACGGACGAGCCGTTCATGGAAACGGTGAAGCAGAAGCTGGGCGACCTGAAGCTGCGCGGATCCTGGGGCCAGCTCGGCAACCAGCAGATCATTTCCAACTACGGCTACATGAACGTATATACGACCGTGAGCAATATGTATGGCTTCAACAACCTCGCGCAGGCAGGCTCTTCCTTTGCGGTGGGCAACCCGGTGATCACCTGGGAATCCGCCAACTCCGCCAACATCGGTTTCGACCTGTCTATGCTGGACAACCGGCTGACCATCAGCTACGATTATTTCCACAAGATCACGGACAACATCCTGCTGCAACTGCCCGCACCCGGCCTCTACGGCGCTACCCCGGCCTTCCAGAATGCAGGCAAGGTGAAGAACCAGGGCTTTGAGCTGGCCGTTAACTACAAGGCTAAAACCGGCGCGTTCAACCACACACTGGGCGCCAACCTGGCAGACAACCTCAACGAGATCGTTGATTTCAAAGGCCGCACCTTCATCCAGGAAGGGGACGTAACCTACATCAACCGTGAAGGATACCCGATCAGCGCTTATTACGGCTTCGAGGCAGACGGTTTTTACCAGAACCTTGAGGATATCAAGAACAGTCCCAAACCGTCTTTCGTAAACCAGGTAAAACCCGGCGACATCAAATACGTAGACCGCAACGGGGACGGCGTGATCAACAACGACGACCGCTTCATCATGGGCAATCCTTTCCCCCGCTTCACTTTCGGGCTGAACTACAGCGTAACCTGGAAAGGTTTTGACGCGAGCATTTTCATCCAGGGCGTAGGCAAAAGGAACGTGTTCCTGCGTGGCGAAGGCATAGAGGCATTCCATAACAACTGGGATAACGTATATGCGCAGCATATAGACCGGTGGACGCCGAACAACCCGGACGCGGATTATCCCCGCCTTACCATCGGCACGGAATCCGTTAATAACAGGGCCAACTCTACTTTCTGGCTGGAGAATGCCGCCTATGCAAGGCTGAAGAATGCGCAGCTCGGTTATACGCTGCCTGCCAGCCTAACCGGCCGCGCAAAGATCCAGAAGGTAAGGGTATACCTCACCGGGCAGAACCTGTGGACCGTTACCGGCATGAAGAATGGCATGGACCCCGAACTGACGGAGTTTAACAGTACCCTCAACCTGAACTCGCTGAGCAGCGCCACAAGCGGCCGCATTTACCCTGTTCAGAAAGTATGGGCAGTAGGGCTGGATATCAACTTTTAACCACGTTTAAATGACCGCAATATGCGTATAAGAAAGTATTGTTCGATTGTGTTGGGGGCGCTGCTGCTCGGGGCTGCGGGCTGTAAGAAGCTCGACCTGGGGCCGTCTTACCAGGATACCGATCTCACCTTCTGGCAAAAGCCGGAAGCCGCGGAGCAGGTGCTCAATAACTGCTACGCCGGCATGTATTCAGCCGATTATTATTTTTTCAATGAAAGTCTCAGTGATAATTCCTTCAGCTCCAGCTCCGTGAACGGCGGTGCCGCGCAAAGCATTGCCGCGGGCGCTTACGACGGCCGCACCAACCGCGTGGCAGGGGAGTGGGCATTTCACTACGGCGGCATCCGCAATGTTAATAATCTCATTGCCAATATAGACAAAGTGCCCGGGCTCGACGCCGGCCTGAAAGACCGTTACCTCGCTGAAGCAAGGTTCATCCGAGCCTTTCATTACTTCCATCTCGTTACCTGGTATGGCAACGTGCCGCTGATCGAAAACGAGATCTCCTACGAAGAAAGTTTCCGGATCGCCCGCACTGCCAAAGCCGAAGTGCTGAGCTACATACTCGCCGAGCTGGACGAAGTCACGGCCGCGCTTCCGCTGAGATCCGCTTATCCCGCTTCAGACAAAGGCCGCATTGCGAAGGGCGCTGCCGCAGCCCTCAAGGCAAAAGTATTGCTCTACGACAACAAGTGGAGCGAAGCCGCCGCCGTGCTGGAACAGATCATGGCGGGCACGTACGGCGCTTACACCCTGTTCCCTTCCTTCGCCGGCATCTTCCAGCCGGAGAATGAGAATAACGATGAAGTGATCCTCAACCTGGAGTTTGTTCCGGTGAGCAGGACGCATTCCATGCAGCGTTTCTTCATTCCTTTCACAGAAGGCACGCTCATCTGCGGCATGGCGCCCTCGCAGTCGCTGGTAGATGATTTTGTCATGACCAACGGCAAGGGCATTAATGAAACAGGCTCCGGCTACGACGATAACGCTCCCTTCCGCAACCGCGACCCGAGGCTGGAAGCCACCATCATCCACGACGGCTCTTCCTTCACCACCAAACGCGGCGAAACCATCACCATCCGTACAGCGCCCGGTACCGGCGACAATGCGGCAGACAAAGCGGACGCTTCCAAAACAGGCTATTACTTCCGCAAGTATTACGACCGTACCGCCGATGGCAATAACAACTCCGGTCTCAACCTTATCCTCCTCCGTTATGCGGACGTGCTGCTGATGTATGCCGAAGCAAAAGCGATGATGAACCAGCTGGATGCGGCCGTATGGGATAAGACCATCAGGCCCATCCGCCAGCGCGCAGGCTTCAGCGACCCGGCGGCTCTCAACTTCTCGAACTACGCAGGTTTGAGTAACGCCGCCAAAACGGAACTCGTACGCCGCGAGCGCAGGAGCGAAATGGCGCTGGAAAGCCAGCGGATATTCGACATCCGCCGTTGGAAGATCGCGGAGACCGTCATGAACGGCACACTCTATGGCATGAAGGTGGGCAACAGCCATCTTGCTGTGGACAGGCGCGTGTTCGACGCCCGCAAACATTACCTGTGGCCGGTACCGCAGGCGGATATAGACATGAACAAAAACCTGCTGCCGAATAACGCCGGCTGGTGACCTGTACAACCTTTATCAACACTCATAAAAGATATTCTTATGACACGCATTTTCAATCCCGCGATATATACCATGCTGGCCGCGCTGCTGGCCATAGGAGCTTTCACCTCCTGCGAAAAGGACAAGACCATCAACAGCAATATTTCCACCGTTAAAGAATTGTATTACCCTGAGGTGGGCAAATACTACAAGCTGCAGCCCGCCACCAGTGCCGTGGTGAACTTCGAATGGAGCGCGGCCAGGGCCGAAGACGGCAGCCTCGTGATGTATGAGGTCGCATTCGATACGCTGGGCGGCAATTTTCAGCGGCCCATCTATACCGTTGCCTCCAACGGAAACGGCGTGCAGAATTCGCTCTCGCTCTCCCATAAAGTACTCAACTCCATTGCCAGCAAAGCGGGCATTCAGCCTTCCACCTCCGGTTCTCTGCAATGGACGGTGATCGCCAGCAAAGGCCTTAACGAAAAACGCGCTGATTCCTCCAGGGTGATCGTGATCGAAAGGCCCGCAGGCTTTACGGAGATACCCGCCAATGTGTTCATCACCGGCGCAGCAACAGAAGGCGGAACGGACCTTGCCGCTGCCAAAGCCATGAAACAGGGCGCCGACGGGGTGTTCGAGATATTCACCCGGCTGAAGAACGGATCATTCACTTTCACAGACCGCAACAGCGGCACGCCGGTAACCTATTCCATGCAGGGCAACAGGTTGCAGGAAGGCGGGGAGAACCAGCAGACCGGCGACAAGATATACCGCATCCGGCTGGACTTTGCGAATGCCGCCGCGGAGATGATCGAGATCACCGATGCGGGCGTGTTTGCATCCGCCTACAACAAAGTGATCGGCAAACTCGCTTACACCGGCAATGGTACCTGGTCGGCGCAGGGCGTGCCCATCGCTTATTTCGATTTCGGCAGCTGGAAGGATGACCGTTTCAAATTCCAGTTCACCACCGCGGATGCGGCCGGCACCGCCGGAACCCTCTACTACGGCAGCGTGAACCAGTCCAACTCTACACCGCCCGACGCCAATACGCCGGCAGCTTATTATTCCGTAGTGCCGGTAGATAATTCGCAGTGGGATTTCACCTATAAATACCCGGCCGGCTCTGATGGGAAAACCGGGGATTTTACCCTGCAGCTGAATGCGCAGGAAGATTATTCCTATAAACTGACCGTGCACTAATTGGTGAATCTTTAAAGTCATTTACATGAGACCTATCATTCTGATCATAGCCGCGGCGGCGCTTACCCTTAGCGGGTGTTACAAGCAGCGGGACGATGTGCCTGTGAAAGTGGAAGGCGATACCGCGACGGTGGCATTGACCTACAAGCTCAAAGCCCGCCAGGCGCTGGACGATATCTATAAAAATTACGGCATCAGCGGCAGCCACTATGTAAGGGAAAGTTTTCCCGCACAGCCCGGTGACCCGAAGTATGCTTACCTCTGGCCTTACTCCGCCATGTTTACGGCGGCTACGCTGTTGAAGCAGCTGGGCTTTACGGATGAAGTGTACCAGGGTTATTATACGGGCACGCTTGCAGGCATGCAAGGTTACCTGGATGCTAGACGCCAGCCTGCCGGGTACCAGTCCATCCCTGTAAGCGAAGGCCAGGCGGACCGTTTCTACGACGATAACGCCATTACCGGCATAGACATGCTGGAAGCTTACCGGCTCACCCGCGATGTGCAATTGCTCGCCAACGCAAAAACCTGTTACACGTTCTGCGCCTCCGCCGAAAGCCCTGAAGCAGGCGGCGGCCTTCACTGGAACGAAGGGGTGCGCAACAATCCCGATGATCCGAATTATATCAAGGCCACCAATGTGACCGCGCTTTCCGCCACACTGGCCCTGCAATTGTATCAACAGGAACAGAACGCAACTTATCTCTCCTCCGCCAAACGCTGGTACAACTGGGTAAAACAATACATGCTGGACCCGTCTGACAAGATCTTCTGGAACTCGGTATGGATCAAGGATGGCAGCATCAATTATGCTAAATGGACCTACAACTCCGGTGCCATGATCCAGAACGCGGCCCTGTTGTATAAGATCACGGGCGAGGAAGCCTACCTCGCAGATGCGAAAGCATGGGCGCAGGCTTCGTATAATTTTTTCACGCGCGAGGTGCCCAACATCGGCCGGTTCTTCGTGCCGCACGACCCATGGTTTACCGCCGTGCTGCTGCGCGGGTACCTGGAGCTGTATGAGCTGGACAAGAATGCTACCTATATCAACACCCTCGCTGCGAATGTAGACTACGCATGGCAGCACAGCAGGCTGCCGGGCACCTTCCAGTTCTATGAAGACTGGTCCGGCTCCGACCTGGGGAGATACCATTCCCTACTTACGCACATCGGCATGGTGGAGATATATGCCAGGTTATCAATCTGGGAAAAAGAACAATAAACCGGCACATCCGTTGGCGGTGGACACAACGGCGAACGGATGCTGCCCAACCGGGGATTATGAAAAGGATATTATTCAGCCTGGCGTTGACAGCTATGGTGCTACAGGCTGCTGCGCAGCAAAACGAATACCGGCAAAGGGCGGAGGAAATGTTCCACCGCGTATGGACGTTGTACCGCGTACCGCAGCACGGGCTTTTTTCAGAGTATTACCCGCAGCAGCATAAGGATTCGCTCACCTATATGCAGGACGGGAATGTGCAATCCAAAGAAGTGAGTTACCTCTGGCCGCTCAGCGGGGTGGTCACTTCCGCCAGTATGATGATGCGGCTGCCCGGTAAAAAGGCGGTCTACCGGCCTTACGTGGATTCAGCCATGGCGGCCATGTACCAGTACCGCGATACCACGCGCCGCCCGGCTGGCTACCAGGCTTACCCGGCAAAGTTCGAAAAGGTGGACCGTTATTATGACGACAACGGCCTTGTAGCCATCGACTATATGGAAGCCTACGAAAATACCCGCAACCCGGTGTATCTTTCCAGGGCTAAGGAAGTATTTGCTTTCATCATGAGCGGGTGGACGGACGTGCTCGGCGGCGGCGTTACCTGGCTGGAGGGCCGCGGCGATCAAAAGCCGGCCTGCAGTAACGGCATGGCCACGCTGGCTGCGCTCAAAATATACCAGGCCACCAAGGAGCCGTATTACCTGCAGCAAGGCATTAAATTCTACGACTGGATGAACAGGCATTTGCGCGACTCCGCCGGCCTGTACCGGAACGATATTAAGACCGCCACAGGGGCAGTGAATGCGACCTACTATACATATAACTCGGGATCTATGCTGGAAGCGGCCATTATGCTCTACACTTTCACCCGGCAACAAAAATATTACCGCGATGCAAAGCAAACGGCGCAATCGGCCTACCATTATTTCGGCCGGCCGCAGGAAGGCATGCGCAGCGAATTCTGCGACCTGCCCTGGTTTGCCACGGTGCTGTTCCGCGGGTATGCCGCGCTTTATGCCACAGACAAAGATCCTGTGTATTTAAAGGCCATTATTTCGCGGGTAGACCATGCCTGGAACCACCGGGACCCTTACGGCCTGCTCAACCATAACTGGAGCGATAAACGGGATGAGGCCGGGAAACCGAAGTGGCTGCTGGACGAAGCCTGCATTGCAGAGCTGTACGCCCGCATGGCCCTGCTGAATTTATAATAAATACAACATCAAACAAATATGACGCAAGCTACCAGCAATCCATCCATTCCGCCGGCCAAAACAAGCGTGTTGCAGCTGGCTCCCATTTTGTCCGGCTTCTTCATCATGGGCTTTGTGGACGTGGTGGGTATTGCCACCAACTACGTGAAAAAAGATTTCGGCTTGTCTGATACCTTGTCGAACCTGTTGCCTATGGCGGTTTTCCTCTGGTTCCTGATCTTTTCCGTGCCCACGGGCATGCTGATGAACAGGATCGGCAGGAAACGCACCGTGCAGCTGAGCATGCTCATCACCGGCGTTGGCCTGCTGGTGCCGGTGATATCCTATACTTTACCCGTGGTGCTCTCCGCCTTTGCGCTGCTGGGCATCGGCAACACCTTGCTGCAGGTGGCGCTCAACCCGCTGCTGACCAATGTGGTGAGTAAAGACAGGCTGACCAGCAGCCTTACTACCGGGCAGTTCATCAAAGCGGTAGCCTCCTTCCTGGGCCCCATTATTGCAGCCTATGCCGGCACGCGCTTCGGGAACTGGCAGTTGCTGTTCCCGGCATTTGCGGGCGTCACGCTGCTGTCTTTCCTCTGGCTCAGCGCCACGCCGCTGCAGGAAGGCGGGCGCAGGGAAAATACTTCTACTGTCGCGGAATGCTTTGCCCTGCTGGGCGACGGCAGGATATTCCTGTATTTCCTTGGCATACTGACATTGGTGGGTATTGATGTGGGGCTGAACGTATCCGCTCCCAAAATACTGATGGAGCGCACCGGCATGGCGCTTGAGCAGGCGGGTTATGTAGCCAGCGTATATTTTGTTTTCAAGACCGCCGGCACGTTCCTCGGCGCTTTCCTGCTGGCCAAATGGCCCGCCCACAGGTTTTACCTCGGGTCCGCCATAGCCGCGGTGGCTGCCATGATAGTGCTGCTGTTTGCGCACAACGCAGGCGTGATCTACGCCGGCATTGCACTGGCCGGGTTTGCCTGCGCCAATATTTTCTCCATCCTGTTCTCTTTTGCATTGCAACGGATGCCGGAAAGGTCTAACGAAGTGTCGGGCCTGCTGATCATGGGCGTTTCAGGCGGCGCTATTTTTCCTTTGCTGATGGGCGTCGCTTCCGATGCGGCGGGCGCGCAATGGGGAGCAATAGCGGTGTTGCTGGTTTGCTGCGTATATCACTGGGCGCTTGCGGCGAAAGAGATGAGATAGGAGAGTGCGTGCGCTTAGTTCCGCCAATACCGGATGGGGGCCGGTCCCGTCTTTTTTAAAAAAAATGCCCCGGGAGCAAACATGCTGTTCGTTCCCGGGGCACTTTTATTACTATTGTTTAATTACCGCTTGATGATCGTTTCACTTCTCCATTCCTTCCCGTTATAAACCCGCAGGAAGTAAACATCCGGTTTTAATCCTTCCATATCCAGCGTCAGTTTTTTAATGCCCTCGCTATAACGGGCCTGTTTCACTACGTGGCCTGTTTTATCTGTCACCTGTATTTCGCGGATGGACATGGCCTTTTCGCTCCTGGCGGATGTCTCATCCAGCGCAATTTCTACCCGGTTGCTGACGGGGTTGGGCGTAACGGTGAACGCAAAACTGCAGCTTTGTACGAAATGGTAATATCCCGGCGACCATTCACTCCAGCCGCAGTTGTTCCGCACCCTGAACCGGAAGGTTACAACATAGGGCTGGGATTGCGTCGGGAATGTGCCGGTAAATCCTGCCCGGTTCACAATACTGGTGCTGTAACACGCTAAGCTGCCTGAGTTATAATTGATGCTATAGGAATATGGGCTCTGTATCCAGTATTCTACCTCTGACACACTGGCGTTCGTACGCAGCGCGCAGCCACCGGCGCCGTTGTAGGTAACCCCGAAGGACGGGGTGCAGGGATTCCCTGTTTTTTCAAAAGTAAACCCATCCAGTTCCGGTTCGGCAACGCCTACCAGCTTGGAGGCGGTCCTGCTGCTGCCGCAGGTGATCTCCGTGGCGGTGAGCGTAAACGTTCCGCAGCCCACCCTCGTTACCGTTGCCGGGTTGCCGGACGGTGAAACGGTGGCCACGGCGGGGTTGGAAGAGGTCCAGGTTACGTTCCCCGTATAGGGGGCGCCGTTATAGTACAATGTATAATTTTCCGCAGGTGCGTTGAGGTAGGAATTACCTGTTACCTCAAGCGTACCCGGGAACGTGTTCAGTTGGTTGATGTTGGTGGTATTCGTGGTAACGAAGCCGCTGTTGAGCGGATCCAGCCAGTTGCTTAACCGCGTGGAATTCGTTCCGCCTCCCGTCCAGGAAATATCGAACCTGCCGTATTCGCCGATAGGTGTCTGTATACAAAAACAAACGTTGTCTCCAAGTATGCACCCGTTTGCCTGGTTGCCGTGCAGCTGCCCTACAATACGGTGGTTGGGATCAAATAAAGGCGCGCCGGATGAACCGTGCTGCACGATCCCCACATCGAAGGTAGCCCGCCAATGGTCGGCCGCCCCGCCAAGATAAGATACCGCAACGAGTGGATTATTATCCTGGCTGATCTTCATCAGGTCTCCCATAGGATGATGAATGGTGGTGGCAGAAGCGGCCGGTGTTGTGCTCCTGGTCCATCCCGCATAAGTGATATTGGAATTGACGGGCGGCGTATTGTTCAGCTGCAGCAGGGCGAAATCTGTTTCGCCATGGTTGGCCCGCAGGGTGCATCCGTTGAACTGCATGTCTTCCAGCCAGCCGGTATTCACATTGCATTGGGTGCTCCAGGTCTGGAACTGGAATACCCAGTTGGGTACATTGCCGGCATCCAGGCAGTGATTGGCGGTGAGCAGGTAAGGAGTGCTGGTGTTGCAGGTATTCATGACCAATGCGCCTGTACAGGCTTCGCTGCCATTGGCCACGATCAGCGCGATGGAATTCCGTTCGTTGTTCCAGCCATTACCCGCCGGGCAGGCAACGTTTACGTTACAGGCGGCCGACGCGCCGGGATCGCCGAAAAAGTCGGTCCCGAACTTCTGAAATCCGAAATTGATCTTGTCGATAATAAGGGTATTGCCTTTTTCTTCCCCCTTCGGCACTTTCAGGGAAATGGTCAGCTCATTGCCCTGGTATACCCGCGTAGCCCACATCTGCTGCGGGTTATTCTCCCTGGCGGTAATGCTGTCCGTCAGTTCATGGCGGGTGTAGATGCTCAGTACGGCATTTGCGGAGAGGATAAACTTCCCGAACTGAAGGGAAAGGTTAAGCGCCTTTGCGCCTTTCAGCGAATACAGGTAAGTGGTCCCGCTTTGATCACTCTCCACTTTGGCGGATTGCAGCACATCGATGGAAACATGCGCCGGCGTGGCAAACCTGTTAACATATTGCCCGGGATCCGCTCCGCCGGTTTTACCGCCGGCCTTCAACTGGTCGAAAGACGCAGGCGCCGCCACCAGCTGCGGAGCAATGCCGGCTGCCCGGGCGGACACAGTGGCGGGTATGCCGTCTTTGAATATTTTCGTCTTAACCTGGGAAAATGAAATAAGGGGAATTAAGCTGCATAATGCTCCCGTAAGGAGTATGCGCTTGTAGAAGTGTTTCATGGATTTCTGATTTCTGTATTGAATAATAGGTACATGCAAAACTATTGGAGGCAAAAAACGGGTTACAATATCCGGGTGCTGACTGCAGGTATAGTTGGGTCACAAAATTCAGGGCTCGGGAAGTAGTCAGGTTTCCAGGTTTTCATGCACTGCTCTCTATGTACAGGCACTATGCAATATAAAAAATAATTTCTATTCGATGCGTTCGTGCAGCTGCTAATTATTCCGCTAAAATAAATTGCTCTCCCGTTCCCATACTACTTAAAGGTTCAGACATTGAATACTATCAAAAAAACAAAAGCCACCGTGAAGTGGCTTTTTATATTTCGTATAACAGATCATCCTTCCGGGTGAAATGCAAATTTCACCCATGGACTTTGCGGATCACTCAGCAGCAGCTCCATGCCGGCCTGCATTTCAGTCATTACGTCTTCGTCAATTCCATTCCACACGCACCTGGCAAACTGGTAAGAAACAGAGAGCTGTTTCCAGGAAGCATACATCTTGCGGATAGGCTCCGCGCAACGTTCTATGTAAGATAATGCTTCCTCTCTCGTAAGGTAACCTGCGTCAAATCCGCCGCGGCTGAGATTGATGATGCGGGTATAGTCCCATATCAGCATCTCGGGCTGTGTATCCGGCTGGATCAGCTGCCGCTCCCTGTACAGCTCCAGCGCATCCCGCATGTTCCGCAGCCGCTCCAGCGCCGTTTCTTCTTCGATCTTGTTTGAGGCAACATACTCGCGCAGGAAAGCCTTGCTTTCTTTAATGGAAACGGTATTCATGGCCTGCCAGATAATATCGTACTGGATGCGGTGCCCTTCGTTGAACAGCCAGGTGAGGGTATCTGTCAGTTCTTCCTTGCTGTCTATATCCCACCACTGGGAGAGCAATTCCCTGCAATCCTGCCGGGTGAAGCCGGTGGTAAGGTCGTTGAGGTACTGGCCGTTCATGATGGCCAGGTCTGCCCCGCAGGCAACCGCCCACTGCTGCCCCGGTGTGAGCGTGCCGGCCGGGTTCAGCAGTATTTTTTTCGGCGCCGCGGAGGAGTTGGCTTCCGCATCATCGCCGGTGAACATGGCGTTGAATTGCTGCATGTTCTGGCTGAACTGGTTCAGCTGGCTGGCCCAGGCGTTGGAAAACTGCATGGACTGCTCCATTTGTTTCCGGTACATGTCTATGGCTTCCTCGCTCATGCCCATGGCTTTGAGCGATTGCAGGTATTGTTCGATATTATTGAGCGGGTTCATGGATGGATCAGGATATTTTGGTTTGCAGTGCCGCAGATACTTCCGCTTCCAGCTTATTCCAGGAGGGGAGCAGTATCAGGCGGGTCAGGAAATTGCCGAACAGGGTGCGGTCCAGGACCATATTGGGTACAATGCCGTCCACGTCCACGGTGTTCTTCTTTTCATTCACAAATACACCCACGCCGATGGTGCCGGATTTTTTGATGACCACGCAGTTCTTGGGGCCGGAGAGGTTGATAGACCAGCGGTCGTGCACAATATCACAGCTGTATTTGCCAGACAGCTGCTGCTTGATGATCGCATGAAGTTCCTGGATGGAAGGCGGTGTTTGTTGCAATTGTAAGGTCATAGAAATGGAATTTGAGTGTTGTGGTTTGTGTAACACAAAAGTAGTAGCCTTCCGGCCCGGAAACGGGGCGTTTCCAGATATGCCGGGAACTTTTTAAAATCCGCGCGCTTTGGGGCCGGATTCGATGGGGGATAGGTTCCTGAAAGAGGAATGGCCCCGCAAAGAGGCCATTCCATGTCAAACATGCATCATCAAATGTATCCGAGGTTGATCTTAGACTTTTAAAGCGGCGCTTTCCTTCTCCTTCAACGCCTTTTCAATGGCGGCAATTTCATTGATGGTTTTGAAAACAGCATCCGGGGTGACGGAGATGCTGTCAATCCCTTCTTCCACCAGGAACCGTGCAAAGTCCGGGTAGTCAGACGGGCCCTGGCCGCAGATGCCCACTTTTACGCCGTTCTTTTTGGCCGTTTGGATCAGCATGCTGATCATTCCTTTCACGGCGGGGTTCCGCTCGTCATAAAGATGCGCTACCAGGGAAGAGTCGCGGTCCAGCCCAAGGGCCAGCTGCGTGAGGTCGTTGGAGCCGATGGAAAAGCCGTCGATATGTTTGGCGAATGCGTCGGCGAGGATGATATTGGAGGGCAGCTCCGCCATCAGGTAAAGGTCCAGGCCGTTCTGGCCTCTCACCAAACCGAATTCCTGCATCGTCGCCTTTACCTTCTGCAGCTCTTCCACGGTCCTGCAGAATGGTATCATCACCACGATATTAGACAAGCCCATTTCTTCGCGGGCTTTCCGGATGGCTTTGCATTCCAGGCCGAAAGCGGGTTTGTAGGCATCTGAATAATACCGGGAAGCCCCGCGCCAGCCGATCATGGGGTTTTCTTCCTCCGGCTCGAAATATTTTCCTCCCAGGAGGTTGTAATATTCGTTGCTTTTAAAGTCGGAGAAACGGACGATGACCTTATTGGGATAGAACGATGCGGCAATTTTGGCAACACCGCATGCCAGCTTATTCACGAAAAAGTCTTCTTCATTTTCATAACCGGCAATGCAGGCTTTTATCCGCTCGGTCAGCTCCGCGTCTTTAATCTGCTCATGCTGCAGCAAAGCCAGGGGATGCACCTGTATGTAGTTGTTGATGATGAACTCTTCCCTGGCAAGGCCCACACCCTTGTTCGGCAAATTCGCGAACTGGAAGGCCATGGAAGGAGAAGCTACATTGAGCAGGAGATCTGTTTTGATCGCGGGCAGGCTGTCCAGGTCGTATTCTTCTTTCACAAACCTGATCACGCCATCGTACACGTAACCCACATCGCCTTCCGCACAGCTCACCGTGATGGGCCGCCCGTCCTGCAAGAGTTCCGTGGCATTCCCGCAGCCTACCACCGCCGGCAATCCCATTTCCCTCGCCACGATGGCGGCATGGCAGGTCCGGCCTCCTTTGTTGGTAACGATCGCGGAGGCTTTTTTCATGATGGGTTCCCAATCGGGGTCCGTCATGTCGGTGACCAGTATATCTCCTTCGTTGAATTCATGCCCTTCCAGCACGCGTTTGTCCAGAGAATAGAGGATATTCACCTTGCCGCTGACGATCTTGTCGCCCACGGCAATGCCTTTTACGAGCACTTTATCGCCTCTCGTTTCATCGCTGATCTTATAATCAATGAATTTGCTGCTGTTCTTCCTGGAATGAACGGTTTCCGGGCGTGCCTGCACGATGAACAGCTCTTTGCTCATCCCGTCTATCGCCCATTCAACGTCCATCGGCGTCCAGGTTTTTTTGAGACCGCTGTAGTAACTTTCGATCTTCATCACCCAGTCGGCCAGCTTTAGGACCATGCTGTCCTTCAGGCAGAAGCGGTTTTGGAAAGCGCGCTCCGTGGGGATCACGCGTACGCGTTCGTCTGCATCGTCGCCATAGACCATCATCTTGTCTTTCGCGCCCAGCTTTTTTTCGATCAGCGCGGCATATCCTTTCTGCAGGGCGGGTTTAAACACCACGTATTCATCGGGCGACACTGCGCCCTGCACTACCAGCTCTCCCAGGCCGTATGAGCCGTTGATCACCACTACGTCCCTAAACCCGGATTCCGTGTCCAGCGAAAAGGCAACGCCGCTGGCGCCCAGGTCGCTGCGCACCATTTTCTGCACGCAAACGGAGAGGCCTACCGTGAAATGATCGTACCCGAAGTTTTCGCGGTAAGAAATAGCCCTGTCGGTAAACAGCGAGGCGAAGCAGTTGCGCACCGCATCTACCAGCGCCGCAGGCCCTCTCACATTCAGGTAAGTTTCCTGCTGGCCTGCGAAGGAGGCGTCAGGAAGATCCTCGGCGGTGGCGGAAGAGCGCACGGCAACATCGGTAATATCCTGGCCGTATTGCGCGGATAATCCTGTGTAGGCGTCAATGATCTGCTGGGATAAATGGGCGGGGAAGCGGGCGTTCCGGATCAGGTTTCGCACGGAAAGGCCCGCTCTTCTTAAAGATTCCACCTGGTTGTAGTCGATCTCCTTTACCAGCGATTGGATCTTTGCAATAAGGTCGTTGTGCCTGATAAATTCATTGTAGGCATTCGTGGTGATCACAAATCCATCCGGGATCTTGATGCCGAGCGTTGTAAGGTGCTGCAGCATTTCACCCAGGGACGCATTTTTTCCTCCCACCAGGCTAATATCCTCTATACCCACTTTTCCAAGCGGCAGGATATATTGATTGTTCATATTGGGCGATTGTTTTGGTGTATGTCGAAAAATGCCGGCTCAGCGGGCGGCCCGTGGAAAAATAAAATGCCTCGTGTGGAATATAAAATGCGAAAACTTTGTCAGGTTGTTTAAGATCAAGAGTTTCCTGTTACGGAAACTCTTGAGGAATGAATGGTTGGTTTATGATTGGCGATCGAAAAAATGAATGGTTGGTTCCTGGCCGGGAAAATGTCCTATCTTCCGGCTGAAATATTTTCAATCTAAATTCAAAAATGTTTTCCATATTTAGCGTGATTTAGCAGAAAACCGTAAAAATTCCGGAAAATGCCGGAATGCGGGTTCTTTTCAATGGAAAAACACACATGCGGATGGGAAACACCGAATTTCTTCCGGCGTACTTCTTAAATTTTTGAAACGATGACGGACCTTGACCACACTGACATGGAAATTTTACGGTTGCTGCAGAAAAATGCAGAGCTGACCAACAAGGAAATTTCGTACAAGCTGCATAAGTCTGTAGCCACTATCCACGAGCGGGTCAGGCGGCTGAAGGAGCAGGGGTATATCAGGCGGGTTGTTGCCATCCTTGACAGGAAAAAGATAGACAAAGGCCTGATCGCTTTCAGCCATGTGCTGCTGAAAGACCATTCGGCCAATACCTTAAGCTCGTTTGAAAAGGAGGTGGTGAAATTTCCCGAGGTAATGGAATGTTTCCAGATGACGGGCACCTTTGACTTCATCCTGCGCATCGCCACAACGGATATGGACGCCTACCATATTTTCTACCGCAAGCTGGCTACACTGCCCAATATCACAACTGTACAGAGTTTCTTTGTATTGTCTGAAACCAAAAGCGATACGGCTTACCCGATTTAAAACACCTTCATATTCAATTGCGCAATGAGGATGATCACGGGAAGGAACACCAGCAGGAAGGCCAGCGACAGCGCGAAATACCGGTGCACCCGTTTCGGGTAACGCCTGAAAGGCCCCAGCAGCAAGAGACAGATAATGCACGCCAGCAGCGCGATGATGAAATTGACGCATATACTGATGCCTGTATACAACACCGAAAACAACGCCGGCTGCACTACTATCCCGGAGATGAGGCCATACAACGCACCCGCCAGCAATGAACATACGAGCAGCAGCGCCGCGTATTTCAGGCCTTTTTTAAAATAATGGGAAAAACATTTGCCGTAGCTCATGTAAACCTTTACGACCGGCTTTTCCGGCGCAGCGGGTTTCCGCTGCTGCTTTTTATGCCGCGGCCACCAGATAATGAAACCTGTGATGTACAAAAGCACCGGTATCAACCCGCCTATCAATGCCAGGATGCGGGTGGGCATGCCGCCGAAAGTGCCGTAATGCAAGGGCGTCAGCCAGCTCAGGTATGAATTGCCGATGTTGGGAAAATCGTTCTCGCTGTTGAGCAGCACTTTCCCGGTATACTGGTCCACGAAAAGCATAATGCGGTTGCCGGTCCTGGCGGGGCCTTCAGACTTCATATCCAGCCGGTAGACCATATCTTTCGTGGTAGGCACGGCGATGCCGAGCAGTTGCCCGTAAGGCGCCGTTT
This sequence comes from Chitinophaga sp. YIM B06452, assembly GCF_039655965.1. Lineage (NCBI taxonomy): Bacteria > Pseudomonadati > Bacteroidota > Chitinophagia > Chitinophagales > Chitinophagaceae > Chitinophaga > Chitinophaga sp. YIM B06452. The sequence goes on along the minus strand of NZ_JAWLKY010000002.1, from coordinate 393,724 downwards.
TTGCGGCAATGGCTGCAACTTCCGCAGCAGTAAGGCTCCTGGCGCCTTCCGCATATTGGGATTTCTGCGCGAATATGCTGGCTACGGATTGGGGAGACTTCCCGGTCAACATAAAAAGAAAAGAGATGAACACGGTGCTGAAAGTGATCGCAAAGCCCGTCAGCGAAAGCAGGATGATCACGGGAGAGGAGTAGAACCCGAGCACGTTGTGCCAGTCGTAGTTCTGCCGTTTGAGTCCTGCCTTGAAATTTACCGTGAGCACGGACCGCCATTGTTTCCATTTGCGGTATTGCTGCGGCACCCACATGCGCAGGCCGCTGATGGTGAGGATAAGCATGCATAAAGCCGCCAGCCCTACAATGTACCTTCCCGCTGCAGGTATCAGCAGGGTGCGGTGAATGTTCATCACGATGCGGATGAATGCACTGTCTGTCAGCCGCTTCCCGCAGAGCTCGCCGGTGTAGGGGTTTACAAAGAACTCTTCTTCCGTTTTGAATTGAAAGAAACGGTAAGTGGCGTTGGGATTGGTCTCGTCTGTCTGGAAAACGTAATCGAATTTTCTACCAGGATATTTTTGCTGCACCACCGGGATGATCTCCTGGATCGCATAACGTTTCTGTCCTTTTAAGGTTTCAAACAGTTCCCGGTTCAGGGCAATGTCTATTTCATCCTGGAATACGAGTATGCTGCCGGTGAGGCCAACGATGCATAAAATGGCCCCGGCAATGATGCCTACATACAAATGCCATTTGCCAAACCATCGTTTCTGGTGCTGCGCCCAGCGCCATTTCTTCTTTTTATGAGTTGTCATCCTGGTAATCTGGTCGGTGATATTAAAAAACGGAGTTGCAGTTCATTTGCCTGCAACTCCTGCGAAACCGGGGTCAATTGGGAATAATGGATGATTTCCGGCTGATGTTGAGTTCTTTTACCAACAGGATATTTACGGCAATGATGAAGGCCAGCAATGCCAGTTGGCGGATATCGCTGCTTTCATGCATGAAGGTCATAACAAGATGCACGACATTCAGCAGGCCGAGCAATATGGCAAACACCAGGCTGGCCCAGGTAAACCATTTTCTTGTAACGTACAGCGCAGCCAGGCCGGCGCTTAAAGGCACTATTTCGATCAGCAGGCTGAAAAGATGGGATGACAGGGGCACTTCGCCTTTGGCATCCGGTATCTTAATATCCACGCCAAAGAACAGCTCCGCAACGTGATAATATCCGTGCAGCAGGTAACAAAAAACGATCAGTATCCACAGCAGCGCGATCTTAAATTGATGATTCATGGGTTTAGAATTTAACGGTTACAGTGCCAATAAGCTGTCTTTTCATCTGCGGGATGATGTTGCTCCAGCCCATCCAGTATTTTTCGCCGGTGATGTTGTTGACCTTCACGCCGAGGCGGTAACGTTTGGCGTCGTAGGTGATGTGCGAGCCCAACACGGCATAGGCCGGCAGTACCAGCGCGCCGTCGGGGCGCTGGTTGAACGCGTAGGACTCGCCGGAGTAATTCAGGCTCAGCCCAATACCCAGGCCTTTCAGTTTGGTTTCGGTAAAGGTGTAGTTCGTCCAGAAGTTGACCATATTCCAGGGGCCGGAACCTACCGGCCTTAGCCCTTCCACATCGGCTTCTGCTTTTACGTACCGGCTGTCGTTATATGCGTAGCCGAGGAGGATGGTCCAGCCGGTAAAAGGGTTGGCCACGATCTCGGCTTCCAGGCCTTTGCTTTTCTGCTCGCCGTCCTGTATGTTGAACTGCGGATCGCTGATGTCAGTACGGATCATGTTTTTGGCGAGAATGTCATAGTAGCTGACGCTGCCGGTGAGCTTGTTCCCGAACAGGCTGTATTTAACGCCTGCTTCTTTCTGGTTGGCCTCTTCAGGCACAAATGCCTTATTGTTCCGGTCCGCACCGAATTTATTGGTGAAGCTGTTCTGGTAGTTGGCGAAAATGCTCAGCACGTCTTTTACCGGCATGATGATCAAACCGAACTTGGGCGACCATTTGGTCTGGTTCTCTTTCAGGATGAGGTTGCGGAAGTTATCCATCCTCACGCCCGCCGATACGATGATGTAATCGGTGATATTGGTCACGTTGTTCACATACCCGCTGATCACACGTGATTTCTGGTCGTAGGGCAATGTGCCGGGAGGCCTGGTGGAAAAGGCGTTCAGCACGTTGGCTTTGTTGAGGTCGTCCATTTTTGGGGAATTGCCGTCTACCGGCACGATGTCGAACAGGTCGGGGTAGGGCACTGCGCCAAAGAGGCTGCCATAGAACCGGTTGTACGTTACGAGCGATTTATAATAGGCATAATCAAAGCCAATCACTGCGCGGTTCCTCACTTTACCCCACTGGTAATCCGAAATGAAGTTCTGTTGTACATTGAAGGTGTTGGTGCTGCCTACGGGGCGCCATACCATCCTGCCGGTACTGTCGTGCCCGGGCGTACCGAAGCTGGGCGCGCCGCCGCTCATCATGGAATTGATAAAAGTGCCGAGGTAATTGGGCAGCAGGTATTGATAAGGTGCATAACCGTTGTTGTGGCTAAGGCTGTAGGTTACAGCCGTTTGGGTGGTCCAGTGGCGGGATATGCGGTAGGAGCCGTCTGCAAAGAACGCATTGGACTGCGTGGAGGAATACACCTCGTTGTTGATGAAAGAACGGTCGTAGCTCAGTTTGAATTCATCTACCTTATCCGTACCGAAAGCCTCTTTGAAGGTTTTCGGCGCCTGGGACATGATGGCGGCTACCTGTTGCTGGGACAATCCCTGCTGCAGCAACACACCACTCAATGCGTTGTTGATCGTACCGGGTGTGAGGATGAACATGAAGTTGCCGCCGTTGCTGTTCCCTTTGGAACCGACGATCTCCGCATCCAGGTTCAAAGTGAGCCGGTCGTTCGGCTTGTACAGGAACGACGGAGCGATGATATAGCTGCGCTGGAAACCTGCGTCCTGCCAGCTGTCCTGGTTCTGGCCGGCGATGTTCAGCCTGGCCGCCATTTTATCTTTCTGTATCACGAAATTGGCATCCGCGGAAGCGCGGTAGAAGTTGAAGCTGCCGTAAGACACATCCGCATAACCGCCATTCTGGAAATAAGGTTTTTTGGTAACGCGGTTGATGAGGCCGCCGTAGGAAGAAACAATGCTGCCGAACATGGTGGCGGAGGGGCCTTTGATTACTTCAATGCGTTCCAGGTTGGCCATTTCCACGTTGGTGTTCACGATGTTGGGCAGGCCGTTGCGCACCTTGGTAGTCACCTGGAAGCCCCTGCTGACGAAGATGGAACCGCCATCGGGCCGGCTGGTGGCATCCCACAGTTTGGTCATGCCCGGGGCATTCTTCATGGCGTCTTCCAGTGTCATGGCATTTTGCTTGCGGAGGATGACGCTGGAGATGGAATGCACGATCTGCGGCGTTTCCAGCGAGCTGAGGGAGATTTTATTCGCAGTAGACGCGGCCCTGTTCATGATCTTGCTGGTTTCCACTACTACTTCTTCCAACTCGCGGGCGCCGTATGTGATGGTGAAATCAAGTTTCGTATTGCTGCCGGCAGTGAGTGTAACGTTTTCCGTTTTCTGCACTTTGCCTGTGAAGGATAGCTGAACGGTATAAGTGCCGGGCTTTATGTGCTGGATGCGGTATTCCCCGTTCTCGTCTGTAACGGCGCCCCAGCGGGAATCCAGCAGGGCAACGGTGATGGAACCGACCGGCTGGCCCTGGCCGGTGGTCACTTTCCCGGAAAGGGAAGCGCTCTGGCTGTAGGCCGCTACGCTCAGCAATAATAATAAAAGGAGGAATGTATATTTCCTGGTGTACATGGTATAGCGTTTTGGCCTGTAAAAATGGAGCGTATTGGCGGAGTTAGTTTTTGAAATCCGGAAAAAGAATTATCAAATCGGGAAATATTAGCGCGCGCACCGGTGTTAAGCGTCTTCTTTTTATTGAAAAAAAATGATATCATTGATTGACTGTTGAATAAAACCATGCGGAAACGGCTTCCCTAAACCGGGTAAATCATTTAAAAATCACTCACCATATGCGGAACATACCCCTCCTCATCCTGACATGCCTGTTCCCGGCCGCTTTATTTGCGCAAAAGCTAGAGACGGTCTACCTGGATAAAAAAGACAGCACATCGAATATGTACATCGCCGTTATCCCGGAAGCCAAACCGGTAAAGGCTTTGATGATCCTGTTGGATGGATTTGGCACCGCGCCGGAGGATGTCCGGCAGCAGACGGAATTGCCGAGGTATGCAGCACAGCAGGGAATCTTAACTATCATCCCGTTATTAAAGACAGGGCCGTTATATTTTGGTACAGACGCTGCGTCGCAGCAGTCCTTAAAAGAGCAGATAGGGGAGGCCGTTGCCAGGTACCAGGTACAGGGGAAAGATCTTTTTATCGGCGGCTTTTCCATCGGCGGCGCCTGCGCGGTAAAATATGCGGAACTGGCCGTTAAAGAAAACTATCCTGTCAAACCCAAAGCCGTATTTGCAGTGGACGCGCCACTCGATTGGGAGCGTTTCTATCATTCAGCCAAACGCGTGGTAAGGCTGTCGGACCCTGCCCGGGTGAACCCGGAGGTTACGTACATGATAGACAGGATCGAAAAAGAAATGAAAGGAACACCGCAAACCGCGCTGGAAAATTTCTACAACAATTCCCCCTATTCATATTCCGATTCCACCCAGCGGGCAGTGAAGACCCTCGTGAATACGCCGCTCATGCTGATCACGGAACCGGATATACAATGGTGGCTGAGCCAGCGGGGATATGACTATTCATATATCAATGTCACAGACCACGCTGCGATGATCAATGAATTGCAGCGGCTGGGGAATAAAAATGCCGTGCTGGTAACGACGGAAAACAAAGGCTTCAGGAAGCCGGACAACAAGCGGCATCCGCATTCGTGGAGCATCGTAGACCCGGAGCAGCTGGTAAAGTGGTTGATGTCTCATTGAAATGAATAAAGCCTCCGCTAAAGGAGGCTTTATTTTTCATTATTCACTGGATTCATAATTACGCAAGGTCAAACCTGTCCAGGTTCATCACTTTGGTCCAGGCCGCTACGAAGTCTTTTACAAATTTCTCTTTCGCATCTGCGCTGCCGTACACTTCCGCAACCGCCCTCAGTTCCGAGTTGGAGCCGATCACCAGGTCTGCGCGGGTGCCTGTCCATTTTACTTTGCCGGTGGCGCGGTCGCTGCCTTCATAGAGTTCTTTGTCCTCGGAAATGGCTTTCCAGGCGGTGTTCATATCCAGCAGGTTCACAAAGAAGTCGTTGGTGAGCAGGCCGGGACGGGCGGTGAAAACGCCGTGATTGGAGCCGTCAAAATTGGTTCCGAGCACACGCAAGCCGCCCAGCAATACGGTCAGTTCAGGCGCTGTAAGGGTCAGCAGTTGCGCCTTGTCTATCAGCAACGCTTCGGTAGACACATGGGATCTTGATTTGCGGTAATTGCGGAAACCATCAGCGGCGGGTTCGAGGTAACCGATAGATTCAACGTCGGTCTGTTCCTGCGAAGCATCCATGCGGCCCGGTGCAAATGGCACCGTGATAGCCTGTCCTGCGTCTTTCGCCGCTGCTTCAACAGCCGCGCTGCCGGCCAGTACGATCAGGTCTGCCAGCGAAACTTTTTTGCCGTCTTTCTGCGCGGCATTAAATTCTTTCTGGATGCTTTCGAGTTTATCCAATACTTTCTGCAGCTGCGGCGGGTTGTTTACCTGCCAGTATTTTTGAGGAGCGAGGCGGATGCGCGCACCGTTGGCGCCGCCGCGTTTGTCCGAACCACGGAAGGTGGAAGCGGAGGCCCAGGCCGTGGATACCAGCTCGGATACGGTCAGTCCAGACGACAGTATCTTCGACTTCAGGGCCGCAACATCGCTGTCATTGACCAGCGCATGATCTACTTCAGGGATGGGATCCTGCCAGATCAGTTCTTCCGCGGGTACATCAGGGCCGAGGTAGCGCGCGCGGGGGCCCATATCGCGGTGTGTTAATTTGAACCATGCACGGGCGAATGCATCTGCAAACTCATCCGGGTTTTTGAGGAAGCGCCGGGATATTTTTTCGTAAACGGGATCGAATCTTAAAGAGAGGTCGGTGGTGAGCATCGTGGGCAGGTGCTTTTTACCGCTGTCGTACGCATCGGGAATAATGTTCCCCGCGTCTTTGGCTACCCACTGGTGCGCGCCAGCCGGGCTTTTGGTAAGCTGCCATTCAAAGCCGAACAGGTTCTCGAAGAAGTTGTTGCTCCATTTCGTGGGCGTTTTTGTCCAGATCACTTCCAGGCCGCTGGTAATAGTGTCTGCGCCTTTACCGGAACCGTAAGCGTTTTGCCAGCCCAGGCCCTGCTGTTCCAGGCCGGCGGCTTCCGGCTCTTTGCCTACATTGCTGGAAGGGGCCGCGCCATGGGTTTTGCCGAAGCTGTGGCCGCCCGCTATGAGCGCAACTGTTTCCTCGTCGTTCATGGCCATGCGGCCGAAAGTATCGCGGATGTCTTTCGCCGCTGCAATGGGATCGGGGTTGCCGTCGGGCCCTTCGGGATTCACGTAGATGAGGCCCATCTGCACGGCCGCCAGCGGTCTTTCCAGGTTGCGGGAATGGATGTGGCCGTCTGCGTCATCGTCAGACGATACTACGCCATGTTCCTTCGGCACGCCTTCAGAACCGTTTGCATAACGGATGTCGCCGCCCAGCCAGGTGGTTTCTGCGCCCCAGTACACGTCTTCATCGGGTTCCCATACATCCGGGCGGCCGCCGGCAAAACCAAATGTTTTAAAACCCATGGATTCCAGCGCAATGTTGCCGGTGAGGATCAGGAGGTCTGCCCAGGAGATCTTGTTGCCATATTTTTGTTTGATGGGCCAAAGCAGCCTGCGGGCTTTATCAAGACTTACGTTGTCGGGCCAGCTGTTCAGCGGGGCAAAACGTTGCTGCCCTGCGCCTGCGCCGCCACGGCCATCGAACACGCGATAGGTGCCTGCACTGTGCCAGGCCATGCGGATGAACAGGGGGCCGTAATGCCCGAAGTCTGCCGGCCACCAGTCCTGCGAGTCGGTCATCAGCGCATGAAGATCTTTTTTCACTGCTTCCAGGTCGAGGCTTTTAAAGGCTTCGGCATAATTAAAATCCTCACCCAGCGGATTGGATTTGGAAGCGTGCTGGCGCAGGATGCTCAGCTTCAGCTGGTTTGGCCACCAGTCGCGGTTCCTGGTGCCGCCGCCGCCAACATTCTGCTTCAGGCTGCCATTGTGAAACGGGCATTTGCTGATGTCGTTCGATTCTTTTCCCATTGTAATAAGTTTATGTATTGAGTAAACAATTGCCTGCACGCAGTAGTTGTGCAGACGGGTAAAATTACCGTATTGAGTCAATAATAAAAATCTATTGAATTTATGATTTGATAGGCAGAATCTATTTGTTGTAAAATCGGCGAGGTTGAAAGAAGCCAGCCCTTATCAATAATTTTATTACATTGGCAATCATTCAACCAATATATCGCATCCACGTTTAGGCATGAACGACCGTTCACACACAGATAAAGCGTTATTCCGGTTAATTGCAGAGGGCGACGAGGCCGCTTTCCGCGAGCTGTTCCATGCCTACGTTCCGCAACTGGAGCCGCTGGTGATGCACCTTACCAAAACCGCGTCCGTCACGGAGGATATTATCCAGGAAACGTTCCTAAGGGTATGGCTCAACCGCGACAAGCTGCCGGCTATCGAAAACCCGCGTTCCTGGCTGCTGCGGATCATCTTTTACCAGTCGTTCACCTGGCTGCGCCGCCGCAGCGTGCACCACAAAGCCCTGGACGCCATGGCCCGGGGCGACGAGGAAATGCGCAGCACCACGGAAGAAGCCGTGGCATATGCCGCCATGCTGCGGCTGGTGGGGGAGGCGGTGCAGCAGTTGCCTTCGCAGGCCAAGAAGATCTACAAGCTCAGCCGCGAAAACGGTCTTCGCATCCCTGAAATAGCCGCCCAGCTCGAATTGTCCCCCAATACCGTAAAAAATTCCCTTGTACGCTCCCTGCAGGCCATCAGGCGGCACATGGAGGCGGGCGGGTACTGGCTGCCGCTGATCGTATTGTGGATGCTGTAACCGGTTTTCCCGCTACCATGGCTGATCTTCTCTTTTTTGAATTTTTTTTCCTTCCAATAGGTCCTAAATATTCAGTTGCGCGTCTGTTTTGATGAAAGCGCCACGTAAACTGAAAAACGATACCAAAATTGACTACCCAACAACGTATAGCGGTACTTCTCAAAAAAGCTGCGGACGCCACAGCCACGGCGGAAGAATTACAGGAGCTCGCCGATCTCGTACAGCATGACCCCTCCGGGGAGCGCGCGCTGGAGATGGAAGCGCTGCTGCGTGAAGATGCAGCGCCCGGGCAGGTATACGACCAGGTGCACTGGAACAGGCTGGCCGATAACATTCTCGCGGCAGACCGCCCTCAGCCGGCAAAAGTAATACCCTGGCGCCGCCGCGCCTGGGCCGCCGCCGTTGTGCTTATTCTCGCATCCTCCGCAACTTATTGGCTGCTGCGCCGCCCCGTTTCCATAAAAGAACCTGCGATAGCAACAACGCCCGTTCAGAAAGACATCGCCCCCGGCGGCAACAGGGCCGTGCTCACCCTGGGAGACGGTACCGAAATTTCCCTGGACAGCGCGGGCAACGGCATACTGGCGCAGCAGGGCAATGCAAAAGTGATCAAAACCGGCAACGGGCAGCTGCAATACGATGCGCCGCAAAACGGCGGGCAACCCGTCTTCAACAAGATAGCCACTCCCCGCGGCGGGCAATACACCATCACCCTGCCGGACGGCAGCCGCGTATGGCTGAATGCTTCCAGCAGCCTGCGTTACCCCGCTGTTTTCAGCAACAGCAATAGGGTAGTGGAACTGAAAGGCGAAGCATATTTTGAAGTAGCAAAACAGGCCGGTCAACCCTTCGTCGTGAAAGTGGATGAGATGGAAGTAAAAGTGCTCGGCACGCATTTCAATATCATGGCTTACGACGACGAGCCGGCAGTGAACACCACCCTGCTGGAAGGCGCGGTGGAAGTGAAAAAGGCCGGTGTTGCCCGGAAGCTGAAACCCGGCCAGGGCGCCAGCCTGCACCGCCGGAGCGGCGAACTGGAGCTGCTGCCCGAAGTGAATACCGAAGAAGCGGTGGCCTGGAAGAACGGTTTCATCCAGTTCGAAGGCAACGACATCCGCTCGGCCATGCGCCAGATTGCGCGCTGGTACGATGTGGAAGTAGTATATAAAGGCAATGTGCCTGCGCATTTCAGGGGCATTATACCACGGAATGTGCCCGTATCGCAGGTATTAAAAATGCTGGAACTGACAGGAGAAGTGCATTTCGAGATAGGAGACAGGCAAATTATTGTTTCACCATAAAAACGCAGCGAACCAAAATTTTTTCAACGTTATGAGTCCCTGAACTATGATACCATGATGGCCCAAATAAAAGCCGGAAGCGTTCGTACCGCTCCCGGCGGGGTTTGGGTGCATAAACCAACAATCGTTTCGCAATTATTATTTAATTACCCATAACCGTACAAATGTATGCTTTTTTCCCAAAGCAGGCCCCGGTATGCCCGGCGGCGACTGAAGATTCCGCGATTATCAGCAAAAACGTTACTGATCATGAAATTGATAGTGCTTTTGATGACCACCGCCTTACTGGAGGTACATGCAGCAGGATTTGCACAGACCGTGTCGATCTCTGCGCGCAGCACTTCACTGGAAAAGGTTTTTAAAGAGATCAGGAAACAAACGGGTTATACCTTCCTGTATACGGACGAGCAGCTGTTCCACGCCCGCGCTTTCAGCCTGGAGCTGAAAGACGTGCCGCTGAGGCAGGCACTGGACCAGTGCTTTGAAAACCAGCCGCTGCACTATACCATTGAAAACAAGACCATCGTGGTAAAACGCAAGCCCGCCGCCAACAACACCGTTGCTCCCGCCGATGTGGTGGTAAAGGGAAAGGTCACGGACGACAAAGGACAGCCGCTGCCGGGTGTTACCATCCAGGTGAAAGGCACGGCCCGCGGCGTAACCACTAACGCGAACGGGGAATACAGCATCGAAGTACCCGGCCCGGATGCCGTGCTCATCGTGTCTTCCATCGGTTACGACCGCAGGGAAGTGCCGGTGGGCGGCAATACCGAGCTGAACATCGACCTCAAAGTTTCGGCCTCCAGGATCACGGAGCTGGTGGTAGTGGGTTATGGCGAACAAAAAAGAGGGTCGCTTACCAGCGCCATCTCTTCGTTGACGGCCAAGGACTTCGAAGCCCAGCCTGTGAACCGTATCGACCAGGTGTTGCAGGGCCGTGTAACCGGTGTGCAGGTAACGAATTCCGCAGGCTCTCCCGGTGGCGCGGTGCGCATCCGCATCAGGGGCGCCAACTCCATCAACGGCGATAATGGGCCTATTTACGTGGTAGATGGGTTCGTTGGCGCGGAGCTTTTTTCCATCAACCCCGATGATATCGAATCCATACAGGTGCTGAAAGATGCCGCCGCTACTGCCATCTACGGCAGCAGGGGGTCTAACGGCGTTATTCTCGTTACCACCAAAAAAGGCAGCAAAGGCGGCCTGAAAGTAAATTTCACCACCCGCTTATCTACTTCGCAGGTCATCAAAAAAATGGACCTGCTCAATGCCGAAGAGTTTGCCACCACGGTAAACGAACGCGCCACCGCGCTGGGCACCGCCAAACCTTTTACGGATGAGCAGATAGACGGCTTCCGCAAAAACGGCGGCACCAACTGGCAGGATGAGATCTTCCGCAACGCCCTCGGCCAGGAATACCAGCTGAGCCTCTCCAACGGCAACGATAAAAGCGGGTACTTCATCTCCGGCGATTATCTCAACCAGGACGGCGTGATCAACAATTCATCCTACCGCCGCTACACGCTCCGCTCCAATATCAATTCAAAACTTACCAATAAAGTTTCAACTTTCCTCAACATCACCGGCTCTTACAGCACGGCGCAGAACGTAGACATCCCGGCAGACGGCCCCCACAGCCCGCTTGCGCAGGCCGCCACCTGGTCGCCCACCGTACCGGTGCGCAAGGCAGACGGTACCTACACTACAACGGATCCCGTTGGCTCCGTGTTCTTCAACCCGGTAGCGCTCACCACCGAGCAGATCTCTGCCCGGGAACGCATGCTGGCCAACGCCATCGGCGGGTTCAAATTCGACGATATCGCGCTGCCCGGCCTGTCGCTCAGCCTCCAGTACGGCGCGAACTATCTCGAATACCAGGATAAATCTTTCGCCGGCAAAGTGATCAACTCCGGCACGGCTACGGCCAGCCTCCGCACCAACAAGGAGATCAAGCTGCAGAGCACCAATATGCTCAACTACCGGAGAACATTCAACGACCACAGCATTGATGCGACGGCGGTATTGGAATACCAGCAGATCGTGTACAGCTACATGTCTGCCGGCGCATCAAACCTCACGTATGAATCTTTCCACTGGAACAACCTCACGCAGGGAACCGCCGGCAGCCCGGGTTCCGGCTATTCCAAATCATCCATTTTTTCTTTGGTGGGCCGTGTGAACTATGGTTATAAAGACCGCTACCTGCTGTCTGCAGCCGTTCGCCGCGATGGTTCCTCCAAATTCCTGGGTGGTAATAAATACAGCTATTTCCCGTCCTTCTCCGCCGGCTGGATCATCAGCCAGGAGCCGTTCATGAAAGACCAGGAATTGTTCAGCAACCTGAAACTGCGCGGCAGCTGGGGCTTTACCGGCAACGACGGCGTTGGCCCGTACAGCACTTTCTCTGCCTATTCCAACCGGAATGCTTCCTTCACCAACTCTACTTTCCAGAACGGCCTCATCCTCGGCGTGATCGGCAATCCTGACCTGAAATGGGAAACCACCGAACAGCAGAACGCCGGTATAGACGCTTCGCTGCTGAACGGCCGGGTGAACATCAGCGCGGACTACTTCGTGAAAAATACCCGCGACCTGCTGCTGAATGAGAACCTGCCCATTTACCTGGGCGGCAACGTGATTACCCGCAACGTCGGTTCCGTGCAGAACAAAGGCTGGGAATTTTCCGTGGAAGGCGATGTAGTAAACCGTGGCGCCGTTACCTGGAACACGGCCGTGAATGTTTCCTTCGTAAAAAATAATGTGCGGTCTACCGGCTCGAAGTCTATCATCTTCGATCCTAACAACCGCAAAATTGGCGGCGGCATGTCCCCGCAATCCGAGTTTGTGGTAATGGCGGGCCAGCCGCTGGGCGCCATCTGGGGCCTGCAATACCTGGGCACCTGGAAGCCGGGCGAAGAAGCCGCGGCTGCCAAATTCGGCGCCAAGCCTGGCGATTCGAGGTACCTTGATCTGAAGGAAGACGGCGTGATAGACGCGGGCGACTACGCGGTGATCGGCACCGGCATTCCCAGGACATCCCTGGGTTGGACCAACACTATCAACTACAAAACTTTTTCATTGAACATTTTTTTTCAGGGCATGTTCGGTTTCGATAAACTCAACTACAACAACGCCGCGGCCATGTATCTCGGCGGCGACGCCCGCCAGGCCACGCTGCGCGACATCCTGGACCGTTACATTCCCGGCAAGAATGAAACTTCCGACATACCGGCTTTCAGCTCTACCAATAAAAATTTCACGCAGTCTACCCGCTTCCTTGAAAAAGCAGATTTCCTGCGGCTGAAAAACGTCAGTCTTTCTTACACCTTACCCAGGCCCATATTGCGGCATGTGGGGCTTAAGGTATTCGTGAGCGCCACCAACATCCTCACCTTTACCGATTATTCCGGCATCGATCCGGAAGCCAGTTCTTCTTCCGGCGATTTCAGGCAGGGCATAGACTATGGCTCGTACCCGAACGCCAAAACGATTACCGGCGGGCTTACACTGAATTTTTAATGGTTTGATCCAAAACAGCAATTCATGAAAAAGATATATTTCTCCGCACTCATCATCCTCTTCGCCGGTTGCTCCAAATCACTCGAAGAAAATCCACGCGGTCTCGTCATAGGCAGCGAAGGCCTGAGCAGCCAGGCCGGCCTGGAAGCCGCGCTCACCGGTGCTTACGGCAGCCTGATGGTTCCCTGGGAAAGCGGCTTCACCACCGTTTCCCAGATCGCTATGAGCATGGGTGCAGACGACCTTACCACGCATCCCGGCTCCAACAAAGAAGAGTTCAGGGAATTCGACCGCTTCAACGTTTCCTCGCTCAATAGCCGCATGACGCCCATCTGGCGCGGTTGTTACAAGGTGATACAATCCACCAACAACATCATCAACAATTATACGGCGGTGAAAGACGGCAACGAAGCCACCGTGCGCGCGATCGTAGGCGAAGCGTATTTCCTGCGCGGACTTTGTTATTACTGGCTCACCCGCTACTGGGGCGCGGTGCCGCTGGTGCTTACCGAAAAATATACTTCAGACCAGCTGAACATGCAAAAAAGCCAGCCGGCCGATATCTACAAACAGATCGAGGCGGACCTGCTGAAGGCGGAAGAGTGGGTGCCCAACAACAAACGCGACCCGGGAAGGCCGAACAAAGGTTCTGTGAAAGCGCTGCTGGCGGATGTGTATCTCACCGAAGCCGGGTGGCCGCTGAAAGACCAGAGCAAATATGCGCTGGCGGCTACGAAAGCGAAGGAAGTGATCGATAACAAAGGCACTTATAAATTCGACCTGTACCAGGACGGTTTCCTGAAAATATTCGCAGGCGGCACATCAGAAGATGTGTTTACGCTGTTCACCCGCGGGCAGTGGTCCACCTACAATTCATTCTACGGCCTTTCCACCATGCCCGAAAATGAAGGCGGCTGGTCCGACTTCTTCCCCGAGCTGAACTTCTTCAACAACTTCCCCGCAGGCAGCAGGAAAGACGCTACTTTCTCCACTTCTTTCGTGGTGGGCGGCGTTACAATTCCCTGGCAGGAGGTTACAACAAAACATCCCTACTACAAAAAGTTCACCATCCAGAGCGGGCAGAAAGACACCTATATGTCGAACAACCCTGTGGTTATGATCCGCTATGCGCATGTGCTGCTGATCTATGCCGAAGCGCAGGCCAGGTCTGGCGCTGCTCCTTCGCCTGAGGCATATGCCGCCATCAATGCCGTGCGCCAGCGCGCGGGGCTGGGAGACCTTACGCCCGGCCTGAACAGCGCTGCGTTTGCTGATGCCGTGGTGGATGAAAGAGCCTGGGAATTTGCCGGTGAATGGAGCCGCTGGTTCGACCTCGTGCGCCTGGAAAAAGTGGAAGCGGCCAACGCCTCCAAAGACCCCGGCGACCTTACGCCCGGCCCGATCACGAAGGCAAAATACTGGCTGCCGATACCCGGTGCGGATGCGCAGATGAACCCTAATCTTTAATTCCACATTTTTACGAGCCCGTCATCGCGGGGAACGATGAAGCAGAAAAAGCCGTCATTGCGAGGAGCAGTAGAGCCAAAGCGGGGGCGCGACGAAGCAATCTCCCGCATTGGATTGATATACCCGGTGTTTGGAGATTGCTTCGTCGCCCCTCCCGCACAAGTCCCACGCCGCTCCTCGCAATGACGGTCTTTGGGGCGATGACAGGCACCCCGCAATGACGGACCTCGATGCACGGCAAGTTGCTCTTTGCAATGACGATTTTTTGAGACGATGGCAGGCTTTTCACGCGCTGGTACAAACAAGCGCATAATCAATAAAAGTTAACTATCACCACAATGAAAAACACCCGTTATGAAAAAACTTTTACTGCTCCTCCTGGGCGGCCTGCTATGCTGCAATGTGCTGCACGCCCAGTTCCTGCTGCTGGACGATTTTGAGGGCCACGGCCCCTGTTCCGGCAGATGGACCTTTTACGCCGGGGCCAATGCCACCGGCAATGTATTGTTCAACGTGCCCAACCCAGCCCCCTCATCCATTAACCCCAGCTCGCATGTAGCGAAATTCACGAAAGACACGACCTGCTTCGAGTACATGAGCGCCAGCTGCGGCCTTACCTCTACCTTCGACCTCAGCGGCGGCGGCGTTTTCAAAATGCTGGTGTACAGCAATGTGCGCGAAGAAGTGATGTTCAAACTGCAACCTGGTAACGACTACACGAAAGCAGTGTTCTTTACCTACAAGATCAAGAACGTCAACCAGTGGGAAGAAGCCACCTTCAACTTCTCGAGCGTGGCGAACAGGACGGATTTCAACCGCATCGCCGTACAGTTCATCGACGGCCGGAAAGCCAATGGCATCCTGTATTTCGACCTGGTGCAGGCGCCCAACCCCATCAGCCTCAACTTTATTAATACCAGCATCCTGATGGGCCAGGAAAACGGGGCGGTGATACCGGTGAAGCTGAACCGCGCTGTATTCAACGACACGCTTACCCAAACGAACTGGAATGCGGAAAACCTGCCGCCGGGCGTGAGCATCGGCAGCGTTCAGCGCGTGAACGATACAATGGCGAACATTGTACTGGCAGGCAATTCCCCGGCCAACTATTCCCGCACCACACTCAAACTCACCGTAGCTGGGCAGGAGGTAGACAGTGCCAACACACCGTCTTACACCGTGAAAGGCAACGCCGTTTTTGAAGGCAACCCCAACTGGACGATGATCTACAACGACGAGTTCAATGTGGACGGCGTGCCCGACCGCAGCAAATGGACGGTGGATCCCCAGCCGAAAGGCTGGATCAACGGGGAACAGCAGGTGTATACAGACAGTACGCACGACAATGCACGCGTGCGCAACGGCAACCTGGTGATCACCGGGAAAAAAGATTTCCCGAACGGCGTGTCCACAGAACCATGGTCTTCCGCCCGCGTCATCTCACAGAACAAAATGGATTTCCTGTATGGAAAAGTAGAGGTGAGGGCCAAGCTGCCCAAAGCGAGAGGCTCCTGGCCCGCCATCTGGATGATGCCTACCAGCAGCGTATACGGCGGATGGCCGAAGAGCGGCGAGATCGATATCATGGAACATATCGGGAACCAGCTGGGCAGGGTGATGTCTACCGTGCACACCCAAAACAGCAACTGGCAGAACGGCGGCCATCTTACCGGCTCCCGCAACTTCCCCGATGCGCATACCGCGTACCATACGTATTCCGTGGAATGGTCGCCGGACTCGCTGAGGTTCGTTTTCGACAGCCTGCATATATACACATATAGAAACCCGCATACCGACTGGAAGGACTGGCCTTTCGACCAGAAATTCCACATCATCCTCAACGTCGCCATCGGCGGCGGCATGGGCGGCAATATCGTGGAAAGCGACTGGCCGGACAGCATGAATGTAGACTACGTGCGCGTATACCAGAAAGGCCTGGGCACGCCTTATCCTGACACGGTGATCGTAACGCCCGCCAACCAGCTGGTGCTGGCCGGCAAATCGTTGCAGTACACCGCGAAGGTGCTGGATCAGAACGGGCATGTGATGAACCTGGCGCCTCAATGGAGCATCACCGGCGCCGGCAATACCATTACCAGCACAGGGCTGGCCACGCTGGATACTTCCGGCGTCATCACCGCCACGGCCGGGCAGGATACCATATCGGTCAGCGGTTCGGCATATGTCAATGTGCGCACGCCTAATTACAAGCTCATCCCCGCAAGGATAGAAGCCGAGGCGTTCGACAACTCCAATTCTTCGCAAACCGAGCCTACACAGGATACCAGCGGTGTGGTAAACGTAAGCTACATCGGCAAAGGCACCTGGTTCGATTACGATATCGATGTGCCTGATACCAACAAATACCGTGTACAGCTCAGGGCGGCGGTGAACAATGCCACCAGCGCCAGCATTTACCTGGATACTACCTTACTGGCCACCGTGAAGCTGCCTGCAAGCGGCGGCTGGCAGAAGTGGATCACCGTATCGTCGCCCAAGATCAGATTCAGGGAAGGTAAACAAACCATCCGCGTTTATTCCAATGCATCCGGCTGGAACTTCAACTGGCTGCGGATCGTGGATGCGGACAGCGTGGTGGTGACGAACGTGGTGGTAACGCCCGATTCCGTGACGCGTAAATACGGCGAAACCCAGCAATATAGCGCCAAAGCGTTCGACCAGCGCGGCGATATCGTATCATTCACGCCCGAGTGGAAATTGCGCAATAACGATACCGTGAATGCGATCGACCAGCAAGGCCTGTTTACCGCCGGCGATTCAACCGGCTGGTTTATGGTGAAGGCGAGAGACGAAGGCGCGACCGGAACCGCCATGGTGAAAGTAGTGCCCGTACCTGTCTTGACAAGAGTAGTCATTTCACCGCGCAGCGCTACCGTGCCCGTAGATGCTTCTCAGGCGTTTACCATTACCGGGTACGACCAGTTCGACAGCATTATGCCTGTGCCCGCGCAAAGCGGCTGGGCGGTTACCGGGGCGCGCAACCGCGTTAGTACGGCGGGTGTGTTTACCGCAGGTGATTCCATCGGCACTTTTATGATCACCTTCTCCAACGGTGTTGCGAAAGACACCGTGTATGCCACTACCACCTGGGGCTGTACGGTGAATGATCATTATGAAGCGGAATCCGCTTCGTCCGTGGCCGGCGGCTCCACGCTGCAGGCCTGCACCGACGTGGGCGGCGGCCAGAACTATACCAACCTGGCAAGCGGCCACCGCTTCACCTATAGCAATGTTAACGTGCCGAATCCCCGCAAGTATACGTTCCGCATCAGGGTTTCATCTACCTATCCGGGTGAAATGAGGGTAAATTATAATGGCCAGGTATACGGCTACATTAAAATACCCAACACCGGCGGCAAATGGGTGACCATTTCAGATACCGTTCACCTGCCCGCCCTCACAACCATGAACATCACCGTGGGTTCCGGCAGTCCGAAGTTCAACTGGTTCAGTCTTGAGAACTGCGCGCCGGAAATCGTGCGGCTGGATCTGAGTCCTGATACGGTGGATGTGAGCGCCGGCAACTCGCAGCCGTTTATACTGACGGCTTACGATTCCAGCAACACCGCCGTGATGCTGCCTCCTACACAATGGACGGCCACTGGCGCAGGTAATGCCATCAGCTCCCAGGGCGTGTTCACAGCCGGGACAACGGCCGGCGCCTACACGGTAACAGCGGTGACACGCGGCCTCAGCGTTTCCGCGGTGGTAAACGTGGTGAGTGCTCCCTGTACAATTAATAACAAACGCGAAGCCGAAGCCTTCACAACGCGGCACGCGGGTCCCTGGCTGCAGGCTTGCACGGACGTTGGCGGCGGCCAGAATTTCACCGGCCTGGCCACTGGCCACTGGTTCTCTTATGACAACCTGTACGTGCCCACGGCGGGCGTTTACACCGTCAGCATAAGGGTGAATTCCACGGCGGCGGCGCAGATCGGAGTTGGTTATTCCGGCGTTACATTCGGGCTGATAGACATACCCAATACCGGCGGCACCTGGCAAACAGTGAAAGACACCGTGACACTGCCCGCATCGCCCAACATCACCCTGAGCGTTAAAGCAGGCACCTTCAAATACAACTGGTTCAGCATTGACAATTGTAATGCAGTGCCGGCTGAAACCGCGCCGCTCGTTGCCGTGTCTGCCAAAGCAGAACCGGAAGCCAAACCGGAGGTTACACAGGCTGCAAGGGTGTATCCCAACCCTGTTTCAGGCAATGTCACCATCGACCTGCCGGAAGGCTACCGCACGGCCACCCTGCTGGATCTGCAGGGCCGCGCCATCAGGTTGTGGATGATACAGCGGGGAGATACGAAGCTCGTGAAGGATCTCAGTTTCCTGAAAGATGGTTTTTACCTGATCAGGCTGGAAGGAACAGGGAAAACGGAAGTGCTGCGGATCATCAAACAATGACAAGGTAATTTATAACCGGAAAGCCGTCTCTACTTTAAAGGGGCGGCTTTTTTTTGCCTGCTTCAGAAAAGGCTTTACAATTTTATAACATCACTCTAAACGCGGTTCCTTGTAGTTTTGCCCGCGACATGGACATGCCATATTTTGCCGGACGCTTGCCAGACCAGGTAGACCTGGGTGCCTTTGATGCGTTATACCATCAATATCACCAGGCCGTGTACGCCAACATATGGAAGATCGTAAAACAGCACGAAGCCGCGGAAGACATACTCCAGGAGGTTTTCCTGGCCCTCTGGGAAAACCGCGTAAAGCTGGACGCCGCCAAAGTAGCGGGCTGGCTGTTTGTGACCAGCTTCAACAAATCCCTCAAATACCTCAGGCAAAAAGAAAGGCAGCTGGTGCCGCTCAGCACCACTGAAATTTACCCGGAAGAGCCGCTCAATGAAGAATTATATACCTTCCGGCTGTCTATCGTCGAAGAAGCGGTGAACCATCTTCCGGAACGGAAAAAAGAAGTTTTCAGGCTGTGCCGCTATGAAGGCAAATCATATGACGAAGCGGCGCATATTCTAGGCATTTCCGCCGCTTCCGTAAAAGATTATCTTAAACAATCTACCCGGTTCATCAAAGACTACATCTCTCATCATCCCTCCGAAAGCCTTACCACAGGCGCCGCTTTGCTCTTTTTTTATCTCAGCTGAAGTACATAACAATTTCGTAACACGGAACGGCATCCCCTTTTTCCCGGTTCAGGGTATTTATACCAGAAACCAGGAACAGCATGGCATTAAAAAGAAATGAACGAAGGGAGAAAGCCCGTTTGAAAAAGGAGTTTGAAGACTTTCTTCATTCCGGCGACCCCATCCTTCCCCCGGAAAGGTCAGCGCTGCTGCTGGAGAAATTGCACAATAGCATCATTGAGAGAGAAAATACATCCAGGCGCAGCAATACCAGGCGAATGATCGTGATGTCTGCAAAATGGGCGGCCGCGGCCATGATATTATTAATTGCCGGCGCAACCTGGCGGCATTACAGCACCGGGCAAAAAGCGGTGCCGGTTGCGGCTTCGATCGAAATAAAGAAAAACCTGCCGGTCGTTGAATCCAACACCGGCAGCAGCGTCCGCCGCCTCGTGTTGCCGGACAGTTCCGTCGTGAAACTGGCGCAGGGAAGCTCCCTCAGCTATTACACGCCGTTTGATACCGGCCGGCGGGATGTCAGGCTTACAGGGAAAGCAACCTTTGAGGTGACGAAGAATGCGGCAAAACCTTTTACGGTGTATGCCGGGGATATCAGTACAACGGTTTTAGGTACCCGGTTTATGATGAATACGCTCCAAAAGAATAAGGTAAGCGTAAGATTATTCGAAGGGAAAGTAGTGGTCCGCTCTACCGTGAAAACATCCGGTATGAAGGACGTATACCTGACGCCGGGAGAGCAGTTCGTGATGGATAGCCGTTCCGGGCAATTCACGGTAAAGTCTTTCAGGGAACCGGCCGGTAACATCCCGCTGCCCGTGCAGGTTACAGATACAACCAGCATATCACTTGAATTCAACCAGGAGCCGCTGGTGAAAGTACTGGCCAGCATAGGAAGGCAATACAATGTCGAATTCAAATTCAGCGATGCGGGCTTTGATAACATGCTCGTAACAGGCAAGCTCCTGCCATCTGATTCACTGGACGCGGTGCTTTCGATGCTGGGGAACGTCAATGGACTGGTATTCAAAAAAGTGGACAGTAACAGGATAGAAGTAACCAGGATTCAATAAGAAAAAAACTTAACCCCTTAAAAAACGTGTCCATACGGGCATGCGGGGAAACTTTTGTCAAAACGAAAAAGCAATATGATGAAATTCAGATCTCTAACAGTCAAATGGTGGCTATGCCTCGCAGCATTTGCCTTTTCAATTTCATTGAAGGCGCAGGAGAAACCACAACTGACGGGCATCGTCACGTCCGAAAAGGGAGACGCGCTGCCGGGCGTTGGCGTGAGCATAGTGGCAACCGGCACTACTGAGAAACAAAACACCGCTACCAATGAAAAAGGCATGTTTGCCGTATCGGGCCTGAAGCCCGGCAATAAATACCAGTTCACGTTTTCCTTCATGGGGTTTGAAAAATATGTGATCAAAGATTTCGTGATCAAAGCCGGCGCCAACAATTCATTGATCATACGCATGAAAGAAGCGCCTGCCGATCTCAATGAAGTGGTCGTGATCGGCTATGGTTCCGTGCTCAAAAAAGACCTGACCGGCGCCATCTCCACCATAAAATCAGAAAAGATCACAGAGGTGGCGGTAACCAATGTTACACAAGCCCTCCAGGGCCGCATAGCCGGTGTAATGGCGCAAACAACTTCCTGGAAACCCGGCGCTACCACGCAGGTAAGGATCAGGGGCAACCGTTCCATCAACGCCAGCAACGAGGTGTTGTACGTAGTGGACGGCATCCCCCTCACGGATGGCGCAGACCAGATCAACCCCAATGATATTGAGACCATCAACGTATTAAAAGATGCATCCGCCACCGCGATATATGGCAACAGGGGCGCAAACGGGGTGATCATCATTACAACCAGGAAAGGAAAGCCCGGCCAGACCACCGTGGAATATAACGGCTACTATGGCGTGCAGAAACACCGCCCCATGCCGCAATTGATGAATGCCGCGGAGTTCGTGGAGTTTTCCCGCGAAGCGCAGCGTAACGCACTGGGCGGCGCTTACGATCCGAAACCCAGCCGTGAGATGGATTTTAAGAACGACCAGCTCGTGGCTACTCCTTATATGTTGCAGAACATGGAGAACGCATGGGCCAGCGGCACCTACGATCCTTCCAAACTGACCAGCACAGACTGGATGAGCTACGGCCTCCGCACCGGCAGCATGCAGGATCACCAGGTGAGCGTGCGCGGCGGAACGGATAAAACAAAGCTGCTGCTGTCTGCCGGTTATTTTAATAACGCAGGCGTGGTAAAAGACCAGGATTATACTCGCTATAGTATCCGCGCCAACGTAGACCACAATATCAGGGAACGTATAAAGATCGGCACGCAATCCCTGTTTACCAGCTCAAAGCTGAACGCCGGCTGGTCCGAGATCTTTGATGTGTATGGATTAAAAAGCTTCAATCCCCTCGCTTCTCCTTATACGGCAGACGGGAAAACGCTGGCGTTATTCCCCACCAACAACACCCGCACACCCAACCCCATTACCAACTTCGGCAATACCAAACGCCTGGTGAAGCAGGACCGTTACATCGGGAACTATTACCTGGATATTTCTTTCCTTGACGGGTTCAATTTAAGGTCCAATGTGGGGCTCGACTACCGTGGCACGCAAAACCTCAATTTCGACAAAGCCAATACCGCTTCCGCCGGAGGAGAGGCGCCATCCAGGACTTCCAACGGCGGCAATAAGAAACTCATGTACAGCTGGGAGAACATCCTGAGTTACAATAAATCTGTGGGTGATCATAATTTCTACGCCACGCTGGTACAATCCATACAATCTGAAACCATAGAAAGCTACGGAGTTTCCGTGAGGGACCTGCCTTACGACCAGCAGCTGTACTACAACCTGGGCAGCGCTTTGACCATCAGCGGCGTTTCCAGCGCTTACACCCGTTCATCGCTGGCTTCATTTATGGGAAGGCTGAACTATAACTATAAGAATAAATACCTGGCCACCGTTTCTACCCGCTACGATGGTTCTTCCGTGCTCGCCGAAGGCCATAAATGGGTGGCTTTCCATTCCGTGGCGCTGGCATGGCGCCTGAAAGGGGAGAATTTCCTGAAAGACGTAAATACCATCACCGACCTGAAACTCCGCCTGGGCTGGGGGAGAACAGGCAATGCAGGCGTAGCGCCTTATACGACATGGGGTAGCCTTTCCACCGTAAGATATGTATACGGCGAAACCTCCAAACTGGGTTTTGCGCCTACAGAAATGATCAATCCCGATCTTGGCTGGGAAACAACCGGGCAGTACAACATAGGGCTCGACTTCTCACTGCTCAGGGGCCGCATTTCAGGCAGCATCGAAGCATACCGGCAAAACACCAGCGACCTGCTGCTCAACCAGCAGCTGCCTACCGTATCTGGTTTTGACAAGATCCTCGTGAATATTGGTAAAACAACCAACAAAGGTTTCGAAGTAACCATCAACACCGTGAATGTATCCAACAGGAAGCTCAAGTGGAGCACAGACTGGATATTTGCCACCAATAAACAACAGATCGTGGAGCTGTATAATGGTAAACACGACGACCTCGCTTCCGGCTGGTTCATCGGCCACCCCGTGAAAGTGATGTACGACCTGAGCCCCAACGGCATCTGGCAGGACACAGAGGCAGACAAAGCCGAGATGGCTAAGTTCGCCGTTAACGGCGCTGTTTTCAAACCGGGAGATATCAGGCCGCTCGACCTGAACAACGACTATAAGATCGACGCGGCAGACAGGCATATCTTTGGCCAGCAAGACCCGAAATGGACAGCCAGCCTGGGCAACAACTTCCAGTATGGCAATTTCGATGCTTCCATTTTTATCTATGCCAACATCGGCCAGACCGTTTATCATAGTCTGGATATGCGTTTTGACGGCCGCTACAACCAGCCCAAGCTGGATTACTGGACGCCCAATAACCCCAGCAACAAATATCCCCGCCCGTTCCTTGGCTCTGCCGGCCTGAACTACCTGGGCATCCTGAACTATTATGACGGTTCTTTTATGCGGGTGAAAAATATTTCCCTGGGTTATACTATTCCCGCCACTCTTGTGCACCGGGCGCACCTGGAGAAGTTCCGGGTTTACGCCAGCGTGCAGAATCCTTTTGTTATTACCAGTTTTCCCGGCACAGACCCGGAAGGCGCCACCGGCTTCAACGAGCCGAGCCTGACCATGTACCTGCTGGGCGTAAATGTGAGTTTCTAATACTATAAAGAGAAATAAATGAAAAAGATATATGCATGCCTTGCGATCGTAGCAATCGCTTCTTTCACCGGCTGTAAAAAATTCCTGGAAGAGAAAGTGATCTCCAAGGTCTCTTACCAGCTCTATGAAACGCCGGAAGGCGTGGAAGGCGCATTGACAGCGGCTTACAACAACCTTAGGCTGGCTGTGAACGGAGAACGCGCCCTTACTTTCAGCGACGCAGGTACGGACCTTTTCACGGCGGGTTCCGACGGTGACCTGTCTTTCAACCAATACCTTGCCACTCTCAGTTCCCTCAACGGCGATGTGTCCGAGTACTGGGATTATCACTATTTCGGCATCTCCCAGTGCAACGTAACGCTGAACTACCTGCCCAAAGTGGTCATGGACGAGGGCAGGAAGAAGGTGGTTGAAGCAGAAGCAAAGTTCCTGCGTTCGTTCTATTATTTCGAGCTGGTTCAGCATTTTGGTAATGTGCCTTTGGTGCTTACTGCGATAGATAAAGTGAAAACCGATTTTAAACGTTCGCCGGTGAAGGATATTTATGCCACCATTATTCCGGACATGGTAACGGCGGTTGAGCAGCTGCCAATAATGCCCGCGGAGCAGGGACGCGCTACCAAAGCCGCTGCCGCGCATCTGCTGGCGAAGATCTACCTGGCAAGAGGAAGCGCCGTTTCCGCTGAGCAGAAGGCCATCCGTGGTTCGAAGGCAACGGATATAGACAGCGTTATTTTTTACGCCGGTAAAGTGGTAAGGCAGGAGATGGGCGCCTATTCCCTGGTGCCGGATTATGCACGGCTGTTCGATATCACCAACCAGGTAAACCCTGAAGTGGTATTCGCGGTGCAGTTTACCACCAATACCCTTAACAACGGAAGCGGCAACAACATGCACCTTTATCATGTTCCGCAATACGACGCCGTGAACACCAAAATATTGCAGCGCACTACGGAGTACGGCCGTCCTTACCGCAGGGTACGCCCCACGCCTTATGTGTACACCGGCCTGTTTGGCGCTACCCGCAAGTATGATTCCCGCTTCGCGAAGTCGTTTGTATGGGCTTACATTGCCACCCAGGCGGCAACAGGCATTACCACTACCGCCGGCAACAAAGTGGATGTGAAAGTGGGAGATACGGCTATCTGGTTTACCCCCACGCTCTATGCCACACAAGCGGAACAGGACGCCGCCACCCAGGAAAACAAGCGCTTCCCTTATTTCTTCCCGCTCAACTTCTACATTCCCTTTTCCAGGAACAACATCTTCCCCGGCCTGAAAAAATGGCTGGATAAAACCCGCGTTACTACCAACGATACCAATGGCTCGAAAGACTGGATGGTGTTCCGTTATGCCGAAACATTGCTGCTGCTGGCGGAAGCATACGGCCGCAAAAACGATTTTGACAATGCCGCCAAATATATCAATGAAGTAAGAACGCGTGCTGCCTATAAAGATGGTGAAATGAAAACCACCCAATACTGGACGTTTGAAGGCGGCAGCTACGCAGACAGGACCACGGGCACCGTTCCGCAAATGCAGGTGACCGCAGCGCAGATCAGCACGGGTTTTGTTGATTTCATACTGGAGGAAAGAGGCCGTGAAATGCTGGGCGAGCTGAACAGGTGGGAAGACCTGGACCGTTGCGAAAAGCTGGTAGAACGCGTGAAATTGTACAACCCGGACGCAGGTAACATCCGTAACTTCCATGTACTGCGGCCCATCCCGCAAACGCATATCGACAGGCTAATACCCAAGGGGCCGATTGAAGAAGAGCAGAATATAGGTTATTACTAACAGCAAAAAACCATAAAACACACTCGTATGTTCAGGAAAGTTCTATTTGCAGCGTTATTGCAGGCGGCCGTTTTTTTTACGGCATCCGCACAGGAAACGGCCCGGTTTAAAGAGATCAATAAAGCGTTTTTGTCCCCCGGTTCAAAGATAGTGATGATCGCATCGCACCGCGGCACGCATAATGATTGCCCGGAAAACTCCATGGCCTCATTCAAAAAGGGTATAGAGTTAGGCATTGATGTGATCGAGCTGGATGTGCGCCATACAAAGGATGACTCGCTGGTGGTGATGCACGATGCCTCTGTTGACAGAACCACCAATGGCACCGGTAAAGTGGCTGATCTTACTTTTGAGGAGATCAGGAAATTGCGCCTGAAGTTCAACGGCCAGTTGACAGACGAACAGGTGCCCACGCTGGAGGAAGCGCTGAACCTGGCCAAAGGAAGGATACTGGTAGACCTGGACATCAAGACCAACCGTGTTCCCCAAATTATAGAGGTGGTGAACAGGACGCAGACGGCCGGCACCACCATGTTTTTCCTGGGCCGCGGCATTTATGCGAAAATGGTGAAAGAGAAAGACCCTGCTTTCAGGACACTGGTGAGAACACACCAGGCAGCAGACGTCGATTCGCTGTTTGCCGTTACTAAAACTGAAGCCGTACATATCGACCCTTCACACAACACCGTGGAAGTAACCTCGAGAATAAAGGAGAATGGCGGGCGCGTATGGATCAATTCACTCGGCGAAGTGGATAAAAGAGCCGCTGCCGGCGACCTGGAAGCTTTTGGCGAATTGCTGAAGAATGGCGCGAATATGATACAGACGGATTATCCTGCTTTGCTGATGAAATATCTGAAAAGCAAGAACCTTTATTACAACTGACACTACAACGTAATAAATGCAGAAGGCCGTCCCAGCAACCGGAGACGGCCTTTTTGTATGGTAAGGAACCGTGCTGTGGTTACTATTTCCCCATAATTTCCGCTATCATCTTCTTTCCATGCTCGTTACCCGGGTTGAGCGCAATGGATTTCCTGTAATGCTGCAAGGCTTCTTCTTTTTTACCATCAGCCAGCAACGCTTCTCCGTAGCTGTCATACACGTTCCAGCTGTTGGGGAACAGGTGCACGTTTAGGCGGAAGACCGCCAGTGCTTCCCTCAGCTGCCCTTTAGACATCATCCGGTATGCCCATTCGTTCAATTCGTTTTCGCTGGGATTAAGGCTGGGATTGTTTTTCATGGCTGCATCTGTAACCGCGATGGCATTATCATACCTGGTTTTCCGCAAGTTCGTTCTCAGCAGGGTAATCAGGTCGTTTTGAATGATGCCGGGAATGTAGCACGCAGCCAATTCTTCCAGGTAATCTTCCGGGGAACTGCCACCCAGGTTCGTGAGTACAATCACTGCCAGGTCATCGTCAGGATACACGAGGAAGGCGTTACGGCCCCCGCCGTTCATGCCGATGGCTTTATGTTTGGAGCGCCACTTGGCCATGCCCCATCCCATGGACCATTGCGCGGGTGTTCCGTTGCCGAGCGTTGAGCGCGACCATAGTATGTCGAGCGAAGAGGTGTTCTTTAACAGTTTCCCCGTTTGCAGGCTGATGATCCAGCGTGCCATGTCTTCCGCAGTGCTGTTGAGGCCTGCCGCCGTCCTGGTGAATTCCGGGAACTCGTGATATCCCATTTCCAGTTTTTCTTTGGGCAATTTCCGCCCGTCCTGGTTTTTCCTGTAATGATAGGTAGGAGCATAAAGCGGTATCACATCGCGGGAATCGCCGAAAACGGTTTGCTGCATGCCCGCCACCCGGAATTGTTTTTCTTTAAAGAACTCATCGAAAGGCTGCCCGCTTAATTTCCGGATGATCTTTCCCAGCAGGTACCCGTTTGTTTGATTATAGCTGAATTGCCCGCCGGGCCTGAAATCCATCGGGAGCGTTTTTAATTTCGCCCAGATGGCGCCTTCATTCCTTAAAGCGCCCACGCCCCCTGTCTGGGGATCAAATAATTTCAGTATATCGGGTATGCCCGAGGTATGCGTAAGCAGCTGCGCAACGGTAACCTCCTGCCAGGGGGCGGGCAGGCTGTCCACATAGGCGGCCACAGGATCGGATAATTTGATCTTTCCTTCTTCCACCAGCTGCATCACCGCCACGGCGGTAAACACCTTGGTGCAGGAATTAATGGGGAAAACGGAATTGCCGGTAACCGGTATGTTGTTCTGAATATGCGCAGTGCCATAGGATTTGCTTAAAACAATCTTTCCATGTTGTACGATTGCAATTTGCAATCCGGGTATCGACCGCTCGTTCATTTCCCTGGAAATGATACTGTCGATGGCGGCCGGCCTGTCCTGGGCGGGCAGTTGCATCCCGGTAAAAAGGGCTGCAAGCAAAAGGGCGATTTTCAACTGCATATTGAAAGTGATTTAGGGCCAGGATCTGGTCATTGAATATAAAAAAAGTTATGTGAAATACATGTCGTAAATGCCGCTCACTCCGCACCGGAAATGCTCATCCGGCTTAGAGTTTCCCTGGACACGCCGATGTAGGAAGCAAGCACAGCTTTGGGTACACGCTGGAAAAGGGTAGGATATAATTCGAACAGCTGCCTGTATTTTTCCTGGGCGTCGCTGCTCAGCAGCGACAATATGCGGCGTTGCAAAGCCACATAACCATAATTGGATTTTACCCGGAAAAAATGTTCCATCTTATGCATTTCACGGCACAGTTTGTCTTTATTTTCTTTTGTAATGCCCAGCAGCTCACTGTTCTCCAGGCAATCCGCAAAGCTGGAAGCCGGCGTGCCGTTCAGGTAAGCGCCATAGTCAGACAGCCACCAGTCTTCCATTGCAAACTGCAGGATGTGCATTTTCCCGCTTTCATCCAGGATATAGGATTTTAATAATCCCGACAATACAAAGAATTCATAAGGCACCGGGTCTCCCTGTTGTATCACGAACTGGTGTTTTTTGTATTTCTTCCTGGTGAAAAATGAAAGGACATGCGCGAACTCCGTATCGGTAAGCGGTACAATTTTTTCTATCTGGCTTCGAAATACTTGCTCCATAAGGGTTTGGTTTGAATGTGATGTACATCACACCATAATTGTGATCCGGATCATTGGCGGGTTACCCGTTTGGTGATGAACTTTGTACAAAATAAACAAAGTATGAAAACATTGACAAAAATACTCCTGGCCGTGGGTTTCCTGTTTGTTGCTGCAATAACGCAGGCCCGGCAGGCGGGAATAAAAAATGAAAATATGAAACACAAAAAAGTATTGTTCATACTTAGCTCCGTCAGCAAAGTAAAGGCTACCGGGCAGCCTACCGGTACCTGGATAGAAGAGTTTGCCTCACCTTATTATTACCTGCTGGAGAAAGGCATTGATATTACGATCGCCACTCCTGAAGGCGGTATTGCGCCAATAGACCCGAAAAGCCAGCTGCCTGAATACTTCACGCCGGCGGTGAAGAAATTCAATGAAGACAAGGCAGCCAGGGAAAAATTGAACCATACGCAAAAGCTTTCCGGGATCAACCCGGGGGAATATGATGCGGTGTTTTATCCCGGCGGCCATGGCCCTACCTGGGATCTGCCCGGGAATAAGGTTTCCATTGCCATCATCGAATCGTTCTACCGGGCGGGTAAGCCGGTGGCGCTGGTGTGCCATGGCCCGGCTGCCCTGGTAAATGCAATGGCCGCAAATGGAGAACCCCTGGTCAAAGGCAAAAAGGTATCCGGTTTCACGAATTCAGAAGAGCAGGCCGGCAAAACTACGGACGCGGTGCCTTTCCCGCTGGAAGACCGTTTGAAGGAACTGGGTGCGCTTTACCAGAAAGGCCCCGATTGGCAGCCGTTCGCCGTTGCGGACGGCAAATTGCTGACCGGGCAAAACCCCGCTTCGGCGGAACTGGTAGCGGAGCATTTGTTCCGGCTATTGTGAGGTTGAAAATGACTATATGGAAGGCGGTCCTTTACAGGCCGCTTTCTTATTGAACATTCATTCAGGACTGGGGAGAGAAAGCCGGCAATATATATTTCACCAACAGGTCGAACGCCCGCTTCGCGCTCCTGGAGCCGTAGTTGCCCTGCGTGAAAACCACCACCAGGCCAAGCTCATTAATGATCATGATATACTGCCCGCCGTTCCCGGAGGCGAAAAGCACATCCACAGCCAGCCTGACGGTCTTGATCCTTTCCCTGTACCAGTAGTACCCGTAACGGGCCGCTTGTGTGGTAGACGCTGGTACCCCGCCGATCTCCGCAAATGAAAAGCCGCGGATGACAGTTGTTGCTGTCGTGGATTCCCGCAGCCAGGATGAAGAAACGATCTGCCTGCCCTGCCACGTCCCGTTTTGCCGCACCAGTTCTCCCAGCTTCAGCATATCAGCGGGAAGCATAAAAAACGACCCGGCGGTAGTGACGTGGCCGGTTGCATCCATTGTCCAGCGATATTTGCGGATACCCAGCGGGCGGAACAGGTATTGTTCAGCAAAGCGTTGTACCGGCATCCCGGCGGTTTGACTGATGATGCCGCCAACGATGACCGGGTTGCAGGATGTGTACGCCCACACCTTGCCCGGGGCGTTTTTCAGGGGGAGGTCCAGTGAAAACTTCAGCCAGTCATTCGTTTCGCTCATTTCATCCTCGCAGTCCTTCCCGTCGTTGAATTCCTCACAATCGAATCCCGATTTCATTTCAAGCAGGTCTTTGACCGTCATCGCTCCTTTGCGGGCATCAGGGTTTTTGAATGGCTGATACTTTGGAAAAAAGGAATAGACCTGCTGACGGATATCTTTGATGAAACCTTTATCCAGCGCAATGCCCGCCAGCAGGCTGGTAACAGACTTGAAAGCGGAGCGGGTATCGTGGAGGGAGTCTTTGTTCCAGCCGTTGAAATAACGTTCGTATACCTTTTTCCCTTCTTTTGCGATCACTATGCTGTGGATGTTGGCATAGACGTTCTGTTCCGCTGCGCGGGTCATACTGTCCAGCAGCGGCAGATTAGCCGGACGGGTTTTCTCCTGCGCGTTTGCCGCAAGTGTGTACAACACGGGTATGGATAATAAAAAGCGTTTCATGGCAGGGTATGTTTAAATAGACTTTTTCAAAGATAGAAAACCATCCGCTCCGGGCGGCCGGGTCAAAAAAACATGTAAATTGGTCAAAAAGCATCTGGCCGGGCTGCCTTACGCCACACTACATTTGGGCGTAGAGAAAATTAGTCATTAAAACATACAATTCCCGTAATGAAATTCGAACGGCTCATATTAGGTACGGCTGGTATTGGCGGCATATGGGGGGATGTTTCGCAGGAAGCCTCCGTTGAAACCGTATTGCTGGCGCTGGAGCGGGGCGTGAAAGCGATCGATACCGCGCCGGCATATGCGCGTGCAGAAGCGTTCCTCGGCGCTGCATTGAATCAATGGAAAGGGCCGGCGCCCGCGATCAGTTCCAAAGTAGGGCGGCTCCAGGGTTTTACCGCTTACGACGGGCGTTATGATTACAGCCGCGATGCCATGTTCAGGAGTGTAGCCGCCACCCTTGAGAATGTGGGTGTTACTTCTCTCGATATACTTTTCCTGCACGATCCGGCCCAGATCCCCGAAAATGCTTTCGGCGCCGCGGTGGAGGTATTGCAGGAACTGAAAGCCAAAGGGTATGCGCGTGCGCTGGGGCTGGGCGGCAACCCGCCGGCATGGGCCTGGCGGTGGTTGAATGGCGGCGCTTTTGATGTGCTGATGGAATACAACCGGCTCAACGCCTGCCATACGCCGGCGATGGAAACTTCACTGCCAGCCTGCGAAGTGGCCGGGCTGCGTTATTTTGCCGCCAGCCCGCTCTACATGGGCCTGCTGGGCAAATCGTTCGCCACTTTCTCCGGCGATCTTCCTGCATGGCTGACGGAAAATGATGTAGCGGCAGCACGGTGGCTGGGCCTGTTGGCGGAAGCGGAAGGCATGCCGCTTCATACATTGGCCCACCGTTTCCTGCTTTCCGTTCCTTTTTCATTTAATATCGTCATCGGCCCTTCCAACCCAAAAGAGCTGGAAAAGACCCTCGGTGATTTTGCCGCCGGGCCGCTGCCTCAAACCCTCTACCAGAAAATTTTGCATTACAGCAAGGATATCATTACAAGATGAAAGACATCAGCGACCAGTTATTCAATATTATCCGCGTCCGGATCAACGTGCTGGAACCGGTTCCCGTGGCCATGCCCTTCCAGGACGCTACCATGGGCCCGTTCCTGACCTTCGGCCTTGCCGTCATCACCCTGGAAGACGAAAACGGTTTCCTCGGGGAAGCGCCGGTATTCAGCAGCTATACCAACATCCTCGAATCCTGTTTCCTGCCCATCCTCCTGCATAGCAAAGATGTTCCGTATAACGAGATGTACAGCAAGCTGTACTGGTCCATCCGCAACGAAGGCTTCCGGGGCGCAGCGGCGGCCATGCTCGGGCAGATCGACTTCGCGCTGCATGATCTCGCAGCCCGCCGTGCCGGCCAGCCGCTGCACCGTTATCTCGGCGCCACCCGCGATCATGTGAAGATCTATGGCAGCGGCGGCGGCACGAATTATACCTATGCGCAGCTGGAAGCAGAGGCCGGTTTTTTCCTCGGACAGGGCGTGGATTGTTATAAGATGAAAATAGGGAAGGACTTCGGCGCCCGCCTGCACGAAGATGCGGAGCGGGTAAAATTTGTGCGCAGTCTCCTGGGGCCTGATGTGAAACTGGCGGTGGATGTGAACCAGGTCTGGAATGTAGAGCAAACCCTTCGTTTCCTGGACCTCACGGCGGCGCAAAACATTGCGTGGATAGAAGAGCCCGTGCATTCCGCCGCCATGGACCAGATCAGGACGCTTTGCGCCGCGTCGCCGGTGAAAGTTTCTTTCGGCGAGTCTGAGCGGACTTCCCGGATGTTTCCTACCTTGTTGCAAATGGGAGTGCTTCACCTGCAGCCGGTACCCACACAGATCAGCGGCATGCGGGAATGGGCGGAAGTGCGCGACCTGGCAAAAGCGGCCGGGGCGGACTTTTCCTCCGGCGGTTATTCGCTCTACACTGCGGGCCTTATGGCCACAGCCGGTGAAGATTGCCGCGTGGAATACCTGCATTCCATTATGCACGGGCTTGAAAGATATTTCAGTGTGAAGCCTCAATGGCGCAAAGGGGGATGGTCGCTGCCGGAAATTGAAGGCGCGCCGGTGCGCGTGGATTGGGATTACTGGCGCCGCGCCGGAAAGATCACGCGCAGCGTGCAGTGGGAACCATCGTCTGTAAAGGCTTACCTGCCGAACGTCATTTTATAAAACGAAAAACGCATTCCTTGGATATAACACTGGAAGGGGCCGATTACCTTGTACTCCTGCTGTACGTTGTGGCGTTGCTGGCCACAGGTTTTTACCTGAACAGGCGGAGCAAATCCGCCGGCCGCGATATTTTTCTCGGCGGCCGCTCCCTCAGCTGGTGGCAGATCGGTTTTTCGCTGTTCAGCGCCAACGCCGGGCCTTCCATGCTGGTGGGCTTCGCCAGCATCGGGTTCACCCAGGGCATGGTAGGCAGCAACTTCGAATGGCTGGCCTGGGGCTTCATCTTTTTGATGTCCATGTTTTTCCTGCCGCACTACATTTCGACAAAAGTATTTACCATGCCGCAATTCCTGCTCGCCAGGTTCGGCAAGCCATCGTATAATTTCCTCGTCATCTACAGCCTTATTTCCATCCTGGTGGTGTGGCTGGGCAGCGCGCTGTATGCAGGCGGGCTTATTATTTCGCAGATCTTCCGGATACCGCTTATGCAGGCAGTGTCTGTAGTGGCGCTCATCGCAACGAGCTTTACGGCCGTGGGCGGACTGAAAGCGGTGGTGCGCACGGGTATTTTTCAATCCGCCGTTATTATACTCTCTTCCATCATCCTTGTATACCTGGCGCTGGAAAAGATCGGCGGCCTGCAGGCATTGTCGGAAGCGGCGCCCGCTCATTACTGGCGGCTGTTCCGCCCGGCGTCGGACCCGGAATATTCCTGGGTGGCCATTGTACTGGGGTATCCTGTAGTGGGCATCTATTACTGGTGCACAGACCAGACGATCGTGCAGAAAGTGCTGGCGGGGAAAAACATGCAGGAAGGGCAGTATGGCGCGATCTTCATTTCCGTGCTCAAGATCATCATGCCGTTTATTTTCATCTTTCCCGGCATTATGTGTTACGTGTTGTACAAAGACGTTGCGCAGCCGGACAATGCGTACATCACGCTCGTAAGCCAGGTGATGCCGCACGGTTTCCTCGGTCTGTGTATCGCCGCGCTGATCGCGGCTTTGATCGACACTGTATCTT
Source organism: Chitinophaga sp. YIM B06452 (assembly GCF_039655965.1). NCBI lineage: Bacteria > Pseudomonadati > Bacteroidota > Chitinophagia > Chitinophagales > Chitinophagaceae > Chitinophaga > Chitinophaga sp. YIM B06452. The sequence continues at coordinate 359,811 of NZ_JAWLKY010000002.1, read as the reverse complement.
CCGGCCTCAACTCATTCAGCACGGTTTTCACACTCGATGTGCTGGCACGGTACCGGCCAATGGACGATTCCTCGAAAAGAACCACCGGGCAATGGGTGACGGTGCTGGCCGCGGTGCTGGCCATTGGCGTAGCATATTTATTTTCCCATTCGGGAAAAGGATTTTTTGAACTGAGCCAGGGCATGGTGTCTATCCTTGCGCCGCCGCTGTCCGTCGTGTTTGTAGGGGGCATTTCCTGGAAGCGGGTGAACAGTACGGCAGCGGAAGTAGTGCTTTACGGCGGCGGCCTGGCATGCCTGGCGGTAGGCGCCTGCCATGTGCTGAACTTTCCCTCGAAAACGTTCTGGCCGCATTTCCTGCTGCTGTCGTTCTACTTGTTCGTGGCCATGTCTGCCGTGCTGGTAGCGGTTACTTTGCTAACGAAGCCGCCGGCCGTTCACGCGCTGCCTTCCATCGCGGAATCGTGGCGCAGGGGCGGGAAGAGCCCGGCCAGGGTTTGGTTGCTATGGGGTTTGCTGGCCGCGGTGATGTGCGGAATTTATCTTTACTTCGGTTAAAATCATCAACATGCGTTTGTGTATGCTCCTGGCGTTGGCGCCTGTTTTGTTATTACTGTCCTGCAGCCGCGAACGGCTCATGGAAAAGGTATTCGTGGTACAGATCAAAGCCGGGGAAGACAAGCTGAAAGAATACCTGGAATATCACCGCGCAGTGTGGCCCGAAGTAGAGCAGGGCTTTGAAAAGGCCGGCTACAGGCAGATACGGCTCCTGCGCAGCCAGCATACCGTGGTGATGATCATTAAAGTGCCGGAAGGGGCAGACCTGGAGGCAATGGGAAAAGAAGCGGAGGCATACAACCCGCGCTGCGCGGAATGGAACCGGCTGATGAGCGGGTACCAGGAAGGCGTGCCGGGTACCGCGCCCGGGCAAACGTGGACGGTGGCGGAACCGTTTTATCTTTTCGGCCGCGAATGATGATGCCTAGCGGCTTTCAGGCATTTCGTACTGGCGCATGAAGTCGCGCGGCGAAAGACCCTTTACTTCCTTGAAATGTTTATTGAAATTGGACAGGTTGTTATACCCGCTCAGGTAACAGGCTTCTGTTACATTGTGTTTCTTTTCCAGCAGCAACTTGGCGGCATGGCCAATACGCACTTCCTTCACAAAATCGATCAGCGTCCGGTTGGTCCGCGCTTTGAAATACCGGCAGAACGCGGCGGGCGACATGTGCAGGATATCCGCCGCGGCTTTCAGCGAGATCTCGTCGCGGAAATTCCTGAAAATATAATCGAACACTTTGTTGATCTTTTGCGCTTCGCCGGAAGAGCTGACTGAATTGTAGTAAGGGGAAGCCAATACTTCCGAAGGCGCATTGGCCAGGAGGTCCAGCAGGCTGAGCATCAGCGCCACGCGCGCCATGCCGGTGGAGAACAGCATCTGCTGCATGATCATTTTCGCAGACTGGATCGTATAACCTGAAAAGGCCACGCCTTTCGCCGCTTTGCTGAACAATTCATTCAGCTGCCGCGCTTCCGGCTTCTCCAGCAGCTGCTGCCCCAGGAAGTCCGGGAAAAAATGAATAACGGTGGCCTGCGGCTGGATCATGGGGTCCAGCACGGTGTAATACTGCCAGCAATGCGGCAGGTAGCTGCCCAGCAATATCAGCTCTGTTCCCTCGAAATCCTCTATATGATCCCCTATAAATCTTTTGCCGCTGCAATTCTCCAGCAATGCGATCTCGAAATTGATGTGAGACCGGAACGCGGCGTATTTTTTTATTTCCAGTATCTCTGAACGGATGGTAAATGACTGGTCAGGCGGAAAAGTGAAATTCTCATATATGTATTGCATACGTAGCTTATCTCCTTGAAACGATCCTGGTTGTCCTGAAAAGCAATAAAAAGTCCTCAAATATAACGAATTCCTGGCTTAACGGCCGGTTCGGGAATGAATGCGCGGCGCGAAATGCCGGCCTGCAAAAAAAGCATAGCTATTAGTCAAATTTAGGGTGGTGGAGGGACGGGTATTGTAGGAATTTTATGCCATAGCCAAACACATGGGATGTCAATTCCGCCAGAGGAGCTGTTGGTCATTTTTCCACCTATACAATTCCAATTATGAATCAATCAAAATTTATGTGCTGGATGCTGGGCCTTATTTGCCTGGCATTGTATTCCACGCGTATGTATGCACAGGAAAGAATTATTTTAAAAGGCGCTGTTACCGACTCTACGGGCGCGCCGCTGCCGGGGGCTTCCATCAGCCAGGTTGGCGGAGAAAAAAGAAATGTCGCGGCAGACGGGGAGGGGAAGTTTGAGTTGAATGTATCTCCCGGCGCGCGTCTTAAAGTTTCCATGACGGGTTATGAATCGCAGACGGTTACGGTAACGGGCGCTTCCATCCGTATTGTGCTCCGGTATTCCGCCACTTCGCTGAAAGACGTAGTGGTAACAGGTTACGGCACGCAGCGGAAAGACCTGGTAACGGGATCGGTGGCTTCTATGAAAATGGACGAAGACCGGCGCAATTTCCCCACCACGTCTATGGCCAACCTGCTGGCCGGCCAGTTCCCGGGCGTATCCATTTCCACGCCTTCCGGCATCCCGGGCTCTTCGCCGGGCGTCCGCATCCGCACGGGCAGCACTTTCCCGGGAACTTCACAGAACCCGCTGTATGTGATAGATGGTATTATCAGTTCCGCGGATGATTTCAACAACCTGGCGCCTAACGACATCGATAACGTTTCCGTGCTGAAAGATGCAGCTGCTGCATCCGTGTACGGGGCCCGTGCCGCCGGCGGCGTCATATTGATCACCACCCGCAGGGGGGCGCTCGGCATCGCGCGCATCAGCTATTCTTTCAACACCGGCGTTTCCAAACGCGGAAAGAACGCGGAACGCACCAACGCGATCGAGACCGGGGAGATCTACAACCGCCTCAATCCCGGCTCCAGCAGCATGTGGTCGCAGTCGGATTTCGATTATTTCCGCAAGATCAATAACGGCTGGGGATATGACCAGCTGAATGAAGTATACAACGATCCCAACATCACCGCGCATAACCTCAGCGTGAGCGGCGGCAGCGAAAAGATCAAATATTTTATTTCCGGCGCGTATATCAAGGAAGACGCCGTAATGAAAAACCTCACCTTCAATCGTTATAACTTCCGCGCAAACCTGACGGCGGACATTACACCCCGCCTGCAGGCCTTTGCCGGCATCGGGTTGTACAATAATCTCACCTACGGACCGCCATCCACCGCGGTGGCCGGCAACCCGAACGACCTCTACCGCAAACAGCTGCTCTGGCAGCCGGAGCAACCGGTATGGACGGACGGCGGCAACCCCATCGATTACGGATGGATCGGCAACGTAGGCGCGGAAGCGCGCGGCGACGGGGGATACATCAAAAGGAACTTCCTCACGCCGAACATCAACCTGCGGCTGCAATACAAGGTGCCGGGCATCAGCGGCCTCACCGCTTCCGGCCAGTTCTCCAAGAATTACTCCTTTAACCGTTCCAAATATTTCGAAAAACAATATGACATGTGGGTGATGAAAACCACCGGCGTGCGCCAGATCAGCACAAACGACGGCGACCGCGTGGCCATCAAACGTTCCTCACAGATCGGCAAGAACTTCCTGCAGGAAGACTATAACTGGTTTACAAACTACCAGCTTAATTTCCAGCTGAACTACGATACCACCTTCAACAAAGTACACCACGTGCGCGGTTTGCTGGTATTCGAAAAAGCGCATTATGAGTTTGGCGGCATACAAACCGCGAGGGATAATTTCCCCGTGTACCTTACAGACCAGTGGTGGGCCACAAGCGGCGACCGCCTTGATTCTTACAACGGAGGCAGCACCGAACAGGCCAACGGCCGCCGGTCGTGGGTAGGGCAGCTGGGCTACGACTACGATGGCAAATACATCGTGGCCTTCAGCTACCGGTACGACGGGTCTATGCAGTTTGCGGAAGATAAACGCTGGGGCTTCTTTCCCTCTGCTTCCGCCGGCTGGGTCGTGTCTAAGGAAAACTTCTTCAACAGCGTGAAAGGCATCCAGTTCCTGAAGCTCCGCGGGTCTGTGGGCGTTACCGGCAACGACTTCGTGGGCGGATGGCAATGGCAGCAATCGTACCAGAACGGCAGCAATGCGTATTTTGGCAACGACGGGAAAACCAATGCAGGCATCACTTACGGCCCTATCGTAAACGAAGGCCTGACATGGGAAAAGACGCTCAGCTACAACGCAGCCGTGGACGTAAACTTCCTGGATCATTTTAATGCCACGCTGGAGCTTTACCAGGTGAAGACCTACGACATCCTCGGGCAGCGCATCGCCTCCGTGCCGCCTACTTTCAGCCGCACGCTGCCCAGCGCCAACTATGGCGAAATGAAGGCGAAAGGCGTGGAGTTCTCTATCGGCATGAACAGGAAGTCCGGCAACTTCAGTTACTACGTGAATGCCAACGCAGGCTATGGCGTAGCGAAATACATCACCCGCGACGAAAACGTGACCTATCCCTGGCAGCAAACGGTCGGCTTCAACGCCAGCAGGGTGGTTTCCCGCGTGGTTACCGGCATGCTGCGCACGCAGGCGGATGTAGATGCATTCCTTGCCAAAAATCCCGGTTACAAATATTACGGCATAACACCGCAGCCCGGGCATCTTACCTACGAAGACATCAGCGGCCCCGGCAACAAACCTGACGGTATCATAGACGACTGGGATAATAAAGTGCTTAAGCCCAACAACCACCCGGTGACCGTAGGTCTCAACCTGGGCGGCGAATGGAAAGGCATTGCATTGCAGGCTTCCTTCGGCGGCAATTTCAACCAGTGGCGGATGGTGAACAATCTCGTGGATGGCAACGTGGAATGGAACCGCATGTGGAAGAAATGGTATACAGACGCCTGGACACCCGAAACGCCCAACGGCATGCTGCCCCGCCGTTATTCCGCCAACGACGGCGCCAGGAGGGTGACCAACGACGCAAGCTCTTTCTGGATGAAGAACGCCAGCTTCCTGCGCCTCCGCTTCCTCAGCGCTTCCTACAGCCTGCCCGGCAGTTTGACAAGCAGGGTGGGTATCTCCGGGCTGAAATTCTATTTCAACGGGTCCAACCTTTTCGTCATCAGCAAATTCGGGAAAACGTACTACGACCCGGAAATGGCGGACGGGTTTACCTATCCCATCATGAAAGCATTCAACTTCGGCGCTATCCTTTCGCTGTAATCTCTTAAACGGTCCAAACATGAAATTGAATAAAGAACTCCTCATAATACTCCTTGCAGCAGCAGCGGCCATCGGCAGCCAGTCCTGCAAAAAGGGGCTCGACTACGAGAATAAGAACAACCTGAACCCGGAGACCGTCTGGAAGGACTCTTCGATGATCAAAGCCTTCCTCAGCGACATCTACGGGCGCATGATGCCGGGATGGCCTTTCAACGGCAACAGTTCAGACGAAGGCATCAGCAATGTGCGCAGCATGCCGGATTACAACCGTGGTATTATTTCCGTATCGTCTACCACTTCATCGCTGAATTATACGCAGATAGACCGGATCAACTTTTTCCTGGACCAGCTGGGGCAAACGCCTTCGGAGGTATTGTCCGGTCCTACCAACCAGCAATACCAGGGTGAAGCGAAGTTCTGGCGTGCATGGGCTTACTGGGGCATGGTGAACAGCCTGGGCGGCGTGCCGCTGATCCTGCACACGCAGCAAACGGATAATATAGACGCGCTGTTTGTGCCCAGGAATAAAACATCCGAATGCGTAGCCCAGATCATCCGTGACCTGGACAGTGCGATTATGCTGCTGCCGGGCGTATATCCCAATGCAGGGATGGATTACGGCCGCATCACACGCGTGGCTGCCATGGCCTTTAAAGGAAGGGTGCTGCTGAGTTATGCCAGCCCGCTGTTCAACCCGAACAACGATGCCAACAGGTGGCAGGCGGCATATGACGCCAACAAAGCAGCGGTGGATTTCGCGGTGGCGCAGGGTCATGCGCTGCATCCGGCCTTTAATAAGATCTGGGTGCAGGAGCGGAATAAAGAGATCATCATGGTGAACCAGTTCCAGTATCCCAATCATTCCAATAACTTCAACGGCATCCGGCCGGAACCGCTCACCAAAGACGCTTCGAACAACAACCAGCCGATCCTTTCACTGCTGCTGGCCTTTCCAAAGAGAGACGGTTCGCCAATGCAGTTCGATAAGAACCAGCTTGCAGACCCGGCATATAATGCACAGTTCCTCACCGATTTCTACACCAACCGCGACGACCGCTTCTATGCGACCGTTTTCTGCGGAGGCACGCCTTACCCCACGCCCGATGAAGTAGCGCCCATTTACGTGAAGGGCAACAGCTTCTGGAATGTATGGCGGTACAATGCAAACGAGAATACGTACGTGAATATCATGAACGTCATCCATCCGGCTATGCCGGGCAATCCCAGCATTACCGGCTTCTTCCAGCGGAAAGGTCTTGATACGACCGTGACTGCGGGCCTGGGCGGACAGGCGCAGACCGATTGGCCGGAGATCCGCTTCGCGGAAGTGCTGATGAACTATGGCGAGTGCGCCAACGAAACCAACCGTGCTGCTGAAGCATTACAGGTTTTGAAAGATATCCGCAAACGCGCCGGCATCCAGCCCGGGGCAGGAGATAACTATGGTATTACGGCAGCGTCAAAAAGTGAGATACGGGAAGCGTACATACAGGAAAGATATGCGGAGTTCGCGTATGAGAACAAACGTTTTGGCGATCTCCGCCGCTGGAAACGTTATGATGTGCTCAATAACCAGGTGACACGGCATGGCCTTTACATCACGCTGAAAGACGGGCAGATGGTCGTTCCCGCGGATAATATCATGACGCCTGCCGTAAGGGCAAAGTTCACCGCGAGTTTCATCGACAACCTCGACGGCGATGCGAATTTCAAATTTAATCTCGACCTGAATCACTGGTTCTATGCCCTGCCTGAAAACCAGATATCCCAATCCAAAGGTGTGTTGCAGCAGAACAAAGAGTGGGGCGGCCCGTTCGATCCGTTGCAATAGCTATTTAAAAATGTACAGAGAAGAACAGGGATGAGTGATCAAAGAAGTTTTTAATTTCTTGTGTGTATACGGCGGCCAGTCAGCAAGCTGGGCTGCCGGAGATCCTGCGCCCGCTGCAAGGCGGGTTGCAGGTTTCTTTGAAACGGGTGGCAAAGGTGATGTGACATGCTGCATTCATTGACCGAAAGTAAACGTACCTTCCGGTAGTGAAATTACAGTGAAGATCATGGCAGATGGTAAAGTGATCCCACGATTTTCAAACAGATCATAACTGACAACAGCATAAAAAAATGATTTACAGAAAAGGAATTGTGACAGCGGTTTTCCTGGCGGCCGCAACATGGACCGTAAATGTTTTCGCACAGCAACCGCCGGCGGTTCACTACAACATGGGCCGGGCCGGCGCAGTTACTTATGCGACGGCCCCGGATACGCTCTGGCCGCTGGCCGGCAGCCGCCTGCCGCTAAAAAGAAACGGGCAGCCTTTGTTTTTCGCGGATGCCCCGGCGGAAAAAAAACTGGCCAGCGAAGGCGCTGTGCTGTTTAAAGACAATGCGGGGTATGTATCGCAGGGCACGGTAGCGGCCGGGGGGAAGGATTTTTTACTGGAGGTCTGGCTGCAGGCCAATGCCCGCCAGGGCGCAGGGGACCGTCTTCCCGGGAAAACTTCCGTGCTGTATTACGGCGGCCAGGGCAAAGGTTATGAGATATGCCGGGAAAACGAAAACTGGACGCTTTATGTTAACGGGATAGCCATGAATTCGCCCATCGGGAAAGTTATGCCCGGGGAATGGGTGCACATTGCGCTGGTAGATGCCGGTGGAAAAGCCACCGTTTACCTGGACGGGAAGAAAAGCGCCACAGGATCCGCCGCCGGGGGATATGCCGCGGATTCCCTTTTCCTCGGCGCGGTAAGCCGTACGCCTGCTTTCAGCGGGCTGATATACGAAGCCCGCCTGACACAGTTGCCAAATGGCCGCTTCAATGCATCCAAAGACCTGCACTACAACCAGCAAACCATAACCCGCAATAAACAGCTCGCAGAAAGCAGGCAAAAAGCGCTCATCACGGCTATCGCGGAAAATAATAAGATCAGGCAAACGGACGACCTGCGTGAGAACCCGGTAAAGGAAGACTGGCTCGTTCATAAAATTGACCGCTGCTCCGAATTATCCTTCCGCCAATCGCCCGACGGGCTTACCGGCAAGCTGCAGCTCACCAATGGCCTCATCAGCCGGGAGTTTTACATCGGCGACAACCTTGCCGGCGTCAGCTTCAGGAATCTTGCCAACGGCGCGCAATACCTCCGCGCCGTAAAACCCGAAGCCAGGATCAAACTTGATAGCACCTGGTACGACATCGGCGGGCTCTCCGGCCAGCCGGAAAAATCATACCTGCTGGAATCGTGGCTGAAAGATATGGTCACCGATCCTTCCGCGTTCCAGTTCGCCGGGATTGAAGTTACCCAGCCGCAGGCCCGGTATCCCTGGCAGCGGAAGTACAATGCCGTACATGCAGACTGGCCGCCGAAAGGCTTGCAGGTCATCATGCATTACCAGGCGCCTCCCGGCAAAGAGGAATGGAAAAAAACGCTGAAGGTGTCCGTCCATTACGAGATCTACGACGGCATTCCCGTGCTCGCCAAATGGATCACGATCCACAACGGAACGGGCAAACCTTTGCTGGTAGCGGAAACAGAATGCGAAGTGCTGGCCGTATGCCAGGACCAGGAAAAACGCCTGCACGCGGAGAGCGACTATTCCTTCGCCCTGGCCAATGCAGACAGTCATGGCAGCGCGCTGATGCACTACAAGGGCGAACCGCCGGCTTATCATGTAGGCGGCTCCACTACTTCATGGCAGGTAGATAAAGACTACCATACCTGGGCCTCACACAACCAGGCCGAAGATAAATTCCTGGACTTCCCCCATCATTCGCTGCTCGTAAGCCGGCTGCCCATGGGCCCTTCCGAATTACTGGCGCCGCAATCCGCTTTTACATCATTCACTACCTTCGAACTGCTGCACGACAGCGACGACCGCGAACGGCAAAGTCTTGCCCATAGAAGGTTTTACCGCACGCTGGCTCCCCAGGTCACGGAGTCGCTGCTCACCGGCGGTATCACCTCGCACGACCGCACAGAGTTGAAGAATTTCATTACCCAAATGGGCGAGCTGGGTTTCGAAAGGCTGGATATCATGGCCTGGCCGGGCATTTCGCACGATAAGCTGGACACTGATTACGTGGCTTTATGGAAGGAGATCGCAGACTTTGCCAAAGAGAAAGGCATCGTGATGGGCGGGTATGAACTACAGGTAGCATCGAGGGGAAGAGGGCGGGAGGTGGACTGCGTGGATCCCGAGACCGGCAAGCCCGGCAGTCTTTTCGGGCAAAGCGTTTGCATCGCCAGCAAATGGAAGGACACCTATTATCCCGCCATGTGGCAATTCTTCGACCGCACCGGCCTCATGACCTTCAATATGGACGGTCCTTACCATGGAGACGTATGCGCATCTGCTACGCATGCCCATCACCGCGGGCTGGAAGATTCGCAATGGAAACAATGGCAGACACAGGTGGAAGTGTTGCGCGAGTTGCAACGCCGCAATATGTATATCCCGATCCCGGACTGGTATTTCCTGAACGGGCAATCCTCCACCGGCATGGGCTACCGCGAAGCCAGCGCCAATCTTACGCCCCAGCAGCAATTACTCCTGGGCCGGCAGTATATCTACGACGGCACCTGGCATAAGGCGCCCACCATGGGCTGGATGAGCCTGCAGCTCGTAGGGTTCTACACCAATGATCCGCGCGTGGGACTTGAGCCGCTTTCCCGGAACATCGGCAGGTACGAAACAGGGCTCTTCCAGCACCTGGCCAGCGGCTGCCAGTTTACAGTGAGGGGAAAAAGATTGTACGACACGCCGGAAACAAAAGCCATGGTAACGAAATGGGTAAACTGGTTCAAACAATACCGCGACATCCTGACTTCGGACATCATCCACCTCGGCCGTCCTGACGGCAGGGATATCGATCTCATGCTGCATGTAAATTCAGCGATCGCAAACAAAGGCATGTTGATCGCGTTTAATCCCACAGACCAGGAGATCACAAAAACGGTACGGGTGCCATTGTATTACACCGGCATAAAAGGCGCCGCGAAAATAACCGGGGCTGACGGGCAGCAGGTAAATAAAACGCTGGATAAAGATGCGGGCATAGACATGCAATTGACGATCCCGGCGGGAGGATTTGGTTGGTACCTGGTGCAGCAGGCGGAGTAGGCGGTTTACGTGGATTTTCATCGATGGTCCATGAGGTTTGTACCAGCGGGGTATCAGCATAAACAAGCGGACAATCTTTTAATTTTACTAATTTTATCCCTCGGCTCATACCCGCCCCCGAAAACCATGTTGCTGAAACCGCTTCTCATTACCCCGATCCTCTTGTGCCTTGCTGTTATTCTCCCCGCGCAGCAGCCTGGATTGTATTTTGAAAAGATCAGCACGCAAAACGGCCTTTCACATAATAAAGTGAACTGCTTTTTGCAGGACCAGCGCGGGTTTATGTGGATCGGTACGGAAGACGGGCTGAACCGGTACGACGGGCAGGCCTTCACCGTTTACCGCCACGAGCCCGGCAATCATTCCTCGCTTTCCGGCAACATCGTCACCGATATCCTGGAAGATGATGCGCAGGTGCTGTGGATCGCCACGGCAGACGGCGGGCTTACAAGATATGATTACCGCCTTCCGCCGGAGCGGCAGTTCAAACAATACAAACACTCGCGCAGCGACTCCGCGTCGATTCCTGTGAACATGATAAATACCCTGCTGCATGACCGCCAGGGTTACCTCTGGCTGGGCACCGGCGGCAAAGGCGTATGGCGCTTCAATAAAAAAACGGAACGCTTCGAACAGCCTGTTTCCAAAGGCACACAAGGCATCCTGGACCTTTGTATGGACCACAGCGGCGTGATCTGGGTAGGCAGGCAGGGCGGGGGACTGCTGAAGATCAATTCCCGGAACCTGCATTATGAAGCAGATGCCCGGTATGCCAAACTCTATGCGCAATTGCCTCATGCAACGGTCACCGCCCTCTTTGCAGACAGCCGGAACAATATGTGGTTCGGCTCCTGGGACAAAGTGCTGTACCGCTACAATCCCCAAACGGGCAAAGAAGAAGTGTTCCGGCAGGCGGGGCTGGAAGACAGTTTTTTAAATGGTTTCGTGAACGATGAGATCATGTGCTTCGCAGAAGACAGCAACGGCCGGCTATGGATGGGCGGCAGCCGGAACGGGTTGCAGGTATACGATCCAAAGCATAACGTCTTCCGCAATTACCGTTCAGACGCGGCATTGGAAGGAACGGTGGCAGATGATAAGATCAACAGCATCTATGCGGACAGGCAGGGCATTATCTGGATCGCGACGGACAAAGGCTTGAGCGTCCATCATCCCGAACAAAAGCAGTTTGAGCAGGTGTTCCTGCCTCAAAACCCGGGAGAAGACCTGAAAGTATATGATTTCTACCGCCACGGGAACGAGCTGTGGATCGGCACGAATAACGGCATTTACAGCTGGCAGGCCGGTTCCTTCCGGCACATTCCTTTACGCTACCAGGGCCATCCGCTGAGCATCACGAAATTCTTCCGGGACGCAGACAGCACGCTTTACCTTGGTACCGATTATTCATTATTCCGCTTCAACGTTTCCAACCACGGGCTTTCGCTGCTGCCCAATACGGAAAAGGATTCGGTGATGAACAGGATCATCGAGTCGCGGGTGGTGAGCATTGCCCGCGATACGATAGAAGGCCGCCCGGTATTGCTGGTGCTGCCTTACGGGCATTTCCTCGCGTACTACGACCTGGCGGGGCAACGATGGGTGTCCCGCGTGGATACGGCACGGAAAATATTGCAGCGCTTCAACCTCAAAGACAATCTCATCAGGAAGATATTCAAAGCCCGCAACGGCGCCATCTGGCTGGCCACGGCAAAATCAGGCCTGGGAAGCTGGGTAAAGCAACCGTCGCCCCGTGTCATATACTTCAGCAGCGATCCTGCGGATTCCGGCAGCATCCACAGCGATCATGTGTACGATATCGCGGAAGATGCAAAGGGTAACCTCTGGGTGAGCACCTATGGCGGCGGCCTGCATAACTTCATCCTGCGGACGGAAAAATTCTCTCACATTCCCGGCAGCAGGAACCTGCTGGAAGGCTTGAGTACAGACAGTTCCGGCAACGTATGGATGATCAGCAGCGGCAACCTTTACCGCTACGATCCTTTAGACGGATCATACGTTTCGTTCCGCCTGCCCGATCTTAAAAAGACAGGCGGCGTCAGCGGCAATATTTACCAGGACGGGGACGGGAAAATGTACGTGGCCGGCGCAGGTTATTTCATCGCCTTCAATCCCGCCGCCATCCGCAGCGAGAGCAAAGCGCCCGATGTATTTTTTACCGACTTCAAGGTGTTCAACAATTCCTTCAGTCACCTGCTCATGCAGGAGAAGATCACGCTCAGGCACGACCAGAATTATTTCCGCATAGAGTTCGCCGCGCCGGATTTTTCCTCCCCTGATACCCGGTACGCTTACCGGCTGGAAGGCCTGGACAGGCGCTGGATAGACAATGGCAGCCAGCATTTCGCGCAGTTTTCCAACCTGGAAGGAGGGGAGTACATCTTCCAGGTAAAAGCCACAGGCGGGCCTGGAGCGAAAGAAGGGAAAACCGCCTGGGTGCGCATCGTGATCATCCCGCCCTTCTGGCAGCAGTGGTGGTTCTATGTACTCGTTGCCCTGGCACTTGCCGGCGCGGCGTATGGCATTTACCGCTACCGGGTGAATGAGCTGCTGAAACGCCAGGCGATCCGCAACAAAATTGCGCAGGACCTGCACGACAATGTAGGCTCTACCCTCAGCAGCATCGCGGTGTACAGCGAGGTGGCCCAGATACACAACCAGCGGCAGAACCAGGACGAACTGAGCGGGGCCATTGCCCGCATCAGCGATACCGCGGAGGAAATGATCTCCGAAATGAACGACATCGTTTGGGCCATCAATCCCGGCAACGACAGCATGACCACCATCCTGCAGCGCATGGAATCGTTTGCCCGCCCGCTGCTGGCCGCCAAAAATATACGCTTTCATTTTGAAACGGCGCCGGAAGTGATGCAGGTGAACCTGGAAATGACCCGCCGCAAGAATTGCTATCTTATTTTCAAGGAAGCGGTGAATAATGCCCTGAAGTACGCGGATTGTGTAAATTTGTGGGTGAAGATCGGTCTTCACCACCGCCAGCTGGAATTAACCGTGCAGGACGATGGCAAAGGTTTTGACCGGGCCATGGCGGGCGCCTCGCAGTCTTTATCCGGCAATGGCCTGCGCAATATGGAAATGAGGGCGGCGGAAATGAAAGGTACACTTGTTATCCAAAGCCGGCCCGGGCAGGGAACGCTCATCCGCCTCACGTTCCCCGTTTCGTGAGGAATCCCCGCTTTTGGGGATTGCGCATGTCCGCAAATAGGAAGAACTTCAGCCAACAGCCATACCATGAGCATACGCATCGCAATATTCGACGACAACAAAAGCATCCGTGAGAGCATTACCATGCTGCTGAAGACCGTGCCGGAGATGGAAGTGGCGGGTTCTTTTTCGCACGTGCTGGACTGCGTGGCTGACGTGCGCAGCTGCCGGCCCGACATTATCCTGATGGACATTGAAATGCCGGGCATGACGGGCATTGAGGCGCTCAAGCTGATCAAAGCGGAGTTCCCGGAAGTGCAGGTGCTGATGCAAACTGTATTTGAAGACGACGACCGCGTGTTCGACTCCATCTGCGCCGGCGCATCTGGTTATATTTTGAAGAACCAGCTCAACACCCGGCTGATCGATGCTGTCAGGGAGTTGCAGTACGGCGGTTCACCTATGTCGCCCTCCATTGCGAGGAAAGTGCTGGCAAAGCTGCAGCAGATCCCCCAGCATGTACAATCCACTCCCGCCCCGGATTACCGCCTTTCACCCCGCGAAAAAGAAGTGCTGGCCTGCATCGTGGAAGGCCTGAGTTATAAAATGATCGCGGACCGGCTGTCTATCAGCTACGAAACCGTCCGCAGCCACGTGAAAAAGATCTATGAAAAACTGCACGTGGCATCCCTCACCGAAGCCGTGGCAAAGGCCATCAATCAGAACATCATTTAATTCCGCGCCGGTTAGTACTAAAATACTATTCCCCGCCGCCCGCGTCCCTGTTAGTTTTGTTGCTTAAACCAACAGGAATCATGAAACAATTAACCCCTTTAAAACTCTGCCTGCTCATCCTTTATTTTACAGCAGGCCAACCCGCAGCACAGGCGCAATACCAATACCCCCATACTAAAGTGCAACCCGTAACCGATAATTATTTCGGCGTAAAGGTAACCGACCCTTACCGCTGGATGGAAAATATGGACAATGCGGAAACACAGCAATGGTTCAAAGCGCAGGGCGAGCTTACCAGCCAGTGGCTGGACAGCATAGAAGGCCGCGCCGCGCTCCGTGAAGAGATACTTCAGTTTTACAACATGGCCCGGCCATCGAGGCTGGGCACGGACCTGGAGATATATGAACGGAACAACCGCTTCTTTTACCGGAAAGAAAAACCAGGACAGTCCGTTGCCGTGATCTGCTACCGCGAAGGACGGAATGGTCCCGAGAAAATACTGGTGGACCCTGTTGCTTTTTCCATCGGCAAAAGCATCGAGGCCGCCTTTTTCCTGCCTTCCAACGACGGCAAAAAGCTGGCATTTGGATTATCAGAGAACGGGAAAGAGCTGGCTGCTATCCGCATCATCGACGTAGAAAAAGGCACGCTTTTCCCTGAGATCATATATCCCTCGTGGTTCGGTATTTCCGCCTGGACGGGCGACAACAACGGTTTCCTCTACACCCGCAACAACAGCGATAACGTGAACGACACCAATATGCTGCTGGACACGAAAGTGATGTATCACCGCCTGGGCACCGCCGAAACAGCGGACAAGGAAATATTTTCCCGCGCTGCATACCCTGAATGGGATATACAATCCCGGGATATACTTTCGGTAAGTATTTCAGACGACAACCGCTATCTCATTGCTTATGCGGCCACCGTGCTGGATGAGTTCAAATCTTTTATCGCGCCGGTTGCCGCTTTGCAGCAGCCGCATATTACCTGGAAGCCGGTTACTTCAACGGAAGATGAAGTGAAAGGCATTTACCTGAGAGGGGATGACCTGTTCCTGCTGTCTCACCGCGGGGCGGGAAACTTCAGGGTATTGCGTACCTCAGCCGCCGATCCTGATGTGAAGAATGCGGGCGAGGTGATCCCTGAACAAAAGCAATTGCTCGAAAAGGCCAGGCAGTCGAAAGATTTTCTTTATCTCACCTATTCTGATGGCGTGAATCATTTCCTGAAGCGGTATCATTTCGCTACAGGCAAAGTTTCTGACATCCCGCTTCCCTTAAAAGGCACGATCAATGCCACGGTGACGGACCCTGCCGGGAATGGCTGCGTCGTGGAGATAACCTCCTGGAACATGCCCCCGGTGAAATTTGATGTGGACGCAAACCCGCAGGTGCAGAAAAGCGTTTTCGAAATGAACGCCCCCGTGCCCGGCAGTGCAGACATGGTGGTGGAAGAAATAGAAGTGCGCGCCCACGACGGCGAGATGATCCCGCTGTCCATATTTTACCATAAAAAACTGGTGAAGAACGGTACTGCGGCTTGTTTCGTGAGCGGGTACGGGAGCTACGGCATGACCATTTCCCCTTTCTTCCATCCCGCCTTTTTTGCCATGATGGGTAAAGGCGCTGTGGTGGCCATTGCGCACGTGCGCGGCGGCGGGGAAAAAGGTAATGCCTGGCGCATGGGAGGCTTTAAATCCACCAAGCCCAACACCTGGAAAGACCTGATCGCCTGCGCGGAATACCTCGTCGAAAAGCGCTACACTTCCGCCAAACGTATCGTGGCCCATGGCGGCAGCGCGGGAGGCATCACCGTAGGCCGCGCAGTGACCGAACGGCCGGACCTCTTTGCCGCCGCCATCAACGAAGTGGGGCTGAACAATATGCTCCGGCTGGAACAAGCCCCCAACGGGCCTGGCAACGCTACGGAATTTGGTACGGTAAAAGATAGCATTGAATGCATGGGATTGCTGGAGATGGACAGTTACCATCATGTGAAACCAGGCGTGGCTTACCCGGCAGTGCTCTCCACCGTGGGCATGAACGACCCCCGCGTGAGCGCCTGGCTTACCGGCAAGTTTGCCGCGGCCTTGCAACGGGCTTCTGTTTCAGGTAAGCCGGTCATGCTTTCGGTAAACTACGAAGCCGGCCATATTTCACGGGACAAGAGCGTGGCAGCCGCCCGCTATGCGGACATTATTTCGTTTGCCCTCTGGCAATGCGGCCACCCGGACTTCAGGCTCAAGAAAGAAAAGGAAAAGATCACACCGCGGGAGGCAGCTTCCACTCGCTGATATGCCGCGCGCCGGGAGACGGGATGTTTTCCGGCGCGTTTATTTTATTCAGGAGTTCAATGGCATTATTCACCTGGAACTTCTGGAACAGCTTCTGCCGCATGTTCCGCACGGTATGGTGGCTGATGCTGAGGGAATGGGCGATCTCTTTGGTGGAAAGGCCCTGCTTCATCAGCGGCAGCAGCTCGGTTTCCCGGGGAGACAGCTGGCTGACGGCCTGGGCAGAGGCATCGTACTCGATAATTTTTTTATTGCCATACCCGTCTTTATACGCCGCCATTTTTACGCCGGAGAACGGGGTTTCTTCGCTGATGTCGCGCCACAGCATAAAATGCAGGTTCAGGCCATTGCGCAGGGGGATCATGGCTTTCTCGTCGTGCAGGTGCATGTACCGGCCGGAAGGGTGCTGTATGCGGTAATTGAATATAAAACGCAGCTTGTGGCGTTCCCCGGGTTCTTCTTCCTCGAACAGCCTGGCGATCAGCTGCAGGCTTTGGGAGTAACCTTCCAGGTCAGCGGGGTGAATGCGGTTAAAATATTCCGCCCCGTCCAGCATGCTGGTGAGATGCCCGGGATCGAAGCCCAGCAGCTCGGTGGCATTATCGCTTACATAGAAGAAGCCTTTATGCATCAGCCGGCAGGTGCAGATCACCCAGCGCGGGAATATCTTCTGGAGATTCATGAACGTATGCATGATCTCTTCGTGCACATCATCCGGGTGTACGTGCCCGGGAGCCGTATGCGCGATAATACTGTTCGTTTTTCGCGCCAGCGTGAGTAAGGAGGATTGCATGGGGTATTCGTTTATTCAGGCCAAAGACCATTCCCGCAAATATATTTACCGCCTTCTTTTCCCGCAATCCCCGAATCCGGGGATGCCCCGGTAGTATAAATGTACCATTGCCCACGGCCCGCACGGCAGGTAATTTTGTACCCGAAGTTTGTAGGACACTTCATTTGTTATGCCCCAAAAATTACTGCTGTTATGAAAGCATGGTTATTTTCTTTTTTGATCCCCGGCGTGGCGGTATGGGCCGCCAGCTGCACGGCAGAGCAGGCTTCCCCGCCGGAAGCGCCCTGCGACGCGGCGGAAACGGTAACATACCGCGTGCAGGTGGCCAGGATCTTTTACAATAACTGCATAACCTGCCATAACAACGCCAGCCGCCTGGGCAGCATTTCGCTGGAAGGATATGAAAATGCAAAACAAGTGGTAAGGGAAGGAAGGCTGCTGGGCGCTGTCCGCCATGCGCCCGGCTTTTCTCCCATGCCGCAGGGCAACGGCCCCAGGCTGAGCGAATGCGATATACAGGCGATAGAACAATGGCTCAACAACGGAACTCCATACTAAAACAGGCTTTTAGACCAAGTTGATGAACAGGCCCTTTCATTCCTGGAAGGGTAATCCTTTGTCAAAAAAAACAAAAGAAACATATGCAACGCACGATCGTGAATCCCCTTTACAGGGATACTGTCACATTTCTCGAAACAGCTTCCGAAGCGGATCATCAATATTCGCTGATGGAACTTACACTGATGCCCGGCGGCGGCAACCCGCCTCATTACCATACTGCCTTCGCGGAAAAGTTCACCGCGGTAGACGGTACGCTGGGCCTGCAATTGCGGGACCGGAAAGTATTCCTGCGGCCGGGGGAAGATTACCTGGTGCCGGCCGGTACGGTACATAATTTTTTCAACCCGGGTAAAACGGAGATCCGGTTCCATGTAAAGTTCAAGCCCGGCCACGAAGGGATGGAAAACACCCTGCGGATCGCGTATGGCCTGGCTACAGACGGGCTCACGGACAGTAGGGGATTGCCCAGAAGTATACTGGTGGCGGCTTTGATCCTGGAGATGAGCAATTCGTATCCCACCGGCGCCATGACGGTCTTAAGACCCCTGCTTCCTTTCCTTGCCAGGAGGGCGAGGAAAAAAGGAATAGAGCAAATGCTGATCAATAAATACTGTAAATAAAAAACACGCAAAAAAATGTATAACAAATGGATAGAGTTGAGTCTTGGCTTGACTACTTTTTTAAGCGGCCTGTACGGCGGCATCGGGTTCTTTACGCTCATGGGCGGCAACCCGGCGCTGGAAAGGCTGAGCCCCCGCGGCTTTGCGGAATACTGGCAGCAGATAGACAGCTTCATGGGCGCAAGAATGCCCGTATTCGGCCCGGTGCTGTTATTGTCTGTGCTGCTCAGCGCCATGCTGCTGCTCAAAGAGTGGCGCACCCTGCCTTTCTGGCTGATGTTGTCCGCCTTTTCGGTACTGGTGGGCGATGTTGCCTTTACGTTGTCCGTCAACCACCCGCTGAACCGCCTGATACAAGGCTGGGACCTGAACAGCCTGCCGGACAACGTGGAACAGATAAGGCAGAAAGTGGTGAAGGCTTTCAACGTGCGGCTCCTGTTTATGCTGGGCGCTTTTGCCCTGGTGATCTTAGCAACCTGGACAAGGCATAAAAGATGATGAAACAACAAACCGTAAGAACAGCCATCCTGTTCCTCTTTATAGGCATGGTGTTTTACTGCTACGGCGCAGGCATGATGGATTATTTCGCGATATACAAGCCCTGGAAACTGATACCTGAAGCGGATTTCGCCGGTTTTCACCAATACCAGGGGCAATTCGTGATCAATATTTTCGTGATCCCTTCCGCAGTGATGACGCTGCTGAATATCCTGGTTTTCCTGTTCCCGCCGCGTTATCTGGGCAGGAAGCTGCCCGGTCTGGCGCTGGCAGCCTATGCATTTGACTGGATCTTCAGCTTCACCATGCAGATACCCATCCAGCTGGAACTGGAAAAAGGCAAAAGCATGGAACTCCTGGACGAGCTGCTGCGCACTAACTGGTGGCGGTTCACAGCGGATACCATCCAGTTCGTGATCGTCTGCATGCTGCTCTGGCAGCTGCTGCGTAAGCTGGAAAAGTTTGCTGCACGTAGTGATAATAATTTCTGAATAAAAAAATAATGAAACAACAAAACGTAAGAACAGCGATCCTCTTCCTGTTCATCCTCTTAGTATTTTACTGCTTCGGCACCCGCATGATGGATTATTTCACGATATATTATTCCTGGAACCTCATATCTGAAGCGGATTTTGCCCGATTTCACCAATACCAGAGCGTGTTTATCATCAGCATCTTCGTGATCCCCGCCGCGGTAATGACGGTGCTGAACATCCTGGTTGTACTGTTCCCGCCCCGCTACATGAGCAGGAAGCTGCCGGGCCTGGCGCTGGGCGTTTATGCATTCGACTGGATCTTCAGCTTTTCCATACAGATACCCATTCAATTCAAACTGCATAATGGCAAAGACATGGGTCTGCTGAACGAGCTGATGCGCACCAACTGGTGGCGGTTCACAGCGGATGCCATCCAGTTCGTGATCGTCTGCATACTGCTCTGGCAGCTGCTGCGCAGGCTGGGTGAATTTGCTGCCGCCCGGAACGGTAGTATTTAAATACTATTTTTTCGGCCTTTCCGCCATGCTAATTTTATAAAGGAAATCATGCACGATACCCCAAAATTTATTTTTAACTGTTAAACGTAAAAAGATGAGGATAACCCCTTGGATGGCAGCGGTCGCTGCAATGGGACTGATCATGTCCTGCCACAAAGACGATGATAACGATGAAAAGCCGCAGCAGGGAATATTCTACGGCAACAAGGTGAATGTCGGCAATGGCATTGCCCGGAGCTTTATTTCCCATACAGACGATCATGACCAGATGGAGCTGGGCATTACGCTGAGCGCCTCGGCATTGCAGGGTCTTTCCGCCAACGAACAGGAATTTGAGCTGGACATGCCGAAGGAGGCCGCGGGCCTTACGCCTTTTGATCATATCGCGCTGGGCTGGATGTCTCACGGCCACCCCGATCCCGTATATCATCTCCCGCATTTCGATATTCATTTTTACATGATATCCAAAGCAGAGCAGGAAACCATTTCGCCGGACAAACCGGAGATGGGCCTGCTCCCGGACCTGAAATTTTTGCCGCCGGAATACATCAATCCCGACCTGACCGGCGTGCCGAAAATGGGCAGGCACTGGGTAGACCCCACCGGTCCTGAATTCCAGCCGGGCGGCAAGTTCACCACGGCTTTCCTGATGGGTACTTACAACCGGAAGGTGGTTTTCTGGGAACCGATGATCACCCGCGAGTATCTTACCACCAAACCGGATACGGTGATGGCGATACCGCAGCCCCCGGCATTTCAGCAAAAGAGCCATTACCCCACCCGGTACGAGATCCGTTTCGACCAGCAAAAGCAGGAATACCGGATACTTATGTCCGGCTTCGAGCACCGTTAAAAATTAAAAAACAACAAAACATTCACTCAATCATGAAAATATTACTGATATCAGCTGCAGCATTTTTCTACGCCTGGTTTTCCGGGAACGATGTATTGACCGGCAGATGGGAAAGCCGCCCTTCCGAAAGAGGAAGTGTGACGGGCGTGGTGTTCAAAACCGACAGCACTTTTGAAGGGTACGTCAACAAAAAGCCTTTCGCCACCGGGAAATACACCCTGGAAAACGATGTGTTCACATTTGTGGATAACGGCTGCGACGGCAAACCGGGCAGCTACCGGATCATTTTCTTCAGCAACAGCGATTCCCTGCGTTTCCAGCCCATCAGCGACAGCTGCGAGGGGAGAAGGCAGGGTATGAGCAGGCTTGTGATGGGCAGAGTAAAATAATGTTTATGAAAAGATATGCCCTTTTGGCAATCACTGGTTGTGTGTTGGTTTTTGTTACGCAGGCTTCCTCATCGCGTGAGGGGCCTGCTAACAAGGCCGCACTGGGAGAAATGCTCTTTTCAGACCCCATCCTTTCACGCACCAGGACCATCAGTTGTGCCAGCTGCCACAAACCCGCGTTCGCCTTTGCCGACACTTCCGCGGTAAGCACAGGCGTAGAAGGCAGAACCGGCGTGCGAAACACGCCTTCCGCCATGAACCTCAGCCTGCAACGCACCTTCTTCTGGGATGGGCGCGCCAAAAGCCTGGAAGAACAGGCACTTGCGCCTATCAGGAACCCGGATGAAATGGACCTGCCCATCGAAGAGGCCGTACGGCGTTTGAAAGAAGACAGCAAATACAATTCGTATTTCCGGAACATATTCAACAGCGAGCCCGACAGCACAAACCTCGCCGCCGCTATCGCGGCATTCGAACGCACGCTGGAAACCAGCAACAGCCCGTTCGACAACTGGAAGTTTTCAGATGATCCGCGTGCTGTCAGCGATGCTGTAAAGCGTGGCTTTACGCTCTTCAATGAAAAGGGAAAATGCGTGAAATGCCATTTCGGGGCTGATTTCACGGCCAACGAATTCAGGAACATCGGCCTGTTCAACGGCAGGGATTTCAACGACAGCGGCCGCGCCGTTATCTCCGGGAATAAAGAAGAGACCGGGAAGTTCAAAACCCCCGGCCTGCGCAACATAGCGCTCACCGCGCCTTACATGCACAACGGCATGCTCAGGGACCTGCGCGAAGTGATCGATTTTTACAATGAACCGGGCAAATTCGTCAGGAATGCTGTTGGCCGCGACAGCATATTGTTGCAGCCACTGGGACTAACAGAAGATGAAAAGAAGGATCTCGAGGCATTCCTGCTTTCGCTGACTGACAAAAGGTTTGAGCAGCAAAGCGGGGCCGCCGCACAGTAAAAGGTCAGGTACAAATGAAGCTCCGGCAGGCCTGTAGGCCGCCGGGGTTTTTTGTTTAACTTTGATGAACAGGCGCCGGATACCACGAAAATCCCGCCAGTTATAAACTCCGGGCTTGCCGGCTGCCGCAGGACGGTTAAATTGACAGCGGCTGTTTTCATGTTGAACCATATAAATTCCTGCTCATGAAAAAGATCCTGACCGCAGAAAGGCTGATCTGCTGCATCGGTCTGCTGATCCTCACCGGTTGCGCCGGCAAACCCAAAGTGCCGGGCAGCGAAGCCATCGACGCGATGAATCTCAAAAAAGGCAAAACGATCCTCTGCGGCCCTGCAGACCAGCAGCTGGGCGCCGTATCGTTCGAAACCTCGTGCGCCGGGAAAGTCAGGGATGAGTTTAATCTCGGGCTGGCCCTGCTGCATTCATTTGAATACGACGAAGCGGAAAAGGTGTTTGCGGACATCATCAGCAACGAGCCGGGCTGCGCTATGGCTTACTGGGGCGTGGCCATGAGCAATTTCCATCCGCTATGGTCGCCGCCCAATAAGGAAGAGTTTGAAAAAGGAAGCAAGGCAGTGGCCATTGCACAATCCATTACCAATAAATCGGAAAGGGAATCCGCCTACATCGCGGCCATCGCCGAATTTTATAAAGATCCCGGGAAAACGAACCATAAAAGCCGCTGCGTCAACTTCGAGAAAGCGATGGAAAAAGTGCATCTCACTTATCCCGATGATATAGATGCGGCCTCGTTCTACGCGCTGGCGCTGAATGGCGCGGCTGAACCGTCGGATAAGGCATACAGCAAACAAAAGAAGGCCGGTGAGATACTTTCCGCAATGGGTAAAGACAGATCTCATCCCGGCATCATCCATTACATCATCCACAGCTATGATTATCCCGCGCTGGCTTCCATGGCGCTGCCTGCGGCAAGGAAGTACGCTTCCGTAGCCCCATCTTCCGCGCACGCGCAGCATATGCCTTCCCATATCTTCGTCAGGCTCGGTCTTTGGGATGAAAGCATTTATTCCAACAACGTGGCAGCTTCCGCGGCAAAGTGTTACGCGGAAAACCTGCGCATCGACGGCCATTGGGATGAAGAACTGCATGCCCTGGATTACCTCGTATATTCCTACCTGCAAAAGGCCGACAACAAAAGTGCAAAGGAGCAATGCGATTACCTGCTGACGATTCAGAAAGTATTCCCCGAAACGCCAAAGGTGATCTATGCCTTTGCAGCTATTCCCGCCCGCTATGCGCTGGAAAACAGGCTGTGGGAACAGGCCGCGGCTTTGCAGCCGCAGGCGGCGGGCGCGGTATGGGACAACTATCCCTGGGAAAAGGCCATCATACATTTCACCCGCCTGCTTGGGGACGTGCAGCTGAACCGGCTGGATGCTGCCCGGGGAGAATATAAGACCATCAGCCAGCTGCATGATGCGCTTGTAAAAAAACAGGAAGCGTACAAAGCCAACCAGGTAGCGATCCAGCTGAAAGCTTCCGAAGCCTGGATATTGTTCAAAGAAGGGAAACATGAAGAGGCGCTGAAGCAGATGACAGCGGCCGCCGTCATGGAAGAATCCACACCCAAACCGCCGGTTACGCCTTCAGAAGTAGTACCCGCCAGGGAACTGCTGGGCGATATGCTGCTGGCCATGAACAAGCCGGCCCAGGCTTTGGAGGCTTATGAGCTTAATCTCAAAGACCATCCCAACCGCTTCAACGCTTTATACAGTGCAGGCCTGGCCGCGGAAAGATCGAACGACCCCATGAAAGCGGGCGTTTATTATGGACTGCTGGTCAAAAACGCCAACTCACCGCACTCCAGCCGGCCGGAGTTAACGGCCGCGCGGCAGTTTCTCGGGAAATCGAAAGCATTGGCAGCAGCGGGTACCTGAACTTTCAATGATATCATCATATACCTAAAAGAAAAAGGGGCCGTCTCATTTACTTTTGAGACGGCCCCTTTTTGTTGATTGGTTTTATAGACAGGTTATTCAGCTCGTCTTTTTCTGCAGCATGGATTCGATCATCAGTTCCAGCATCCTTTCATTATCCCCATGGATCATGAAGTTGGAGTAGATGATCCGGCCATCCTGGTCTATCAGGTAATTGGTGGGTGCGCCGGGCGAAGGCAGGTTGCCTTTATCGCGTTTTTCTTCTTCGGCGAGCGGCGTAAAGGTGTAGCCGCTGCTCTTCAGGAAGGGTACCACATAAGGGTCCTGTTCGCGTACGATATTGATGCCAAGGTACACCACGTCTTTCCCTTTGAATTTCTTCAGCACGTTCTCGAAGTGCGGGAATTCGCCGCGGCAGGGGCCGCAGCCGGGGAACCAGTAGGTGAGGAGTATCACTTTCCCCCTGTAATCGGAAAGGGAGATCTTGTTTTTGGTGAAGTACCCTTCCAGCGTGAACGGCGTGGCCTGTTTGGCTTTCTGGTCGCGGAGCGCGCTAATGTCGCGCCGGATGGTTGCTTCGTTTTTGCCCAGTTTGGCGGCGTAGCTATTGATGGCCTGGCCGATCTTGTCGGAAGGTTGGATGGATTGGAATTTCAGCAGGCTGTCGTAAGCTTGCTGTGTACGGCCGGCAGCGGCTTCCAGCGAGGCCTTCAGCAGGGCCAGCTCTTCAGCGGGCACCGCGTCGCGGCGGGTGTTGAGGCCTGTTAGCAAGGCCAGCGCTTTGTCTGGTTCAGCCTGCAGGGCCTTTGCTTCTTTGAACCGCCGTGCTACCAACTGGCGGCGGGTCCATTCCTCCTGTCTCATTTCATCCTTGCCGTAGAGGGTTTTCATCCTTTCCGTAAGTTGCAGCGCTTTGTCAATGTCCCTGGTAAAGAGCAGCTCATAGTAATAATCCATCCCGTATTTGCTCCAGTCATATTTTTCCGGCGGAAATTCATTGGACATCATTTCCGCGTATTTCAATTTTTTTGCCGGGTCTTTCAGGCGGAAGGCCAGCCAGTACAACGCCTGCGCGGCACGCGGGCTTTCGGGGAAACGTTTGGTAACCTCCAGGCTGAGCGCTTCATATTTGGCGGGATCGGATTCGTCGAACTTCATGGCGTAATAGAAGGCATAGTTCGGATTTTCCGGGTCGGCTGCAACGGCTTTGGCCAGGTATTCGGTGGATTTGCCGAACTCGCCCCAGCGCTCAGCATCGGAACTCAGGTTCATCCAGGCCGTAGCCATTTTGGGATCGCGCTTTATGGCTTCCAGCAGGTAGGTTTTGGCTTCGGGACTTTCCTGGTTGGCCAGGCGTTCCCCAATTGCAGCGGGGATCACGGCAGACTTGGGATATTTTTTGATCCATGCCTCGTATTGTTTTAATACTTCGGGCGTAGCGCCGCCGGCGGCTTTGATGTAGTCCTGGTGCTTCTTCGCGTCTTCCGGTTGGGCGATCACGGCGGCCTTTGCTTTGGCGATCTCTTCGGGCGAAGCGGGAACAGGTTTCCGGCCCTGGCCCATTACAGTAAATACACAGAAAAAAATGGATGATGCGAGTGTGATGATATATTTTTTCATGACTTGAATTTTAATGGTGATCAGTTCCAATCAGGGTTTTGCGCCAGCGGCGTGCCGGCCGGGTATTTGTTGATCTCGGAAAGCGGGATGGGGAAGAAGTACATCTTCGGCTGGAAGAACCTGCTTTCTACTTCAAAACGCGTATAGGTGCGGCCGCCGGGCGTGTCCTGGATGTCCGTTCCGAATATTTTTCCGCCGATCTTTTCCGCGCCCAGGTTCCAGCGTTTGATATCGAACCAGCGCTGGCCTTCAAAGGCAAGCTCCACGAAACGCTCGTGCTGCAGGCTGGCGAAAGTGAACCCGGCAGCTTCAATCTCCGGCATGCCCGCGCGTGTACGCAGCTTGTTCACATACTTGCGCGCTTCTTCCGCATCGCCCAGGTTCCATTTCGCCTCTGCATAAATGAGGTAGATCTCTGCAAGGCGTATCACCGGGCAGTTCTGGAAATTGCCGTTGTTATTGTTCACTTTCGTGTCAAATTTCGGGTTGAGGAATTTCCGCAGGAAATAGCCGGTGGGCGAAGATCCTGAGCCGGAGGCGCGGTTGAATTTGCTGCCCTTTTTCATGTCCACCTTTTCGTTCATCCACTGGTAGCCATCGTGCAGCACGGTGGCATAGAAGCGCGGGTCGCGGTTTTCGTAGGGTTTGGCGGGATCGTACAAAGGCGATTGATCCCAGCTGAGACCGTCCTTCATTTCAAAAGCATCTACAAGGTTCTGTGTGGGACAGGTGATGGCGCTGGAAAAACCGGTGAAGAAAGACGAGTTCTCGTAAGTATCCAGGGAATGTGTTTGCCCGCTGATGCCGCTGGCATATTGTTTATCGAAAATGATCTCGATGTTGTTGTCGCTCTCCGGGTTGAACAGCGTGAGGAAGTTAGGGAACAGCTCGTATTTTTTGCTGTTGATCACGGCCCATGCGGCTTCGGCTGCCTCCGCATCGCGGTGCCGGTTCAGCAGGAAGCGGCTTTTCAGCGCAATGGCGGCCCATGAAGTAGCGCGCCCCAGGTTGGCGGAGTTGTAGGAAGGCGGAAGGAGCTGGGCGGCTTTATCCAGGTCGGCAAGGATGAACTTCACGCAGTCTTCGTCTTTAGCCCGCTGCACGGTGGTTTCATCTTCGAGGCTCAACACTTTGTCGATGATAGGAAAACGGCCAAAGCGCTCGTAGAGCTGTATGTAAGCCTGTGCACGCAGGAAATACGCTTCACCGCTCATGCGCTGTTTCAATCCTTCAGACACCGGGGCGCCCGGGATCCTTTCCAGCAGCGTATTGCATTTGCGCGCCTGGGTATAGCAGCCGATCCAGTATTCGCTGTAAACGTTGTCCGAAGGGCCGTATTGACCGGTATTGACCTGGTGCGACTGGTGAAAGGTACGCGCGCTTTCACCCTCGTCTGTAATGCAGGCCATGAGCCAGTTGCCCGCTTCGTCGTAAGTGGTGAGCATGCCGGCATAAATATTTCCTACATAAAGATTGATCAGGGTGCTGTCTTTCCAGACGTTCTGCTCGCTGTATTTGTCCAGCGGCCCGCGGTCCAGCAGGTCGGTGGAGCAGGAGGCGAGCAGGGAAACGGCGAGTATGGAGAAGAGGATTTTTCGCATGTAATGTTTGTTTTTAAGATCAGAACTTCACGTTTACGCCCGCATTGTAATACCGCATCAGCGGGTATGCTACGGATGCTGATGCTTCCGGATCGGTGTATTTGTAAGAGGAGAAAGTCAGCAGGTTCAGTGCGCTGACGTAGAACCGCACCTGTGAAAATCCCACTGGTTGCAGTATTTGCCGCGGCAGGGAATACGCCAGTTCCAGGTTCTTCAGTCTCAGGTAAGATGTGTTGCGCAGCCAGTAGGTGGAGTTCTGCGCATTGTTTTGATTGTTGATCCACAACCGCGGGAACGATGCATCGGGGTTCTCCGGCGTCCAGCGGTCCAGGTGCTGCGCGGCGGGCACGCCATCTCCGAAGAAAGGCCAGGCGATGGTGCCGCGGAAATGTGTTTCCACATTGGCAGCGCCCTGCCACAGCAGGTTCAGCTCAAGCCCTTTCCAGGATGCGCCCATATCCGCGCCCAGCAGGATGTTGGGGTATGGCCCTTTGCTGATAACGGTCCTGTCTGCCGGCGTGATCTTGTTATCCCCGTCGATGTCCGCATACCGGATGTCGCCCGGTTTTACGTTGGGATACAGCGGCGTTGGCCCTGCTTTGATCTCGTCGTCTGACTGGTACAGCCCCTGCGCCTGGTAGCCGGTAATGGCGCCGAAGCCCACGCTGAGGCCTTCCAGCCGCTGCCATTGCGGCACGGAGGAAGCCTGTGCGTATTTCAGTACTTTGTTGCGCAGGAAGGTCGCATTCGGGCGTACGCGCCAGGAAAAGTTCTTGCTGCGGTCCGCATACCCGAGCTGTATCTCTACGCCGCGGTTCTGCACTTCAGCCGCGTTCTGCGGCGGCAGCGCAATGCCCAGGGTGGAAGCCACTACCAGCGTAGGCGGTATCAGGATGTCTATGGTATGTTTGGTGAAGTAGTCCGCTTCCAGCGTCAGCCGCCCTTCCCAGAAGGATGCTTCTACGCCGATGTTGCCGATGCGTGTTTTCTCCCAGGTAAAATCAGGATTGGGCAGCACGCTTTCCTGCAAGCCGGAAATGTATTGCGGTGAAGCGCCGCCGAAAGAATACCCGCTGGTGGCCTGCATGAGGTTATAGGTGGCGAGGAACTGGTAAGGGCTCACCGCATCGTTGCCCGCCAGTCCATACGACCCGCGTACCTTGAGCGAGGGGATGAAATGCAGGGCTTCTTTGAAGAACGGTTCGTCTGAAACCCGCCATCCCAGGGCCAGTGAAGGGAAGAAACCGAACTGGCGGCCGGGAGGGAAGATGTTGGAACCGTCGTACCGGAAGTTGAATTCCAGCAGGTAACGCTCTTTGAAATTATACCCGAAGCGGCCAACATACCCGATGCGCCCGCGTTGTGTGGCATTGCCGGTATTGGTGGCCTGGGTGCGGTCGCCAAGGTCCAGCTGGTCCAGCGCGGAAGAGGCAAAGTTGGTCCTGCCCGCGGAAAGGTTGTCGCCCTGGTCGTCTGTACGGTTAAAGAGCAGCAACCCTGACACGTTGTGATGCCCGAACTGGCGCTGGTAAGCCAGCGAAAGCTCCGTCACCAGCGTCTGGAACTGGCTGTAGGTTTCGGTCAGTTCCGGTTTGGAAGGAAAGGTGTTCGCCGGGGTGTAGTTGCCCGCTGCATCGCGGATGTACGCGGTATAGGGCGTCAGCCAGCGTTTGCCGAAGGTGTTGATCTTATCGTATGCCAGCGTTCCTTTTACGGAAAGGCCCTGCAGGAAGGGAACGTCGTACTGCAGGGATACGTTGCCGTTGAAAACATTGTTGGTGGCGGAACGTGTGCCGTTGTCGCCACGGGCCATCAGGTACATATTGCCGCGCGCCTGGGGAATGTAGTTATACAGGCCGTTGGAGAAGCGGTTGGGATAAATGCGCGGGCTTTCGATGGCGAACTGGATCACGTAATCGTGATTGAAGCTGCCCATGTCGTTGGACTTTGCAGCCATGCCATTGCTTTGTATGCTGAAGGTGAGGTTTTTGCCCACTTTCGATTCAAGGTTGAGGCGGAAGTTGTAGCGGTTATATTTCGCAAGGCTGAAGAGGCCGCCTTCGTAAGCGTAGCCCGCTGATGCGAAATACCGCGTTTTTTCCGCGCCGCCGCTTACGGAAAGGTTATGCTGTGTTTGTATGGCGTAGTCGCTGAGTATTTCATCGTACCAATCGGTATCTGCGTATACATCGCGGTCGGAGCCGTCTTTGAACTTTTGCAGCTCTGCGTCTGTATACCCGCGGCCAGCGGCGGGATTATAAGAACCTTCGTTCTTATGCGCTTCGTTGAACAATACGGCATAATCGTAGGAGCCGAGAATATCATAAAGACGGGTAGGGCGCTGCATTACGACGCCGCTGTTCAACGAAATGGAAGGGGCGCCGCGAACGCCTTTTTTGGTGGTGACGAGGATAACGCCGTTGGCCGCTCTTGCGCCATACACGGCGCTGGCGGATGCGTCTTTCAGGATGGAAACGGTCTCGATCTCGTTCGGGTCCAGGTTGTCCAGCCCGCGGCCGGGAATGCCGTCTATCACCACGAGCGGGGCAAGACTGTTCAACGGCGGCCCGCTGTTGAGCGTGCTGAAGCCGCGGATGTAAAGGTCTGAACCCCTGCCGGGCCCGCCTGCGCTTTTCACCGCCATGAGCCCGGGCACGCGGCCCGCAAGGGCGTCGGAGGCTTTAATGACCGGGGAGCGCTGTATCTCTTTGGAATCTATCGTGCCGATGGCGCTTACAACGTTCCGCTTGCGCTGTTCGCCGTAACCTACCACGATCACTTCTTTCAGTTCCGCATTGTCGTCCTGCAGCACGATGCGGAGGGGACTGTTGCCTGCAATGGCCTCCTGCTGGAGGTAGCCAAGGAAGGAGAAGACGAGCACGTCGCCCTTCCGGCAGCGGATATTGAACGCGCCGTTCTTGTCAGACACAACGCCGGTAAGCCTGCCTTTCACGCGGATGCTCACGCCCGGCAGGGCTTCGCCATGATTGTTGGTCACGGTGCCGGTTACGTTCTGGTCTTGCGGGGCAGCAAGTTCTTCTACCGGGTTGTAGATCACGATGCTGTTGTCCATCTCGCGGAAAGCCAGCGGGGTGGAGGAAAGCAGGCTGCCGAGAATGCTGCCCAGGTTTTGCCGGGTAAACCGTTTTTCCGTGATGCTGAACTGTTTCAGCTCTTCGGGATTGTAGGCAAATTCGACGCCCGTCAGCCTCCTGATCTTGCGGATGCAGGTTTCGAGGGATTCGTTGCGGAAAGAAACCGAGTATTGTTCCTTGTCCAGCAGCTGGCCTTTGCTGCTGGCGGATGCCAGCATGGCCGTAGCAAAAAGAAGAGATGTAAGCATCACTACCCGCATAAACTTGATAATTAACGTTAATGGCGGTTTTTTCATAAATTTGTTTGTTACGGTTTTTGTTGTTAAACAATAAAATACCAGCCGGTGCACCGCCTGCAAGTTTACCAGACCAAGGCAGTGTAACCGGAATAACGTTCCGGTGCCCGTTTTCGCGGGCACTTTTTTTATGTCGAACAATATGCGTGTGGAATCAATATGCAGCCTTTGCTGCAGCTCAGTCTAATTATTTTAAATGTCGCCACATCCGGCGCCGTAAATCAAAATTCCTCCCGGTGTGACCTTATATTCAAGATGGTTGATCAATTTCAGTTTGTCCAGTATTTCCGGCAACGGGCGGCCGGTATTGATACTGATGGTATTCCTGCATGCTTTCAGCCGTTCTTCTTCGAAGCTGAAGCGTACGTTATAAATGCTTTCCAGTAGCAGGGCCAGTTCGCCGGTAGACACATTGTCCAGCTCCAGCGAGCGCACCTGCCATCCTTCGCGGGCCTGCGCGGATTGCGGGGCTGCCGGTGCCGTGTCTGTTTGTTTCACAGCCGGTACGGGTTGCGCCGGTTTGAAGGCGGCAGACTCCTGGCGGCTGAGCACCACGGGCGGCTGGCTTTTTCCTTCCACCTGTACTTTACCGGTGATCACGGTCACTTCCACGGCTTCTTCCGGCAGGCCGGCGTTGATCCTGAAAGAAGTGCCCAGCACGCGCGTGCGGGTGCCGCGGGCTTCCACGGTAAAGGGATGCCGGTCGTCCTGTTTGATATCGAAGAAGGCTTCGCCTTTTTCCAGCACTACATGACGGCCTTCCGTAAAGCCGGGCTGGTAGCGCACGCTGGCGCCGCTGCTGAGCCAAACGCGGGACCCATCGGGCAGGGATAGCGGCACGATGTTGCCTGCCGCGGCGGTGATCTGCTGCAGTTCAGCGCCTGGTTTTGGACGGGCGAGCCATAACGCCGCAGATGCTGCGATCAATATGGCTGCCGCCGCGGCCCAGCGTATGCCGCGGATGAAGCGGCGGGGACGCAATTCTCCGCCGGTGCGGGCTGCGATCTTTTCCCAGAGCAGGTCCCCTTCCGCAGGAGGCAGCGGTTCGCCGGGCTGACCGGGCAGGGAGGCATACCATTGTTCCACAATGGCCTTTTCCTCCGGGGCGCAGGTGCCTTCGGCGTACTTCTTTAATAATTGCGCTATGTGTTTATGCGTATCCAAAACCGGCTTTATTAATAAGACACTTCAAAATGCCGGGTATACCAGATGGCGGGAAAATATTTTTTGAAAAGGAGGGGAGAATAAAGAAAAACTTTGCCTACAGGGAGTTTGGCAGGGAATGGCCGCGGTAATACGCTGCGACCTTGCCTTTCAGGCGCCTGAGCGCGTTGGATATCTGGTTGCGGACGGTCTGTTCGGAAATAGAGAGCTGCGAGGCAATCACAGGGGCGGAGAGGCCTTCTTCGCGGCTTTTGAGATAAACGGTGCGCATTTTTTCAGGCATCTGGTCCAGCTCGGCCTTTACCTGCGCGGCCAGTTCCTTGATGGCCAGGGGCGCCTGGTGATGGTCTGTTGCCTGGGGCAGCGTGCCGGAAATTTCGCGGATATGCGTGGTTTGGGTGAGCTGTGCGCGGAAATAATTGATGATCCTGTTGCGGAGCGCCGTGAAAAGATAAGCGCCTACAGCGCCGGTAATAAATAAACCAGACCGTTTTTCCCAGAGATGTACGAAAAGCTCCTGCAGGATATCTTCCGCATCCTGCAGCGAACCGGTTTTGCCGGCCGCCTGCAGCAGCAACGGCTCCCAATACCGCCTGTACAGCTCCCGGAAAGCGTCGTGGTCATTCCCCCTGATCATCCCGATCAGATCCATATCTGAATAACTTTCCACCCGATTTTGATTGGTAAATGTTTCGTGTGAACGTCAGCATTCACGGGTTGAATTTACAAAGAATCCGCGATTTTTCTGCATGCAACATACTGGTGGGGTTTTTGATGAATAGCTTTTTATGGCAGGAAGGCAACATACCCGTAAAGTCGTGTTCAGATCAGGCACCAGCGGCCTGGTGCTGCCTGTGCCCAATAAACAAGCTTTCCCGCCCGCGTTCCGCGACAAAAGCCGACTCACCTATTACAGTTCCCTGTTCAACAGCATTGAGATAAACAGCTCGTTCTACAAAGTGCCGCAAGCTGCTACGGTAAAGAAATGGGCGGATAGTGTGCCGGATGATTTTGCATTCACCTTTAAGCTCTGGCGGGAGATCACCCATGCCAAAGGTCTGGAATACCAACCCAAAGACGTTTTGCATTTCATGGAAGTGATCAGCCAGGCGGGCAGTAAAAAAGGCTGCCTGCTGGTACAGTTCCCACCGTCGGTCACCGTGGAGCAATTCAGCAAAGTGGAGCAGCTGCTGGACATACTGCAACATATCCGCCCTGCGCATGGCTGGAAGGTAGCGCTCGAATTCAGGCACCCTTCGTGGTACATCGGCGAGGTATATGAGTTGGCGGACGAACACGCCTGCAGCGTGGTGCTGCACGACATTCCAGGATCAATGAATGTGCGGATGAACAGGAAAGCGCGTTTCGTGTACCTGCGTTTTCACGGCCCGGCGGGCGATTACAGGGGCGGGTACGATGATGCGCACCTTCACCGGTATGCCGCGCAGGTCCGGCAATGGATGAACGAAGGGAAAGATGTCTATGTCTATTTCAACAATACCATCGGCGATGCCATTAGTAACCTCATCACCCTGAACGGCATGGTGGCGGTGGATTCTGCTACCCCTGAAAAAGGATATTGAAACGATTGAGCGGAATTCCTGTTCTTTTTTATACTTTAGTCCCGATATTGACCAGGGTCGGATCACCAAGCCAGCCACCACGGGATGTACGCGGATATTCAAAACCAGGCATATTTATTACATGAGATGGCCGCCGGCAACCAGCAGGCGCTGAAGACCATTGTGGAAGCTTTCTGGCCCAACATCTACGCCCATGCGCTGGCTTACCTGCGCTCGCCGGAAAAGGCCGAAGAGCTGACGCAGGATGTTTTTCTCGCCATCTGGGAAAAACGGGAAACACTACCCAACATAGAGAATTTCCGCGGTTACCTGTTTATCACCGCCAGGAACAAGATCGTGTCGCGCCTGCGGGTAAAGCTCGCCACAACGCATCCCGCGGAAGAAACGGACGCAACGGAAACACTTTATATACCAGACAGCCAGCTGGAGCTGAAGGAACTGAACAACCTGCTGCGCGAAGGCATTGAGCAGCTGCCGCCCAAACGGAAACGGGTCTTCGAAATGAGCCGCCTCGAAGGGAAATCGCATGCTGAGATAGCCGCCGAACTCGGCATCTCCAAAGACACGGTGAGCGAATACATCACCCTCGCCCTCAATTTTCTCCGTACTTATCTTAAGAACAACGGCAACCACCTGCATATGCTCATATTCTGCCTGTATTACATATAGGAATTAAGAATATCTGATTTTTTTACAAACCCATCCCCGGTACTGTTTTCCTTTTGCGTCTTTATTGTTAACTGCATTCAAAACATGATGAACAAGGCCCTGCTGGAAGAACTGACAGATAAATACGTAACAGGCGCTGCCACTGCGGCGGAGGAGCGGCAATTGAAAGAACTGCTGGACGATCCGCTGTACCTGGCGCAATTTGAAGAGATGGTATTGGGCAATCTTGAAGCGGAAAAATATTGGCAGGAGCCCGATGAAGAAGTTTTCCGTCGCATCTATTCCCGCATAGAAGCAGGCATCCCTTCCCGGCCGCGCATACGCAGGCTGAAACTGTACTTCGCCGCCGCGGCCGCCGTGCTGCTGCTGGTGATGACCGGAGGCGTGTACTTTCTGCTCGATAATAACACGAAAACCCCGGAAACCGCCCAGGTGGCGGATATACAGCCGGGCGGCAATAAAGCCATTCTCACCCTGGCAGACGGCAGCGTGGTAACGGTAGACAGTTCCGCCAGGCAGATCAATCAGAAAGGAGGGGCCATCGCCCAACAGAACGGCCGCCTGCAATACGCTGCCAACGGGGCCGGTCAGAATACCTACAACACGCTTGCCACGCCTCCCGGCGGCCAGTACCGCCTGCGCCTGCCCGATGGCACGGAAGTATGGCTCAATGCCGCTTCATCCATCCGTTTCCCCGTATCGTTCAGTAAAAATGAAAGAAAAGTGGAGCTTACCGGCGAAGCTTATTTTGAAGTAGCACAGGATGCCTCCGCGCCGTTTAAGGTAACGGTGAATAAAGAAACGGAAATACTGGTGCTGGGCACCTCATTTAACGTCAACGCATATACGGATGAGCGTAATATCACCACCACCTTGCTCAGCGGCAAAGTGAAAGTAACGGCAGGCGCAGCCGGCATACAGCTTTCCCCGGGCCAGCAGGCCGTGAGCACAGGCGCAGGGCTGGAAGTGAACAGGGATGTGGATGTTGACAAGGTCGTAGCCTGGAAGAACGGCCTGTTCAATTTCCAGGATGCTTCGCTGGCAGAAGTGATGCGCCAGCTTTCCCGCTGGTACAACATAGAGATCGTATATGAAAACGGCATACCGGACATGGAATTCTACGGCAAAATGCAGCGCGCCATGCCGCTTTCCGCCATGCTCAAAATGCTGGAACGCGCAGGGCTGGAATACAGGCTGGAAGGAAATAACAGGCTCGTGGTGATCACCGGCAGGTAAAATAAAATAACGGAAGCAACATAAAAAACACCGCCGTCACAAAAAGAATACGCCCCGGATTAGGGCCCGGAGCGCATCGGTGACCTGGCGGACGATGAATACGCACAGTCGCGGCAGACTGGTTATTAGTCAACCAAATCAATGTAAAAGTATGCAATTTAAAGCTATTTGCAGGGGCCCCGTCATGCCCGGGCCCTTTGCCAAAATGTTCCGCGCCATGAGATACACCGCTTACCTGTTGCTGGTTTTTTTTCTGCATGTTTCGGGGAAGAATATTGCCCAGACCGTGACCGTTTCGGGCAGTAACATGCCCCTTACCAAAGTTTTCAGCATCATCGAAAAACAAACGGGCTACGTTGTGTTCAGCAACAAAAAAGTGCTGAACGGCAGCCGCCCGGTATCGCTGCATGCTGTGGACATGCCGCTGGAACGCCTGCTGGACGCTGCCTTGCAGGGGCAGGCGCTGGGTTACGAGATCAGCAACAAGACCATCCTGATCTACCGCAAACAGGAAAGCGGCAGGGGCGCGGCCACGCAGGTGGCGCTGATTGCGCGCAACATCACCGGCACGCTGGAAGACAGTGCCGCTGTACCCGTACAGCGTGCGTCCGTTAGGCTGATGCCCGGGAACAAAGGCACTTCGACGGACAACCGGGGCGCATTTTTACTCGCGCGCGTGGCCCCGGGCAGCTACCAGCTGGAGATCTCCTGCCTGGGATACCAACCGCTGCGTATACCCGTTAACGTTACCGAAAACGCAGACCTGAACCTCGGCAGGATCCGCATGAAACAGCAGGCCAATACGCTGGGCCAGGTGGAAGTGGTGGTGGCCTATGGCACGGTAAAAAGAGCGGATCTCACGGGCGCTGTAGGCCAGGTAGATATGGGAGACCTTGCCAAAGCGCCCGTAGCGTCGTTCTCCGAAGCGCTGGCAGGGCGCATTGCCGGCGTACAGGTGTCCTCGCAGGACGGCCAGCCCGGCAAAGGCATGAACATCGTGATCCGTGGCGCCAACTCCCTTACGCAAAGCAATTCACCATTGTATGTTATAGACGGCTTCCCGATAGAAGACCCGGAAGACGGTATGCTGAACCCCGACGATATTGAAACGATCAACATCCTGAAAGACGCCTCCGCCACCGCCATTTACGGCTCCCGGGCGGCAAACGGCGTGATACTGGTGGAAACCAAGAAAGGCAGGATAGGCAAGCCTGTAGTGACCTTCAACACTTCCTACGGCGTGCAGCAGGTGCAGAAAACGATCCCCGTGATGGATGCCTATGAATTTGTAAAATACCAGGCAGAGCTGAACAAGACCTCCGCCGCCAACACGTATTTCCAGAATGGCCGCACGCTGGAAGATTACCGCGGCGCGGAAGGCATCAACTGGCAGGACCAGGTGTTCCGCCAGTCGCCCATCCTCATCAGCAACATTGCCATCCGCGGCGGCACGGGGCAAACGCGGTATTCCATTTCCGGTTCCGTGTACGACCAGCAGGGAATCGTGATTAACTCCGGCTACAAGCGCTACCAGGGCCGCGCAGCGATAGACCAGTCCATTGGCAGCAAGCTGAAAGCCGGCATCACCGTCAATTACAGCAGGATCAATACGAACGGACAGCCGCTGTCTGAAGGCAACGGCCCAATGTTCACCACCTACCTGCTGTCGCGCGCATGGGGCTACAGGCCCATCGCCGGCGATGCGAATGTGGACCTGCTGGACGATGACGGTGATATGGCCTTCATCAACCAGTACGACATCCGGCTGAACCCCATTACCACCAGCAATAACGAATACAACAGGAACAGCACCTCCGACTTCCTGGCAAACGGTTACCTGACCTACAGCCCGGTATCCAATCTCGTGTTCAGGTTCGCCGGCTCTATGTCTAACCGCCAGCGGCGGGGCGACATCTTCTACAATTCCAAGACCGTGCAGGGCAGCCCGCTGAACCCGCGGAATGTAAGAGGGCAGCATGGTTCCGTGACCTTTACGGAAACAAACATCTGGTCTAACGACAACACCGTTACCTACAATACCACCATCAACAGCGACCATAAGATCACCGCGCTGGGCGGCGTATCGTTCCAGGACTACCGGGCCGAGACATACGGCTACGCGGCGCAGAACCTGCCTAACGAGCAGCTGTCTATGCCCGGCCTCGACGAAGGCATACCATATTCCTCGTTCGCCAGCTCGGGCGAGAATTTTATCGCGTCCTTCTTCGGGCGGCTGAGCTATAACTACCGCTCCAAATACATGCTGGAGTTCACTTTCCGCGGAGACGGCTCATCCAAATTCGCCAAAGGGCATAAATGGGGCTATTTCCCTTCCGGGTCTTTTGCATGGAACATGCAGGAAGAGGAATTCATGAAAGGGCTGGCGTTTGTTTCCAACTCCAAGCTGAGAGTGAGTTACGGCAGCACGGGCAACAACCGCGTGGGGAACTATGACGCTTTTTCAGGATTAAGTTTTCCCGTTGCCAGCTCTTATTCCTTCAACAACGGCGTGCCGGGCAAAGGCGCCATCATTTCCGGCCTGGGCAACAGCAATCTGAAATGGGAAACCACCCGCCAGCTGAACATCGGCTACGATCTCGGCCTGTTCGGCAACCGCATAGAATTTACGGCAGACTGGTACCGCAAGATCACCAGCGACCTGCTGCTGAATGCCGACCTGCCCGCTACCATGGGCATTTTACAGGCGCAGCAGAACATCGGGAAGATACAGAACCAGGGGATAGAGCTGGGGCTGAAGACCGTCAATTTCAGGACGAAGGATTTTGAATGGAGCAGCAATTTCAACATCAGCTTCAACCAGAACAAGATACTGGAACTGGTGAGGGGGCAGGACGCGCTGTATTCCACGGTGAGCTTCGAAACGCAATACAATAACAATCCGCCGTACATTTCGCAGGTGGGCCAGCCCGCAGGCATGTTCTACGGGTATATCTTCGACGGCGTATACCAGCTGACGGACTTCGATAAATCCGCATCAGGCGTTTATACCCTGAAGCCCGGCATCACCAACAACGGCGCGGCCGCACAACCGGGCCACATCAAATACCGCGACATGAACGGCGACGGCAATATCACCCCGGCAGACCTCGTGGTGATCGGCCGGGGGCAGCCCATCCATACCGGCGGTTTTTCCAATAACTTCTCCTGGAAAGGGTTTGACCTGAACGTGTTCCTGCAATGGTCTTACGGTAACGACATCCTGAACGCCAACCGTTACATGTTCGAAGGCAACGGCAACATCAGGCTCAGCCTGAACCAGTTTGCCAGCTACCTGGACCGCTGGAGCGAAACCAATCCCACCAACAAAAATTTCAAAGCAGGCGGCCAGGGCACTATTGGCAGCTATTCGTCGCGCGTGCTGGAAGACGGTTCCTATCTCAGGCTCAAAACCGTTTCGCTCGGCTACAATCTTCCGCAGAGATGGCTGAAGGTATTGCATGTGAACAAGCTCAGGCTCACGGCGGCTGCGCAGAACCTGCTTACGTTCACCGGCTACTCCGGCATGGACCCCGAAGTATCTGTGCGTAGTTCCGTGCTCACGCCCGGCTTCGATTTTTCCGCTTACCCGATCGCCAGAACGATCGTGTTTGGCCTGAATGTCACTTTTTAATTCCTGACGCTCATATTATACAACATGAAGTACAGAAATTTATTGATCGCCGTTTTTATCCTTGCAGGCTTTACGGGCTGCGTAGAGAAGCTGGACCGCAAACCGAAAGATTTCCTGGAGCCCGCTGATTATTACCGCACGGCAGAGCAGCTGAATATTGCGCTGAACGGCGTGTACGACAACCTGGGCACGCTGTATTCCAACCCCATTCATTTTCGTTTCGGTTTCGAAGGCGACGAGCACTGGTATGTAAAGAATTCCCCGCTCAGCGGCCTGCATATTTACGATTATACCGCCGCCCATCCCGATTTCCAGAGCTTCTGGAGCAATCTCTACATCGGCATCGGGCGCGCCAATTATTTGCTTGCCAACGTGGACAACAACCCGTCTATCGACGCGGCCATCCGTTCAAAAGTAAAAGGAGAGGCTTTATTCCTGCGGGCATATTACTATTTTATGCTGGTGCAGAGCTTCGGCGGCGTGCCGCTGGTACTGGAGCCGCCTAAATCCCTTAATGATGTGGACGTGCCGAAGGCAACGGCCAAGGCAGTATACGAGCGCATCATCGCGGATATGACGCAGGCAGAAGCGCTGGTGGCGCCTATACAGCAGCTGGGCTTTGGCGGCAGGGTGAACAAATCCGCCGTGCGTGGCATCCTGGCCAGGGTATGCCTGCATATGGCCGGCTACCCGGTGAGAGAAACTGCCAAATACCTTGAGGCACGCAACTGGGCCAAAAAAGTGATAGACGACGCTGAAGCCGGTCACGCCCTGAATCCTTCTTATCCCGGCGTGTTCATCAACCTCATATCTGACAAGTACGATATCAAAGAATCTTTATGGGAAGTGGAATACTGGGGGAATAAATCTGACGCCTACACGGAAACAGGTTCCCTCGGGGATGTGAATGGTCCTGCTACGCAGAATACGCAGACCGGTTTTGCTTACGCCGGCATCAAAGCCACGGCGGACAATTATTACCGTTACCAGGAAGGCGACGCCCGCCGCGACTGGTGTATCGCGACATTCAACTATGGTACCGCCAGCCAGCCTGCCAATCACAAGGTTTTTCTCACTTCCGTAAACCGCAACACCGCGTATAACCGCTGGCCGGGGAAATACCGCCGCGAATACGAGATCGTGCTGCCCAAGAACAATACCGGCACACCCACCAACTGCCCGCTGCTGCGCTTTTCCGATGTGCTGCTGATGTTTGCCGAAGCGGAGAATGAAATTTCCGGCCCAACTCCTGACGCTATAGAGGCGGTGAATAAAGTAAGAAGGAGAGGATGGAGCAGCGGTATAAAATCTGTCACGATCACCAACGGCGGCGAGGGATACACTACGGCTCCAACCGTGACATTCACGGGCGGCGGCGGTTCCGGCATTACCGCCACTGCTACTGTTGCAGGCGGGAAAGTGACCGGCATCGTATTCGCCAACGACGCGATGTACGGGAAAGCTAACGGTACCGGGTATACGTCTGCTCCGGCGATCTCCTTTATCGGCGGCAACGGCTCGGGCGCAGCGGCTACAGCGACGATCTATACTGCTGCAGACGCGGAAATGCCTGCGGCTGCAACAGCTGGCAAGGACCAGTTCCGCAAGTTCATACAGGATGAACGGTCGCGCGAGCTGAATGGTGAAACGTTCAGGAAAGCGGACCTGATCCGCTGGGGCATTTTCGTGGAGCGGATGCACACGCTTTCCGCTACCATCGAAAAAGACCTGGGAACCCTCACCACGCCGGCCTATCTGAACCTTTTTATTAAAGGTTTCGGGCCCAATATAACGGAGAGGAATACACTATGGCCTATTCCCACCAAAGAATTAACCTTAAACAGGGCATTGACCCAAAATCCCGGTTGGTAATGCATTATTAAAACTCGTATCGATGAAATATGTACAAATGATCTGCTGCATGCTGCTGATGATGGCATGCAAAAAGGAAGTATTGCCTGAAACGCCTGATTTTAATGTGCGGTCCGCCGCTGTTACTTTCCAGGCGGGGAAAGAAGGCGTGTTTGAATTTGAAGGCACGGCGGGTATTATTTCCTTTTATTCCGGCGAAGCCGGGAATGAATACGTGCCCGGCGCGCCCGATGGCGTGAACAAATCGCTGGCGGTGAAAGGCAATTCCGATTCCAGGCTTGCTGTGTTCGCTTACGCTTACAGGACGAAGGGTGTTTACAAGGCTTATTTCGTAGCGAAGAACGCCAACATCTACGGTGTAAGAGAAGTCGTAAAAGCAATAGACGTAACTGTTACCGAATGATGGACAGGAGAGCTTTTCTGAAGAACGCCGGCATGGCGGCCGCACTCAGCGGCAGCGGCCTTTCGCGCGTGCTGGCAAAGCCCGCCGGCAACATCACCGTGACGCACGCCGATTCGGATTTTGAACGCGAAGCGTTGCTGCGGCCATTCGGTTTCAAAGGCGGTTACCTCACCGAGCTGTGGCAGGTGGCTTCGCGCTTGCAGGCGGCCTCCGGCAAAAGCAGAACGGGCATCGCGACGCAAAGCGTACTGTATGGCGACGCGGAAATGTTCGCCTCGCATACTGAAACGGAAGGCAATGCCCTGATGTACCTCGTGGCCGTAAGGGCACTGAAACTCATAAAGAACACGCCTTTCACCGACCCCGTAATGTTGCAGGAAACCATTTTCCCGCAATTGCTGGCCGAAGCGCGGCAGATCACCGGGAGAAAAGACCTGCACACCAATTTCGTATACAATGCGCTGGTAAGCGCAGACAATGCGGCCTGGCTGCTGTATGCCGCGGAGAACGGCCTTGAGAGCTTTGACGCGATGATACCTGCGCCTTATAAGAAAGGGCTGTCCCATCAAAACAGCAAAGTGGCGGTTACTTACCAGGTGCCTTACGGCATGCCCGTAGAAGAACTGGAACGGGCCGCAGCCGCGGGATATTTTGTGTTCAAGATCAAAACAGGCTACCCCGGCACGCAGGCTGAAATGCTGGAGAAAGACATGCAGCGGCTGAGCCAGGTGCACCGTGTGCTGAAAGACCTGCGCACGCCGCACACCGCCACCGGCAAGCTGATCTACACCCTCGACGCGAACGGCCGGTATGAAAAGAAGGAACTGCTGCTGCGTTACCTCGATCACGCAAAAAAGACCGGTGCGCTGGAGCATATCCTTTTTTATGAAGAGCCGCTGGCCGAGCATAACGACGAAGACGTATCAGACACCGGCATCCGCATGGCGGCAGATGAAAGCGTGCATGACGAAGCCGGCGCCCTGCGCAGGATCGGACAGGGATACACGGCCATGGTGCTGAAAGGCATTGCCAAAACGCTCACTTTGTCCATGAAAATAGCCGCGCTGGCCGCGGAAAAGAAAATACCCTGCCTGTGCGCGGACCTGACGGTGAACCCCGTGCTCGTGGAATGGAACAAAAACATTGCCGCCCGCCTGATGCCTTTCCCGGGTATCGGCATGGGGATCATGGAAACCAACGGCGATATGAATTACCGCAACTGGAAGAATATGAGCGCCTGGCACCCGCTGGCCGGCGCATCATGGACGCAGCCGCGCGACGGGGTGTTTGAGCTGAATGATGACTATTACCGGCAAAGCGGGGGCATCTTCCTCCCGTCTGCCCACTACGAAGAAATGTTCCACCGCCGCCTGAAATGATAGCATGCGGTTATTTAATCAGATGTATTAAAACACTTTAGCAATGAAAACATTTTTACTTTTTGCAGTAATGACATTGGCAGTGTGCGGTCAGGTTAAATCCCAGCAAAGATTCGTTTCCTTCGACAGTGCGTTGCCGATGAACTGGAATACCAATTCGGCCACGGCATTGTCTTTAAGCCCACAGCATGTGAAGGCCGGCGGCCAGGCACTGTTATGGAAGGCAAAAAACGGCGAGTATCTCAGCGCTGCTGCGCTGGCCATTCCTTCCGCGGAGCTGAACAACGCCACCAATTCGCAGGCGCAGATATTTTTCCATTCCCCGGCTGCTACCAACGACACGCTGCTGTTCCAGTTCCTGGACGAAACCGGCGTAGTGCGCCGCGAAGGGAAGATGTTGCTCAATTTCAAAGGCTGGCGCGAATTCCACCGGTCTTATTACTACGATTACAGCAGCGGCATAGCGGCGTCTCCCTTCAACCTCGAGGAAATGCGCATCACCTATCTCCCTGTAAACCCGGCAGACAGCTGCACCCTGCATATAGACGAAGCCAGGCTCATCGGCAATGCAGATGTACGCATTCCCGGCCCCCATGTATGGCCGGATTACGCGGATTTCAGGCAGCACGTCACCAACGCGCCTTACCTGAATGTGCTGCCCAACTGGGAAAGCGGGCCCGACATGCCTGTTACCGCCGCCACATCCGCGGAGCTTGCCGACCTTGCAGTGCTCAGGATGCGTTTTGCCCGCGTTGCCGGCGCCGATACATTGTTAACCATCGCCAAGAACTTTGTGCAGGGCTGCCAGGTACAGACCCATGCAGACGGCAGCCTCAACGGCAGGGGCATTTACAACATTTACCGCGCGGATTCGCTGGTGATATTTTCCAACTACATCGCTTCACTGGCCAGGGGCGCAAAAGCCGGCGATACCGATGCGGAAAACAAGCTGCTCTTATTTACAAGATACCTGCTGAGCGAAGGCCTGGCGGAAGGAGGGAGGATCGTGCACCAGACGAATTCTTATCCCAATGCGCGCACATTCCCCGTCGGTTTTCTTGAAGCCCTGCCATTGTACCCGGCTGACCTGCGGGCCGAAGTGCTGGACATGCTCAAATGGAGCAATGAGTACAGCGTGGTCTACGGCGCAACGTTCATGGAAGGTTACAGCGTAGACTACCTGAACATCCGCATCGCATTCCTTTTCGAGCTGGCCCTTGCCAACCCTGATGATAATGCGGCAGTGAGAGATGTGAAAATGGTAAAACGTTTCCTGGAGCGCAATACTGTTCCCGGCCTCGGCGGCCGCGACGGCATGAAACCTGACGGCGTGGGCTATCACCACGGCTCGCAGCATACCAGCTACATGGGGGCCTGGAGCAAGTGGATAGACATGGCGGATCTGCTGAAAGGCACCGTATACCGCGTGGACCTTGCAGCTTACGAGAACATCAGCCTTGGCTTTAAATACCTGCTGGCAGGCTCTTCCGGCGGCGTGCTCTTCGCGCATGCGGAATCAGGCAGGAACCCGTTTCCCGCTGCATTGCCCGTAAGCCTTGCGCAGTTTCAAAAGTTTGTGCTGGTGGGCGGGGATATCAAAGGAACAACGGCAGACCCGGTGATGGGCGGTTTTTATAATGCCGTAACCGGCACCGGCACATTCCCCGCACCGCCTGTATCCGCCGACGGTTTTTATCAATACAACTACGGCGCGCTGGGCATTCAGCGGAAAAGCAATTGGGTGGCGGTGATGCGCGGGTTTACCAGCAAGATATTCGGCGCGGAGATCTACAGCGCCGAAAACCGCTATG
Source organism: Chitinophaga sp. YIM B06452 (assembly GCF_039655965.1). Lineage (NCBI taxonomy): Bacteria > Pseudomonadati > Bacteroidota > Chitinophagia > Chitinophagales > Chitinophagaceae > Chitinophaga > Chitinophaga sp. YIM B06452. The sequence continues at coordinate 315,304 of NZ_JAWLKY010000002.1, read as the reverse complement.
GCCGGTACCAGAGTTATGGTACCCTGGAAGTGTTATATGGCGGCACTTTGGCGGCTACAGGCTACATCCTCGCCGGCAAAGGCTGGGACTGGAATGTGATGCCCGGCACCACCACTGTTCACTTCCCCGATTTCGCGGGCTTGCAGCCTTTAAAAACGACGGCCATGGAATTCCAGAACAACAACTTTGCAGGTTCGCTGTCGCTGGGGCAGGAGGGCATCTTCGGTTTAAACCTGGATGAGAAAGCAAATGGGAACTATAGCCCCTCGCGGCTGAAAGCGAAAAAGTCCGTGTTCGCGTTCGACAGTATCCTGGTTTGCCTCGGCAGCAGCATCAATGCGCTGAATGGTTTGGGGAATGTGGCCACTAATTTTTTTCAGGCCGTCAATAAAACAAGCAATGCGGATATTTATGTGAATTCCGTTACCCCGGTTTCCAATTCCACATACGACCAGACGATAGACACGCAGCCGGCAGACCTTTGGCTGCTGAATGGCCAGTCTACCGGGTATTATATCCCACAGGGCAACGGAACAGTGCGCGTGATAAGGGGGAAACAAATCACGCCCAAAGAAACCGTGTCCAACCCCAGCCTTCCCAATTCCTACGACTCCGCCTACGCCAGCAAAGCCTGGATGAACCATGGCGTGAACCCCGTGAGTGCAAAATATCATTACGTGGTGGCGCCGGGCATAACGCCCACAGCCATGCAGGCGCTGGCTACGCAGCTGGCGGGCGGCACGTTGTACAGCATCCTCAAACAAACGGATACCATGCATATCGTCAAATACAACCCGCTTAACCTGACTGGCTATGTATTCTTCAAAGCCAATACCGCCGTGAACACCGGGCATATCAAGAGCGTGTCTGCCGTATGCATAGCCGGTATCCGCGAAAGCGGCGATACCATTACGGTAACGGTCAATTCGCCGGATATGAACATCCAGACGGAAACTGCATTTAATTATTACTGGCGGGCGCTTCCCCGCACCGTGAGCCTGGTGCTGAACGGCAATTGGGACGTAGTGGAAAACCTTTCGGGCGTGGCCATCACAAACCAGGCTACAACGGTCACGGCTTCGTTTACGCTGGAGCATGGCTTTGCGAAAACCATTAAGCTGAAAGTGCCGGATGCTGCCCGTCGCGCATCTGAACTGGCATACACGGATACGGCTGCGCTGGCGGCTTTGCATACAGGGGAGAATAAAGAGAAAAAATTTACGCTCTTCCCCAATCCCGCCAGCAAAACGATGGTGGCGGATTTTGTTGCGGCGGAGCACGGTGTGGTGAACGTGGAAATATTCAACATGCAGGGCGCATTGATGCAACGGCAGCAGATCACCGTGAAGAAAGGCCAGAACCGTCACCCGCTGGATGTTTCGACGTTTATTCGTGGCAGTTACCTGGTGGTGCTTACGGGTGGAGGCTTACAGGAGAGAAGCATATTTATTAAGCAGTAAACAGTATTTGGAAAACAATTTCAAATGAATCGGAATATACAAGTCTGGCTGATGTGCGCAAGCCTGGCAGCATTTGGAGCAGCCTGCAACCAGAAGGGCAAAAAGAACGGCGGGAAAGACAGCACAGCCGCAGCTTCCCGGCTGCCGGAGAGCGACAACGAAGATGTTGCCCGCTATATGCAGTCGTTCAGCGGGGTGGGCGCGCTCAGCGATTCGTCGCTGCCAACGCCGCCGCAGGAGGCCCTCAATCATTTCAGCTATCCTGCAGACCTTGCGATGGACCTTGTGCTGTCAGAACCGCAGGTAGTGCAGCCCGTAGAACTGAGCTTCGACCACTGCGGGCGGCTGTGGGTGGTGCAATATCATCAATACCCTTATCCGCAAGGACTAAAAGTGACCAGCGTAGACAACTACCTTCGCGTAAAATTCGATAAAGTACCCGCCGCTCCGCCATCAGGCGTGAAAGGCGCGGACAAGATCAGCATCTTTGAAGATACGGACGGCGATGGCCGGTTCGACAAATCGACCGACGCCATCACGGGATTAAATATTGCCACGAGTGTATTAACGGGCCGTGGTAAGATCTGGGTGTTGAACCCTCCGTATCTTCTTGCTTATCCTGACGCCAATCACGATGGTATTCCTGAAGGAGCGCCGAAGGTTTGCCTGGAAGGCTTTGGGCTGGAAGATACGCATGCCGTGGCCAACAGTCTCCGCTGGGGGCCCGATGGCTGGCTGTATGGCGCGCAGGGCAGCACCGCTACTGCAAACGTGAGCTCAGCCGTTTCAAAGAATATTGCATTCCAGGGGCAGGCCATATGGCGGTACAACACGGATACGCAGGTGTTTGAAGTGTTCGCCGAAGGCGGCGGCAATACCTTCAACGTGGAGTTCGACAGCAAAGGAAGAGTGTTCTCCGGCGACAATGGTTACGACCGTGGCCCGAACTTCAAGCAGGGCGGGTATTACCAGAAAAGTCTCGGCAAACACGGCCCTTACACCAACGCCTACACGTTCGGGCATTTACCCAGCATGCCGCTGACGGGCGAGCGGAAACGTTTTACGCATTCTCTCATCCGTTACGAGGAAACTTCATTGCCGGAAAGATACCATGGAAAAATGATCGCCGTAAACCCGCTGCTCAACTTCGTGCAGCTCACCCGCATGGAGCCTTCCGGCTCTACTTTTAAGAATGTGGATGAAGACAAGGTGCTTACAACAGACGACCACTGGTTCCGCCCCGTGAACATCAAAGCCGGCCCGGACGGGGCCGTGTACCTGGCGGATTGGTACGACAGCCGCCTTTCCCACGTGGACCCGCGCGATACCTGGCATAAATCTTCCGGCAGGGTGTACCGCCTCCGGAATAAAACAGGCCAGCGCAAGCTGCCCCGCTTCGACCTGGAAACATATACGCCCGAACAGCTGAACGGTTTATTAAAAAGCGAAGACAAATGGTTCCGCCAGCAGGCGCAGCTGCAATTCGCGAACCGTGGCAACAGGTCATTCGTGCCTGCATTGCTGCCGCTGCTCCGCTCCGGCGACGGGCAAACGGCGCTGGAAGCGCTCTGGGCCATCCACGGCAGCAAAGGATATACCGATGAAGTGGCTATGATTGCGCTTGGGCATAAAGACCCGTACGTAAGATACTGGGCCGTAAGGTTTGCAGGAGACGGGAACGCCGCATCGCCGCAGGTAGCAGGGGAACTGGTGCAGCTGGCGCAGGCAGAGCAGCATCCAGAAGTAAGAAGCCAGCTGGCCTCCACTGCCAAACGCATGCCGGGAGCGCTTTCCGTGGCCATGATAGAAGGCTTGCTGAAAAATAAGAACGATGCGGGCGACGCGGATATTCCATTGCTCACCTGGTGGGCCATGGAAGCAAAAGCCGAAACCGACCGCGGGCTGATACTGGCCATGTTCCGTAACCGCCAGCTGTGGCAGGGGAAAACGGTACAGCAGGTCATCCTGCCAAGACTGGTACAGCGGTATGTGATGCCGGGCGGTGAAGAGAATTATACAGCAGCGGCCCAACTGATCGAAATGGCGCCTTCGCCGGTCATGGCGAAGATACTGATAGGCGGGCTAAGTGAAGGATTGAGAGGAAAGGACGTTACCGGCCTGTCTCCCGCGCTTACCAAAGCCATCAAGCCTTACCAGGCTGAGCTGTTTGGGGCGCCGCTGGCGCTGGAGATCAGGCAGGGCAATGCAAAAGCAGCGGACCAGGCTATCAGGATCATCGGCGACGGGAAGGCAGAAATGCGGCACCGCCTCGCCTACATCAGGATCATGGGCGAAACCGGGAAAGAAAAAGCAGTGCCCGCTTTGCTGAAAGTGGTGGCCAGCGCAGGTTCCTCAGGCTCGTTGAAACAAACCGGCCTCCAGGCCCTTCAATATTTCAGTTCACCTGAGATAGGCGCAAAAGTAGTAGCCGCATACCCGCAGCTGCGTGGCGACCTAAACGTGCGCAATGCCGCGATAGACCTGGTGTGCAGCAGGGCCCAATGGGCCGCTTCCTTCCTGGATGCGATCGAAAAAACAAAGACCATCAGCCGCGACGACGTGAGCGAACAGGCCGCCCGCAAGCTCAAACTCCTCAAAGACCCTGAAGTAACAGACCAGGTGAACAGGCTGTGGCCGCATCTGAAGCTGGCATCCAACGAAGAAAAAAATGAAAGCATCGCGCGGTATATGAAGATCATTAGATCCGGCGGCGGCAATATGAGCAAGGGGAAAACGCTGTACCAGAACAGTTGCGGCGCCTGCCACCGCCTGTTCGATACCGGCGGCAACATAGGGCCGGACCTTACAGGGTACGACCGGGACAACCTGAACAGCATGCTGCTGAACATTATCGACCCCAATGCGGACATCAGGGAGGGATATGTGATCCACCGCATCGTTACAACAGACGGGCGCACGCTGGAAGGCAAGATCGTTTCCAGGAACGGGAATGCCATCACGCTTCAGTCCCTGGGCGGGAAGGAGATGGTGCTGACTGCTTCGCAGGTGAAAGAAATGAAAGCGCAGCAATCGTCCGTAATGCCGGAGCGGCTGCTGGACCGGCTGACCGACCAGGAGGTGAAGGACCTGTTTGCTTATATCATGAAAAAATAACCGCAGCCCTGTTATATCCTGTAGCACACGGCGTTGATGTTCATACCGGCGCCCACCGAGGCAAACACGACAATATCGCCGGGTGAAACGCTGTGCCGGGGGATGGCTCCTTTCCGCACCATGTCAAATAAAGTGGGGATGGTGGCCACGGAGCTGTTCCCCAGTTCGCGGATATTCATGGGCATCACGTTTTCCGTGACAACGGTTTGCCCGTATAAGGCATATAGCGCTTTGATAATGGCATCATCCATTTTTTCGTTCGCCTGGTGGATGAATATTTTACGTACGTCGGCAATGGCCACCCCGGCGTTATCCAGGCAGCTTTTGATGGCCAGCGGCACATATTTCAGCGCGAATTCATACACTTTCCGCCCCTGCATTTTGATGAAGCGGATACGCTCGTCGGACCCCGGGAAATTGGATTTTCCCATATTGATATACTGTAATTCGTTTAGCGTATAAGAAGCTGCGCTGCTGCCAAGGATGCCGTTATCCGCGCCCTCACGGGCTTCCGCGATACAGGCCCCGGCGCCGTCGCTGAATATCATACTGTCACGGTCGTAGATGTCTATCACGCGGCTGAGCATTTCCGTGCCGATCACCAGGCAGCGCCGGGCTGCTTTGGCTTTAAAATAAACGTCTGCCTGCATGAGGCCCTGCACCCAGCCGGGGCAGCCAAACAGCAGGTCGTACGGGATGCAGGAAGGATTGGCGATGCCCAGCGCATGTTTTACGTGAGAGCCCAGGGAAGGCACGGCATCCATCTGGATGGTGTGTTTGATCACATTCCCGAAATTATGCGCCACGATGATGTAGTCAATGGTTTCAGGGTCAATGGCCGCGTCTGCGATCGCATCTTTAGCCGCCAGGCAGGCCATGTCTGAAGCGCCCATGCCTTCTTTGGCGTAGCGCCGCTCAGATATGCCGGTGATCTTCTGAAACTTTTCAATGATCTCTTCAGCTGCATTGGGGATCCGCTCCTGGCCGTTGGTATAAAAATCGTTGACGGCAAACTCCCGGTTGTATTTGATAACCGGGGGAATAAAGCTGCCCGTGCCCGTAATTACAGTTGATGTGCTCATTGCAATAGTTTTACGTGTAAAAAAGTCCCCGGCTTGATCATATGAAGGGCTCACTAACAAACTAGTTGCTGCAAAAATCCTGCAAAAAACTCAACTGATGGGAGTTTACGGGAGTAAAATAACAATAAAAACGGGGTTTGACCGCGATTTTGAGCAAAATGATGGCCGGGATGTGCCTGAAGGCTTTATTCAGAAACATACATGACGATCAATCTTCCCACTTGTAGCCGGTGCCATACACGTTTTTCAGGTAGTTGCCATAACCGGCGTCCGTGAGTTTTTTTCTCAGGTTCTTGATATGCGCGTATACGAAGGCATGACTGTCCATCATATCCGCAATATCGCCTGAAAGATGCTCTGCCAGGGCGCTTTTGGAGATCACCCTGTTTTTGTTGCCGAGGAAATAGAGCAGCAGCTCGAATTCTTTTTTGGTGAGCGGCACTTCTTTTTGATGCACCTCCAGTTTTTTGGAAAGGAGGTCTATGCTCAGTTCATGCTGCGTGATCACATCGGCGTTGGAAAAGTTCTTCCTGCGGATCACGGAATGGATCCGTGCGGCCAGTTCAGACAGGTGGAAGGGTTTGGCGATATAATCATCCGCGCCTTTTTTCAACCCCTTCACTTTATCTTCCAGCGCATTGCGGGCTGAGATGATAATGATGCCGTCCTGCCGGTTCAGCTTTTTGAATTCTTCCAGCACGCGTATGCCGTCGCCGCCGGGCAACATGATGTCCAGCAGTATGCAGTCGTACTCATGCTGTTCTATCTTCTCCAGCGCTTCGGCAAACGTACCGGCCGTTTCGCAGGTGTAATCCGCGAGGTATCCTGTTATGCTGGATGCGAGGTCTGCTTCATCTTCGATCACCAGGAGCTTCATGGGGTAAAGTTATCACCCAATTTAGAATAAATTCTGTATGCATGTTTCCTGTGGCGTGAAAAGGTTATACGTGCTCTGCTTTCCGGCGTTTTCCCAACTGCGAAATGCCCATCAGCAGCCAGGCGCAGGCCCAGAAGCCCGCCATCATGGCCGCCCCGTTCAGCAGGGCCTTGGGATAGCCCAGCAATGAAGCATCCGCAAAAGGATAGGGGTAATGGCCGGTAAACAGGCCAAGCGTGATCACATAGGTGATGTATACGAGCGGGTAAAGCAGCCAGGGGTTAAAATCTTTCATTTTCAGGTCATGCTTCGGTATAAAAAGTATCCAGAAGAAAACGAACATGACCGGCAGCACAGAATGCAGCAGCTCGTCGACCGCCAGCTGGAAGCCTTTCGGTTCCCAGGTAAAACGCAGTATCACGTTGTACACCACGCCAACGATGATGATAAATACAGTAATAGCGAAAACAGAAGAAGGCTTCCGGAGGAACACGCTGAACCGGCCTTTGCCTTCCAGCCAGAACGAAGTATAACACAGCGCGGCAAGCGTGTTGGTGGTGATGGTGAAATAACCGATGAACCGGATCAGCAGCTCGGCCACGGAAACCGTTCTGACCGTCAGTGAAAGATACAGCTGGCTGAGGACGGCCAGCCAGCCCAGCAATGCGCCGGCGGCAGCGTATGTTTTCAGGGATTTCGCAGGTGTTTTCATGCGTACGTTTTCAGGGCCGATTAAAGTGATCCATTTAAGTTACGCAATCTTTGGGTGGATTCCTATTGTTTAGCCTCGATTGGCGCACAGGGAATAATTTTTCCCTGCCTGAATAATTATTCCGTTATTGAATGGATCAGCCAGGGTACTGATTTTTGTGTTCCATCAAAAACGGAACCGACATGAAGAACACATATACCGCCAGGCCCTGGAACATCGTTGAGATCATGCTGCTGATGCTGTGGGCCGGCATAGCTTTCCTGACCTGGAGCTTTATGCATCATGCAGACCACTTCCTGGAAATGACGCCGGAAGCGCTGGGGAAATATTTCAACCTGCGCTGGATATTGATATTGCACATTACCGCGGGCGGCGGAGCCTTGATCATGGGGCCTTTCCAGTTCTGGGAGCGGCTGCGGAACAATAACCGGCGCCTGCACAGGATCGTGGGGATATTGTACCTGCTGGCCATTGCCGCCAGCGGGCTCTGCGCGCTCATCCTCGCCTTCACCACGGCCAAAAGCATCAACTGGCCTTATGCTTTTTCGTTGCAGGTATGGGTGAGCGTATGGCTCACGGCCACTTTCATTGCCTACCGCGCCGCCATTCAACGCAAATTCAAGCTGCATAAGGAATGGATGACGCGCAGCTACATCGTTACCCTTGCCTTCGTAGTGTCCGGCAGCCTGTTGAAACTGCCGGTGGTTCAGCAGTTGGGTGATTTCGCCGATACTTCTCCGACATTTTTCTGGCTGGGCTGGGCCGTACCGCTTTACCTCTACGAAATGGTGCTGGCTTACCGCCGCAAAGCCTGAATTACAGCTTGCGGTAATGCAGCCAGATCACGCCGGAAGCATACACATGGGAATTGACCAGCTTCAGCCGTTGCAGGGTATCCTGCCGGAAAAGGGGGATGCCTTTGTTGATGGCCACGGGGTTCACGAAGAGCCAGTATTCATCGATCAGGTTGTGCTCAATGAGCACCTGCGAAGCGCCGGGACTGCCGAAGATCAGGATATTCCTGCCCGGTTCTTCTTTCAGCGCCCTGACCTGCTCAGGCACGTTTTCGCTGATCACCCTGGTTTTGGGATCGTCGCTTTTCATCGTCCTGGAGAGCACCACTTTGGTGACGCTCTTGTACCATGCGGCATGGTGCCGGGCGTGTTTGCCTGCATCCGGCTTCTGGTCGGCGGTGGGCCAGTAGTTGTCCATTATTTCGTATGTTTTCCGGCCATACAGGGCCGTATCCGCCTCATCGGTCTTGCTGTCCACGAAGCTGAATATTTCATCGTCTATCTTTATCCAGTCCATTTCCCCGTTGGGGCCTGCTACGTAACCGTCCAGCGAAACGTGCATGGAGAGTGTGATGATCCTTGCCATGATCTTATTTTTTATTGTAGTGTAAATGTCCGGCAATATGCGGAAAGGCAGCGGGGGGTATAGCGACATTTCAACGGGGCGATATCGACAAATCCGTGCTAACCCCGAGGTAAGTGGTAACCTTATGGAAAGTAGTGCGGGTTCCGGGCTGTGGTTGGTTTACTTTTACAGCTTGATTATACTACCAAGGTAATCGAATTAGTATAACAGTTGTAGGTAAACTATAAAGCCGCTGTTCCCAGCGGCTTTGCCATGTTCACTGCTTTAAATATGTTATGGGCGGCCCGACCTTTTCAAAGCCGTGCTCTTTTCTGAGATTATTCCTTTCGTCCTCGGTCATGTTTTTAGCTACGCCTTCGCTGAGCTTTCTAAAATATTCTTCCATCTTGCCAGCAGGTTGATGGCATATGATTACTTTTGCCTCTCCCTGTCCAACCTTCGCAAAAGTATGAGGTACCATCCGGGGGCCGAATACAAGGTCGCCCGCTTTGGCGTTATAAGTGTTGTCTCCGACCCTGATCAGAAACTCCCCCTGCAAAACATACCACCATTCATCGGTATCATAGTGCGTGTGTAGAATAGGCCCTCCTTCCTTCATGCGCGTTGATTCAAAAACATACATGCCTCCATTGGTGTCTTTAGCCGATACTTTAGTGTAAAAACTGTCGCCCTCGAAAGGAGAAGTGCTTTTATTGAAACGGTCTTTGCCCGCGTCAACCTTGAAACCTTTGTCATCCCTGGTCTGGGGCCCGGGTTTTGCAATTGCGCCAAAAGGCGCCGTAAGGAATGAACCTACGGCAATGCTCAATTTTAAAAAGGAACTGCGGTTCATAAAATTGATTTTGCAGTAAATTTAACGCATATAATGATTATACCGGAAACCACGCTACTACCGGCATTTTGCGCCGTTAAAAAGCTACTTTTTCATTAAATTGCTTCGGGAACTCATATGCCCAAATAAAAAATGATGTTCAAACATTTACTCCGCCGGTTCTTACCGGCCGGAATATTATCCCTGTTATGCTATGACCTGGCGGCCCAGGCTCCCGGTGAAACGCCCGGTAATCTTTTCCTGCGGAAAAAAAAGAAGACGGTCACTATTGTTCATGGCGACTATATAGGTTTCACCACCGCGAAAGATACCGTGAAATACTTCGGGGATAAAGAGCTTAGCTACAAGCTGTTTAAAGCCGATACAAATAACTTTTTACTGCGGCGCCCGCTACAATACCGGGATACCGTAGTCGAACCCGGCAAGTTTGATCTCTCGAAAGCAGGAGAGTACCGCTACGGGCGGGCTTACAGGAAAGATAAGAAATGGTATGCCAACATTGTGCTGGTGGATTCATATGAATATAAATCGGTGGCCGTTAAAGACATCACCGCCATTCAGTATCCTCCAGATGCGGACAATACGCTGGGATGCATTTTCTGCCCGTTTGTACCTGTTTATAATATCTTTTACTTCATCTCGCTGAAGAAGCGGTGGCGCCCTCAAAATTTCGAAATGGGAAAATGGCGCCTGGTGCAAAAGAGCGCAGCAATTTGATTCCTGATACAAACAAATCCCTGCTATGAAGATTCCCGTCATAAAAGGTGTCATCGACCGCCGGATCCTTATCAATTTTACGGCCGAACCGACCGTTGTGCAGGCAATGCTTCCTTCCTGCTTCCGCCCGAAGATCCACAATGGTAAGGCGATCGTCGGCGTATGCCTCATCCGGCTGAAACAGGTGCGGCCAAAAGGGTTTCCCGCATTTACCGGTGTTTCGTCGGAGAACGGGGCGCACCGCTTTGCGGTGGAGTGGGATGAAGACGGTGTGGTGAAAGAAGGCGTGTACATTCCCCGCAGGGACACTTCATCCAGGCTGAATGCATTTCTCGGGGGGAGGTTTTTCCCGGGCAAACATCACCGGGCGGATTTTAACGTGGAAGAGTCCGGTGGCAACTTCCGGGTGTCGTTCAGCAGTGACGACGATACCAGAATAGCTATTACTGCGAAAATAGCAGATCATTTCCCGGCGGATTCCGTATTCAGCAGCCTTGAAGAGGCTTCCGCTTTTTTCGAAAAAGGGTCGGTGGGTTATTCCCCCGGCCGCGACGCCGGGCTGGATGGGCTGAAGCTATATGCCTACCGCTGGGAGGTGCAGCCACTGGAGGTTTCAGAGATACATTCCAGTTATTTTAAAGATAAAGCGGTTTGTTTTGACAATGCTTTGCTCATGACCAACATCGAACACGAATGGATGGGGATGGGAGAAAAGTAAAAAAGGCCGCCATTTCACGAACGGCAGCCCTTTCTATATTGCATATTAAACCTTCTATTTCGCCAGCACCCCGTTCAGCAGCAAACCGTCGCCCGCGGGCATATCCAGTTGCAGGAGCTTGCTGATCAGCGGTGCAATGTCTACCAGCCCCATCTGCGGTATCACCCCGCCTTTCCGGATGCCGTTGCCGAAAGCGACGAACCCGGTCTGTATCTCCTTGAAATCAGGATAAAAACCATGTGTGCCGCCTTTGGATGCGCGGATGAATTCGCCGGTGGAAGCGGGCGTGAAAGCATAACCCTGCTGCGCGGCCAGGCCGAGCGCGGCGGTGGGGTCGGCGCCTATCGCATCCAGTTCTTCGCGGGATTTGATGATGAAGGTCTGCTGTTGCTGTATAGGTAAGTTTTTCAGAAGCTGTATCACTTTCTCTTTGGTCTGTTTGTAGTTCCTGTCCTTCAGCTGCAAAAAGCAACCGCCGCCCGCGGTGTGGAAACAGGCTTTCCAGTTCTCCGGTTTTTGCGGATCGTACAGGCCTGCCTGTGCCAGCAGCACGTTGGGCGCCAGCACGGCGTGGATGTCCACAAAACCATGGTCGCCGGTTACGATGATGGTAGTGTTTTGGGTGATGCCCGCCATGTCTACCGCTTCGCGGATGCTTTTCACGGCATGGTCCACACTGGCCACTGCGGCCCGTACTTTATCTCCGTCGCGGCCCTGTTCATGCTCGAAGTGATCCACCATCACCAGGTGTACGGCGGTGAAGGCGGGTTTGTATTTGCGGATGAGATAGCAGGCGGTGCGGGCAAGGTTATCGTCGAGCCCGAGGTAGTCGCCGCTGAAATCGACGTCTTCCAGCTTGCCGAGGGCATTGTTTTCCAGCTCTTCAAACAGGCCGGCGGGAGCGGTGTTCTCTTTTAATGCCTTGAGGGTGATGCGGGCCTTTTTGTCGGAGAGGTACCAGTATTCCGGGAAATTCCAGGTGGCGGGGGAGTTGAAGGAAACCGGCCAGTATACGGAAGCGGTCTTCAATCCTTTGGTTTTCGCTGCGCTGAAGATGGTGGGCGTTTTGATGGTGTTGTAATCCCATATCCATTTGCCGGTAGCGCCCAGCGGTTCGAAGGGCATATTGTAATAAACGCCGTGTTTGAGCGGTTTTACGCCGGTGATCATGGTGGTGTGGGAAGGGTAGGTAACGGTTGGGAAAACGCCGTCAACCCCGTCGGCATACACACCTTCCTTCATGGCCTGCCGGAGGTTCACCATGTTCCACGAGGGATCTTTGTAAAATTCTGGCCTCAAACCATCGATGCTGATCAAAACGACGTGCTGATCCTGGCCATAGGTAACGGTTCTCAGGAAAAACACAGCTAAAAGCGCAAGTGTTATCTTCTTCATTTGGATCTGTTATAGAGTATAAACATCTAAAATAACACTTACACTTTGTAATTAATAATGTTACGAAATCTTTAATTCGAGTTAAAAAATATTTAATTCCAGATGGTTTATACTGAATAATATGCTTTGAGGTATTTCCCCGTCACGCTATCCTCCGCTTTCACCAGGTCTTTCAAGGTGCCTTCAAATACTACTTTCCCGCCTTTGTTCCCCGCGCCCGGCCCGATGTCTATTACCCAATCCGCCTGGCTGATAACTTCCACATTATGCTCAATGATGATGACGGTATTGCCTTTATCTACCATCTCATGGAAAATTTTCATCAGCTGCGCGGTGTCTGAGGCATGAAGGCCGGTGGTAGGCTCGTCGAAGATGAAGAGCTGCCCTTCTTCTTCCATCTCGGTGGCCAGCTTGAGCCGTTGCCGCTCGCCGCCGGAAAAGGTATTGAGCGATTGCCCCAGCGTGAGATATCCCAGCCCGAGCCTTTCCACTTTTTGCAGCGTGTTCTCCACGGCATGACCCTTAAAGAAGGTGATGGCTTCTTCCACCGTCATGGCCAGCACTTCAGCGATGTTCTTATGATGCCATTTGTAACGCAGCGCCTGCGGGTTGTAGCCGCTGCCATTGCAGGCGTCGCAAAGCTCTTCTACATCGTCCATGAACGCGAGGTCGAGGATGATGATGCCAAGGCCTTTGCATTCCGGGCATGCGCCTTCGCTGTTGGCGCTGAACATGCCTGCGCTGGTTTTATTGGCTTTGGCGAACAGGCTCCTGATGTAGTCGAAAACGCCGGTGTAGGAGGCGATGTGCGCCCGGCGGGAGCCGCGCAGGGGCGACTGGTCTATCAGCTTTGCAGAAGGGTGTTGCTCTGGCAACACCTGGTTGATGAGCGTGCTTTTGCCGGAGCCTGCCACGCCGGTAACAACGTTCAGCACGCCTTTGGGGATGCGGAGGGTTACGTCTTTTACATTATGCAGCGTGGCGTGCGATATCGTGAAATACCCGGATGCTTTGCGGGGATGTTCATTCAGGATATGTTGCTGCCGGAAATATGCGCCGGTAAGCCCTTTGGAACGTTTCAGGCCGCTGAGGCCACCTTGGTATACAATTTCACCGCCATGAATGCCCGCTTTCGGCCCCATATCCACTACATGATCGGCAATGGCGATAATGTCCGGGTCGTGCTCTACGATGAGGATGGTATTGCCTTTGTCGCGCAGCTGTTCCACCTGGCGGTTCAGGCGCTGTACGTCGGCAGGGTGGAGGCCGGTGCTGGGTTCGTCGAAGATGTAGATGAGGCCGGTGAGGCTGCTGCCCAGGTGTTTCACCATTTTGATACGCTGGCTTTCGCCGCCGGAGAGCGTGGCCGTGCTGCGGCCGAGGCTCAGGTAGGAAAGGCCAATGTCTGCCAGGTGCTGTAATCTTTTGATCAGCTCGGCCACAACGGTCTGCACGTTCTTCGTTTTGACGTGTTCAAGGAAACTGATCAGTTCGTTGACCTGCATGGCTGCGCAATCGGCAATATTCTTCCCTTTGATCCTGCTCGCCAGCACTTGCTGGTTCAGCCGTGCGCCGTGGCAAACGGGACAATCGTCCAGCCTCATCACCTGGTACATTTCCTCACGGTTACGGGTAAACGACCTTGATTCCCTTTTCAGGTAAGTGCGGGTAATGCGGGTGATCACGCCTTCATACAGCTGCGTTTTGCCCCAGCCCGGCAAAGGATGCGGCGGTTTATGCTCCGGCGCATTCAGCAGCAGGTCCCATTCTTCGGGGGTATAATCGCGTATTTTTTTATCGTTGTCGAAGTAGCCGGATAGTGTATACCGGGCCCAGCGGTAGCTTCCCGGCTGAAAGGTGGGGAAGTTGATGGCGCCTTCGTTCAGTGATTTGTTTTTATCGATCAGCTTGTCGATGTGAATGGTGTTCACTTTGCCCAGCCCTTCGCAGTTGGGGCACATGCCGGCGGGATTGTTGAAGGAAAAGGCGTTGGCATAACCGGCAAAAGGTTGCCCGGCGCGGGAAAAGAGCAGGCGCAGCAGGGTAAAGGTGTCTGTGGCTGTGCCTACAGTGGAGCGGGCGTTTCCGCCTATCCGTTTCTGGTTGATGACGATGGCCACGTTCAGGTGCTCTATTTTATCTACGTCAGGCTGGCCATAGTGCTGCAGGCGGTGGCGTACAAAGCTGTCGTAGGTCTCATTCAGTTGCCGCTGCGCTTCAGCGCCGATGGTCTCAAACACCAGCGACGATTTGCCGGAGCCGGAAACGCCGGTGAATACGGTGATCTTGTTCTTGGGCAGGGTCAGGGAAATATTCTTCAGGTTGTTCTGCCTGGCATTCACAATGGAAATGGGTTGCATGGTTTCAGTTAAATGGTCTGCATAGGATTCACAAAAAATAAGCCTGAAGTACTGCTGTAATAAAAAAGAGCTGCCATTACAGCAACTCTTTTCCGGGAGACAGCGGGATCCGCGCTGTTATTCCCGTATCTGTTGAAGCACGGATTTCATCTCCGCCTTCTATTGTTATAAGGTAAAGGCCTTTGCCGGGGGATATATCGGGCACATGCGTGTTGCCGCGAACGCCGGGACTGGTTTTCAGCAGCCTGCCGCTCAGGTCTGGAACGCTGATGCGGCATGCAGTTCGGGGCTTGCCGTTGAAATACCATATCCGCCGCACGTTATCAAGATAGGCAGCGGCGCTGCAATCTTATATCAGTGTTGACGAGTTCTTGGAATAAGGTGTTCAGGGCCACAAACCGGTATAACGGCTTAAAGCGGGGTAAACTTTACGTTAATTCCTGCCGATTTTTATTTTCTTTGTTTGTAAATTTCCCGTTCATGAAACATTTTGCCCTGTTCTGGCTGTTACTCACCACCATTCCCGCATTTTCACAGGATACCGCGGTGTATCTCCAAAAGAATAACCTGGCTTACCGCACCGGCCAGCAAACGGACTATATGAAGGAGCGCTGCGTGCTGGATGTGTATTATCCCGTCAAAGCCGCCAATGCGCCCGTGATCGTCTGGTTCCACGGCGGAGGCATTACCGGGGGGAATAAGTCTATCCCGGCGGAACTGAAAAGGCAGAACGTGATCGTGATCGCGGCCAATTACCGGCTGAGCCCCAAAGTGAGCTGCCCTGCCTATATCGAAGACGCGGCCGCAGCAGTGGCCTGGGCATTCCGGAATGCGGCTTCCTTCGGCGGGGACTCCAACAGGATCTATGTGTCCGGCCACTCGGCAGGGGCTTACCTGTCCTGCATGGTAGGGCTCGATAAAAAATGGCTGGCTCCCTACCACATCGATGCGAACCGTATCGCGGGACTGTTCTCGTTCAGCGCGCAGGCTATTACCCACTTCACTATCCGCAAGGAAAAAGGCATTGCAGATACGCAGCCTGTTATCGACGAGTATGCGCCGCTTTACCATGTAAGGGCCGATGCGCCGCCGCTGTATCTCTACACGGGCAACCGCGAAATGGAAATGCTGGGCCGCTATGAAGAAAACGCCTATCTCGCACGCATGATGCAGCTCACGGGCCATAAAAAGACCTGGCTCTTTGAAATGGACGGCTATGGGCACGGCGATATGCCGAAACCTTCATTTTACCTGATGTTGAAGGAGATCAATAAAAAATGATCACTGCGCTCTCCGGCCATGCCGGCGGAACGCGGCTACCAGCTGGAAAATGCTGTAAGCGATAATGATGCGGCTGAGGAAGTCCACGAGTTTAGCCCAGAAATTCAATTGTGTTTTAGGCAACAGGAAATCCTGTTTATGCGTGGGGTCGAGGAAGCTGAAGTATTCGCCGGCCCAATTCCCTAAACCGGGTGCAGCCGGGTCGGGGTAAAGCGTGATGTAATAGATGAAATACATTGCCAGGGAAACGATGAATGTAAATGCCAATGCCTGCGGCCAGCTTTCGCCGTGGCGGTTGCTGAGAGCGTTCAGCCGGAAGGTAAAAAGCTCCAGCCAATCTGATACCCGCGGCCAGCCTGTTTTTTTACCTTCATTTTGCTTCCAGTCCAGTCTCAATAATTTCTCCTGGTGCGTCATCATCAATGCATGGTACTTCGTCGCGGCGATCATATCACCCTGGTTTTCGTATACTCTTTTCAACTGGCTGTAAAAGAAATACAATTGCTCTTCCGATTCCCGCGAACCAGGTAAGGCGCCACAGATGCGGATATTATCTTTGGTGAAGTCTGTGCCGGTTATATATAGGTCTAATAACTTGCTTTTGGAGAATTCGATGCTGAAATCGTTCAGGTTGGTACCGGTTATTTCGGACTTTCCGAGTGAGCTGTTCACGATCATGAAAACGGGCCGGTACATGGCTTGACCGGGTATGCGTAACGCAGGGTTGTCATATGTGGAACGCTGGATATAATCCTGTACCCTGAATTTTTTCCGTTCGTTGAGCGCCCTGTCAAATGTAAACCTGAATTCATCCGGAACATCCAGTGGTAGATGTATTCCCGGTATCTGCTCATCCAATGTTACCGGTTTTTGTTTCGCCTGGACATTCCTGATCTGCAACTGCCCGAGGATACTGGTATCCTGGATCAATCCATGATGGAGGCTGCCGCCGGCAAGGGTGCAGACAGCATCTTTTGGCAAGGTGGCATTGGTCATGACGAACAAGTTGATCTGGCAATTACGGAAAACAAAATCACCGCGGTTGCCGGAATCCCACTGCACTGCATGGAAACGGCAGGAGAGGATATGCGTAGCCGCTATCCATGCATTGTTCATCATGAAGTTCTGAAATGTACGCTCTAATATGCATCCAGTTATTTTGCAATCACTCAGCGAAAGGTTCCAGCAATAACTGTCTTTGATGGTCAGGCTCCCGATCTCACTGTTTGTCCTGATATTTGCATAATCCAGCTGGGTGTTTTTTTTGAAATTCAGCAAATCGATATGGCTCTTTGAAACTATCATGCTTTTCCCGCAGCTTTCTTTCCATTCAAACAGCCCGCAGTTGCTTTTGTCTGTCACCTGCAGCTTTTCACAATAGGTATGTTCTATGTCAACCCATGAACAGGCGCTGTTATCTTCAATGGCAAGCAGGGAAATAATACTTGTACTAATATCCAGTCTTTGTGTTTGCATATTGGACAGGCGTGCATCATCCAAGGTGCTGCCTTTTACCATTGTGAAATCACAACCGGTATTTTTAATACGCAGTTCTTTGCAGGAAGAATTTATCAGGCTCAACATCTTCACTTTCGAATTATAGCATTGCAATGCCGCTAAATGGCAATTTTTAAGCTCAATACGGACAATGTTGCAATTATTGAAAATGAGAAAGAGCGGGTCGTCAGGCGTTCCAACGTCTTCAAGAATAATGTTCCCGTCCTCCGGCTCCGCATCCGACAGAACCGTAAAGTTCCCCGCATAAATGGATTCAAACCCCTCCACGTACTTGTGCATGCCCAGCGATGGCCGCCTGCGCAAGCCTTCTATGGGTGTAAATCCCGGGTCTCTCAAACAGCTGATCAGTTCTTCAGTCGTTACCTTATTGGCATAAGTCTGCATGGGGTATAGGTTTTGAGGCAGACTGAAGTTAAGCAGATTTTTCCTTTTCTCTGCGGGTAACAAACAGGTTTGTATTATTCGATCTCAAGATCATACTTCCCCAGCAGCCCCGGCAAGCTCATCAGTGAGAACTTCGCCTTTTTGATGCGGTTATTCTCTGGGTCCAGCGAAATATTGAGGGCAGTGCGCAGGTCCGATTTTTCGAGCGTGGTATTGTCGAATGTGGCGTTGAGAAGGTCGCAGCGGTCGAATACGGCTGAAGTGAGATCGCAGCCGGAAAAGTCCGCTTCGTGGAAGGTCGTGTTTCTGAAGGTTGTCTTTGCCAGCTTCGTGCCGTAGAAAGATGCGTTGTTGCAATTGCAATTGTCCACCGTTATTTGAAACAGGAATGGATTGCACTGGTCGAAGCGGAGACCGAGCATTTTGCAGTCCCTGAACTGTACGTCCCTGAAAGCCGTATTGCCGGGCTTTGCCAGGCTCAGGTTGCAGCCTTCGAAAGTGCATTCAAGGAATATGCTGCCGGAAAGCGAAGTTTCGGAGAAGTTGCAGTTCTCAAAGATGCAGTTCTCATATTCGCCCTGCGGTAAAGGGTTTTGGGTATAATCCTTTTTACTGAACGTTTCGCTGTAGATCTCTTCCATGCCGGGAAGGTAAATAAAAAAGGGATAAACGTATTTATCCCTTTAGATGAAAACGATGCAATGCGGTTAGCGGAGTTGCCCGCGGATCACGCCATTGGGCCAGGTGGTGGAGTGCGCGTTCACGTACAAAGCTTCCGTACGCAGCGCGCTGGCAGTCGCTTCGTCCAGCTGGGTCATTTTGGATATGCCGAAATCCGCTGCTGTGGCACAGAGCGGTACCAGTACACCGCCGTTTACGCCGGCAGCGCCACGGTGGATGTGCGCCATGGTCAACGCGTCGCCGCCGGGGAGGTTGGAGACGGTCACTTTGGAATACAGCTTCCGGTCTACCGTCAGCCGCAGCAAGGCCACGCCCGTAGCGGTGGTCACAACCGGGGGCACTTCATTTACGCCGGACATATTCACGGTCTCAGCCAGCAGCAGGTCGCTGTTCACCGTACCGCGCACCAGGCCGCCGGGGAACTGGGTGGAGTGGACGTTGAAGTAGATGTCGTTGCTGCGGTTCTTCAGGCTGTCTGCCAGCGATTTCCGCAGCGTAAGCGTGCCGCTGCTGGTAGTGCCCGTCCATGCAGGGAAGGGGAGGATAACAGGGCCATTGGTCACGGGGTCGCCTGTATGGAAATGCGCCATGGTCAGCGCGTCGCCGGAGGCCAGGTTGTCTACCTTGAAAGAATAACGAAGCGTGTTGTCCGCATACAGCTGCATGGTCAGCAAACCGGTTTCCGATCTGCCGGGAGGGGCGGGGTTCTCCAGCTTTGTACTGAGTGGTATCTCGAATATCAGCACGGGGTTGTTGTCGTCATCGTCGTTGTTGCAGGAGGAAAAAGAAATAAAACCAGCCAGTGCAAGCGCCGTTGCGGCAAATACATGTTTGTTTTTCATAACGAAATGGTTTGTTCACTTCTAATCATACAATGATCAGTCCAAAAAGGTTGCCTCGGAAGTGAAAAAACGGGGTTGGAAACAACTGTAGCGGAGTATTTTAACGGGGTTTGTCCCACAATTTGCTCATCATTACCTGCTGGAGCGCCTGTTCCCGGTAATGGCGGCTGATGGGCACGCGGTGCGGGCCGGTGAAGATCTCGTTGCCGTGAATACTGTCAATTTTGTTGACGGATACAATAAAGCAGGCGTACAGAAGGAAGTGCTCACGGGAAGAGCGGGAGCGGGTGAGGTATCAATAGAGCGGCGTATGCAGTGTATTCAGCGAAGTGGATACGCTGCTGTCTTTCACAGCTTCCAGGTACAGGCGGTATTGCAGCGCGTTCTCCGGAACGGACAATGTAACGGAAGGGCCGTTCCCTGCTTTTTCTATGAAGATGGGATGGCCGTACTGGTCTGTTTTTACGAGATACCATTCGTAATGCAGGCCGGTGTGCATATTGCCGGCAAACGCCCATCCGCTGCCATCTTTCACCAATGCATGATAGGTAAGCCTGCTGCCGGGCAGCGTGGTGCGTGAAGGCCGCAATATTTTCACCTTTGGCAATGCGGGCGTTGCTGCCTGTCCCCAGGCCGCCGCCAGCCGGTACCAATCAGGCTTATAGCGGCCGAGGTGATCGGTGAGGCCGTTGAAAGTGACGAAATCGCGGGTAACAAGGTCCTGCCAGGTGGTTAAGAACGCAGGCTGGCGCATTGCTGCGGGAAGCGTTGTATAGGTCTCTGCCGGCATCCTGCTGATAAAACACGGGAGGCCGGACGACAGCAATTCCGCGAGCCCGGTGGTGTCTGCACCTGCCTCAATACCGAATGCATCCACCGCGGGAAGCTGCGGCCGCAGCCATTGCAATGATGGTGTAATACCCGGCGTAAGGCGCAGGTCCAGCGTTACTGGCCGCGATGAATCTATTGTTTTGATAGCTGCGGTAAGGCGGGCCAGCCAGCTGATATATTCTTTTTGCTGGTATAGCAGGCCGGGTTTGTAATGGTGAAGGGCCAGCCGCTGCCAGGCATTATTACCGATGCTCCATGCGGTGATAACGGAATCGCCGCGGTGTTTGCGGACGGTGTGAAGGATGCTCTTTTCAAGCGCCGACAATGTTTCAGCATAGGTATCCATAGCAGTGATAGCCGGTATCCAGAAGCCATAATGAAGGTGCAGGCCGTTGATGCGCGCTTCCGCCAGGATGTTCCTGTCGTATACGCCCGGGCCGTAACGCAGGATGGTATTAGCTCCCAGCTGCTTTATGCCCCGCAGGTCCCTGGCTGCTTCGCGCCGGGTAACGGCATGCAGGTTCCGGAACCAGCTTTCGCCTTTCTGGTAATTCAGCCCGCGGATGGAATCGGGCAATGCGCGGTGCGGGAAAGTGTCTGCCGGGATCGTATCATTCAGCGCCCCGGCGTATGCGGCTGGCTGTTGACTGCGGAGTCGGGGGAAGCTGTCCAGCCATGCCTGCAGCTGCTGCGGGTTTTGTATGCTCCAATCCAGCGAGGGAACGGAAACGCCGGGCGGCACATTTTTGTCGTGGCTGGTGTTGAAGAACACGAGCGCATGTATTTCCGGGAAATTGTTATTCACTGCTTTCAATGCGTCATGCATCCACTGGTCTTGCCCGGCAGCGCCAGGAGCGCCTGCTTCGGCTATCATCACGGGAACGCCCGTACGAAGAAGCGGCAGGCGGCGGAAAGGCATATACAGGTTTTCGAATGAATAAGACGAACGGCTTTCCAGGTGCGGGCCATAGTCCAGGATGGTAAGGCCTATCCAGTCCACCGTTTCTTTCCCCGGGAAATACTCTTCCGCCGCTCCCGCCTTCCAGGGGTTCCATACCCATATGGCGTTGAAAGCGCCCCGGCGCCGGAAAACATCGCGCACGTACCGCCAGGCTGATTTGAATTCTTCCGGCGTATTGCCGCCGCGGGCAGACCAGGGATAGGCGGGATTGTCAGGCTCGTGCGCGAAGCGCAGGAACACGGGCCGGTTGAGGGCTTTTACCTGGTCTGCAAACTGGCCGAGGTAATGATCGAACATGCCGGCGGTGATATGCGCGAATATCTTTTGTTCTTTTTCGAGTTCCCCCGTTGTGTTCCTGAACAGCTTGGCCCAGGGCTCCCAGGTGATCATGGGAATGGCGCCCTGCCGGTAGATGTCTGCCATCAGCGAATCCGGCAGCAGGCTTTGCGGCCCGTCGCCCCAGGGGATGTACAGCGAAACAATGCCGGGGTTTGTTATGTTGTGACGATGGTCCGGGTCATAAACGCCGGTATAGAAAGGCTGTT
Organism: Chitinophaga sp. YIM B06452; assembly: GCF_039655965.1. Lineage (NCBI taxonomy): Bacteria > Pseudomonadati > Bacteroidota > Chitinophagia > Chitinophagales > Chitinophagaceae > Chitinophaga > Chitinophaga sp. YIM B06452. The sequence continues at coordinate 293,614 of NZ_JAWLKY010000002.1, read as the reverse complement.
CCTGCCGGCGTTGCGCGCCGGGCGGCGTTTCCGGCTCATTGCCGCCGCTGATAAAATGCCAGCTCAGGAATATGACGGCCAGCAGCAGCGGCAGGCCCAGCTTCCGCACGCCGGCATAAAGATGCAGGTGCCTGAAAAGCCAGAATTTTCTTTTCAGAAACAGCGGCACGATCAGCATGGTCTCCACCCAGCTGTAACGCGCGGGTATCTTGCGCAGCCGCAGGCTGGCTACGATATTGAATGCCATGATCAGGCAGTTTACGCCCGCAATGCCCGCCATAAATAAGGAATAAGGATTCCAGTCGTAATACAGCCCGTAAACGATCGCTGCCACGGAAACCACTATCACCGCGATATTTGGCAGGTTCAGCCGCCAGTCGTCCGGCCCTGAATCATCTTTGGGCGTAGGAATGTATGGCACTTTTTTCCTGGCCAGCGTGTATACGAGCCCGAGAATATAGATCCACCAGGTGCCGATGAACAGCAGGCCGCCCACTACGTGAAAGCCGCGTTCCGTTTCTTCCATCACCCACCGCTGCACGAAATGCCTGATCAGCAGGATGGATGCAATGGCGGGGAAAGCCAGCATCGCGAGGTTGAGCACGTCCGACCGGAAAGGGATCAGCCCGGTCACCAGAGACAATACAGGAATAAGGAAGTTGATAAAGATGATGACGCCTGAGAAATAATGAAACGGAACAGTGCCGTAATGCAGCCGCTGCGCCCAGGTGAATTTCCGGAAGAGTTTTGGATAGGTGGTGACCAGCAGCTCGAAAGTGCCGCGCGCCCATTTGAGCTGCTGCGCGTAGTAGGCGGAAAGCGTGTTGGGAACGAGCCCGCGGGTGAGTACGGCAGGCACATATACCGATTTCCAGCCGGCAGCATGCAGGTGCATGGCTGTATGCATGTCTTCCGCCAGCCCGCTGGCATGCCCGCCGATCGAATCCAGCGCGGCCCTGCGGAAAGTACAATTGGCGCCGATGGCCTGCACGGTGCCGTAGCGGTTCATGGTAGACATAATAGGACCATAGAACTGGAAGGTTTGCTGCGCCGCGCCTTTGGCCACGATGCTGTCTCCCAGGTTGCTATATGCCTGTACGATCTGCACAAACCCCACTTCCGGGTCGTTGAAGTAAGCCACCACTTCGTCCAGGAAGCGGGGCGCGGGCACATGGTCAGGGTCCAGCACCACGCACAGCTCGCCGGTGGCGTACCGCAACGCATTGTTGATATTGCCGGCCTTTGCATCCCTGCGGTCGCTACGGGTGATGTGGCGCACGCCAAGGCGGTTGCAGACTTCTTTCAGGTATGGGTCATCGGCTTCGTCGCAGAGGTAAGCAGTATGCGGGTAAGGCATAGCCTGGATAGCGGTGAGCGTGTTCACGATTATTTCATACGGCTCGCCCGGGAAAAAGGTAGTGAGTACGTCTACTGTAAAGCGGCGTTCCTGTGGGGGAGCGGGAGGGATGGTAATGGAAAAGTAATGATACCACTCGTGCAGGATGGCAAGACAATTAAAGGCAATGCCGGCTATCAGCACCCAGTAAAAAGGAGCATAACCCACCTGTGTGCCGCGCAGCAGGCTGTAGAGCAGCACGCCCATGCTGAGCACGCCCAGCACGATCATCAGCCTGATGGTGAATAATTCCAGCCGCGACGGCGGGGATACCGGCTTTAGTGGTTCCTTCATGGTGCTACTACGTAAAAAGGTGTATTGGCGGATACGAAATTACCATACGCATCGGATACGGTGGCGAAGATCCTGTATGGTCCCTCTTTCGCGGGAGCGCGGAAACTGGTCTTATTCCCTTTGAGGGAAAGCAGCAAACTGTCCAGCACAACAGGTTTCCTGGCATTCACGTCACCACGGTACCGGGTATACCAATCCTCGGGAACAATCTCCCAGGTAACCCGCAATGAATCGCCAACGGCCGTGTCGAATAATATTTCCGCCGCATTCACGGTGCCGGGCCCCAGCAGGATATTGTCCCGCGCGCCTTTTCCTTCCAACAGCATATATTTCAGCGGGGGGGCTTTGTGCGTTGGCGGCTGCCCGGTCCAGATCTGCTGCATGGTTTGAACGATGGGGGATGCGGCGCCGTTTTCAGAGAAAAGGCTGAACCAGGTATGCGTCACTTCCTGCTTCTGCCCCCAATAGAATATGCAGGCGCCGAGGAAGCGGGGATTGTCCACAGGCATATGATCGGTATACCGTTGAAGGTATTGTTCTGCTTTTTTGTTGCTGGTATTTTCGATGGGCGCCCCCCAGGCTGTGGTTTCTGTTTCCCATGGCCCGTTGATGCCCCATTCCGATATGAGGAAAGGCCCGTTCCAGAACCAGGAGAAATTTTTCAGGTCGCGTTCAAGGTTGGGCAGCTCTCCGAAAATATTCAGCGAAATTAGGTCGAGGCCTTTCACTTTCCAGCGGATATTGTAAATGCAGCGCCTGTCGAAGTTTATCAGCGCCGTGGTAACAGGATGATCCGGGTCTTGCGAATGGATCATCTCCAGCAAGCGGTTGTATGTTTTGTAGAAAGGCCGGAAGCGTGGTCTGTAAGGGAAGTCCACCTCGTTGCCGAGGCACCACATCAGCAGGGCAGGATGATCTTTGTAACGGTTCACCAATGCATGGCAGGCGTTGTATAATGCCGTCACGCGGGCAGTGTCTTTATAAAATCCCAGCGAACGGCTCAGCGGGATGGGGATCCCCGCGATCACGGCAATGCCGGAGGCATGCGCACGGTCCAGCACATCGCCCAGCCCCGCAGTGTCCCAGGTGCGGATGGTATTGCCGCCCGCAGCGTGCAGCGCTTCAAAATTGCTGAACCCTGCGGCGCCCTTTATGATGAAAGGTTTTTTATCGCGGAATAAAACATACCGGGCATCCTGCCGGTCGATATAAACTTTGCGTTCTTTAGACGGGACAGGCGGTGTGGAGCAGCTTGCGAGCAACAGGAATAACGCAGCCGCAGCCAGCGCTGGCCACCGTTGTGCCCGTATGTAAGGTGTAATTCGGTGCATACCTGATCCCGGAGGATAGATAAATATAGTGGATTTATCCGGACTCCGGGAATTTGCAGGGGAAGGCGCCATGCAATACAGGCAATGCTACGCTCTTATACTTTCCAGGTATCGCCTTTTTCTCCTTCCAGTACTTTCCGGAGGCTGCCCAGGAAAAAGTTCCAGCCCTGCTGGCAGATGTTCCAGCATTCCACCTCAGGATTCAATCCCTCATGGACCATTTCCAGGTGCGTGCCGTTGCCTTCTGGCGTAAGCTGCCAGTGCATGCGGGTGCCGATCCATTCTGTTCTGTGCGAAAGGCCGGGCATGTCCTGCAGGTTGTCCGTGCAGGTCCAGGTGAGCTTGTGACCGGGAAGGGCCGCATCGATCCGGAAGGTCATAAATGTACCACCGAAACGTACGGTAAACACTTCGCCGGGTTGGGTAGCCTTGCCGCTGAAGTCCTCGGTCCACCAGGCAGGAATGCCGGCAGTAAGGGCAGCATACACCGTTTCCATGGAAGCGGGTACGGTAAAGCTGTGCTGATAGTCTGTTGTTGTCATAATGAATGTTTTTGCCGAAATAAAGATACCGATCGGTTACATATTGGGCCGGGGCTAAAACAGACAATCCGGGGGGCCTGTTTGGCCATTTTTTCATCCTACCTTTGGCGGAAACAGCAGAGTAATGAAAACGCTCACCATTCTCATTCCTGAAGGGCAGAACAATCTCAGCAGCGTGATCGGCCCTTATAAGTTTTTCACGAAGGCCAATGCCTTTTACCGTAACCAGGGAAAAGAAGAAGTGTTCCGCGTGCAAGTGGCCGGCGTTGCGGCTTCCACGAACCTTTACGGCGGCTTGTTCTCTATTCATCCGCATACCTATATCAAATCCGTTAAACAAACAGACCTGGTGATCATTCCCGCGCTGGCACATGAAAACCTGGCGGAAGTGGTGGCGGCAAACAAGGAAGCAGTGGAATGGATCCGGCGGCAATATAACAACGGGGCGGAAGTGGCCAGCATCTGCACAGGCGCTTTTCTATTGGCCGCTACGGGCCTGCTGGAAGGAAAATGCTGCTCCACGCACTGGAACGCAGCAGCGAAATTCAGCGAGATGTTCCCCGGCGTAAACCTGCAAACAGACCGGCTGATCACCGATGAACAGGGGATCTACACGAACGGCGGCGCTTATTCTTTCCTGAACCTGATGCTGTACCTCGTGGAGAAATACTACGACAGGGCTACGGCCATCTTCTGCGCAAAAGTGTTCCAGGTAGACATAGACCGCAACAGCCAGAGCCCTTTCACGATATTCAACGGGCAGAAAAACCATGCAGACGAGATCGTGCTGCAGGCGCAAACCTACCTGGAAAACCACCTGGATGCACGGATCAATATGGACGAGCTGGCCGGCAGCCTGGCCGTGAGCCGCCGCAATTTCGACCGGCGGTTCATTAAAGCCACCGGCAACACCCCGGTGGAGTACCAGCAGCGCGTAAAAGTGGAGATGGCCAAAAAAGCCCTTGAAACCGGCCGCAAAACGGTGAATGAAGTAATGTACGATGCCGGCTATACGGACGTGAAAGCCTTCCGCGACCTCTTCCGCAAGATCACCGGCCTCTCGCCGCAGGAGTACCGGGGCAAATACAATAAGAACGCCGCCGGCCTTTCCTAACGTGCCCGCCCGTGAGAGAAGATGAAAGAATATGCCGTAATGCATTATTTTTACGGGAACACCTATTTCAAACCTAACCTGTAAAACCATGGCATTACCAGACATTTTCTCACGCAGTGTTTCCGACCAGGTCATCGGACGCATCAACCGGCTGACGCCCGCAACCGCTCCCCAGTGGGGCAAGATGAACGTAGGGCAGATGCTGGCGCATGTAAACGTGGCCTACGAAATGGTATACGACGACAAATACCCGAAGCCGGGCTTTTTCATGGGGATCATCCTGAAAACATTTGTGAAAAAAGTAGTTTGCGGAGAAGCGCCCTACAAAAAGAACAACCCCACTGCGCCTGCATTCCTGATCACCGGCGAACGGGATTTTGAAAGGGAGAAGCTCCGCCTGATCGATTACATCAACAAGACCCAACTGCTCGGCAGCCAGGCTTTTGACAACCGGAAAAGCCTGTCGTTCGGCAAACTCAGCATTCCCGAATGGAATAACATGTTCTATAAACACCTCGATCACCACCTCACGCAGTTTGGCGTGTGAGGAGTGCAAATAATTGACCAGCCGTCCCTGCCCGGCAGGGACGGATCTTTTTATGGGTCTTAATGACTATGTCTTTTCTTATTGCCCATGTCCCTCGTTCTTTTGTTTCCCTGGGCGAAAAAGTAAACGATAACCAACAGCAATACGAAAGCCAGCGATAAAAGTGGAATAAGCATGACCGTTTATTTTCATTACCCGGTCAAAATCAGCGCCAGCCTGCCATCGCATGTTATTTTCACGCTGCCTTCACAACAGCTGCATTGCTGCGTTAAACAACCCATGCATTTCCGCGCGGATATTCCACATTTTGCATGGCATAGTAATTGGGCCGGCCTTTGTATGAAACAGGGAAAGGTTCATATCGGCACGTCCGGGTGGGTGTACAGGCACTGGAAAGGCACATTTTACCCGGAAGACCTGAAGCAGGCGGACTGGTTCGCCTATTTTTCAGAACGTTTTCATACGGTGGAGATCAACAATTCATTTTACAGGCTGCCGGAAATTAAAACCTTCAACACCTGGCGGAAAATTGCGCCGGAAGGGTTTGTATATGCGGTCAAAGCCAGCCGCTTTCTTACACATATGAAGAAGCTGATCGTGGACAGGAGAAGCATCGATAAGTTTTTTAACCGCGCGCTGCATCTTGAAGAGAAGCTGGGCCCTGTGCTGTTCCAGCTGCCGCCTAATTTTTCCGTCAATGCAGAACGGCTGGAAACCTTCCTGCAGGCGCTTCCCGAAGGATTGTGTTATACATTCGAGTTCAGGGATGAAACCTGGTATGAGAAGGAAGTATATCAACTGCTGAAAGCGCACAACGCTGCTTTTTGCATCTATGAATTACAATACCACTCCTCTCCGCTGGAAGTAACGGCGGATTTCATTTACATCCGCCTGCACGGCCCGGGGAAAAAATACCAGGGCAGCTATCCCGATGCCACGCTTCGCAAATGGGCGACCTTCTGTAAAAAGTGGAAGAAAAAAGGGAAGGATGTGTATGTCTATTTCGATAACGACCAGGAAGGATATGCCGCTTTCAACGCCCTCCGGCTGGCGGAACTGGTGAAATGAACAGCGCCTATTGAAGCGAAAGCGTATAATTATCTTTTAGCAGAACGCCGGTAAGCCGCAACCGCAGCGCTTCCCGCAGCAGGTAAAAGATCTTTTCCGCAGCAAGATCATAAGGTAATCCTTCGGGCCGGATATTTGAAATACAATTGCGCGCTTCATCTGTAATGCCGGGTTGCGGGTTGAATGTGAGGTAAGCGCCCAGGCTGTCTGGCGAGGAAAGCCCCGGCCTTTCGCCGATCAGCATCAGCACCAGTTTTACTTTTAATAGTTGCCCGATCTCATCGCCAATGGCCACGCGGCCCTGCTGCACCAGCTGAATGGGCGCGCAGCTGATTTGCTGGTTTTGCAGCATGGGGAATAATCTTTCTATCAGCGGCATGGCATGCCTGTTCACGGCGGTGGCAGAAAGCCCGTCCGCCACAACAATAGCCACATCTGCATTTGCGGCTTCCAGCGCAGCAGCGGAAGAAGGATGCAGTTTCCTGCCTTTATCCGGCCGTTGCAGGTAATCGGTGCGGTCTGCCGCTTCGCTGTGCAATTCATTTATTTCCCAGGATTGCTGCCGGAACAGCTGCATATCCAGTGAAGAGAAAACAGCATCGCGGGCATGCGCATGCGCCAGCCTGAACTGCAATACCTCGCGGACGGGAATAGCAGTGCCGGTCCGCCCCAACGCAATGCGCGCGGCGGTAAAGGCGCGAAGCCCATCCCATGGATCGGGTGTGATGTAGTGGTCTTCTTTCATGGGTAATTTTGCAGCAGCAGGTGAGAAGATGGTACGGGCAACGATCTGCCGTGTTTGTCCATTAAACCGTATTGCACCAGCCATTGCTCGAATTCGGGGGCCGGCCGTAAACCGAGTGCCTGCCTGATATACAGGGCATCGTGGAAAGAGGTGGACTGGTAATTGAGCATGATATCGTCTGCTCCGGGCACGCCCATCACGAAATTGCAGCCCGCCACGCCCAACAGGGTCAGCAGGTTGTCCATATCGTCCTGGTCCGCATTTGCGTGATTGGTATAACATACGTCTACGCCCATAGGCAGGCCCAGCAGCTTGCCGCAGAAGTGGTCTTCCAGCGCCGCGCGGATGATCTGCTTACCGTCGAAAAGATATTCCGGGCCAATGAACCCCACTACGGTATTGACCAGCAGCGGGCTGAAATGGCGCGCTACGGCATAGGCCCTGCTTTCGCAGGTCTGCTGGTCTGCGCCTTCGTGCGCATTGGCTGATAAGCTGCTGCCCTGGCCGGTTTCGAAATACATCACGTTGTTGCCGATAGTGCCGCGTTGCAGTTCCAGCGCAGCGGTATGGGCTTCTTTGAGCAGGGAAAGACTGATCCCGAAACTTTTATTGGTTTTCTCCGTGCCGCCGATGGATTGAAATACCAGGTCCACCGGGGCTTTATGCATCACCTGCAGGGCGGTGGTCACATGGCAGAGCACGCAGGATTGGGTAGGAATGTTGTATTGCTGCCTGAACTGGTCTATGAGCGTGAGGAGGCTTACCACCGCATCAGGACTGTCTGTTGCCGGGTTGATGCCGATTACCGCGTCGCCGCTGCCGTAGAGTAAGCCATCTATCATCGAAGCGGCAATGCCCTTCGGGTCGTCTGTATTGTGATTGGGCTGCAAACGCACGCTGAGCCTTCCTTTCAGCCCGATAGTGTTGCGGAACCGCGTTACCACTTCCATCTTGCGTGCGGCGCTTATCAGGTCCTGGTTGCGCATGAGTTTGCTCACTGCCGCCGCCATTTCAGGCGTGATGCCGGCGGCGGTTTGCTGCAGGGTAGCGGTGTCTGCAAGATCGCTCAGCAGCCAGTCGCGGAAGCCGCCCACGGTGAGGTGGGAGATGGGGGCGAAGGCTGCTTCGTTGTGCGTATCGATGATGAGGCGGGTCACCTCGTCTGTTTCATAAGGGATAACAGGTTGTTGCAGGAAGGTTTTCAGCGGGAGGTCCGCCAGCGTCATCTGCGCAGCCACGCGCTCCTCGTAGGTTTCAGCGGCAAGCCCTGCCAGCGCGTCGCCCGAGCGGTACGGCGATGCTTTGGCCAGCAGCGTTTTCAGGTCGCTGAAATGATAGCTGCGTTGATGTATGGTATGGCGCCAGGACATAAATATTTTTTCTCAGGAAAGCTGCCTGATCTTTTGTTTCCGGATGATAAGATACGTAATCCATGTGACCAGTAACCCCGCAAAAAAAATAACGCTCAGCAGCCGGTTGTAATAGATGATGGCGCCAAGCGTAATAACGGACAAGCCCAGCGCGATGGCCGGGAACCAGGGATAAAAGGGCGTTTTGAACGGCCTCTCCAGCTGAGGCTCTTTCCTGCGGAGCACAAAAAGGCTGATCATACTCACGATGTACATCACGATGGCCCCGAGCACAGATAATACCACCAGCTGATCTGTCCGGCTGATGCAGAGCGCGATGATGCCAGCCAGCGCGCCTACGACCAGGGCGTTGTAAGGCGTTTGCCTTTTGCGGCCGATGGCGGCCAGCAGCGAGGGCAGGTAACCTTCCCTGGCCAGGGCGAATATTTGCCGGGAATAACTGATGATGATGCCGTTGAAAGAGGCGATAAGCCCGAAGAGGCCAATGCCCGCGAATATTTTCGTGATCCCGCTGTCTTTCCCCAGTACAATGCCGATGGCCTCCGGCAATGGGTAATCGATAGCGGACAGCCGTTGCCAGTTGGTGATGCCGCCGGTGAACATCATCACGGCAATGGCCAGCACCACCAGCGTCAGTATTCCGGAAATATAGCCGATGGGAATGTTCCGCGCCGGGTTCTTCACTTCTTCCGCTACCATGGCCACCCCTTCGATGCAAACGTAAAGCCACACCGCGAATGGCAGGGCCGCAAATACGCCGCTGTAGCCGAAAGGCAGCGCATCTTTCAGGAAGTTCTCCATTTTGAAATGCGGCGCCACGATGCCGAAATATACCAGCAGCTCCACGACTGCCAGCAAGGTGAACAGCAACGTGAAAGCAGCAGATTCTTTAATGCCCAGCAGGTTGATGCCCGTGAGCAGCAGGTACACGCCGATGGCAGTGCCCAGCACCGGCAACCCGGGATGCAGGAAATGAAGATAGTTGCCCAATGCAAAGGCGATGGCCGGTGTAGCCAGCAGGAATTCGACGAGGGTGGCATATCCCGCGATGAGCCCGCCTATGGGCCCGAGCGCTTTCCGGGCGTAAGAGAATGGCCCGCCCGCGTTGGGGATGGCAGTGGTCAGTTCCGTAAAACTGAAAATAAATGTGACATACAGCAGCGTTACCACCAGCGTGGCCAGCAGGAAACCGATCGTGCCGGCAACGCCCCAGCCGTAATTCCAGCCGAAATATTCCCCTGAGATGACCAGTCCTACGGAAATAGCCCATAAATGCACAGGGCGGATCGCTTTTTTAAGTGTAGCCGGGTTTTCAGGCATGAGGGCAAGTTTTGCAGGTTTTTGAAAGGTGGTTGATCTCAAAAAATACAAAATTCTGCCGGTAAATTCAATTTATTGAGAGGAGTGTAACGTAAAAGTTCCGGATATAATTTATTTCAATGCATGATGATCCACGCCACGCAATATTTCGACGGTAATAAATGCAAAGCCGGGTTTATTGATGCGCTTGCTGTTCATACACCGCCGCCAAGGCATCAGGCGTTACCAGCCTGCCGTCTTTTTTCAGCAGGTAAAACCGGTCCATCCGGCACCACTCATGTGCGGAAGCCCATTGTGCGGGAATATTGAGCCTCATGATGAAATTGTTGGCGAAGCCGCCGGGTACTTCAATATACTGGTCCATCATGCTGAGCAATAAATACCCTTCGGCCGGCGGATTGATGATCTGTGCCATTCCCTGCGGGGAGAGCAGCATAGGGTCCAGGCCGCCGTCCGGCCACTTCCAGTACATCTGTGCGCTGTTGGAGATATTTTTGCCGCAACTGGCGATTATCGTTACGTTCAGGGTATCGCCGGGAGTGAAGAATGCCGTCAGCGACCGGACTACCTTTATTTTTTCGGGAGGTTGGGGAAGGAAAAACACCGTGTCCTGCACCTGCTGCCACTGGCCTACCGACCGCTCCGCCACACGGCCACAACCGCCTTCGGCAAAAAAAGTACCGTCGCGGTACAGCGTCACGGAAGGGGCACAGCTGTCTGGCGACTGTTTATATAGCTCATAGTCAGCCGTTTGACCGGCAGCCGTGACCTGCAATAATAACAACGCAGGCAGAAGGTGAAAGATGTGTTTCATGACCCGGACAGGTTTGTTGGCATTCAAATATAGTATAAATATTATTAATATTTATCCCTGCTTGCTTTCATTTCCGGGTCTGTCCCCGTTCAATTCCGGAATTGAATAGGCTGTATGCGGCCATTTACACAGATTTGCAAACAAAGAAACAAAGCATGTATAAAAGACCTTTAGCCATTTTAATACCGGTCATTGCTTTATCCGCCAGCCTCCGGGCCCAGGATCACCGGTGGGACAGCGCCAATTTTCAATCCTTTGAGCGCAGGCTCGAACAGCTCCGGCTGAAATATCATATTCCGGGTATATCCGTGGGCGTTATGAAAGGGAAAGAACTGGCCTGGGCAAAAGGGCTGGGGTATGCCGATGTGGAGAACAGGGTGCCGCCGGACGAAAACACCGTGTACCAGGTGGCCTCCGTCACCAAAACCTTCGGTTCCATCATCCTTATGCAGCAGGTGGAAGCCGGTAAGATCAATCTCGGCGATCCTATCAATAAATACGGCATCAACCTCGGCGCCCGCTGGGGCAGCGACCCGCGCATCAAAATAAAACATCTCATGACGCATACGGCTATGGGCAATATGTGGAACAGCTATAAGCCAGGTTACAGGTTCAGGTACAACGGCAGCTGGTATCATCAACTGGATACCGCGATCAGCAAAGCATCCGGCCGCAGCTTCGGGGAACTGCTGATGGATACCATTATCCGGCCGCTTGGCCTGAAACGCACCGTGCCCAGTACGGACGATAGCCTTGATTTCAGCCTCAGCGGCTATTCCAGGGAGGAGGTGCTGCAATGGACGGCCAAACCTTACGACTGGCAGAAAAAGAAAAAACAACTCCATCCGGTTACCTTCAAATACGGCTTCGGGCCCGCGGCGGGGCTTATGAGCACTGTAGCGGACCTGGCCGTGTATTCCGCCGCCATTGATGACGGGCGTTTCCTGCAACCGCAAACCTGGGAGCAGGTATGGACGCCTTTCGTGAATAAAAGAGGGAAGCGTATCCAATACGGGCTGGGCTGGTTCGTAACCTATTACAAAGGCATTAAGATGGTATGGCATACCGGCTGGTGGTTCGGGTATTCCGCTTTATTCCTGAAAGTGCCGGAGAAAGACATTACGTTCATCATCCTCGCCAACTCGCAGGACCTGAGCAGGCCTTTCTACCACATCGTGCAGCCTATCCCGGGTTTCCTGGCGATGTTCAGCCCTTTTCATCAAAACCTGAATAAAAAGATACAGGCTTCAAAATTTGCGAAGGCTTTCCTGGATCATTTCCTGGACTGAGGGAGCGGTGCGTATCGCTGCTTTATTTTCCCTGCAGCTTCTTCAGTTGCACCACTGCATTATTGTTCTGTGGGTCCAGTGTAAGGGATTTCTGGTAATATTCGATGGCAAGGGCGCTGTTGCCTTTTTCCATCCAGGCCTCGGCCAGGCTGTCCCATACGTTGCCGGATCTCGGAAAATCTGCCGCATTCAGCTCCAGCACGGCAATGGCGTCATCTACTTTTTTCTGCCGGAGCAGCAGGTAGCCGATCATGTTGATATGCGCTTCGGTCAATCCTTTGCCTTTTTCATTGTATGTACGAAGGGCTACGGCAGCGCCCCGTTTCTCGATATCCGTCAGCAAAGCGGGTGCGGCGGGATCGAATTTGGTATAGGCAAGCCAGTTTACGGCGGGGTGCTGGCCGCCGATGGCGTCCTTCAGCATTTCATCGGAAATGGAAAGGCCGTTGTAGCTGTTGGTGAAATAAAGAATGGCGTTTTTCTTTTCAAGGTCTGCCGTGAAATAACATTTGCTGTCGCCCTGGTCGCCCCAGTGCCAGGCGTATTTCCCGGTGGGCGTGTTTTCCAGGCCAACGCCCAGGCCCCAGGATACCTGGGAGCTGTCGTTCACTTTTACCTGCGGACTGAACATTGCCTGCCAGGTGGCGGGTTTCAGTCCTTTGCCGTCCATGAGGGCAATAAGGAATTTTGAATAATCCCCGATGGTGGTGCGCAGGCTGGCGGCGGCATTCACGCCATGGCCTTCCCAGCGGCGGGAGGGTTTGCCCAGCCAATCGTGCCGGTACACCAGCAGCGAATCGAACGGGGGCTCCCAGTTGAAGCTGCTGCTGGTCATGCCCAGCGGTTCAAACACGGCTTTTTTGATATAGGTGTTGAATTCGGTGCCGGTGATCAGTTCGGCCACTTTGGAAAGCATCACGAAACCTTCGCCGGAATACCGGAACCTTTCCCCGGGCTGGAAGAGGATGGTGAGTTTGCCGCCTTCGGGCCGCCAGTTAGGATAGCCGCCGGAATGGCTGAGCACCATGCGGGCGGTGATGAGCCGCACTCTTTCGTCTTCCACTTCATAATTGTTGCCAAGGTATTTGGTAAGCGGCTGGTCCAGGTTGAGGCGGCCTTCGTCTACCAGTTTCAATACGCCGTAGGCGGCCACTACTTTGCTGAGCGATGCCGCTTCAAAGACAGTGGCCGCGGTAACAGGTTTACCGGTGCTGGAATTGCTGAGACCGTAACTTCCCGTCCAAACCAGCTTGCCGTCTTTAATAAGAGCGGCAGCCAGGCCGGGGATAATGGCTTCATTCATCAGGACAGGTATATCCTTTTCCAGCTTAGCAACGGCGGGGTCCTGTGCACTGAGGCTGATGGCGGACAGCAGCAGGCCCAGGAGGAATATGGGTAGTTTCATGGCAATAAATATTTAGAAGCAGGGCGCAACCTGCAATACGACGGATTTACTATAAGGACGCGCGTTTTTCCGGAAAGTTTCAGTCAGCCGGGATAATTTTTTCGGGATCTCTCAGTTCGGGCTCTCTCCGCTATAAACGCATAATCCGCCCGGTAATTGCAGGACCTGTTATTTTTTCGTTTCCTTTTAAGCAGCCAGCCACCAAACTTATCCAGCAGGCTTTCCGGGAAATGTTCCCGCTGCCCCGTTAATTTACCGCGGCAGGTTAAACAATATTTTCGTATATCCGTTATCGTTATTGATCTTCTGAAGAGGAACATATGCCGGGAGATAAAACTTCCGCTTCCTGAAGAGCTCTTCCTGCGGGTTGTTCCGGGGCTGGGAAATAGGTATAATTTACCTTAAATATAAGGTAAAAAAATTATTTTTAAATTCCTGTTGTTGCTGTATGGGATTCAGTTCTGAGCTTTTGCCTCGCCCCATTTTCCGGGCTCCGATTGTTTTTTATTTTCAAAAAACAGGCAGTTCGCTTAGGAATCCGAATAATTCAGGTTTATATTTGCTGCGTCAGATTTCCGCAGGATGGAAGCGGAGAAAAATTCCATCTCTATATAGCTATGTTTTTTTGTATATGAAACGTCGGGAACCCCTTGCTTGCAGCGTTTATATCTTGAAGAACGCACTTATATAGTTCGAGCCAACCGCATGCTTTATTGATGAACGGGAATGAGATTTTTTGCTTTACTACTTGGTCTAATCGGATGCGCTATCAATGCCGCCCACGCTCATGCTGTCGATACGCTGCCTTTTACGGTGGAGCATTTTACAGATGAGAATGGTTTGCCCCAGAACAGCGTAAAATTCCTGGCGCCCGACAACGATGGTTTCCTGTGGCTGGCTACGGAAAACGGCCTCGTACGCTTCGACGGTAAAAAGTTCAGGAACTTCAACAGCGCAGACCTCCCGATGCGCAGCAGCCGTATCTCTTACCTGTTCCCGGATGCAGAAAGGAAAACGATCTTTGCCCGCACGGAAGACAAGGAGATCATCCGTGTCAGCAAAGGCATGGCTACTTTTTGGGGAAAACATCTTCCCACATCGGGGAATTATGATTACTTCACCTACGATAACGACAGCAGCCGCATTTACCCCGTGGTAGGCCTGCCTAATTTTTATGCGGACATGATCGGGAACGACAACTGGTACTGTTTTCCCACCGGCGCCCGTTCATATTACATGATCTCGCCCGGCGCCTACACCTACTTCGACCAGGGAAAGGCGCATTTCAACAACAATTACGTTTATACCAACCCCTGGAATTTCTTTACCCTCGGCCGGCATCTCTACCACCTGGATACAAATGGCCGTTTCAACCACCTGCACAGGAACGGCCACCAGCCGGTAACACTGCTGGGCGACCTGCCGGAAAACCCTGCATACCGCCTGCATGCGAACAAAATGGCGCTCTATTGGAATTACGTGGCCGGGCAAATGTTCGTTTACCTGGAAGGCAGTCTCTACAGTCTCGCGGAAGGGCAGGGCGGATCGCTGTACTCCAGGCGCGTGCTGAAAAATTTTAATTTCGACCGGCAGGATATCACCTGCGTTTATCATGACGAAAGGAACAAAAGGCTCTTCCTGGGCAGCCTGACAAAAGGATTGTTCATGATCACGGAGAAACAGTTCTGGCCCATGAGGGCGGCGTCGGCGCGGAGTAACGTCTTCTATTCGCAGGCGCCGTTAGGCGCCGATAGCATTGTTACCCCCCAGGGATTTGTTTTTGACATGAAAGGCAATACCAGGCAGCTTCCGCTGCTGCAGCAATACAACAAAGGAGATAATTATTGCCTGCAAACGGACCAGCAGGGCAACCACTGGTACAAGGTAGGCCACAGGCTGCTTAAGTTCAACAAGGATTTTTCGGAGTTGCTGTGGGAAAGGCAGCTGGCTGATATTGGCCAGCTCTATGCCGGGCACGATGGCCGGTTATGGATCGGCACGAAAAAAAAAGGCATCTACTTCGTGAATACAGACAAGCCGGACCCCGTGCCCCTGCTGCTTACCGCCGCAGTGCCCGATGTGTCTTACTTCGCTTACGAACATCCCGGCGTGTTGTGGGTCGGTTCAGGCCAGGGCCTCTTCAGGGTGAAGCTGAGCAATGCAAAAGTAGATACCATTGCCGGCCTCAGCGGGCATTACGTGCGCAGCATTTATGCCATAACGCCCAAAGAGATCTGGATCACCACTTACGATAAAGGCATTTTCCTGCTGCTGAATGGCCGGGTATACCAGATGCCGATGGACAGGCTGCAATACCTGTCTGCCTCCCACTGCATCATCCCTGACGGCAACGGGTATTTCTGGATCACGACCAACAAGGGCCTTTTCCAGGTATCGCGCAACGATCTGCTGGCATATGCGCGCGGGGAAACCTCTTATGTGTTTTATCTCTACTACTCCAAGTATAACGGTTTTTATACCAACGAATTCAACGGCGGCTGCCAGCCCTGCGCCCTGAAGCTGGCAAACGGCCGCCTGTCGCTCCCCTCGCTGGACGGGCTGGTGGTGTTCGAGCCCGGCAACATCCGGCCGGAAGTGCCTGACAAGGGGCTGTTCGTAGACATGATGGAAATGGATACCCGCCGCATCGCGCTGAGCGATACCGTGGTGCTGCCCAACAATTACCAGCAGTTCCGCCTGGAAGTGAACACGCCCTATTTCGGCGACCGGTATAATCTTCAGATGTTCTACACCCTCGAAGGCGACGGCGACGACATCTGGCTGCCGGTGGAAAACGACCGGTCTATAACCTTTTCCCGCCTGCATTCCGGCAATTACCGCCTCCGTATCCGGAAGGTGAGCGGTTTCGGGCGGCATAATTATGTAGATAAGCTGGTGTACATCACCGTGCAGATCGCCTGGTACGAAACCCTCTGGTTCAGGGTGCTGGCGGCTTGTTTTCTGGGTTTGCTCGTGTTCATTTTCATGCGCATCAGGCTGGCGCGCAGCCATTACAAGAACCGCATGCTGGAGCTGCATGTGTCTGAGCGGACGCGCAAGCTGGAAGAAACCCTGGAATTCCTGCAATCATCCGAACGGCAGCTGCACCAGCAGGCGCTGATGCAGCAAAGGCTGATAGCCGCCATTACCCACGACATCAAAACGCCCATGAAATTCCTGCTGCTGATGACCGGTTCCATGAAGAACAAGGACAAGCAGCATGCCGCGCTCCATGAAACGCATTACCGCATGTACCATCTCATCGAGAACCTGATCCAGTACATGAAAATGCAGTTCTCGGAAAACGGCTCTTCCTCCGAAATGCTCAACCTGGACGTGCTGCTGGAGGAGAAGGCGGACATCTTCAGGCCCATCGCACAGCTGCGCAACGTGGAGATCATCCACCGTACCAACGGCACGGAACCCGCGCTGGTAAACCGGCAGCTGCTGGGAGTAGTGGTGCACAACCTGCTGGACAATGCCGTGAAATACACCACCGCCGGCACCATTACCCTGGAAACGGAGCGGCACGACGATATGGTCATCATCCGGATCATCGATACGGGCATCGGCGTCCATCCCATGCTGGCGGACCGGGTGAATATGCATATACCGGGGAAATACCTGATTGGCGACAACCGCTGGCCGGAAGAGCACCAGGGCCTTGGCCTGCTGATCGTGGTGGAACTGTTGCGGCTGATAAACGGCAGACTGAAAATGCAGCCGAACGAAGGCGGTGGCACGAGGGTGAGCATTGTGCTCCATACCGCCATTTAACGGCCTTCTAGATGGAGGTGCTGTACATTTTCACTTTTTCCAGCAATTCAATGACATTGGTAATTTGCAGCTTTTCGAAGATGCGTGTTTTGTAAGTGCTCACGGTGGTCACCTGCAGGTTGAGCATGTCTGCAATGCGCGCCACCGGTATGCCTTTGGTGAGCAGGTACATCACTTCCACTTCCCGCCCTGAAAGTGTGGATAAGGGGTTCACTACCGGTTCGCGCTGGGTGTTGAGCATGCTCAGCAGCTGTTCCCGCGTGCCGGCGCTCATGTATTTCTGCTGGTTGAGCACCGTGCTGATGGCAGACCGGATCTCGTCTTCCGGGGAATATTTCACCAGGTACCCGTCTGCCCCTGCCTGCATGTAATTGATGGCAAACAGCTGCTCGTCGTACCCGCTGAACATAAGTATCCGGATATTAGGCTGGCGCAGCTTTACGGCGTCTATCATCTGGAGGTTGTTACCCCCTGGAATATTGATGTCGAGTATCAACAGGTCGAAAGGCCTGGATTCCAGCTGCGCGATCACCTCGTCGAACGTAGAGGCCTCTTCAACGGCAGTAGGAGTCTGGAGCGTGGATATGATATGCGAAACGCCCAGTCGTACAATTGTATGGTCGTCTGCAATGAGTATACTTTTCATAGGAGGTGCGGTTCTGGTATGGTAGCATAGACTGATCCTGTAAAATTAATCATTTTTATATACCCTGTATCTATCTCCACGGCTGTTTTTGCCAAAGTAGTATAATTACTACAGCTGTTGCGAATAAGCTCTATAGGCGGGGTAATAGAGTTTAAGTAACTTGGGTACAGTGAATAGGTCAACCGTACTTAATTTTTGATGAGCATATCCATATTCTATCAATAAACCATTCAAACCGTAACAAACCAAACCGTAACCACCTATGAAGAATTGTATCCGTTCCCCGAGAATGCCTGGCTCTATACATTTCAGGCATGGCGTGCTGTTCTCATTGCACATGTAACGATTTTCCCTGTATTTATTGAACCGATGTGCCATGAAAATATTGCGCCCGGTAGGAATGTGCATACATACCCGGAACCGTACCTGGAACAGCCACTGGCGGTAGCCTGGCTTCCGAACCGCAACCGAATACACCTGCTACCTGCAACCTGGTAGAAATTATTATGCGGAACGAGCCTGTTTATCCCCGTACAACGTGCGCTGTTCCGGTACCGGCGCCGGTTCCCCACGGTTTATTTCTTCTGCATCACGTATTGGCTGGGGCTCACCCCGAACTGTTTAATGAAATTTTTCCCGAAATGGGTCTGGGATTTATACCCCACCATCATGGCCACCTCGTAGATCTTGTAATTCTTTTCCGCCAGCAGCTCCGCCGCTTTTTTCAGCCGGGTGATATTGATCAGCTCATGCGGCGTAAGGTCCGATATCGCCTTGATCTTCCTGTACAGGCTGATCCGGCTCATGTTCACAAAGCGGGAGAGATGGTCTACATCCAGCTCGGTATTTTCTATTTCCTGTAAAATAAAACTGTAGATGCTGTTGAGGAAGGCTTCGTCTTCCCGTGTATGCGCCATGGTATTGATGGCCGCCTGCGGTGTGCTGGCAAAGTATTTCCTGATCTTGATGCGGTTGCTGAGCAGGTTGGCGATCTGCACTTTGAGGTGGGCGGGGGAGAAGGGTTTTTCAATATAAGCGTCCGCCCCCGTTTCCAGGCCCTCGATCTTGGAACGGAGCGTGTTCTTCGCCGTCAGCAGGATCACGGGGATGTGGCTGATCTCGAACGTGGTCTTGATGCGCTTGCACAGCTCCAGCCCGTCTACCATCGGCATCATCACATCGCTGATCACCAGGTCCACACTTTCGGCATGCAGGACACTGATGGCTTCTTCCCCGTTCTCGGAGCGGAGAATGGTATACTCGCTTTCCAGGATGGAGCTCACAAAATCAAGTATCTCTTCGTTGTCGTCAACAAGCAGAATAACAGGTTGCATAACGGTGATTTAAACTTCGGTTGAAATTGCCTGGCCGATAGGCAGAATAAATACAAACGTGTTGAGGCCGTCCTCTTTCTGGTCTACATACAATTCGCCCTTATGCAGGGTGGTAAGGCTGCGGCAGATAGACAGCCCGATGCCTGTGCCTTTTTGTTTTTCATTTTCTTTCAGGCGCACGAAAGGCGCGAATATCTTTTCCCGCATGGTTGCCGGTATCAGCGGGCCGTCGTTGGCTACTTCCAGCACAACGTTCTCGCCGTTCTCCCGCAGCGTTACCTTTACTTTCTTTTCGGCGTATTTGATGGCGTTGCTGAAAAGGTTGCTGAATATTTTGTTGATGCCCTCTTCGTCTGCATAGGCATAAATATCATCCGCTGTCATCCTTATCCTGAAATCAAGTTTCTTCTGCGCGGCAGGCAGCCTGAAGTTGTCGTAAGTATCCTGCAGGATAGACGAAAGGTTGAGCCGCTTGAAATCCAGCCTGAAGCCGGTGGCTTCCGTCTGCCGGAAATCCAGCAGCTGGTTGGTGAGCTGCACCAGGCGGTTGGTGTTCCGCTCCATGATCTGCAAATGGTTGCGGTTGGCCTGCAGCCGTTCAGGATTTTCTATCACCTGCTCCAGCGGCCCTTTGATGAGCGTGAGCGGGGTGTTGATCTCATGGGCCACGTTCGTCAGGAAGTCTACCTTGGCCTGGTAGAGTTCTTTTTCTTTCTTCAGCTGCAGCTCTTCCAGCTTCCGTTTATGCTTCAGCGTTTGCCGCTTATGGTACCGCCTGATGAAATAATAACAGCCGCCGGCCAGCAGGATGGCGTACAGCACGTATGCCCACGAAGTGGCCCAGTAAGGCGGCCTGATCTCTATTTCCAGCCAGGCAGGATAGTCGCCGGCCCGCCCGTTGTTGTCCGTGGTGGTCACCCGGAAAGTATAATGTCCCGGCTTCAGGTCGGTGAAATATACGATGCGGTTGGTTTTGAGATAGGTCCATTCTTTGTCGAGCCCATCCATTTTATACGCATAGGAGATCATATCGGGCGCGGTGAAGCTCAGCGCCGCGAAGTCTATGCTGAACGAGGACTGGTCGTACGGCAGCACGATCTTTTTGGTGAAGAACAGGTCGCGTTTATCATCCTGCGAAGTGGGTTTGTTCTTGACGTTGAAACCGGTGATGTATACAGGGGCCACGAAGGTATCCGGCAGGAACTGGTCAGGATTGAAGCTGATCATGCCTTTCACGCTGCCGAGGTACATTTTCCCGTTCCTGTCCTTGTAGCCGGAGCTGTAGTTGAACTGGTCGTTCAGCAGCCCGTTGATGCTGGTGAACACCTGTATGGCGCCGGTGTTGGGGTCCAGGCAGGCGAGGCCGCGCGAGGTGGTCACCCACATGTTGCCCCGGTTGTCTTCCAGCACTTTGAAGATATAATCGCTGGGCAGGCCCTGCTGGGTGGTGTAGCGGGTGAAGCAGCCGGTGGAGGGAATGAGCTTGTTCAGCCCGAAACCTTCCGTGCCCGTCCAGATCTGCTGCCGGCTGTCGATATACACAGTGTTGAGGTTATTGGAGCTGATGCTGCAGGTGTCTTCGGGTTGATGCCTGTAATTCCCTTTCTGTCCGGTGGTCTCATTGAACCAATACAGCCCGTTGTCTGCCGTGGCGGCATACAGCGTGCCGTCTGCCGCTTCTGCAATGCTGCGCTGATTACTGTACGGCACTTCGTCTATTTTAAGGAAGGCGTCTTTCGCCGTATCGTATTTCGCGAGTTCCCCGCCGGTGCCCAGCAGCAGCGAGCCTTTGCGCGTTTTGTAGATCCAGAGGATGAAGTTATGTGCGAAGGAGCCAGGCCCCGCGGCATAATGTTTCACTACCTTGCCGGTGCGGATGTCCATTTTATCAAGACCGTTATCCAGCGTACCGATCCAGAGGTTGTTGCCTTCTGCATAAAGCCCGTGGATATTGGTATGCGAAATGCCGTTCTTACAGGCGGGGTACTGGGTGATCTTTCCCGTGGCGACTTCTATCTTATTGATCCCGTTGTCTTCCGTGCCCACCCAGATATTGCCGAATCGGTCTTCGCATATCTCGCGCACGGCGTTCCCGCTGAGGGTGTTACTGCTGTTATCAGGGAACCATTTTTCAAAGAAGGTGTATTGCCGCGGGTAATAATTCGCCCCGCCGAAGAAAGTGCCGGCCCACATGCCGCCTTCTTTATCCTTGTGCAGGTAATAAACAGCATTATCGGTCAGTGACCAAGGATTATTGTATGCCTTGCGGAGGTTCACTGATTTGCGCGTGGCCAGGTTATACACGTAAATGCCGGATTCCGTGGCCACCCAGTATTCGTCGCCTTCATGATGCAGGATGTGGCGCACCCAGATGCTGACGTCCTTGTCCGTTACGGTGATGAGGTCCTCATACTCCCCGGTGTTCGTATCCAGCAGCTTGAGGCCCTGGTTGGAAGTGCCTACCAGCAGCTTTCCGCCGGGTGCGCTTACGATCACGGTCACCCGGTTGGTCAGTACTTTGGGCGAATGGCTGAACACGTTGAACACCCTGCCGGTGTTCATTTCCCTCACGGTGCCCTTTGGAGAGCCCAGCCACATGGCGCCTTTTTCATCGAAATAAATATCCGTCACGGCCGGGTCGCCCGCGGGTTTGGGATAATGGATGATGGTATCTTTGATGGGATCGTACCGGAAAAGGGAATATCCTTCCAGGAACCAGACCATGCCATCGGGCCCGCAGCGGATGTTACCAATGCCTTTTGAGCGCGTGCCCTTCACCATTTCAAAACTTTCCGTTACCGCGTGGTATTTATACAATCCCGCGCTGGCGCCCACCCACAGCTGACCGTTCTTATCCGTGTCCAGCGAGAAAATGAAGTTGGAAGCAAGACTGGTACTGTCCCCGGGGATATTGCGGAATACCTTGAACGCATGCCCGTCGAAGCGGTTCAGCCCGTCTTTGGTGCCCAGCCACAGGAATCCCTGGTGATCCTGCTGTACGCAGAACACCGTGTTGTGAGACAAGCCGTTCTCTACCTGGTAATGCCTGAAATAATGTTTCTGGGCGTTGGCGGCGTGCCCGGCGGAGAGCGCAAACAGGAGCAGTATGAGTATTCTTTTATTCAACGTGGCGGATTTGTGCGCTGATCCAAATATAATATTTATAACCGCACTGCAGCAAATTTTTAAAGATCAGCCAACGTCATTGCGAGGAGTAGCAGCGCCTAAGCGGGGGGACGACGAAGCAATCTCCTTCATTGAATGTGGTGGCCCAATATCAGGAGGAGATTGCTTCGTCGCGCTTCCTGCCGCACAGTATCCCCCGCTGCTCCTCGCAATGACGGGAGAAATTTGATACGTTTTTGCGAAAAAATGAAATAAATCGGCGAATGCGTCTGAAATCATTTTTCTTTCTTTGACTTGCGTTAATGAAACTGATGTTAGTAGCAGGTTAACCAGCTTCCACCAGCCGGAGGATCGGCTGGAACGTGCTTCTATTGTGTAATTCCGGCTAGTTGAAAAATCGAAAGAACAAGATCCACGTTTCGCGGAGAACCCTTTTTCCATAACATTCCGCACCTGGCTTGGCAGGCGTTCTGAAACCACGGGAACCGCCTGATGGGAGAATTATGTTCCTAATTGCCAAAATCAAAATCATTTTCACTTATGAACGAATTTACACAAACCAAAATCCTTTCGCTCAAAAGCTGGCGGCTGTGCTGGCTGCTGGTGCTGCTCTGCTCCATGTGCCTGCCGGCGCTCGCGCAAACGGGCACGCAAAAAATTACGGGTACTGTCAAAGACAGCACCGGTGGTGTTTTGCCGCAGGTGACCGTTTACGAGAAAGGTACCCGCAATGGTACGCTCACTACCATGGAAGGCCACTTCACCATCACCGTTAAGGAAAATGCCGTGCTTGTTTTTACCATGGTAGGTTTCAAAACGCAGGAAGTGCCGGTTGCGGGGAAAACCAATATCAACATCGTGCTGGGAAGCTCCGCAACCGATCTTACGGATGTGGTGATCGTAGGTTACGGCTCCACCAAAAAACAATCGCTCACCAGCGCTATCTCTGCCGTGACGGCAGATGAGATCGGCAACGTGCGCGGCGGCTCCACCGTGAGCACTACGCTGGCCGGTAAAGTGCCCGGCGTTTCCTTCAGGATGGCAGACGGCCGGCCCGGCGCATCCGCCAACATACAGATCCGGAACATGGGCACGCCGCTGTTCGTAATAGACGGTGTTCAGCAGGACCAGGGCCAGTTCAACAACATAGCACCCAACGATATCGAAAGCATTTCTTTCCTGAAAGACGCATCCGCGGCCATTTACGGCGTGCGTGCGGCAAACGGCGTTGTAGTGGTTCAAACCAAGAGAGGTAAACTCGGCCAGCGCAGTTCCATTAATCTCTCCGCCAACTGGGGCATCCAGAACTGGACGCGTTTCATCGATGTGCTCGATAATTCTTATGATTACATGAGCCTGAAAGCCGAAGCGGAAATGAACCGCGTCGTGAACCCCGGCGGCAATCCCATCACTACCAACATCACGAAGGAGGAACTGGAAAAATACAGGCAGGGTACCGAATACGGTTATAAGAGCTTCAACTGGCGCGATTTTATCGTACAGGGAAACACGCCGATAAATACGTACAACCTCAACTTTACGGGCGGTACGGAAAAAGTGACATACTATCTTTCCGCTACGCACCTGTTCCAGAACTCCGTGCTGGGCAGGGAATACAAGTTCGACCGCACCAATATCCAAAGCAACGTGTCTGCCCGCGTGGCCAACGGCCTTAAGGTAGGCATGTCTATCAACGGGAGGGTGGAAACAAGGGAAAACCCCGGTGTACCGCAGGCAGACGATTATTGGCAAGCCCGCTTCGCCATCCTGCGCAATACGCCGATGGAAAGGCCTTTCGCCAACGACAATCCCAATTATCTCAACGACATCAAACATAACGAAACCAACTGGGGATACCTGAATACCAAATATGCCGGCAAATTCGTGAACGAATGGCGCCAGCTGCAGATGAACCTGGACGGCGAATGGGAGATACCCGGCATCCAGGGCCTGAAGCTCTCAGGACTGTATTCGTATTATATAGCAGACAACATGCTCAACAACCACGAATACACATACGACACCTACACTTATAATCCTTCCAACGATACCTACACCCGCACAGGCGGCAGTACCAACCCCTGGCGTGAAAGGAACCAGGAGAAGCAGATCAACCAGACCTCGCAGATCAGGCTTTCTTACGAGCGGTCATTCGGCAAACATTCCCTTTCAGCCATGGTCGTGTCTGAACGTATCAGGAACCAGCGCCTCCGCAACTGGATACACGCGGTTCCCATCACCAACGTGCTGCCGCTGATCTACTTCAGCACGGCGGATACATATACAGATGAAGATTTCCGCCAGGCGCGGACCGGCGTGGCTGGCCGCCTCAACTACAACTATGCCAATAAGTATTTTGTCGAAGGCCTTATGCGCCGCGATGCCTCGTATCTCTTTGCGCCGGACCAGCGTGTGGGGTATTTCCCGAGCGTGTCCGTGGCATGGCGTATCACCGAAGAAGGTTTCATGAAGAACCTGCTGGGCAATGACCGCATATTGTCAGACATGAAGATCAGGGCTTCCTACGGCGAGCTCGGGGACGACGGCACCGCCCTGGGCCTTGCTGAATTCGCTTTCGTGGAAGGGTATAACTACAACGACGGTGTGGCCATCCTCGATGGCAAACCCGTTGTAGGCTCGCGCGACAGGGGAGCGCCCGTCCGCAACGTTACCTGGCTGAAAAGCACTCACCTCGACCTGGGGATCGACTTTGGATTCTTCGACCAGCGGCTCACCGGTACCCTCGATTATTACCACCGCAAACGCAACGGCCTGCGCGGTAAAAGAACGAGCGTGCTGATCCCGTCTGAGCTGGGCTACGCGCTGCCTGATGAGAACATCAACAAAGACGCGCGCACCGGCTTCGACTTCGACCTGCAATACTCCGGCGAGCTGGGCGGGAAATTAAAGTACCGTGTAGGCGGTAACGTTAGCTATTCCCGCAACAAGTTCGTTTCCAGTTATAATCCTGTGTTCTTCAACTCGATCGATCAGTACTTCTCCTCCAACGAAGGCCGCTGGCAAGGGTTTGAGTGGATACTGGAATACATCGGCCAGTTCCAGAGCCAGGAAGAAATAGACAACTATCCCGTGAATATAGACGGGCAGGGCAACCGCACACTGCTGCCGGGCGACCTGAAATACGCGGATCTGGATGGCGACGGCAAGATCACCAACAACGACCGCCGTCCGCTTGGATGGGCTTCCGGCGGGCAGCCAAACATGAACTTCGGCCTGTCTATCGGCCTGCAATACGGCAATTTCGATTTCGTCATGGATTTCTCCGGCGCCAGCGGCTATACCTGGATACAGGAGCATGAAATGAAAATCCCCTTCACCAACGACGGTAACCTGAACCGCATATTCACAGACCGCTGGCACAGGGAAGACATGTGGGACCGCAACAGCAAATGGATCCCCGGCAAATTTCCGCCCCTGCGTTATAACGACCACAACCACAGCAACAACCAATGGTCCACTTTCTGGATGAAAAACGTGAATTACTTACGCGCAAGAACGATCGAGCTGGGATATACATTGCCCGGTGCATGGACGAACAGGGTGAAGGCACAACGGGCAAGGATATACGTGAATGCTTATAACCTCTTTATGTTCGACAACCTGAAGGATTACGATCTTGATCCCGAGATATCGGACAGGAACGGCCTCCAGTACCCGCAGAGCAAAGTGCTGAATATAGGCGCGAGCATTTCATTCTAAACCAATCAAGCAAAGAACCATGAAACTAAAAATAATATCATTCAGTATAATGGCCTTGCTGGCGGTAATGATCGGTTGCAAGAGCGAACGCGACTTTCTCGATATCGGTCCCACCAACGTTTTCTCGAACGAACAGGCGTTTTCGGATACCAACCTCGTAGTGTCTGTGCTGGCCAATCTTTACAACCGGCAGCTGGATTTCTCGACTATTAAGAACTGGGAAACCATGGCTGATTTTTCCGAGACCTTTCCTTCGCAGAACGGCACCATACAGGACATAGTAAAACGCAACGACTGGGGGTATGGTACCTGGAGCACCTGGGACTACGCCTATATCCGCGAGCTGAACCTTTTCCTGCAGCGCTGCGAGGCTGCGCCGCAGCTGCCGGAAGGCGCCAAGAAAAAATACATGGCGGAAGGCCGTTTCCTGCGCGCCAACTATTACTTCGAAATGGTAAAACGCATGGGTGGCGTGCCTTTGATTCTCGAACCGATGGTCTACGATTTTAAAGGCGATCCAACTTACCTGCAACATGCGAGGGCGAAGGAGTCCGATATTTATGACTTTGTGATCAGCGAGGCGGACGCCATCAAAATGGACCTTAAGGCCGACGTGAACAATAAATCCCGCGCCAGCCGCGGTTCCGTGCTTGCCATGAAATGCCGTGCGGCATTGTATGCAGGCTCCATTGCGAAATATGGCGGCATCACCCCGCAGGTATCGCTGCCGGGCGGCGAAGTAGGTATTCCCGCATCCAAAGCCAACGATTATTACAACAAAGCGCTCGCTGCCGCCACGGAGATCATGAACGGGAGCGCGGGTGCATATGCCCTGTACGCTAAAAAGCCCGACCTGGCAGACAATTTTGCTTCTGTTTTTTACGACAAGGACCTGAACCCTGAAACGATTTTCGTGGAAGACTTCAGGCTGAAAAGCGGCAAGGTGCATGGCTTTTCCATCTCCAACCAACCCCGCTTCGGCGCGGAAGAGGAAGAAGGCGGCAGGCTGAACCCCTCGCTGAACCTCGTGCAGAGCTTCGAGCTGCTGGACAATACCTTTGCCCCCCTGCCTGTTAAAGACGGAAGCGGCAATCCCATCTTCTACACCGACCAGGTAGATATATTCGCCGGCCGCGATGCGCGTCTTGCAGGTACCGTGATGCTCCCGGGCACCCTGTTCAAGGAACGCAGGGTAGACATCTGGGCCGGTTACCAGCTGGCAAACGGTTCCATCATTTCCGGCGACGAACGCGGGCAGCAAAAAACGCTTCCCGGCGGTACAGCCCCCGTGCAGGTGGTAGGTTTCGATGGCCCCATCAACGGTAAGGAACACACCGCGCAAACAGGTTTTTATCTCAGGAAATACCTCGATCCCAAGCCAGGCTCCGGTTCACGCGGTACAGGCAGCGATCTTCCGTTTATCCGTTATCGTTATGCCGAAGTGCTGCTCAACGCTGCCGAAGCGGCTTTTGAGCTGAACCAGCCCGCTGTGGCCGCCGGGTATATGAACCAGGTAAGGGCCCGTGCAGGACTGGTAACGCCGCTGGATGCGGGTGATATCACGCTGGCGAGGATCATGCATGAAAGAAGGGTGGAGCTGTCCTTCGAAGGCCATATCGTTTTCGACCAGAAACGCTGGCGCAACGCGCACGTGATCTGGGACGGCCAGGCCATGTCTGAAGCAGACCTGCTGGCCAATATCGGCGCGCCCGACAAGAGGAACACGCAGCCTTTCGGCCTGTGGAGCTACAAGCTGCACGACCCGGGCAACCCTAATCATGGCAAATGGCTGTTTAAAGTCGTGAAAAGCCCGCTGGTAACCGGCTCCAACCGCTTCCGCATGGGAAACTATTATTCCTTTATCGACGACAACATCCGTTCCAACAATCCCAAGATCGTAAGACAACCGAACCAGGACTAACCAAAAAATCCGATCATGAAATTATCGAACTATATTATAGCAGTGCTCCTTACCGGTTTGGCCGCTTCCGGCTGCAAAAAGGACAACTATGACCCTCCCTCATCCATGCTCAGCGGCCGGCTGCAGTACCAGGGAGCGGAGATCCACGTGGAATACAACCAGGTACCCTATCTTCTGTACCAGTATGGTTTCGGGAAAGTAGGGCCTGTGAGCAATACCAATTTCGACCAGGACGGCTCATATTCCGTGCTGCTGTTCGACGGAGAATATAAAATGATCATCCCCGGAGGCCAGGGGCCTTTCCTCTGGAAAGACACGCCGGGAGCGGGTTCTGATACCATCGTCGTGAATATGAGGGGCAACCAGACCCTCAACATCGATGTGACGCCTTACTACATGATACGCAACCCGCAGTTCACAGTGTCTAACGGCAAAGTGAACGGTACTTTCAATATCGAAAAGATCATAACCGGCGCCAATGGGAAGAACGTGGAGAGGGTAAACCTGTATATCAACAGGACCGCTTTCGTATCAGGCGGAAGCAACTACAATGTTGCATCCACATCCAGGCCGGGCGCGGACATCACCGATCCGAACAACGTGGCGCTCAGCGTAACGATACCGTCGCTTTCGCCCGCCCAGAACTACATATACGCCCGCATCGGGCTGAAGATACAGGGAGTGGAAGACATGCTCTTCTCGCCCGTGGTAAAGCTGGACATGTAACGCATCATGCATACGCGGCTGCCCCGGAAAACGGGGCGGCCGCCTTTTTACATAAGTAACAAAACCGATACGATGACAAAAAACAATGTGAAAATTTTTCTCCTGGTTGGCATTTTAACAATGGCCCTGCAAACCTATGCGCAGGAAAGAACAGTCTGGTCCAAAGAAAAAGCGAACGAATGGTACCGCAACCTGCCCTGGATGGCCGGGGCCAATTTTTATCCCGCCAATGCAATCAACCAGCTGGAAATGTGGCAGAAGGAAACCTTCGATCCCGCTACTATCGACCGAGACCTGGGATATGCCGCGGGCATCGGCATGACCGTGATGCGCGTATACCTGCATCACCTGGCCTGGGAAACAGATAAGGAAGGATTTATTGACAGGATGAAACAATACCTTTCCATTGCAGACAAACATCGTATCAAGACCATCTTCGTGATTTTCGACGATTGCTGGAATGATACCTACAAACCCGGCCTGCAGCCCGCGCCGAAACCGGGCGTCCACAATTCAGGCTGGCTGCAGGACCCCGGGAAGCTGCTGCATACCGATCCTGCCCTCATCACTACGCTGGAAGCATATGTGAAAGCTGTGCTCACGGCATTCAAACACGACAAACGCATTTTGCTCTGGGACCTCTATAACGAGCCGGGCAATTCCAATTATGGCAACAAAAGCATGCCGCTGCTGCAAAAAGTATTCAGCTGGGGCCGCACCATAAACCCGGACCAGCCGCTGAGCGCGGGCGTTTGGAAATTCAGCCTGAAAGAGCTTACGCAGTACCAGCTGGACAATTCCGACGTGATCACTTACCACGACTACAACGACGATAAAAGTCATTTCCACGTGGCGGATTCGCTGGCGCGCGTAACCGGCAAGCCGCTCATCTGCACCGAATACATGGCGCGCACCAGGGGCAGCAAATTCCAGAACATCCTGCCGGGCCTGAAAGAACGGAAGATCATCGCCATCAACTGGGGACTGGTAGCTGGAAAGAGCAATACCATCTATGCCTGGAATACGCCGATCAAAGACGGCAGCGAGCCCCCGGTATGGTTCCATGATATTTTCCGGCAGAACGGTACGCCCTTCGACCCGGCTGAAACAAGCCTCATCAGGTCGCTGACCGGCAAGCCTTAACAGAGCACTAAAAGATTCCTATGGATATGATCTCATCTGCCAGCGCGCAGCATGTACAAGCCGGCTCAATACGTTCGCAGAAAGGGGACAGGCTGCTTTTTTGGGGATGTTTCACCGTGCTGGTGGCATCCGCTTTCGGCTTCGTGTTCCGCTCCTTCCTGATGGATGGCTGGGGCATCCAGTTTGGCCTCAGTAAAACCCAGCAGGGCGAAATATTCGGCGTCAGCTTCTGGCCTTTCGGCATCAGCATTGTGCTGTTCAGCCTCATTATCGATAAAGTAGGGTATAAAAGCGCGATGGTATTCGCATTCCTCTGCCACTGCGGCTCCGTGATGCTCACGGTGCTGGCAGACGGTTACTGGATGCTGTACTACGGCACCCTGCTGTTCGCGCTGGGCAACGGCGCAGCCGAAGCGGTGGTGAACCCCGTGGTGGCCAGCCTTTACCCGCGGGAAAAAACCAAGTGGCTCAACATCCTGCATGCCGGCTGGCCCGCAGGTATGGTGCTGGCGGGTTTGCTGGGCATCGGCCTCATGCACCTCGGCGTGAAATGGACCTATATGATGGGCTTCATTCTTGTGCCCGTGCTGGTATACGGCATTATGATCTTCAACCGGAAATTCCCTGTGAGCGAGCGTGTGCAGGCCGGCGTTTCGTACCTGGATATGGTGAAGGAGGTTGGCATCGGCGGTATTTTTATCATTGTTTCACTGTGCACTTTCCAGATAGGCAGCCTGCTGGGCTGGTCGCTCACGGGCAAGATCGTGGTGACGGTGGCTATTACCGGCGCTGCGGGCTTCGTAGTGCGCAGCTGGGGCAGGCCGATGTTCATCCTGCTGCTCCTCATCATGATCCTGCTGGCCACTACCGAGCTGGGCACAGACAGCTGGATCACGGACCTGATGACGCCGGAGATGGCGAAGATCGGGTTCAAAGGCGGATGGGTGCTGATCTACACTTCCATCATCATGGCCATCCTGCGGTTCTATTCAGGGCCGTTCGTACATAAGTTCTCGCCATTGGGCCTGCTGGCCGTGAGCGCGCTGATCGCGTTCGCCGGTTTGCAGTTCCTCTCATATTCCACAGGCATCCTCATCATCCTCGCAGCAACTGTATATGCATTGGGTAAAACTTTCCTCTGGGGCACCATGCTGGGCGTAGTGGCAGAGCAGTTTCCCCGCGGCGGTGTGCTGGCGCTCAATTTCACGGGCGCAGTGGGACAGGTGGGCGTAGGCGTGATCGGCGCGGTGATACTCGGTTTCGTGCAGGACAAACAGCTGGACGCCAACCTGGCGGCCTATGACGCGGTTAACAATACGGCCCTGCACAACACCTACGTTACCGAAGAAAGGCAAAGCCTTTTCGGCGCCTACAAAATACTGGACGCATCCAAACTTTCCACCGCGGCGCCTGAAACGCTGGCCACGATCCAAACCGTGCGCGAGAACGCGAAGAAAGACGCCCTGCGCACCGTGTCCGTTTTCCCGGTGATCATGCTGCTGGGCTATGCCGGCATGATACTCTGGTTCCGCTCCCGCGGCGGTTATAAGCCGGTGCTGCTGCCGCCGGTGAAAACGGAAAGCTGAATGAATTGAACCATTCATCCATTGTTTCCCCACAGCACAATATTTATTTCAAAGATGGAAGTATGAACCGATTAATTGTTTTGATGATCACCGGGGCGTTATGCGCTTTCACCTTCGCTGCCGGCCGCGATAACGGCAGGAGGGCGGAAGTACTGTTCCTCGGGCAGAAAGGAACGATACATGCTACCTGGCTGGCTACCAAGTTATTTAAAAGCGGCATCAACCTCACTTATACCGAAAATGCCGCAGACCTCAGCGCAGCGGGCCTTTCAGCCTACGACGGACTGATCGTGAATACCAGTACCCCGCTTACGCCCGCGCGTGATGTGATCGTCCGCCAGTTCGTAGCTTCCGGTAAAGGGCTCGTTATTCTCAACAAAGGCGCCGGCGCATTTAAAAACGCAGCATGGGCGGCCCGTTCGGGCACAGAAGGCAAAGGCCGCATCTTTTACGCCAGGGAAGGCGCGAAAGATGAAGAATGGAAAGAGCGCGCCTTCCTGGGCAAAATGCGCGACAGCATTTCCTGGGCGCTGGGCGAAGAAGTGCGGCAGCAGATCATTGCGGCGGATATCCCCGACGTCGATATTTACAATTCAGATACCATTGCGGATTACACCAAACGTTACCTGGTGCCAAAAATGCAGGAGGCGCTCAGCCCCGGGGCATCCAACAAACTCACGCAAGTACCCGCTGATTTCGAGATAAAACTTTTCGCGGCAGAGCCAGACATCACCAAGCCCATCGCCATGACCTGGGATGAAAAAGGCCGCCTCTGGATCGTGGAATCCGTGGATTATCCCAATGCCTTCACCGAGATAGACAGCGCCGCCAACGACCGCATCAAGATCTGTGAAGACACAGACGGCGACGGCAAAGCGGACAAGTTCACCATTTTTGCCGACAGCCTCAACATCCCGACCAGTATCGTGCTGAGCAACGGAGGAGCTATTGTTTCCATGGCGCCGTATTTCCTTTTCCTGAAAGACACGAACGGCGACGACAAAGCGGACGTGCGTGAAGTGATGTTTACCGGCTGGGGCAAGCAGGACACACATGCCGGCCCTTCCAATCTCCTCTACGGTTTCAACAACAAGATCTGGGGCGTAACGGGCTATTCCGGTTTCGACGGGACCATCAACGGCAAGCCCCTGCGCTTCCCGATGGGCGTTTACAGCTTCCGGCCGGACGGCAGCGATTTCAATTTCCTCGCCAAAACCTCCAACAACACCTGGGGGCTTGGCCTGACGGAAGACAACCACGTATTCATTTCCACTGCCAACAATACGCACAGCGCTTATTACTCTATGCCCGCCAGCCTTATGCAGCGCGCGCTCAACGGCGCGCAGCCGCTGGACCCCATACAGAAGATAGACGGTCACTACGACGTGCACGCCATGACGCCAAACCTCCGGCAGGTGGACGTTGTAGGCGGTTTTACCTCCGCCACCGGTCATCATTTCTACACCGCCCGCAGCTTTCCCAAAGCTTACTGGAACCGCATTGCCTTCATCAACGAGCCCACCGTGCGCCTTGTGCACAATGCCGTGATAGAGCCTGATGGCGCCGGTTTCAAAGAAAAGGACGGCTGGAACCTGGTGGCCAGCTCAGACGAATGGTTTGGCCCCGTGCAGGCGCAAACCGGTCCCGATGGCGCGGTTTGGGTGGCAGACTGGTACAACTTCATCATCCAGCACAACGTGTTCGTAAAAGAGCAGGCCCCCCGCGAAATGGTACTGCCCTTCACCGATCAGCCGCATGGCAAAGGCAACGCTTTCGAGAGCAACCTCCGTGACTCGGCGCATGGCCGCATTTACAGGGTGGTGTATAAAAAAGCCAAGCCCTACCAGCCCATGCAGCTGAAAGCGGGCGATGTGCCCGGGCTGCTGGCCGCGCTGAAGAGTGATAACATGTTCTGGCGCATGACCGCCCAGCGCCTGCTGGTGGAAGGCGGGCATAAAGAAGCCATTCCCGAGCTGTACAGGATCATACAGGATCTGAAAGTGGACGAAGTGGGGCTGAACAGTCCCGCTGTGCACGCCCTCTGGACCCTGCAGGGTCTTGGCGCTTACGATGCCGCTTCCATGCAGGTAATGGCCCGCGCCATGAAACATCCTGCCGCAGGCGTGCGCAAAGCCGCGGTGGAGGTGTTGAAAGAAGAAAAGAAAGGACTGTCCTCGATCATTCAAAGCAATATACACAACGACCGCAACCTGCAGGTTCGGTTGGCCGTGTTTAGAAGTTTGGCAGACTACCCTGCATCCAAAGAAACAGGTGCGTTGCTTTTCAAAGCCGCGCTCAATTCCCAGAATGCCAAAGATCCCTGGCTGAACCGCGCTTTGTTTGCAGCTGCGGTTACGCATGAAGAAGGCTTCCTGGCAGCGGCTGCCGGGGGCACGCCCAACGCTTTCGCCAAAAACGTGATCAAAAGCCTGGAACAATCCATATACAATGTAGAGACCCGCACCATCATGCAAAACCCGCCGGACATCACCGGCAAAGAACTGATCATGAAAGCCACCGTCGGCAAACGCAGGGAGCGTGAGGTGGAAGGGCTTATCATGGCGCATGGCAACCAGCAGAACGGTTACGGTCTGTATATCCGCGATGGGAAGCTTGCGATGGTGATAAACCAGCAGGGTAAAGCCTACGAAGCCGCTACAGCGGCGCCGTTGCCGGAGAAAATGGAAGTGGAGGCAAGGCTGCTGAAAACAGGCGAGATGAAAATACTGGTAGACGGAAAGGAAGCCGCTAAAGGCAAGGCGCCCGGCCTCTTTACCGTGCCGGCGCCGGTGGCGCTGAGAGCGGGAGAGGAGCAGCTGCCGGACCAGCGGGTGGCAGACTATGCAGGCCGTTTCAACTTCATCGGCCAGCTGCAGAACGTCAGCCTGCAGCTGGACAGGCCGGTGAAAAAAACGATCGCCGCGGCCGCTGAAATGCCCGGCATCGTGATAGACCTGAAAGTTGTGAAAGACATCATGCAATACGATAAAAAACGCATCACCGTAAAAGCCGGCCAGAAAGTGACCATCCGGCTTGAAAACCCGGACGGCATGCAGCACAACCTCCTCATCATCAAACCCGGCACCCTGCCTAAAGTGGGCGCTGCCGCGGATGCCATGGTTCGCGACCCGCAGGCTTCCAAAATGCAATACGTGCCCAAAGTGCCGGAAGTACTGTGGGCCACGAAGCTCGTAAGTCCCGGCGAAACGGTGAGCCTGCGCTTCACCGCGCCTTCCAAAGCTGGGGATTATCCGTTCGTCTGCACATTCCCCGGCCACTGGCGCGGTATGAACGGCATTATGCAAGTAATCAATTAAAAGATATGCAACACCACATTTCCAATTCAATTTTCCGCCTGGCCCTCGGCCTCGCTTTGCTGCTGACCGGTAACCCGCTGGCAGCGCAGATCCGCGTACTCATGGTAGGCGGCGGGGGCTCCCACGACTTTAACCGCTGGTACAAACAGGAAGACGCCGCCACGCTCGAAAAAGGAGGCCTGGCAACGGTTATCTACACAGATGACCCTGCCACCATCCTCGGGCATTTGCCTAATACCGACGTGCTGATGCTGGCGAATAACCAGCCCATCAAAGATTCCGCTACACGCACGGCCATCTTCGCATTTGCCGATGCGGGCAAAGGGCTGGTGCTGGCGCACCCTGCCATCTGGTACAACTGGCGCGACTGGCCGTTGTACAATTTCAAGCTGGTAAGCGGCGGCAGCCGTTCCCATGAAAAATACGGGGCATTTACCGTTACGGTAAACGACAAAAAACATCCCGTCACCAAAAATGTTCCTGCAAGCTTTACGCTGGACGATGAGCTGTATCATTACAATGCGGACCCCGCTGGTCCCGGCATCCGCGTGCTGGCTACCAGTAAAAATGAAGCAGGTGTAAGCCATCCCGCGCTTTTCGTGGTGAAGCACCCGAAAGCCCGCATCATAGGCTTTGCGCTGGGGCACGATGCCGCTTCGCATGAACTGGAAGCTTACCGGACCATCCTGCGGAATGCCGTGAAATGGGCAGCCCGGAAATAAGATCTTCAAATAAAAAATCAGTATACACAATGAAACAGATCACGGTAGTAATCGTTGGAATGGGCTTCGGCAAAGAGTTTATACCCATTTATCAGAACCATCCCGCCATCAAGCGGGTGGGGATCTGCACGCGCAATCCTGAAACGCTGAAAGAACTGAAAGCGAAATTCAACCTGGACGATGACCTTATTTTCACCAATTACGAAGACGTGCCCAAGCGCGCGGATGTAGACGCCATCCACATCGTAACGCCCGTGCCGGAGCATGCGCGGATGACGCTGGCTTCGCTGAATGCCGGCAAACACACGGCCTGCACCATTCCCATGGCCATGACCGTGGAAGATTGCAAAGCCATCGTGGAAGCAAGGAAGAGATCAGGCAAAGTGTATATGATGATGGAAACCGCGCTTTACACCCGTGAGTTCCTGTACGGCCTGCACCTTGCAGAAACCGGCCAGCTGGGCCGCATCCAGTTCGTGCGCGGCTCTCACATCCAGGATATGAGCATGCCCGGCTGGGATGAATACTGGAAAGGCTACCCGCCCATGCTGAACGGCACGCACGCCATTTCGCCGCTGCTGAGGATCAACAATACGACCGCCGAATCCGTTGTATGCCACGGTTCCGGCCGCCTTAGCGACGACCTGGCCAAACGTTACAATTCTCCCTTCGCCGTGGAAACGGCCACCTTCACGCTCAAAAACTCCGATGTAGTGGCAGAGGCCACCCGCTCGCTTTTTGACGTGGTGCGCCAGTACCGCGAAAGCTATGATGTATATGGCACCAAGATGTCGTTCGAATGGGAGCAGCTGCAGGATGAAGAGCACGTGATATTCGACGGCGGCGAAAATGCCAGCCGCATTAACGTGCCCGATACGGACGCATTGCTGATCCCCGAGATAGCGCATTTCACCAAAAGAGAAAAGATAGACGATCCCAACCACGTGTCATTCCTGCAAGGCGCAGGCCATGGCGGCTCGCATCCGCACCTGGTGCAGGAATTCCTGGCGGCGATCACGGAAAACCGTTACTCCGCCGTAGATGCGCACATTGCTGCAAACTACACCTGTGCGGGCATTTGCGCGCATGAATCAGCCATGAACAATGGCAAACGCATACAGATCCCTGATTTTGAAAAGTAACGGTATGCAGACAGGCGTTAGCACATTCGTATGGGTTTCCCCGTTTTCCACCGCGTCGTTTCACCTGCTGCAAAAGGTAAAAGCGGCAGGGTATGATATCATTGAAGTGGCGGTGGAAGACGCGGGCTTGATAGACTGGCAGCAATTAAAGGCCATGGCGCAGGACGCCGGGCTGAAGATCACCATCAGCGGCGCTTTCGGGCCAGACCGTGATCTTTCCTCAGACAATGCGGCTATCCGCAAACAGGCATTGGATTACATCGTCGAATGCACCCGGATAGCGCAGCGGATGGGGAGCCCTGTTTTCACCGGCCCCCTTTACGCCGCGGTAGGCAAAACCCGCATCGTAAGCCCTGAGCAAAAGGCGCAGGAGCGCAACTGGTGCCTGCAAGGCCTCCGCGAAGCGGCCAATGCCGCTGCGGACCATGGGATATTGCTGGGCGTAGAACCGCTGAACCGCTTCGAAACGGATATGATCAACACGGTAGACCAGGCGCTGGACCTGGTGTGGGAGGCCGGTCACCCCAGCCTCCGCATTTCGCTGGATACCTTTCATGCCAATATCGAGGAGAAAGACATCCCGGCGGCTATCCGCAAAATAGGCGGCGATATGCTCTGCCACGTGCAGGGCAACGAAAGCGACCGCGGCACACCCGGCACCGGCCACCTCGACTGGCCCGGCATCCGCGATGCGCTGAAAGACATCGGCTACAACGGCGCAATTGTGCTGGAAACCTTCGGTGCGCCCTCCAAAGAGCTGGCGCGCGCAGCCTGCATCTGGCGGCCGCTGGCCAACAGCGCGGATGAGCTTGCAGCTGAAGGCGCGGCCTTTTACAGGAAAATGTTCTTATAATTCTTTGAGTTCAACGACTGGAAACGTGGAACACTGGCGGCTCTCCCCGGCAAGGGAGGCCGCCTTTTAAAGGAAGTTTTTTATAGAGTTCAATAACTGGAAACGTGGAACACTGGCGGCTCTCCCGGTAAGGGAGGCCGCCTTTTTTGCAAAGAAAATCCCGCCCCTGGAAACAGGAACGGGATCAATATTTGGGGTTTGATTATTTCATGCTCACATCTTTCCTGCCCGCAAACTGCTGCAGGGTAGATGCGATGGCTTGTTCCAATGCTGCGCCGGAAAGCTCGTTGGCGTGCGCTTTTTTCTCCAGCTCGTTCATCGCTTTGTAAAGCGGCGTATCGTTTACTTTTTTCTGAAGCGTAACGGTGGCGTTTTCCCGGTAAAGCTGGTCCCAGCTTTTACGCACCAGCGCCCAGAACGCTTTGTGTTCATTCCACCATGCAATGGCCTTTTCGCACTGCGAATCATCTACGCGGTTGTAAGTATTGAGGCCTTTTTCACCCACGATTACTTTGTCGCCGCTGGCGGAGCGGATCACCTTTTGGTTGTCCTGCTCGTGAATGGAGCCTTTGGCGGTGATCTCGTGGTGATTGGTGCGCACCAGCACGTTGTAGTCGCTGCGGGTAGTGTATTCGCGGCGGGGAAGAGGCGCGCTGCTGGTAGATTCCCAGTAATGGCGGCCGTCTGCATGCACCCAGGTGGCGGAGCCTTCGTAGCGGGGCTCGTCGTCTACACCGAATACTTTCTGCGTCCATTGCCCTTTTACCTGCGCGGCGGGAAGCCCGGTCTTTTTCCACTGGTCATCTTTATCGAAGGTAAGCAGGGTGCGGTTTTCGTACTGCCAGTCTTCCGTCCAGTGTTTGATCACATCGCCGCCGGCTATGAGCAGGTGCTGCAGCACGATGCGGCGCGGGCCTTCTTCGGCAACGGTGATGTATTCAATGGCACCGGAGGTTTTTTTGTATCCTTTCGGTTTATAATTGCTGTCTGAAGGGAATGTTTCGGCATATTCGAAGGTAACGTCGTGGCAGCCGCAAAAGTTTTTGATGGCGGCCTTATCCTGCGCGAGCTTGTCCTGCGCGTTGCCGTTCATTGTGGCAAAAACAAGG
This sequence comes from Chitinophaga sp. YIM B06452, assembly GCF_039655965.1. Taxonomy (NCBI): domain Bacteria; kingdom Pseudomonadati; phylum Bacteroidota; class Chitinophagia; order Chitinophagales; family Chitinophagaceae; genus Chitinophaga; species Chitinophaga sp. YIM B06452. Next base: position 255,257 of record NZ_JAWLKY010000002.1, on the reverse strand, counting down.
GCAAGGGCGGGGATGATCGTTTTTTTCATGGCTGAATGGCTTTAAAGGTCTGTTTGAAGCAGCGCGAACCGTTTCGCCTCATGTTCAGCAGCAAATGTAGGACCGGTAAAGCCGGGATTGTTACGCAAGCGGGAAATATTGTTACGAGATCGGGAAAATCCTGGAACGTCTTTTTCTTCCCGCCTTTTAAAAAATAATCCCCCTATTTGCTAAACCTGTTTAGCAATAATTCTCCAAATCTCCTGATATTTGCTGCGTGAATCAGAAATCAATCAGTGATGATCAGTTTTAAAAGGTTGGATCACGTGGCGGTAATGATCCCAAGGGGCAAAACCGCCGAAGCCAGAACATTTTACGGGGAAATTTTACAGCTAAAGGAAATCCCGGGCCAGCACCCGCGGAATGCCACCTGGTTCGAAGTGGGCGGTGTGCAGCTTCACCTGGTGGAGGAAGACGGTCTGCCAGACTACATCTCCGGCCGCCATCCTGCATTCGAGGTTACAGACCTTGAAGCGGCCAAACAATACCTGCAAAGCAAAGGGATAGAGATCGCCTATTCCTCCGTGATCACAGGGCGCGAACGTTTCTTTTTCCGCGATGTGTTCGGGAACAGGATCGAGTTGCTGGAGTATTTGCAGTGATCAGGGTGCTTTGGCAGCGTCCTCCAGCCGTTTTGAGAGACGTTTGAAGGCGGGGTCGTTTTCCTCCTGGTCGAAATGACTGGAAAGATTACCCAGGCCAAACGCTACCGTAGCGCAAAGCCCGCTGCGCGTTTCCCTCGGGAAGGCCGCCAGTGCCTGCAGCAAAGCGTCTGGCTGGCAGATATAACATTCACCCAATGCAAAGTCCGGCGTTTCGCTGGCAGAGCCGCTGTCCTCAATTTCGAGTTCGAAAAGCAGCTTTATGATCGCAGCATCTTTTGTACGGCAGAAGTAACCGGGAAGTTCGCCGAGGAGGATGGCGTACCTCGTTTCATGGAATTTTTCCTTTTCGCTGCGGGTTTCAGCATATTTTACGCTGTCTTCCCGGTTCTTCCATCTTTTTTCCCGCTCATTATACCTGTCATACGCCCTGTTAAATTTTTCAGTCAGCTGTGCATATTGCTGGAAATTGCTGCGGAAGACCGGCTCTTTTGCGCTGTCAGGCAGGTCTCTGAACAGCTGGATACGGCTGCGGTGAACATATCCCTCGGTGCCATAAGAAGACACTTTCCACCAATCGCCTGTACCACGTTCACAATAAAAGAATTCATCTTTCAGCAGCTTTCCCGCTACTTCAGATTGCGCGTTGGGAGCTGTGCGTATATTGGTATATCCATCAGGATCGCTGATGCGGGCTACTTCAAAGTTCTGGGCATGGAGAACAGCAGAGGCCAGGCAGGGCAGGAGGAACAGGAATAAACGCAGCTTCATAAGGACCAGGATGTTTGGCTGTACCTGAAGATACATTTTTATTTCGGCTTCGTTGGGGCATACAGGACAAAAGATCCCGGGAACAAGCCCGGGACCTATGTATAGCTGGTATTTACGCCTGCTGATATACGAATTTGGAATAATCCGTGGCCACGCCGGCCTGCCCCAGCTGCCGCAGGATGGTGGCAATATTGCCGCGGTGATACGTGCCATGGTTCACGATATGCTGGATCACATCCGCGTATGTGAACAGGCTGCCGCCGTATTGCAGCTCTTTTGCCGGGCTGTTTGCTTCCATAAAGGCTAACAGCCGGTGGTGCAGCAGCCGGAACAGGACTTCCATGCCGGCCAGGTCTTTCCCCGCGGTTTCCGCCAGGAAAGCAAGGTAGGTTTCCCGCGAGGGCTGGTAAGCAGGATCGGAGAGAAGGGCGAACCAGCCGCGGTCTACCACGTACATATGCACAAATGTTTCATGCACTGAAGGGAAAGAGCTGGGCGAAACCTGCGTGTACAGCGCTTCCGGCAGGCTGCGCAGATGCGCGCAAAGCGCCGCCTGCGCCCACATATGGTAGCACAGCAATTTGATGACATGTTGATGCATCGTGAAATATTATATGAAAAAATGCTCCGTAAAACTGTCCGGGTAAAGGCAGCAAGGAAAGTGTACGCCTGGGCGCCGCTACGGATTATGCGGCGCTGCCGCCTGTTTGTGTGATAACTGTCATATTGCACCTCCTTTTTTGCAGGTGAGGAGATAAGGTCGCGGGTGCAAGATACGTAATCCTGGTTTTTCCGCATTGCGTAAATCGTTTTCCGCATCTGAGCAACGGCCCGGTGGCGGTGGGCGTACCTTGCAGGCCAAAATACCGGCGAATTTATGTTATACAGAGCTTTACTTTTGATAATATCGGCGGCGCTCCTTTCCGGTGGCGCATTTGCGGCCGATGACGAGGCGGATTACGGTCATATTGCAGGAAAGGTGCTCACTACAGACGGGAAACCCGTGGCGGCAGTGAGCGTAGTGCTGAAAGATACCCGCAAAATGACAGTGACCGGTGATGACGGCCGGTTTTCACTGAAACATATCAGATCCGGCAATTACGAGCTGGAAGCTTCTTACCTGGGCCACGACCGCCAGGTGCAGACCGTGACCGTTTCGGGCGGCGCCACCACGGAAGTGACCATAACGCTGAATATTTCCAGCGTGAACCTGAAAGAATTTACGGTAACAGATAACCGGAACCCGTATAAAGAGACCGCGCCCTCTAACAGCCTTCGCTTGAACGGCCTGCTGATAGAACAGCCGCAGAATATACAGGTGGTGACCGGCAGGGTGCTGGCAGACCAGCAGATCACCAGCATGAACGACGGGATTGCCCGCAATGTGAGCGGCGTTACGCGTCTGGAACACTGGGGCGACCTCTACGCCCGTTTGAACATGCGCGGCTCCAGGGCTTCCGCTTTCCGCAACGGCATGAACATCACTTCTACCTGGGGCCCGCTTACGGAAGACATGAGCGTGGTAGACCATGTGGAATTCGTGAAAGGCCCGGCAGGCTTCCTGATGTCTAACGGCGAACCCAGCGGCATTTACAACATCGTTACCAAAAAACCTACCGGCGTAACAAAAGGCGAAGCCACGCTGATGACCGGCAGCTACGACCTTTACCGCGGTACGCTCGACCTGGACGGGAAGCTGACCAAAAACGGGAAACTCCTGTACCGCCTGAACCTCATGGGACAGATGAAAAACTCCAACCGTGCCTATGAATTCAACAAACGTTACAGCATTGCACCGGTGCTGACCTACAAATTCAGCGACAGGACCTCCCTCACACTGGAATACCTGTTCCAGCACGTGAACATGTTCGACGCGGGTTCTTTCTACGTTTTCCATCCGGACGGCTATGCCAAGCTGCCCCGCAATTTCACCACTGCGGAGCCTGGCATCGATCCTACTATCATAGACGATCACAGCGTGCAGCTGAATTTCCAGCATAGCTTCAATCCTGCCTGGAAACTGACCGTACAGGGCGCTTATACCGATTATAAGCAGGAAGGTTCCACTATGTGGCCTATCGCTGTAAATCCTGATGCTACGATGATCCGCGGGGTGGGCATTTGGGATGCGATCAACCGTGCGGAGTTCGGCCAGGCTTTCCTGAATGGCGAATTCCACACCGGCGCTGTACAGCATAAGATACTGACGGGCATTGACGTGGGTAATAAACACTACCTGGCGGACTGGAGCCAGACGATCCCGCTGGATTCCAATAATGCATTCTTTGATCTCAACAATCCCAAATACGGCTCCCCGGTGATGGGTCTCCCGAAATTCGACCGCAGCAAAAGCCTGAAAGAACGCGCAGGGAGCAACATCGTGGACCAGTTTTATACCGGGCTGTACGTACAGGATGAACTGGGCTTTTTTGACAATGCGTTGCGACTGACACTGGCAGGGCGCTTCACGTATGTGCAGGAAAATTCCTATGGCACTAAAACGTATGATAACCGCTTTACACCGCGTATCGGCCTCAGCTATTCCATCGATAAATCCATGTCTGTTTACGCATTATACGACGTGTCGTTCCTGCCGCAGTCAGGGATATTGGAGAACAAAGATGAAAAAGTGAAACCGGTTACCGGAAACAACATCGAGGCGGGCGTGAAGAAAGACTGGATGGGCGGAAGATGGAATACCTCTTTGTCCGCATACCGCATCATCAAAAACAATGAGCTGACGCCCGGCCCGGCGAATTCCAATTTCTCCGTACAGCTGGGGCAAACCAAAACAGAAGGCGTGGAGTTTGACCTGCGCGGAGAGATCGTGAAAGGGCTGAGCCTTGTGGCGAATTACGCCTATACAGATTCGCGGATATCCCGCGCTTCTGAGACAGCCGCTGTTGGCAGCAAAAAGGGCGATGTGGTGCCGGGTTATGCAAAGCACAACGCGAATGCCTGGCTGCATTACAAGCTGGAAAAAGGCTTGCTGAAAGGATTTGGCATATCGGCCGGATTCAGTTACCAGGCAGACAGAACGACGTGGAGCTGGGGCGGCACCGGCCAGGATCCGATGCCTTCTTATTTCCGGCTGGATGGAGGTTTGTTCTGGCAGAAAGACAGGATCAGCGTCAATGCAAACGTGTTTAACATTCTCGACGAGTACCTGTACAGTGGTGCCGCGTATGCTTCATATTATTACTGGCAGGCAGAACCCGGCAGGAACATGCGTTTGAGCGTGGGTTATAAATTTTAGGAAAGTATTTTCGTAACAGGAAAGCCGGTCTGCATGACCGGCTTTTTTTGTGAAAAAAATGTGCTTATCAGGTGAGATTTTTTTGCATGCAAAAAATGTTGGCGCGTTATAAAATGCGATATTATTGCGGGAGAGGCATTGTTTGTTTTTCATCTCATTGTTTTGTTATGACCTTGAAATCGAAGATTGATTTTATGGAGGTGTATGCGGTGGAGTATGTGGAGGGCAGGCGCATAGGGGAGTTTGATGCTGAGTTGAGTGATGGAGGTTTGGTACGCCTGAAGCTGGAGATCAATGAAGAGCCGCATGGCATCATTCCAAGAACTTATAACCTGGCTTTCGGGCCTATAGACGGGAAGCGGAAAATAAATGTTCATGCGCGGCTCAGTTACAGGGACCGTATAAGAGTGTTTTCTACGATCCTGTTGTTTATAGAAAACTATTTGCGCGCTTATCCCGGGCATGCGGTTGGCGTGGACGGTTCCAGTAATTCGAGGGCGGAATTGTACTACCGGGGATGGCAGCGGCATTTTGTGCGGTTGACGGCGTTTATGAAAATGACCGGTATAAAGTTTTACGTCAGGATATCGCGGCAGGGAGAGCAGCAGTACGATAAACCCGTTTGACTTTACGGATATCGAGTACCTGACATTCCCGGTTACGAGAGAAGGGCCTCCTGATAACAATAGTATGTATAATTATTTTGTTATATCCGATAAGGATTTTGTTTTTTATTGAACATCAAAATTTTGAGTATGCATCACAATCATCATGACGATTCCGGCAAGTCCGCTTCAGGCGGGCGCAGGCAGTCGGTGCGCAAGCCAAGGGCGAACTGTTCCTTTGAGTTCCTTTCATTGCAGGAAGCCTTGTTGATCATGGAGTTGACGGATACAAAGGAAAAAGCACAAAGATTTATGAACCACATCCGGGAAAATTACGGGGAAGAACTGAAGCGGGAGGCAGAGGAGCGGGCGGCTTTGCGAGCCTCTTTCGGCTACGCCCGATAGGTACAGCGCTGATTAATTCCCCCTCTTTTTTTTATTCCGTGGATTTTTACTACTTTTTCGCCACAAGAAAAGTTGCGAATAGTGCTATGAGTTCACCTTTATCCGAGCATATTCATCAATGGTATGCTTCGTTCCACGTCCACCTGGTAAAGATCGCGCTCCGATGGGGGTATGGGGAAGAAGAAAGCCGTGACCTTGTACAACAGTTCTTCCTGGACCTCATGCAGAAGAACCTGGAGTACAACGGGGTGCTGAACCCCCAGGCCTACCTTTCCCGCGCATTCAGCCGCAGGCTGGTAGACGACTACCGTAAACAAAAACAGCAGCAGAAAGCTGCCGGCCTCATAGCTATTAAAACCTACGAACCCTCCATCCTCGAAAGCATCGTGGAAATACAAGCCAACGAGGAACTGATCGCTAAAATAAAAACCGCCTACAACGCCCTGCCCGCCCGCTGCAGGAAAGTCATCCAGCTTAAGTTCTACGAAGGGCTCACCACCGAACAGATCGCGGAACGCACCGGCTGGAACAGCCGCACCGTGTACAATAACCTGTACGAAGGCATCAAAGCCCTTCGGGCAGAGCTTACCCGCACCGACCCCCGGCTCAGGTTCGCCGCGGTATTTTCCATTTTGCCGGTGTTATAACAATCCTCGGCAAACCGCCCATGCCGGTCCTTTTTTTACGCGGCATACAAAATGAATTTTACCTGCTTCGGGCCAGGGCTCCTTCCTGTAAATTCCCCGCTATCGCGGGTTTTACACCGGTTTAAAAAAATTTTCACGAAAAGTTGGTAAAACAGGAATGCCTTCCCGTCTAAACAGGAAACAGGCAGCACATGTCAGAACGTTATGAATTGGAAGAACTGGTCATAGACGACTCGTTTGTTAACTACTGCTTCCGGCGGCAGGAAGCCGACGTTGCCCGCTGGGAAGCCTACCTGCGGCAATACCCGGACGAAGCGGCCACCATGGCCGAAGCCCGCGAAATGGTGCTGGGTATCTCCGTCATGTTCTGGGAAACCCAGCCCGCTCCCGTCAGCAAACCTTTCCCCCTGCGCCGCACTCTCGCTGTTGCAGCCTCCATAGCCGTCATTGTACTTGCAGGATACTGGCTCCTGCGGCCCGCCCGGCAACCGGTTGCCGGCCTCGCCGTAAAACCGGAAGTTTTCATCACTATGCTGGCTGAAAAGAAAACCATACGCCTGCCCGACAGTTCTACCGTGATCCTCAACGCAGGCTCAGAACTGCGGCTGGACAGCGGTTTTGGCATCAAACAACGCTGCGTACGCCTGAAAGGGGAAGCCCTGTTCGACGTAGAACCGGATGCCGGGAAGCCCTTCATCGTGAAAGTGGAAGATTATGACGTGAAAGTGCTGGGAACCGTATTCAATGTAAAATCATACCCGGGGGATAAAAACAGCGAAACTTCCCTGCTGAGCGGTAAGGTGGAAATACAGCTTTCCAATCATCCATCCGCCTCCAAAGTATTGCGCCCTAAAGAGAAATTCGTAATTAATAAAGCGGCAGCGCCGCTGCAGCCCGTAACGGGCGCAGGGATAGACAGTCCGAAAGCGGCCACCCTGCAAACCGCCGTCCGCCCGCTAAGTTATAACCGCAACCAAATGAATATAGAAACAGCCTGGTCAGAAAACAGGCTGGTCATAGAAAATGAAACATTCGGAGACATCCGCGAAAAGCTGGAACGCTGGTTCGATGTGTCTATACAATTTGATGACAAGGCCATCGAAGCCTACAGATTTACGGCCACTTTTGAAAAAGAAAACATCGTGCAGGTATTAAAAGCGCTGCAAGCCTCGTACAGCTTCACCTTTACCAAAGAAGGCAGGAGCATCAGGATCAGCCGGTAACATAGACGAGACAAAAAGCCTTTTCCCGATAAAAAAAGGGGATATAACAGCTGGTACCTGTTCTATCCCCGGCTAAAAACGGGTACGGATTTCCGCGCCCTATTTCTAACATAAAGCATCACTAAGGTATGAAAAAGACCTGTATTAAACTGCCCGGCAGCCGGGCGTTTAAAAAGATTCTACTTATGAAACTGACAATTGTACTGCTGCTCACCACTACATTGCAGGTAATGGCCTACGAAGGGAATTCGCAGGACAAGGTGAGCGTGGATTTCAGGGGCACCCGCCTCACCCGCGCGCTGAAAGAAGTGGAAAAACGCTCCGCGTACCGCTTCGTGTTCAGCAACCTGGTGCTCGACGAGCAAATGAAAGTGACGCTGGAGGCGAAGAACATGCCTGTGCCCGACCTGCTCCGGCAACTGCTTACCGGCACCGGGCTTTCTTATAGCCTGATGAACGACAACCTCGTCATCATCAAGAAAATGGAGCTTCCCGCCGGCGTCATCACCGTAAAAGGCAAGGTGACAGACAGCAAAGGCGTACCGCTGCCAGGCGTTACCGTGATGGCAGGGCCCGGCAAAGGAACGGTCTGCGACGCAAACGGGGAATATACCTTACAGGTGGATGAAAACGGAAGCCTCAGCTTCAGCTTTATCGGCTATACCACGCAAACGGTAAAGGTGGATAAACAGACCGTCATCAATATCACGCTCATCGAAAGCACAGACAAAGAGTTGGGTGAAGTAGTGGTGGTGGGTTACGGTACCCTCAATAAACGCGACCTCACCAGCGCCGTGACCAACCTGCGGCAGAAAGACCTCATCGGCGGGGCCGTATCGCCGCTGCTGGCCATACAGGGCAAGGTGCCCGGGCTGACCATAGCATCCGGCAACGGCACCGATCCCAACGCCGGCGTATCCGTACAGCTGCGCGGGGTGAACTCCATCAACGCCGCGCAGGGGCCGCTGATCGTGATAGACGGGATACCCGGCGGAAGCATCAACTCCGTGGTGCGGGAAGACATTGAATCCATCAACGTGCTGCGCGACGCATCCGCCGCCGCCATTTACGGTACCAGGGCTTCCGGGGGCGTGATCCTCATCACCACCAAAAAAGCGAAGGCGGGGCAAACCAATGTAGCACTCACGACGGAGATGTACATGGAAACAGTACGCCGCCGCCCTGAAAGCCTTTCTGCTGAAGAATTCCTGCAGCATGATCTTGGAACGGATTTCGGGCACCGCACAGACTGGTATAATGAAGTGACCAATAAAAACCCGCTCAGCCAGCGTTATGTGCTGAATGTAAACGGCGGCACGGAAAACGCGCAGGTATACGCCACCTTTATGGCCCGCGACGCAAAAGGCATGGCCATCGAATCGCGGAGGAAGGAAGTGAGCGGAAGGCTGAACACCAATTTCAAATTCCTTGGAGGCTTCGCGGAGCTCTCTACCAATATCAGCTACCTGCAGGCAAAAGCGGATTTCAGCGACAACGAAATATTCAACATGGCGCTGTTGCTCAACCCCACTGAAACACCCTACAATCCTGATGATGTGACCGGCCTGAACGTGCTCACCGCCAGCTACGATTATTTCAATCCCGTGGCCGAAGTGAGGCTCCGCAGCAACCAGACACAGTACAAGTACCTGCTGGCCAGCTCCACGCTGAAGCTCAACCTGACGAAAGATCTCTATGCTGCGGGAACGATAGCCATCAAAAACAACACCGAGCATAATAACTTCTACCGTTCTTCCCAGCACCGCATTTCCCGCCAGGACGGTATAGACGGTTACGGATCGCAGAGTTACAGCCGTTGGGACGACCGTACGCTTGAGCTCACGCTCAACTACAACAAAGTGATCGGCAACCACAGCGTCAATGCAGTGGGCGGTTACACCTACCAGGACTTTAACGGCCAGGGCTTCAACGCGAACAATTCCAACTTCCCTGTAGACGGTATCCGCGACAATGACCTGGGCACCGGTACCTTCCTGGCCGACGGCCGTGCGGGGCTTGGCTCCTGGAAGAGCCCTTCCGTGAAGCTGATCGCTTTTTTCGGACGCGTGAATTACGCTTACCGCGATAAATACATCTTCACCGGCTCGCTCCGCCATGAAGGTTCTTCCAAATTCGCGCCGGGCAACCAATGGGGTACTTTCCCCGGCCTGTCTGCCGCATGGAGGATCTCTGAAGAACCTTTCCTCAAAGGTAGCAACGTGATCAATAACCTTAAGCTGCGCGGGGGCTACGGCGCCACCGGCAACGAAGGTTTCGACGCCAATGTGGCCACCCGTATGTACGGCCCGGACACCTGGTGGCTGGTGGACGGCGACTGGATCCGCACCTATGGCGTGCTCCATAACCAGAATAAAGACATCCGCTGGGAAGTGAAAAAAGAATACAACATCGGGCTGGATTTTGCATTATTCGACAACCGCCTCAGCGGCCGCTTCGACGTCTATAAGCGTAAGGTGGACGATATGATCTATAACATAGAGGTATCCCAGCCTCCCGCCATCCACAATACTACCTTGGTGAACGTGGGCAATATGGAGAACAAAGGTTACGAGATCGAGCTGAACGTGGATGTGGTGCGCAAAGAAAATTTCAATTATAGTACGAGCCTCATCGCGGCTTCCAATCGCAGCAAGCTGATTACGCTCAACGGCGGAAGCACTTATATCGACCGGAAAAGTTTCCCCTCCCCGGGCAATCCCGGTACCGCTGTAAGGCTCTATCCGGGCGAGGATATCGGCCGATTCTTCCTCTGGAGGTCCGCCGGTTTTTCTGACGCCGGCGAGTGGATGTTGTATGACGAGGAAGGTAAACCTTATGTCGTGAAGCCTCCGCGTTCCAAAAGGAATGAGGAAAAATCCTTTGTAGGCAACGCTATTCCCCGTCTCATCCTCAGCTGGAATCATTCCTTCAACTGGAAACAGTTCGATGCCGGTGTGTACTTCCGCAGCTGGCTGGGCTACGATGTGTTCAATATGATCGACATGTATTATGGCATCGGCCAGAAAACAGGGCGGAACGTGCTTAAGAGCGCTTTCAGTAAAAACAGCCAGATCAAAAGCGAAAAAGAGCTGAGCGATTACTGGTTGGAAAAAGGGAACTTCGTGAAACTGGATGCGCTGTCCATCGGTTACACCTTCAAACCCGGTACTGTTAAGCCTTTCAACGGCCTGCGCCTGTACGCCACCGTGCGCGACCTGTTCGTGATCACCAACTACAGCGGGCTGGATCCCGAAGTGAACATCAACGGGCTGGAACCTGGTTTCGAAGAAAGGAACGTATACCCGGAAACCCGCACTTTTATGCTCGGCGCACAGGTTAATTTCTAAGACGGATATTTTTCATTCCACAAGTTCATTCTATATGAAAATAAAGATCATTACAGCTTTGATAATTGTGTTCCTCGCGGGATGCACCAAGCTGGACCAGACATTCTACGACCGGGTAACGCCGGAAACTTTTTTCAAAAGCGAAAAGGACATCAAAGCCGCGCTGTACCGGCCTTTCACCCATGCCCGCTGGTATCTTGGATCGGACCGCTGGAAGCTCCAGGAATATACCGCGGACCATTTTGCTATAACCACCAAAGGCCGCCACTGGTATAACGGCGGTGAGAACGAACGGTATCACTACCACGGCTGGACGCCGGACGATAACTGGATCTGGGAAACCTGGCGCGGCACCCTTATGGGCGTGGCCCTGGCGCTGGATGCCAAGTCCGACCTCAGCAAGCTGGACTATTCCAAATTTGCGCTCAGCCAGGCGGATAAAGACGACCATGTGAACCAGCTCAACACGCTCATCGCTTTATTTTATCTCTATGGCCTGGATTATTTCGGCGGGCTGCCCATTTTTGAATCGCTGGAAGGTTCTTCACTGCCCAGGAATACAGCCCAGGAAACGTTCAACCATATCGAAAAGCTGCTGAAAGAAGCGATCATGAAGCTGCCGAAGAAGCAGTCTGCAGATAAAGAAGAAGGCGCCCTCCGCGCCGCCGCTGCCGCCGCTTTGCTGGCAAGGCTCTATTTTAACGCAGAGGCTTATATCGGTACGCAGAAATTCTCCGATGCGCAAAAGCTCTGCGAAGACATCATTGCCGGCGTATACGGAACCTATTCCCTGGATCCTGTATGGAACGGGGTGCATGGCTTCAGGAACGACCAGTCGAAGGAGATCATCTGGTCTATTCCATCGGAGTTCAATAAGCTGCAATATGACTGGTTCTATGCGGATTTTTATCATTACAATACGCGCCAGTATTTTGACGCAGACGGCGGGGCGAACAACGGCGGGCATTTGCAGCCTTCCCGCACGCCTACCGGTACGTTATACAAAACTGTTTTCAAGCTGGGCTCTCCGTATGAAAAATTCAACGATGCGGATCTGCGTAAACGCCCCTATAAATACAACGGCGGCGGCAATTATCAAGGCATGTTCATCGTTGGCCCGCTCCTTACACCAGGGGGGGCAGTTATAAAAGGAGGAGAGGAATACAAGGACCTGCCGCTCGTTTTCGTGGACCAGGTAGGCCGTTTCTCAGAGGTTGGCCCTGGTAAAAAATATGCCACTGTTGCCCAATTGCCCAGCCGCATGGCGGATGGCGAAGAGAACACCGGCGTGCGTCTCGTGAAAGTGCCTATCCCGAACAGGGCGGATAACAGCCTGCGTTGGGGAGCAGACAATCCTGCCATCAGGCTGTCCGAGATATATTTCATGCTGGCTGAATGTAAAATGCGCGCGGGTGATGCCGCCGGCGCGGCAACGCTGATCAACGATGTACGCAGGCGCAACTTCGCCGCTGCAGATCCTGATCCTGCAACCGCCGCCAACCTCGATGAATACCGGATGCTGGACGAATGGGGCGTGGAATTCCTGGGTGAAGGCCGCCGCAGGACGGATCTCATCCGCTTCAAGAAATTCACAACTGAGACCTGGTGGGATCATCAGCCATCTGAAGCTTACCGGAACCGTTTTCCCGTTCCGTTGCGGGCTATTTCAGGAAACAATAACCTTGAGCAAAACCCCGGGTACGGAAAGTAAGCGCTGGGATTGGAATCAGCAGCAATAGAAGCGGCCGCCTGAACTGGCGGCCGCTTTGTTATTGGTCCCGGCCGGCTGCTTCGCCTCATTTTCATTAATTCTCAATTATTTTCCCCCGCAGATTATGCAGGAACCGCGGCAATCTGTAGCTTCGCACCTGGTCCTTATTCCGAAATTTTACAACAACCAAGGTCGCCATATCTGAAAGTCCGGCATCATATCATCATACTATGGTCTAAAAAATATACTTATGCATGAGAGCTTTACCAAGCTTTTCGCATTCCTGCCGGCGCTGCTGCTATGCCTGCTGCCGGTGGAAGCGCGGGCCCGGGAAGCAGGTCTTGGGAACGCAGGGAACATCCAGGTTACAGGAACAGTTACAGACGCCAGGCACGAAGTCCTTCCCGGCGTAAGTGTCACCGAAAAAGGTACATCCAACAGCACGGTCACAGACGCGAATGGCCGCTTTTCCATGGCCGTGGCCGGCAGTTCGTCTATCCTGGTATTCCGTTCCACCGGTTTCCATTCCAGGGAAATGGCCGCGGGCAACAAGGTGTTGCTGGTGCAGCTGGAGCAGGACGTGCGCCAGCTCAACAGCGTGGTGGTCACGGCCCTGGGTATCAAACGCCAGGAAAAAGCGCTGGGTTATTCCATCGCCACGCTCCGTGGTGATGAAGTGAGTACGGTGAAAGAGGTGAATATCGCGAACGCGCTTTCCGGTAAAGTGGCCGGGGTGAATGTGCGCAGCGCCAGTGCTGACCCCGGCGCCACGCCGCTGGTGGTGATCCGCGGGCAGGGCAGCTTCCAGGGATATAACCAGCCTTTGTACGTGGTAGACGGCACGCCCGTTGCCTCCGCGATCCGTATGCCGGTGCAGCCCGTCGGCGAATCGGCGGTGGATTACGGGAGCACGGTGGCTGATATCAACCCCGATGATGTTGCCAGCATTACCGTGCTGAAAGGCGCCAGCGCCTCCGCATTATACGGCAGCCGCGCGATCAACGGCGTGATCCTCATTACCACCAGGTCGGGCAGGGGCGCGAAGAAGGGCATGGGCGTATCGGTAAACTCCAGCCTGCTGTTCGACCAGCCCTGGCTTTTCCCTCATTTCCAAAACCAATTCGGCGCGGGCGACAGGACGGGTACGGAAGAAACCGTTTCCGAAGCCTCCTGGGGGCCGAGGATAGACGTTGGCACACAGCATGTGCAGTGGAACAGCCCGGTGAATGCATCGGGAGACCTTGTGCCGACAGACTGGGTAGCTTATTCCAACCGACACAAAGATTTTTTCACCACAGGCCATACGCTTACCAACAATATCGCCATCGCGGGGAGCAATAAGGACGGGGATTTCCGCCTGTCTTACACCAACCTCACCAACAAGGGCATGGTGCCCAATACCGGGCTGGACAGGAATACGCTGAACCTCGCCGCCGGGTACCTGCTTCACCCCAAAGTGAAGGTGGTTGCCAATATCGGCTATACGAAAAATTCCAGCGACAACCGCCCGGCTTACAACCGTGGCAGCGTGGGCAATATCGTGTATACTACCACGCCCAATGTTGATATCAGGCAGCTCCGTGATTACTGGATGCCCGGCCGTGAAAACGTACAGCAATTTTCGCATGTACCCGGCGCGGTAGACAACCCGTATTTCGTTGCCCATGAGTTCATTAACAGCTACGACCGCAACCGCCTTACCGGCAATGTGGAGCTGGGCCTTCAGCTCACGAAAAACATCAGCCTGATGGCCAGCACCGCCATGGATATGTTCAATGAAACACGGGAAAATAAACGTCCCTTCAGTTCCATCCGAAACCCCGTAGGGGCGTACGCGTTAGAAACGGAATATTTCAGGGAGCAGAATACGGACTTCCTGCTGACCTATAAAAAGAACCTTTCACCGGCGTTCGTTATGTCTGTTTCCGGCGGCGGCAACCGCATGGACCAACAGGGGCACAGCACGCTGCAAAGCACTGAAAGCCTTGTCACGCCCGGCGTTTACAACATCGGCAATGCCCGCGCGGGAACGGTGTACAACAATAACTACCGCTTCCGCAAGCGCATCAACAGCCTCTATGGCATGGGGCAGCTGGTTTTCCGCAACTACGCCTTCCTGGACCTTACCGCGCGCAACGACTGGAGCAGCACGCTTCCCGCGGCGAATAATTCCTATTTCTACCCTTCGGTTTCCATGAGCCTGTTGCTGTCTGATATGCTGAATATCCCATCCGGCACATTGTCTTTCGCGAAGCTGCGGGCCGGCTGGGCACAGGTAGGCGGCGATACGGGGCCATATGAATTATACAACACGTATACCTTCGGACAGGATTGGGGAAATGTGAAACGCGCCTACCTGGACGATGTGCTGAAGAACAGCAGCCTGAAACCGCTCATCGCTGCGTCGTACGAATTGGGCGCGGATGTGCGTCTCTTCCATGGCAGGCTGGGTGTTGATCTCACGTATTACAACACGGTCAACCGCAACCAGATACTTAACATCCCCACCACTATGGCTTCCGGGTACGGGCACAAGCTGATCAATGCGGGCAGCATCAGGAACCGCGGCGTGGAGATCAGCCTGAATGCGGCGCCACTCACCGGCGCGCTTCGCTGGAGTTTACAGGCGAATTTCACGCGCAACCGCAACAAGGTATTGCAGCTCACAGAAGGCCTTAGCAGCTTCCTGCTGGGCGGTGCGGAAGGCGTTCGGTACGAAGTGAAGGAAGGAACGGAGATGGGCGATTTTTATGCGCTCGGCTGGGCCACGGTGCCAGACGGCAAATACAAAGGCCAGCCGTTGCTGAATGCGGATGGCAGCTATCAGCAGGTCAATAATTACGTAAAGATCGGAAATTACAATCCTGACTTCATGCTGGGTTTTACGAACACATTCAGCTACAGGAATTTCTCGCTCAACCTGCTGCTGGACTGGCGACAGGGTGGTGAATTCTTTTCATATGTGGCGAAGAACCTGCTCAGCGATGGCCGCACCACCACCACATTGGCCGGCCGCGATCCCGCCACCGGCGGCCTTCCCTGGACGGATGCCGCAGGCAACCAGCGTACCGACGGGATGATCCTCTACGGCTACATCGAACAAACGCCCGGCAACTACGTGCTGAACGAAAACGTGACCGACCCGGAAAATTATTACGGCGAATATTACTGGTCCTTCGCCGGCCGTTCCACTTTCGACGCCACGTATGTGAAGCTGCGGGAAGCGTCGCTCACTTACAGCTTCACGGAAAAAACGCTGGGCAGGCTGCCCGTCCGCAACCTGAGCGTGTCCCTCATCGCCCGCAATCTTTTTACCTGGACCGCCGCCGGCCAGGGATATGACCCGGAAACCGCCATGACCATTGCCAATGGCAGCTTTTCGCCGGGCGTGGCCAGCTGGTCGCTGCCGTATACCCGTTCTTTAGGCGCACGGCTTGGATTTAATTTTTAAATGAAAATATTTACGGTAATGCTGCGCATACCCATAAAATATATCATGCTCCCGCTCGGGATAGCCCTTTCAGCCTGCGATAAAGGATTGGAAGAGCTCAACGCCAACCCGAACGCATCTGAAACTGTCAGCCCGGAATTCCTGCTGAGCAGTGTGCTGATCAACACCGCTTACGATTACCAGAGGGAGGCGTATTGGGAAGAGCCCGCATCCGCAGGCCGTTACATCACCCTCGTGCGCAACGAGGAAAATGATAAGTTCGACTGGGGGCCGCGGAGCTGGGACAATTATTACGCCCGTCTTTCCGCCAACCGCGAAATGATGGAGATAGCCGCCGCTATGAATCAGCAGCAATACGTGGCAGTAGGCAAAATAATGGAAGCGTTCATTTTCGCTTACATCACGGACCTGTATGGAGATATACCTTACAGCGAAGCATTGCTTTCGCGCAACGAAGGTATTGTGCACCCGAAATATGACCGGCAGCAAAACATTTATCCCGCGTTGCTGAACACGCTGCAAGAAGCCAACGATGAGCTGGCCGGATTCAGCGCAGGCACAGACGTTACCGTGGACGCCACGGCAGACCCCATGTATAGCGGGTCAATACTGAAATGGAGGAAGCTGGCCAATTCGCTCCGCCTCCGCATGCTGCTGCGCATTTCCAAACACTACGCGCCGGCGTTTACCGAAATGCAGGAAATACTGGATGATCCAATGACGTATCCTGTTTTTGAAGGCAATGAAGACAATGCAGAGATCAGGTACCTGGGCGACATCGGTATCAACAGCTGGCCGGGCGGCCCGCTGGCAAATGCTTTCGCGGAATTCGACAAGCGCAAGCCTGGCAAGGAGATCGTAGATGCGCTGGTAGAGCGCGCCGACCCGAGGCTGAAAGTCTGGATCGCGGAGGTGGATGATCCCAACGGCGGAAGAATGCCCGGCCATGCATACGTAGGCGTGCCCAACGCCATCCCCGCGCCTTATGACTACAACGGCGGGTCGCCGTATATCTCACGGCTTTCGGCCATGTTCAACAGCGACAGCCACCCGCTGCTGAAGGCTTCGCTGATGACCTACACAGAATTATGTTTTATTCTCGCGGAGTGTGTACAGCGAGGAAAAGTAACCGTGCAGGGGAGAACAGCAGAAAGCCTCTACTACGAAGCAATACGCTCCAGCATGCAGTATTACGGTGTGGAAGGTGGAGCGGAAACGACGGATTATTACGATCAGCCCGGCGTACAATATGATGGAACGCTGGAACAGCTGATCATACAAAAATGGATCGCGATGTTCCTGAAAGGCCCTGAAGGCTGGTTCGACCACCGGCGAACGGGTTTTCCGCAGTTTGTCACCGGGCCGCTGGCCGTTTCAACCCTGATCCCGAAACGCTTCATGTACCCGGATACGGAACTGGCTTACAATGAAGAACAATACCGGAAGGCGCTGCTGCAATTCGGGGAAGACAAGCCGGGAACGCTGATGTGGTACCTGAAATGACGGTTTATTTTACGGCCTCGTATACTCTTACATAATCCACTAAAAATTCCTGTGGCAGCGCATTGCCGTCTACAGGGCCGGGCCAGCCGCCGCCCAGGGCAAGGTTCAGCAGCAGGTAGAATGGTTTGCGGAAAGCATTTCCATTTGCATTGTCCGCAACATCCAGTGTAAACCGGTGGTAACGTGTGCTGTCGAAATAAATATCGATTTTCTCTTCATCCCATTCAATGGCGTAAATGTGGTAGCCTTTATGCAGCGCATCGCTGGAGATCTTGCTGCCGCTGGAAGCATGGCCGTTGCCCTTGGCATAGTGAATGGTGCCGTGTATGTTTTGCGGCTCTTTACCGATGAATTCCATGATATCGATCTCGCCGCAGTGCGGCCAGCCAACGTGGCTGCGGTTTATGCCCATCATCCAGATGGCAGGCCATATGCCGGCGCCGGCGGGGAGTTTGGCGCGCACTTCAATGCGGCCGTATTTTACGGCGTATTTGTTGAGCGTGTTGATGCTGGCGCTGGTGTAATGCGCAATGCTGTCCGCTTCATTCCAGCGTTCGCTGCCCGGGCGGTAAGCGGCATTGGGATAGGTTTCCTTCAGCCCGCGTATCACGAGGTTCCCGTTCTCCACGCGCACGTTTTCCGGCCGGGCACGGGTGTAATACTGCTGCTCCTGGTTACGGATGTGCCCCACTTCATATCCCCATTTGGAGGTATCGGGCAGGCCGGTATAGTTGAATTCCTCCTGCCAGGCGAGTTTCCAGCCTTTAAGCTCCTGTGCTGACGCGGCGCCCGCTATCAGCGCGGCGCAGGTTATCATGCCAAACAATTTTTTCATACCTGTAATTTAATACAGAAAACCGCAAGTTCCGGGTTTTAGGGACGAGCGGCGCGGGTTTTTGGATGACATGGACAGGAGTAAGCCTGTAAAAACAAACAGCAGCTGCATAGATCATCGCAGCTGCTGTTCGTATCTGAGAAGATGTTCTGTTTATTTCATCAACCCCTTTATCTGCTCCTCCGTTAATACCACAGCGGGTTTGAAGGCGCTGCCCTGCATGTATTTTTCCAGGCTGTAGCGCAGCTGCCGCGCAGCGGGGCGTTTGCTGAGGTCACGGGAAAGGTCGAGGGAGGTGAAGATGAGCTTTCCTTTTCCAGCGCGGGCTTCTATCACATTCGCCATTTTGCGGTTCTTAAAGAAGTTGTCCATCACCCGCACAATGGGCGTAAGGTTGGGCAGGCTGTCTATCACCATGGTTTTGGATGAGGTGATCAGGTCCCACCATTGCCAGTCGCTGTACGAAGCCGTGGGGAAGTCCGCCAGTGCCGGATGTTGCGGGTCGCAGAGAATGCCCATAGTGCCGGGCTGCGAAGGGAAGTGTACCGGGCTCCAGAACACCGGCGCAAAGCGGCCTTCCACGCCGTTGAGCGAAGCGGTATCCGGGTTCAGCAGCACGGTTTTTCCTTCGTTCAGCCACTGCATGGCTTCCGGCAGGGAACGGGTGTAATGAACGGAAGACGATGGCCCGGCAAGCGTTTCAGGGTACACCCATATCCGCCATTCATTGTGGTGCTGCCCGATGCGCAGCGTGATGGTCAGTTCCGATGCCGCGCGTATCTTATCCAAGGGCACGCTGATGTTGCCCAATGTATGCCCGTTCCCCAGCGGTATCTGTATGGCGGATAATTTACCGGCGGCAATCACCGTGCCTGCGCTGGTTTTTATGCTCCACTCAGGCGATACGCCGCTGAGGGCGCCTTCGCTGAAATTCGCCGCTTCCGCAGTGGCGGTAAAAGTTTCGTTGTTGGTATAAGCCGCTTTGTCAAAACGGAGCAGGGGGACTATTGCAGAGCAATACATCCGGTGCTGCGCGGGCGTTACCAATCCTTTGCTGTCCCAGAAAGCATCCAGTATGCCGATGAGGGCAGTGCCCTGGCCGGGAAAATCGTGCAGGTCCAGCAGCTGGAAACCGCTGAAGTTGCGGGTTTTCAGCGCGCGTTCGATCTCTTCTTTATAAAGATTGGCGGCAAACCGGCCGCTGGCTTTAAGGTATTGCGGGGCAAGATGCAGCAGCCCTTTGCGCTCCATATCTTTCCGGATCGCTTTGAAGTTCAGCGGGTCCAGTACGCCGGTGTATTTTTTTATCTCGTCGAGGTTCGGGAATACGGAGTACTGGCCGATCTCATGTGTGATAAGCGGCACAGGCAGGCTGTCTGTTTCTTTCGTATAGTCGGTGGCGAAAGAAGGAGGAATACTGTTGAAAATGCCCTGTCCGCGCACCCAACCTTTTCGGGTGTATTGAGTGATGAAAAAATCATCGCCCGGCTCGGGCCATTTGCCATGATCGCGCTGGAAGCTGAAGGTGGTGGTGGTATACAAATGCCGGGGGTCAGACTGTTTGAGGCTGGCCACGATCTTTTCCAGCCACCGGAAATCGCCTTCCAGCTCGTTGCCCATAGACCAGAAGCAGAAAGACGGGTGATTGCCATATTCGTTGCTGATGCGCGCTGCTTCGGATTCCAGCCAGGCATTCATGGCATCGTCTTTCCCTGCATTTTTGTTCCAGAACGGCAGCTCCACCTGCAAATAAAAGCCCATGGAATCCGCCACCTCAAAAGCGGCAGTCGGCGGGCACCAGGAATGGAATCGCAGATGGTTCAGGCCGTATGCTTTAGCGGAACTGAACACTTTCTGCCAGCCTTTCCGGTCCATCGGCGGGTGGCCGGTAAGCGGGAAGATGTTGCACTCCAGCGTACCGCGGAGAAAAATGCGTTTCCCGTTCACCTGCAGCAATGCATTTTTATTGGTCACTTCGCGCATCCCGAAGGCCGTCCGGTGGCCGTCTTTGCCATTGCCTGCGGCCAATGTGGTTTGCAGCGTGTATACGTGGGGGTGAAATTCATCCCAGGTTTTCATTCCGGCGCCCAGCTGGAGCGTAAGCTCATGCGTGGAAACGCCTTCCGGCAGTTCCGCGTCCAGCGTTTGCGTTTTGCCCTCGGCAGCGATCGTGATCTGGCCTTTAGACGCAGCGCCGCTTTCATTTTTTACCTGCACGCGCACGCGGGCAGAGCGGCTGGCGAGGTCAGGATACACCTGCGTTTGCGCGATATGGATCTTGTTCCTTGCTTCCAGCTGCATTTTGCCGATCACGCCGTTCCAAATGATCTGTGTGCCGTTGGTGTAAGCATGCGCCATATCGCGGGTGCTCATGTCGTAACGTTTCCGGTTATCCACGCGTATCACCAGGCAGTGTTTGCCGGGCGTAAGAACGGTGGTGGCGGAGAAACGGTGGGGGGCGATTAAGCTCTCATCCGCACCGCACTCCTTGCCATCCACCCACACACGGGTATTCCACAGTACGCGTTCCAGCGTAAGTTGAATGCTTTTATTGCGCCATGATGCAGGTATCGTAACCTCGCGCGCATACCAGGCGGGCCCGGTATAGGCGTGTTTACGCGTGAGCATCAGGAGTATTTCTTTGTTCAGTGAATCGGGCGTGAGCGCGGTGGCTTCGCCGATGCCCGCATCGTCCAGCGTACCGGGCAGTTGCAGGGTTTGGGTAAAGGTTTGGCTGAACCATTGTTCTTTCACGCCTTTGTCTTCCGGGTCCAGCCGGTACTGCCACCTGCCGGCGAGGGGCATGGTTTGCGCCATGGCGCCGGCGCTGCTGAGAAGGAATATGATGATGAGTCTGCGGAACATGTATTTATTTTTTTTCATTACCTGCTGCGGCAGGGGCCTGCATTTCGCGGGCCAGGTTTAAATGCGTTTTTGCGCCCGGGTGAAAGCCCTGCCCGAGCACTTTACGGAAGCAGGCCACGGCGGATGCGGTTTCTTTCAGGCCAAGATAACCCAGCCCTTTCATAAATTCACAGTGAATGGCGTTGCGCTGGCTGAGATCGTCTTCGAATATCAGCAGGTCCGGCAATGACACGGCGAAATAATCGATCTTCACTTCATCGTTTCCATGCGCTTCCCCGTAATCGATCAGCTTGCGGAAAATGGCCGCTGCTTTGGCCTGCTGGCCAAGCGCTTCCCAGGCAAGGCCCTGGTAGAATATCTTTTCCGGCGGCTGGTCGTTGTAATACATGGCGGCGGCAGGCTCATACTGGCCTTCGGTGGCTTTGCGGAAATATGCCTGCGCAGAGGCGGTATCGTTCATACCGTCGTAAGCCTTGCCCAGCCAGTAAAAGATATCGTTCTCCTGCGCGCCATATAGTTTCCCTTCGCCGAGCGAGTCGGGGAATACCCGCGCCTGCTCCAGCTTTTCGATGGCGGCTTTGTAGTTGCCCTGCACAATGTCCTGCCGCGCCAGGGCGGTAAGACTGTAGCAATACTGACCTGACACTTTGCCTTCGCCGCCTTCCCAGGGATGGAACCTGCGTTGCATGATGAGCCCGAATGCATGTTCGTGGCGGCCGAGGAAGTTGTGCAGCGCGGCTCTTTCGAGGTAGAGGTCGTCGCGCCAGTTCACCGCATTGGGATGCGCTTCGAGGAAAGCCAGCCGCTGCCCGGGATCGGCGTTCAGGCGTTTGCGCAGCTGGTCCAGTTCCATGAGCACACGTGCATCTGAAGTATCCAGTGCAAAGGCCTTTTCGAAGTGCTGCAAAGCTGTCGCGGCATTATTGCGTTTGTTGAACAGGGCAATGCCAAGGTTGCGGTGAACGGTGGGGAAGGAGCCGTCGCGGCGGAGGGATTCTTCCCACATGGCAATGGCTTCGTCGTATTGTCTTTTATCGTACCAGAGGCAGCCGAGGTAATATGGCGCCTTTGCATCCTGCGGATTCAGTTCCATAGCCAGTTGCAGTACGGGGATGTCTTCTATCCTGTTAGGGAAGCACAGCGCAGGATCGGCAGCGGCGGCTTGCCGGAAGAACTGCAGCGCAGCGTCTGCCTGGCCGCCCTGCCGGTAAAACCAGCCCAGGTAATAATAATGCATGGGCGATCTTTCCTGCGATTGCAGGCCCAGCAAACCGATGGCTTCTTCATACAGACCGGCGGCGGCATAATCGCCTGCGTATTCAAGGAAGTTGTGGTCATGGTCGCGGCCGAGGCGCACCAGCGTGCTGCCGGCCAGGGCGGCGGCTTTCACATTGCCGGATGCTTCCAGCGAAAGCTGTTGCTCGAAGTACAGCGAAAGATTGAACAGGTCGCGGCGGAGCCCGCTGCTGCACACTTCCAGGGCCTCTTTGTACCGGCCTGTTTTACGCAGGATGGCGGCTTTCAGCGTCCATGCTTTGTTGTTGCGCGCATTGCGGTCCAGCGACCAGTCGGCTTGCTCCAGCGCTTCTTCGTACCGGCCGCGGCGGGCGCTGAGGCGGGCAAGGGAAAAATACCCGCTGTCCTGCCAGGCGCTGTTCCACACGGCTTTATAATATTGGTCGTAAGCTTCTTCGTAACGCCCCTGCATTTCCAGGCAAAGCCCCAGGTTGTAGAGCGGCTCGCCGTCGTAGGGATTGGGATTGCGCCGGGTCAGCGTTTCCACGGCCTTCCGGAAATAGGGCTCTGCTTTGGAGAACTGTCCCCTGCGGAGAAGCCATGCACCGAGCGCGTTATTGTTCCTCGCATCTTTCGGGTCGCGGCGGAGGGCTTCGGCGTAATAGTCGGCGGCGTTGTACGTAGCGTGACGGTATTGTTCCAGGTGAAGGCCGGTGAGGTAAAGCTGTTCGTTGTTCTCCACAGCTTCCGGCGGAAGTGCGGCGGATGCGGGGGAGGGTATTTCAGTATTCCCGCTGGCAACAGCCTGGTAGCGGATCTTTTCTTTGCCGTCGCTCCCGTTCACCATGACCAGTAATGATTCTTCCCTGGTGCCCGCTGGCAGCGGGATGGTGCGGTTATATACCTGCCGCGGCGATACGGAAAAAATGTCACGGTATACAGACTGCCCGTCTGCAAAGAGTTCCAGCGTATTCATCGCCTGTTCGCCGGTGGCGAATATTTTTATTTCCAGCGAGCCTTCTTTCATGGAGGTGTACAGCAAAAGGTCTTTCGTCGCATTTTTGACCACCCCCAGCTCCCTGTAGGGCATGAAGTATTGTGTGAAGGACTTTTCTTCGTAAGGCATCAGCCAGCTGAAATCGGGCTGATTATCGGTATAAACGCCGGTCATGAGTTCAATGTAAGGCCCGTCTTCGTCGGTGAGATTTTTATCCCATGCCCGCCCGAAATCGCTGTGGCCCCAGGTCCATTGTTTTTTGCCGGGAGAAATATGATGATTGGCCACATGCAGCACGCCCGCCTGCGCGTCGTTCTCATAGCCGCCCACGAAATCGTAATCCGAACGGATAGCCATATACGAAGTGGGGACGGGAATATTTTTGTACCGGGAAATATCCGTTCCGGGCGCGTAATCCACTTTGTAATACACGCCGGTGGCGATGGGAAAGTCGCTCACATCGCGTTTGCCGTGGTCGAACACGGCATGCACATCGGGCGGGAACACGGATTGGTAGTGATCGTTCACTTTCACAGCGGGATTCGCCCACCAGAGAAAGGTTTGCGGGAGCGGTGTGCGGTTGTAGAGCTTGCCTTTAATTTCAAGGTAGGCCTTGTCGGGGTAGAGCGTAAAACCCGCCATGCCTTTGGTTCTGAACATCTTCTCCACTTCATTTACCCACACGGTCTTGCTGCCGTCCGCATTTTCCTCGATGGTGAAATCCACTGCTTCGTAGGTGCTGGGGCGGTGGTGCTGCGGCCAGTTGAACTCTATGCCCCCGGATATCCACGGCCCGCAAAGCCCAACCAGCGCAGGTTTTATCACCTGGTTGTAATAGATGAAATGCCTTTTGCCTACTTTGTCGTACGCCATCTGCACGCGCCCGCCCAGCTGCGGCAGGATCATGATCTTCAGGTATTGGTTCTCCAGGAATACGGCATCCCAGATCTCGTCTTTCTTTTCGTCCAGTATCTTTTCAATGACGGGGTTAGGGTATACAACGCCGCTGGAGCCCTGGTATACCCGTTTCTCGAAAAACATGGGGTTCTTATCCGGTTTGCCAATGCCGTACGTCGGGATGCTGATCTTTTCTTCCCAGACCTGCACAGAAAAATCACTCATTGCCTGTTTATTTAGTGTCTTATTAAATGTTGCTCCAGTTGTTCCAGCGTTTTACCTTTTGTTTCCTGCACTTTGCTGCGCACGAAAAGGAAACCGAGGAAGCAGATGCCCGCATACAGGTAGAAGGGGCCATATGTTCCCAGGCTTTCAGCCAGTATGGGGAAAGTGAATACGAGGATGAAATAGGCGCCCCAGAGGGAAACGATGGCGACGGAAGAGGCCAGCCCCCTGATCTTGTTGGGGAATATCTCCGAAATCAGCACCCAGGTAACGGGCGCCAGCGAGGTGGCATACATGGCAATGGCCAGCAGCACGAAGAAGGAAACGAACTTCACATCTGCCTGGTTGCGCAGCAGCAATGCCAGCACGATGTACACCACGGAAAGCCCGAGCGACCCGATGAGCATCAGCGGCCTTCTCCCCAGCTTATCCACCTGCCACATGGCCACGAGGGTGAAAATGAGGTTCACGATGCCGATGGAAATGGTCTCGAACAGCTGGCTGTCCAGGTCTGCGCCCACGGATGCGAATATGGTGGAGGTGTAATTGAATACGATGTTGATGCCGCAAAGCTGCTGGAATACTGCCAGTGTAATACCCACTACCACGGCGGGTCTTACGGCTTTTTCGAATACGGCTCTCAGGCTGGTGAGGGTGCTGCCCTGCAGGGAGCGCCGGATGTCTTTGGCGGTTTCTTCCACGAAAGCGGCATCGCCGATGCGGGCCAGTGTTTTTTCGGCCTGCGCGGTTTTGCCTTTGCCCATCAGCCAGCGCGGACTTTCAGGGAGCAGCAACACGCCGAGCAGGAACACCAGGCTGGGCACGGCGCCCAGGCCAAACATCCACCGCCAGGCCTCATCGCCTTTGGAAGCGAGGGTGTAATTGACCAGGTTGGTAATGAGTATGCCGGTCACGATGGTGAGCTGGTTGATGGATACATTCCGCCCGCGCAGGTGCGCAGGGGATATTTCAGCGATGTACAGCGGGCTGAGTATCGAAGCCATACCCACGCCGATGCCTGCGGCGAAACGCATGGCCACGAACATGCCAAGACCGCTGGAAAAGGCCATGCCCAGCGAAGACAGTGTGAAGATGAACGCGGCTAGGATCAGCCCCGGCTTCCGGCCATAACGGTCTGCCAGCGCGCCTGCCGCCAGGCAGCCTGCCATGCAGCCGAGTGCGAGGGAACCCGTCAGGAATCCTTCCCACCAGGCATTCAGCGCAAATGCAGTGCGAAGGAAGGGCAGCGCGCCTGAGATCACGGCGAAGTCGAAACCGAAGAGGTAGCCGCCGAGCGCTGAAATGAATGAAATGCCGATGATGTATGCGTGGTTGAATCTTTGCTGCATGCTGTACGTTTTTATAAGAACCAATGTAATATTCCTTCCGCAATCAAACGATGCCCCTTTTCGTTGGGATGGTTGCTTTGCGCCATCAGCGGTTTCACATCCGCCTGTTGGAGGAATATATCATACGTGTTCACCAATCCTGTTTTGTATTGTGCCGCAAGCGCCACGATCTGGTCGCGGAGCAGGCGGAGCGGGTTGTCCGCCGCTTTCCAGTTGGTGGAAATATCCGGCGAAGGCGTTAAGAGTATCACGGGTACCTGCTGCGCCTGTGCTTCACGGATCATCTGTTCCGTGGCGACGCGGGCTTTATCAAGGCCGATGGCACGGTCGTTCAGCGCATAGTCGATGAACAGCACGTCGGGCTTGTGAATGAGCACGGTGCTGCTGAAACGCGCGGCGCCTTTCTCTGAATTTTCCCCGCCGATAGCCGTCACGATCACGTTCACAACGGCATTCGGATATTGCTGTTTGATGCCTTGCAGCACTTGTTGCGGGTAAGCCTGCAAGGTGTTCACCACGGGCGTGGCAAAGTAGCCCGCGGGCACGGAGTGGCCGTGGAACACGAGGTTGATGGCGCGGTTGCCGGGCCAGGTCTTCCGCAGCTCAGACCGCACCTGCCGCAGGAACAAGCTGTCCTGCGCGTGCAGGGCGGTTATGCTGAAAATAATAAAGAGTGCCGTCAGGAACTGTTTTTTCATGTGCTTCGGTTATGGGTATTTGCCGCTCACGGTTACTACGGATTTGCCGGGGATCACTATCCTGCCTGCATCCGTAACGGACCGCCTGCAGTTGCTGTTGGCGTCGGTCGTGTATTGGTCCAGCCGGTTGCCGCTGATGGCCACGCCGCTGAGCTGTATGTATTTTTCTTTGTTTTCAGGATTCACCATCACCACTACGAGCTTTTTATCCGCTTCGTTCTTATAAGCGGAGATCATGAGCGTGCCGGCCGCAACGATCGGGTCGTTGTTGCCTTCCACACTGGTTTCCACCCTTTTCATTCCCGGCCTGATGAACCGGGCGAAGTTGCCGAAAGCCCAGAGCTGCTTGGAGTCCAGCACGATGCCGTCGGTCTTGCAGTTGCCCACGTTCATCTGCCCCGCGGGATCATTGATGTACACCAAAGCATCGCTGTAATTATAAGGGCTTACAGCCAGCCACCACTGCCACGAACTAACGCCTGCTATCACGAGGTCGTGATGCAAAACCTTTGCCACATACAGCCCGTATTCAATGCCGGTGTTGCGGGGCGAACCCTTGTACTGGCCGCAGATATCACCGAGGATTCCAAATTCGGTCTGCCACAGTTCAAGATTCGCGTCCACTTGCCGGGCCTTGCTCAGCAGCTGTGTGCGGGTGTTTATAAGCGTGTTGTCCGGGCAGGTGGTGAAATAGCTGTGCCCTGAAATGATCTTTGCCACATTGGGCAAAGCGCCAAGGTAATAGGTTGAGGAAGGGGAGAAGAACTGGCTGATCTGGTCTCCCCGGTTGTCTGTATTCTTGCCGTACAGGAATTCAAGCGTGCCGGCTTCGCCCACTACGATGCGGGAGCTGCTGCCTGCCAGCTTTTGCGCGGTAAGCCTGCTCAGTTCAGCCACCTGGTCGTTCGTAGCCTGGGTGCCTTCCTGGTTGGCGCCGCTGGCCGTGCCCCAGGCCCATTGCGGCTCGTTCACGGGGCTCAGGTAGTCGAAGCTGAAATGTTTGGTGACCTTAGCCAGGAAGTCTGCATAAGCCTCCATCTTCCCGGCCTGTATGTTCATCATGGTGCCGCCGGAACCGTTGAAGGCTTTGCCGTTCAGCGAAAAATGGACAGGCGCGGAAAGGGAGAAGCCAAGGGTGTATTTCACGCCGCGCTGTTTGGCGGCCTGCAGGAACCATTGTGCGCCCTGCTGTTTGCTCCAGTCGTACGAACCGTCTGCATTCAGGAAACATTCTTCTCTTCTCCACTCGTCGGCAATATTGCTGGCGGCGCCCTGCTCGCGGCTGCCCGCGCCGATGTTGAAGCGCCAGAGCGACAGGCCGATGCCTTTGGGTGAACCGTCTGCCGCGGTGTCCATGCTGAAAAGGTAATCTGCTACCTGGTCTTTTTTCGCGGTATTGGCCCAGGCGCCGATGTACTTGGTGGTCCAGCAGTCGGACGCGCCGAAGCTGTGAATGGTCTGCTTCGTGTTCTGCAGCTGTATGGTCACTTTCTGTACGGCCTTCTGCCTGCAGGTGTCTGTACCCAGGTAGATGCAGGAAGAACCGCCCGGGCCGGGGCCCGGGGTGGAACTTTTGCCGCAGAAGGCCGCCAGGAAAGCAAAACTTATGATCGAAATTGTCTTCATCCGTGTCAGTTTAGAAATACCCCGGGTTTTGTTGCATGGCTCCTTCGGAGAGCAGCAGCTGGTTGGTCGGGATTGGCCACAGCATATGCGTGTTTTCTTTGAAATTGATGCCTTTGTTCTGCAATTCGGTAGTGTTCCCGGTTTCGAAGGGATCGGTACTTACCTGTGTGTTGTAGATTACGAAGCTGCCCTGCGGCCCCATGATGCTGCTGATCACGGGTTTGCCGCTTTGGTCTTTCCAGCGGCGGATATCGTAGAGGCGGTCGCCTTCGTAGGCCATTTCAAGCCTGCGCTCTTTCCGCACGGCATTGATGAGGTTCCAGCCGGTGAGCGTCATATCGGTGGTAAGGTTCACCCTGTCGCGCACGCGTTTGAGCGAGCCAAGTGCTTCGCCGGTCTTTTGCTGCATGGCGCAGGCCTCTGCATGGATCAGCAACACGTCCGCAAAGCGGAGTATCTTGTCGTTGAGGCTGGAAAGCCCGTTGGCAGGGCGTTCTGCCCTGGGCGTATAGTGCTTGCGGCTGTAACGGGCCGATTTGGAATGATTGGATGAAGGGAAAGGCCGCCCGTCGAATGAAGGCGCGTTGGGATCGCCGGCCACGGGCAGGCCGTGGCGGTTGATGGTCCATTGCAGCCGGATGCTGTCGCCTTCTGATTTATAGGCATTTTCCAGGTCGCTGGAAACGGAGTAGTATCCCCAGCCTGCGTCTCCCGGTGAATTCAGCACGCGCTGGAATTCGTTGTAAGGCAGTGCGGGCACCTGCGAAGAGCCGTTCTGTATCTCGAAAATGGATTCCACGCCGTTCTTGTAAGTGTACTGCCAGAGAGTGGAGAATTGTGCTTCGAGATTGTAATCGCCTTCGTCTATCACCATCTTGGCGAGTGATTCCGCTTTAGCCCAGTTTTCCATGTACAGGCTTGCCTTGGCCAGCAAAGTGAGCGCGGCCCCGCGGGATGCGCGGAAGCGGTCTGCCTGCGGGTAAGCGCCTTTTTTAGGCAGCGTGGCAATGCATTCATTCAGGTCTTTGTCTATCTGGTTGTAAACGTCCTGCACGGAAGAGCGCGGCAGGTGGGTGTCTGGCGGGTATATCTCCAGCACCAGCGGCACGGGCCCCCAGTTGCGGATAAGATCGAAATAACACCAGGCGCGCAGGAATTTCAGCTCGGCAATGAACTGCTTCTTGCTGGCGTCGGGAATAGGCGCGCCGGTAATGCCGGCAATGGTACTGTTGAAGCGGCCAATGCTTTTATAGAGGTCCACCCATTGGGCCTCGTTGCGGTCATTGCCTGCGTCGAGAGTGAAGTGGGCCACGGCGTCGTAGGTAACATGCGACTGGTAGGTATTGCCCACCCAGCCGTTGTCTGAGGCGGCTTCGCCGGCGAGGTAACGCCAGTTGAGTATTTCCCACCAGGAGCTGTAGTTGATGTAGCGGTAGGCTACCATGGTGGAAGTGTTGCACTGGTCCAGGTTGGTGTAATACTGGTCTTCTACGACGGCGGAGCCGTAAGGCGCCTGGTCAAGCTGGCTGCAGCCCGCCGCCGTCACCAGCATTGCGCCGCCGAGGATATATGGAAAAAGATGTTTCATGTGCATGAATTGAATGAGTTTATAAAGCAAGGTTTAACCCGAACGTATACACGCGCGGCGGTACCATCTGGTAATTGTCCATGCCCGCGTACGAAACGGTGGAGTACCAGGGAATATCCGGGTTCAGGCCTGAATAATTGCTGATGGTGAACAGGTTCTGGGCGGAGGCATACACGCGCAGGTTCTTCACGCCTTTGATCAGCCCGTTGGGAATTTTGTAGCCCAGCTGCATCAGGTTGGCCCTTACGAAGGTTCCTTTTTCGAGGAAGAAGGTGGACATCTTCGTGAAGTTGCCATTTAAATCGGTTTTGCGCAGCTCGGGGAAGCTGTTGCTCGTGCCCGGTCCGTTCCAGTACTGGTCCTGGAAACCGGAGATGAAATTGTAATTGCTGCCCGCAATCATGTTCCTGCGGTATTGGTTGAAGTTCTGCTGCCCGAATACACCATACAGCTCGGTCCTGAAATCGAAGTTGCCGTAAGCGAGGGTGATCGCAAGGCCGGCGGAGAACTTGGGATAGGGCGAACCGAGGTCAGACATGTCGCTGTTGTCGATCTTGCCGTCGCCATTGAAATCGCGGAATTTGAGGTCGCCTGCAATGGCCTGCGGCTGCAGCCTTTCGCCGTTCTTATTCACGTAGCCGCTGGCTTCTTCGTTGGTCTGGAACACGCCGTCTACAATAAAGCCCCACCAGGAACCGGGCGCATGGCCCACGGTGGTGCGGGAGCGGAAGGTGCTGATCACTTCATTGTTCTCCCCGCCCAGGATCGGGTCGGAGCTGGAGAGATAGTCCACGTTGCTCTTGAACTGCGTGAGCGTGAGGTTCACGCCATAGCTCAGCTTGCGGCTGATGTTGTCTTTATAACCGAGGGACACATCCCAGCCTTTGGTCGTCATTTCCCCCACGTTGGCGTATTGTGTGGCGATATATCCCTGCGGGTAACCAAGGGCAAAGTCTACCCGTACCGGCAGCAGCAGGTTCTTCGGGTTGCGTGTGTAGCGGTCCACGGAAATATTCAGCCGGTCATTGAACAGCGCTGCATCAAGACCTACGGTGAAATCCTGCTGCACTTCCCATTTCAGTTCCGGGTTGCTGATGGAGCTGGGTGCGTAGCCGTTGATCACTTTGCCGGTCGCGTCCACGTAGGTGGTCATGTTTACATAAGACATGTATTCGCCTACGCTGCCGGGCAGATTGCCGCCGCTCTGGCCCCAGCTGGCCCTGAGTTTCAGGAAGCTCACATGGTCTTTGAGCGCATCAAAGAAATCTTCCTGCGATACCACCCATGCGCCGGACACGGAGGGGAAATAACCCCAGCGGTAGAGCGGGTTCACCAGGCTGGATGCGTCTGCGCGCATGGAACCGTTGATGTAATATTTCTCTTTGTAGTTGTAGCGCAGCGATCCGAAGAAGGAAAGCATTTTGCCGAAAGGTGCGGCCCCGGGCTGGTAAGAACCGCCATTGCCGGTTACGAGGTTGCCCGAGGTGATGTAGCGGTAAGGCTCGCTGTCGAACGGTACGTTCTCCCGCGCGGCGGTGGTACCTTTCACGGAATAGCTGTCGTAGCTGTGGCCCAGCAGCACGTTCACCGAATGATCCGCCGGCAGCGGCAGCGTGTAGTCGATCGTGTTAGTGATCTTAATGCGGCTGTTCTGGTTGGTGTTGGATGATACGGCGGTCCTGGCGTTGTAGCTGTTGGTGGCGAAATAATATTTCGGGCTGTAGTTGTTCAGCTGCGCGAAGTTGGCCGTGGCGTCCAGCACGGATTTCAGCACGAGGCCTTTCATCGGTTTGATCTCCAGGTAAGTGCTGAACTGCCCGCCGAAATATTCTCTTTTATCGAAGTTGGTGCGTTTGTTGAATTCAGGGTTGATCAGCCCGTTAAACAGCGACCTGCCAGGTGTGCTGTAATAGGGATTGAACGCCGTCATAAAATCGGCGAACACGCCGGTGAGCGGCGGAAGCGAACTGATCACATCCGCTTCGCTGCGGAAGGGCGCCACGGTGGGGTCCATCGCAAAGGCGTTCCAGGTAAGGTTCAGCGGCGCAAAGGGATAGTTCTCGTAACGCGGCGCAATGTTGATGCCGGTCTTGATAACCTTATTCACTTCCCAATCTACATTCAGCCTGCCGGTGATCTTTTTCCACTGTCCCGCTGCTTTGCCGGCGTACGAATCTTCGGAATAGTAGCCAAGACTGCCGAACACAGAAAGGCCGTTGTTGCCGCCGGCGATGCTCAGGTTGTAGTTCTGGCGGTTGCCCTGGCCGAAGGTCTCATCCCAGTAATTGGTGTTGCTGAGACTGTTCGGGTCCGGGAAAGGCAGCGTGGCGCCGCTTTTGGTGGCGATCTGGTTCATCAGTCCGGCGTATTCCTGCGCGCTGGCCAGCTTTACGCCGGGCGACTGTGTGATGCCATAGGTGGCGGAGAAATTGATGGCCGGCGCGCCCTTTCCTTTTTTGGTGGTGATGAGTATAACGCCCTGGCCGGAACGTGCGCCATAGATGGAGGCTGCGGAAGCGTCCTTTAATACGTCGATGCTCTGGATGTCCAGCGGGTTGATCGTGTTCATGAAGTTGTAGCCTGTTTCCATCCCGTCTACGATCACGAGGGGATTGGTGTTGCCGGTGATGCTGCTCAGCCCGCGCACGAGGATGCGGGGTTGGGAACCCACGCTGCCGTCTGCCGCCATGATCTGCACGCCGGCCAGTTTGCCCTGTATGGAGGTGGCTACCGTGCCGGTGGTATAGGGTTCAATATCTTTAGAGGAAACGGAGGAGATGGAAGTGGTCACATTTTTGCGTGCGGTGCTCTGGTAGCCGATCACCACTACGTCGTTCAGTGTTTTGTTGTCCGTTTCGAGGGTTAATGCAATGAATGAACGGCCTTTCAGGGCCACTTCCTGCGGCAGGAAGCCGATGGAGGAAACGAGGAGTGTGGCGTCGGTAGCGGCCTGCAGGGAAAAGACGCCCTGGGCGTTGGTGATGGCGCCGGTTGAAGTGCCTTTTATTTGCACTGATACGTTGGAAAGCGGGGACCCGTCCGGCCCGGAAATTTTACCGGTGACAGCGGAGCCCTGCGAAAAAGAAAGCTGGTACAGGCATAGGAGGAATGCCCATAAGAGCAGTAGTCGTTTTTTCATAACATTACGTTTTTAACGCCGTGGAAAGAATTGTTACAAATATTGTACATCCGCGCCGCCGGTTCAATAGTCATAATTACGGATATGATGGATTATCTTACGGTATGATGTATTTTGTACACAGGTAACTTTGATCTGTAGCAGGGATTCATGGATTTTTTTATTATTCATTACATTTGGGCATGATCCGCAAAAAAGAAGGTTTCGAAGGCCAGCGCGCCGTTATCCTGCCGAGGAAGATCGTGGCGGAAGCCTGCGCCGGCGACCCCGTCATCGGCGGGGCATATATTACGGACATCGGTTATTACCCGAAAGCGAAGTATCACTTCCGGCAGCGGTTGCATGGCATCGACCAGCATATTCTCATCTATTGCCGCGAAGGCAAGGGCCAGGCGCAGGTAGGGAAGAAGAAGTACCTGCTGCAGCCGGATTCTTTCGTGATCATTCCCGCGGGCAGCGCGCACAGCTATGCCGCGGACGGAAATGATTCCTGGACCATCTACTGGACGCACTTCAAAGGCCCGATGGCCAAAGAGATCACCGGGGCGATGATACGCAGGCATGGCGGGCATATGGGCAGCATTACCTTCCAGCAGAAGCGGATAGCGCTGTTCGAGGATATGTATGCAAGCCTGGAAAGGGGGTATGGCAGTGATAACCTGTGTTATGCAAACATGTGCCTCTGGCATTTCCTGTCGTCTTTCCTGTACGACGACCAGTTCAGCCTTTCCGAAAAGAACCGCCGGAAAGACGCCGTGGAGCTGTCTATCAGCTATATGCAGGAGCAGCTGGCGCAGGCGCTCACTTTACAGGGGCTGGCGCAGGCGGTGAATCTTTCCACTTCGCATTATTCTTATATTTTCCGCAAGCGGACTGGTTTTTCGCCGATGGAATATTTTAATCACCTGAAGATCCAGAAGGCCTGCCAGTACCTGATCTTCACGGATATGCGGGTAAAAGAGATCGCCTATAAGCTGGGAATGGCAGACCCGTATTATTTCTCCCGCATGTTCAACAAGCTCATGGGCGTGAGCCCTAACCATTATCGCGCAAGGCGCGGGGCATAAATTATCTTTGAGATTTCAAAATCTCCGTATATTTCTCCCCGATTAATTTTTTATTATGATCATTGATACATTGGATAATGCGGCGCTCTACTATGGTCTTGGGCCCAAATTCATTAAAACCTTCGAGTACCTGGCCCAAACGGACTTTTCCAAGCTGGAAAAAGGGAAATATGAAGTGGATGGAACAGACATCATCGCGATCGTGAATGAATATGAAACCATCGACCCGGCAGGGGAGCAGATGGAATCCCACAAAAAATATATTGACGTGCAATATATCCATAAAGGGAAAGAACTGATCGGGCACGACTTCATGCTGGAAAAAAAGCCCAGCAAGGCTTACGATGAAGCGTCCGACTATATGCTGTTTGCTGAAAGACCTTCTTTTTTCTCCCGCCTCGAAGCGGGTTATTTCGCTATCTTTTTCCCTACAGACCTCCACATGCCCAACCTGCGGGCAGACGGGCCTGAGCAGGTGAAAAAGGTGGTGATGAAGGTGAGCGTGAATTAACGGACGGGACGAATTTTTTCGCAAAATAAAAGCGGGCTGTTACCAAAAGTTGCAGCCCGCTTTGCATTACTTAACAAGCGTTTAACGCCGGAATACCTGTTTGTTGAAGTATATTCGGGACTCAGAACATTTCTCCATAGCTCAGGATGTCATCTTATTAACGAATAAGTTATTCTTTTGCCGCCCTGAGTGGCTCTTTCCGCCAACAAACGTTTATGCATGGCCGTTACATCCGGGCCCTCAATGATCTGACAACAATTACTCTCCATTTATTCATATTTCCCGGGTGTATGCATACATTGACATTTCCTCACCGGCATGTTCCGGTCAACACCTTCCTGTATTCACAGGAAGGTTTTTTTTATTCCCCGGCGAAGCGGTCAGGATCAGCGGCTGCGATCCTCTTCAGCCAAACCCTTACCAGCAGCAGCATCTGGCCGAGAAAGACGAGCGCCGCGCCAATCAGTACCCATACTTTGAATGTATTCAGCTCCACCGCCCACGTAAAGAAAAGCAGCAGGCAGATGTACATGCCCGCCCGGCTGGCCACCGAAATGGCCGCGAAAATCTTCAGCCGGGAAGCATACCCGGAAAGCACATCACGGAGGTTTTTCCCTTTCAGCACATTCATCGCCTGCGCAATGCCGGTAAGGTTGTGCAGTATCACGAAGCCTACAGCCCCGGCCAGCAGCAGGTTCAGGTACAGCGGTTTTTTATCCCCGTCGAA
Source organism: Chitinophaga sp. YIM B06452 (assembly GCF_039655965.1). Taxonomy (NCBI): domain Bacteria; kingdom Pseudomonadati; phylum Bacteroidota; class Chitinophagia; order Chitinophagales; family Chitinophagaceae; genus Chitinophaga; species Chitinophaga sp. YIM B06452. The sequence goes on along the minus strand of NZ_JAWLKY010000002.1, from coordinate 219,937 downwards.
CGCGTCGTAGTAAAAAACGAGGAACAGTGTGAGCGCGGCGGTTTCCAGTATCATCTGGAACAGTACGCTGCGGCGCACGGGCAGCTTGCGGAGGTATTGTTTCAGGTCTTCAGGACTTTTGTGCTGCCCTGCGCCCATGTTTTGCCATGCGGCTTTTAATTCTTCCATGATGTTGAGTTTACGTGTTTTTTGATCCTGGCGCGTATCCTGTTGAGACGCACGCCAACATTGTTTTCGGTGATACCGGTGATCTCAGCTATTTCGGCATAGCTCAGGTCTTCCAGGTAGAGGGCCATCAGCGCCTTATCCGCCGCGTCCAGCGGGGCGAGCAGCTCCAGCAGCCTGTTTTCTTCCATTTGCGCGGGCACCTCGGGCAGGGCAGGCATGTATACAATGGCCGGCCGCCTGCGCCTGAAATGTACCAGGGCGGTGCTCAACGCAATTTTGTAGATCCAGGTGGAAAATTTTGAACGGGCCTCATAGCCGGGAAGGCTCTTCCACAACTGGTATACGATCTCCTGGAACAGGTCTTCCCGGTCTTCGGGCGTATCCCTGTAAAGGCGGCATATTTTGAAGAGAATGCCTTCGTGTTCAGACAGCTGTTGCAGAAATTGCCTTTCGTCCATGATCATCAGTAATCGTTTCCCTGTTAGTTGCGGGAAAAGGGGAAAACTTACACGGCAAGCAAAAAAAAATCCCGGCTCAGCCGGGACGGTTATCTTATTTAGCGGTAAAATGTTTGATAGGCGTCAGTTCCAGCTTCCGGAACTCCACTTCCGCGCCTTCCGCCTGCAGGGCAATGCTGCCTTTGGTCGTAGTGATGTTGTAGCCGCTGTTCACCAGGTCTCCGTTCACCCACACCATGATCTTATTCCCCACGCATTCGATCACCATGGTGTTCCATTCGCCGAGCGGTTTTTCAGAATTGTCCGTCCGGTTCCTGACGCGGCGGGTGGTGCCGTCTACCACGCCCCATTTTTCTTTCGGGCCGCGGTAAACCTCCATGCTGTCTACCGTCACATCTTCGCCGATGCACCAGAAATCCCCGGCGTTTTGATGCATCATCTGCACTTCCAGCGATTTCGGGAACATGCCGTACAGCACGCGGGGAGTGGTGGCATGCACCAGTACGCCGCAGTTGCCCGGCTTGCCTGCAAAACGGTATTGGGCTTCCAGGCGGTAGTCGTGATACGATGCATCCGTGATCAGGTGGCCGCCGGGGGTGCCAAGGCTTACCAGCATGCCGTTGCGTACAATGAAGGGGTTGATGGCGCTGGTGTCCTTATCCATCGCGGGCACGTCCACATGCCAGCCGGTAAGGTCCCTGCCGTTGAAAAGACTGCGGCCCTGCGCAGAACATAACGTGGCGCTGCACAGCAGCATAGCGGAAAAGACAAATGTTTTCATATATGAAAGATATAAAATTTTCTTTCTATTTTGTCTGGCCCGGAAGGCCATGCTTATCATGTACACAGTATATCATTTTAAACGTCTATGAAAAAGTTATTTATTTTATTGTTCGCAGCCTCCGTTGCGAAAGCGCAGGAATGGAAGCCCGTACCGGGAAAGATCAGCACGCCCTGGGCGGAACAGCTGGATACGGCCAAAGTGCTGGCCGAATACCCGCGCCCCCAGTTCGTACGCGGCAGCTGGAAGAACCTGAACGGTTTATGGAATTATGCGCTCACGCCCCGTAATGCCACTGCGCCCGCAGCCTGGCAGGGGAAGATACTGGTGCCTTTCGCGATAGAGTCCTCGCTTTCGGGCGTGGGCAAAACCGTCGGGAAAGACCAGCTGCTCTGGTACCGGCAGATCTTCGAACTGCCCGCGGACGCCAAAGGCCGCAAAACGCTGCTGCACTTCGGGGCGGTAGACTGGCAGGCGGACGTCTACATCAACGGCCAGCTGGCCGGCACGCACCGCGGCGGCTTCGACCCGTTCTCCTTCGATATCACCCCTTATCTCAAAAAAGGCAAAAAGCAGGAACTGACCGTAAAGGTTTGGGACCCGACAGACGAAGGCCCGCAGCCCCGCGGCAAGCAGGTGCGCAAGCCCGAAGGTATCTGGTACACGCCCGTAACCGGCATCTGGCAGACCGTTTGGCTCGAAACAGTGCCCGGAACCTATCTTTCAGCCGTAAAACAAACGCCTGATATAGACGCACAAACGCTGACAGTAGCCACCACCGTGGTAAATCCCGCGCAGGGCGACAAAGTGCTGCTCAGCGCCTGGAAAGGCGGTGAAAAAGTAGCCGAAGCGGAAGCCGAACCCGGCGCCACGGCTGTCTTGAAGATCAGCAACCCCGAGTTATGGAGCCCTTCCAATCCTTTCCTGTACGACCTTAAAATGAGCATCGTGCGGAAAGGCAAAGCGGTAGATGAAGTGCAGAGCTATTTCGCGATGCGTAAGATATCCCTGGGTAAAGACGCACTGGGCATCCAGCGGATGCTGCTCAATAATAAGTTCCTTTTCCAATACGGCCCGCTGGACCAGGGCTGGTGGCCCGACGGGCTGTATACCGCGCCTACAGACGAAGCCCTGAAATTTGATGTGGAGAAAACAAAGGCCATGGGCTTTAACATGATCCGCAAACATATCAAGGTGGAGCCTGCCCGCTGGTATCATCATTGCGATAAGCTGGGGGTACTGGTTTGGCAGGACATGCCCAGCGGCGACCTGGGCAACCGCTGGGAGCCGCGCCCCGGCATTGTTGGCCGTGCCACAGAGCAGAAGCGCAGCGCCGAGTCTGAACGCAGCTACCGCGAAGAGTGGAACCTGATCATGGATGCGCTGCACAACGTGCCTTCCATTGTTGTTTGGGTGCCCTTCAACGAGGCCTGGGGCCAGTTCAAAACAAAGGAGATCACCGAATGGACCATGAAAAAAGACCCTTCCCGCCTGGTGAACAGCGCCAGCGGCGGCAACTTTGTACATACCGGCCACATGATAGACCTGCATAACTATCCCGATCCCGCCATGCCCGACCCCGAGATCTACGGCAAAACCGACCAGGCGATCGTGCTGGGCGAGTTCGGCGGGCTGGGCCTCCCGGTAGACGGGCATGTGTGGCAGCAAAAGGACAACTGGGGCTACCAGACCTTCAAAACCGCGCAGGAACTGTTCACCCGCTACGGAGAATACATGATCAAACTGGAAAACCTGATCAGATCAGGCCTTTCCGCCGCCGTATATACCCAAACCACAGACGTGGAAGTGGAAACGAACGGGCTCTTGACCTATGACCGCAAGGTGTTCAAGAACCCGGTAGCGTCTTTCAGCCGGGTGCATGAGAAGCTGTATCATGCGGGGCTGGTTAATATGCCATGATTTTGAGGGGAAGCGAAGCTTCCCCTCTGTTTTTAACGGGCTTACCCACATGTTTGCATCTCCTTCCGCCATCCGATTCATACCGGTCGTGTAACAACGCGCGGGCGGAATGGATGAATGTCAGTATATTTAGCCCCAACCAACCAAACTGGATAACTTTTTATGAAACGCAATTTTCTGTTACTGGCGCTTGCAGCCGCGAGCGTCTTTTCCCTGATAGAGAACCCTGCATTTGCACAGCCCAAACAGGCAGTGGCAAAAGCGGCACCGGGGGAGAAGTTTCCCGCAGACCCGGATGTGAAGATCGGGAAACTGGCCAACGGGCTTACTTATTATATCCGCCGGAACGTGGAGCCCCGCAACCGCGCCGTATTGTATATGGCCCTCAAAGCAGGCTCCCTCATGGAAACCGATGCACAGCAGGGGCTGGCACACTTCACGGAGCACATGGCCTTCAACGGCACGAAGGATTTTCCCAAAAATGAGCTGATCAACTACCTCCAGAAGGCGGGCGTGAAGTTCGGGGCGGACCTGAATGCGTATACCGGTTTCGACCAGACCGTTTACCAGCTGCCCATTCCTACAGACAGTGCGGCGCTGTTCAAAAACGCTTTTAAGATACTGGCCAACTGGGCGGGACATGTGAACATGGACAATACGGACATCGACGAAGAAAGAGGCATCATCGTTGAAGAAGAGCGCCAGCGCGGAAAAAATGCGCAGTCGCGCATGCAGAAGGAAGCCCTGCCGGTGCTCCTGTATGGCTCCCGTTACGCGGAACGTATTCCCATCGGCAAGCTGGATATCATCCAGAATTTCAAACATGAAGAGATCAAACAGTTCTATAAAGACTGGTACCGCCCCAACCTGCAATCCGTGATCGCGGTGGGTGATTTTGATGTGGCCGCCGTGGAGGCGATGATCAAGGAGAACTTCAGCGGGCTGAAGAATCCTGCCAATCCCAAGCCGCACCAGACCTACGGCCTGCCAGACAACAAGGAGCCGGTTGTGAAGATCATCACTGATAAAGAATTCCCCTACAACGTGGTGTTCGCCACTTACCGCCATCATGCCAAACCCACCCGCACCACTGCCGATTACAAAAGCAGCATGATCGTGGGTATGATCAACTCCATGATCGGCGCGCGCATGGTGGAGCTGAAACAAAAAGGCACTGCGCCTTTCGTGGAAGGGCAGCTGAGCTACGGCCCCTGGCAGGGCGGCATGATAGAAAACCTGAATGCGCTCTCTGTTGTAGCGGTTACCAAAGATGCGCAGGAGCTGGGTAAAGGGCTGGCCGGCGTAATGGCTGAAGCAGAGCGCATGGCGCAGTTCGGCTTTACCGCATCAGAACTGGAAGTAGTTAAAAAGAACACGGAAGCCGCCAACGAAAAGGCTTACAGGGAGAAAGACAAGATACCTTCCGCCAGCTTCGTGCAGGCTTACCTGAAAAACTTTTTGTCCGGCTCGCCCATCATCAGCACCGACGTGCGTTACAACCTCACTAAAAAATTCCTGGACGAGATCACGCTGGACGATGTGAATAAAGCCGCGAAGAAAATGCTGGCAAACGAGAACCTGACCGTAATGGTGCAGGCTCCTGAGAAAGATAAAGACAAGATCCCCACCAGCGCGCAACTGCTGGAAAGCCTGCGCAATGCCGGTAAAGGTCTTACCGCTTATGTGGACAATACCGTGAAAAAACCGCTGCTGGAAAAGAAACCCACGCCCGGTAAAGTAACAGGTACAGAGAAGATCGAAGGGATCGGCGTTACAAAGCTCACACTGAGCAACGGTGTAACCGTGTACCTGAAGCCCACGGATTTCAAGAACGACCAGATCCTGTTCTCTTCCTTCCGCCCCGGCGGCACTTCGCTGGTAGACGATAAGGATTACATGGCGACCAACTATGCAGGCAACATCCCCGGCGACGGCATCGGCGAATTTGACGTAACGCAGCTGCGTAAAATGATGGCCGGCACCACTGCCGCGGCATCCGCTTACCTGGGCGACCTGTACGAAGGTTACAGCGGCAGCGCATCGCCGAAAGACCTCGAAACGGCCCTGCAGCTGGTGTACGCCTACGCCACCAATCCCCGCAAAGACCCGGTGGTGTTCAAACAGAATATGGAGGACTTTAAAGTATACCTCCAGAATGCAGACGATGCGCCGGATAATGTATTCGGAGACACCATCACCGCTGTATTATCTTCCAACAGCCTCCGCGAAAGGAAACCCACGCTGGCCGAACTCGACCAGGTTAGCCTGGACCGTTCCCTCGAATTCTACAAAAGCCGTTTTGCAGACGCCACCGGCCAGGTCTTCGTATTCGTTGGCAACTTTGATGTAGCGCAGATCACCCCGTTGCTGGAAACCTACCTCGGCGGCCTGCCTTCCACCAACAGCGGCAGCAAGTATGTGGACCGCGGTATCAGGCCGCAGACGGGCAACATCACCCGCATCGTGAAAAAAGGCATTGAAGACAAAGCGCAGGTGAAACTTTTCTTCTATGGCACTTACGATTTTGCGCCGCAGACCAATATGCAGCTCAGTGCCCTCAGCGATATCCTGGAATTCAAGGTGCTGGAGCGCCTGCGTGAAAAAGAAAGCGGCGTGTACAGCCCGAATGTAGGCATCGGTTACGACAAGCAGCCATATGCCAACTACAGCCTCACCATTTCGTTCAGCTGCGCTTCCGCGAACGTGGACAAGCTGGTGAACGCTACGCTGGATGAGATCGAAAAGATCAAAAAAGAAGGCGCCACAGCGGTAGACGTGGAGAAATTCAAGGCAGAAAGCAGGAGGGCCATGGAAGTGAGCCTGCGTGAAAATAGCTTCTGGCTGAACTATCTCACCGGCAAGTTCAAGACCAGCGAAGACCCGCTGAGCATCCTCAAACAGAACGAGCGCCTGGAAAAAGTAACGCCTGAAAGCGTGAAAGAGACCGCGAACAAATACCTCAGCAACGCCAGCTACTTCAAAGCAGTGCTGGTGCCTGAAAAATAATTCCGCCGGCGAAAGCTGTGTGAAAGGGCTGTTTCAGTAATGAAACAGCCCTTTTTGATTAGATCACTGCTCCTTCTTCATTTCGTTGATCCACTGCACGATCAGTGCCACACCTTCTTTATGCACCAGCGTTCTGGCCAGCTCGGGCATGGCCGTGCCAGGTTCTGTGCTGTTCATCCGGTAGGTGAGGATAGAGGCGGCGGCGTTGCCGGGAACGATGTCGAAATCCAGCCCGCCTGCGCCGTTGCCTGCTGAAACGGGGCCTTTGAGAATGCCGAGGTGAGCGGGTTGCTGCTGGTCGTATTCAAGGAAAAGGCCGGTATTGTCCGCATCGCCGCCTTTGGTGTGGCAATGGGCGCAATTCACATCCAGGTAGGCGCGGGCGCGTTGTGAAATGGAATAATGCAGGCTGTCTGTCCACACGGGAAGCGCCGGCACCCGGCTGATGTCTGGCATGTCCTGCAAGATGCCGGCTGAAGCCCATTGCAGCAGCTGTTCTCCTTTGCCGTAATGCAGGTTCCGCGCTTTCGGGCCAATGGGCAGCAGCGTGCCGTTACTGGAATGGCAGCGTTTGCAATCGTTGGTGTTGGGCACCTGGTACAGGGTGCTGATGCGTTGCTGATGATCGTCCAGCAGGGTAATGGGCACCTGTTTGCCGGCGATCCATTTCTCTGCTTCGGTTTGCGCGGCGTTCCAAAGGTAGTTCATCACTTTCCATTTGCCGTCCTGCGGGTCTTTATGCAGCAGCCGCGTTTCTATCAGTACTTTGTTCCCCGCGGTATCGCGGTAGGAGAAATTTTTGATGATGAAAGTGCCATCGGGGAACTGCAAAGCGCCGCTGTCGCGGTATTGCATGCCCGTGCCTTCGGGCAGGGCAATGAAGCGGTCTTTGATGGCGTAATCGGTGAACAGCGGCGTGGCGAGGTCGTAGCGGTGCACATGGGCCTCCGGGCTCAGCTGGCTGAGCTTTCCTTTGAAGAAGCCGTAGTCCGACAGTTTTTCCAGGAAGCCGGAAGTAGTTGCAGGCTTTTTGGGCCTGCAACTGTATAGGGTAGTCATAGCCAGGATCAATACGATCACATATCTCATCACGATAGATTATTTACAGGTAAATGCCGTCATGTCCGTTCCGGGGCTCCATTGCGGCTTGCCCATGTTCAGCGCGTCCACGTTCACGAATAAGTTGCTGCCGGTTTGTTTGATGCATATGGAATCCGGGTTAGTGGCTTTCTCCCGCGTGAGCACATTGGTGGAGATACCGTCGTACACGATCAGCGGGATGCGCTGTTTCATCGCCTGCTCGATGGCCACGAGTATTTTGCCGGTGTGATGGGTGAATACCGGCTCCGGGAAGCTGGTGCCCATTTCCAGCGTGTTGCCGTGTATCAGGATGTTTTTCGATACGGGGAAATAATTCGCGTTGATCTTTTCGCCCGCCTTGGCATCCACAAAAAAGCCGGATACGAGGATGATAGCGCTGGAGTTGTTGTTGATGATGCGGTTGTTGTACAGCTCCACGTCAGACGTAGCCTGGATGATCACCCCGCTGCCGGGCGCCGCGTTGCCCACGCCCCAGGTGGTGCCGAAGCTGCCCGATTTGGCGAAGTTCCTTTCGTTGTTGTCGTGTATGTAGTTGTTGTAAGCCTTCACATGCCCGCCGCGCTGGCTCAGGTCAGGCAGGTCGAAAATGAGGAAGCCGGCGGTGTTGCCGTAAAATTCGTTGTCGTAAACTTCCGCGTTGGTCGTGTTCTCGATCTCACAACCCGCAACGTTCTTGTAAGCTTTGCTTTTCCTTACAACGGCTTTGTTGGATTGCCCCACGTAAATGCCCGCATCAGATGCGCCTTGCGCGTAACAGTTCTCCACCAGCACATTGGTGCAGAGAACGGGATAGATGCCATAACCGCCGCTGGTGGAGTCGGAGGTGGACCAGATGGCGTGCAGGTTGGTGATGGTCACATTCTTGCTTTTATTCACTTTCAGCAGGTCGCCTTTGGAATCTTTGATGGTCATGCCGCTGATCTCGAAACCATCCACTTCGGCCACGCGGATGCCTTCGCCGCCCTGCGTTTGCCCGGAGAAGTCCAGCAGTGTTTTATCGGGCCCGGCGCCGGTGATGCGGATGTGTTTGAGCTGCACGAGGCTGAGGTTGTTGAATTTATACGTGCCTGCCTTCAGTTCCAGGCTGCTGCTGTCCGTCATGGTCAGGAAGGCTTCGGTGATCTTTGATTCTTCGCCGGGGCCGAAAGCCAGCACGGTCTTGAAACCGCCTTCTGTCTTCTTTTCGGGTGCGGCGCATGCGGCCATCAGCGCCAGTAACAGGATGGAGTATCTCATAGTGGTATGTTTTAAAAAACGTTGTAAGCGAATGTTGCATAATAGACTCCGCCAATGCCGGGACTGCCAAAGCCGGTGTAGTAGTATTTATTCGTCAGGTTCGTAGCGCCGATCTTGATCCTTGAGCGGGCCTTTGCCAATTTATAACTTACCTGTGCATCCAGCACTACATTGGCGTCTATCGTGCCGCTCGCGAAACCGATGGCGTAGAAGTACGCCGGGCGGTAACGGAGACTGGTGTTGAAAGAGAAAGCCTGTTGTTTGCCGAAGCCGGTATTGCCGAATTCTACATTGAATTTCCAGTTGGGAGTATTGAAATTATTGATCTGGCTGTTGTTCCTGTTCCTGAGAAAGTCTGAAGAGAAATTGGCTTTCGCCATGAAATTGCGGCTCAGGTCTACGCTCACGCTGGCGGCATATCCGTACGTATTTACCTTTTCTGCGCCGTTATATGCAATATTATAGGAAATATATTTACTGCGCTCCTTGAACGCTGTAATGTCGTCCGTTCCCGGCGTATTGGCCACATTCACATACCCGATGAAATTTTTCCAGGTGGAATAATACCCCAGCACATCCACAAGCACGCGGCGGGCAAACAGGCCGGAATATCCCAGCTCAAACGCATCCACGCTCTGCGGTTTGATGTCCCGGGGACTGAAACGCTCCAGCTTGGACGGGTCGTTGGTCTGCTGGTATGCTGCCACACTGCTTAGCAGGTAGGGCGGGTATTTATCGAACTGGTATTCGCCGTACAGCAGCCTGGCGGAGCCACCGGAGGCGTAGGAGTTATAATCCACCAGCGTGCTTTGCAGGCTCTGGATGTTGGAAGGGAAGCTGTAGGCGTTCTGGTAGGAGAAACGCAGGAAATGTTCCTTTGCGATCTCCTGCACGGCGGATACACGTGTGGTGATGCGGGGTTTGTCGAACAGGGTATTTTTGTCGTACCGGAAAGCCGCTCCGAGCCTCAGTTTATTTTGTATCAGCTTTTTGGACAAGTGCGCATAGGCGCTGTATTCGGCCACGTCTATCGGCCCGTCTGTATCGGGGAAAAGGGTGCCTTTGGAATCGAGGCGGTAGAGGCGGTAGTTGAGCCCGGCGATCAGTTCCACCCAGGGAATGAGCTTCGTGAAATTATATTGGAACTCGGTGTTGTAAAGCCTGCTCCGGTCCAGGAAAAGCGTGCCGCCCTGGGAGGTGGGAAGGCCGGCGATGCTGTCTTTCAGCCGGTTGAATGCCGCGCTGCCTGCTTCGGGCCTGCCCTGGTCGGCAAACTGGCGGGCGGCCCAGTGGGCGTTGTCAAGACTGCTGCCCGTGGCCAGGGCCTGCAGCAGGGCGCCGGTGTATTGCGGGTACCAGCCGTCCATGGTAGCGGGATTGAAACTGGGTTTCCAGGCTTCGTTCAGCAGCTGCATGGTGGGACTGGCAATGATGGTGTTGCCGGAGTTTTCTTTGGACGTATAGGCGCGGAGGAACCATTGTTCGCTCCTCAGTTCGGCGCGGTACTGGCTGATCTTGTAACCGGTAAGGGCATAACGGGTATCGTTGCTGTACACCGCATTGCCGCTGCCATACGTGCCGGATACGATGGCTTCCAGCCGTGGCCGGATCTTGTAACGTATTTCGGCGTTGAGCTTCAGGAGTTTCGCTTCGTTGCTGAGGTAACCGTATTCGGGGTAGCCGGTGCGGGCTACGTAGTTGGAGGGTTTGGCCAGCAAGGGGTCTATAATAGGCGCCAGCGACGGGTCCTGCGCCAGGGCGGCCTGCAGGAAAGGGTTGATGTCTACGGAAGTTTTGCTGCCATATGAATTCACGCCGTTGTAATTCGGGTCGGTATACCTGGTGCCGGGGCTGTTGGTGTTGCTGGTGTCCGTGGCCAGCCAGTCTTTAGCAAGGGTGTATTGCGCGTTGATCTTGAATGCGAGCTTGTCGTTCACTTTGTACGCCCAGCGGAGGGTCCAGTCGTAGTAGGGAGAGGGCCCCATCGGGTCGTTGCCTTTCCCTTTTTTTACGTGGTTCACGCCCTGCGTGACCTGGAAGCTGAGGCCCTGGTATTTGAAAGGGTCTTTGCCGGTCATTACCAGCGTGCCGTTCAGCCCGCGGGAGCCGTAGAGGGCGGAGGAAGCGCCGGAAAGCACTTCCAGGTTGTCCACATCCAGCTCCGTAAGCCCGATGGATGCGCCCAGTGGGAAGTTGAGGCCGGGCGCCTGGTTGTCCATCCCGTCTACGATCTGCGTGAAATTGGTATTGCCGCTGGTATTGAACCCGCGGGTGGTAACAGTGGTGAAGGTGAGGCTGGACGTAGTGATGTCTACCCCTTTCAATCCCTGCAACATATTATAATAATTAGTCTGCGCCGAATTGATAATGTCTTTGTTGTCGATCCGTTCAATGGTGACCGGTGATTCGATCTTCCGCTGCACGTGCCGGCTGGCGGATACGACTACCTCGTTGCCGAGGATGCTGGCGGGATCCAGGGTAATGTTCAGCGGCCCGGCGCCGGTTACTTCCATTTCTTTGGAAGCATACCCAATGGACGAAATGACGAGCGTAACGGGCAGGGCGGCGTGCAGGGTAAAACGGAAATTCCCCTGGTCGTTGGTATAGTCGCCATAGGGGGTATTTTTCGCTTTAACGGATACGGCGGGCACGGCTTCGCCGGTGGCGCTGTTGCGCACATTACCGGAGATCACATGCTGCGCGCTCAGGCTGGCAAGCCCGGAGAACAGTCCCAGGACGGTCAGTAGCATCAGTTTGGTCATAGTTCAGGGTAATTTTGGTTGGAATGGTAGCAGCGATATTAGGGAAAAGGGAGCTGCGGCGGGCAGGGGAACAGCCGCTTTGGGGTGAACAGGAGCAATTGCGGGGTGAAATCAGGTGCCTGGGGTGAACATGCTGCAATACCGCTGCCGGTAAGAGCGATGGCGATGGGCTGGCCTATCCGGTATCGCTTATGTACCTCCTGGTACCGGAGTACTATTAAAGGTGCTTTATCAACGCTTTAACTACGGGTTTAATACGGGTTTAATACGGCGTTAATAGGGGTGAGGCAGGCCCGGGCCCCGTCCCCATCCTGGTTTACATCTTGCTATTCCGCCGGGGCGAACCGCTGCAAAAATTCAGGCAGGTAAGAACCGGATACCGGTACATGCACCTCATCGATCCCTTCCATTACCACGAAGTGCCCTTTTGTGTGTTTTTTGAATAAAAGCACCTTGGAAAGGTTCACCATGTAAGAACGGTGCGCCCTTGTGAAACCGTGCCCTGAAAGTTGGGGTTCCAGCTTTTTGAGGGAGCTGCGGATCAGTTCCCTTTTCACTGCGCTGCCATTGCGGTAATAAAGATGAACGTAATTGTCTTCCGCTTTCAGCAGCAGCAGGTTGGAAGGGCAAAGCGTCATAGCCAGCTTGCCATATTCGTCGTGGATGTGCAGCTCTTCAGGGGCTGCGGATGGCGTGGCTGCGGGCGTCTTCGCGAGGTGCTTCAGCCGACCCGCGGCTGCCCGGCCCTGGAACCAGAGCAGCGCCATGGAATAAGGCAGGGCCATTACCCCGAAACCATATTTTAACGTATCGGTATACTCCGGCCAGGAATATTCCAGGTAGTCATGCATGCTTACATTCACGACGTTCACGATCAGCGCCACCAGCATCACTTCCCCGGTAAACCATGCCAGGAATTGCCAGTGCCTGAGCGGCTTTTTCCCCTTCAGCCTGATGAGCCCGAACTGGGAAAGGGTCATGCCCGCAATGCCGCTGAGGGAAAAAGCGCAGAACACGCCCGCTACGGAAAGCGGCCCGCCTTCATACCACTGGTTCATATTGAAAGGGGAGAAGATGTACATGAAAAGGAAGCTGAAGACCCCGCAGAACAGGATCAGGAAAACCCTGTTCCCCACAGGGTCCAGCAGCCGGAAAGGCGCATTGAGCCACCCGGGTACCGCCGCCTGGCCGTTCAATGGAATAGTGAGCGTGTTTTTCATTGCCGTGGATTATATGATTAAGGTAGAACTCTTTTTTGAATTACGGAACGCCGGGTATACCCCGTTCGATGACGTCGACGCACAAACTCTTTTATGGAATTTTCCGGCATCCGCATCTCACAAAAAAACTCCGCCATGTTCCTCACCGCATTGTTTATCACAACCCTCACCACCGGCAACATCGCCCTTCCGCAAGGCTACCAGCGCATTCCCCAGCCGGCAGGTTCTTTCGGGGAATGGTTGCGCAAAATGCCGCTCAAACCCGCCAACACGGTTTACCTCTTCAACGGCCGCCCCAAAGCCAACCAGTCCGCGCAATACGCTGTGCTGGACGTATCCGTTGGCCGGCGAGACCTCCAGCAATGCGCTGATGCGGTCATGCGGCTGTACGCCGAATATCATTACGCACAGGCGCAATACAGCCGCATCGCTTTTCGCGCCACAGATGGTACGCTGATGGATTACGAAGGCTGGCGTAAAGGAGACCGCTTCGTGTTATCAGGCAGCCGCCTCCTGCGTAAACGCAGCGCGCAACCCTGCCATACGCGGGCATGCTTTGAACAATATCTCCAGACTGTATTTTCTTATGCCGGCACGCTTTCCCTCCAGCGTGAACTGCAGCCCGCGGGCAACGAGGTCAATCCCGGCGATGTATTCATCCAGGGCGGCTCTCCCGGCCATGCGGTGATCGTGATGGACGTGGCGCAAAACATTAAAGGGGAACGGATCTTTCTACTGGCACAGAGTTATATGCCCGCGCAGGATATCCATATATTGAAGAATCCCGCCTCTTCCTCGCCATGGTACCACAATAAACCAGGGGAGGCCCTGCAAACGCCGGAGTGGGATTTCCCGGCCGGTTCGCTAAGGTCTTTTAAATAAAAAAGGCCGGTCATCAGACCGGCCGGTAAACGATATATTAAGCAAGCTTAATCGATGCGTTTTACATTAACAGCATTCATGCCTTTTCTTCCTTCCTGCAGTTCAAACTCTACGCGGTCATCTTGCTGGATCTCGTGGATGAGACCGTTAACGTGTACGAAAGTCTCTTTGGAAGACTCGTCGTGTTTAATAAAACCAAAACCTTTGGTTTCATTGAAGAACTTTACAGTTCCGGTGAATTTTTGTTCCATGTGTAAAAATTAAAAAATAAATGGCTACGAAGGTATGATTAATAATCTGTTACACCTAATTATTACAATAATAACCCCGCAGCCTTGCTGAGTAGTCGTTTACAGATGGGTAAATATGCATATGTGTTGTTTTCCGCGCTCCGGCTCCCATTTATTTTATTGTACCTTTGCGCAAGCTATATCGTATAATAATGACCAGAACAGGTGCGTACAACACGCTAAAGATCAAGAAGGAAACGGATTTCGGCGTATATCTCGACGGCGGCGGCGGCCAGGAAATACTGCTTCCCAAAAGGTACGTTCCCCGCGGCGCCAAACCCGGCGATGAACTGGAAGTATTCCTCTATCACGATTCCGAGAACCGCCTCATTGCCACTACGGACAAACCGCTCGGCATCGTAGGCGATGTGGTGAACCTCAAAGCGGTGGATGTTACGGCACAGGGCGCTTTCCTGGACTGGGGCCTGCTCAAAGACCTCTTTGTACCCAAATCGCAGCAGCTTTCCAAAATGGTGAAAGGGCAGGAATACCTCGTAAGGATCTATCTCGACGAGCTTACAGGCCGTGTAGCCGCCACCGAAAAGATCGATCCCTATCTCAGCAACGAGCACCTTACCATAAAAGAAAAAGATGTGGTAGACCTGGTGATCTACCGCCGCACGGATATCGGTTTTGTGACCATCATCAACAACCTGCACACCGGCATCCTGCATTACAGCGACCAGTTCAGGCCCATGGACATTGGCGACCGCTTCAAGGGTTTCGTCAAAGCCGTGAAGGAAGGCAACCTGGTTGATGTGGTGCCTGGGCAGAGCGGTTATAAAAAAGTGGAAGACGAAGCGGAGAAGATCATGCGGCTGCTGCGGGAGAACGACGGGTACCTGCCTTACCACGACAAGTCTGATCCCGAAGAGATCTACGCTTTTTTCGGCATGAGCAAAAAGACCTTCAAAATGACCACCGGCAGCTTATACAAACAGCAAAAGATCGCTTTCACCAAAACCGGCATCCAGCTGGTGGAAGGCGCATAACAATATTGTCCAGTATGAAAGATTTCAAACAACATTTCATCGTTCCCGCCCCGCCTGAAGAAGTATACCGCGCGCTCACTTATGCGCCCACGATCCAGCTGTGGACGGGCGATAAGGCCGATATGAGCACCGAGCCCGGCTCCGAATTTTCCCTCTGGGACGGCAGCATCGCAGGCCGCAACCTCGAATTCGAAGAAGGCCGGAAGATCGTGCAGGAATGGTATTTCGGGGAGCAGGAAACGCCTTCCATCGTTACCATCATCCTGCATCCGCACAAAAAAGGCACTTCCGCCGAGCTGAAACACAGCAATATCCCCGATGAAGATTATGACGATATCGTGGAAGGCTGGCGTGATGCATATTTCGGCTCACTCATCGATTTTTATGAAGAATAGGGGATTGATGAACGATATATGAAGACAGCCACTATCAACGAATTAAAGAAAGAGCTGGGAACCGTGCCGCATGCGCAGCTGGTGGAGCTTTGCCTGCGGCTGGCCAAATACAAGAAGGAAAGCAAGGAGCTGCTCACCTACCTGCTGTTCGAATCGCACAGCCTGGACGGGTACATCGCTTCCGTGAAAGAATTCATCGCGCTGGAATTCGACTCCCTTTCCACCACCCACCTGTACCATTCAAAGAAAACTTTGCGGAAAATTCTCCGGATCACGAACAAACATATTAGATTTACCGGGTCTAAACAGGCTGAAACGGAACTCCTGCTGTTCTTCTGCCAGAAAATGCGCCGCAGCGGCATCAAGATCGGCGCCAGCGTGCAACTGGCCAATCTTTACCAGCAGCAGCTGCGCAAGATCGAAAAAGCGATCGAAAGCCAGCATGAAGACCTGCAGTTCGATTACCGCAAACAGCTGGACGCCTTAACTTATATTTAATCTACCACAACGTATGATCTCCCGCAGAAATTTCCTTGAGATGACCCTGAAGGGCATCGTGCTCATTGGCGCAGGTAATACCCTGCAATCCTTTGCCCCCGCAGGTTTCACCCTGCCGTCCCGCAAAAAGGTGAGGCTCCGTTTTGCACTGGCTTCAGACGGGCATTACGGCCAGCCTAAGACCACTTATTATGAGAACCACCAGCGGATGGTAAAATGGCTGAACAAGGAGAAGAAAGGCCGCGGGCTGGATATGGCGGTGATCAATGGCGACCTCTTCCACGACGATGCCAAATTCCTGCCCGATGTGAAAGCAGCCTGGGATAAGCTGGCCATGCCTTACGTGGTGTCTCACGGCAACCACGACAAGATCGCGGAACCGGAGTGGCTAAAGACCTTCGGCACCGCCTGGCACCACGATTTCGAAAAAGGGGATGCAGGATTCATCGTATTGAATACCGCGGATGTGGAAGGGAAATATATCTGCCCTGACCTGGACTGGACCAGGGCAAGGCTGGAGATGTACGCAGGAAAAAAACACCTGTTCGTGATCATGCACATCACGCCCGTGAAATGGACGGAGCACGGGATCGACTGTCCTGAGCTGGTAGAGATGTTTTCCAAACAAAAGAACCTGAAAGCCGTTTTCCATGGCCACGATCACGCTGAAGACGGAATGAAGGAAAAGAACGGCAAGCATTATTTCTTCGACAGCCACATTGCGGGCAGCTGGGGCACGCCTTATTACGGTTACCGCATCGTGGAAGTGCTGGAAGACGGCGAAGTGCTTTGTTACCAGGTAAATCCAGAACAGAAGGAGCCCGTGAACAGTAATATTTTATCGGAAACTGCCTCAATTTTGACAAAATAAAGGGTGTGAAGGAATTCCTTTATACCTTATGCGTAGAAGTTTCCACGATATATGAATAATACGCGCGCACTCCGCCTCGTGCTTCTATGCCTGCTGCTCAGCGCAGGCGCACAGGCGCAATTACAATGGAAAGAAATAGAGCCCGGTATCTGGAAAGCCACTGCCGGCCAGCCTGAAAAGGTGACCCTCCTGGGCGTGGCTGATAACAAGGCCAGCAAATCCTCCCTGCAGGCCCTGCCCGCCGCAAAGTTCCCGCTGGCGGAAGCGGATATCGCCGTTACTTACCGCGACGGGAAAGTATATCTCCGTTTTCCCCTCGAAAGGGAAGAGCAGATCTTCGGGCTGGGTTTGAACTTCAAAACCGTCAACCAGCGCGGCCGGGTGAGCCAGCTGCATATGGACCACTACGGCGGGGAAGATAACGGACGCACCCATGCGCCCGTTCCTTTTTATGTTTCCAGCCGCGGCTACGGCGTGCTGGTGGATGCGGCGCGCTACCTGACCGTGTACGCCGGCACAGCGGTGCGCGTGGATACGAAGAATCCGCCTGTGCTGCACGACCGCAACGGCAACAAGGATTGGGATTCCCAGCCATATTCCGATGCGATGGAGATACTGGTGCCAGCCGCGGGCGCAGAGATTTACATTTTCGGCGGCCCCACCGCCATGAATGCCGTGCAGCGTTACAATCTCTTCAACGGCGGCGGATACCTGCCGCCCAAGTGGGGCCTGGGTTTTACGCAAAGGGTGCCGACATTATATTCGCAGACAGACATCCTCCGCGAAGCCTCCGAGTTTGAAGAACACAACTTTCCCCTGGACTTTATCGGCGTTGAGCCGGGCTGGCATTCCATGTCGTACCCTTGTACATTTGAGTGGGACAGCAAGCGTTTCCCCGATCCCAAAGGCTTCATAGACGGGCTGATGGCCAAAGGTGTGCGCGCCAACCTCTGGATAAACCCTTATGTATCGCCTAAGAGTTCGCTGTACCCGGTAATAAAACCCCTGTCAGGCACCCATACCGTATGGAACGGGCTGGTAGCGGATTTCACGTTGCCCGCAGCGCGGCAGGCATTTAAGGAGCATTTCATCAAAAATCATATATCCCTTGGCGTTAGCGGGTATAAAATGGATGAGAACGACGGCTACGACAACTGGCTCTGGCCCGATGTAGCCACCTTTCCCTCCGGTACCGCGGCGGAACAGATGCGCCAGGTCTATGGCCTCGCCATGCAGAAGATGACGGATGAATGGTTCCGCGAACAGAACCGCCGCACATATGGGCTGGTAAGGGCTTCCAACGCCGGCGCCAGCAATTTTCCCTATGTGATCTACAACGATTATTATTCCCACCCGGACTTCATTACCGCGCTGGTGAACAGCAGCTTCATCGGCGTGTTGTGGACGCCCGAGGTGCGCGCCTCCAAAAGTGCGGAAGAATGGGTGAGAAGAATGCAAAGCGTTTGTTTTTCGCCCATGGCCATGCTGAACGCATGGGCAGACGGCACCAAACCCTGGTCATTCCCCGAAGTGGAAAAGGCCGTGCAGGACGTAGCCATGCTGCGGATGCGCCTGCTGCCTTACCTGTATTCCACTTTTGCGCAGTATCATTTTGAAGGGAAGCCGCCTTTCCGTTCCATGAACCTCGTAGACGGCTTTGCATACATCCCGCAGGTATCCGGCGGCCAGCTGGACGCCACGCTGAACCCATACGAAGCCAAGATCCGCTCCGACCTGAAAGACCAGTACATGATGGGCGACAACCTCATCGTGGCGCCTTTCTTTGCGAAGCAAACGAGCCGCAAGGTGTACCTGCCCAAAGGCAAATGGTATGATTTCTACACCGGCAAACTGGCCGGGGAAAACGAAGTGATCACCATCACTGCCGAGCTGGACAAGATCCCGCTGTACGTGCGCGATGGCGGCCTCATCCCGATGATCCCCGCGCGCAGGCAGGCGCCGAAAACAGGAGAGGTACTGCCGCTCGAAGTGCGCGTTTACGGAACGGCTCACGGCTCCTTTGAGCTGTACGACGACGATGGCCTGACCTTCGATTTTGAAAAAGGCGCATTCAGCCGCGTGACCCTGAAGTCGGAAGCAGGCAAAGGCACGATGGGCAAGCCGCAGGCGGGCAAGCCTTTTGGGTACCAGAAGAATGTTACCTGGACGTTTATGACAAAATAATTTACTGTAAAAGATATCCTTACGGGCGCGGCAAATTTGCTGCGCCCGTTTTGTTTTGCTCAGCATCACCGGCTAAGCCCGTTACACATGGCAAACAACTTCCCTTCCAGGCACGGCATATATTGCTGCGCCCTTTGCCTGCATGCGTACCCGCTTGCCTGGTTTGCAAAGGCAACGGATATCCTTTACAGGCACGGCAGGAATGCTGCGCCCGTTTTTGTATACTCCTCCATAACGTTTTGCGGGAATTTAATTCGGGGCTACATGAATTTGTACCCCAGGCCGAAGGTCCAGGCCCATTTGTCGGTTTTGGCCATGTAGAAGCCAGGTGTCTGTAATTGCCATTTGCCGTAGTCCAGTCTTGGGGTCAGCCCAAGTTTAGGCTCGGCTTTGCCGTTGAAAATGAACAACGAGGGTACTGCTGCTACGCCAACCGCCCATTTGGGGGTCAGCCTCAGCCGGAGGCAGGGACCGCCTACGTTTACGGATACAATGTTGTTGCCAACGGTTACCGCGGCTGCGCCTTCGAGCCCGGCGGTGAAAGGGCGCTGTTTTTTAACAGTCGAATCTGATGTGTGGAGAGCGAGGATTAGGAGTATTGTTTTCATTCACCCAAAATAATGATCTAAATCCAAGTTTTATAGTGAAATTTTTGTGGTTCTATGTGTTTTTAATGATTTACGATGAAAATTTATGTGGATAGAATTATTTGTAATGTGTTTTTTCGGCGGGGAAAATTTACCTGTGCATCATAAAATTTATGCGGATTTAATTTTTATTGATATGTTTAAAATATGAGAAACATCCTTACCGCAGCGCTCCTGCTTAGCTGCACCAGCCTATTTGCCCAAAAAGCCGATACTTCAGATGGAAAATTCTACAGCCAGTCCAGCGCCACCCGCGCCCTGAAGATCGACGCCGCCGTTACCACCAGCCACGAAGTAACCATTAAAGGTCAGCGGGTTCCCTACAAAGTAACTGCCGGCTCCCTGCCCGTGTGGGACGATGACGGTAAAACCATCGCCGGGGTATTTTATACTTATTTTGAAAGGACAGGCGTGGCAGACCAGCCTTCGCGCCCCCTCGTATTCTCCTTCAACGGCGGCCCCGGAACGGCTTCCGTATGGATGCAGATCGGGTATACCGGCCCGCGCGTGCTGAAAATAGACGACGAAGGTTATCCCGTGCAGCCTTACGGACTGAAAGACAACCCGCACTCGATCCTCGATGTGGCCGATATCGTGTATGTAGACCCCGTGAATACCGGCTTCTCCCGCACTGCAGGCAAAGATGTGCAGGGCGCTAAATTCTTCGGTGTAAACCAGGATATCGAATACCTCGCCGAATGGATCAATACCTTCGTGACCCGTTATAAACGCTGGGCTTCCCCCAAATACCTGGTCGGCGAAAGCTACGGCACCACCCGCGTTTCGGGGCTTGCGCTGGAACTGATGAACTCGCAGTGGATCTACGTGAATGGCGTAGTGCTGGTGTCGCCCACGGAACTGGGCATAGAGCGCAACGGCCCTGCGGAAGCGGCTTTGAGGCTGCCTTATTACGCGGCTACCGCATGGTATCATAAAGCGCTGGCTTCCGATCTGCAGGCGAAAGACCTTACGGCTATGCTGCCCGAGGTGGAAACTTTCACCATCAAGGAGTACCTGCCTGCATTGGCCGAAGGCGGCTTTATCAGCGATGCGAAGAAAAAGGAAATAGCGGCTAAAGTGGCCCGTTACTCAGGCCTCCCGGAAAAAGTGGTGCTGCAGAACAACCTCGATATCTCCACCAATCTCTTCTGGAAAGAACTGCTCCGCGACCGCGGCTATACCGTAGGCCGCCTGGATTCCCGCTACCTGGGCATCGACCGCAGGGACGGCGGCGAAAGGGTAGATTTCAATGCGGAGCTCACTTCCTGGCTGCATTCCTTCACGCCCGCCATCAACATGTATCTCCGCGAAGAGCTGAAATATAAAACGGACCTGAAATATTACATGTTCGGCCCCGTATTCCCCTGGGACAACAATGGCAACCGCACCGGAGAGAACCTGCGGCAGGCCATGGCGCAGAACCCTTTCCTGCATGTGCTTTTCCAGAGCGGCTACTACGACGGCGCCTGCGATTATTTCAACGCCAAATACAGCATGTGGCAGCTGGACCCCAGCGGCAAGCTGAAAGACCGTCTCTCCTGGGAAGGCTACCGCAGCGGGCATATGATGTATCTGCGCAAAGACGACCTGGCCACCAGCAACGAACACCTGCGCGAGTTCATCCTCAAATCCATCCCGAAAGCAGGTCAGCCCGCGAAATACTGATCATCGCGCAAAACCGTCATTGCAACAAAGGCTGTCAATGCGACAAAGCCCGTCATTGCGAGGAGCAGTAAGGAATGCTATGCGGGAGGAAGCGCGACGAAGCAATCTCCAAACATAGGGGGTATCAATCCAATGCAGGAGATTGCTTCGTCGCCCCTCGCGCTTTGGCCCAGCTGCTTCTCGCAATGACGATTTTCCTTGCTTCGTTGCTCCTATTTCGGCTCAGCTGCTTCAAAACAACGTCAATTGCGCCGTTCCTGTAACAGGCTTATCTTCCCCGAAATTCGACAGCGTGATCCCCAGCAGCCTGATCTTCACATCGGCAGGATCGGTTTTCACCAGCAACTGCTTTGCAGTAGCCGCAATGGTTTCCAGGTCGTTGATGCCTTGCGGGAGCGATTGGTTGCGGGTGATCTGCCTGAAGTCGCTGTACTTGATCTTGAGGGTCACGGTCCTGCCTTTTAATTCATATTTCTGAAGGCGGTTGGCAACGGTCTGCGCTATTTTATCCAGCTCGGGATACATTTCTTCGAGGGTGGTGAGGTCGTGGGGAAAGGTGTCTTCCGCGCCTACGGATTTCGTTTCGCGGTGCGGCTGCACGGGCCGGTCGTCTTCCCCCCGCACGATTCGGTAGTAGAACCGGCCTGTTTTCCCAAAATGCTGCACGAGATCGTTTTCCGTGAGTTTCTTCAGGTCCGCGCCGGTGTGCAGGTTCATGCGTTTCATTTTGTCTGCCGTTACTTTCCCTACGCCGAAGAATTTTTCTACCGGCAGGCCTTCCATGAAGGATTCCACCTGCGTGGGCGCTATGAAAGTGAGCCCGTCCGGCTTCTGCATGTCCGACGCGATCTTGGCCACGAACTTGTTGATGGAAACGCCCGCGGAAGCGGTGAGCTGCAGTTCTTCACGGATAGCCTGTTTGATCTGCTGCGCGATGGCGATGGCGGAGCCGATGTTGAGCTTGTCTTCTGTAACGTCCAGGTATGCTTCGTCGAGGGAGAGGGGTTCTATGAGATCGGTGTAGCGGTGGAATATTTCGCGCACCTGCTGGCTTACTTCGCGGTAGGCGGCGAAGCGCGGGTATACGAAAATAATATGCGGGCAGAGCTGCAGCGCTCTTTTGGAAGGCATGGCGGAGCGTACGCCGTATTTACGGGCCTCATAACTGGCGGTGGCCACCACGCCGCCGCGCCCTTCAGGAGAGCCGCCTACGGCAATGGCCTTGCCGCGGTATGCAGGATTGTCCCGCTGCTCCACTGATGCATAAAAAGCGTCCATGTCTATATGAATGATCTTGCGGACGGACATGCATGCAATATACGCAACAATCGCAGCAGCGGGAGCAAAGGAGTTTTACCGGCCCTGGTACTTCGGCATCACGAACAGCTTCACGATAGTGTGCGCGATGGCAGATAATACCAGCGGGATCACGAGGAAGAGGCCTTGTTTCACCCGCGTGTCAAACACATCGATGACGGGCGATTCCCCCGTTCCAGCGTACAAGGTCGCTGCAATAAAAAACAGGATGCCGCAGATCCAGAGGGTGAGGTGCGACCAGCGGTATTTTTTTGAGTTGTAGCCGGATTTTCCGAAAGAGGTGAACAATAAAAAAACGTGGGCTACGAAAAAAAGGGCGGCTCCGGGCAGGAGCAAAGTGAGAGGCGTCATAGTGTATGGTGTTTAAGGATATGCTAAACAATATAATGAAAATATCATAAGCTGCGGTGTTTTAGCGTTATTAAATGCAAGTGGCTGATTGTGAATGCCTGTATGGCTGTCAACATTTATGGCCTGCGTTTTGTTTCTTATGGGTACAGTAAATTTCCGCATATGAAATGCTTGAAAATGATACCGTTATTCCTTTTGGTGCTGGCCGGTTTCCAGTGTTCCGCCCCGCAGCAGGTACAGCAGGCAGACGCCGGTAAGCTGAAGCAGCTGATAGCGGACAGGAACTATGTGTTCCAGGTGCAGACGGTGCTGCCCATGACCGGCCGCACGCGGCAGATGCAAGGGGATGGGTACGACGTAACCGTATCGCGCGATACGGTGAATTCTTTCCTGCCTTATTTCGGGCGCGCTTATTCAGCTCCTATGGACCCGTCCAAAGGCGGCATCCAGTTCATCTCCCAACAATTTGAATACGACGAAAAGCCCGGCCGGAACGGCGGATGGGATATCACCATCAAGCCGAAAGACGTGCAGGATGTGCAGCAGTTCTTCCTGACCGTATCCGAAAGCGGGTACGCCAGCCTGCAGGTCACCAGTACCAACCGCCAGCCTATTTCATACAATGGCATTATTACGGAAAGGCGGCCGCGCAAGAGCAAAAAATAACCCCTTACCCCGTCCTGTATATCCCGGCCCAACCAAAATTGCTTATACAGGCACATGGAAGAAGACTTTGACGTAATTATCGCCGGCTCCGGCGCCGCGGGCATGACGGCCGCGCTCAGGGCGCATCACGACGGATTGAAGGTGCTCATCGTAGAGAAGAGCGCGTATTATGGCGGCTCTACCGCCCGCTCCGGCGGCGGCATATGGGTGCCGAACAATTATGTGCTTCAACGGGAGGGCATACACGACGATCCTCAAAAAGCCCGCGCTTACCTCGATGCCGTGGCAGGCGAAGACGCGCCTTCAGAACAAAAAGCCGCTTTCCTTTCTCAGGGCCCGGCTATGCTGGCCTTCCTGCGGGCGCACACTGCATACATGCGTTTTTCATACGCCCGCGGTTACGCGGACTACTACCCTGGAAAGCCCGGCGGGCTTGCCGAAGGCCGCACCATTGAGCCCCTGCTGTTTAACGGCGCGCTGCTGGAAGAAGACCTCGCTTTGCTGAACCCGCCCGTAGTGCCCATCCCGATGGGCTTTTCCTTCAATTCCGCCGAATTTAACCGCATGAACATGGCTTTCCGCACCTGGAGAGGCTTTGGCACTTCCGTGAAAGTGATGCTCCGTGCCATGGGCAGCAAGCTGACCGGCAAAAAGATGCTGAGCCTGGGCCAGGCGCTCTCCGCGCGGTTGCGCATGAGCATGAAGGAAGCAGGCATTCCCCTGTGGCTGAATTCGCCCATGAAAAGCCTGCTCACTGAGAATGGGAGAGTAACGGGCATGATCGTGGAAAAAGATGGGGAAGAGATTGCCCTTCGCGCAACGCGAGGCGTATTGCTGGCTGCCGGCGGGTTTGAACGCAACCTGCACATGCGCCGGGAATTCATGCCTGCGCCTGAAACCACGGAATGGACGCAAGGCTCGCCGGGCAACACGGGAGACGGCCACCTGGCGGGCATTGCAGCCGGCGCGGCCCTCTCGTTGATGGACGATGCCTGGTGGGGGCCCTCTGTGCGTACACCCGGCGCGGAAGCTTTTTTCTGCGTGGCGGAACGGTCGCAGCCCGGCTCCATTATGGTAAACCATGCCGGCGAGCGATTCACCAACGAAGCAGCGGCCTACGTGGATGTGGTGCATGAAATGTACCGCCGTAATGCGCAGGGCGTACAGCATATCCCGTGCTTTTTTATCATGGACCAGCGTTTCCGCAACCGTTATCTTTTCCTCGGCATGTTCCCGCGGCAGCGCATCCCTAAAGCCTATTACCGTGAAAAGATCATTTTCAAAGCGGATACGGTGGATGAACTGGCCCGCCGCATCAACATTCCGGAAGAGAACCTGGTGAATACGCTGCGGCGTTTCAACGATATGGCGCGCAAAGGGGAAGATGAAGATTTTCATCGCGGGGAATCGGCTTACGACCGCTATTACGGCGATCCACGCATCAAGCCCAATCCCTGCCTGGCGCCGATAGACAAGCCGCCGTTCTACGCGGTGGAAATGGTGCCGGGAGATATCGGTACTAAAGGCGGCCTGGTCACAGATGGGCATGCGCGCGTGCTGCGGGAAGATGGTACGGTGATCGAAGGGTTGTATGCGGCGGGGAATAATGCCGCTTCAGTGATGGGCCGCAGTTACGCCGGCGCCGGCGCTACCATCGGGCCGGCTATGACTTTCGGCTACATTGCGGCATTGCATATGGCAGGGAAGTAATTATTTCTGCTGCGCCTTCCCGAATTGCAGGAAGCGGCTGCCGGGCCGCTGGCTCTCGTAATCCAGCTTAATCCAGTGCTCGTTCTTTGCCTGGCCGATCACCCTTGCTTCGTCCAGCACACCGTCCCAGTTGCGGCCGCCTTTTTCCGGGAATTGGCTCTGGTTGCCGATCCCAACGGGATGGTCATCTGTTTTCCATTCGGCATCAAACTTTTCGGATTTATCCAGCACGCCGTTCACGTAGAGTTTTACGTAGGGATGATCGTGCACGCCGGTGATGTGATACCATTGCTCCGTTTTCATATCCGTTCTGCCTACCACGCAGAGGTCGCCGCGGGGGCTGAGCCTTTCCACGCAAACCTCTACCAGTTCTGCTTCCGGCTGGTGCCAGTTGCGGATGCCGAACTTCTGCAGCCGCCAGCTGTTGTCGCCTTTGGCGAACATCGTTTCGTAGCCGGGCAGCACGCGTTTGTTTTCATCGCCTTTGTTGGAATAGGTATGCGCCAGGGCCCAGATGGAAAAGGTCAGCTGGCGTGTGATGTCGAACAGCCTGCGTTTGTCGCTGTCCACTTTGATCCATTGGCCGTCGCTGTAACGGAATTGCTGGGCTTTGCCGAGGGGGCCGTCTACCGTGCAGACGGGGCGCATGTTCACGCCGGTGGCATGCGCGGCATTGGCGGTGGCGTCCTTGTATCCTTCGGGCAGGGTATTGCCGGGTTCATTGAGGTGCCATACGCCGGTGAAGCCTTCTTTCACGGAGAAGATCTCAGCGGCATGGTCTTCCGCTTCCGCCCGTTCATTTCCCCAATGCATGTAAATGGCCTGCTGGTCTGTATTTCCTTTGATGAGCGGCACTTTCACCCAGATGAGCGCTTTTTTGTTCACCGGATCCCACCACTCGATGCTGTGCGGGAGAAAAGGCCCGTCGGGCGTGGTGGAAAAACGGATATCAGCGCCGTTGGCGCGGGCTTTGGAAAAGTCGAAGCTGGAAGCGTTCAGTTGTACGGCCAGCGGGTAAGCGGATACATCGCCGCCAACATTGGCGCCGGAGAGGCCTGTGTTCATCCTGATCTCTGAAAACCACGGCCATTGCGCGGATTGCTGGGCAGGGGCATGCAGTGTCAAACAGCAAAAGAAAAAGGGCAACAGTAAGTTTTTCATAAAAGCGGGCATACGGGAAGGTACAAAAATTCCATTTTATTCCCGGTAGCGCTTCAGCACCTGCTCTTTATACAAACTGCTGAGCGGGATGCTGATATCCTGCGACAGCACGAGGCTTTCCGCCTTGATCTGCTTCACATGCCGCAGCCCGGCAATAAAGGATTTATGCGTGCGCACGAAAAGTGCCGGTGGTAACGCTTCTTCCAGCTTTTTCATGGTTTGCAGCACGAGGTAATGCCTGCCGGGCGTATGCACTTTCATGTAATCGCGCGCGGCTTCGATATAGAGGATGTCTGCATACGGGATTTTCACCAGTGCGTCTTTTTCGCGCACAACGAGGGAACCGGCGTCTTCCGGCTGCGCGGGCGCGGCAGCGCTTGCGGGCATGCGGGCCACGGCCTTGGCGAAACGCTCGTAGGAAAAGGGCTTCAGCAGGTAATCCAATGCCTGCAGCTCAAAGCCTTCCACGGCGTGCTCTGCATAGGCGGTCGTAAATATCACCTGCGGCGGCTTGCTGAGCGAACGGAGGAATTTGGTGCCGCTGATGAGCGGCATTTCAATGTCGAGGAACATCAGGTCCACATCCTGCTGTTCCAGCCTGGCAAAGGCTTCCATAGCATTGCGGCATTTGGCCACCAGGGTAAGCCCTTCCGTTTGCAGGATAAACGTTTCCAGTATCTGGTGGGCCATCACCTCATCGTCCACTATCATGCATCTGATCATAGCCTAATTTAATTCAATGCTGAGTTCTACGGTAAAAATATTATCCCGTTCCTGTATCGCCAAACGATGTTTGCCGGGATAATACAGCGCCAGCCTGCGTTTCACATTTTCAATCCCGATACCGCCTTTATTGGCGCTGCTTTCCTGCAGGGGGAATACATCGTTCTCCAGGCTGAAATGCAGGGAATTGCCCCGCTGCACCAGCTTCCCGCGTACGAAGCCATTGCTGGTAATGCGGTGCGCGCCGTATTTGAAGCTGTTCTCCAGGAAGTTGATACACAGCAGCGGCACCACTTTCCGGTCGCCCGCCTCCACTTCCGCTGTAAAATCGATCACCGCATCCGGGTACCGTTTCTTTTCCATTTCAATGTAATGCTGCATGAACGCCACATCCTTTTCCACCGGCACTTTGCTCTCCTGGCAATCGTACAGGATGAAGCGCAGCATATCGCTCAGGCGGAGGATGAACGCGGGCGTTTCTTTGCTTTGCTGCAGACTCATGGCATACAGGCTGTTCAGCGTATTGAAGAGGAAATGCGGCTGCAGCTGCGCTTTCAGCGATTCCAGCTGGAGGTGGAGATTGTCCGTTTCCAGCTGGTGTTTGCGGGCTTCGTTCCGGAATGCAAAACGCACAAAGAAGATGGAGGTGAACATGGCAAACTCAATGGCCAGCAGCCGGAGATCCCAGCCGGTCAGGAAATGCTGTATGCGGACGGTGGCAAGATGATCCTGCTGTACATAGAAATCCTGCAGCAGCAGTTGCTGGTTCAGCGCAAGGAATAGCTTCCCGAACGCCCAGTAATTCACCTTGGAAGCATAGGCGAAGAACAGGATGGCCGTGAGCACGAACAGGCCGTACCGCCTGCGGGTAAACAAAGCGGGCGCCAGCAGGCGGTAATAAAGGATCATGTAGAGGCTTGTGGCGATGGCATACAGCAGCAGGCCGTTGAAGGGGAAGACCTGCCCGCCGGGTACGCTCATGCGGGGCAGCATGCCCAGGTAATAATCGTATTTCCAGATCACGACGTACATGAGCCAGATAAACCCTTCGTAATAAAGAGGGAAGCGGGACGGTTTGTGCTGTTTGAATGGTGATGGAAGTTCCTGCTGCATATTGAAAATTAATGTCCCTGCCGCTCACGGCGGCTTCCTGATCGGCGAAACGGCTTTTTTATCGACGAAACCGCCCCGGCCCCGTTTTGCCGGAAAGCCGCCAGGCTTCATCGAAAGCGCCTTTCCGCCGGGAAAGCCCTGCGCTTTCTTTGTATCATAAAACCGAAAATATGAAAAAGAATTTTTTAATCCCTGTTCTCTTCCTCGCAGCCAGCCTGCATACCCAGGCCCAGGATTCCCTGAGGCTGCATAAAGACACGATCGCGCTGAAAGGCGTGACCATCGCATCCAAAAAACAATTCGTGGAAATGAAGCCCGGCAAGCTGGTGCTCAACCTCGCCAACAGCCCGCTGGCAGCAGGCAGCAACATCCTGGAAGTGCTGGAGCTGGCTCCCGGCGTGAAAGTGGATGCCGAAGGCAATATTTCCTATAATGGCAAGCCGGTTACGGTTTATATAGACGGCCGGCCCTCGTACCTCAATAAAGAAGCGCTCAAAAACCTGCTCACCGGCACGCAAGGCCAGCTGGTGGACAAAATAGAGCTGATCAGCAATCCTTCCGCCAAATACGACGCGGCAGGCGGCGCCATGGTGAATATCCGGATGAAGAAAGAGAAGGGCCTTGGCACCAATGGCACCGCCACCGTTGCCGCCGGCGCGGGAGACTACGCCCGTACCAGCGCTTCCGTGTTCCTGAACCATCGCGCCCGCGGACTGAACGTGTATGGCGGCATAGACGGCGCATACGGCAAACGCAGCGCCACGCGCGAACATACCCGCGAAGTAAACGGCTTCAGCGTCAACGGCCATGAAAATAGCGTTACCGAAAGCCGCAACTTTAACCTGCGCGGCGGGCTGGATTATGAGATCAATAAAAAAAGCGCCGCAGGTCTCACTTTCACGCTTGGGCATACAGGCAGCCAACTGGCCCGGGCAGACGAATCCCGCTTCTACAGCCATTCTCCCAACCCCGATTCTGTCCTCAACGCCAGCACCAGCGGCCGCAACAATACCTGGATCCCCGCGCTCAATGCATACTACAAAGTAACGCTGGACAGCACCGGCCGCAGCCTCGCCATCAATGGCGATGCCTACGCCTACCGCCGCGATCCTGAAAATCTCTTCTCCACCTGGTCCACGCATGCGCAGCCCTACATCCTCCGCGACCATTCGCCGCAGGAAGTGGCCATCCAGTCGCTGTCTGCGGATTATACCCATCCTTCAAAGCTGGGGAAATTCGAGGCAGGCATAAAGGCCATTCATATACAAACGGAAACGGATACACGCTGGGAAGAGCAAACGGGAAAAGGATGGATGAACGACGCCGGCAAGACCAACGTGTTCATCTACCGTGAATGGATCAGCGCCGCATATCTCAATTACGCCCGCAGCTGGGGCAAATGGAGCCTGGAAACCGGCGCCCGCCTGGAAGATACCCGTACACGCGGCAATTCCCTTACCACCGGCGCTTCCTTCAGCAAACATTACCTGCGCTTTTTCCCGAATGCCGCCCTGCAGTTCTCGCCGGACGATAACAATGAATTTTCTTTCTCTTACCGCAAAAGCATCAACCGCCCGGGCGTTTCCGCGGTGAACCCTTTCCTCACTTTCCGCAGCAAATACAACTATACCCGCGGCAATCCCGGCCTGGACCCCGAGATCGCCCATTCGCTGGAGCTGACGCATGGCTGGAAGGGCATGCTGTTCACCACGCTTTCTTACATGCGCTACAACGGCGTGGTAACCGAAGTGAACGAGCAGGAACCCGGCAGCCAGGTGCTGTACAACACTTACCGCAACCTGAGCTATTCCGAATGGCTGTTTGCCGGCATTACTTTCAGCAAAGCGCTCAACAAATGGTGGAGCATGAACGCAGCGCTGCAGGGCGGTTACATCCGTTATCATTACGACACCGCGGCCCTGCTGGAGCCCAGCCCGGGATATTTCTTCAGCAATGTTCATTCTTTTAACATCCCCGATTGGTTCAATCTCCAGCTGGCTTTCAATTATTCCTCCCGCGTATCGTCCGGCCTGGACATCATGGAACCGGTATGGGGCGTGAATATGGCCATCCAGCGCAGCATCCTGCAAAAGCGCGGCGACCTGAAACTGAATGTGACGGATATTTTCCGCAGCCGGAAAATGGGCGCCATTGCCAACTATCATGGCGTGCAGACCGGCAGCACCACCTACAACGATGCACGGGCCATCACTTTCACGTTCACCTGGCGTTTCGGCAACAGCAGTGTGAAAGCAAGCAAGACAAGAAAAAGCGGTATCGAAAGCGAGAAAGGGCGCATCGGTCAATAAGGCGTGTAATCGTTTGGTTTATTTTGGTTTATGTGGGAATAAATAATAATTTCGTACAATACGAATAACCACCCAAATATCCTGAAAATGAAAAACAAATTCTCTCTGCTCATCGCCCTGTTACTGGTCTGCAGCGTTGCCGCGCAGGCACAACTAAAACGCTTCAGCATCGGCCCTTACGTAGAAGCCGGTTTCCCCGTCGGCGGCGATTTCCAGGACACGCATAATACTGGCTGGGGCGCAGGTCTGAATGCAGACATTAAGCTGGTGGCTGGTTTTGGCGTAACAGGCTCTGTCGGTTACATGCATTTCAGCGGCAATACCGTGAACAATGTCAAGTATAACAAGCTCGCAGCCGTTCCTGTAAGGGTAGGCCTGAAATACAAACTGGTGTCTATCCTCTACGTTAAGCTGGAAGCAGGTTCCGCGAACTTTGTGGACAGCGATCCCACCGGCGCGGCGTTCCTGGTAGCGCCCGGCGTAGGCATCAGGGTGCTGGGGCTTGATGTGGCGGCCAAATACGAAGCCTGGTTCCGCGATGGCACGAGAGGATTCTTCGGGCTGAAGGCAGGGTATAATTTCTAACATATTTCCGGTTTAAATAAAAAACCTTCTGCGGCAGACGAAATCGTTTGCCACAGAAGGTTTTCTCTTTTTACGGAAGAGCTTTATACGGTGCAGGAGCCATCTTCGCAAACGCCGCCTTCGCTGTTGGAAGGGGTAATGTCTTGCGGGTGATTCTCTTCCCAGACCTTTTGCAGGGTCTGCGAAAATACATCCACCGGCTGCGCGCCCGATACGGCATATTTCATATCGAACACGAAGAAGGGAACGCCGCGGATATTCAGGCTTTGGGCCTGCGCTTCGTCCCGGCGCACTTCGTCGGTAAACGCATTGCTGTTCAGCAGGGGAGACGCGTCCAGCCCGGCTTCTGAGGCAATGGCCTGGAGTGTGGCCGGGTCGCTGACGCGTTTGCCTTCGGTGAAATAGGCTTTGAACAGGCGTTCTTCCATTTCATCCTGTTTGCCTTCTTTGTGGGCCAGCTGTATAAGCCGGTGCGCATCGAAGGTATTGCCGGGCTTCACATTGTCGAAGTCGAACGACAGGCCCGCCGCCCTACCGGAAGCGGCTACACGCTCTGTGTTCGCAATGGCCTGTTCGCGGCTCATACCGTATTTATTCGCCAGCAACTGGTACTGGTCTTCTTCATATTCTTTTTTCGCGGAAGGGTCCAGCTCGAAGCTGTGCCAGGTAACCTGTACGTCCTTGCTGTGCGGGAACTGCTCCAATGCTGCTTCCAGGTGGCGTTTGCCGATGTAGCAGAAAGGGCAGGCCACATCCGACCAGATATCGATCTTCATACACTCAAAATTTAAGGGACAAATTTACGGATTAAAGCAGGGATGGATGTCAGCGCCGTGTCATGCAGGGGAGGAAAGGTGGTTACTTGCGGGTAACTGCCTGTTTTCAGCCCTTAAACCGGTCGAAGGAGAAGATACCTGCATCAGGATGTTTTTTGCCCTGTATAAGGCTGCAAACGATCTCCGCGGCTGTCTGGCTGAAGGTGATGCCATTGCCGCCGAAGCCCAGCGCAAAAAATGTATGCGGCATTTTACGGTATCCGCCGATATAGGGCAGCCCGTCCTGCGTGTTGCCGAAAGTACCGGCCCAGGCGAATTCCGGCTGGAAGTCCAGGTGCGGGAAACGGGCGTGCACATCGCGCTGCAGCTGGCGCGTTTTGGTTTTAATGAGCTTGTCGCGGCGGTGGGGATTGTAATAGGCTTCGTCGCGGCCGCCGACGATCACCCGGTTATCCGTTGTGGTGCGCATGTACAGGTATGGGGTCTTCGTTTCCCATATAAGGCAGTCGTGGTACCAGGCGGGCCCGCTTTCCGCGTGTTCGCCTGCGACGGCGTAGGTTGAATAGAGTTGTACGACATGGGCGGGAAGGTATTGCAAGGTCTCATATCCTGTGGCAATCACGATGTTCCTGCTCCGTATCACCGGGCCGCCCGCGGTGAGCAGTTCCGCGCCGGTTTTGGAGAAGCGGATATCCTTTACCGGCGTGCGGTCGTATACCTGTGCGCCTTTGCTGATAATATGCCGGTGCAACGAATGCGTAAGCAGGTAAGCGTCCGTTTGCGCGGCGGTGGCAGACCAGATGGCGCCGGGCTTTTCAAATCCCATATGCTTCTTCACCGCCGCCGCATCCCACCATTCCACTTCGAGCCCCATCGCCCGCCTGGCTTTGCATTCGGCTTCCAGCCACGTCACATCTTTTTTGTAAGAAGCCAGCAGCAGGCTTTCCTTATGCCGGAACAGCGAGCCGTCCAGCTTATGGCTGATCTCCTCCAACGCGCCGATGGATGCTGCGCAAAGCTCGTAGGCCCGCTGTGCATGCGCCTTCCCGATCTTCGCTGAAAGCTCCGTCAGCGGCACGTCTATCTCGTACTGCAACAGCGAAGTGCTGGCACAGGTGCTGCCAAGCCCTGCCGTGCGCGCATCCACCACCACGCACTCCAGGCCGGCATTTACCAGCGCGTAAGCGGTCAGCGCGCCGGAAATACCCGCGCCTATTACGGTAACGGGCGTACGAATATCCCGCCGCAGCTTAGGATAAACATGCGGCAGGCCGTTCTGGATAAGTGAAAGCGGTAAGCCTGAACTGAGGTCCACAAGCGGGTGATTTTAAAACCTGGAAATCACCGGTAACAACGCAAAATCCATACCGCATGTTCAGCAACCGCTTCAAGATCGCGTTCCGCAACGGCTGGAATGCATTGCCTTACGGTAGGAATATCACCTGAAGGTGGAGTAAAAGCCATTTTGCTTATATTTAAGGAATGATGTTCCGCATGAACCACCTGAAAGGCATCAGGGAAGGAAAGATCAAGCTGGCGTACCGCAACTGGCGCAGGCCGAACCTGAAAGCGGGCAGCACGCAGCTGACAGCTTACGGGCAGCTGATGATAGACGAAGTGACGGAAGTGCCGCAGTCAGACATCACAGAAGCTTCGGCGCGCGAATCAGGTTTTCCTTCCAAAGCAGCCCTGATGACGGAGCTGGCCAAACACCCCGGCCAGCTGTACCGCATCCGCTTTCATTATCTCGGCGAAGACCCGCGCATTGCCCTCCGCGAGAACAACGAGATCTCCGGCGATGAAATGGCCGGCATCCTCAAAAAACTCGCTTCCCTCGATAAACACAGTGCTATCGGCCCCTGGACGAAGAAAGTATTGAGCGCCATCGAACGCCATCCTGCAGAACGGGCGGGCGACCTGGCGGTGGCCCTGCGAATGGACAAGGACTGGCTGAAGCTGAATGTCAGGAAGTTGAAGAATATTGGTCTTACTGAAAGCCTGAAACTGGGCTACCGCCTGAGCCCGAGGGGAGAAGAAGTGCTGGCTGCGCTGAAGCAGCGGTAGGCCATCCGCTCATCCTGCATTTGCTTTTTAAAACAAAATATTATCCCTAGATTACCACCCGTTTAACACAACAAGAATTTATGCCTGCAATCCAGCAAAAGACCGCCAGGCTGGCCGCTTTCCTTGGAATGATGAGCCTGCCCGCGATGGTATCTGCGCAGCAAAGCCCTGCCAGCACATCCAAGTTCAGCCAGTATGAAGCATTTCAACCGGTATTTTATTTATCAGACGGAAACGATGTGCGTACAGCCAGCGGCCGCCCCGGCAGCAAATACTGGCAGAATGCCGCCGATTACAAGATCGATGTAACATTCGATGATCAAAAAGAAACCGTTTCCGGCACTGTGATCATCACGTATAAGAATAACAGCCCCGAAACCCTGCCGTTCTTATGGTTGCAGCTGGACCAGAATATTTACGACAAAGAATCGCGCGGGTCCGTTTCCACCGGCGGCGCCGGCCGCTGGGGCAACCGCAACTTCGACGGCGGTTATACCATCGGCAATGTGTCCGTCATCACCGCAGGCAAAGAGCAGAAAGTAACGCCGCAGGTAACGGACACGCGCATGCGCGTAGACCTGCCGCAGGCCCTGAAAGCCAATGGCGGCGCGGTACAGGTGAAAGTGCAGTTCTCTTTCCCCATCCCTGAATATGGAACCGACCGCATGGGCATCCTCAAAACGAAGAATGGAAAGATATACGAGATCGCGCAGTGGTATCCCCGCATGTGCGTGTTCGACAACGTGCTGGGCTGGAACACCCTGCCATACCTCGGCCAGGGCGAATTTTACCTGGAATACGGTAACATCGAATACAGCATCAACGCGCCCGCCAGCCACATCGTGGTTGGTTCCGGCCAGCTGCTGAACCCGGCCGAAGTGCTGACCCCCGTGCAATTGCAGCGTTACCAGCAGGCGCAGCAGAGCGACAAGACCGTGATGCTGCGCGACAGGAGCGAAGTGACCGACCCTGCTTCACGCCCTGCCAAACAGCGCCTTACCTGGAAGTTCAAATGCAGTAATACGAGGGACGTTGCCTGGGCTTCATCACCCGCCTTTATCTGGGACGCTGCGCGCATGAACCTGCCTGGCGGTAAAAAAGCGCTGGCCATGAGCGTTTACCCCGACGAAAGCGCCGGGGACACTGCCTGGAGCCGCTCTACCGAATACGTAAAAGGCTGCATCGAGCATTATTCCGAAAAATGGTATCCCTATACATATCCCGTCGCGGTAAATGTAGCCGGTATTGTTGGCGGGATGGAATATCCCGGCATCGTGTTCTGCTCTTCCCGCTCACAGCGCGCGGGCCTCTGGGGCGTAACCAACCACGAATTCGGCCACAACTGGTTCCCCATGATCGTGGGCAGCAACGAAAGGCGTTTTGCGTGGATGGACGAAGGTTTCAACACCTTCATCAACGGCATTGCAGACAAGGCTTTCAACAACGGCGAATACGCCAATAAAGGCCGAGACCGCCATAACCTGAGCCGCGCCATGTACATGGATTCCGCCGGCATCCTGCACCGGCCGGATATCGTGCGCCAGGGCAGCCTTGGCATCCTGGCCTATTACAAACCCGCTGTGGGGCTCGACCTGCTGAGGGAAGAGATCCTTGGCGAAGAGCGTTTTGATAAAGCTTTCCGGTATTATATCGACAACTGGGCGTTCAAACACCCTACGCAGTGGGACTTCTTCCGTGCCATTGAAAACAGCAGCGGCGAAAGCCTTGACTGGTTCTGGCGTTCCTGGATACTGAACAACTGGAAAGTGGATATGGCCGTTGGCGCCGTAACCTACCAGAACGATACTACCGCCATGATAACCCTGGAATGCCTGGAGCAGGCGCCCATGCCGGTAACGGTAGACCTGAAGCTGGCAGACGGCAGCGTGAAACGCCTGAAATTCCCGGTAGAGATCTGGCAGAGC
Source organism: Chitinophaga sp. YIM B06452 (assembly GCF_039655965.1). Classification (NCBI taxonomy): domain Bacteria; kingdom Pseudomonadati; phylum Bacteroidota; class Chitinophagia; order Chitinophagales; family Chitinophagaceae; genus Chitinophaga; species Chitinophaga sp. YIM B06452. The sequence goes on along the minus strand of NZ_JAWLKY010000002.1, from coordinate 184,161 downwards.
GGGCCGGTGTTCCGTTTCAGGCAGACCGTTTCCGGTAAGATTGAAAGCGTGACAATCGATCCTGACAAACGTTTGCCGGATGTGAACAGCGCGAATAACAGCTGGGTCAAACAATAAAAATCTTGCTGTAGCATAACAACGAAGAGCGCCTGTGATGGCGCTCTTTTTTATTATTGTAACATTAAAAAGTGTTTTATTGACATTTAATTTTACCCTGTTGTTTTTTTACTTAATTTCCCGGCAGATGCCAACGGGGTTTCTTTCCATATTAACGGATATATGCAGGGAAAATCCGATCTAAATCGTTAAATTACAAAAGACAGTTCCACGCGTTCCATGTTACAGAAATATAAACTGTTACTGCTTTTCTGTATGCTGCTGAACCGCAGCCATGCACAGCAGCCTTTGCACGAATTCAGCACCTTGAATATCCATCATGGGCTTTCCAGCAACCAGGTGAACTGCATTTACAAAGACGCCAAAGGATTCCTGTGGTTTGGCACCATGGGCGGGCTGAACCGCTACGATGGCAGCAATTTCCGCCATTTCCGCCACAGCATTGCCGATTCCCTTTCCCTCAGCGACGATTATATCATGGGTCTTTATGCCCTGCCGGGCAAACGCATGTATGTTAAGACCCGCAATGGCGATAATCTTTACGATCCCGTGCTGGAGCAGTTTACATCCGCCCCCCTGTGGCTGAAAGGCCTGGGCCTGCCGCAAACAGGGGTCACCAGCATCCTGCCCGCCGGCGACACCAGCTGGGTAGCCTATGCGGATTCAGGGCTGTACCGCATCCTGGCGGGAAACAAAACAGCCCGCGTGCCGCTGAAAAACCCACGCGGCGCAAGGATCGCAGACATCAGGCGGGAAAATGAGCAGCACATTATGCTGCTGTATATGGACGGCGGGCTCGTAAGGCTGGATGCGCGCACCGGCCGCACGTTGATGGAAACAGACATACTCTGCCCGTACGTGACCAAACCACCGCTGTCCCTCCAGCTGTTCATCGACGCGGAGCAGGACCTGTGGCTGTATATGCCGAACAGCGATTTCGGCGCGATGTATTACAACCCGCGCAACGGCACAATACGCCTCCTTTCCAGGAGGAACATGGTGCTGAATAACGACATCGTGAACAGCATCATACAGGACGCGCACGGCCGCATCTGGGTTGGAACAGATCATGGCGGCGTGAATGTGGTCAACAAAAAAGATTTTACCACCACCACCATCACCAACCGGATCGAAGACACCAAAAGCATTGCGGAAAACGCGATCTATGCCTTGTATAAAGACGACCAGGGCATCATCTGGTGCGGCACCTACAAACGCGGCGTGAGCTATTACGCGGAAAACAAAATGAAATTCCGCCTCTATGAGCATAAACACGGCATCGCAGGCAGCCTGCCCTACAATGATGTGAATTGTTTTGCCGAAGACGCCAAAGGCAACCTCTGGATCGGCACCAACGGCGGCGGGCTCATTTACTTCGACCGGCAGGCGCATACCTTCAAACAGTTCAAACACAACCCGGCAGACGATAACAGCATCAGCAACGATGTGATCGTGAGCCTGTACGTTGATAAATACGACAACCTCTGGATCGGGTATTATTTCGGGGGCATGGATTATTACAACCACCAGCGCTTTGCCCATTACCGCCACAACCCGCAGGATCCCAACAGCCTGGCCAATAAGACCGTGTGGAAGATCTACCGCGACCGCCGCAACACTTTCTGGATAGGCACGCTGGGCGGCGGTTTGGACCGCTTCGACCCGGGTAACGGCATCTTTTACCACAACAATGCGGACCAGCCGAATTCTGTACATTCCAACTACATCACCGCTTTCGCGGAAACGCCGGCCGGCGACCTCTGGGTTTCCACCGCCTACGGCATCGATGTGATGGATAAATCGAAGGGCATTTTTGTCCACCTGCTGCACAGCACGCACCAGCTCAGTAACGACAACGTCAGTTCCCTGCTATGTGACAGCCGTGGCCATATGTGGGCCGGCACGCGCGAGGGCCTCAGCCTCTTCGACCCCGCCACCCGCACTTTCCGCACCTTCCGCACCGCGCAGGGCCTGCCGGACGATAATATCATCAGCATACTCGAAGACCGCCAGGGCTACATCTGGGTGAGCACGTCACGGGGCCTCAGCAAAATTTCAGTGGAAGAGGGAGAAGGGGGCGTGCGCATCAAATGCCGCAACTACGATGATGGTGACGGATTGCAGGGCAAGGTGTTCAACGTAAACGCCGCGCTCACCCTGCGCAGCGGCGAAATGATCTTCGGCGGGGCAGACGGGTTCAACATCTTCAGGCCTGAAGAGATCAGGCAGCATCATACCCAGCCAGCCCTGGTGTTCACCGGCCTGCAACTGTTCAATAAGACCGTGGGCGTCAATGAAAAGTTCCGCAACCACATCGTGCTGCCCGCCGCATTGCCTGAAACCAAAGAACTGGAGCTGCGGTACAACGAAAATGATTTTTCCATCGACTTCGCTTCGCTCAATTTCGCGCACCCCGGCAAGAACCGCTACACCTATTTCCTGGAGGGGTTCAACAAAGAATGGATGGTGACAGACGGGCGGAGCCGGCGCATTACCTACACCAACATCAATCCCGGCGAATATACCCTGCACCTGAAGGCCGCGGAAGAGGACGGGCAATGGCACAACGAGGGCATTTCCCTGAAGATCCGCATCCTGCCGCCGTTCTGGAAAACGCCCTGGGCCTATGCCGTGTATATCATGTTGACCATCGCGCTGCTGTATTTCTCCAGGAAAATGGTGATAGACCGTGCCCACCGCCGGTTTGCATTGCAGCAGGAACGCAAGGAGGCCCAGCGCCTGCACGACCTGGACATGATGAAGATCAAGCTGCTGACCAATGTGAGCCACGAATTCAGAACGCCCGTATCGCTCATACTTTCCCCGATAGAGGACATGATCCGCAAAAGCGGCAACCATGAAGAAAAGCAGCAGTTCCAGCTGATACGCCGCAACGCCAAACGCCTGCTGAACCTGGTGAACCAGCTGATGGACTTCCGCAAGATGGAAATGCAGGAACTGAAGCCAGTGCCCACACAGGGCGAACTGATGGGCTTCCTGGAAGAAGTGGCCCAATCATTCTCCGACCTCGCCGAACGGAAAGGCGTGGAGTTTACCTATACTGCCAATGCCAGCCAGTTGCAGGTGCTTTTCGACCATGACAAAGTGGAGCGCATCCTGTTCAACCTCCTGTCTAACGCATTTAAATTCACCCCCCAGGGCGGCAAAGTGTCCGTAACGGCAGACGTGACCCTGGAGCCCGAGCTGGCTACGCTGGAGCTGAAAGTGAAAGACACCGGCATAGGTATGCCTGCGGGGCAATTGGAGAAAATATTTGAACGCTTCTTCCAGAGCGACCAGCCGGGGCAGTACGTGAACCAGGGCAGCGGCATCGGCCTTGCCATTACCCGTGAATTCGTGAAGCTGAACAATGGCACCATCGCCGTGGAAAGCGAGGCGGACAAAGGTTCCTGCTTTACCGTAAGGCTTCCTTTCACACCTGCCGGCCAGGCGGAAGAAACGAAACCCGCGCCGCCGCAGAAAGTATTCCTGTCCAACGGTAAGAAACGCAACAAAAAGAAGCAGACCATCCTGCTGGTGGAAGACAGCGACGATTTCCGTTTTTACCTGAAAGACAACCTGAAAGAATATTACGACATCATAGAAGCGCAGGACGGCGCCGCCGGCTGGCAACAGGCCCTGGCCCAGCTGCCGGACCTCGTGGTGAGCGACATCACCATGCCTTTGATGGACGGGGTGGAGCTTTGCCGCAAAATAACCGGGGACGCCCGTACCCGCCACATTCCCGTGATACTGCTTACCGCCCTGGCGGCTGAAGAACAGCAGCTGAAAGGGTTGGAAACCGGCGCGGCCGATTACCTGATCAAACCGTTCAACTTCGAGATCATGCTCTCCCGCGTGCGCAACCTGCTGAACCGGCAGGCGCCTGTGCAGCTGGTGATCCCGCAGAAGGAGCCGGAAGGCAACGGTCTTTCGGGGGACGAAAAATTCATGCAGCGGGCGCTGGAGATCGTAGAAAAGAATTTGTCCGACCCCGGTTTTTCAGTGGAAGTGCTGAGCCGCGAACTATGTATGAACAGGGTGTCTGTCTACAAACGCATCTTCGCCCTTACGGGGCATCCTCCCATAGAGTTCATCCGCACGGTGCGCCTGCAAAGGGCCGCTATGCTGCTTACCAAAACGGAGATGAACATTACCGAAGTGGCGTACGAAGTGGGCTTCAACAACCCAAAGTACTTTGCGCGCTACTTCAAAATGGCATATCACATGCTGCCCTCCGCTTATGCTACCGCTATGCGGAAATAATATTAAATACAGGGGAAAAACACAACGCTGGCACAAGCCTGAAGCGCAGGTTGCACGTAGGCAGACTTGTGCCATTGGAAGAACCTGGGGCGAATATTGCGCTACCCAAAGCCCGCCCCGGCACAAGTCGGCTCGCGCACATGGCAAGCCCTTCAGACTTGCGCCAGCTTCTTGATTAACTTTTCCTTTAAACCTGAACCATCCGGTTTAATCCTATGAAAACCAATCCTTTTACCCTCCGGAGGCTACAAATCATACCCTTCAAATTAACATCCCGTCCGGGGTGTGCAACATTCCCGACCGCTTTTATAAACAAGGCACTCCCCCCGGTGTGTGGGCGTCTGCCTACTTTTAGCCGGATGATTCCACAATAATAGGTCCACTTATGTTATGAAATGACAACCAAACTAAAACGCTCAATTCCACCATCCACAAAACTCATTGCACGTATGAAAAAACACAGCATTACAGTACGGTCGTGCCTGGCATTATGGGCCCTGATCTGCATCTGGCTGCTTGCCTTACCGGCACATGCACAAAACACTTCCCCGGCCGGGCAACCCGCTCCCCGCAAAATTACGGGCACAGTGACGGACGCTGAATCCGGCAGGCCGGTACCCGGGGCAACCGTGGCAGTGCGCGGCACTACCAACGCCGTGGTAACAGACAACGACGGCCGCTTCAGCATCAACGCCTCCACCGGCCAGGTGATCGGCATCACATTTATCGGTTTTGCCACCAGGGAGCTGCGCGTAGGCGCCTCCAACGTGATGAACACCACCCTGGAAACAGACCAGCGCCTGCTGAAAGATGTGGTGGTGGTCGGCTACGGCACCATGAAGAAAACTGACCAGAGCAGCGCGCAGGTGTCTATTTCTTCAGCAGACATTAATAAGACGATCAACACCACCATGGACCAGGCCCTCCAGGGCAGGGCCGCGGGCGTGTATGTAACGCAGAACTCCGGCCAGCCGGGCGGCGGCGTTTCCGTGGTGATCCGCGGGGTGAACACCCTGAGCGGCACCAACGAGCCGCTGTACGTGATAGACGGCATTCAGATACAGCCCGCTATCGTGAGCTACGGCAACACCAGCTCCGTGAACCCGCTGGCAGGTATCAATCCGAGCGACATCGAGTCCATCGAAGTACTGCAGGGGCCTTCCGCAACAGCGGTGTATGGCTCCCGCGCCACCAACGGCGTGGTGCTTGTAACCACCAAACGCGGCAAGGCAGGCCAGTTCAAAGTAAGCTACAACTACCTCTATACCCTGCAGGATAAACCGGACGAGCTGCCCGTGATGAACCTGCAGCAGTTCGCTATCATGAACAACGAGATTGCGCGGCTGCTGAACCGCACGCCTACCGCTGAATTCGCCAATCCCTCCGTATTGGGCGCCGGCACGCAATGGCAGAAAGAGCTCTTCCAGACTGCCCCGCTGCAAAAGCACCAGGTAACCGTGAGCGGCGGCCTGAACAATACCACCTATTACCTGTCCGGCGAGTACTTCAGCCAGGATGGCGTGGCCATTGGCTCGAACTTCGACCGTTATTCCTTCAGGCTTAACCTGGACAACCAGGCTTTTAAATGGCTGAAGCTGGGCACTACGCTCAACTTTTACCAGACGAAAGAAAAGCTCGCTTCCACCAGCGAAGATGTGATCCGCAACGCCCTCAACCTTGCGCCGAACGTTGCCGTGAAAAATCCTGATGGCAGCTGGGGCGGCGCAACGGAAAATGAATACGGCGGCAATGCGAAGTATGCCCCGCTAAACCCGGTGGCCATTGCGAACCTGGTAGACAACCGGCTGAAAAAGACCGGCGGCCTGGGTGGCATTTTCGCAGAAGTAGGCATCATCAAAGGCCTCACCTTCCGCACCAGCTTCAACGGCAGCTTTGAATACGGGGACGGCAGCAAGTTCACGCCCACTTACCGGCTCGGCTACGTCGCCAACGAAAAAGCAAGCCTGAGCGTGAACAACAACCGCAACTTCTACTGGAACCTGAACGAATTATTGCAATACAATACCAGCTTTGGAAAACACAGCATCGGCGTAATGGGCAGCCACGAGGCGCAGGCCTGGAGTTACCAGGAATTCAGCGCCACCCGCACCGGTTTTGCCAGCAACGACATCCCCAGCATCAATCTCGGCGATGCATTGGGGCAAACAACCGGCAGCGTCAAAAACTCCGGCGCGCTTGAATCCTGGCTGGGCCGCGTGAATTACACATACGACAACAAATACATTGTGCAGCTGGCCGGCCGGGCGGATGGTTCATCCAACTTTGGGCCTGAGAATAAATGGGGCTTTTTCCCCTCCGTGTCTGCCGCCTGGCGCGTGAGCGAGGAGCCTTTCATGCACGGGCTTGATTTCATCAGCGATCTTAAGATACGCGCTGAATACGGCACCACCGGCAACAACGGCCAGGGCGGCAAACAATATTCCGCGCTCAAGTCTGTTACCACGCCATGGGGCGCAGGTTTCCGTACCGATCAATATGGTAACGCCGGCCTCAAATGGGAATCCACCGAAACAAAGAACATCGGTATCAACCTGAGCCTGTTTAAGGACAGGATACAGCTCGAAGGCGATTATTATATCCGTAAAACCGATAACCTGCTGATGGATAACCCGCTGCCCGCCTATATGGGCACAAAGGGCGAAGGCGCCATCAATGCGCCCGTCGTGAACATCGGCGCGATGGAGAACAAAGGTTTCGGCATTACGCTCAACACCGTGAATATCGACAACAAAAAAGGTTTCACCTGGCGTACCAATTTCAACATCTCCTCTTTCAGGACCAAGATCACCAAGTTCTATTCAGACGCGGCTTTCCTTAACCGCTCCGCCTGGTATATGGACAATTTCACGAGCCGTTCCGCCATCGGGCAGGCCCCGTGGATGTTCTGGGGCTACATCATGGATGGTATCTTCCAGTCTGAAGAAGAGATCCGCAACAGCGCTATTCCCGAGAAGTCGCCCGGCACTCCGCTGGATATATCCAGGGATGGTGGCGTTTGGGTAGGAGATATCAAATACCGCGATCTGAACGGCGATAAAGTCATCGACTCAAGGGACCAGACCTTTATCGGTAACCCATGGCCCAAGCTCACTTTCGGGCTCACGAACACCTTTTCCTACAAAGGTTTCGACCTGAGCATTCTCGTCACCGGGGCGCAGGGCAACGATATTTACAATTACCTGAGCTTCATCAATACCAATCCCAACAGTATCAACCTGGGCCGCAACCTGCTGATCGAAGCATTTGACTATGCGCGCTTAAGATCAGACGGCGGGAAGGATGTGCTGGAGAACCCCGGCACCACCGTTCCCCGCATCACCGGCAGCGACCTGAACGGTAATGGTAACCGCTTTACCAACCGCTTCGTGGAAGACGGTTCGTATATCCGCATCAAGAACGTGCAGTTGGGCTATAATCTTCCCAGCTCGCTGCTGCGTGGCCAGAACGTGCTGAAAGCCGTGCGGCTCACCGTGGGCGCGCAGAACCTGCACACCTTTACCAAATACAAAGGTTTTGATCCCGAAGTGGGCGCATACCTCGGTAAAGAAGTGCAGCTGAACAGCCAGCTGATAGCCGTGGATGCAGGCCGCTACCCGCTTACACGGATGTATTCCGCCAGCATCGGCGTTGATTTTTAATGCAAAAACCATTACAACATGAACAAGCCCAATCATACAAAAATATTTCTCCTGTTGCTCTGGTGCGGCATGCTGGCCGGTTGCAGCAAAGACTTCCTGAACCGTCCGCCGGAAGACGCTATCGTGGACGCTAACTTCTACAAAACGCCCGAACAGGTGCTGGCGGGAACAGCGCCGCTGTACAACATCGTATGGTTCGCCTATAACGATAAATCATCCCACGGCATTGGCGACGGCAGGGGCGGAGCGCTCACATCCGGCTCATACCAGGTGCAGAACATCCGCATGCAAACCACCGATGTCACCCCCGAAGTGTACTCTTCCTGGACCTCCTTCTTTAACGTGGTGGCGCAATCGAACATGGTGATCAACAATCTCACCAAATACACGGGACCGGGCGTGCCTGAGAGCGCCAAGCAGGCGGGTATCGCCGAAGGCCGGTTCATGCGGGCCGTGGCTTACAGCTACCTGGTGCAGAACTGGGGGCCTGTGCCGGTCATTGTAGATAACAATGTATTGCTTACAGATACCTCCATCACCCGCAATACCGTGGAATCCGTATGGGAATTCATTATCCGCGACCTGCAATTCGCTGCAGACAACCTGCCCGCCTCGCCCGCGCTGAAAGGCCGCATCACCAGCTGGAGCGCCAAAGGCATGCTGGCGAAAGCGTACCTCACCCGCGCAGGTGTCAGCGGTACGCTGAACCAGGGCGATCTGAACGAAGCGAAAAAATATGCGCTGGATGTGATCCAGAACAGCGGCGCAAGGTTGATGTCCAATTACGAGGACCTTTTCCTCACGAAGAACAACAACAACTCCGAAAGCCTTTTCGCCCTGCAATGGAAATACGACGGCGACTGGGGCACGCAGAACAGCGTACAGGCGTTCCTGGCCTACGGTTCAGAGATCACCGGCTTCGGCGACGGATGGGGCGGCGACCTTGGCGGTTCGCTGGACCAGCTAAAGCTCTATTCCCCGCTCGACAAACGGCGCAAAGCCACCTTCATGTTCCCCGGCGATCACTATTCCTACATTCACCAGTCGGTAGACGATCCCAACAATCCCGGCAGGAAGATCATACAGGAATTGCAGGTGCCCTGGAACTATGTAGGCACTGAAAGGTACAATACCCGCGCCTGGGTGAAGAAATACGTGGTAGGAAGGCCTGAAGACAACGACGGCAAAGTGACCCAGCAGCATACCGAGATCAATACCTATATGCTGCGCCTGGCAGATGTATATCTCATTTATGCCGAAGCAGCTTTAGGCGCGGCCCCGTCTACTACCGACGCTACGGCGCTGAAATATTTCAACGATGTACGCAAACGCGCGGGCGTTCCTGAAAAAACGGTCATCACGGCAAACGACATCTTCAACGAAAGAAGGCTGGAACTGGCGATGGAAGGGCAGATCTGGTATGATATAGTGCGCATGCATTACCATTCGCCGCAGAAAGCATTGCAGCTGCTGTCCGGGCAGGACAGGGGTACTTACCGCATTGTGCCCAATTCCGCCACCAATGCCACCAGCTGGACCATCACCTCCGATACGCCGGCATTCTATCCTGTAACGGAAGCGAACTTCCACCTGCCTTACCCGGCAGTGGAATTGTCTGCCGCGCCCAATTTGCGTAAACCGCCTGTGCCTTACAAGTTCTAACGCCAAAAAACAACGACATGAACAAACTGCAATCCATCATATGCATTTTTACGCTGAGCCTGCTGTGGGCCTGCTCTAAAGACGATGGCCTGAGCGGCCCGCCGTCAGTGCGTTCCGTGACCCTGCTGGACTCTGCCCGGCAAGACAGCGCTTTCACCCGCGCCCTGCCCGGCACACTGGTGCTCATCACCGGCGATAACCTCGGCGATATCACCAGCGTGTCTTTCAACGGGATGAACGCATATTTCAATCCTGCCTACAACACCAATACCCACCTTATCATTACCATCCCGGACGATGCGCCTACAGAGGCCACGGATCCGGATGTGCCGAATACGATCCACATCGTTACCAGCCATGGGGAAACATCATACTCCTTCGTGGTAGACATTCCACCGCCTTCGATCTTTGCTATTTCCAACGAAAATGCAATGCCCGGAGATTCGTTGTTCATTGCGGGTTCAGCGCTCTGGCTGATCGAAAAGATACAGTTCCCGGGCGGCCGTGAAGTGACCGCGTTCAAAGCGGATGCGGAAGGCACTATCGTGCGCCTTGTTATGCCTGACCTGGGCACAGATACGGGCCGCATTACCGTAGTGGCCAAGTATGGCAGCGCTACGTCTAACGGGCCGCTGAACGACCACCAGAGTGCGGATGTAATAAGCAACTTCACCAACGACGGCGAAACCGGAGAACTGCCGCGTCTTAACTGGGCCTGGTGGGGCGCCGAGCGTAAGAACGACGCCACTTTGTTTCCCGGCACACGCGGTTACTACCTGCATAACATATTTGGCGGCGTAGGCGCCGATGATCCTGCCTGGTGGAACGGCGGCCGCTCCGGCAATTTTAATGACGTGCCGATGTTTACCGCCGCCATCATGACGCAGCAGGCATCCGATTACGCGCTGAAGTTTGAAGTAAATACCAAAGAACCCTGGACCACCGCTATTTGTGTACTGCGCTTCGGTGAAACCTATGCTTACCGTCTCATGCCGTTCGCCGGCGCGCCCGGCGCTTCGTTCCATACAGAGAACAAGTGGGTGACAGCAACCATCCCGCTGAGCGAATTCAAAACCGCGGCAGACGGCAAGGAAGGCACCGGCACCGGGGCCGCTACTATGGGACAGCTGTTGAAAGCCAACGGTGTTGTGGCTTTTGGTTTCCGGATCATTTCGGAAGATAAGCCCATAGAAGTGTTCAACGCGGCGTTTGATAATTTCAGGATCATAAAGATTAAATAATAATGAGAATAGCAAGAGGGATCTGGTTGATAGCGCTGGTATGTACAACCGCGGGGGCATGTAACAAAAAGAATGGAGGAGACAGGTACAATGGCGGTGAGCAGGATACAGATACGACAGGGAATATGGTAACGCCTGCCGATCCTGCCACTGCCGCTACAATTGGCTTCTTCATGGATGGATGGTTGCAACGGAAGTTCACGGCGCCTGCCTTTATTGAGAAGGCGCCGCCTTCCGGTGCTGCATATACGGTAACAGTAGACGCATCCGTTATTGCCACGAAAGTCTCCCCTGCGCTGTTCGGCAACAATGCCAACACCTGGATGTCGCAGATGGCCAATCAGCCTAAGCTGATCACTCATCTCACGAATTTAGGCCCCGGCATTGTGCGCTTTCCCGGCGGCAACGTCAGCAGTGTTTACTTCTGGAATGCCGCTCCGGGCCAGGCCCCGGCGGATGCGCCCGCCAAGCTGCTCGATGCAGGCGGCGCACAGGTAGATGCAGGTTACTGGTACGGCGGCAATACGGCGGAATGGACGCTGGGCGTGGAGAATTATTACCGCACGCTGCAGCAGACCGGCAGCGAAGGCATTATCACCGTCAATTACAGCTATGCGCGTTATGGCACCGGCCCCGATCCTGTGGCGGCTGCCGCTCACCTGGCGGCGGATTGGGTGCGGGCAGACAAAGGCCGCACGCGGTACTGGGAAGTGGGCAACGAAAGCAACGGCACATGGCAGGCGGGTTACCGCATAGATCCTTCCCAGAATAAGGACGGGCAGCCCGCGATCATTACCGGTGAATTGTACGGCAAACATTTTAAAGTATTCGCTGATTCCATGCGTAAAGCGGCTGCTGAGAACGGTAAACCCATTTTCATTGGCGCGCAGGTGCTGGAGCATGAACCTGCCAACTGGGCCACTGCCACAGATAAGGAATGGAACGCCGGCGTACTGCGCCAGGCGGGTGTTGCGGCGGATTATTATATCGTCCACAGCTATTATACGGCTTACAATACCAACTCCAATCCGCCGGAAGTGCTGGCATCTGCGGAAGCTGTTACCAAAGCCATGGCAGACCATGTGACAGCGGCGGCCACCGCCGCGGGCGTGCCTGTGAAGCCGCTGGCGCTTACGGAATGGAATATTTTCGCCGTGGGCTCACAGCAAATGGTGTCGCAGGTGGCGGGCATGCATGCCGTGATGGTGATAGGGGAGCTGATGCGCAACCGCTTCGGGCTCGCCTGCCGGTGGGACCTTGCCAACGCCTGGGAAAATGGCAATGATCATGGCCTTTTCAGCCAGGGCGAACCCGCTTCCGGCGAGCAACGCTGGGATCCCAGGCCAGCTTTTTATTATCTCTATTATTTCAAAAAATGCCTGGGCGACCGCTTCGTGAACACGTCAGTATCCGGTTCCAACAGCGGTATCAATGCCTATGCGTCTACCTTCAGCTCCGGCGAGGCGGGCGTTACGCTCGTCAATAAGTCCAGCTCCGCGCGCGATGTGCAGCTGGCCTTTAAAAACTTCAAACCCGGCAGCCGCTATTACTGGTACGTGCTCACCGGCGGCGATGGCGTGAGCAGCTTTTCACGGAAAGTGTTCGTGAACGGATCCGGCCCTTCGGGAATAGCGGGCGGGCCGGCGGATTATGCGTCTGTGAAGGCTTTCAGCGCCGAAGCCTCGCAGGGCGTGAAGGTGAGCCTGCCGCCCATGTCTGTGGTGTGCATGGTGATCGGGAAAAAATAGGTTGCAGAATAGGAAAACAAATGAGCCGGGGAAAAATGCAATGGCATTTTACCCGGCCATTTTTTTTGCATGCATGAAATCAACCTCGCGGGGCGATCAGGCCAAACTTACGGCGGCGTTCCCCAGATCAGCAGGAAATGAATAACTTGAAAAAAGATCAATTTCCTGTGTTATGCTCAACCGAAGAACCTATTTAAAACTGCAACAGTTGCGCATGATAATGATCACCTGGCTGGTGATCGGGTTCCTGATTGCGGTGTACGACCACCTGGTGCTGCATACCGGCAATTCAGCCGGACCTTCCGCCACGTATTCCTTCCCGCGCGCCATCGTGGTGAGCATGCTGGCGGGCCTGATCGGCGCGCTGCTGGGCGGCAGCCTGCTGGTATTCTATATTCACGAACGGTTCAGGGATAAATCCTATGGTTATACCATCGTGGCCGTTACCCTCGGCTTTGTACTGGTAATCCTTATCATCAGCGTGATCCTGCATTTTTTGGTGTATTCCGATATGGCGAGGGTGCTCAAAAGCGGGCTGGTATGGTCTGTAGTGGTGGCCGTAACGCAGCTGCTATTGCAGATCAACAGCAAGTTCGGGCCGGGCGTGTTCTGGAACATTATCCGCGGCCGGTACAATACGCCGCGCGAAGAAAAGCGCATCTTCATGTTCCTCGATCTCAATTCTTCCACCACTATCGCCGAAAAGCTGGGCGATAAAAAATATCATGCCTTCCTGAAAGACCTGTTCACAGACATTACCAATCCCATCCTTGACAACCGCGGCGAAATTTACCAGTACGTGGGCGACGAAGTGATCGTAGCCTGGAAGTACGGGGAAGGCGTGGAGAACAGCAAATGCATCCAGTGTTTCTTCGACATAAAACAACACCTGGAAGACCTGCGAAGCAAGTACATGGCCCGTTACGGCATTATGCCGGTATTCAAGGCGGGCATTCATTACGGGAAAGTGGTAGCGGGTGAAATAGGCGTTATCAAAAGAGACATCACTTACTCGGGCGATGTGCTGAACACCACATCGCGCATACAGGGGCTTTGCAAGGAATACAATGCGGAAGTGATCGCCTCCGGCGACCTGATGGCAGAACTGCGGCTCACCGGGCATTACGAAGCACAAACGCTGGGCAGCATCAGGCTGAGAGGAAAGGAAAAAGAAATGCTGCTGGTGGCCTTACGGCCTGTTGTGGGTTAACCGCAGCAAAAGCACAGCCCTGCCCGTTTTGAAGGCAGGGCTGGTCAATCAGGTTGATCATTTTAGTCGATCACTTCAATGCCTTCCATATTATCCAGCCGGGCAATCAATCCCCAGCCGTAGAAGTTATTGGAAATGCCGACGAGCAGTTCGTTTTCACCGGCTTTCAGCGGCAGATCGAAGTGCGCGTTGTCTGTAGACATCCTGCCCAGCGGCGGCTTGCTGGCGGGAGTGCCGAATACGTTCTTGTCCGTATACAACGAAATGCCATTGATGTATATCCATATCTCATCGTTGAAGCCCAGCTCCACGCGGCGTGTCTGGGCTACCGGGGTTTTCAGTTTCACCTTCAGCCATGCCAGTCTGCGGGCGCCGCGCGGCGTTCCGCCATGGAGGCGGGTAATGTTTATTATGCCCAGGCGTTCCGCGGTGATGCCGGTCCATTCTTCCTTCAGCTCAGGCGCTTTGACGTTGAAAGGTTCCTGGCCTACAGGCAGATCCTTCGGTTGGGAGATCTTCCACTTGCGGATGTACCGCGGGTCGTTGTAAGTCGGGTCCGACTCGGGTTCGGGGCTGAGGCCGCTCACCTGGTCGGGCCGTATGGTGAGATTGGCGATCTTGCCCGCTCCGTCGAAGGCCAGGGCGCCGGATTGGGTGTTGCCCATCAGCTGCGGCACTACCAGGGCAGGGCGTTCCATATCATTCACATAAGCCAGCATGCGCCTGCCGGAAATGACCAGTTTGAGGTGGTTCCATTCGTTCTTTTTGATATCGGCGGGCCCCTGGTAATTGGGCAGCAGGTCCCAGAGGTTTATCCCGTCCAGGTAGGGCGCGTATTGCACGGCCTGCATGGCATTGGGAACGCCTTCCACATGGGTGCGGAGGTAAAAACATTCCGTTTCCAGCGTGTCTTTGCGGCGGAAATAAAACGCGGCGAAATTAGGGCCGTCGGGCGCCCAGTCGAATTCAACGGTGCCATTGGTAAAATTGAGGTCTTTCACCACCACCGCATTGTTCTGCGTAAGCAGCTGGATGGCCGGTTTGGATTTGAACTCGGTGAACGTTGCCGTGCCAGCCTTAACTTCCCAGCGTTCGGGCGTCATAGGAACACGCACTTCTGCGGGCATTTTCTTTTGAGCGGATAATGAAAGGGCGGAAGGGAGGAATGCCAGTGCGATGATAACTTTTTTCATATCGGATTTTTTTTAAACTTTGAATGCGGACGGAAACGACCAGTCAAAGGTTAGAAGAATGAAAAGAGGGAGCATTCCAAACCCGTTTCAACTTTGTGCAAGTTCGTGCACGGAGTTAAAAAACTGACTATCAATGAAAAACAATAATGATGCGGAATACCTCGCCGCCTGTTGCAAAGCGGTGGAAGAGAAACTGAACTGGGGCGTCAGTGCCGTATGGACGAACCAGGACTTTGAGAATCTCTCAGAAAACATCCTCGAAGCCACCGGCGTTACCCTGAGCAGCACCACGCTCAAACGCATCTGGGGCCGGGTGAAATATGACAGCGCGCCTACGGTTACCACGCTCAATACACTGGCGCAATACCTGGGGTTTGAGCATTGGCGGGCGTTCCGGCAAAGCGTGGATAAAACACCGCAGCCGGGCAATGAAGACACCCGGCATAAAACGGTCATTACCCCGGTCATCCCGGGCAAACAGGGCCGTTACATATGGGCAGGTCTTGGTTTTGGGGTGATCATTGTGACAGCTATCCTGGGCTTCAATTCCATCAGGAATAAAAAAACGGCTGCGGCAGGTCCGGCTGCGGAAGTTTACCGGTTCTCCAGCCGCAAAACCGTTACGGAAGGCGTTCCTAATTCGGTCATCTTTGATTACGATGCGTCCGCCGCGCCGGAGGATTCGGTGTATATTCAGCAGAACTGGGACCCTACGCGGCGCATAAGAGTGTCCAGGAACCAGCGGCAGGCTACTTCGGTGTATTATTATCCCGGTCATTTCCAGGCCAGGCTGGTGGTAAGCGGCGAAGTGGTGAAGAAGCACCAGTTGATGATCACCACCAAAGGCTGGCTGCCCATGATCGAGCAGCAGGGCGTGCCAGTGTACTTTGAGGAAAAGGACGCTGTAAAAGGCGGTGAAATGGGGCTTAGCGAAGCGCAGATAAAAGCGAAGAACATTCCCATGCAGCCTGAAGCGCCCTGGGTGCGTTACAGCAAGATTGGCGGCTGGGATTCACTCAGCTCAAAAAATTTCCATTTCGAAGCGGAAGTAGTGAACGATTATGGGGAAGGCACTGCTGTTTGCAGGCATTCAGAGATATACCTGCTCTGCGCCGGCAGCGCCATTATCATACCGCTGGCAGGCGTAGGCTGTGTGTCTGACCTGAATATAATGGTAGTAGATAAATTCGTTTCAGGAAAAGAACATGATCTCTCCGGCCTGGGCGCAGACCTTTCCCAATGGACGAAAGTAGCCTGTGATGCAAAGGACGGACTGGTGACCGTGCGGGTGGATGGCCGGCCCGCTTACCAGGTTACGACCGGGGAAGATATGAAGATCGTGGGCGTTAGTTTCCGTTTTAAAGGAACGGGCAGGGTGCGGAATGTGAGACTTACGAAATAACCCTATATTTTAAGCATAATTCCAACGTCTATGAATAAGCGGCAGGCCCTTGTTTCCGGCTTCATTGTTTCCTGTATCGTCATCTTATCCCAATGCACCGGCAACCGCCCGGCAAAAAAAACAGATCTCCGCGGGGAGCAATATGCCAGCCAGGCTTCCTGTGCTACATGCCACCAGGCTGTGTACGATGCTTATCTTCAGACCGCTCATTTTAACACTTCTGCCGAAGCCGGCGCGCAAACCGTAAAGGGCAGCTTTACTGGCCCGGGGAATATCTATCATTATACCAGTGACAAGGTGGTGGCCATGGAAAAACGCGACAGCGGCCTTTTCCAGGCCAGTTACGATAAAGGCATACTGAAAGAAGCGCACCGGTTCGATATCACGGTAGGGTCGGGGAGAAAGGCGCAGACCTTTTTGTACTGGGATGACGGCAGTTTTTTCCAGCTGCCGGTTTCCTGGCTTAGCGGCGCGGGCCAGTGGGCCAACAGCCCGGGCTTTCCGCCCACCCACCCCAAGTTCGACCGAAGCATACCCAGCGCCTGCTTTGGCTGCCATACTTCTTCCGTGGGGATCAAAGACACGAAGATCGAGGGTTTGCAGATCAGGGAAACCTTTCACCGCGACCGTACCCTGTACGGCATCGATTGCCAGCGTTGCCACGGTCCCGCCGCAGCACATGCGGATTACCATACCACGCATCCCGGGGAGAAACAGGCGCAGCATATCACGCGCATCAGGGCGCTTACCAACCAGCAGCGGCTGGACCAGTGCGCGCTCTGCCATTCGGGCCTGAGCACCGCGCAGCAATCCGTTTTTGATTTCAAACCTGGTGACGACCTCACCGATTATTTCTTCCCGGACATCGGCATGCCGGCGAAAGCCGCTTCGCTGGACGTTCACGGCAACCAATACCAGTTGTTTACTGCCAGCAAATGTTTTATGGAAAGCAAAGACATGAACTGCTCCAGCTGCCACAACCCGCATATCCGCGAAACAAGCAATATGCAGGCTTTCTCCCAACGCTGCATGAATTGTCACCAGGCAGGCAGTAAAGACTTTTGTGCACTCACTTCCCTGCCGGCAGCCACATTGTCGCAGAACTGCATAGATTGCCATATGCCCGCGCTACCCAGCAACACGATCACCCTGCTTACCAACGGCGCAGCCAATCCCACGCCGGACTCCATACGTACGCACCTCATCACGCTTTACCCTGAAGAAACAAAACGGATCATCGCCATGCTGAAGGGTCAGTAAAAAAAAGTTCTATGCCGCGACGCACGGGCATAGAACCAGGGTTTACAACGGACGCTATGAAGATCATTTTGCAGCGCCTGCGGCCGCGGTTTCGATCACCTCGCAGACGGCTTTGGGCTGGCTGACATATACCACGTGACTGGCTTTCACCTCGGTAACGGTGGCGCCTGCACGTTTTGCCATGAAACGCTGGCCGTCCGGGTGAATGGATTCATCCTGCGTGGCCACCACGTACCAGCTTTTTTTGGTTTTCCAGGCGGGATTGGCGATCACGGCGCCAAATACAGAGGCCGCTACAGGTACCTGGGAGTCGGCCATGAATGCGGCTTTATCCTTCGGCAGGTCTGCACAAAAACCGGAGTGGTATTTTGTTTTGTCGTACCAAACGAAGCCATCCTTATCCGGCGGCAGGTAACCGGCTTTTGGAGTGGGAGGGGCAGATTCCAGCAGTTTCAGCAGCGGTTCGTTGGCATCGGGAGCAAATGCGGCTACGTATACCAAACCAGCCACCCGCTCGTGATTACCGGCTTCGGTGATGATGGCGCCGCCGTAAGAGTGACCTACCAGCAGCACGGGCTCGGTGATCTTGTCCAGCACGCGGTGAACGGCCGCCACATCATCCGGCAGGCCCGTGTTCGGATTGCCGACAACATGTACCGTGTAGCCTTTTTTGGAAAGGATCTTATACACATCCTCCCAGCCGGAACCATCGGCAAATGCGCCGTGCACCAGTACAATATTTTTCAGGGGGCTTTGGCCAAAAGCGAGGCCGGTTTGCAGGACCAGGATAAGGAACGCGGCGATGCATTTCGTGACGAGGGCGCCGTTCCGGGAAAGGGTTCGTTTTTTCATACTGATGAATTTTAAATAAGCGTGAAGCGGATACCAGCAAAGCTATCACGCTTATGGGGCGTCATCAATACCCGGATAGTGTTTAATGATGCGGAATTACTGTGTTTGTCCTGCCCGGCCGGGCCTGCGAACAAACCGCGTCACAATAACCCCTGCTGCACCGCTGTTTTGATCAGCGCGGCTACGTTCTTTACTTCAAATTTCTGTAAAAGGTTCCGGCGGTGGGTTTCTACGGTAAGCGGGCTCAGCGATAGTTCTTCCGCAATGCCGGCGGTGGTTTTGCCATCGGAGATCAGCTGGAGTATTTCCTTTTCCCGGCGCGTGAGTTGCGGCAGCTGCTTCAGTTCGCTCAGGCCCGGGCGCGCTATGATTTCCTTTACTTCCCTGCTGAATGTGACCTGCCCGCTGAGCGCCTCGTTGATGCAGCTCATCAGCTCGTCGCCGGATGCATTCTTCAGCAGGTAGCCGCTGGCGCCGTTCTGCAACATCTGCATGATGATGCTCCGCTCGCTGTGATTGCTCAGCGCCAGCACGCAGGTGGAAGGGGAGAGCTGCTTGATCTCTTTGCAAAGGTCCATGCCATTGGCGTCGGGCAAGGTAATGTCCAGCAGCACAATGTCCGCGCGGTTGGTTTTGAGGAAATCCATGATGCCGGCGCCTGTTGTAAAGCAGCCCGCAATGCGGATGTGCTCCTTGTTTTCCAGCAGCTTCTGCAGGCCCTCGATCACCACCGGGTGATCGTCTGCTATGGCCAGCGCTATCTTGTCGTTATGCAACATTCAATTCTATGTTTATAGTGGTGCCTTCATTTTCAGCGGATACGATCTCCATATTGCCATGCAGGTAATCCACCCTGCGTTTCACATTGCTCAGCCCGATGCCTTTGGCCCTGGACGCGAGCGCAGTGTCAAAACCTTTGCCATTGTCTTCGATGGTCACCAGGAAGGTATCGCCGTTCTGGCTGCATTGCACGAGGATGTTGCTGGCGTTGGCATGACGCGTGGCGTTGGTCAGCAGTTCCTGCACGATGCGGTAGATGGTCACCTGGGTGTTTTGCGGGATGGACCCTTCGATGCCGAAAGACTGGTAACCGATCTTCACGGTTTCCGTCATCATGGAACCGCAGAGGTCTTTCAATGCAATGTCCAACCCGAATTTCAGCAATGCTTCCGGCATCATGTTGCGCGCAATGCGGCGCAGCTCGCTGATAGAGGAATCCAATTGGTTGATCACTTTGTGAAGTTCGGAACCGTTGCCTGCCACGGGCGCTGCGGTAAGGCCGGTCAGGTTCATCTTCACGCCGGCCAGCATACCGCCGAGCCCGTCGTGCAGATCGCCGGCCACCCTGCGGCGTTCGCGCTCTTCGCCCTGCAGCATGGCCTGGCTGAATTGTATCTCCTGCTGCTGTTCGATCTCTTTGAGCTGCTGCTCCGCCAGTTTTTTGTTGTTGCGGTAGATCAGCCAGGAGAATACGGCGAGCACGAGCAGGAACATACTGGCGGTACCCAGCAGCCAGTTGATCAGGCGGTTGTTGCGGGCGGAAAGCTCGGCCTTTTCACGTTCTATTTTCAGTGCGGCGATCTCTTTTTGTTTTTCCGCCGAGCTGAATTTGATCTCCAGCGCATGTATGTTGTTGGCGAGCTTCACTTCATTCACGCTGTCGCTCAGCAGGCTGTAACGTTTCAGCCAGTTATAGGCGGCAGGCATGGAGCCCAGGGTAGAATTGGTTTCAGCAAGACCGTAATACACCTGCAGCCGGTTGCCGATCTGGCTCATCATTTCGGGTTGTTCTACCAGGTAGTTCAATACTTCCCGGGCATTCGTATAGTCTTTCGCGTTAAAGTACGTGTAATATTTCTGCAGCAGCAGGCGCTGTTCCTCATACTGTTTGCTGTGCTGCCGGGCGAGGGCAACGCCTTTGTCTATGCTGGCCAGCGATTTCCGGAAGTCCTTCGTTTCATCGTAATACATGCTTTCCGCGGTGTAGTAGTCAATGTAAAGTTCTTTGGCGGGCCAGTCTGCCAGCAGTTTCCACGCACTGTCCAGCATGGCTCTGGCTTCGGGATATTTTTTATCGAGCACGTAGTTCTCCGCGCCGGTGTTGTAGGCCACGATCAGGTCGCCGGCGGAGTATTTGGTCCTGAACACCTGGATGGACTGCAGGATGTAACCTGTGGCTTTGCTGTATTGCATGGTGTTCTTGAACACGAGTGAAAGGTCCAGGTAATTTTTCCCGACGGCAATGGTATCTCCCGCCTGTTGCGCCAGCGGGATGGCTTTGTGGATGAGAAGGTCCGCGAAACCTTCTTCGTCTCCTCCCGCCTGCCGGAGTATGCCTATGTTGCGCCAGGTTTTGGAACGGAAGCTGATGGCTTCTTTTGTGCTGAACTGGCTCAGCAGGCTGTCTGCCTTCATAAATGCGATCTCACTGCCTGCAACATCAGAAACGCCGTAGCGCGCTACGCCATCGTAGAAGTAGGAAAGTGCATAGAGGAACGGATATGGCGCGGCTGCTTTCCGGCCATGGTCAAGGTTTTGCCGGGCAAGGGCCGAATCGCGGAATGCGTAATAGTAAGAAAGAAGCAGGTAGGCGGATGCTTTGCTGCTGTCTGAAGCGGAATGCTGCGTAATGTGCAGAAGGCTGTCTGCATACTTGCTGCCGTTGGACTGCGCCCTGCCAACCAGGGACGCACACACGATGAGGCAGGCCAGGCATATGGATCGTTTCATGAGGGCAAATAAACAATAAATGTTGAACATTAGTTTCCGGTACCGCGAATATACCGGAAAACCAGTAGACAAAATTCGTTGTTTGGCGGTATTGATGAAAGGCATATGCACAGGTACCTTTGCGCTTGTAAGCAGTCCTTACTATATCTCCTATACCCCTGAATGCAGAGAAAAAAATTTAAACATACATAGATGAAGTACCTGTCATTAAAGAAAATTTTCGCGGGCTTTTTTACCATTTTCGCCGCTGTTACATTGTTGGCCTCCTGTTCAGACAAAGATGACCCGGTAAACCCCATGGCCGGTTACCCGAAAGACGTGAATATCGAGTACAGGGTAAGATCAACCACCGGTGTCACGAAGGCCGATATTGCCTACGACAACCAGACGGGGGGAAGGACCACCCTGGATGACGCGGCATTGCCCTTCAGCGTGAAATTCAAGCGCAGGGTAGAGTATGCGACCACTATCGGTTTCAGTGCACACGCTACCGTGGCCGGCACACTGATCATCGAAATCCTGGCGGACGACAAAGTGGTGAAAACCGAAACTTTTACAGCAACTAGCAACGTGGGAGGCACGGTAGTATATGGATTTAACTAAACGATTTCAGTAAACGGAAACCCCACAGTTTCACAAAAAAACAAAAACAGAGAATGCCTTGGTCTTCAGGGCATTTTTTATTTACACCATTTATCCCCGGTATTTTCCGTTTATCAGTTATTTCATCTGTTTATAGTACTATGTATAAAATAGTACTATGTTTCATTATCTTGTGGACGAATTTAAACATCCGCCATCAATGAAAAAGTATTTCCTCATTATTTTATTGACTGTTGCCACAACTGCGCGCCTTTTCGCGCAGGATAACAAATCGCAGCTTACCGCGCTCATCCTGGAAAAGGACAGTCTTTTCTGGCAAGCCTACAACACCTGCGACCTGAAAGGTCTTGCCGGCTTTTTTTCAGACAGCGTAGAGTTCTACCACGACAAAGGGGGCATCACCCTCGGGCTGGATGCGCTGCTGGCCTCCATGAAAGATGGTCTCTGCAAGCAGCCTGATGAATTTCACCTGAGAAGGGAGGCGGTGCCCGGCACAGTAAAGGTTTTCCCGATGGAAAAAAATGAGGTCATTTACGGCGCCATTATCAGCGGGGAACATTATTTCTATATCAACAAAAAAGGAGCGCCCGAGCACCGCGATGGCTGGGCAAAATTCACGCATCTCTGGCTAAAGCAGAACGGCCAGTGGAAGATGACCCGTGTGCTCAGCTACGATCATGCGCCTGCGCCATACCTCAGCACCCGCAAAGCAATCACGCTG
This sequence comes from Chitinophaga sp. YIM B06452, assembly GCF_039655965.1. Lineage (NCBI taxonomy): Bacteria > Pseudomonadati > Bacteroidota > Chitinophagia > Chitinophagales > Chitinophagaceae > Chitinophaga > Chitinophaga sp. YIM B06452. Next base: position 161,497 of record NZ_JAWLKY010000002.1, on the reverse strand, counting down.
CCTGCTGATGTGCTTCGTGCCTATGCGGGCAAATACAAAGGCCCGCAAACCGGCGTTGCTGAGATCAGCGCCGGCGAGGATGCGCTGCTGGTAACGGCCTATGGCAAACAATTCGCCATTTACCCGGAAAAGCAAGGCGTTTTCTTCATGAAGGAGCGCGACCTTACTTTCGAGTTTGTCAATGGAAACAAGCTGCTGGTAAAGGAAAAAGGAGAAGTGGCGGAAGAGCTGGTGAAGGAATAAGAGGGCTTTGCAATAATAGAAAATCCCCGGAAGCATCATGCCCCGGGGATTTTCTATTGTATCCCTGCTTATCGTTTCATTTTTGAAATATCGCAGAGCATATCCGAGTGGATATTCAATCCCAGGTTGGTCAGGTTGTACAGGTGCTCGCTGGCCACCAGCCATACAATGCCGCAGACCTGGCTTTCGTCGTAATAATGCGCCAGCCTTGCAAAGGTCGATGGATGTATCTTTTTTTCGCGGGTCAGCTCGGTGGCGTAATCCAGCGCGGCACGCTCCGCTTCGGTGAACAGCGGGCTGGTCTTGTATTCATCCAGCGCATCGAACTTGGCCGCATTCATGGAGCCGTTGATCAGCGCATAACGCGAAGCGTCCATGCAGAAGAGGCAGATGTTGATGCGGGCCACCTGGTGGCGGATCAGCAGGATGGTTTCTTCAGGCAGTTGTACTTTTTTGTCGAGGGAGTTCACTTTGCCGTAAAACATCCCGAAGGCCAGCGGCAGGCGCGCGGAGTGCACTTTCAGCGGCATCAGCACTTTGCCGAACTGGCGGCTCGTAAAGAAATACGCCAGTTTCATCATCAGCCCTTTGGGCTTTTCAATGGGAGCAAGAAATGTATCCATTTTACAGTCATTTTTGATGGTTAAATATCAGATTCAACCTTATAATGACCGGACTCACAGAAATTGGACATCTCCTACGGATTATTTTTAAACAGGTACTTAATTAACTCCTACCCACCATTGTGTGAACTGCTGGGCGGTATCTTTCAGGTTCACCGGCTCGCCGAAAAAAGGCGTAACGAGGGGAATGCCCGCCGTTTTATTCAGCTCCGAGAGTTTGGCCAGCGGCTCGTCCCAGGGGTGATTGGCCAGCATGAACTTGGAGGAATGAACGGGGAAAAGGCGTTTGGCCTTCAGGTCTTTAGCCGCCTGCAGTACTTCTTCGGGCATGGAATGGATGTATTTCCATTTCGGGTCGTATTGCCCGTTTTCGAGTATGGCAAGATCGAACGGCCCGAATTTGTGGCCGATCTCCGAGAAATGGGTGTCGTAGCCACTGTCCCCGCCGATGTATATCTTATGGGAAGGCGTTTGCAGAACGTACGACATCCATAGAGTGTTGTTCCGCACGAAACCGCGGCCGGAGAAATGCCTTGCGGGCGTGGTATGTACGGTGAAACCGCCGCCCAGCGGCACTTCCTGGTGCCAGTCCTTTTCGATCAGCTGGTCTTTCGCATAGCCCCAGTACTCAAAGTGGGAACCGACACCCAGGCCGCAGATCACCTTTTTTACTTTAGACCGCAGCTGGATAATGGTTTCATAATCCAGGTGGTCGTAGTGGTCGTGGGAAATCAGCAGGTAATCGATGTCAGGCAACTCCGCCACGGTGTAGATGTCCGCCCCGTTGAAGGATTTGGTGGTGCCCGGGATGGGAGAGGCGTTGCCGCTGAAAACGGGGTCTACGAGGAAACGTTTACCGTCCGCCTGTATAAAATAAGAGGAATGGCCGAACCATACCAGCACGTCCTTGTCTGCCGGGAGGTTCCGCAGGTCGGTCTTGATGGAAGGCAGGCTGTCTGCCGGCCTGCGGCGCGGCGACCTTTTGAAAAGGATTTCACTGATCACCCCGATGTAACCATAGCCTTCCGTGAGCGCAGGCGTGTTGTGGATGTTCTGGAATTTGCCGTCTTTATAGTTAGGCGATTGTTTCATGATTTCCAGCCTTTCCCCGGCCGGACTTTTACCGAACTTGCTTTGTTTCATGTATATAAAAGTTATGACAGTCAGCAGTACGAGGAGGCCCAGTACTGCCAGGAATGTGTGTGTGAGGATGCGGAATATCTTTTTTCTCATTTACAACAGTTAAAAGCTGTTGTTTCAGTAGACGAACAGGTTGGGGGAATATTTTAAGACTTGCAAAAAAGACCTGCGTACTGGCTAAGGGATTAAAGGCTGCCTTTTAAAGCTATTTTAAGATAGGAGTAATATTTCATATGTACAAGAGGGTAGGTAAGCGGCCCGCAATGCATGCGGGCCGCTATTCAGATGGATCTATTGTCACAAAGACATTCCGCCGTCCACCAGGAAATCGGCGCCCGTGATGAAGTTGGCCGGCTCCCCGCACAGGAAGACGACCATTTGCGCCACATCTTCGGCTGCGCCCCATTTGGCAAGCGGGATGCGGTTTACCAGCGTTTCGGAAATAAGTTTCAGCGTTGCTCCATCGAATGCGCCTTTATTCAGTACTTCCGTTTTGGTAGGACCGGGGCTCACGGCATTTACCCTTATTTTCCGCGGAGCCAGTTCCAATGCCGCGATCTTCATCACCGAATTAAGCGCGGCCTTGCTGGCTGAATACACGGATGAGCCCGGCCCGCTCATGCTCGCGGTATTGGAGGAAAGGAACACTACCGAAGCGCCGTCCGCCAGCAGGGGAATTAATTTGCTGAGCGTAAAATAAGCGCCTTTAAAGTTGATATTCATGATATCATCGAAGTGCTTTTCCGTGGCCTGTTCTACCGGGAGAGAACCGGTAATGCCGGCATTGATGAAAAGAATATCCAGCTTCCCGAAACGGTCCTTTACCTCTTCCGCCAGGCGGTCTGTGTCTCCCAGGCAGGACTGGTCAGCAACGAAGGGGATCACTCCCAGTTCCGCCGCAGCTTTTTCCACGGCTTCTTTCCTTCTGCCGGTAATGATCACTGCAGCACCCCTTGCTTTTAATTCCTTTGCCGTGGCATACCCGATACCACTGTTGCCGCCCGTGACCAGGGCTGTTTTGTGTTGCATGCTCATTAGCTTGTCATTTTTATGATTACAAAAACAAAGTTACCGGCAGATTGGTATAACTTTGTAACCAGTATAACGCATGATACCAGATGAATAAAGAGATACGCGAAATATTATCCAACCCGCGGAACCAGGCGGAGGAGGTGCAGGCCCTGCAGGACACCATCTACGTGATCGGCGGCAAATGGAAGCTGCCGATTATCAACTCCATTTGCAACGGCAACAGGCGATTCCGGGAAATTGAGCGCAGCATCCCCGGCATTACCACGCGCATGCTGTCGCGCGAGCTGAAGGAGATGGAGCTGAACAAGCTGGTGAAACGGGTGGAAGACCCTGATTTTCCCACGAAAGTGGAATATATGTCCACAGAGTACTGCAAGTCCTTCGGCGGCATCATCCTTGAAATGATCCGCTGGGGAAAGGAACATAGAAAAAAGATCAGGGGGAAATAGGAAGATGCCGCCTGCCCGCCGGGCCCGGAAAACAAAAGAGCCGCGTATTAAGCGCGGCTCTTTGCAATATGGGAATCGTTTAGTGCTCCTTTAATATCTCCTTATAGGTTCTTTCGTACTTCTTCGTATTGTCCAGGAATTCTTTCGCGATCTTGTCTGTTACCTGCACGGGCGGATAGTTCTGGCCAAACATGCTGGTGGCGAATTCCATCTGGAACAGCAAACGTTCTCCCTGTTCCAGCGGTTTGCCTTTGTGGAAGCCGGAAGTATCCACCGCCAGTATCGTTCCTGCTTTCCCGGTGATCTCCGCGAAATCGGCGGCGGGGTAGTTGGCCATCAGCTCCTCATCGGGTATCCTGCCGTCCCTGCGTACGGGCCTGGGTTTGATGCGGTGCGACCTTTTCACGTAGCAGTGGGGGCCGTTGTGCGTATTCACATCGGAGAGGTAAATGAAGAACTTGAGGAATTTGATCCTGTCCATATCGAAGTGATACAGCTGCGCGGCGCCGGAAAGGTCTGTGTTCCTGCGGGCGGCGGTACTCCACCACATGGTCACCAGGTCCAGCATGGGCCTGGGGCCCAGGTATTCCTGCGCTACGGCCAGGGCGGTGGGGTCTGTCAGCAGCGACTGTATCACCGGCGCTTCGAACAAGGATTGCGCCGTGAAATCGTATACCGGGCTCACTGGTTGTTCGCTGCTGTATACCGCCGGGGTTCTGTCGCCCGCGATGCGGGGAATGGCGGGTGTTGTGCGGGCGAACCTGATCAGCTCGTCTACTTTTTCTTTTTCCAGCGGGCGGGGAAAAACATAAAAGCCGTTTTCCCGGATGGACTGGCTCACCTGTTTCACTTCGTCCGGCGAAAGCGTGCCCAGTATGCCGTTAATGCTGGCGCCGAATTTATATTTGGGCAGGAAAGCAGTTTCCAGCGAAGCGGCAATGTTGTTGAAGCGGCCGTTGGTCTTGGCGAACAGCCTCCGCATGCTGAGATAGGCGGCTTCGGGTGTTTGTTTTTCCTTTTTGTATACGGAATAACCTTTGAGGAATATCCGTATATCCTTGATCAAGCTCATATGGGTAAGTTTATACTGTGAATGTTATTGAAGCCCTGCCTCAGCAAGGTAGAGCTTTGCCTGCCCCGGGCCTGCGGCGGCCGGGAATGTCAGTGTGAATTGATACATGCCATCGGTCGCCGCGCCGGCCGGGAATGTATATTTGTGAATACCCTCCTGCAGCGTTTGCGCGTGACCGTTATATTGCAGCGTAGTTCCGCCGGGAAGCTGCCGGGCGTCCACCTGCAGGCTGATCTCTTTTACAGCCGTTTCCGCCGCAGGTTTCAGGCAAACTACGAATTCTCTGCCCATTCGCATGAGGGAACTTCCGTTCTGTGTTTCCAGCAGGAGCCCGGAATAGAAAAAGGGCCATTGTTCTTTTACAGTTACATTGATGTAAGAAGGCGGTACGAAATTGAACCGTGGCTTCAGCTTTTTGGCGGGTATGCCGCCTGCGATCCAATAGGGGTCTATGTCGCGGGTGACCACCGCGTTCGCCCCGATGATGGCTCCCTTGCCGATCCTCACGCCCCGCATGATCACGACGTTCGTGCCGATCCAGCAATCGTCTTCAATCACCACTTCCTGGCTCCGCAGCGCTTCATATTCCGCGTTGGAATGCACCAGCTCGTCCTGGTAGCGGATGGGCGCATAAGGTTCCACATCGTAAAAGTGATTGCCGGAAGAAATAAAGACATTAGGCGCCAGCAGCACATTGGCGCCAATGGTCACCTCGCCGATCAAACGGCAGCGGTCCTGTATGGAACTCCGGTCGTTGATCACAACCGCGCCGCCGGGAACGGGTTCTATCAGCACGTCTTTGCCCACCCAGGAGCCCTTGCCCAGGTATATGCGCGACCGTTCGGTAAGGATGATGCTGGAATGCTCGCCTACGGCATTGCCCTGCGTGTAATCGAAAACGCCGCCATGCGCGAGGATGTTGGCGGAAGGGTGTATGTCAATTCCCCTGAACCTGCGCCTGTAGCGCATATATCTGAGGGGCAAGGAATAAGAGAGTGCAGTCTTTATCGTTCTGATGAATCTTTTCATGCGGAGATCATATCCAGCCTTTACCTGCCCGGCTGTCAATATATTTCAAAAATACAGTATTTCTTTTTCAAAGTCCATCAAAATCAAAGCGAATGCATGCCGTAAGCTATGCGGTCATTTCAAAATTCCTTCAAAATCGGGCGTCAATTTGTGGGCCAAGCACCGGCGGCAGAATATTATAGAAACTTGGATTATATTTAAGTAGCAATCGTAACATAAAACCATTTTATGAACATGTATCCGAAACCCGGCTTTCTGGCGGCGATCTGCCTTGGAGGCACTTTCATTTTAGCATCCTGCGGCCAGAGCGCTCCCAAAAACACCGGCGAGGCAACGGCAGACAGTGCTGTTGCCGGCGCGCCCGTTGAAACCAAAGCCGCCAACACCGATTATAAACCGGCATTCCCCGGGCAAACGAGGATCGGCGGCATAAAATCCGCCACTGCCTACGAAGGCAAGGTGCTGAGCACTGACCTCAAATCCCCCTGGGGCATTACCACGCTGCCAGACGGCCGTTTTCTCATCACTGAGAAAAAAGGCACCATGCGCATTGCTACGGCAGACGGGAAGGTGAGCGATTCCATCACCGGCCTGCCACCCGTAAACCCCGCCGGCCAGGGCGGTTTGCTGGGCCTGCGCGCAGACCCTGACTTTGCGAACAACCGCATGGTATACTGGGTATTCTCCGAAGCACTGCCCGAAGGCAACCTGACCGCTGTAGCGAAAGGAAAACTTTCCGCGGACGAAAAGAAAATAGAAGGCGCCACCGTGATCTACCGCGCTACGCCTGCTTATAAAGGCACGCTGCATTATGGTGGCCGCATCCTGATAGACAAAAGCGGCAACCTGGTGGTGAGCACCGGCGAACGTTCGGACCTAGAAACAAGGCCGCAGGCGCAGGACCTGAAATCAGGTCTTGGGAAAATAGTGCGTATCACGAAAGACGGCAAACCCGTTGCCGGCAATCCCTTTGAAGGTAAAGCCGATGCAAGGCCCGAGCTGTATTCATACGGCCACCGCAATGTGCAGGGGCTTGCGTTCCACCCCGCTACCGGCGATCTCTGGGAAACGGAGTTTGGCCCCAGGGGCGGAGACGAGTTGAACAGGATAGAAGCAGGAAAGAACTACGGCTGGCCTACCATTACGTATGGCCTTGAGTACAGCGGTAAAAAGATCGGCGACAGCATCCAGCAGAAAGCAGGGCTGGAGCAGCCTGTGTATTACTGGGACCCTGTACTGTCTCCCAGCGGCATTACCTTTTACAGCAGCGACAGCATTCCTGAATGGAAGAACAATCTTTTCATTGCAGGGCTCAGCAGCACGCACATTGCGCGGCTGGTGATCGAGAACAATAAAGTGACGGGAGAAGAAAGGCTGCTGGAAAACGAAAAAGAGCGCTTCCGTGATATCACCGAAGGAAAGGACGGGGCTTTGTATGCCGTTACAGATGGCGGCAAACTGTACCGCATATACAAGAAGTAAGAAGATATTTTTCAAAAGATATAAAAGCTTCCCGGTATGCCCGGGAGGCTTTTTTTATGCGGAAAACTGAACCCGCGCCGCCAGTTGTATCGTCCGCTCCGGGACGCCCGGTTGCCCGCTGCCGGACAGATATCGAAAAATTACATACATAAGTGATGTGTATTACGTGCCGCTCCAGGTTGGCAGCCTTCTTGTGGCGGAGGCGGTATAATACGTACGTTATGAGCCACATTGTTATTCCTATTCCTCCGCTCCCGGGCAAGCAGGAGATCGAAGTTGAGGTGACCATCAACAACCAGAAGCAACAATTGCACTACCGGGTGGAGTTGTTTTATTGGGACGATTGCGCCAATCCCATGGGGCACCGCGCGGACTGTATCAGCGAAATGCTTGCGCAGCATGACCCTGAGTGGACCGTGTATTATATCGGCGCGCCTACAGACACATTTGTGCCGATAACATTTGTGAGCAAAGAAAGCAGGAAGCTGTTGCAGCGGGTGAAGGCATAAGAGCGCGCAGGATAGGCGCAATAACCCGGGAAACTGCAAAAAGGCTTGCGGTAAAAAACGCTTTTTGTCAAGCCGGGAGGGCCGGAGGTGTAAAGTTTTACGCGGGCTGGCGGGCTGGTTGTAGCTTTCAGGAAAACGCAGGGTTATGAAATTTTCCTTTTTGACGATAGGCTTAGTGTTGTTGTCGGTAATGCATGCATATTCGCAAAGCGACGTTCCGCCGCCGGTCATTTTCGCAGCCAGCACGCCCTGCAGCCAGGGCACGCGGCCTTTGCCCGGCATGGATGCGAAAGAAGGCTGCGGGCTGATGAAATGGGAGCTGGCGTTGTATGAGCGCACTTTCAGACTGCGGTGCACTTACGGGATGCCGGCGCAGGGCACCAAAGGATTTGCAGGAGGCGGGAAAACCATTGCGCTGGAAGGCCAATGGGATATTCAAAAAGGCGCAGCTTCCAATCCCCAGGCAACCGTATATCAACTGCATGATACGCAAAGCGGTAAAACGATTTCCCTGCTCAGGCTCAACGATCAGCTGCTTCACCTGCTGGACAGCGAGTTGCACCTGATGACGGGCAACGGCGGCTGGAGCTACACCCTGAACAGGATCACCGGTAAATCTCCCAAACAATGAAAACGTTACTGACCATTGCCGCCTGCATGCTGATAACAGGCCTTTCAAAAGCGCAGACAGCCGCGGCAGACAACAAGATATCAGAAGCCATCACCTTCCAGCCCATTCCCGGGGGACCATCTTTTTTAGGCGCTTTTGAAGGGCGGGCGCCCTGCGCAGGTCTTGCGCAACAGCTGAAACTGGCCATACCCGGCGATTGCGAAAAACTCAAATGCCGCCTCACGCTTTTCCGCGACCCGGCTACTTCAAAACCCGCCAGGTTTATGCTGCGCATAACGGGAGGAGGCGATGTGAAGTGGCAGGACGGCCATTCTTACCGGTTGAAGGAGCTGGAAGGCAAATGGTCCGTTTCCAAAGGCCTCCCTTCAGACCCTAACGGGGAGGTATATACGCTGGAAGTAAGTAACCCCGGGGTGCAGGTGTATTTGCTGAAAGGGGATGACAACGTGTTTTTTATACTGGATGAACAGAAACGGTTCAGGGTGGGGAACGGCGAATACAGCTATACACTGAACCGGGTGAAGCTCGTGCCGGGAAAATAATGAAACCCATGGCAGTTGCCGGTTTAGATGATGTAGCCGAACTAATGCTGCATCACTGCCCGGATAAACGGATCGTGATTCAGCAGGTAAGTTTTATCGCCAAGGTTGCCGCTGTAGGTGCTGGTAGTGATGAAATCACGGATATCAATGGGCACTTCTATTTCAGCCTGGTCGTGCATAAGGTCCGCCGGGTGGGTTGCGCCGGTGGTTTCCAGCGAAGGCGCAATGCGGTAGGGCAGCTTTGAATGCGGCAGTGTGAGCACCAGCGGCGCAAACCCCACGCCCAGGAAATGCCTGTTTCCTTTTCTTTCCCAAATCCTTTATTGGCGCTGATCTTCAGCGGATACGAAACCGGCACGGGCAGGATGGCCGCGTAGAGCGACTGCCAGGTGGTATCGCCGCCGCCGCCGTTATTCCTGAAATCGATAATGATCCGGCTGAGGTCTTGCGTGCGGTAGCGTGCCAGTTCCCTTTGCAGGAAAGGAATGGAGTCCGCATTCATCTCGGTGAGAAACGCGGGCGATGGTGTGGATCAGTGTGTCCAGGTCTTCCTGCATCTGGGCTTTGGTAAAGGATTGGGAGAAAACGCCGGAGGCAGTGCAAACAAGAAGGAGGGCAGCCTACAGGAAATTTTTAAAGAAATGCATGAGGAGATCCGTAATGTTTTTGTTACGAATACAATAAGCCGGGCTGCCGCAGGGCATTGTATCAAATATATCAAATTTTACTCCGCGGTAAAAGGTGTGAACTTCTCAAGTTGCAAAAAACAACCTCCTGTGCCTGAAACTTTTCCTGTACCCGGGCGTCTTAGCTAAAAAGCACCCTATCCCTGGCAAAACAAACCAAATCCATATACAATGAAACATGCTATAGTCTTATTCTTTTCCCTTTGGATAATTCCGGTGTACGGGCAGGACAAAACCAATTATGTTCACTTTAACAAGCTGAAAGAAATTACCGGCACGGATTATACCATCGCGACCATTGAGCACCTGGGGAAAATGGCGACCCTGAACAGCACGCAGCTGTTATTCATCAACACAAAGACCGGCCGGAGCAGGCAGGTCGATTTCCCAAAGGACGGGAATATATCGGAGCTTGAGCAGATCAGGATAGACAGCCTGCAGATCAACCGGGTGATCGTGGAGGCGCGCACGGTGAACCTGGATAACAGCAAACGCATAGACTGGAGTGACCCTTACCAGCTTTTCGGGCTTTCTGTAGACGGGGAAGAAAAAGTGCAGTTGACGCCGGATAATTTTTATACGCGAACCTGGGGCGTGAACCGGCAGACGGGAGGACTTGTGATCACCGGGCACTACGACAGCAACAATAATGGCAGATACGATAAGACAGACAAAAGCGAGATCCTGCTGTTTGACCTGAAAACGCTGAAACTTATCGCGAAGATCTAGTTATATACCGGCTATATTGCAAATTGCAAAATAGATGACCACCATCAAAACCTCTTGATGGTGGTCATTTATCAATAACGGTCAGGTTCTTCTGACTAGCCGCCTCAATGTCTTAAGCTAAATACCCTGACGCATAAAGGGACCAACCCGATCGAAACCGCTATAAAAATGGCTACCCGGATGTAGTTGAGCGTTTGCCAGAGAGATGTTCTCGCAGCCAGGTCTTTTACCAGGGAAGGCGTTTCCGCTATTTTCTGGAAATTGATGATGTTGGGCGCGAAGAACGCAAGCGTCCAAACCCTTACTGCAAAGTGAATGGCGAATAAGATCAGCAGCCAGTTCCGGGCAAAACCGATCTTCCAGCAGAATATGATCGCGAGTATGAATGTGATCTCATGTAATGAATGGAAGATGATCCAGAAGTTTTTCAGGCTGGCTCCGCGCCCGTCCAGCAATAGTTTGAAATTGGAGGGCGGAGCATCTGTCCATTTGGGGACAAACACAAGGGTCTCAAAGATCTGCGCGCCGTTCATGAGAAAATAGATGAGCGTGGTGATGCATAGCCATATCTCAGCCCTGGTAAGGTAACTTGCTGTTATATTGTCCATTTTGATCATTTTGTGGGTTGTTTTTACTTTATCGTTTTCGCTCTATTTTAATGTTTAAAATGTCTGTTTCGATACAAATGTAGGTATAAAATCCAATTATTGCCTCTTTTTTGCTATTTTTATGTCGAATTCGATATAAGTTATGACTGAACTGGTGAAACTAATCGGCGCCTGGGAAGAATATTCCCGGAAGAACACGGCGGCTTCGGCAACGGAATTCTGCATGTATTTCCTGGCCAAAGAAAGCAACAGCCAATTATTCAGCGGGCTTACCCCGCCTGACCTGGATACTGTATTTGCAAAGTTGATAGGGAGACTTGCAGGTATGCAAACAGTATATTCAAAAATGGCCTTGCAGGAAATGCCGGGGTTTGAACTGGAATGGTTCTATTTCCTAAACTCCATTTACCATTTAAAAGAAGTAAAGAAAGCGCAGATCATACAATACAATTTCACCGAGCAGACCACGGGCATTGATATCCTCAGCAGGTTGAAAAAACTGGGATACGTGGCGGAAAGAACTGACCCGGATGATAAGCGGGCAAAGCTTGTCAGCATAACAAAAGCCGGCGAAAAGATCCTGTTCAAAATATACCAGCTTTTGTATAAACCCACGCTGCTGATGTATCAGGGTATAGATCCTAAAGACAAACAGGTGGTCATTAACATCCTGAAGGATACCGAGCATCAGCACCAGGAATTGCTGTCAAATTCCAGGAACAAATCTATAGACGACCTGCTCCTGGAAGCATTGGGAGAGGAAAAGATGGCCCAGGTAGCGTTGGAACAGAAAAAGCGGATCGCTAAGTTTTCGGATTCAAAACAACGAAACGATAAAAATACTCAATGACGCCAGCTTACACCAGCCATTCCGTAGGCGCTTTGCCAAATTTTTTCTTGAAAGAATGCGAAAAGTGGGAGAGGCTTTCGAAGCCTAAATCCAAATAAATAGCTGAAGGCTTTTTGTTCTTTTTTTCTATCAGGTGCCGGGCTTCCGCCAGCCTTCTTTCCAGCAGCCACTGCCGGGGCGCCATGCCGAATATCTTCTGGAAATCGCGCTTGAACCCGGCCAGGCTTCGGCCGGTGAGCCTTGCAAATTGTTCGAGCGGGATGTTGTAGTGGAAATTGAGGACCATGAACTTTTCCAGGTCCATCTTATAAGGTTCCGAAAAGTCGAATAACAATTCCCGGAGCGCGGGCATGGTATTGAGGAGGAGGTATACCGCCTCCTTTACTTTCAGCATGCCTACCGTATGGGTTATTTTTTCTTCCGGGTGGCGGATGTAGGGCAGCAGGGATTGGAAAAAAGCATGCAGGAAATCGTTGCCGGGAACAATAACGCTGGAGGGGCCGGTGTATTTCCGGCCTATCTCTATCCGTTCCTCCAGCGCTATTTTCCTGAGCAGGTCTTCCTGCAGGCTGATGACAATGGTTTGATAATCCCCGCCATCCAAAGGCGTTTTGGTGATCTCTCCCAGCTGGTTCTTTTGGATCAGCATCATTTCGCCCGGTCCCATGGAGGCGCTGTGGCTGGCCGTTTGCAGCATGAAGCGGCCTGAGACCTGCAATACCAGGATATTATGCTCCAGGAATGCTACCTTCTCCTTGCGCACGGCTGCATAGTAGGAGTAGAAGATGAGCCCGGGGATTATTTCAGTTGGATTTGTCATCGCATAAAGATAATAAACAGGCCGCTACCGCTGCAGGTAGGTGCCTCCCAATATTGCGCCGGGTGAAAAATGCGTGTTAAGCGTATTCATTTCTTCGGGCGTGAATGTGATCTCCATGGCCTGCATGTTTTCCGGCAGGCGCGACCTGCTGCTCATGCTGACCAACGGCATGATATGCCCGCCCTGCGCATTCACCCAGGCAATGGCCAGCTGTGTGGGCGTGTATCCTTTTTCTTTTGCCATTTGTTTCAATACTTCCACTTTTTCCAGGTTCTTTACCAGGTTATTGCCCTGGAAACGCGGGAAATGGTGCTGATATGCGCCGGCGGGAAGAGGCGCTTTCATATCGCCTGTGAGCAGCCCTTCGGCTGTGTTGGCAAATGCCACCACGCCTATGCCCAGCTCTTTGGCGGTAGGAAGCAGCTCGCTTTCTATCTGGCGGTCCGCCAACGAATAACCGATTTCCAGCGCTGTTACCGGGTGAATGCTGTGTGCCTTGCGCAGCTGGCCTGCAGTGATCTCCGAAACGCCGAGGTAGCGCACTTTCCCTTCTTTGATGAGGTCTGCCACCGTGCCGATCACATCTTCTACCGGTACGCTGTTATCGAGCCTGCAGGGTTCATACAGGTCGATGGTATCTACGCCCAGGCGCACGAGGGAATAATTGATAAAATTCCTGATGGCGACGGGCCGCAGGTCCAGGCCTATGAACTGGCCGCCATAGACGAGCCCGCCGAATTTAACGCTGATAAACGCATCGTTCCTCCTGCCCTTGATGGCTTTGCCCACCAGCAGTTCATTGTGGCCGGCGCCGTAAAAGTCTCCTGTGTTCAGGAAGTTGATACCATTGTCTAAAGCCGTTTGAATGGTGGCGATGCTTTCATTGTCGTCGCGGGAGGGGCCTCCCCAGACGGGTGACATGCGCATGCAGCCCAGGCCGAGCTTGGATACGAGCGGCCCGTTATTGCCCAGGGCTATTTTTGTTACTGTTGCCATTGTTTGCTGTTTTATTGATTTGATGATGCAAAGATCAGCTTTGCGCAACAGGAGCACTTTCTTCCATAGCTCAATTTACTTGCCTGCATGGCTCAGGAATGGGTTGAAGGGGTAAAGTCGTAAACACCCCCCAATTTGTCGTATACGACCACTGTTCAATTCCGGTTTTCCCGCCATCTTTGTTGTGTTGAAAACATCAGCAAAAAAACAAGTGGAGCAGCGACCACGAAAAAACGGGCGAAACCGAAAAGCCAGAAGAGTAGGAGCTAAAATAAAATGTTATGTCAAACAACACTGTTTCCCTGCACAGGGTCCTTAAAACATCCCCGGAAAAGGTTTACCGCGCATTTACCGAAGCTGCGGCTATTGCATCATGGCTGCCGCCTTATGGATTTGTTTGCACCGTTCATGAAATGAATGCAAAGACGGGCGGTTCCTTCAAAATGTCGTTCCAGAACTTTACCACCGGCAACAGCCATTCTTTCGGCGGAAAATACGTGGAACTGAAGCCCAACGAGGTTTTGAAATACACGGATACATTCGACGATCCCAACCTGCCGGGAGAAATGACCACCACCGTGCTGCTCAGTAAAAATATTGCCGGCACAGAGGTAAAGATCACACAGGAAGGTATTCCCGCTATGATACCTGTTGAAATGTGCTATTTAGGCTGGCAGGAATCCCTGGAAAAGCTGGCTAAGCTCGTAGAACCCGAAATACCGGACGCTCCCTGATCCTGGTATATATCACAAACACAAAAAAGAATGATCATGAGAAAGATCATAGCCATCACCCACGTAACGGTGGACGGCGTTATGCAGGCGCCCGGCGGCCCGGATGAAGACAGGAGCAACGGGTTTACCCATGGCGGCTGGTCCATGCCATTTGCAGACGAGGCCTCGGGCAAGGCTATCGGCAGGATCATGGCAGGCCGGTTCGACCTGCTGCTGGGCCGCCGGACCTACGACATATTCGCCGGCTACTGGCCGCACCAGCCGGCCGGCAACCCGATCGCCAAAGCATTCAACAAGGCAACGAAATACGTGGTGACGCATCGCCCAGGCCAGCTTAGCTGGGAGCATTCACAGGGTATAAGCGGCGAGGTAATAGAAGAGATCCGCCGGCTGAAGTCAGGGGATGGCCCGGAGCTGCATACCTGGGGCAGCAGCGTATTGCTGCAGGCGCTCACCGCCGCGGAGCTGGTGGATGAATACCGTTTGTGGGTGTACCCCGTGGTGCTGGGAGAAGGGAAGCGGCTGTTTGAGAATGGAGTGCCGGCTAAAGGGCTTTCGCTGGTGGAAACGGCCAGTACGCCGAAAGGGGTGATCTTTAATACTTACAGGCCGGCGGGAGAAGTGAAGATTGCAGGGAGGTAAATTGCGGATAAGTATGGGGTGCAGTGGATGGTGGATTTTGGAGGGAAGGAATAGCCAGGGAAAGTGATCAGGACTTACCTGTTCACGATCTTTTTGGTTATAAACTCATTGAAAAAGAAATCCCTGTAAATACTCCCGATAGGGATTTCGTTTGTACCTATATACACCGTGTTATTATCTACAGAGCCGATATGCTTAACGTTGATGACATAGGATTTGCTTACTCTCACAAACATATCTTTGGGTAACTGATCGTAGATGGTTTTGATATTCATCGCCGTAATTAATTTCTGGTTTTCGCTGTGCATCACGACATAATCTTTTAGACCCTGGATAAAAAGTATGTTATTGAAGTAGACCTTAAAGATCCTCCGGTCTGCTTTCACAAAGAAGAAATCATCTGCAACCTGTTCGATATTGTTATCAGCGTAATCCGCCTTGAATAATTTGGAGTAGGTGAGAGCTTTTTCAACAGCCTTCTGAAAACGCTCCAATTTCACGGGTTTTATCAGGTAGTCGATCGCATCTACTTCGTAGCTGTCAGTGGCAAATTCAGAATAGGCGGTTGTAAAGATCACAAATGTTTCTTTCGGAATGGTCCGGGCAAATTCAATTCCGTTGATCCCCGGCATTTGTATGTCAAGAAAGATTAATTCAACTGTATTGTTTTCAATAAACTTTGTGACGGCTTCAGGACTGCTGAACGAACCGACTAGGTCCAGGTTGTCGGTTTGACCGATCAGCATTTCTATGGCTTCCCTTGCCAAAGGTTCGTCATCTATAATAATACAGTTCATGCAGGTAATAGCTTTATGATCAAGGTTACGCAATATCTGTCCGAGTCTTCTTCGATTTGTAAACTATGTGTTGCCGGGAACAAAAGTTCCAGTCTTCTTTTAATATTTGTCAATCCCAATCCGCCAGTGTTATTAACGGATTTAAGCGCAGGTTTGGAGTTGATGCATTTGAAGAAAAGTTCGTCGTTCCTGACATCGAAATACAGGTTTACATAAGACGATTTAGTTGCGTCATTGTTGTGCTTCACCGCATTTTCCACGAACGAAATAAACAATAACGGGGGGATTTGCACGCCGCTCAGATCTCCCTCTTTTGAGATCAGGAAATCAAAACTATCCCGCCTTACTTTCTCCAAATTTAAAAAATCTTCCAGGAAATGAATATCCGAGGTTAGCAACACCTTTTCTCTTGTACTGTCATAAAGCTGGTAGCGAAGCAGATCGCTCAGCTTCATTAGGACCTGCGAGGCTTTTTCGGGGTCTTTCTTCGTTAAGACATTGGCATTGTTTAGCATATTGAACAAAAAATGCGGGTTGATCTGGTTTTTCAATTGTTCCAGTTCTGCATAGGCTTTGGATTGTTTCAGTTCATAGATCAATTGTTTGTCCATCATTCCCTTCTGGAACAGTTTTATAGACGAGGAAGCCGCTAACAGCAGCACGGTAAGGAAGGAAAAAAGCGGGACATTCACCCCATTCTCTTTACTAAAGGGATTGAAAAATTGACCGCCAATAGCCACTATAATAAGGATGCAGATAACAGCTAAGCAGTATGCGAAATTCCTGTTCCTGAACAAAAGCTTCGGTACCAGTACATACATATTTACATAGAATAATATAATGAAATATATAAATACCATTACCGGGTTTGGGATGATGGAAGTGCTGTTGTACAACACAATACCTATAAAAACGATGAGCAGCAGGTGCCGGAATATCCTGCGTTCGGGTGAAACCAGGAAACGGAAAAGCACGTTTTCGCTGATAGGCTGCTGATGGGTAAGATCATTCATTTACAAGATTGTATAGGACAAATTTACCATTTAAAGCGAATGGTCCGGCCTGCTTTTATACGAAAATGTGTGCTTTTTATACGAAAGCAGGAAGCATTGGAAAAACGCATAAAGCAAGAAATATCTGGTAGTACCCTGGCATACTTTGCTATAAAAGATGCCGTGTTTGGTATAATTAAAAAAAGGCGGTCATCCAGGGGAATAATTTTGTGTCCACGTTTCAATGTTAAATCGATTTTAAAAGATGAGGCACAAGATCATTCATACACTACTACTGTTTCTGACCATTTCATCCGGGGCCTATTCGCAGGAAAAGGTCACATTGAGTGGAACAATCACCATAAAAACAAATACCGAAACAATAAGCGGCGCAAGCATTTTCGTTCCTGAAGCCAAAGTTTCAGCCATTTCCAATGCGTATGGTTTTTATACTATCACCCTGCCCAAAGGAGAATATACGATCGTTATCAGCTGCATAGGATTTGAGAGTGTCGAGGAACATATCTCCCTGAAAGAAAGCACCAAGAAAAATTTTTCGATGCTTGAAAAAAGCAAGACTTTGGATGAAGTAGTGATAAAACACAATAGTTCAGCAAGCGACATCCAAAAGCCGGAAATGAGCGTGAATAAACTCTCCATTGCTACTGTTAAAAAGATGCCGGCAGTTATGGGAGAGGTGGATATTTTAAGAGCTATCCTGCAACTTCCCGGAGTTTCCACTGCGCAGGAAGGCGCAACAGGCTTTAACGTCAGGGGCGGCTCGGTTGACGGCAACCTGATATTGCTGGATGAAGCTGTTGTTTACAATACTTCGCACCTGTTCGGCTTTTTCTCCGTTTTTAATGCTGATGTGATCAAAGACCTGAAATTGTATAAAGGCGGAATACCCGCTAATTTTGGCGGGCGCACTTCCGCTGTTTTGGATATTTATCAAAAAGAAGGGAACAGCAAAGAATATCACGTAGCGGGCGGGATCGGGGCGATTTCGAGCAGGTTGCTGGCAGAAGGGCCTATCGTGAAAGATAAAGGTTCATTCGTGGTTGCCGGCCGCACTTCTTATGCTCATTTGTTCCTGAAACTGGCTGATAATTCTAATTCTGTTTCTTTTTATGATCTGAATGCTAAACTGAATTATAAGATCAATGACAATAACAGGATCTTCCTTTCGGGATATTTCGGCAAGGATAAAATGGATTTCAGCAATTCTTTCACCAATAATTATTCGAACTCATTCTTTAATCTTCGCTGGAATCATAACTTTTCCGGGAAATTATTTTCCAATGCATCGGTCATTTACAGCAAATACGATTACGGCCTGAAGATAAAATATGTTGGCATTGACTGGGCATCGGACATCCGGAATTACAACCTCAAGTACAATTTTAACCATCACCTGTCTGATAAGCTGGTTTTGAATTATGGCGTCAATTCCATTTACTACCAGTTCAACCCCGGCACAATAAGACCCATGGATGATAAATCGCCCATCAACGCCGACCAGATAGAAAAAAAATATGCCTGGGAAAATGCATTGTATATCAGTGCCGAGCAAAAACTCACGGATAAGATATCATTGAATTATGGACTGCGGTATAGCCATTTCCAGCGGTTAGGGGAACAGCATGTAAATAATTATGCCAATGATCAGGCAGTGGTTTTTAATCCCGGGTTACAGATCTATGAGGAAGGAACGCCTGCGGGTATGACATATTACGGGAAAAACAAAAAGATCATTGATTTTGGGAATTTAGAACCCCGCCTGGCCGTTTCCTATGCCATCAATGACAACCAGTCCATTAAGGCAAGTTATAACCGGATGAGCCAGTATATCCATTTAATTTCCAACACCGCTTCCGTTTCCCCGCTCGATATCTGGGCGCCGAGCGACCAGTACCTGAAACCTGAAATCCTCGACCAGGTCGCATTGGGCTATTTCAGGAATTTCAGCAATGGAAGATATTCTTTGGAAACAGAAGCCTTTTACAAGAAAATTAAAAACAAAGCCGATTACATTGACGGCGCCGAATTGATTGCCCACAAAGCCATAGAGCAGGTATTGCTGAACGGGGAGGCAAGGGCTTACGGGCTGGAGGTGATGCTGAAGAAAAATACCGGGAAACTGAGCGGCTGGCTTTCTTACACACTTTCTAAAGCAGAGCAGCGTACACCGGGCAGGAATGCAGGAGAACCCGGCATTAACAGCGGCCAATGGTACCGGGCCAATTATGATAAAACGCATAACCTTTCACTTACAGCCGCTTATCAACTGGCTAGAAAATGGAGTTTGGGCGGCATTTTTACCTATCAAACGGGGAAAGCTGCAACCTATCCCGTCGGCAAATACCAGTACCAGGGAATTACGATCGCGAATTACGGGGAGCGGAATATCAACTCGCTTCCGGCTTATCATCATCTGGATCTGTCGGCAACCTACACGCCAAAACCAGACAGTAAAAAAAGATGGAAAGGTGAATGGGTGTTCAGTATCTACAATGTTTACGGCAGGAACAATGCCGCGTCCCTCATGTTCGAGCAAAACAGGGAAACAGGGTTGAGCGAGGCAAAGAGGATATCGATCTTCGGTATCACCCCGGGAGTGACTTACAATTTCAAATTTTAATGCTAATAAAGTAAAGATGAAAAATATACTTACATCCCTGGTTGTTTCATCCTGTTTTTTCCTGCCGTCCTGCACCAAAGTAGTGGAAGTGGACCTGGAAACAGCAGCGCCGAAATTGGTCATTGACGCATCGATCGACTGGGTAAAGGGTACGGCAGGCAACGAGCAGAAGATCAGGCTCTCCACCACAACAGGATATTACAGTACGGAATTTCCAACAGTTTCCGGAGCGGATATAGTGATAACAAACTCGGCAAATATTGTTTTTAGTTTTATAGAAGATCCCGGTACGGGAGAATATATCTGCTCCAATTTCCGCCCGGTGATCGGGGAAACTTATACCTTAAAAGTAGTTTTAAACGGGGAAACCTATACCGCCACCGAAACTTGTATAGGCGTACCGGATATTGAAAATAATATTGCACAAAATAATGCCGGTGGGTTTGGAGGCGATGAAGTGGAGATCACATATTACTACCCGGATAATGGCGATGAGGAAAACCACTATCTGCACCGCATTATTTCACCTGTATCAACGTTCCCGGATTATAAGGCCAAAGATGACAAGAACAGCCAGGGCAAGCTGATGCAGGAATATTTTTCTGACGAAGACCTGAAGGCCGGGGATATGATAAACATCAGGCTGTATGGGATTTCCGGGAGATATTATGATTATTTCAGGAAATTGTTAACAGCGTCCGGGGCCGGTAGCGGGCCGTTTCAGACAGCGCCAGGTTCGGTGAGAGGAAACATCGTCAACCAGACCCATTTTGCAAACTTCGCTTATGGATATTTCAGGTTATCGGAAGTGGACGTAAAGGATTATACGATACAGTAATGGACAATTTACCCCGGGAAATATTAGTTTTTAGAACGAATGTAAACACTTCCAAAGCAATCAGGGAGCTAGCGCCTTTATTCAACGGGCACTTATTTATTTCAAGATGGAACTTTGACCTGGAAGACTGCGACAGGATCTTACGCATAGAAGCGTCAGCACAGATATCCGATGAGATAATCAAAATAGTGCGAAGCAAGGGTTTTGATTGTGAAGAGCTTATTTGAAGAACCACCGGGTAAAAAAATAGGACAAGTCTATTTTCAGACTTGTCCCAAGACGTGTGACCCTGTAGGGACTCGAACCCTAGGCCCGCTGATTAAGAGTCAGCTGCTCTACCAACTGAGCTACAGAGTCAATTCACTCATTTTAAATAAGGTGCACAAAGGTAATGAAAAGATTTTAATTCACTCTTTGCCCCCAATTCAAAAAATAAAAACCCGGCAGCAAAAAATAAACATTCATACATTTCGATGTTTCTATGTATCTTTGCATAGTACGAAACGGGAAAGCATGGAAAGCAAGAAATTTGAAAGGATCTCCAAGGCGTTAAGCGATGCCAGCAGAATTACCATCCTGGAAGCATTCCGGAAGAAAAAAGACTGCCTCTATTGTACTGAAATACACGATTTCCTGGACCTGGCGCAGCCTTCCATTTCTCACCATCTGAAACAACTGGTGGATGCGGACCTGCTTATTCCTGAAAAAGAAGGGCGAAACCTCAAGTACATGTTGAACCAGGCCGTCCTGGACGAATACATCAACTTCCTGCAAGCCCTTAAAAGCTAATCTCAACCTCCCGGTCAAAACTGGAACCATCACCCGATTTACATCACTTTCGATATAATATATCGAAACATCCGAATGTTTGAATTTATGAAAAAGTCGATCTATGTACTGGCGCTCGGCGCTTTTGGTATCATTACCACGGAATTTGGCGTGATTGGCATCATGCCCACCATTGCCCGGGAGTTTAATGTTTCTATTGATACAGCGGGTTGGCTGCTGAGCGGTTTTGCGCTTACCATCGCATTAACCGGCCCGTTCTCCGTGATGCTAACCTCGAGGATCAACCGCAAACTGATGATGTGTCTTGTGCTGGGGATCTTCGTATTATCAAATGTATTGTCTGCCGTAGCGCCTAACTTTACCGTGCTGATGATCGCACGGATACTGCCGGCATTCCTGCACCCGGTATTCTGGGCGGTAGCCACGGTGGCGGCGTCTAAACAGGTAGGGCCGAAAGACGCGCCCAAAGCGGTGTCTGTAGTATTGGGCGGTTTGAGCGTAGCTACGGTGTTAGGCGTTCCGATCACGACCTATGTAGCGGAGCTGATCAACTGGCAAGCTTCATTTATCCTGTCCGGCGTGATCAATCTTATTGCTTTCGTAGCGCTGGCGGCCCTGGTGCCCACTATGCCGGTAAATGAAGACGCGGCTCCCAAAGGACAATTGAAAGCATTGCGCCGCGGACAGCTTTGGGTCAACCTCATGGCTACCATGATCATGATCGCCGGGATGTTTGCTACTTACGGCTACCTGGCTGAATACCTGGGGAAAATATCCCGCATGAGCGGCAAAGAGATCAGCCTGATGCTCTTATTGTTCGGCACCACGGGGATTGCCGGTAATTGGCTTACGGGCATTGCACTCAGCAAAAATGTGATACTCACCACCCGGCTGTTTTTACTCTCACTTGTACTCGCGCACCTGCTGGCGTACACTTTCGGCGGATTGTTCGTTCCCATGGCCATCATCATTTCGATATGGGGTTTTGTCCACACCGGCGGTTTCCTGATCGGGCAAACGCGCAGTACAGCGGAAGCGCCTGAGGCTCCGGAACTGGCGGCGAGCCTGATGGTGTCTTTCGGTAATGCCGGCGTAACCCTTGGTTCGCTGCTGGGAGGTATCGTGATTGCCTGGTACGGTATCCATGAGGTGATCTGGTTAAGCATCGTATTGCTGATGGCAGCCTTTGGACTGAGCTTTGTATATGTGAAGCAACCGGCGCCGGCCGCCAAAACAGGAGCGGTTATAACGGAAGAAGCGGAGGAGGAAACAGAAATGGCGTCTGCATTGGAGTATTCAAAAGACTGACCAGCCATTAAAAAATAAAGACCTTCGGTTTTGATGAACTGAAGGTCTTTTTTATGTTTTTATTTTTACCGCAAGATCAAACAGGCAATATCCTGTACGCACAATGCCTCGCACCCTCCAGCACATGGTCCATGCGCTCTATGGTGCCCCATTCGCGGAAGATCTGCTGGAAGGTTTGCAACTCCACCTTGCAGATATCATGGCAGGCATTGGCGGCGGCGCAGATAGGGCAGTGGTTCTCTATCATCACGAACCCTTCGCCTTCGCGGCGGTATTCAGCCAGGTAGCCGTCGCGGCTGCGCAGCTCGGTAAACTTGCGCACTTTGGCTTCCAGGCCTTCTTCATCTTTTATTTCGTCATGGTAACGCAGCAGCACTTTGTACTCCCGGGCGGAGATCACATTGCCCAGGGCTTCGTCGCCCAGCACGTCGCGGATGGTGTTGATGAGCTGTACGGTGAGCTCGGCATGACTGTCCGGGAAACGGCGGTTGCCGCGGTCGCTCAGGCTCCATATCAGGCTCGGCCGGCCCACCCCCCTGGAAATAGACTCAAATACCACCCAGCCATCCTCCGCCAGGCGCTGCAGCTGCTGCCGCGCGCCTTCGCCGGTGATGCCCAGCTCCTGTGCTATCCCATTGGTACTCAATGGCCCTTTGGTCTTTAACAGCAGTAACAGCCGGTCGGTTGAAGAGGTATGATATGCCTTGTAATTTTCCAAGTTTTCACTTGCTTTATTCGCAAATATCGTAACTTTGTCGGGATTTCAAGCAATGAATTTATGATCCATTCCTGAAATTCCCGCTGACAATGAGGGATTCCCGCTTCCGAGGTACTATCTTTGTACCCTGATTTCGGAAAATAGGGAGCAAATTTAAGGTCATTCTCAGCATTTTAGACCCAATTCACTGATAGAGAAGTATATAAATATATGAGCGCAGAACAAGACATATTGCAGGAACTGGCAGGCCGGGATTATGAGTTCGGATTCGAGACGCAGATCGAAATGGATATTGCGCCTCCCGGGCTGAATGAAGACATTATCCGCTTCATTTCCGCCAAAAAACAGGAACCGGAATGGCTCCTGGAATGGCGGCTGAAAGGATACCAGCTTTTCCAGAAACTGACTATGCCCACCTGGCAGAATTTTAAACTCCCGGAAGTAGACTTCCAGGGCGTTTCCTATTATGCCGCACCGAAAAACAAAGTAAAGTACAACAGTCTTGATGAAGTAGACCCCGAGCTGCTCCGCACTTTCGAAAAGCTCGGCATCCCCCTCGAAGAACAGAAAATGCTTTCCGGTGTAGCGGTAGACGCGGTGTTTGACAGTATTTCCGTAGCCACCACCTTTAAAGCACAGCTGCACGAACTGGGCATTATCTTCTGCTCCTTCGGCGAAGCCGTGCAGGAACACCCCGAGCTGGTGAAAAAATACCTCGGCTCCGTGGTGCCCCAGGCAGACAACATTTACGCCGCGCTGAACTCCGCCGTGTTTTCAGACGGTTCTTTCGTATACATTCCAAAAGGCGTCCGCTGCCCGATGGAACTGTCCACTTACTTCCGCATCAACGCCAAGAACACCGGCCAGTTTGAGCGCACGCTCATCATTGCCGACGAAGGCAGCTATGTAAGCTACCTGGAAGGCTGCACCGCCCCGATGCGCGACGAGAACCAGCTGCACGCTGCAGTTGTAGAGCTTATTGCGCTGGACGATGCGGAGATCAAATACTCCACCGTGCAGAACTGGTACCCCGGCGATAAGGACGGTAAAGGCGGCATCTACAACTTCGTGACCAAACGCGGCATCTGTAAAGGAAAGAACTCCAAGATCAGCTGGACGCAGGTGGAAACAGGTTCCGCCATCACCTGGAAATATCCCGGCGTGATCCTCCAGGGCGACAATTCCATCGGCGAGTTTTATTCCGTAGCCGTTACCGCCAACAAACAGGTGGCGGATACCGGTACCAAAATGATCCATATCGGGAAGAATACGAAGAGCCGTATTATTTCCAAAGGCATATCCGCCGGCCACGGCCATAATACCTACCGCGGCCAGGTGAAAGTTGGTCCCAACGCAGCCAATGCCCGTAACTTCACGCAGTGCGACTCGCTGCTGATCGGCGACCGCTGCGGCGCGCATACGTTCCCCTACATCGAATCCAAGAACAACACGGCCATGGTAGAGCATGAAGCCACTACCTCCAAGATCGGGGAAGACCAGGTGTTTTACCTCAACCAGCGCGGGATAGACAACGAGCAGGCCGTGAATATGATCGTGAACGGATACGCAAAAGAAGTACTTAACCAGCTGCCCATGGAATTTGCCGTGGAAGCGCAAAAATTATTATCCATTACGCTGGAAGGCAGTGTTGGATAACATAAACAAACAAAGAAATGCTCAATATCAAGAACCTGCATGCTGCAGTAGAAGGAAATGCTATTCTGAAAGGCATTAATCTGAATGTGAAAGCGGGCGAAGTACACGCCATCATGGGGCCCAACGGTTCCGGTAAAAGTTCCCTGGCCTCCGTACTGGCCGGAAGGGAAGCTTATGAAGTGACAGAAGGCTCCGTGGATTTTGACGGAAAAGACCTGCTGGACATGAGCCCCGAGGTTCGTGCCCGCGAAGGCCTCTTCCTTGCCTTCCAGTACCCGGTAGAAATACCCGGTGTTTCCAACATCAACTTCCTGAAAACAGCGGTGAACGAGATCCGCGCTTATCACGGCCAGCCTCCCATGCAGGCCAAAGCGTTCCTGGACATGCTCAAATCCAAACAAAAACTGATGGAATTTGACGCCAACCTCATGAACCGCTCCCTGAACGAAGGTTTCTCCGGCGGTGAAAAGAAACGCAACGACATCTTCCAGATGGCCATGCTGGAGCCCAAACTGGCGATCATGGACGAAACGGATTCCGGCCTGGACATCGACGCCCTCCGCATCGTTTCCGCCGGGGTGAACAAGCTGCGCAGCAAAGACAATGCGTTCATCATCATCACGCACTACCAGCGCCTGCTGGAATACATCGTTCCGGATTTTGTACACGTACTCTATAACGGCCGTATCGTGAAATCAGGCACCAAAGAACTGGCGCTGGAACTGGAAGAAAAAGGATACGACTGGCTGAAAGAAGACATCCGTTTAGAAGAACCCGTACAATAGACCATGACCACTACTACCAGTAATAATATATCATTCGCTGAAACACTGCCGGCACTCTTCACCGCCCAGTTCGGCAACGCCGGCTGGCCCGGGAGGAAAGCCGCGCTGGACCGCTTCCAGGCGCTCGGCGGCATCCCCACCGTGAAAGTGGAGGACTGGAAATACACCAACGTTGTTCCTTACTTCAAAAGTCTCAGTATAGCCCTGCCTGCTGCGCCTTCCATCACGCAGCAACAGCTGGAAGCCACCGGCCTGCTGCTGCCTGACACTTACCGCCTAGTGCTGGTGAACGGCGTGCTGGACCAGGCGCTTTCCCTGCTGCCGCCCGCCGCGCAGGTAACGGTGAGCAAACTCAGCGAAGCCGGCAAACTGCCCGCGTATGAGCAGTATTTCAACAAAAGCAAAAAGCTGGAAGAACATCATTTTGCACAGCTGAACACAGCACTGTTCAACGACGGCCTCTTTATAGAAGTGAAAGCAAAAGCGCAGGTGGAACAAGCCATTCACATCATCCACCTGTATCACAACAACGGCAACCTGCTCGTAAACCCGCGCCACCTTTGGGTTGCGCAGGAAGGTTCATCTGCCCAGCTGATAGAATCAGCCGCTGCGGTAAACGTTGATGGCGCCGTATTGGTCAACAGCGTGACCGAAGCCGTAGTGGCCGAACGCGCGCAGCTGAGCCATTACCAGCTGCAGACCGGCGGCAACAAGCTGCGTTTCATCAACCAGACGCTGGTGGAACAAATGGGCAAAAGCCTTTACAACAACTATACTTTCACCCTGTCGGAATCCGACCTGGTGCGCAATAACCTCAACATCTCCCTGGACGCTGAGCGTACCGAAACCCATCTCTACGGTTTCTACATCGCCGCCGGCAGCCAGCTGGTAGACAATCACTCTTCCGTGGATCACCGCATGCCTCATTGCGAAAGCAACGAGCTGTACCGCGGCGTGATGATGGACAAAGCCACCGGCGTGTTTAACGGGAAGATCTTCGTGCATGAGGACGCACAGAAAACCAATGCTTTCCAGCAGAACAACAACCTCGTGATATCTCCCGAAGCCAACATTTACACCAAACCGCAGCTGGAAATATTTGCGGACGACGTGAAATGCAGCCATGGCACCACCATCGGGCAGGTGAGCGAAGACGCGCTGTTCTACCTCAAAGCCCGCGGCATCGGCGACGCTGAAGCCCGCAACATGCTGGTGAAAGCCTTCGCATTCGACGTGACCGCCCAGGTTAAAATTCCGGCCGTGCGCAAACAGGTGGAGCAGATCGCTTCCAGGTACCTGTCTGTTGCGACCAACAACTAAAAACGGAATAACATGGAAACCACAACAGCAGAGCATATTATCTGGCAGGAGCAGGACCTGGTGAGGAACGAGTTCCCGATACTGAAGCAAACGGTGAACGGCCGCCCGCTCGTGTACCTGGACAACGGGGCCACCACGCAGAAGCCTGTATCCGTGATCCGCTCCATGCAGGAGTACTACACCACCTACAACAGCAATGTGCACCGTGGCGTACATACCCTCAGCCAGCAGGCCACCGCGGCCTACGAAGCAGCCCGCCACCAGGTGGCCGCTTTCATTGGCGCGAATCACCACGAAGTGGTGTTCACCAAAGGCACTACAGACGCGATCAATCTCGTGGCCAATGGTTTCCGGAAAGATATCCTCAAAGAAGGCGATGAAGTGATCATCTCCGCCATGGAGCACCACTCCAACATCGTGCCCTGGCAGCTGGCCTGTGAGGAGAAGAATGCAAAGCTGAAAGTTGTTCCCATCAACGATAAGGGCGAGCTGGAAATGGATGTGTTCCGCTCCATGCTCAACCCGCGCGTGAAGATCGTTTCCATTGCCTGGGTGAGCAACACCATGGGCACCGTGAATCCCGTGAAGGAGATCATTGCCCTCGCGCACGAACAGGGCATCCCCGTGATGCTGGACGCCGCGCAGGCAGCCGCTCACATCCCCATCCGCGTACATGAGCTGGATGTGGACTTCCTCGCGCTTTCCGGCCACAAGCTGTTTGGCCCCACCGGCATCGGCATCCTGTACGGCAAAGAAAGCTGGCTGAACAAACTGCCGCCGTACCAGGGCGGTGGCGACATGATCAAACATGTGACCTTCGAAAAAACTACTTATAACGAACCGCCGCTGAAGTTCGAAGCCGGTACTCCCGCCATTTGCGAGGCTATCGGGCTGGGCGCTGCCGTGGCATGGGCTTCCAAGCTGGGCATCCACCGCATACAGGCCTATGAGCACCAGCTCACCGAATATGCGATCGCTGCGCTGAAAGCCATACCGGGCCTGCGTTTTATCGGCGAAGCCAGGCACCGCAGCGGGGCTATTTCTTTCCTCGTGGGAGACACGCACCCCTCCGACGTAGGCGTATTGCTGGACCAGCAGGGGATTGCCGTGCGCACCGGCCACCACTGCACGCAGCCGCTCTGCGACCGTTTCGGCATCCCCGGCACCGTACGCGCTTCACTGGCGGTGTACAACAACACGGAAGACATCGACCGCCTGGTGGAAGGTGTGCATAAAGCCGTAACTTTGCTGGGATAAACAAAACCAAGGGATGATGACTATCAAAGAGCAACAGGACAGGATCATAGAGGACTTCGAGGTGTTTGGCGACTGGATGGAGAAATACGAATACATCATCCAGCTGGGGAAAGACCTGCCGCTCATCGATCCGAAGTATAAAACAGACGATAACCTCATCCGCGGCTGCCAGAGCAAGGTTTGGCTGCATGCGGAACTGACGGACGGGAAACTGGTCTTCACCGCAGACAGCGACGCCGTGATCACCAAAGGCCTGGTAGGTCTCGTGATACGGGTGCTGAGCGGGCAAACGCCGAAAGACATTGCAGAAGCAGACATCTACTTCATAGACGCCATCGGCCTCACCAGCCATCTTTCCCCCACGCGCTCCAACGGCCTGCTGAGCATGCTGAAACAGATCAAACTGTACGCCATCGGTTACCAGGCCAAATCACTGCAAAACTGACGAATCATGGACACAACACTCAGAGACCAGGTGGAAGAAACGCTCCGCACCGTATATGACCCGGAGATCCCCGTGAACATCTACGACCTGGGCCTCGTATACAAGATCGAAATAGGGGAGGAAGGCAAAGTAATGGTGATCATGACCCTCACCGCACCCGGCTGCCCCGTGGCCGGCAGCATCATGGAGGAAGTGAATAACAAGATCACTGCCATTCCCGGCGTAACCAGCGCAGACGTGCGGCTCACCTTCGACCCGCCCTGGACGAAGGACATGATGAGCGAAGAAGCAAAACTCGAATTAGGATTTTTATAATAACCACTGAAGACGCTGTTTACAAGGCGTCTTTTTATTTTAATATCATGGCGGAAGACCTCAGCATTATACAAGGAAACAAAGCGGAGCAATACACCTCGCTGCTCCCGCAGATCAAAGCGCTCATCACCGGCGAGCCTGACCAGGTGGCCAATCTCGCAAACATTGCCGCGGCGCTGAAAGAACAATTTGGCTGGCTTTGGGTGGGTTTTTATCTCGTGAAAGGAGGGGAGCTGGTACTGGGCCCTTTCCAGGGGCCGGTGGCCTGTACGCGCATCCGCAAAGGGCGCGGCGTTTGCGGCACCAGCTGGGCGCAGGCGGCTACACTGGTAGTGCCCGATGTGGAAAAATTCCCCGGCCACATTGCCTGCAGCAGCCTGTCGCGCTCCGAAATAGTGGTGCCGCTGGTAAAGAACGGCGAAGTATTCGGCGTGCTGGACGTGGATAGTGCGGAATTGAATGAATTCGACGAAGTAGACCGCAAATTCCTGGAAGAGATCGTGAGCTGGATTGAATAAATTTCACCTACCTTCAGGGTGCATATCAACCAAATTTCCGCCCCATGAAACGCATAATTCCCTTCATACTTTTGATGGCCTGCGGTATCGCCGCACAGGCCCAGGTCACGTTCAACAAAGCCCTGGCAGACAGTCTAGGCGCAGACCAGTACGGCATGAAAATGTACCAGCTGGTGATCCTCAAAACCGGCAGCAACACCACTACCGACAAAGAAAAGGTCAATGAGCTTTTCAAAGGCCACATGACCAATATCGGCAAGCTGGTGAAAGACGGCAAACTGGTGGTGGCCGGCCCTCTCGGCAAAAACGACAAACAATACCGCGGCATCTTCATCCTCTCCGTTAAAACAAAAGAAGAAGCCGCCGCCCTGCTGGAAACAGACCCTGCCATCAAAGAAAAACTCCTGGATGCCGAGATCTACCCTTGGTACGGCTCTGCAGCCCTGCCGAAATACCTGGAGTATCATTCGCAGGTAGAGCAGGCGAAGCCTGGATCCTGAACGCACAACAACTGCTGGAAATAAGAAAGGCCCACGCTTTTATAAGCGCAGGCCTTCCGGTCAACCAATTGAAGCTATAAGTATTCAGTATCTCATCAAAGCCGCTATCACGGCTCCTTCTGGCATATTTTCCTTTTCAGTTACAAATACGGTGGCGCCGTTCTGCAATGCCTTTGACACGGCTGCATTCAGCATGCAGGCATCGTCGTTCTGCCGTTCGTCGTTAAGCGTAAGCTGGTTGTCTTGCTCGTTGAAAGAGCCCCAGAGATGCGCATCTTTCTGTACAAACAGTATTTCCGTTCTCGCGTAATAACAGGCAGGGATCACGTCTGCCGGGATGGTGGAGGTAAGGCCGTTGCCGGTATTGTTGAAATACCTGTCCACCGAATTGTTGAACGGATGTTCAAAATACGGCTGCATCAGGGCCCGGGCTTTATTATAAAGCCCGGCCGTACTTTCCCTGTCAAAGTTTCCCGCCAGGTGTTTTTCTTCAATATACCGGTAGCGGGAGCGCTGCCGGAACAGCGGTATCATATAGCTTACTCCGGCCAGCAGCAGGGGAATGGTTTGGGTAGACAGCAGTTTCTTCCACAACGTTTCATCCACTTCGTCCATATACATGGAAATATTTTCCTTTTCATCGGGCTTGCCCGCGCCAATGCCGTGGAAGTTAGCGCCTTCGCCTGCGCTCCTGCCGCCGGTGCGGAACAATTTCTGGTCATCTTTTTCCTCAAAGTGTACAACATCGTCTATGCCGCGCGGCATTTCCGGCACCGGTATCTCTTCCATGCCCCAGGCATCACCTTCATATAAAGTGGCCCCGCTCTTGGTGAGATACAGCAGGTAAAAGCGGTCGCGGCCCTGTAACAGGCCCATCAGCGGACTTATATAAAATGTATCGTGGATATAGGTAAATGCGTTGACCTTATAAGGCAGCAGCACATATCGGAAAACGCCGGGCGCAATGAACACTGCCAGGCTTTCCTGCTGGTTATGCCAGAATTCGTCGTCTTTGGTGAGGTCAAAGCCGCCCATGAGCAGCGATTCTATTTCCTGCATAGGCAGGCCTTTTTCCTGCAGTTCCTGTTGCAACTGCTGCAATGAGTTTTTGAACTGTATCATGTCGTGCAGCTCATTCACTTCCACGCCGGAGCGGTGGGTGGGCAGGAAGATAGAAATGGAATACGGTGAATTGTGCGTTGCCAGATCCAGCAGGTCGTTCCGTGAATAGATGTCCGGCATAGCCTGCGGCCGGGCTGTTTTTTCCGGCGGCTGCAAGGTTTCCGGCTGCTGTTTATAGGTAGAATATTCAGATTGTTTTTCGGTTAGCTCTGTTTCCTCTTCCTTCTTATCTACATTGCGGTTGGGGTGCATAATGTGCGCATCGCCGGTGTTGACGTCAATATCATCCAGTTCCTGCTGCACGTCTTTCCTGGTATCAAGCTCTTCTTCTTTACCAGCGCCGGAGGGTTTGCCTTTACGTGGGATAAAGTTCCCGTCTCTGCTCTTTGCCATGATCAAATGGTTTTACAGGATGGGGCACAAACACCATACCCAAAGAGTACGGCTGTTTTACCGGCATACTGCTTCCGGCCTCCTGAGTGCTCCTTCTGTTCTTTCGCATACGCCCGCCACATGATCTTTGTTGTCATCGCCCCACTTTTCAATCGAACGGATAACAGGCATGATGCTTTCACCAAGCGGGGTGAGATAATATTCCACCTTCAGGGGAACACTTTCCGGGTATACTTTTTTGGTAACAATGCTGAACTCTTCCAGCTCGCGCAGCTGCATATTGATCACGCGGGGAGCGGCGGCGGCGATCGCTGCATGCAGCTCAACAGGCCTGCGGATGCCGCGGTGAATGCTGTCTATGATGCAGGGTTTCCATTTCCCGCTCAGCACTTTCATGGTCACATTAATGCCGCAGTCAAGATCTTCGGGTATTTTACGCTCGTACATTTTTGCATGGTTTTAGCCATGCAATGTTATCGAAATAATGCAGAAAAATTAATTTCATTGGAAAAGAGGATAAATTGCATTATTTTGTATCCTAATATATACAAAACCCAATACGCTATGAAATTCAAAATCAGTTTGTTAGGAGCCATGCTGCTTACGTCCCTTTTTTCTTGTGAAGATGATAAGCCAGAACCCAAGCCTGAAGAAGAATCCTCCTGCCTTTATGGTATGCAGGGGGTGTTTTCCACCGACGCGCCCGTTTGGAGCGCTGATACCGTATCCATTCTCCCATATGTGACCGGCGGCGTATTCCGCATGCATTCCGGGCCATATGCGGCCCCATACTGGACTACCATGCAGTTGGAAAGAAATTCGGATACATGTTATTTAAGCAAGGCTTCCGCGGATACGCTGAACTTTACGGTAAGATTAAAAAATCCCTCGACCGGAGCCGGCGCACTGGCATCGTACGATATGTCGCTTCACCTGTATGGTCAAAATAAGATCGCTACCGTTTCTTTTATCGGCAATGCAGCGCATGTGGGATATACTCACCTGAAAGTGGGTACTGAAGGGGTGACCGGCGTACCTGAGCTGGTGCGTATTTTTGAGGACTGGACGGAAGTGAGCCTTCGCACCAATGGCACCAGCTGCACGGTGTACGTCAACGGTGTACTGGCTAAAAGTATGAATTATACCGGCGCCATCGGCCGTCTTAAAGATGTGCGTGTGACCTTCAAAGGTTACGGCAGCATCGATTATTTCCGCGTCACTGGCCTGCAGGGCGCGAAGATCGTACGTAACGAATTCAACAATGTAAATACTCCTTCCCAGGGCCTGGAATTCGGGTGGTAAGAACATTCATATCTTTTTCGAAAAGCGGTTGCGATGGCAGCCGCTTTTTTTGTTTCCATCTCTGGCAGATTATCTGTATTTTTCTTTACACCAAAATCAAGATCCCATGAGCTTAACCCGACGTTCCTTCATGAAAAACAGCCTGGGAGGCGCAGCCCTGCTGGGTTTGCCGGCTGCCGCCGTCCAGGCCGCCACGCCTCCGCCCGCGGGCAAACCATTTAAGCTGGCACTTTCGAGCTACTCTTACTGGCATTTCAGGACGCCTAAAGTGCCCATCGAAAAGGTGATCGACGAAGCGGCAAGGCTGAGCGTGGAAGGAGTAGATGTATTGCACCGCCAGATGGACGGCGAAGACAATGCCTACCTGCAAAAGCTGAAACGCCATGCTTTCGTGAACGGCGTAGACCTGGTGAGCCTCTCCATTCACCAGGACTTCGTTTCACCTGACGCCGCCGAGCGGCAGAAAGACATCGACCACACCATCCGCTGCATAGAACTGGCCTATAAAATGGGCATCCCAGCTATCAGGCTCAATTCCGGCCGCTGGGGCACCATCAAATCGTTTGACGATCTCATGAAAGCCCGCGGGGTAGAGCAGCCCATTCCCGGCTACACGGAAGAGGACGCTTTTAAATGGTGCATAGACAGCATAGAAAAATGCCTGCCCAAAGCCGCAGAGTGCGGCGTATTACTGGCGCTGGAAAACCACTGGGGCCTTACCAGCACGCCCGAAGGCCTGCTGCGCATCCGCAAGGCGATAGAAAGCCCCTGGCTCGGTTTGCTGATGGATACGGGCAACTTCCTGGAAGATCCTTACGACAAGCTGGAGAAGGTAGCGCCATATGCTGATTTCGTACAGGCGAAAACGTATTACGGCGGCGGGGAATGGTATACGCTGGACCTCGATTATCCGCGCATCATCCAGATACTGCGGAAAGTGGATTACCGCGGCTACATCGCCATCGAGTTTGAAGGGAAAGAGGCCGCGGAAACCGGCGTGCAGAAGAGCGTGGAAATGCTGCGCAGGGCGATGGGTTAACCGGCCGCATAAGCTGCTTCCACTTCCTTCGTCCAGGCGGCGATCGTATCAGTATCCGCTTTATCCGCCCGGTCGAAGAATAAATGCTGCTTGATCTCGAAGCCGCAATAGCTGTAAATACCGGTGTCTGACGTGAGTTTGAGGGCCCGGTCCATCCCAATGGACCGGTACTCTTCATGGCTTTTGCCGTGGGTGTTGAAAATGTACGCGCTTTTCCCTTTCAGCAATCCTTTCTGCACACCTTTATCGTAGCGGTAAGCAAAGCCATAGGTCATCACCCTGTCAATATATCCTTTCATGATAGCAGGCATGCCGGTCCACCACACGGGATAGATGAAAGTAACGGCATCTGCCCGGCTGAGGTATGCCTGTTCTTTTACAATATTCTCTTCATTTTGCCCGGTCATCTGGCCGTGCATGTCGTGCAGCGACAGCACGGGATCGAAGCCGATGGCATAGAGGTCCCGTATTTCCACATCGTGCCCGGCCCGGCGGATGGCGGCGGCAGCGGTTTCTTTCAGTTGATGGTTAACGCTTTGGGCGTTTGGATGCGCGTAAATGATAAGATGTTGCATGATCAGTGTTTTTACTGATGCAAACATAGCGCGGCGCGCATCCCTGGTATTGTAAGAAAACGAAAATGGTCATCCGCCCGCCACGCAAACGTCTTCCCGCAGGCGCAGGTATTCGGTGGGGGAAATGCCGAGGTAGTGGTTGAAGTCGCGGATCAGGTGACTTTGATCGTAGAACCCGCATTGGTCGATCACTTCAAACCAATCGGGCGTGCCCCGGTTGTTCAGCAGTTCCACGGCCCGCAGGAAACGGCGGTGGCGGTGGGCTTCTTTGGCACTGAAGCCGAGGTATTTCTGGTAATTCAGCTGCACGTTCCGTTCGCTTTGCCCTGTTTCGGAGGCGATCACCTTCACGGGGTTCAGCGGCGTATCCTGGTTGCGGATAATATCTTCCGAAGCGGCTTCGCGGTCGCGGAGGTAACCTGCGGTCACCTCCAGGATCAGTTCCACTCTTTTTTCGTTGTCCGGCGTAGCGTTGAGCGTTTCCCAGAGGGATGAAAAACAATGTCCCTTTACCAGCGCGTCAGGGTCTTTGAGGTACTGGCTGCGGCCTTGCAGGCTTTGGCCGAAGAGGCGGTAAAACGCATCCAGCCTGAAGTTGGCCACGAGTATCTCGTTGCCCGGCGGCTGGGTGTATTCCAAGGCTGTCTTCAACGGGCCGATGGCGATGCTTTTAGCCACGGGCACATCTTTATCCGGCAAATGCACGATCACCGGGTTGCCGAAGCTGAACGCGAGGATGGTCTCGAACGAGGGTACCAGCGTTTTACGTACCGGCGCGTTGCCGGTATTGGCGGCGAAATAAAAATGAGAGAATACCTCTTCCCAGTTAGCCGGTACGGGTATTCTCCCATTTGAATATTTTTCCTGTGGTTCCATACAGGATATAAAAGTACATAATCTGCCTCAGAAGGAAGCGCGGAGTTTCAGCACGAGGCTCCGCGCCGGGCTGCCGATACCTGATGCGAATACGCGATAATGCTCATCCAGCAGGTTTTCCAGCCCTGCCTGCGCCTTCAGTTTGGGGTGCAGGGTGAAGGTGGCGGACAGGTTGAGGGTGTACCAGGAAGGCATGCCTTCCGGCGTGGCGTACTGCAGGTTGTCTTCGCCGTTCGGGTTGTAGTCCTTCACTTTTTTCCAGCCGTTATACAACGCGTAGGCTTCTGTTTCCAGCCATTTCCAGCGGTAGTTCACGCCTGTTTTGCCGAACAGCGGCGGGATGTGGTCCATGGGCGCCTCTTTGCCGTCTGCACCCGTGTAGCGGCCGTAGGTGTAAGTGATATGGCTGTACACGCGCAGGCCTTCCACGGGTTGCAGGGAGGCTGCGCCCTGGAAGCCCGTGATATGGGCCTTCGCCTTGTTCTGGCTGGCCACCACCGGCGTCAGCTGGCCATTGTACAGCATTTCGTTCTTGCCGTTGAACGTGAATTTGTCCAGCACGATGGCATTGCGGAATATGCTGTAAAAGCCGTTCACTTCCACGTACAGGATATTGCCGAAAAGCCGGCTCAGCCCCAGGTCGAAATTAAAGGTCTGCTCTGGTTTGAGGTCAGGGTTGGGCACTACCAGCTGCTCGCCGCCGGCGGATTCGAATACTTTGGCGATATCGTCTATGTTAGGGGCGCGGAAGCCGGTGGAAAAGCCTAATGTGAGCTTGCTTTTGGCGTCGGGCAGGTAGATGAGGCCGGCATTGGCGCTATAGGTCACGTTTTGCTGCGACGCGCCGGTGAAGGGCAGGTGCAGCAGCGCTGTGTCTGTAAAGCGGCTGTTCAGCGTTACATAGTTCACACGCAGGCCGTCGTTGAGGATCAGCTTGCCGGGAATGATCTTGTAGAGATGCTGTATGTACGCGCCGGTGTAATGCATGGTGCTGCCGCCGTCAGGATACCGCGTGTCCAGCCCCTCTTTTTTCTCCCGCGTGCCGGTATGGGTGAAAAATGCGGTGGACTCCAGGAAATTGAATTGCCCGTCGATCCCCACGTTCAGCTCGCTGCGGCCTTTGCTCTTCCGCAGGTCGGCATTAAAAGCGGCCACCTGTATATTCTCCATGCGCGATTCCAGTTCGGGATTGCGGTATGCGCGCTGCATGCGGCTTTCCTCGATGTCCTGGTAACTGGCGCCCAGCAGCAGCTGGTCGAAGAAGCCGCGCAGGCGGGTGCTCCTGTACTGGTAAGCGGCCATCAGTCTTTCCTGCGGACCGTAGTACCATTCGGCCCAGCGCAGCCTGCCGTTGCGGATGTCCGTCAGGCGGTCGTACCGCGGGATGTCTGAGCTGGTGGAATATTGCAGGTTCAGCATGTGACTGCTCCCTTCACGCGGCTGCCATAGCAGTTTTTGCAGGAGGTCGTATTGTTTGTACCCGCTGAAACGCTGGATGTCCGGGTTATTGTTCTTTACAATGGAATCCCGGCCGTTGATGGTTGTGATGTATTCATTCCTTAATCCCCAGCTGCCATCGGCATCATTGCGCCTTGCGCCCTGCCGCTGGTCGCCGAAGCGGCTGTAGCTGAAAGAGGTAAGCGAAGCGAAGCGTTTGCCGCCAATGTTCACGTCGGCATGACCGGTGAATTCATTATTGCCGCTGTTGAAACGCGTCGAAAAGTTGCTTTTAAAGGCATTTAAGGCCGGTTTCTTCGTCTGGAAGTGTATGACCCCGCCGAGCGCGTCGGAGCCGTAAATGGTGCTCGCAGGGCCGTAAATGATCTCCACTTTTTCAGTGATATCGTCGTCAATGGTGATCACGTTCTGCAAATGACCGGTGCGGTAAATGGCGTTGTTCATCCGCACACCGTCTACCACCAGCAAAATGCGGCTGGCCTCAAAGCCGCGCAGTACGGGGCTCCCGCCACCCATCTGGCTGCGCTGTACGAATACTTTTCCCGTTTGTTCCAGCAATCCGCCGGTGTTGTTCGATAAAGAATTTTCGATCGCATGAAAAGGGATCACTTCCACCTTCTGCGCTACGTACCGGCTCTTTTCCTCGAATTTATTGGCGGTCACGACCACTTCTGACAGCGGGTGTATGCTGTCCGTCTTTTGCTGTTGCGCCATGGCAGGCGCGGATAACAGGAGCCAGGTAAATCTGTAAAGTTTCATGCATTGTATTTTGAATTTTGGTTGAAAAAGACCGCCTCCAACCGGAAGCGGTCTTTTTAAGATCATTTACCGCTGCACTACGAACCGCAGGGTCTGCCGCCCTTCCATGCCTTCGATGGTGAGGATGTACATACCGTTGGCCAGTGAGGCGATATTGAGCTGGTGGATGCTGCGCGGCAGCATGCCGAACTGGCGCAGCCTGCCGTCCATATTGTGGATCCAGTAACGCAGCGGCAGCTTGGCGTTGCCGGGCAGCTGGATGTTCAGGAACTGCTGTGCGGGGTTCGGGTAAATGATCGTGCTGCTCACGCTGCTGGCTTCAGGCTCTGGTTTCACGGCCATCGGCAGTGGTTCGTACACGTTTATTTCCGCCGCGCTGGCCCATGCGCCGCTGCTGATGCTGCTGAGGCTGCGGAGCCTTACAAACCGGGCGTTGCGGGCCGTGAAGGTCACGATGCGCTCGGTTTTGCCGCTGGTGCTCCAGGTGCCGGTGGCGGCTGCGGTGCCCCAGTTCACGCCGTCACTGCTGGTATAGATCTCGTACTGGGCAATGGTGCCGTTGGTGCCGGCGTCCTGCCGCGGCAGGTAACCGATGCGGCCAATGGAAGTGCAGGCTCCCAGGTCGATCTGTATCTCATGCGGATGCGCGGGCGAACCGGTGCTCCAGGCGGTGTGCCAGTAAGTGGCGGTATTGCCGTCTATGGCATGAATGGCGCGGCCGTTGTTGGCGCCTTCGCCGGTGAGCTCTTCGGAATCAACATACTTCACTGTCCACGATGTTTTGGCCGGCACTGCGCCGCCGCTGGAACAGGTGGGAGCGGAGATGAGGTCGAAGCGCCATTTCTGGGCGTTGCTGCCATTGTCTGTATAGATCTGCACATTGGTGTTGTTGCTGTCTGCGCCGTCCTGCACGTCCAGCACCTTGTTGAGGTCGTTGTAAGCCTGCAGCTTGAAATATCCGCCGCCTACATCGGCGATCTTCCACTTCTGAGCATTGCCGCTGTTGTCTGTCCACATCTGCACATTGGTGCCGTCTGCGGTGAAGCCGCCGTTCACGTCCAGGGCTTTGCCGGTGGTGTGTTGCGGCAGCAGCTTGTAGTAGCCGCTTCCCAGGTTCACCAGTTTCCAGCGGTGATGGGAGGCGTTATTGTCCGTGAAGATGTTCACATTGGCGCCGTCTGTTGTGCCGCCCTGGTATACCTGCAGGTTGCGGGTGAGCGCGTTGGCAGGTTTCAGCTCGTAAATGGCGTCGTTGATGAGATTGAGACCGCCGGTAACGGTGATGAAATTCGTGTTGGTGATGCTGTTGTTCCCCTGGTCGTCCGTTACGGTGAGAGACACGGAATACACGCCGGGCGCGCCATACACTACTTTGGGATTACGTTGTGTGCTGGTAGAGGGCGTGCCGCCGGGAAAGCTCCAGGAATAGGCCGCGCTGGTTACCTGGTGGGCGGAATTGTTGTAGAATCTTGCCGTGTCACCGATGGCTTTGGTAGTGCCGTCTACGGCTATCATGGCTTCGGGCGGGGAGGCTTCGTAAAGGTCGCTCATGTATACGCTGCGGCTGGTGGCGTTGAGGATGACCGCATCCTTGTAGTCGATGTGCAGGCGTGTACTAAAGCTGAGCGCGGGCAGGCCGGTGTTGTAGATCACCCAGTCTGCCATCGTGTTGTTCCGGTAATACACGGCGCGTTTGGTGCCGATGTATACGCCGCCGTTGGTGCCGCGCTGGTACACGATGTTGGTGATCTGCTCGCCGTTGAGCGTTGCGGTGCTCAGGTTGGTCCAGGTGGCGCCGCCGTCTGTGCTTTTGTATACTTTCTGCCCGTCTACGGTGGAGTTCACGCGGGCCAGCCATACATGGTCCGGGTTGGCGGAACTTACGGCCACATCAAAAGCCACGCCGGTGCTGGACAGCCCGGTGGGCGTTATCAGCGTCCAGCTGGCGCCGCCGTCTGCCGAGCGGTATACTTTTTTGACAGAGCCCAGCGTGGTGGCGTACATGATGGAATTGTTCCGGTAACCAACGGCAATGTTGCCCACTTTTTCGGCGAAGTCGTAGAGGGACGTGTAGTTCGCGCCGCCGTCCACCGATTTCCAGAACTGGTTGCCTTCGCCAAGGTACACGATGTTGTAGTTCTGCGCATCCCAGATGATGTCGCTGCTCTGGCCGATGGTGTAGGAACGGTTGGGCAGCTTGCCGTTGGCAAGACTGATGGGCGCCTGCGTACGGTTGCCGGTAAGCTGTTTGCGCCCGTAGTCGAACACGACGATGCGGTCCTGCGCATACGACACCGCGCCCAGGTAATTGTCGCCACCGCCGGTGCTGATCCATCCGTCTGTATATGTGTTGTTGTCCTTCAGTAAAGTGCCGTTGTGATAGGTGCCGCCGAGCATTACGCGGTTACCTTCCCAGTTGCCCGCGCCGAAGCCCCAGAAATCCGTTCCCATAATGCCTTTCATGCGTATCTGGAAAGTGGCGCCGCCATCGCTGGAATAAAAAATGCCGCCGTCGCAGGCGATCCAGAGGTCGCTGCCGTAGAAGCGGATGTCGTGCACGTCTGCATGCACGTAATTCACTTTGTTGGAATGGCTCCATTTGGCAGGGCAGGTCCAGGTTACGCCGCCGTCGGCGCTTTCCCAGCGGTTCACCGCGCCCAGCTGGATCTTGTTGGCGTCTGAATGATTGACGTCCAGGGCGAGGTCGTAGTAATATTGG
The DNA here is from genome assembly GCF_039655965.1 of Chitinophaga sp. YIM B06452. Lineage (NCBI taxonomy): Bacteria > Pseudomonadati > Bacteroidota > Chitinophagia > Chitinophagales > Chitinophagaceae > Chitinophaga > Chitinophaga sp. YIM B06452. The sequence goes on along the minus strand of NZ_JAWLKY010000002.1, from coordinate 121,558 downwards.
CCGCCGTCGTCGGAGCCGTCATCGGCCCAGGCCATAAGGTTCTTATTGGTCGTGGCATTGGGCACTCCGCCGGGACCGGTGCCGCAGCAGGCAAACGACCATGTTTCCCCGGAATCGGTGCTTTTGTAAATGCCGTACAACCCGCTGCCGCCGTCGGCTGCGCCGGTGGCATTCGCATACACGATGTTTGCATTGGCGGGCGTGACGGCGATCTCTGTGCGTTTCTGTTCTTCCCCGGCAGCGGTAGGATTGGGCCAGCCGGTAGTCTTGAGGGTGAAGGTAACGCCGGCGTCCGTGCTTTTGTAAAACTCGGTCTTGACGCCGGTTTGCCGGATGGCGTAAATGGTGCTGTTGTTGCCCGGCTTGAATTCTATTTCCTGGAAAGTGCCGGTCATCACCTGTGTGAAGGTAGCGCCCGCGTCTGTAGAGCGGTACAGGCCCTGGCTGGACGCTACAAAGAGCGTGCTGGCAAACCCGGGGCGTGAAACGATGTCATTGATCGAATGGTTTACGCTGTTGAAAGTGGCGTCGCCGGCCTGGTTGAAGGTAGTGCCGCCGTCTGTGCTTTTGTACAGCTTGTTGTTGCCGCCGAAATACACGGTGTTGTGGTTCGTTTGGTCTATCTCCACGGCGAGGATGCTTTGCACGAGCATGTTGTCCGTCAGCGGGGTCCAGTTGAGGCCTTTGTCGGTAGACTTGTACAGCCCTGCTGTGGCCGTGCCTGCGTAGAGTACGCTGGTATTGCTGAGCGATTGCTCTACTGTGTAAACATGCGCCGCGCCTGAAGCGTAGCTGGTGCCGGCAGCGCCGTTATCGAAATTAACAGGGCCGAGGCCGGTCCAGTTGGCGACACCGCTGAGTGCGCGGAGGTTACGCGCCTGGTCTGACCGGGCGAGGTAATTGCGCGCCTGCTGGATGTCGTAGCTGCTGAGTTTTTTGCCGGGCGGCGTGCTGTAAGGGTTTCGCCTGATCTCGCGGATCCAGCGCTTGTAGTACTGTGTGTACTCATTCTTTTCGAAAGGATGGCTTTCATAATACTTCTCAAATTCTTCGGTCACTTTCTCGGGATCGGGATTGTCGCTGTACATGAGCTTTACCCAGTAAGGCATGTTAGGGTTGCCGGTGTTGCTTTTCATCTCAAGCTGCTGGGCGGAAGCGGTTTCAAGCCCGTCTGCAAGACTGAGGGCAATGGCCAGGACAATGGTTCGTAACGATACAAGGATCGGGAAACGCGTTCGCAGGGAACGGCAGGCGGTAAAATTGCGCATGAGGGTTCGATTTAATTGGTTGAAAAATGCTTATCAGAGAATTACAAACGGTCAGGGCTATTCATGTAAATGATAGAATGCGCGGGCTAATCATACTGTGCTCAACGGTTTACGTCAGGTTATCAACGTAGAATCTGCATATGGATCAATGACATGACTGCTTATCATACTTAACAAAAGGAAATTACTTTATTATAGTCTTCACCGTTAATTTGATGTATTCCATTTTACAATTATATTACAAAGGGCTGAAAACCGCGATCAATAATTGTCAGCATTGCTTTGCATTAACATTTTGCCTGCGGCATGGCGGCGGGTATTAACAAATGCCGCATCAGGGATGGTATCCCGCATCCGCATATTTTTTCCTGTAAGCCAGCGGGTTGTAGGCCGTTACGCTTTTGAACTGCCGGTTGAAGTTCGATAATGTCTGGAACCCGCTCTCATAGCATATCTCCGTAATGTCCATCTTTTTCTCCAGCAGCAGCTTGCAGGCATGCCCGATCCTGATCTCCGAAAGGAAATCGGAAAAAGTTTTGTTGGCGTGGGTCTTAAAATAACGGCTGAAGGAAGAAGGCGTCATATTCGCGATCTCCGCCACTTCATCGAGCGAGATCTTTTCACGGAAATTTTTCATCACATAAGCATGTACTTTGTTCATGCGCTCTGTATCGGAAGCCTTCAGCAGGTTGGTATACCCGGCGCTGCTCAGCAGCCTGTATTCGTTTGAGGCGGCCAGGAAATTCAGCAGGTGCAGGAGGGACAGGATGCTGTCGAAGTCCTTCGCTTTCAGCAGCTCTTTCATCAGCTTCTCCGCTTTTTCCTGCGTGGGCCCCACGAAGCGGATGCCTTGCTGCGCGCGGTTAAACAATTGCCGCAGCCGGTATGCTTCTTTTTTTTGCAGGAACTCATGGCCCAGGAAATCTTCATGGAAATACACGACGATCCCTTCGGTCCAGTTATTTTTATTTCCTTCAAAATACTCGTGCCCGCTCTGCCAGAGATGCGGCAGGTTTGGACCGGTAAACACCAGGTCGCCCTGCGTGAACGGCGTTACATGATCGCCGATAAAACGTGTGCCGGTGCCGCGCAATACCACAAACAGCTGGTATTCGGAATGAAAGTGCCAGTTGGGATCGAAGTGCTGGGCTTTGAGATATTTTACCTCGAAAGCCCTGTCCGGCGAAATACGCGATTTTTGTAGTGCAGCCCTCATGTTTTACCCTTTATTTGTCATAAACAAGGTGATTTGGCCCAAAAGTATGACAAAATACAGTCAAAACCCGATAAGATTCAGGAAAGGGTTGTTTTTATTTATTTGGAAATTCGGTATAGAATTTAAACAATCATGAATATCCGTTTTTTCCACGTTTTCCTGTTCGTCGCCGTATTAATGGCCTCATGCCGCCAGCAATCGCGCAGCGGTAATATTGAAGTGCTTTTCCTCGGGCACGCCAGCGAACATCATTATTCCGAAAAATATATGCCGATGCTGGCCTCCGCATTGGCTACGGAAGGCATTCATTTTACCTATACAAATGATCCCGCATCGCTGAACAAAAAGAACCTTGAGCTGTTCGATGCGGTCATGATCTATGCCAACCATGATTCTATTACGCCGGAGCAGGAAACTGCGCTGGTGGATTTTGTGAAATCCGGCAAAGGGTTTATCCCGCTGCATTGTGCCAGTTACTGCTTCCGTAATTCCCCCGCTTATATTGATATGGTGGGCGGGCAGTTCCAACGGCACGACACCGGTACGTTCACCGCTACGATCATTAATAAGGACCACCCGGTTACCAAAGGCCTGCAGGAGTTTTCCACCTGGGACGAAACCTATGTGCACACGCAACTCAGCAACGACCGCACCGTGCTCATGGAGAGGGTAGAGGGCGTGCACCGCGAACCCTGGACCTGGGTGAAGGAATATGGCAAAGGCCGCGTGTTTTACACCGCCTACGGCCACGACGAGCGCACCTGGGGCAATCCCGGTTTTCATAAACTGGTGGAGAACGGTATTCTCTGGGCAGTGGGCGACGATGTGCGGAGCAATTGGGAAAAACACCGCAAAGAGCTTCCCACGCTGGTTTACCGCGACGAAGCCAATATTCCCAACTACGAAAAACGCGACCCCGCCCCGAAATTCCAGGAGCCGCTGTCGGCCGAAGCGTCCGCAAAACTCATACAGGTGCCGCCCGGCTTCGACCTGGAGCTGTTCGCTTCCGAGCCTGACGTGATCAATCCCATATCCATGGCCTGGGACGAAAAAGGAAGGCTGTGGGTGATAGAGACAGTGGACTATCCTAACTCTGTGCGCGACGAAGATGGCACTGGCGACGACCGGATCAAAATATGTGAAGATACAGACGGCGACGGCAGGGCAGACAAGTTCACCGTTTTCGCCGACAACCTGAACATCCCCACCAGCTTGGTGTTTTACAACGGCGGCGTGATCGTATCGCAGGCGCCGCACTTCCTCTGGCTGAAAGACACGAATGGCGACGGCAAGGCAGACGAACGTAAAGTACTGATAGACGGCTGGGGCACCTTTGATACGCATGCCGGCCCGAGCAACCTGCAATATGGCATGGACAACCACATCTGGGGCTGCGTAGGGTATTCCGGCTTCAAAGGTACGGTGGGCGGCTCTTTCAGGGAGTTCGGCCAGGGCTTCTACCGCTTTACGCCCGACGCGCGTTACTTCGAATTCATGACCAATACCAGCAACAACACCTGGGGCCTTGCATTCACCGAGCAGAACGATGTGTTCGGCTCCACGGCTAATAATACACACAGCGTGTTCATGGGTATCCCGCAAAGATCGCTGCAGGGCGTGGAAGGCGCGGCCATTGCGGGCAGCATGAAGATCGACGGGCACTATGCCATGCATCCCATCACGCAGCACGTGCGGCAGGTGGATGTGTTCGGCGGCTTCACCGCGGCGGCAGGGCATCATTTCTACACGGCCAACAATTATCCTGAATATTACAGGCGGACCGCTTTTGTGTGTGAGCCAACGGGCCACCTGGTGCACGTTGCCGAGATAGAAAAAGCAGGTGCGGGCTTTAAGGAAAAAGACGGCTGGAATTTGTTTGCCAGCGCAGATGAATGGGTATCACCTGTGGAGGCCAAAACAGGCCCTGATGGCGCGGTTTGGGTACTGGACTGGTACAATTTCATCATCCAGCACAACCCAACGCCAACGCCCGAACGGGGCGGTTATGCAGCCGAGAACGGCAAAGGCAACGCCTACGAAAACCCGCTGCGCGATAAAACGCATGGCCGCATCTGGCGCGTGGTGTACCGCGAAGGAAAGAAACCCGCGAAGCTGGAACTGTCTAAAGACAAACCCGCAGAGCTGATCAAAGCATTGAGCAACGACAACCTCTTCTGGCGCCTCACCGCGCAACGCCTGCTGGTGGAGCGCAACGATAAAGCAGTAGTACCTGAGCTGGAAAAGCTCGCCGCAGGCGAAGCTCCCGCCGCATTGCACGCCCTGTGGGCGATAGACGGCCTGGGTGCAACAACTACCTCCCGCAAAGCAGTGTTGGGTGCGTTAAAACATAAAGACCCGGCTGTGAGAAAAGCAGCCATCCAGATACTTTCAAAATATCAGAACAGTGAACAGGAAATACTCGCTACAGGCATCCTGAAAGATGCCGATGCGAACACCCGGCTGGCCGCGCTCGTGTCCCTCACCGAAGCAGCGCCTTCTGAAGCTATTGGCCGTGAGTTATACGCCTTCAGCCTCGAAGACGCCGTTAAGCAGGACGAATGGCTTTCCAAAGCCGTTTATGCAGCGGCCAGCCGGCATCGCAAAGGATTTATCAGCGCATTTATGGCTGCCAATCCGGGTTTCAGCGTGGCACCGGCTCCGGCGGTGAGCCGCGAAGCAGTGGCGTTGAATGATGCTGATTGGAAAGAAATGAATCTGCCTACGCACATCGAAGATGCGGGGCTGGATATAGACGGCATTGTATGGTTCCGCCGCGTGGTGGACGTACCGGCTGCTGCCGCGGGCAAAAAGGCAGTATTATCCCTTGGCCCGATCGACGATTCAGATGATACTTTTGTGAATGGCAAACCTGTCGGCAAAACCGTCAAAGCATGGGCGAAGCCGCGTATCTACACAATTCCCGCCGGAGTGCTGAAAGCCGGGAAGAACGTGATAGCCGTGAAGATGGAAGATACCGGTAGCGGCGGCGGCATATACGGCAGAGCGGAAAATCTCTTCCTTGAAATAGACGGCACAAAGATCCCGCTGAAAGGCCCCTGGAAATATGAAGTGGAAAAGGTTGCCAGTGGCGGTGGTCAACAGTTGTTCAAAGACATGCCGCTGGCTGAAACGTTTGTGCGTACCTACCTGAACAAGCAGGATCCCGCAGCTGGAAACAGCCCGTCTGCAGGCGGTCCGGCTACCGTGATCCATCTCAGGGTCATCAAAAATGAAATGAAGTATGACCTGAAAAGCTTCACCGTACCAGCTGGTAAGCCGGTAGAGATCGTATTCGAGAACCCTGATTTCATGCAGCATAACCTCGTGATCACGCAGCAGGGCGCGCTGGAAACAGTGGGCCGCTCGGCAGACAAGCTGGCTGCTGATCCCAAAGGCGCTGAAATGCAATATGTGCCTTCCGTCGGCGAGGTGTTATTTTCCACGAGGCTGGTAAACCCGCAGGAGAGCGTTACGCTGAAGTTCACCGCTCCCGCGCAAGCCGGCGACTACCCGTTTGTATGCACTTTCCCCGGCCACTGGCGTATTATGAACGGGGTGATGAAAGTGGTGAAGCAATAGAAAAACGAAAACCATATGATGAATAATATCCGCCTGGGCGTAAGCACCTGGCTCTGGACCTCGCCATTCACCACCGCAACTGTGAAGCTTTTCCCGAAGATCAAAGCGATGGGGTACCAGGCCGTGGAAATACCCGTGGAATATCCTGAACAGATAGACGCGCTGACCGTCAGGCAGGCGCTGGACGATAACGGCCTGGAACCCATTTTATGCGGCGCTTTCGGGCCAACGAGAGATCTTACCAATGAAGACCCTAAGGTGCATGAGCATTGCTTCGCGTACATCCGCCAATGTTTCGATCTCTGCAATGCCTGGGGCGCGGGCTTCGTAGCGGGGCCGATGTATTCCGCCGTGGGCAAAGCACGCATGGTGCCGCCGGAGCAAAGGAAGATTGAATGGGACCGCGCAGTGCGCAACCTGCGCAAGATGTGCGAAGAAGCAGAAGCCGCAGGGCTGAAGCTGGCGCTGGAACCGCTGAACCGGTTTGAGTCTGACCTGGTGAACACCGCGGAAGACGTGATGCGGCTGGTGCGGGACATCGATCATCCCGCAGCGGGCGTGCTGCTGGACAGCTTTCATATGTCCCTGGAAGAAAGGAGCCTGGAAGAGGCCATTGTTGCCGCCGGAGAAAGGCTGCTGCATGTGCAGGTATCCGAAAATTACCGCGGCGTGCCCGGCACCGGGCAAACGCCCTGGGACAGCTTCAGGCGCGGGTTGGAACGGGCAGGTTACAAAGGCGTGGTGTCTATTGAAAGCTTTACGCCCGAGATAAAAGAACTGGCCGGTGCTGTCTGCATTTGGAAGAACCTGGCGGAAAGCCAGGACGGCTTTGCCGAAAACGGTCATCAATTCCTGAAAACATTATTAAAATAACGAGAACATGGAACAACGCAGGATCAACATAGCAATTGCCGGGCTGGGATTTGGCGCGGAATTTATTCCCATCTACCAGCAGCATCCTGATGCCAACTTGGTAGCCATCTGCCAGCGCACCCGCTCCCGCGTCGATGAGATCGGCGACGCTTTCGGTATCGAAAAACGGTATACCGATTACGATGAAATGCTGCTGGACCCGGAGATAGACGCCGTTCACATCAACACGCCCATCCCGGACCATGGCGTGCAGACCATTAAAGCGCTGAAAGCAGGCAAACACGTGGCCTGCACCGTGCCCATGGCCACCACCGTGGAAGAATGCGAAGAGATCGTACGGCTCAGCAAAGAAAAAGGACTTACCTATATGATGATGGAAACAGTGGTGTACAGCCGCGAGTTCCTGTTCATGAAAGAATTATATGAAAAAGGGGAGCTGGGCAAAGTGCAGTTCCTGAAAGCCAGCCACCAGCAGGATATGGACGGCTGGCCGGGTTACTGGCCGGGCCTTCCGCCGATGTATTATGCCACGCATTGCGTAGGCCCCGTGCTGGGACTGCTGCGCAGTGAAGCGGAGTATGTATCCTGCTTCGGCTCCGGCACCATCCGCGAAGAAATGCACGGTCATTACGGTTCGCCTTATGCCGTGGAAACCACGCAGATCAAGCTGCGCAACTCAGACCTGAGCGCGCATGTGTACCGCTCTTTGTTTGACGTGGCGCGGCAGTACCGGGAAAGTTTTGAAGTGTACGGCTCCCTGAAGTCCGTAGAATGGCCGCTGATAGAAGGAAAACCGCTGGTAGTGCATACTGCCAAGAAACCAGAGCCTGAAATACCGGAAGAAACGGAATGCCCTGATTACGCGAAGCTGCTGCCGGAGGAGATCAGGCGGTTTACCACCAAAGGGGTGTATGACGCGGACGAGCACCAGCACCTGTCGTTTGCGCAGGGTGGCGGCCATGGCGGTTCCCACCCGCACCTGGTGCATGCTTTTGTGAAAGCGCTGAAGGAGGGAAGCAGCCCGTACCCGAATGCTGTACAATCCGCCAATATCACCTGCGTGGGCATCCTGGCGCACGAATCTGCCAAGCAAGGCGGGAAGATCATTTATTTACCACCATTTACCCTGGCTGATTAATCAATGGCCTTATGCCGCGAACGGGAACTGCGGGCATCCAGGCAACCATATCCTACAGGCGTCCGCCCGGCAACCCGTTCTGCCGGGCCTGCCTTTCATGTTTGACCGGTAATATGGCAATGGGTACTAAATGACCGAATAATTGCTATTTTGCGCCGCATAAGCAATTATTATCATGTTGAAACAACGGAAAGACCTACTATCCTGGCTCGGCGAAAAAGAATGGCTGGCCCCCTCATTGTGGTTCGGGTTGTCTATGATCGTTGCCTGCAAAGAGTTCTTCAGCGGCAACTACAACAACTACACCATTTTCAAGCATGTTTTCCTGCACACTGTTCACGGCCAGAACCTTTACATCGCCTACCCTGAGTACTTCGACGTGAATATGTACGGCCCGCTGTTCAGCGTGCTGATCGCGCCTTTCGCGCTTTTACCCGATATGATCGGCTCCATTCTCTGGATGCTTTTCAACGCCACCGTACTTTTCCTGGCCATCCGCCAGTTGCCGCTGACGCGCATGCAGCAGAACCTGGTGCTGATATTCGCCAGCCATGAGCTGATGGCCGCCAGCAGCTATTTCCAGTTCAACCCGATCATCGCCAGCTGCCTCATTTTCAGCTTCGCGATGATCCGGAAAGGAAAGGAGTTCTGGGCGGCGTTCTTCATCATGTTCGGCGCGCTCACCAAACTCTACGGCATCGTCGGTTTGTCATTTTTCTTCTTCTCCAATAACAAATGGCGGCTAATCTACAGCATGGTGATCTGGGGCGTGATCCTGTTCGCCCTGCCCATGATCATTTCCTCACCGTCGTTTATCGTGCAGAGTTACAAGGACTGGTGGGATGCGCTGGTGTTCAAGAACGATAAAAACGCGCAGTTCGACAAAGGGATCAAGTTGCAGGATATTTCCGCGATGGGCTTCATCAAGCGCGTTTTCAACCTGCATTATATGAGCAATCTCTGGGTGATAGGGCCTGCCCTCGTCCTGTTTGCCGCGCAGTACCTGCGTTTGAAGTACCGCGAATATGCCAGCTACCAGCTGTATATCCTCTGTTCCGCATTGCTGTTCACCGTATTGTACAGCAGCAGCTCCGAGTCGCCCACGTACATCATTGCATTCATTGCGCCCTGTATCTGGTATGTGATGCAGCCGAAAACCTGGCAGAACAATGCTTTCTTCATATTCGTGCTCATCGGGTGCAGCTTTTCACATTCAGACCTGGTGACGCCCTGGGTGAAAAAGAACATCGTAGTGCCGTATGCCTTCAAGGCATTCCCCTGCCTGGTGATGTGGCTGGTGATCGTTTACCAGGTACTCACGCGAAGGTTTTTGCGAACCGTTTAAAATAACCGGGAAGGCTGCTTTTCACAAAGCAGCCTTTTTTGTGTTGAAATGATGGCCCTGCGGTTATCCTTTCAGCTGGTAAGTGCCTGCCTCCACACCGAAAGAACGCACCAGGCGGTTCCAGGAGTTGATCTGGCAAATAGCGAGCGTGAGTACGGCTATTTCCTGTTTAGAAAAGAAGTTCAGCAGCTCGTCGTGCAGGTGATGGGTATGCTGCTCTGAGGGCATGTGGGTAAGGGTTTCCGCGAAAGCCAGCACGGCCTGCTCTTTGGGTGTGTAATAGTTGGTTTCGCGCCATACGGAAACAGACAGCAGGCGGATGGGTGTTTCGCCGGCGTGTACTGCTTCCTTGTAATGCATGTCCATGCAGTATGCACAGCTGTTGATCTGTGAAACCCGCATCTGCAGGAGCTTTATCAGCTTCGGTTCCAGTCCTGACCTGTAGATGTAAGCCTGTACGTTGGTCATCACTTCCATGAGACCGGCGGGAATGTCCTGTTGATTAATTCTGGCCATGGTAAAATTGATTTTATATAAAGACATTTCCCCGGACCGGAATGTGACAGCTAAGCGGGATTTTTTTTCAAATGGCGTAATTTATCCGGGTTACGGATGATGAAAACGTTGCTGATGGCGCCATTGAGGAAAGTAAATACCTGGCAGCCGATCAGCTCGCCGTTATAATAATGCAATATGGCAGGCTGGTTGTTCACTTCCCCGGGCCGCAGGTCGAAATGCATATATGCTTTTTTGTAAAGACCCAGCAGCATCGCCATAGCAGCCGTTCTGCCGGAAACCGGGTTGATGGCGGCCGATACCTTGCCGCCGCCATCGGAAATAACGGTGATATCTTCATTCAGCAGCTGTTCCAGCTTTTTGAGATCGTTGCGGATAATGGCGTCCTGGTATTTACGGATATCCGTTCCCGTATGTGCCTGTATAACGGGCGCATCCAGCTGTTTGCGGGCGCGGGTGAGCAGCAGCCGGGAATAGTCTTCGCTGATGTTCAACGTAGCGGCTATCTCGGCATGATCATAATCGAATGCCTCGCGGAGGATGAACACCGCGCGCTGGCGCGGGTTGAGCTTTTCGAGCAATACCATGAGGGAATAGGAGAGCATGTCGCCCCGCAGCAGGGAACTGTCGGCACTTTCGGTAGATACAGGCTCGGGCAGCCATTCGCCGGGATAATCCGCAGCCTGCAGCTGCTGTTGTTTTTTACGGTTGATAGAACGGTTGATGACGGTTCTTACAAGATAGGCCTTTTCGTCCCGCACATGGCCCCTGTCTGCCTGTACGTAGTGCAGGTAAGCATCCTGCACGATATCTTTGGCTTCTTCCAGTGAACCAGTGATATTGTAAGCATAAGTAGTCAGCAGCGGTCTGAGCGATTCCATGCCTGAAAATTATATAATCTATTCCTAATCGCCTGAAAATCGTTAACTTCCCTATAACCATATTTGATACGGAAACCATATTCAGTAACCAAAACAATTGAAGTATGAATCGCATACACCTGCTTTGCCTCGCATTGCTGGCGATGGCATTTACAAACGGAGCCCATGCACAATCCACCCCAGGAAAATTTTATATGAAAGTGGCCGGCGGTTATTTTTTCAGCGTATCTCCCGGCCAGTTTCCGGACGTAGGCCCTTACCCGCCGAGAGATGAGCATGTGGCTGTTAATCCAACTACCGGCGCGATGACCACCATTTCAGAAAGAGTGCTCACCGGTTCTTACGGTGAAGGCGTGCGTGGCGGATTGTCGTTCGGGTATACGCTTAATAAACATTTCGCCATTGAAGGAACGTTCAATTATTTCCGCAGCAAGAAAAACCTGATGACGAAAAATGTGACCACCGTACAGGGTACGAACACCGTGGTGGGCAGCATCGAATCGCACGGGCATGTGAATGCCGTGGACTTCGCGCCCAGCCTGGTGGTGAGCCCCGGATATGAAAAATTCAATCCTTATGTACGTTTCGGCGTGGTAGTGCCGTTGTGGGGAAGGCTGTACATTGAAACTGATGCAACCCGCACCAGCGCAGTGCCGGGCCAGCCCGCGGCGGTAGTGGCGCAAACCACGATCCACCGGAAGGAGGAGATCAAACCCAATCCCACCTTCGGTTTCCAGGGTGCGCTGGGTTTCAATTATGCTGTAGCGCGCAGGCTGGATATATTTGCAGAAGCCGAGTACCGCAATGTGCCGGTAAGAAGCAAAAGCAAGGAGGTAACGGAATACGATGAAGTGACCCGCATTGTGAACACCAGCACCGGCGTGGAGATCGCGCGGCAAACACGCGGCCTGGGCGACCTGAGCACGGCGGAAAGGGAAACAGAGTATAAGACAGTGCTGGATGAAAGTTCCAACACGCCCACCGGCAATACCGGTACCAAAACCAATTACAAAAACAATAATGCCCCGGCCAATGACCTGAAGTCCTACATCAACATCGGTGGCCTGGGATTGAATGCTGGCGTGAGATTCCGGTTTTGACATAACCCCTGGAAACAACAGCGCCGGAAGAATTTCTTCCGGCGCCGCCGTTTTTTAAGATTATCGTATGCGGCTACCATCCGCCGCCACCTCCGCCTCCACCGCCGCCGCCGGAAGAACCGCCGCTGCTGCCGGAGCTCCAGCTGGAACTTCCGCTGGAACTGCTGCCTGAGCTGCGCGGCGGGGTTGGGTCCACCTGGGCGCTCATCACGGAAGAAGTGAGGCGGTTGGAGAAGGAAGAAGAAAAACGGGTGTAGTTTAAATTGTTGCCCGCATACCAGCCGGGTTCGTAGTTGGCCTGTTCCAGGACACTGCTGAATTTATCCGCCCACTGGTTTTCCAGGTCCAGCGCAATGGCGTAAGGCAGGAGTTTTTCGAACAGCGCCGGCGTATGTTCGGGCGGCGTAAGCATATCCAGCCTGTGCTCTTCCGCTGTTTCAAGGTACATCCTGAACCCTTCGATCTTCGCGTTCATGTCCGCACCCAATGGCGTAGGCGCTTTGATCAGGCGGATGTAGAGGAAATAAGCCAGGCCCATGCCGGTGATGAATACCAGCGCGGCAAACGGCACCTCGTCCAGGTAAGAGAACATGATCACGAAAGGCACGATCGTGAAGGGAATGCCGACAATGAAATAGACCACCGAAGCGCAACCCGATTTGATCTTCCTGAAACCGCTCACCAGCATGCCAACGCCTATGCCCATAAAAGGTGTGAGGAACAGCAGCAGGAAAAACGTGCCGGCATTGATCAGCAGCATGTATACGAACAGCGTGGCGCCGGTGAGGAGGCCGCCGATGAGGATCTGTTTGGTGTTGGGCAGGAAATAATCCTTTATTTTATGTTGCTCGGCCAAAGCCGCGCTGAATGCATGGTCTGCGGCTTCGAATATTTTATGCTGCTTGTTGTCCAGCGCAATTTCGCGGCGGGAGCTGAGCAGGCCGGAGAATAATTTTTGTTCTTCCTTCGGCAATTTCTCCGGTGCATCAACGAGTTTTTCCACTGCATATTCATTCCGCCCGGTCTCTTTGATGCGGATGATCTTTTTCACTGCCAGGCTTACCAGCGCGGCGGCGTTTGTTTTATTGTCCGCCCCTCGTTTCCAGATATACCGCAACGCTGCCGGCGAAAGGTCCTGTGGCGGCTCGAAAGCGGGCACTGTTACCGGTTGTGTGGGGTCCACGCCATGTTTTTTCCAGGTGGCGAAGAAGTAGAGCAGCAGGCCGGCGCTGCCGGCGAGGGCAAGCAGCACCGCGCGGTAGTGCTCATACCATTCCACCAGCTTTTCCCAAAAACCGGGTGGCGGCGGCCGCGTAATGATGCCCGGGCTGAAGGCCGGCGCGATGGTAAAACCTTCGCCCGGCTCCAGCTGGCTGCTGGCGGTGAATGTGGGATGTCCTTCGTTGTTGTAAGCCACGGTGCAGTTGCTGGCGGTGGAGCCATCGGGCCCGGTGTAGCACGCTGCCCGCACGATCCTGGCGCCACGCGGAAGCTCCACGGTGGCGCTGGCTTTCACGATGGGAAAGCTCCAGCCGCTGCCGGTCACATTCCAGTAGAATTCATCGGAATCGTCGAAGAAACCAACGTGGCCTGTGGTGGTGTAGCTGATGGCGTATTCGTATACGCCGGGCTCCAGCTCCACGTCCTTATCGCCGATGCGGATGAGGAGGTCGCCGTCTTTTTCCGTTTCCGTGTATGGCTCCGGCATCCCGTCTTTCAGCACCTCGGTAACGTTGATGTCTACACGTTTCCAGCTGCCGTTCTTGTTACGCCGGTACAGCGGGATATTGCGGAAAATGCCTTTTTTGATGTAGAACCGCGCGGTGAATACCTTGATCCGTTCCGTGATGCGCGCTTCGCCGGTGGGGTACAGGCGGATGTCTGAATGGAAATCCAGTATACCGTCTGAATACAGCTGATGGGCGGCCTCTTCCTGGATATAGGCAGTGGTATCGGCTTCCTGCGCCGGCGCTTTCGCGAAGGGAAGCAACAGGCAGAGGGCGAAAATGAGCTGTTTCATCAGAATGTTACGTTGGGCCTTTCGCGGTGCGCGGCATTGTCTATTTCAAAGAATTCTCCTGTGCGGAAGCTGAACATGCCGGCAATGAGGTTGGTGGGGAAACTTTCAACGAGCGTGTTGTTCTCGCGCACGGTGCCGTTGTAGTACCGGCGGGCCGATTCCAGGTTGCTCTCAATATCCGCAAGCTCCGATTGCAGGGCCGTGAAATTGGCGCTGGCTTTCAGGTCCGGGTAATTTTCCGCTACGGCGAAAAGAGAGCCCAATGCGCGGGTAAGCCCGGCCTCGGCCTGCATCTTGTCGTGCGGACTGGCTGCGTTCATGGAAGCGGTGCGGTAGCTGGTCACCTGTTCGAGCGTTTGTTTTTCATGCGCGGCGTAACCTTTTACGGTCTCCACGAGGTTAGGTATGAGGTCGTAACGCTTTTTGAGGCTCACGTCTATCCCGCTCCAGCCTTCTTTCATGAGGTTCCGTTTGCTGACCAGCCTGTTGTAGCCGCTGATGGCCCATATCAGCATAATGGCCGCGAGCGCGATGATTCCAATGGTAATTCCCATAATTCCGTAGGTTTTAGGAAAATGGAAATTAATTATAAATATCGGTTCAGCATAATGTATGGGAGCGGAGCTTTTTAAGGGTGAAATAAAATAAGCTGAACATGGCGGCGAACAAAGCGGTGAAAAACCATACTTCCGCGTTGCGGAAGGGATGGATGAAATGCGCGGCCAGGCCTTGCAGCAGGTCATGCGGCGCGGCGATCACATCCCAGCTGTTGAACCGCATGAACCGCCCGATGTAGATGCCGTACCCGCAAAGCAGCGAGGCGCCGGCCAGGCAGAGATGCACGGTGCTTTTTTTGAAACCCGCCATGAGGAAATGTTCCACCTGCATGAGCGATACCATGCCGAGCAATAACCCGTTCCATGCGGCCGTGACCAGCAGGAAGAGGTCGAACCACGCAGGTACGGGCGGCTTGGCGTGGAAGTGGAACAGGTCTGTGAGCAGGTAGGGGGCGTTGGGGAAAAAGAGGAGCCAGGCGGAAAGCTGCAAAATATTACGCGGGCCCGGCGCTTCTCCCGGTTTTAGTTTCCGGCTGATGGCCAGCGGTATTAAAGCGAGCACGGTGTTCCATGCAAGGAAGATGTAAGCAATGTTTTGCGTGTAGCATATGCGGACCGCCAGCAGCAGGCACATGAACAATATACTCAGCAGGATCATTTTTTCAACAGGCTTCATGAGTAGGACAATTGAGGTTTGGGCATGGACAACGTAACCCGGTGCAGTGTTTTGTAATATTTGTAGCGCATTTTGCGGAAGTAGGTGGTGTAAGTGTTTCCGCCCGCTTTGAACAGCCTGCGGTGGGCAAACCAGATCACATGGATGGTGGCAAAATAGAATACTTTGTAGAACAGCCTGCTGAATATCCTGCCGTTCATGGATTTGGACCAGAACAGCTGCTCCATCCGTTCCCGCTGGAATTGTATATGATATGCTTCGTCTATCAGTATTTCGCGGCAGATCTGTTTCAGGAGAATGCAGGAGGTGGCGTCTTTCAGCGACTGGTAAAACACCTGCGCGGCACTTTCCACGGTGAGCACGGCGAGCGTCCAGGATTCCATGCTGGTGTTGAAATGGCGGGCGCGGCGGAACAGCGTGTCGCCCCAGTTATGTTTTATCCTTGGCTGCCCGATCATATCCAGGTAACGGCCAAGGTTTTCGCCGTGCTTCTGCTCTTCTTTAATGAAAAGCTGCATCGCTTCCACGAAATGTTCATCACCTGTTTTGCGGGCATGCAGGAAGGAAGCGCGCAGCAGGTTGCGCCCGTCAGACGTTTCGCCGAGCTGCCAGGCCTGGAGGGAGCGGAGCACGGCTTTTGTCTGCGACGGCGTGATGGAGGGTGTAAGGTCCCAGTTCACGCGGTGATGCGTGGCGTTGTAACGGAAAAAACGGACCCAGTCCTGTGTAGAATGCATAGGCGTATTTTTATTCACTTTGTGTTGCAAAGTAAAAGGGTGAAAAATAAGGCTGAGCGGGACAGCCTGTTTAATGTCTATGAATTGATTGTCTGAAAAAAAGTACTTTGTAATACAAAGTAAGTGAAGCTATGCAAAAAATCCAAATTTATTTTTGATCGCCTTCGAAGCGGAATTGGTTCTGCCTGCCGGGTTTTTCATACCTTTTGTATATTAGCGGTACCAGAATTTACGTTTTTAAAGGAAAGGGCAGCACCAGGCGTATCCACGATGAATAAAACGAGGTTATTTCCACGGAAATTTTGTATATTCGCCTAATGTCAGGTAAGTTTATATACCAGCGCATGCGCATCATTTTCCGTCCCACGCAGGACGTGATGCCGCTGTATACCTGCATCAGCAAACATTTCCGCACGTTCTGCAAGAAGTTGTATTACTTCTCAAATTTTAAGGACTTCAATACGCTTGCCCTGAACCGTATATCATAGTGCCAGGGTTCAGGGGCTTCCTTACTTTTTTATTTTTTATCGACATTTCAAGCTGAATTGTTATGACCAGGAATAAGGAAACTGTTCCGGTCAGCGGTATGTTACTGGTCCTTCTCGTGATTATCAACGCGCTCGTATTGCGCGCGGGGTTAACGAGAAATTCCGGGTGGTATTGGGTGCTGTGCATCACTTTCCCGCTGCTGCTGACCGTAACAAGGAATGCGTGTAGAAAACAACCCGAAGGCGCACAGCGAAACCTTGCCGGGCAGCTGCGGTGGCTGCTCCGCATTTGGTGAGCCGCAAAGGGCATGATGTTTGCACACAACACCAGGACAATACTTACGCCGCACCCGGCCGGCTTCCAGGAAGCCCGTCCTTCCCATTAAATATATTACCCGTTTCGGACCTGCCGTCGCCGGCCGGACCGGGATCTTTATTCATAAAAAAAATGATGACCGATGCAAAAGACAAAACATCAACCGGTATTCAGGAAAGATGATTTCGAAATATTACAGGCCTGCCTGCAGGAAGACGAGCGCGTGAGCCAATTCACGCCCGAAGTGGTGGAATCGCTGCTGGCAGACTTCAGGAAGGGGAAACTCGTCAGCAAGGAAGAATTTCCCGCGGACGTTGTGCGGCTCAACTCCCGTGTGATAGTGCAGGAGGCCAATAAAGACAAAGAAATGGAACTGACCGTGGTAATGCCGGAAGAAGCGGACATCAAACAGCGGAAAATATCCGTCATGGCGCCCGTGGGCGTAGCCCTCATCGGTTTCAGGCAGGGGCAGGAGGTGATGTGGCCCGTACCCGGCGGCCAGAAGAAATTCCGGATCAAAGAAGTGATCAACGACAACGAATAATAGCTCAAAATTGGAATAAACACAGCCGGCGCTTTTATAGGCGCCGGTCTTTTTTACGGCATACCGGTAAAAGATACAAATACCATTTACCGGGAATCAGTAAAAAGTACCATAAAATCCCTGAATCAGCGCTGGCCGGCCGCCGCTTACGGCGTACCTTTACATTGTTATGAAACAGGCCATCCCGGTATATGATATTTGTACCATCAGTGCTGGTCACCAGCATAAAGACCTGCTCGCGGAGCGGCTGAACGGTTACCTGGAAAAGAACTACCAGCGCGTTCACCAGCAGCATGGTCATGACTTCTACCACCTGGTGCTTTTCACTAAAGGCAACGGCGCGCATACGCTGGACTTCACACGTTTTGCCGTGCAGCCCTGGCAGATCTATTTCATGACGCCGGGCCAGGTGCACAGCTGGCATTTCAGGGAAGGAACAGACGGGTATGTGATTCACTTTTCCGCCTCCTTTTTCGATACGTTCCTCATGCAGCACCAATACCTGGAACAGTTCCCTTTTTTCAGCGGCAACAGCAGCGAACAGGTGCTCAACATCCCGGCCCCCGCGCGGAACAATGTGAAAACCGTGCTCGAACAAATACTGGAAGAAGCAGCAGGCCGCAATGAGACAGACATGATCCGCGTGCTCCTGCTCCAATTGTTCCTGCTGGTGAACCGGGCAACGGTGAAAGACACGAAAAAAGCCGTACCACAGCAAAAGCAACTGGTGTTGCGCAATTTCCGGCAACTGATCAATAAACACTACCGGAGGCTCCGTCTGCCGAAAGAATACGCGGAACTCCTGTACATCACCCCTAATCACCTGAATGCCCTCTGCCAGGACCTGCTGAACAAAACCGCCGGGGAACTGATCAGGGAACGCGTGCTGCTGGAAGCCAAACGGATGCTGACCAACGAAGACCTGACCATAACGCAGATCGCCGCCGATCTCAACTTCGAAGACAATTCCTACTTTTCACGCTTCTTTAAAAAATATGCGGGCATGACCGCAGAAGAATTTAGAAACAGTTTAATCTGAATACCATGTGTGCCGAAAGAACAAACCATAAACCAAACCTTTTACTGAGCGTATTAGGTAATAAATGTCCCCGTTGCAGAAGGGGCGATCTTTACGAAAATCCCAATCCCTACAACCTTTTCAAATTCATGCGCATGAACGAACGCTGCCCTGAATGCGGGCAGCTTACCGAACCTGAGACCGGGTTTTATTTCGGGACGGGATATGTGAGTTATGCGCTGGCCGTTGCTACCAGCGTGGCTACGTTTATCGCCTGGTGGGTGTTGCTCGGGTTTTCGCTGGAAGATAACAGCGTGTTCTGGTGGCTGGGAGTGAACGGGTTGGTGTTGGTGCTGATGCAGCCTTTGTTGATGCGGGTTTCGCGGAGTATTTGGCTGGCGTTTTTCGTCTACTACGATAAGGATTGGCGGACGAATGGTGAATTTTTTAAAAAAATAAACTAGGCTGTGTTCGCTTAGGCAATGGGCACAGGATTTTTTTAAAAAATTCACCATTCGTCCTTGGGGGCAGTAAAAATTTGGGTGTGTTGGGTTATGTGTTTTTTTAGGGAATTGTTTGTTCTCGGGTTGTGTGGAAATTCGTTATTGTGCTACTTCTTTGAAGATATGATTGCATTTTTCGGCTACGTCGTGAATGATGTGGTCCATTTCCTGGGCGATCTTTTCTATGAAGGTGAGCAGGGGCAGGTTGTCTGGATGGGCGAGGTCTTCTTTGTTGAGGAGGGATACTACGCCAAGCATTGACGCCACTGGTCTGCGCAGGCTGTGAGAGCTCATGTGGGCTACTTTTTTGAGTTCTTCTATGTAGGTTTTTTTATCAT
The DNA here is from genome assembly GCF_039655965.1 of Chitinophaga sp. YIM B06452. Lineage (NCBI taxonomy): Bacteria > Pseudomonadati > Bacteroidota > Chitinophagia > Chitinophagales > Chitinophagaceae > Chitinophaga > Chitinophaga sp. YIM B06452. Next base: position 102,445 of record NZ_JAWLKY010000002.1, on the reverse strand, counting down.
GGATGTCTTCCATGGCGCCAATCATTCTGTAGGGTTTGCCTTCATCGTTGTACAGCACATAGCCGCGGTCTGAAATATAGCGGTAGGTGCCGGCGGCGCTTTTGAACCTGTAGTCTACCGTCCATTGTTCTTTCCGCCGGTTCATTGCTTCTTCCACGCTTTTTACCACCATATCGGCATCGTCGGGATGGACATGATCTTTCCACCAGTCTGTGCCGGTACTGCTGTCTTTATAGCCGAAAAGGGTGAAGAGATTATTGTTCCAGAGTACTTTGTTTGTTTTCAGATCCAGGTCCCATATTACATTGCGGGTGGCAAGGGTTACCATGTCGTAGCGGTCCAGCGCTCTTTTGAGACGGATCTCCTGTTTTTTCCTTTCGGAAATATCGCGGGCAAAGCAGGCCACGCCTACTATTTTGTCGTCGTTGATAATGGGGTTGAAAGTAATTTCCGCTGTTGACAGGCCATAGTCCGCCATTTCCCTGGATTCCTCAATGATTTGTTTTTCGCCCTGCAAGCTTTTTCGGAAATAGCCTTCCCAGCGGTGAAGCTCCTCCCGGTTTGTGGTGAGTACGGGCCTGGTAGTACCGGGTTTAAGGCTCACGCCGGTGAAATGCAGGATGGCGTCGTGATAGGCTTTGTTAAAAACAGTGAAACGCAACTGCTCGTCCACCGCCCAGATGAGGTCTTCCGTACTGTTGATCACCGAATCAAGCAGTGCCTGCTGTTTCGAGAGGGCTTCGAAAGCATGATGTTTTTCCGTCACATTCCAGATAGACACGATCTCCACGTCGCGGCCCCTGTATACTGTGCCATAAGTGCGTATTTCAACATGCATCAGGGTACCGTCCTTTTTCAGGTGTTTCCAGGTACCGAAGTCCGCGAATCCCTTCCCGATCCTTTTGTGCACTTCCAGTACCCGGTCCACGTCTTCAGGCGGGCGTACCTGCAGGATGGACATTTTGAGGAACTCTTCCAGCGAATAGCCGTAAAGGTCCACCGCGGCGTCATTCACGGCAATGAAATGCAATGTTTCCCGGTCGTAGATCCACATGGGCTGCGGGTTTTGGCGAAAAATGCGGATGTAGGCGGTTTCCGATTTTTGCAGGGAACGTTTGTATTTGGCCAGCAGCCAGTACATCACAATGCTCGCCATACAAACGAAAAGAAGGCCCCTGGTGTACGGCCCTTTCCAAATAGTGCTGGGGATATGTATGGCCAGCCAATGCAGGAGATGATCTGCGGTTAGGGTCCAGGTGAGACCGAATGCGAAAAAAATAAGGACTGTTCGGGCCGGAGACAGTAGGTTGATCATAAGTTAGCTCGATTTCAGTAGACGGTTATGGTCTGTGTTAAGTTACTGAAATTTCCGGAGGCCATTGCATTTACAAGCAGAGATTTGTATCTTTTGTACATTTCCTAAAACCCTTTTTATGACAACACATTCCCGCCGCAGTTTTCTGCAATATTCAGCCGTATTAGGCGCATCAGCATTGGCTTCGCCGTTGACCGGCCTGATCCCTTACCAGGAAAAAAAGCTGGGCATCGCGCTGGTGGGGCTTGGCGGCTATGCTACCAACCAGCTTGCGCCTGCGCTGATGCAAACGAAGAACATCGAACTGAGAGGCATCGTGACCGGTACGCCTTCTAAAATACCGGTGTGGGTGGAGAAGTATAAGATCCCGGAGAAAAATATCTACAATTACGAAACCTTCGACCGTATTGCTGATAATAAGGACATAGACGTGGTATATATCGTGCTGCCCAACTCCATGCATGCCGAATATACCATCCGCGCGGCCAAAGCTGGCAAACACGTGATCTGCGAAAAGCCTATGGCTGTTAGCGTGAAAGAAGGCCAGGCAATGATAGACGCCTGCAAGGCGGCAGGCAGGCAGCTGGCCATCGGTTACCGGCTGCATTACGACCCGTTCCATCTCGAAATGATGAGGCTCACCCGCGAAAAGGTATTCGGTGCCGTAAAGTTCGTGGAAGCCAGCGACGGCTTCAGGGCGGGCGATCCCAACCAGTGGCGGCTGAAACACGCGCTTTCAGGCGGCGGCCCGCTGATGGACGTGGGCATCTACGCCATCCAGGGCGCTAGGTATACGGTGGGCGAAGAGCCGCTGGCCGTTACCGCGCAGGAATTCCCGAAAACGATGCCGGAGAAATTTAAGGATGTAGAAGAATCGCTTGCCTGGCAGTTATATTTCCCCGGCGGCGCGGTGGCCAATTCCTTTTCTACTTATGCCACCGGCGTCAACCGGCTGTATGCGGGCGCCGAAAGCGGCTGGTACGAGGTGGCTAACGCATATGGCTATGGCGGCCAGGTAGGCCGTACCAGTAAAGGCCCGATGAATTTCACGCACATCAACCAGCAGGCCGCGCATATGGACGGCGTGGCGAAATCCATTCTTGAGAACACGCCGAACATCGTACCCGGCGAAGAAGGCCTGCGCGATATGAAGGTAATAGAAGCGATCTATGCTTCCATTGCGGCTGGCGGCAAAAAGATACAGATCAGTTGAGGGTATGATCCAGCTCCAGCGTGCCGGTGAACAGGAACTCTTTCCGGTCCGCGGTAAAGACCTTTACTTTTACGGAAGTCTGGTAATTAAGAGAGGTGAAAAGCTCGTCTTCCCGGAGGGAATGCAGGTCCAGCAAGGTATGTGGCGAATTTTCCTGCAGCTTTATTTTAATAGGCCAGATGTTGAGTTCAGATAATACCGTGCCGCGGAGCAGCAGGTTGTTTTCCTGTATGCGCAGCAGGATGTGGCGGCCTTTGAGGTTGTCGGTAACTGTGAGAGGCTGGCGGGAGGGGAATGGGAACATGATCAGCGCAAAAAGGAACGAGGCTAGCATTACGCCCAGGATGAGCGCCAGATAAACGGGATTGGCGGGCATGAAATTAATGGCCAGCAGCAGAGCCAGCGAACCCCAGAGCACCAGCCGCCGCTTTTTCTTTTTTACCGTTATATCTTTTTTATAAAGTACCGACGTGGTGATCCATACAGCCAGCGCGAAAGGAGAAGTGGCTACAGTAGCCAATGTGAAAACAAACAGGACGGGAGAAACAGGAAAGTCAGAAAGCTCGGGAGTCGCGACTATGCGAACAGCAAGGATTAAGAATGTGCATACAACAACCGTAGCCCAAACTTTCAAAGTGTGCAGGAATACTCTCATAATTACTTCAAATAAATAAAGAATCCCCCATCTTTACAATACCCCATACGCTGTATTTTCTACGGTTGTTTCCGCTTCAACTTTTTCGTAGATTTATGCATGTTGAAAAGACAGATACTCCTGGCTACGGTTGTTTTTTTCAGCGCCTGCGCGCCTAAACCGTATAAAGCCACCAACAAGGTTTACCGCCATCAGAGCAAACACTGGGCGGACGTGCTGAAAGAGCAGCCGGGCAATGTTCCCGTAGCGGCTGTTGCAGCCCCGGAATGGGTGGGCACTACCAACTTCAACCTCCGTAAACCCAATTATGTCATCATTCACCATACTGCGCAGAATTCCTGCGAACAAACACTGAAGACCTTCACGCTGGAACGTACACAGGTAAGCGCGCATTACGTGATCTGCCGCAACGGCACTGTGCATCATATGCTGAACGATTACCTGCGGGCCTGGCATGGCGGCGTTTCCAAATGGGGCAGCCTGACAGACATCAATTCTTCTTCCATCGGCATAGAGCTGGACAATAACGGCAGCGAGCCTTTCGATTCGCTGCAGATCAACAGCCTGATGATAGTGCTGGACACGCTGAAACGGCGGTATAATATCCCCGCTGCCAATATTATCGGCCATGGCGATATTGCGCCCAAACGGAAAGTGGACCCCAGTGTACTGTTCCCCTGGGACAGGCTGGCTGCGCGGGGTTTCGGCTTGTGGTACGGCGATACAACGGGCATCCAGGTACCGGAGAACTTCAATACTTTACAGGGCCTGCGGCTGGTGGGGTATGATGTAAAAGACACTGCTGCGGCCATCCAGGCGTTCAAAAGGCATTTTATCCCCGGCGATTCGCTGAGCGCGCCCGGTGCAATGAACGAAGCGGCCAAAAAGATACTGCTGGGTGTAATGCAGCAGGCGCAATAAGCCGCATTACCGAAAATATATGATCCTTGCGGGCAAAAAAGAAGCGGAGAGAGAACTCTCCGCTTTCATTTTTCCACGTTACTCAATTCTAAATTAATAGAACGGATTTTGTTCGAGGTTGGGATTGAGGTCTCTCTCTCCCGTGGGGATCGGCCACCAGTAATCGCGTTTCGCGTCAAAGGAGCGGGTGGCCTGCCTTTCCCTCTTGTAATTATATATGTCGGTGTTCATCACCGTTTCCGCTGTTTTCCAGCGGCGGATGTCGTTGTAGTACAAGCCTTCGCCGGCCAGCTCTATCCTTCTTTCCAGGCGGATCACATCGCGCATCTGCGCCTGGGTGAGGCCCGGGGTGATGAGCGGCATGCCTGCGCGGCTGCGGATGGAATCCAGGGCGGCGTACACGGTGTTGTCCGGCCCGGTGGCTTCGTTCTGCGCTTCCGCGTACATGAGCAATACGTCCGCGTACCGCAGCACGATGAAGTTGGTCTCAGACTGGCCGCCAACAAGGGATTCCACGGCTTTTGGAGGAGCAGCGGTGTCGTAGATGCTGAATTTCTTCATGCCATAGCCGGTGAATGAAAAGCGGTTGTTGGCCACCACCTTGCCCATGTATTTATCGCCGGGGAACGTTAAAGTGGCGTACATGCGCGGATCGCGGTTGGCCCACTGTTTGGCGGGATCGTAGCCGGAGCCGGGAGCGGTGCGGGGCAGGCCGTTTTTCATGAGGTAGGCGTCTATCAGGTCCTGCAGCGGCGCGTTGGTATTATACTGGCGGCAAATGAGGTCGAAGGAATTGCCCTGCAGCGGGAAAATGTACTGCACATCGAAGATCACTTCGGAATTGTTTTCGTTTTGCGGCAGGAACATGGCGCGGTAATCCCGGTAAAGCTTGTAGCCGAAAGTGTTGGCGCCCGTGATCACTGCGTTGGCTGCATCAGCGGCGGCTTTCCATTTCGCCGGATCGTTCACGCCGTTGTTCATCAGCGGGCTCGCTTCGTACAGCAGCACTCTTGCCTTCAGGGCCATGGCTGCGCCTTTGGAAGCACGACCCGGTTCAGTGGCTTTGGGAGGCAGGCCGCTGATGGCGTTTTCGAGGTCAGACAGTACCTGTGCGATCACGTCTTTCCGCGGAGTGCGGGGAAGGTCGGAATCCCTTTGCTCATCGGGCGGAGTGAGGATGAGCGGCGCGTCGCCATAATAGGTGGCCAGTGTGAAATAATACAACGCGCGGAGGAAATAAGCCTCGCCTTTCATCCTGGTAATATCCGCGGCTTCCATGCCAGGTACCTCGTCGATCTTGGCGAGGAAGGTATTGCAACGGCCAATGCCGCCGTAGCTGTCGCCCCAGCGTGCGGTAACGATGCCGCCGGTGGAAGCGTTGTGCTGGCCCATGGCTATGGCGTCGAAGTTGTTGGTATTGCTGTAGTTCCAGGCATTGGGTGAAAGCGTTTCATCCCAGAGCGCGGTGGCGTTGTTGGAGCCTTTGCCGCCGTACATGCCGTCGTTCCTGAGAACGGAGTAGCAGCCTACCAGCCCTGCGGCTGCGGCGTCGGGGGAGTTCCAATAGGTGGATTCCTGGTAACGGTCGTTGGGCGATGTTTCGAGTAAACTTTTGTTACAGCCGGTTGCTATCAGCAACAATGCAGTTCCGGCCGCTAAAAATATCTTTTGCATATGCATGAGTTAATTAGAATTAGAAAGTAACGTTGATACCGCCGGTGAATGTTTTCAGCATCGGGTAGGTATACAGGTCGTTCCTGTTAAGCAATGATTCCGGGTCAAGATCTTTGTATTTCGATATGGTCAGTAGGTTCTCCGCGTTCACGTATACGGATACACGGCTGATCTTCACCTTTTGCAGCAGCGAAGCAGGCAGCGCATACGCCAGCTGGATATTCTTCATGCGCAGGTAATCGCCGTTCCTCAGCCAGAAGTCGGACAGGTTGGTGAAGTTGCCCGTTCCCCCGGTGGTAAGCAGCGGCAGGCGCGCATTGGGGTTCTCCGGCGTCCAGGTGTCGCGCGTCCATTCCCAGGTGGCATTGGCGCCGTTCACGAAAGGATAGGCGAGGTTGGCCCTGGGGTATACTTTCACGCCGGCAACGCCCTGCCAGGCGGTGGTGAGGGAAATACCTTTCCAGTCTACGTTGAACCCGAAACCGAAAGTATATTTCGGCATAATGGAAGAGGCATTCATGATCACGCGGTCGTCGCCGTTGATGATGCCGTCCTGCTTCACGTCTTTGTAACGGATAAAGCCGGGGCGGGTGTCCGTGCCCTGTTTGGGGCCTCTTGTAATTTCATCGGCATTCTGGTAGTAGCCGTCGGCTTGCAGGATATAGTAGGAGTTGAGCGGGTAGCCTTTTTTGGTGATGGTAGCGCCGCTGTAAATGATCTCCCCGTCCAGGTCCACTACTTTGTTCTTGTTGTAGGATACATTGCCCCAAACGCCGTAGTTCACTTCCCTGATGTTGTTGCGGTACTGAAGGGTGATCTCGTAACCGGTATTGTCTACCGTGCCGATGTTCCGCTGCGGACCGGTAAGGTTGCCCACCTGGGCGGGCAGGTTCACCGGGCGCAGGATGCCGTCCGTACGTTTTTTATATACATCAACGGTCAGCGCAATGCGGTTCTTCCACATGTTCATATCGATGCCGCCGTTGTACGTGGTGGTGGTTTCCCAGTGAATGCCGGGATCGGTATCCTGTGTTTTAGCGTTGCCTTGCTGCAGGGTGCCGCCAAAGCTGTAATCCTGCCCGGTAGCCACGGTGGGCGCGTAACTGTAAAGCTCAACGGCCTGGTTGCCGAGCTGGCCTACAGAGGCTCGGAGCTTCAACTGGTCAATGAATTTTACATTCCAGAATTCCTCGCGGTCTATGCGCCATCCGGCGGATGCGGCAGGGAAATATCCCCAGCGGTTGTCCGGCGCAAAACGGCTGGAACCGTCTGCGCGGAAAGTGAATTCAAACAGGTATTTATCGTCATAATCATAGTTCGCACGGCCAAAGTAAGACATGATCACGTCCCTGGTAGTGTTGCCTGAAATGGCGTTGAACGTGAGGCCTGCATCCAGGGCGGTAAGCGTAGCTTCGCCGTTATCCAGGTAACCTGTCATCGCGGCGTTGAACTGGTCTTTATCAAAATTGTCGTAGCTGGAGCCGATCATCGCAGACACATTGTGTTTGGAGCCGAAGGTCTTTTTCCAGTCGAGCGTATTGTAGAAGTGCAGGGAAATATCGTTCTCATCCGTTTTGGCGAAACGCGGCGCGGTAGCGGGACTGTTCCAGTTGGTCGGTGCGCCGGTCTTGGGATTGAACGTTTGCAGGCGCGGTGTGTTGGTGCTAAGCAGGCCGTCGTATTTGTCCACGCCGAATTTGATATTGTAGGTGATGTCAAACGGGAGCTTGTATTCCGCGTTCACCGTTGCCAGGAAACGTTGTACCAGCTTGGTGGTAATGGCGCCGTAGGCGAAGAGACGGGGATGCTCCCAGTTGTTGCGGCCCGCGGTCTTCAGCCAGGAGTTGCCATAGCGGCCGTCTGCCAGGGTATCGGTGAGGATGGGCAGGGTGCGGCTCATGGCTTGCCAGAAGGTGTTGTAAGTAGGCTGGGTGTAGTTGCGGTAATAACCATCGAGCGTGATGCCGGCTTTCAGTTTTTTGGTCACGTTCATGGAAGCGTTCAGGCCGAGGGAATAGTTCTTGGCGTGGTTGGTAGGGCCAAACTGGATACCGTCGCGGTCAAGGAAGCCGAGGGAAAGGCGGTATTGGTACTGGTCTGTGCTGGCGGCTACGCTCAGGTCGTGTTTCTGGATAGAGCCGTTGTCTATCGCGATCTTGTACCAATCGCTTTTCGGGTAAGTGATGTTATCGGTGAGCATGCCTTGTTCATATTCGGCGATCTCAGCGTCGGAATATTCAACGGCCTTGTTCTCATTTTTGAGCGCCTGGTTCTTGGTGCGCATGTAGGCGATCGGGTCGTTGATCGCGTCCGGCAGGTAGGTGGCCTTATGGAAGCCGCGGTAGTAGCTGTAGTTTACTTTAGCGGCGCCTTTCCCTTTTTTGGTGGTAACGAGGATAACGCCATTGGCGCCGCGGGAGCCGTAAATGGCGGCAGCGGCGTCTTTCAGCACGGAGATGCTTTCAATGTCGTTCGGGTTCAGCTCGTCCATGGAATATTCAATACCATCCACGAGCACCAGCGGGTTGTTGTTATTGAGTGTTCCTACGCCGCGGATGCGGATAGTAGAGCGGTCGATGCCGGGCTGGCTGTTGCTGAGATTTACGAACAGGCCTGGCGTGCCATGCAGCGCGTTGCTGACGTTGGTGATGGGCTGGCCTTCTTTTTCCGACATGTCTATAGTAGCCACAGCGCCGGTAAGGGTGGCTTTTTTGCGGGTTCCGTAACCAACCACCACCGTTTCATTCAGTTTCTGCACATCTTCCTGGAGTTTCACGTCCAGGGTGGCTGCTTTGGTGATCTTTATCTCCTGGGGGAGATAACCGATGAAGGAGAACCGCAGGACGGCGCCGGCCGGGGCGCTGATCTTAAAAGCGCCGTTGACGTCGGTGCCAATCCCTTTGGAAGTGCCCTGCACCTGGATGCTGACGCCCATCAGCGGGCTGCCGTCTGTGGCGGAGGTCACTTTCCCGGAAATGGGAAGGTCCTGCGCCCGGAGGGTAAGGGAAGAAAGGCAAATAACCCCGAAGCAGGCCGCCAGGAAGCGGAGAAGGAGTGATCGCTTAAAAAGCTCCATAATCATTGATTTTACTTGTTTGAATAGCTCGGATATTTAAAACTGGCTGGTAAAACGCCATGTGATGTATAAATTAAGCTGAGTAGCGGCCGTTGCCGGCGGATCCCGTGAGTAGCATAGTATGTCTGTTAACGTGGCTCTTTTATCGCTGTAATTTGTATCAGTATTATTTTATATATCGATTCTGGCTTTTTTGTCCTTTCGTTTGCGGTCAAAAATATAAAAAATGAAAACAAAAGAAAATAAATTGAAACTAATTTGAAAAATAACCTGGATTCTTGTCAAGCGGGAATAAAGCAGCCGGAAAGCGGGAGCGGGGTTACATATTGTTGATAATGACGTAATTATCAATGTTAAAGAATGTTTAAACCCTGCGGCGGGAATCGGGGAATTGCCTATTTTTAGGAAAATCCTCCGTATTTTACAGGGAATTGCGGGCCTGTACAATTACAAAGAAGTGATTTTCAATATGCATACTGAGATTTCTACGTTAATTTAACCTAATATTTCAACCCATGTCAATGATCAATATTGCGGAGCGGCACAAGTTTATATTAAGCAGGTTATACGAAAAGGGCTATGTGAACGTGGTGGAATTGTGTAAGGAGTTAGACGTTTCCGGTGTAACGATCCGAAAGGATTTGAAGCTGCTGGAGGATAAATCGCTGCTATACCGCTCCCATGGAGGGGCTACGGTGCAAAATCCCTATACCAACGACAAACCGGTAAACGAAAAGGAGAAGATCCGCCGGGAAGAAAAGAACAACATCGGCAAAACAGCAGCTTCCCTGATCGTTCCGGGAGATGCCATTATTATCGCCTCGGGCACCACCGTGCTGGCGCTGGCCAAGCACATCCAGCCCCGCGGGCCGCTGATGATCATTACCTCCGCCCTGAATGTAGCGCTGGAACTGAACCGGTATCATGAAATAGAGGTTGTGCAGCTGGGCGGCGTGATCCGCAACAATTCGTCGTCTGTTGCCGGGCCGTATGCAGAGAAGATCCTGGAAGATTTTTCCTGCAGCAAGCTGTTCCTCGGCGTGGATGGCATTGATGTTGAATTCGGCCTCACCACCACCAGTATCGCGGAAGCGCACCTGAACCAGCAGATGATCGCCGCGGCGCAGAAAACGATCGTGCTGGCGGATTCGTCCAAGTTCGGCAAACGCGGCTTCGGCAGGATATGCCGGCTTGAAGAAGTGGACCAGATCATTACCGACAAGGGCATTTCCGAGCACATGGTGAAATTGCTGGAAGATATGGGGATTGAAGTGGTGATTGTTTAATTTGTACCCTGAACCCAATACACTCTTATACCTATGCTTACAGATCCCGCACAGGAAAATATTTTCCAGGAAGAAGAATTTACGGATGTCCGTTACAGGGAAACACTGATGCCGCTCTGGCTGAAACTGTTAATTGGCCTGGGCGTGTTCTCGTCTTTTATGTCAGGCGCTGTAATCGCTGTTGTATTCTTTGCTGTTGAAAGGAACAAAGGGGCCGCGGACATAATAACAGTCTTTGCAATGGCGTCTTTATTCCTAGCAGGAGGAATAGCCGGCATCCAAATGTTCCGCGAAAAGAAGTGGGCAATTTATGGGATCACAGCCAGCGCACTTTTGCACTTATTGATATATGGCGTAGGAGTTGTGCAATTCCGTGACATGTTTAAGAATGAGGAAGCACGTTCATTAATGATCCCTATGGCAGTCATCGTGTTTGTATTACTGATCTTCCTCATCAAAATCCTTCTTATCTTCAAAAGATGGCTGGCCTACCATCCATCGGTAAAGCCTAAACGATAATTCAAACTTTTCCTTCATGGAGAACCTGGATACCGACGACCTGCTTACCGGCCCCGGCCTTGAAGAGCCCGTCATCCGTAAAAACCTGCTTCCCGAATGGCTGAAGAAGCTGCTGCTGGTGCTGATCTTTTACAAGGCATATGCCCTGCTGCGCAGTTTCCAGCTCTTCCTGCTGCTCAGCACCGGCAGTGTTAACGGCGCCGGCGGTTCCCTTGTGATGTGGATCGCTTTCGTCGTCCTTGATCTGCTGGAGGCTTTCGTGTACATCTCGCTGCTGAAACAGTGGAAACAGGCGCCGATAGCAGGCATTATCATATTATCCGTTTCGTCACTTGCCGTGGTTGTGTATTATGTGCGGTTTATAGTAAGCGTTTGGGATATACAGAGCATGCCCTCCGGTCTAACGATACAGGGGATCATTTCCGTCGCATCGCTGGTATTGTCCGTCATCATCATTATCCGCCTGTTGAAGATCCGCCGTGCCTGGGAGAATGGCGTGGCGGGAAAATAGCAATCTATGAACCAGGGAATGGAAGACCTGTTGCAGGAAGATTTTAAGGCCATACCCACCAGGCGTTCCCTAATGCCTGTGTGGGTTCGCATCTTTATCAGCATCATCGCGCTGGAAGGATTGCTGGGTGGCCTCGGGCTGGTGGCCGGGTTGTTATTAGAGGAAGCAGACTGGAAAGCGTTTACGTTGGCAGCGGTGCTTTTTGTCTACGGCATTTCAGCCACTGCTATGATAACTGAACGGAAATGGGCGATATATGCCTGCTTCGGGATCACTATCCTGGTGCTCGCAGTGCTGATCATCGCAGAAGGCGGATGGATCTATAATGACCTGGTGTACCCGAACAGCCTGCACATACTACATCACATCATCCTATTGGCGCTGATCTTCCTCCACCTGGCATTTGCTTTTAAGCTCGGAGGGATAATGAAGGAATGGAAATGCGCAGTGTCGGGCACGAAGCTGTTTTACGAATAACCTGAAAGTAAATACCCGTGAACATCACACCTGCAACCGAAGACCTTCTTAACGATGACGACTACAACCTGCAAAGGTTCCGCAGGCAATTGGTGCCGCTTTGGATGAAGATACTAACCATCTTGATGCTGCTGACTGCTATTGCACTGGCCGTTTTTTTCGTCATCTCGCAAATAAGAGTTGAGTGGGGCATTCTCCGGAGGTCCGTGTATTCGTGGCAGGAGGTGCTAATGCTGGCCTTGCTTGTCAATTATGTGCTCTTTGGCGTAACTGCCTGGGCGGTATTGAGGGAAAAACGATGGGCGGTCAATTTCGGGCTGGCAAATATTGGACTGGGAGTGCTTATTACAGGATATGTTGTAGTGGATGTAACCCGCGGGGTTATCAGGGGCTCCTTTGTGTTTGGCGTGCCGGAAGCTGTTCTTCTCTTTGTTTTCACGCTGCTGTGCATATACCTGTATAAACTATTCCGGATCCGCAGGGAATGGGGATATCGTCAATCAAAGATCACCGGTAAAATTTGACAACTTATAAGGAAACATAGAATGCTATGAACATGACACCCGCTTCCGAAGATCTCATTGAGGATGATTACGGCTCACAACAGTTCCGCAATCAATTGCTGCCGCTTTGGATGAAGATCTTATCTTATTTATTGGTATTCGGTTCTGTAGCCTTAGTTGCGGTTTTCGTGATCATAACGGTGGACGATGGGTTGGATGCTTTCCTGAGCACTATACGCCGGTGGCAGGACTTGTTCGTCTTTATTTTGTTCCTGAACTGCTGCCTGTTTGGCCTCACGGCCTGGGGGCTGCTCAGGGAAAAGCGCTGGGCGGTCGATTTCGGACCGGTGAACATCGGGATCGGTGTGCTGGTGGTAGCATATGCTGCAGTGGAAATAATCTGGATGAGGCTTAAATATCCGGCCCGCAGGCTGGGTGTTGATGAGGTGATCATCTTTATTTTATTCCTCCTGTTGTGTATTTATCTGTACAGGGTGCTGAGCATCCGCAAAGAATGGAAGCTTCGCAGGTCAAAGATCACAGGCGAATTTTGACATTTATTCCTCTTCCACATTTTCATTTTCCGTCTCCTTCTTTACCTCCGGTTTCTCCGGCCGGTTGATCTGCAGCACTACATGGCGGATGTTCTTCCGGTCGGCGGTATACGTGATATGCACAGCATCATCCTCCGGCGTTTGTATCACCGCGGGATAACTGTATTCGCCTTTCTTTTCGTCTTCCAGCGCAAAAACATTCTGCCAGTTCCCGCCGTTCTCAGACACCGCCACATACAGGCGGCTCCTGCCTTCCCACCATTCGTTGCCCGGCAGCAGTGGATTGTATACGATCACTTTCAGCCCGTTCTTAAGTGTAACAGCATCTGTCCCCGCGTTGGGATTGGGCAGGTCCGTAGGGCTGAGCGGCCCCCAGGTATGGCCGTTGTCTTTAGACCAGGCCTGGACTACGGTATTGTTGCGGCTGCGGCAGAGCAGTTGCAGCGAATCGTGCGGGTAACGCAATATGCTGGGTTGGATCACGCCGAAGGTATCATTGTTGATGGGGATGCGCGTCCAGTTGCGGGCGTTGCGGTCGGATCTTTCGAGGTGGATATGCCAGCGTTTATTGTCGGCGCTTTCGGTGCTGGAAGGGTAGAGGATGTCCCCGTTCGCCAGCTGCAGCGGTTTGTTCTTGATAGGCCCCAGCATGCCCTGCGGCAGCTTTTCCGGGGCGCTCCAGGTTTTGCCGTTGTTGGAAGAGCTCATCATCATGCCCCACCACAACCTGGGGTTGGGGCCCACTTTGTAGTAAAGGAAAAGCTTGCCTGCCTTGGTTTTGAACAGTACCGGGTTCCAGCAGGGATAACGCAGCGTATCGTTGATCACGCCGTTGGCAATTTCCCTGGCTTCGCCCCATTTACCGTTTTCGTTCACGGCTATCCAGATGCTGACGTCTTTATTGCCTTCTCTTGAGCCGCCAAACCAGGAAGCCATCAGCTTCCCTTTACCAAGCGCTACGATCGTAGAGGCGTGGCAGTTAGTTGTGACAGGGGTCTCCATGATCATGACCCTTCTTTCCAGCCGCGGAACAATGGGCTGCTGGGCCCGGCCTTGCAGGCATAAAAGTGAAAGAGCGGTACTCAGGCAAAATAAACTACGGCGCATATGGATGAGAATTAAAAAAGCAACCTTGTGAAGGATGGCCCGCACAAGGTTGCTGATGAAGATAATGATTTTATCTGTTATTCTGTATCCTTCAGCGGCAAAGTGGTATCGCCGTTCTGCTGTTTGCCCAGGTAGGCGGGCAGGTCCATGCCGGCCATGTTGAACATGTCTTGCAGGGGCGGCACGGCTTTATAGAGCCCGCTGATGAAGTTGGCGGTGGATGATGTGCCGTTCTGGCCGTTGGCGCCTTCCCACACGGTCACCTTATCGATCTTGATGTTCTTGATGGCTTCGGTCTGCATTTTCACCAGCTCCGGCAGCTTGTCAGCGATCAGCAGCAGCACGGCGTCTTTGGAATTATTGCCGGCTGCCTGTACGATGCGGTCGAGGCCTTCGGCCTGTTTGGTGAGTATTTCGAACATGCCTTTTGCTTCGGCCTGCATCCTGGCAAAAATGGCGTCTGCCTCGCCGCGGGCTTTTTCGCGGATCTTTTCGGCTTCTGCCTGTGCTTCGATGATGGCTTTTTGTTTCTGGATCTCGGCGGTTACCACCACGTTGGCGTTCTGGGACGCGCGTTCTTTGTCCGCGCGGGCGTCTTCCGCTTTCCGTTCTGCAACGTATGCTTCTTCGAGGGCTTTGGCAGACTGGATCTTTTCCGCGGCAACGGCGCGTTTGGCGGCTTCGGCTTCTTTTTCGCGGCGGGCGGCTTCGGACTGTGCGATCTGCACGCGCGCGGTGTTTTCTCCTTCCACGGCTAAGGCGTTGGCCTGGGAGGCCCTGATGCGGGTATCTCTTTCGGCTTCGGCTTTACCGATGGCCTCGTCCCTGTTGGCGGCGGCAATGAGGATCGATTTGTCTTTATTGGCGGTGGCGATCTGCGTATCGCGGTCACGCTGGGTTTCGGCGATGCTGACGTCCCTGTTCTTCAGCGTTTGCTGGATGGTGATGTCTTTTTCGCGGTCTGCTTCGGCTTTGCCGGTTTCCCCGAATTTCTCCTGCTCGGCCACGCTCTTCTTGGCTTCGTTGATGGCCTTTGCTGCGGCTTCTTTACCCAGGGCCTCGATGTAGCCGGATTCGTCTTTGATGTCCGTTACGTTCACGTTGATCAGCTTCATGCCGATCTTCTTGATCTCGGCTTCTACGTTAGAGGCAACGTTGGCCAGGAATTTATCGCGGTTGTTATTGATCTCCTCGATATCCATGGTGGCCACTACAAGGCGCAGCTGGCCGAAAATGATGTCTTTTGCAAGGTCGTGGATGGCGGGGCGTTGCAGGCCAAGCAAACGTTCCGCGGCATTGGTCATGGTGCCGGGCTCGGTGGAAATGGCCACAGTAAAGCGGCTCGGCACGTCCACGCGGATGTTCTGCCGGCTGAGGGCATTGGTCAGGTTCACTTCAATGGAAATAGGCGTGAGGTCCATGAAAGAATAATCCTGGATCACGGGCCAGATGAAAGCGGCGCCGCCGTGGATGCACTTGGCGCTGTGGCTGCCGTCCGGACCTTTGCCCACTTTGCCGTATACAACGAGTATCTGGTCTGAAGGGCAGCGCTTGTAACGCTTAAAAAGGGCATAGAGCAGCGTAAACACGAATACAACCGCCACCACTATGGCAATCAGTACATAGTCCATAGGTATTTAGTTTTGTTTGGTTACGATGAGGATCTGGTTGTTCACCACTTTGGTAACGGTCACCAGCGCGCCGGTGGGAATGGGCTCGGTATCGTCCGTCATGGCGTCCAGCTCGCGGAAGGCGCCTTGCACCTGCAGGTTGATCTTTCCCATGCCGCTGCGCGAAGGCGGTACGCTGAGATATACGGTAGCGGTGGACCGCAGGGCATTCTCCATGCGGAGTGTGCCGTTGTAGGCCAGCTTGCCCGTGTAATAGAAGATGGCAGCCATCAGCAGCATCATGGCCAAACCTGCCGCGGAACTGATGATCACCGTGAGGGCAGGGGAAAGTTCGCTGTGAATGCAGGCCAGCCCCGTCCACCCGAAAATGGTGAAGAAGCCGAACATATTGCGGATGGTGAAGAACTGGAACCCGATGCCATCGTCTGCATCCAGCATATCGTCCACATCGCCGGTGGCATGGTCGTGATCGCCTCCAATAAGGCTGAGGGCATTCTGCACGAGAAAGAACAATGAAAAGAGGATGGCAACGCTCCAGTATACCTTTTCAAAGATGGGCAGTGGCCCGAACCAATCCATAATGTTTAACAAACTGCTCATAAGCAAGGGATATTGAACCGTCAAGTTAATGAAAATCCGTTAAGACGGGTTTTATAATTTGTGTACGGTAAAGCAAAAAAGAACCGTCCGCCCGCAAGGCTGCTTAAAAAAGCGAACCCGGGGGCGGACGCCCGCATTGCCGGAAGGATCCGGGAAATGTTGTTGAATATCGCTAACACAAAAATTGCAAAACACTGCTTCCCGGAACCCAGGAAGTGGTTTTATCAGTTACATGGAAAGCGGCCATGAGCTGACCCTGGGGCAATTCGGTGGCGGTATAGAAAAACCGGAGATTGTCCTGCTTCAGTTGCAACAGTTCTTTCACGGCCACCACCATGCCGGATTGTTTACCGGTGGCATCTGCAAATTTCCATTCGCGGATAGTGCCGCCTTTATCGTCTTTCACGGTGAGCTTGCGGCCGGTGCCGATCTTCCCGCAATGGCTGTAGTGGAAGGTGAGCTGGTCGTTTGCATTGGCTTTGTCCAGCCGGAGATTGGAAAGCTTCACGGATTCGCCGACGTACTGTTCATGAATGAGCTGGTTGTTGAGGTACACCTTCAGGTGGTCCCTTCCTGTGCCGCTGCCGGCTTGTGTTGTAATGGCTAAAAGGCAGAAGGAGAGGAGGGCGGCTGTTTGCTTAAAAAAGGATGAGCGTTGCATATACTATCAGTTTTAGGTGAATGTTGACAGTACAAAGCAACGCAAACGCCGCTTCACGGCGGAATGGGTTTGACGACCGGGAGGGTTTGCTTGACGTAAGGGCGGATACGCTTATTCTTTCAGCGCATCTCCCGGTATGCGGGCAGCGGCAACGGCCAGCAGGAAGTCGTACAAAGGTACGTCTCCCGGCACTTCCAGCTTTTTGCGCAGGCGGTACCTGCTGGTTTCAACGCCTCTCACGGAAATGCCCAGTGATTGGGCGATCTCTTTCGTGGTGAGATTGATGCGCAGGTAAGCGCAAAGTTTCATGTCCGTAGTGCTGAGATCGGGGTAACGGGCTTTGAGTGTGGAAAGGAAATTGTTGTGCACTTCGTCGAAGTGTTGAGAGAACTGCTGCCAGTCTTCTGTATCCTGCTCCGCTTCGTCGAACAGGCGCAGCACTTTTTTGAAAGGGTAATGGGGCAGCGGTTCTATTTTTTTGATGGCCAGCAGCAGCTCTTCACGGATATTAAAAAGCAGCTTGCCTCGCTGCAACAGGTGCATGGTGGCGGTGGCCAGTTCTTTGTTCTTGAATTGTATCTCGCTCGCGAGCTTGTCGTGCTGCAGGCTGATCAGCTGTTTTTCGCGCTGTTCTTTTTCGTATTCGTGGTGAAGGATGAGTTGTTGCTGTTCCCGGCGGTGACGTTGCTGCTGCGCGGCGAATTTCCGTTTCTGCAGCCGGTAACCGCCCCAGGTGAAAACAAGCAGCAGCACTGCGTACAGGCTTTTGGCGGGCAGGCTCAGGTGCCAGGGTGGCAGGATGCGGAAGGCATAAGCGGCCGCGGCGGAAATATTGCCGAGATGGTCGCGCGCTTTTACCTGGAAAGTGTAGTGGCCATGCGGCAGGTTGGTATAATCTTTTTCTGTGCGCGCGGTCCATTCGCTCCAGGCAGGGTCGAAGCCTTCCAGCCGGTAACTGAATTCCATATTGCTGCCGTGCCCGCATGCAGGGGAGGCATATTCGAAATGAAAACCGGCGTAGGAGGAGGGAAGGGTCTTGAAAGCGGCTTTACCCGGGGGAAGGAACCCTCCGAAAAGCAGGCTGTCGCCGCCTCCGCGGGCGCTTACCCGGCTGATCATCACACGCGGCTCTTTTTTTGGCTGCCGGTATTTTTTGTAGTTGATGTGATACATGCCTTTCTCGCCGCCGATGAACACGTTTTGTTCATTATAAGGGTAAATGTTCTCAAAACCGCTTACGATCATGCCTTTCAGTTCGGGGAAGTACATGACCCGGTAGGGCTTGCCGTCATGTTTATGGTGAAAGTCCACCACACCGGGCGTTTTGCCGGATACGAACCAGATGTTCCCGCCCGCGTCTTCGGTCATGAACTGTACAGGCGCTGCACCCAGCATGGAAAACAGCCAGGGCGAGGGCACAAACGTTTGCCTGACGGGATCGAATTCATAAATGCCGGCTTGTGTGGCCACCACCATCCTGCCGCGGATGCGGAACACGAAGTTGTTATTGTCTGAAGGCAAGCCATGGCGGCTGGTGAAAAGGGTGAAGCGCAGCGTGGTGTCGCGGTCTGTTACGATGCGGTAAACGCCGCGGTAAGGATGGGAGGCCCAGATTACGCTGTCTTGTTCCGCGGTAAGGAACCGCAGGGACTCGAACAGCACATTCACCTGGCGGGCTTTGCCAAAAGTGTCATCCTGTTGATGCATAGTGCGCAACCCGTTGTAGCAGCCGATGAGCGTGCGGTGTGCCTGCGGCAGGAATAGCCAGCAGCCGGTGCTTTTCAGCAAGGGTTCCGCTCTTTCGCCACGCACATTAAACGCGCCTTCATGATGCCCCATCAGCAACTGCCCGCCGGAAACGGCAAGGCTCCATACCTGGCCGCCGGACTGCCTCACTTTGCGGAAGCGGTTTTGCTGAAAGCTCAGGTCTTCATAACCACCAGGCCCCGGCGATAGGATCGTTCCGCTATGCCCGCCTGCGGGCATCTTCCCGTTATAGCCCGCTGTAACCGGCATCCGGCGTAGTGTGGCGCTGTTGCCGGGAGCTTCGCCTTCTTCCAGCGGCGTGGCAAACAGCCCGTCGGATGTGCCGATGTAGAGCTGCCCGTTGAACACCCGGGCCGCATAAGTGGTAAGGTACTGGTGTTTGTCCGGGTGGATCTGTTTGATGGCGTTGCTGTACCGGATCATGTCTATGCCATTGTCCAGCGCCAGCCAGAGGTTATGGCCCGGGTCAGGGAATATTTTCCGCACGCTGCTGTGCTGCAATCCTTCCTGCAGGCCAAATTGCTGGATGACGGCGCCCGTCCGCCTGTCAAGGATATAACAGCCCGCTTCCGCCGTGCCTGCCAATAGCTGGTTGTTTTCCCAATCCAGGGCGCATTGTATGCGGGCTTTTTGCAGGGCTGCCGTTGCGGGTGTGCTGTAGGGGTAAAGCTCGCCGTCATGCAGTTTAAAAATGCCATGTTTGTAAGTGAATAGCAGCAGCGTATCACCGGGGTGGTCGAGCACAGCGGTAACCAGCAGTTGCCTGGCTGCAACGGCCCGGCCAACCTGCTTCCAGCCGCTGCCGGTAAATTGCACCAGGCCCAGCCGCGCGTCCTGCGCATACAGTCCGCGGCCGGTGCTGCACAACAGGCGCCATTCTCCCGGCGCATGGTATACCTGTACGCGGTTGCCATGGTAAGCGAATATTTTGTTGTTGCTCCTGAAGAACATGGCGCCGTTATAAGGCACTATGTTCCAGATATCTGCAAATTCCCTTTCACCCGCGGGGATCAGCGGCTTGAGCGAAGTGTACCGCAGCACCCCATCCGCATCGGCGAGATAATACCCGAAATCGTCCTGCGCGCCCGCATAGATCCGCCCGCCGTCTCCCGCCTTTACGGAGCGCATGCGGGTGTGATTGGGCACGGGGAACATCTTCCAGCCGTGGCCATCGAACGTGAGCAGGCCTTCATTATTGGCAAAATAGAGAATGCCCAGGGAGTCCATATCCGCATCCCAGGTTTGGCCGCCGCCGGAATATTGTTGTTTGCTGAAATGAAGCACGGAAGGGGTGCCTATCAGCTGGCGCGCATGGGTAAAAGATGCCCAGAGCATGGGCAGCACAAACAACAGGCCTTTCATTTTCATAACGTTTGAATAAAAATATAATAAATCCCGGTGAAGTAGGCGCGGCGTATTTAACCGCTATTGACTTCCAGCAATTTAGGAATTCCTGAAGTAGAATTGACGTACCCCGGCGCAGGGTATCCTGCTGTTTAATTGGGGATATTTGAACCCGGTAGCCACGTTATAGAAAACACTTCCGCCCAAACCGCCCGGAACGGAAGAGAGCACTATATAATCATCATTCAAACCCGCTATTATTCACACGTTAACTGAAAAACTATGAAACTTCAATCCTTATTTCTGCCGGCATCTGCTGCGCTGGCATCTCTGCTGTTCTTTACAGTATCCTGCACAAAAGACCGGAAAGCCCCCTCCCGGGAAAAAGTACCGCTGGAGGACAAAAGATCCGCCGTTCAGGCCCAGGCGCTGCAATTGGTATGGCAGGACGAATTCAACGGCACCAGCCTTGACCAGTCAAAATGGGGCTACGAGAACGGCGACCTTGGCGTGAACAATGAGCAGCAGTATTACCAGACGGCCAACGTAGCCGTAACCGGCGGCAACCTGGTGATCACCGCCCGTAAACAAAGCGTGGGCGGCAAACCTTATACCTCGGGCCGCATCAACACCAACGGCAAATTCTCCAAACGTTATGGCCGCATCGAAGCCAATATCAAACTGCCGGCTGTACAAGGCCTCTGGCCCGCCTTCTGGATGCTGGGTACCAACATCGGTACGCCGGGCGTAGGCTGGCCGCGTTGCGGGGAGATAGACATCATGGAGCATGTGAACACCGGCAGTACCGTGCTCGGCACGATCCATTGGTGGAACACCGCCTACAGCTACTACGGCGGCAATACCACCACTTCGCCCACGAACTTCCACGTATACGCTATTGAATGGGACGCCAGCAGCATCCGCTGGTATGTGGACGGCGTGCAATTCCACACGGCAAACATTCTCAACAATATCAACGGCACCGAAGAGTTCCACAACAATTTCTTCATCCTGCTCAACCTCGCCGTGGGCGGCAACCTGCCGGGCCAGACGATCAACGACAATGCGCTGCCTGCCACGATGCTGGTAGATTATGTGCGGGTATATGAGATTGTGAACAACCCCGGCGGAGCGCCCATCGGCTCGGTGATTTCCCTGAGAGGTAACAATGGTCAATATGCCAGCGGGGAAAACGGCACACAGGCCATGCGCTGCAACAGGCCCGCTGTGCAGGCATGGGAACAGTTCACCGTGGTAGATGCAGGCGGCGGCAAAGTGGCGCTTCGGAGCATGAGCAAATATGTTTCTTCAGAGAACGGCGCGCAGCCTATTACCTGCAGCCGCGCCACCATTGGCGACTGGGAGAAATTCGACTGGGTGTCTAACAGCGACGGCACATTTTCTTTACGGGGCAACAACGGTTTTCACATATCCAGCGAGAACGGTACGCAGGCCATGACCTGCAACCGTGCTACCATAGGCGGATGGGAGAAGTTCACTTATTAGTCTGTCTATTATTTCACGTATAAGAAAACAAAAATGCGAAAAATGAAATTCCACTTCCATGCAACCGGCGCAGCCATCCTGGTGCTCGCACTTTTCATTACATCCTGTTCCAAACCCGCTGCTGAAGAGCAGGAACAGCCCGTATCACTGGGCAACGAAACATCCGCCACAGACGTGGGGATCATGGCTATCAACGGCTCGTTCTCCGAAAACTGGAACAGCTACACTCACGGCACGCAATATTCCCAATCGCAGGCGGAGGCAGATTTTGGGAACATCAGCGGCTGGAACGCCGGGCGTTCCATGATCTCCAACGGCAACCTCCGCATCACGCTTGAGCCCAATGCCCTTTCCGGCGCGGGCGGCGTAGTCTCCAACATCGACGTGTCTGACGGTTCGGAATACCAGGTGAGCTTTACCATCCGCTTCCACAGTGCTTTTGATTGGAGCAGGGGCGGCAAGCTGGGCTTCGGCCTGCTCATCGGCGACGGCAATACCGGCGGCGACCCCGGCTGGGACGGCAATGGCGGCAGCTTCCGGCTGATGTGGTACAATAACAATGGCAGGATCTATTTCCATCCCTACGTGTATCACCGCGACCAGGCCGGCAACTACGGCGATAACTTCGGCGTAAGCTATCCTTCTTCGGGCAGCCTCGCAAAAAGCCAGACCTACAACGTGACCCTGTATGCCAAAAGCAACACCGGCTCCAACACCAACGGCCGCGCGCGTTTGATCATCAACGGCACTACCGTGCTGGACAGGGCCATGCGCTGGACCACCAACGACTCCAAACGCCTGATCCGCAACATAAGTTTCCACACTTTCCGCGGCGGCAGCCAGAGCTACTGGATGAGCTCCTCCGTTGGGTATGTATATTACGACGACCTGGTGGTGACCAGGATCAACTAACATAAAGGTTTCTCCCGCCGCACTGTGATCCATAGAACCGGGTATCTGAGTGTTCCCGGTTCTATTTCTCTTTCCCATTCATCCACACCACTTTTTGCTCCGGCACATTTTCCTGCCCGATGATATCCCTGTACAGCGCGGGGTTGCGTGCTTTCCTGTAACGGTAGCCGCCCGCCTGCTGCAGCTTTTCGGGAGTGATGAGCGCAATGGCGTAATCGTTGTCCAGCTTCCGGCATTCGGCAATGATGTCGCCGAAAGGATCGAGGATCATGGAGCAGCCGTTTTTCAGCTGATCGTCGTCCATGCCAATAGGATTTGAGAATACTGCGTAAACGGCGTTGTCATATGCGCGGGCGGGCAGCCACTTCATGAGCCAGGCCCTGCCTTTCAGCCCGTCGAATTCCTGGCGCAGGGAAGTAGGGTCCTGCAGGCGGTTCTCCCAGAGCTTCGGGTCCACGAATCCCGCGCCGGGCCTTGTGCTGGGGGTGCACATGGTCACATGCGGCATGAAGATGATATCCGCGCCTAAAAGCGCCGTGGCGCGCACGTTTTCGATGATGTTGTTGTCGTAACAAATGAGGATGCCGCATTTCCAGCCCAGCAGCTCAAACACCACGTACCGGTCGCCTTTGCTGAGATACGGGTTGATGAACGGGTGAAGCTTGCGGTATTTGGCCACCAGGCCGTTCTTATCCACGCACACATATGCTTTGAAGAGATCGTTGCGCTCATCTTTTTCGAAGAGTCCCGCCAGTATCACAATATCCAGTTCTTCAGCGATCTGCCGGAGCGCCTCAATGCTCGGGCCGGAAGGGATGAGCTCTGCCAGGTCCAGCATCTGCTGCCGGTCCAGGTGGCGGGCAAATGTATAGCCGGTCACGGAGCATTCGTGGAAGGCGATCACGTCGGCGCCGCCTGCTTTGGCTGCCGCCGCGAGGTCCCTGATCACGGAAAGGTTCTGTTTCTTATCCCCGCTGCTGTTCTCGAATTGTGCGGTCGCTATTTTGATCGGTCTCATCTTTGTTGGGTTTAAGATGGCTAATCTAAAGAAAATACCGGTCATGATAAAACATTGGAGGGAATGCCGGGGCGTACCCTGCTTTTTCGTATTTTGTCTGCTCTTCCACAAAAATGAAAACATGAAACACTTCTTTTCACTATTGGCATTCAGTATCATTTTCCAGTTCGCTACAGCACAATCTAAGGACGAAACGGCGGTAGCCGCAGCCGTGCAATCGCTACGCAGCGCCATGATAGATGCTGACAAAGCGGCCCTTGAAAAACTCACTGCCGCCAGGCTGAGCTATGGCCACTCCAACGGGAGGATCGAAGACAAGACTACGTTCATCGGCAATCTTGTAAGCGGCCAGTCAGACTTCGTAACCATGGACCTTTCCGCGCAAACCATCGCCATCACCGGGCAAACGGCCATCGTGCGCCACACGCTGGGCGGGCAGATCAACGACGGGGGGAAAGCGGGCACGGTAAACCTCCATATTCTATTGGTATTTGGTAAAGAAGGCGGGCAATGGAAGCTGGTGGCCAGGCAGGCGGTGAAAATCCCCCCGGTACAATAAACGGATGTTCTTCTCACAAAGGAAAGGAGATGCGGTGAAGCATCTCCTTTTTTATGCGTAAATACAAGCAATGAAACTGATCAGCCCTGATGTTATTTTGTCCTCTTTCCTGTTTGTGAGTTTGGTTAAATTCCTGTTGTGAGCAATCGTTCGCATAAAAAATGTGCGATCGTTTGCAATTTGTTTCCGGGGCAGAGGGAACTCCCGGTGGAAACAAATTTTCCTGGAAGTATTATTTTGTGTGTTGTTGCATGGCAGGGAATTTCATTGCTAATAAGTGTGACCGTTTTAGCACGCCGGCCCGGTCCCCGCCGGCGCGGCTGTATTATTTCAGGGGATTAAGAACCTGTTAACAGGAAATTTGTCTAAAAAACATGATTTTAGGTTAAAATCACGTCTTAAAATCCTATAAGTATAAGTATTTTATGAAATGGATCACTCTCCAGCGCCCGGAAATGGAAACTATCGCCTGCTCATGGCTCATCCTCCGTTTCATCGATCCTGATGCAGAGATAGTATATGTTGAACCTGAAATGCTCACAGCCACCCTCGCGGAAAGAGACGTTATCCCGTTTAATATAAAAGGCTCCTCGTATTATACCCGCCATCCCGACGAATGCCTGTTTGATGTGTTCATGCAGAAACACCGGCTTACAGGCCCGGCCCTTGAAGAAGTGGCCAATATCGTGAGAGGCGCGGCTACCGGCCATTTCCACCTCACCCCGCAATCTTCCGGCCTCCGCGCTATTGCCGCCGGTTTGGCGCATAAGGAATATAATGGCCAAACGCTGCTGCAGCAAAGCCTGCTCATCTACGACGCGCTCTACAACTGGGCCGGGCATGTGCGCAAACCTTTGCTGCCGGATGCGGAAAGCAAATTGATGGAAGTATTTCACCGGTTCATCACGCAGAAGTATGCAGACAGGGCGAAGAAACCCGAATGGGTCAGGGAGATCGCGGCCTTTGTGCAGGATGATATCGATACCAACCTTTCGCTGAAACTCGCCGGCCTGGCTGAACGGCTGAGGGTAGACGCCGGCAGCCTTACCCAACACCCTGACCATCACGCGTTCGGGGAAGAGATCCGCCGCCTGCGCATGGAAAAAGCCATGCAGCTGATGGAAGAAGACATCTACTCGCTCTCCGAGATTGCTTATATGACGGGCTTTTCGGACCAGGGCCATTTTTCCCGCATCTTCGGCAAACATTATGGCAAAACCCCCACAGGCCACCTGAAAACGATCAGGGCGCAAAAGGAAAAGCAGGAAAAAGAATAGTTCCGGAATTTGTATTATCTTAATATGTGCGTAAACGTTTGCATCATACCGGCTTAACGTTTCGGATTTCACGTTTGTACCATTCACCAGCAAGGCCAAAGCGCCGGTATAAGGAGCTGTAGATCATTTCCAACACCACGTATGAAAACGGAGCGGCATTGCCGGCCCCATTCCTGCGTTACCCAAAGCACAGGCCCATGATAAACATCAACGGATCATTACAGCCGCAGCACCTCGCTGCCCGGCTTCAGCAGTTCTGGCAACTTTCCGCCCAAAAGATCCTGCACATCGAAGAACACTACAATACCGCCCAGGGCGCCCCCGTGTTCACCCGCCAGGGGCAGTACACCACCCGCGGCTGGACGGAATGGACGCAGGGTTTTCAATATGGCTCAGCCATCCTGCAATACGACGCTACGGACGACGACCGTTTCCTCGACATCGGGCGGCACAATACCGTGCAGTACATGGCGCCGCACCTGAGCCACACCGGCGTGCATGATCATGGTTTCAACAACGTCAGCACCTACGGCAACCTGCTGCGCCTCATCCGCGAAGAACGCATCCCGGCGGATGAATGGGAGATCAATTTCTATGAGCTCGCCCTGAAAGTCTCAGGGGCGGTGCAGGCGGCCCGTTTCACGCCCGTTGCAGGCGGCGGGGGATATATTTATTCTTTCAACGGCCCTCATTCATTGTTTGTAGACACCATCCGCAGTTGCCGCATCCTCATGGTCAGCCACCAGCTCGGCCATGTGCTGCAGGGGGAGAACGATGTGCGCATCAGCCTGCTGGAACGCGCGCTGCAGCACATGAAAGCCACCGCTACGTACAACATCTGGTACGGTGAAGGCCGCGATGCGTATGATGAAAGAGGCCGCACGGCGCATGAATGCATCTTCAATACGAACGACGGCAACTTCCGCGCGCCCAATGCGCAGCAGGGCTTCTCCGGCTTCACCACGTGGACGCGCGGCCTGGCATGGGCCATGCTTGGCTTCGCGGAAGAGCTGGAATTCCTGGCGAACATCCCTTCCGCCAAACAACACCTGCCCTGGTTAGAAAAGGCCGCCAGGGCCACTTGTGATTTTTATATCCAACATACACCCGCAGATGGCGTGCCTTACTGGGACACGGGCGCGCCGGGCCTCGCCAGGATGGGCGATTACCTGTCCAAACCCGCCGATCCCTTTAACCCGTACGAGCCGGTAGACAGCTCGGCTGCGGCCATCGCGGCGCAGGGCCTCATCCGCCTGGGCAAATACCTCGGCGGCGAAGACGGCAAACAATATTTCCAGGCGGGCCTCACCATCCTGCAAACCCTGTTGGAAGAGCCTTATCTGAGCACCAATGCATCACACCAGGGACTGCTGCTGCACACGATCTACCACCGGCCTAACGGTTGGGACTATACGCCAAAAGAAGGACAGGCCCCCTACGGCGAATCCTGTATGTGGGGCGATTATCATATACGCGAGCTGGCGCTCACCGTGCAGCGCCTCATCACCGGCGAGCCTTATTATGCATTCTTTAATTGTGTGGCATGAACAGGCTTTGCGTGCACACCATCACCACCAAACCGCTGAGCATTGAGCAGGCGGCTGAGGCCTATCCCAAAGCAGGCGTAGGCGGCATCACCGTTTGGCGCGACGCGCTGGAAGGCCGGGATGTCGCTGCCACCGGCCGTTTGCTGCGGGACGCGGGATTGGAGATCGTATCGCTTTGCCGGGGCGGCTTTTTCCCGCATATGGAAGCAGCCGGCAGGCAGACGGCGATAGAAGACAATCTCCGCGCTATCGAAGAAGCGGCCGCGTTGGGCGCGCCCATGATCGTGCTGGTATGCGGAGCGGCGCCGGGGCAGCCGCTGGAAACATCGCGCAGGCAGATCGCTGAAGGCATTGCGGCCATAGAACCTTATGCCAAATCCGCAGGCGTCAGGCTCGCTATAGAACCGCTGCACCCCATGTATGCGGATTCCCGTTCGGCCATCAACACGCTTTCCCAGGCAAACGGCCTGGCGGAACAGCTGGATTCCCCCTTTGTTGGCGTAGCGGTAGACGTGTACCATCTCTGGTGGGATCCCGCGCTGCAACAGGAGATCATCCGCTGCGGCAGCAACGGCAAGCTGTTCGCCTTCCACATCTGCGACTGGCGCGTGCCCACCCGCGACCTGCTGCTGGACCGGGCGCTGATGGGCGAAGGCTGCATTCCTGTGAAGCAGATACGGCAATGGGTGGAGTCCACCGGTTTTGAAGGGTATCATGAAGTGGAAATATTTTCCACGGAATACTGGGCGGGCGATCAGCTGGCTTTCCTTGAAAAAATAAAACAGGCATACATCCATCATTCCTGAAAACAACATCACATGGCTGATACACAAAAGATCATTCACCGCATTGGCATCATCATGAACGGCGTAACCGGCAGGATGGGCACCAACCAGCACCTGCTGCGGTCCATTGTGCCGATCATACAACAGGGCGGCGTAAAGCTCAGCGACACAGAATACATTCTCCCCGAACCGCTGCTGGTGGGCCGCAACACGGCCAGGCTGAAGGCGCTGGCGGAAAGAAGCGGCATCGAAGCATATACCACAGACCTGGATGCTGCCTTAAAAGACGCGCGTTACAGCATTTATTTCGACGCACAAACCACCGGCATGCGCGCGGAGAGCGTGCGTAAGGCCGTGGCGGCCGGCAAACATATTTATTGTGAAAAACCCATCGCTTCAGGAACCGCCGTGGCCATGGAGTTGTACAGGCTCTGCGAAGAAGCCGGTGTGAAACACGGCGTGGTGCAGGATAAGCTCTGGCTGCCCGGGTTGCTTCGCCTGAAACGATTGATACAACAGGATTTCTTCGGGCGAATATTATCCGTGAAAGGAGAGTTCGGCTACTGGGTGTTTGAAGGGCATTCCATTCCCGCACAGCGCCCCAGCTGGAATTACAGGAAAGAAGACGAAGGCGGCATCATCCTGGATATGCTGTGCCACTGGCGGTATGTGCTGGACAACCTGTTCGGCGAAGTGAAAGCCGTATCCTGCCTCGGCGCCACGCACATACCCGAACGGATAAACGAAAAAGGAGAACCATATGCCTGCACGGCAGACGATGCGGCCTATGCCACGTTTGAGCTGGAAGGCGGCGTCATCGCGCATTTCAACTCATCATGGACCACGCGCGTGCGCCGCGACGACCTGCTTACGCTCCAGGTAGACGGCACGCATGGTTCCGCTGTAGCCGGCCTGCGCGATTGTTATGTGCAACATTATGGGCACACGCCGAAGCCTGTATGGAACCCGGATGTGGAGCAACCGATCAAATTTTTTGAAGGCTGGGCGAAAGTGCCCGACCAGGAGGCGTACGATAATGCCTTCAAGGTGCAATGGGAATTATTCCTGCGCCACGTAGTCAAAAATGAACCGTTTCCCTGGAACCTGAAAGAAGGCGCCAAAGGGGTACAACTGGCGGAGAAAGGCCTGGAAAGCTGGGCAAAACGCTGCTGGGTAAATATCGATCCGTTATGAAACAGGAAGACCGGAAAGAAAAAAGAACGGCGCTCGTCACCGGCGGCAGCCGCGGCATCGGCCTGGGCATTGCCAGGCACCTTGCGCAGCAGGGCTTCAACCTGGCCATCAACGGCGTGCGCGCTGAAGATGCGGTGCAGGAAGCGCTGCAATCATTGCGGGCAGCAGGAGCGGAGGTGATCTATTGCCCCGGCGACGTATCCGACGCCGCGCAGCGGGAACAGGTGCTGCAAAAGGCCTGGGACCATTTCGGGGTGCTGCATGTGCTGGTCAACAATGCAGGCGTGGCGCCCAGAGAAAGGAAAGACATCCTGGAAACCACGGAAGAAAGCTACGACCGCCTGCTGGACACTAACCTGAAAGGCGCATTTTTCCTCTCGCAGGCCGTGGCCAACCGCATGCTGCAAACGCCTGAGCTGAATGGCTGCATTATCAATATTTCCTCCATCTCCGCAACAGTGGCGTCTGTGAACCGGGGAGAATACTGCATTGCCAAAGCGGGCATGAGTATGATGACGCAGCTGTTCGCCGTTAGGCTGGGCCCGCACGGCATTCCCGTATATGAAGTAAGACCGGGCGTGATCGCAACGGATATGACCGCCGGCGTGCATGAAAAATATGACCGGCTGATTGAGAACGGCCTGCTCGTGCAGCCCCGCTGGGGCCTGCCGGACGATGTAGGGAAAGCCGTAGCCATGCTGGCTTCCGGCGCGCTGCCTTATTCCACGGGGCAGGTAGTGATGGTAGACGGCGGCCTTACCATTTCCAGATTATGATCTTAAATCCAACGTATGACCCGGACAAATTCCACGGCCAGGGAACTGCTGCGCCTGCCTGTATTGGTTGCAGCCTTCGGTTACCTGGTAGACATGTACGACCTTTTTCTTTTCAGCGTGGTGCGCGTGCCCAGCCTGCAATCGCTCGGCCTGAAGGATGATGAGCTGTTGCATAAAGGCGCGCTGCTGCTGAATGTGCAAATGTTCGGCCTGCTCCTCGGCGGCATCCTCTGGGGCGTGCTGGGCGATAAAAAGGGAAGGCTCTCCGTGCTGTTCGGTTCCATCCTGATCTATTCCCTGGCCAATATCGCGAACGGCTTCGTGGAAACGGTGCCGCAATACGCTTTCATGCGGTTCATCGCCGGCATAGGGCTGGCAGGGGAATTGGGCGCGGGTGTTACGCTTGTCACGGAAGTGCTGCCGCGGAAAATAAGAGGATATGGCACTACGCTGGTGGCTACACTGGGCGTGATCGGGGCCATCATGGCGTATTTCATGGCCGACCTTTTCCAGTGGCGCATATCGTACTTTATCGGCGGGGGACTGGGTTTGCTGTTGCTGCTGTTGCGTGTGCGGGTGCTGGAGTCCGGCATTTATGCGAAAACAAAAGCGATGCAGGTATCGAGAGGGAATTTCCTGTCGTTGTTTACGCATAGCGGCAAAGCGCTGCGTTACCTGCAATGTATCGCCATCGGTTTGCCGATATGGTTTGCCGTGGGCATTCTCATCACGTTCTCTCCCGAGTTTGGCAGGGCCATGAACCTGTCTGCCCCCGTAGTGGCGGGCAAAGCGGTGATGCTCGCCTTTGCGGGCCAGGTGTTCGTCGATATCGCCAGCGGGCTGCTCAGCCAGCTGGTGCGCAGCAGGAAAAAGATCATCCTGTTATTCCTGCTGCTGTCCGCGGTCATGATCGCCGTTTATTTATTCCTCCCGTTCAAAGACGTTACTACCTTCTATATCGTTTGCGCATTGCTCGGTTTTACGAACGGCTACTGGGCTTTGTTCGTAACCGTGGCGGCGGAATTGTTCGGCACCAACCTGCGTGCAACGGTGGCCACAACCGTTCCCAATTTTGTAAGGGGCGCGGTGATCCCGCTCACTACTTTGTTCCTCTACCTGAGACCTTTATGGGGCGTGCTTTACAGCGCGGCTGCGGTGGGTTTGCTTACCATGGTCGTTGCGCTGCTGGCCCTGCGGGGCTTAGCCGAAACCTTTGAAAAAGATCTTGATTACACGGAATAGATTTGTCCGGATACGGACAAATCTGTGCAATATCGTACAGGATAACCTGGTATGGCTGTATGAAAATGAATGAGTTAGGTGATGGCATTAAACTTGCCTGCCGGAGTTATCATTGTTAGCGAAATTTTAATGCCCGGCTCCCCAAACAGATTGCTACCTGCCGGGTTGACTCACGGAAACCACGCTTCGCGCGTGGTTTTATTTTTCAACGGTACGAAAGATCCTGAGCTTTTCCACTATATCCGCTTCTTTGAACGGCTTAAGCACGTAACCATCTATACCCGCGGCCATATAGGTTTCCAGGTCTTCCTTTACCACGTTCCCCGTGATCGCCAATATGGGCAGTGCGGACTTTTGCGGATCGCTGAGGCCGCGGATGCGTTTTGCCAGCGTCAGCCCGTCCATTTCAGGCATCTGTATGTCCGTCATCACCATATCGAATTCATTTTCCGAAAGCAGCTCCAGCGCTTCTATGCCGTTGCCGGCGGAAAGGAAGGGTATGTTCAGCCGGTCGAGGATCATTTCCAGCAGGCGGCGGTTGAGGTTGTTGTCGTCCACCACCAGGATGTGCGCCAGCCTGGGCTTCTGCTCATGAATGTCCTGTTGCTGTATGATGATCGTGTTGCTGGCGGTTTTGTAGGGAAGGCTGAAACGGAAGGTAGTGCCTTTGCCGGGGTAGCTTTCCACTTGCAGCCCGCTGCCGTGCAGCTCCACGATCTTGCGCACGATGGTAAGCCCAAGTCCGCTGCCCTCGTGCCTTCCGGAGGTTCCTCTCGCACCCGGCACCTGGGTGAATTCATCGAAAATATGCGGCAGGTGCTTCGGGTCTATGCCAATGCCGGTATCTGCAATGGAGATGCTCAGCGTTGATTTTCCATTCTGCACGAACAGGTCCGCCAATACTGTTACCGAACCTTCATCGGTGAACTTGATGGCGTTGCCGATGATGTTGAACAGTACCTGCTTCAGCCGGAAAGCATCGCCTTCCACCATGGTCTCCCGCGGGAAACGGATGTCGGTGGTCAGTTGCAGCTTTTTCCTTGCCGCCTGGATGTGCATGCCTTTCACGGTGTCTTCTATGGCTTTGCGCGGCGAGAATGCAAAAGTGTCCAGCGCGAACTTACCCTGCTCCAGCGCGGAAAAATCCAGCACGTTGTTCACGATAGAAAGCAGCACGCCCGCGGACAGATTGATGGCGTCCATGATCTCTTCCTGCTCGGGGTTCATGTTCGTTTTGGCCATTTGTTCGGAAAAGCCGATCACCGAGTTTAGCGGCGTCCTGATCTCATGGCTCATGCTGGCCACGAAATCGCTTTTGAGCCTGGAATATTTTTCCGCGGTCTGTTTGGCCTTTTGCAATTGCAGGCCCTTACGGTAGTCGAACCAGAGCAGGAAAAGGATGAGGATGGTGAGCAGGCTGATGAGCCAGACGCCGCGCAGGGTGGCTTTGTCTTTCCCAGCCAGCATTTGCCCGATATCCGCCGCGATCGCCTGCTTTTTCTCCGCTGTAGCAGCCACTTCCTGGGCTTTGAGCGCGGTAAGGTCTTCCCGGAGGGTTTTCAGCAGGCGGTCGCTGGAGGCAACCATCTCCAGTTCGCGTTTATTGAGGTTCACCTGCCCCTGCGATATTTTTTTATAGAGGTCGTTGTAATAAGCGTGTATGCGTTCCATTTCGCGCCGGTAGCCGGGGCTTCGGCTGTCGATGGAATAGGTGGTCTTTACGATCTTCTTTGAAGAACCGGCAGTGTCCTGCTTCGGCTTTTTGTCTGCAATGGCGTCGGCCAGGCGGCCGAACAGCTTTTTTGACTTGGCCGCTTTTTTCCCGGGATCGATGGTGTCTGTCACCACGCGTTGGGAAAAGTTGAAGGAGGGGATGGCCTGGAACACGTTGTGCTGCGCGGCGGTATCCCAGCTGCCTTTATGGATCAGCAGCGAATCCATGCCCTGCTTGACGTGCATGAACATGGCGCTTTTTGTTTCCATGTCTTTCAGCATGCCGCCCATCTTCTGCTCGTGCCTGCGGCGGGCTTCGAGGGAATCGAGGTCTGCGGCCACCAGCTGCAGGGCTTTGCTGTAATTGTTAAAATGTTCGTTCTGGTAGGTGAGGGTGAAATACCGGAAATGGTTCTGGGCGGCATAGAGGGTGATAACGGCATGGTCTATCCATTCTATTTGCGCGCCTGCGGAGGAAAGCTGCTGTACGGCGTTCTCCAGCCTGGAAGAACGCTGCTGGCGAAGGTAAACGGTCAGCACAATGCTCACCAGCGTTATCACGAGAATGGCAATCAATAAATATCGTAGGAAGTGATTACGGCTGCTCATCGGGGAAGTTGAGCCCATCAGTTAACAATTTTTTGGTGTACTGGTTTCACGTTGATGATCAAATATACCGGAAATGCAGGACCTGCTGTGTTAACGAAGCGGCGGATAAATGTGAATCAATTGTTAATGAAAAAGAAAACGCCCGGCCTGTACAGCCGGACGTTTTCATGATAGTATTCTGCAAATATGTTGGTATCGCAACTCAATGGCCGCCTCTTCCTCCTCCGCTGCCGCCGCTGATCTGCATGCGGAAGTTGAGGATGTCGCGGTCGAAGAGGTAGAGGCCGCTTTTATCTTCACCGATCATCTCGAGTTTTTCGTTGAGGGTGCGCGCCAGTCTTTCTTCTTCTATCTGTTCTGATACATACCATTGCAGGAAGTTGTGGGTGGCGTAATCCTTTTCCTGCAGGGCCATATGCACCAGGTCGTTGATGCTTTCAGACACCTTGATCTCATGCGCGAGGAATTCTTCAAATACGCGTTTGATGGACTGGAAAGTGATGATCGGCTGGCCCAGGTGGGGAACGATACCGAAACCGCCGCGCTCATTCACGAACTTGATGAGCTTCAGCATGTGCACCCTTTCTTCGTCGGACTGTTTATAGAAAAACTCCGAAACGCCCTGGAGGCCGGGTTGAATGTCTGCCCAGGAGGCCATGGCAAGGTATGCCTGGGATGATGCGGCTTCCAGCCCGATTTGCGCGTTGAGCGCTTCCTGTATGGTTTTACTCAGCATAAATTAGATGTCTTTGAATCAAATTACGAATTATTTTGAAAGAATGCTTTAAAGGTTCAGGTGTTTGCTGCTCAGCGGCTCTTCAAAAAAGATGCCGGCCTGCCGGTCGAAGGTCTCGGTGTCGTCTGTCGTATAAAACTCCCTTGTGCCCCCGGTACTGCATTTAGCGGCCATTTCGGGGTGCCGCCGGAGATAGTCCGCTAGGCTCTTCGCGACAATAGCGCCTTGTGAAAGCAGGGTTATACCAGGCGGAAGGTGCTGCTGTATCTTATCTGCCAGTAAAGGGTAATGCGTGCAGCCCAGCACGATGGTGTCTATTTCCCCGCTTTGCACCATCAGCTTGCGGATGTATTCGTTGATGAAATAATCCGCGCCTTTGCTGTTGTGTTCATTATTCTCCACCAGGGGCACCCACATGGGGCAGGCCTGCTGGTATACGGTAAGGTCGGGAAAGAACTTTTCTATCTCGATAGGATAGCTCATGGAATTAACGGTGCCGGTGGTGCCAAAAATGCCTACCTGCCTGCTTTTGGAGTAATTGCCCACGATCTCGGTAGTGGGCCTGATAATGCCCAGCACGCGTTTTTCGGGGTCTATCCCCGGAAGGTCGTTCTGCTGGATGGTGCGCAACGCTTTGGCGGAAGCGGTGTTGCAGGCCAGCACCACCAGGTGGCAACCCATCCTGAAAAGATGCTGCACGCATTCGAGCGTGTAGTGGTACACGGTTTCGAAGGAGCGGATACCGTAAGGCGCGCGCCCGTTGTCGCCAAGATAGATGTAATCGTATTGCGGCAATTCCTTTATGATCTCCTTCAGCACGGTGAGCCCGCCATAACCTGAATCAAAAACCCCGATCGGTCCGGTCTTTTTACCCATGTGGCAAAAGTACTAATTTTTATCCCGCAACGGTTTGCGCTTTCGTGCTTTTCCCGGGCGAAATGAGCGGTTTTGTTTTCCATGGCTTTGAAGGATGCTTCCCAGGAACCTGCGTGGCTGGTACCGAAGTATATCCGTGACCGTGAGTAGTGCATCATGCGCAGTTTCGGCAAGCCCCTGAACGTTGAGGCTGTTATTTTGCAGGCGCCACCCGCCAGATGATGTTGGCCGCATCGTCCGTCACCAGCAGCGCGCCGTCTTTCGCCACGGCCACGCAAACAGGTCTTCCGTATACCTCGGACTTATCAATGTCCGAGATGAACCCCGTCAGGAAATCTTCCATTTTACCTGCAGGTTTCCCGTTGCTGAAAGGCACGTAACCCACTTTATAGCCGGATAATACGGAACGGTTCCAGGAGCCGCGCTGGCCGATGAATGCGCCGCCTTTATATTTTTCAGGAAATGTATTGCCGGTGTAGAACACAAGGCCGAGCGAAGCCGTATGCGAGCCCAGGCCGAGCTCGGGCACAATGGCCTTTGCCACGAGGTCGGGCTTTTTATCCGCGCCCTGTATGCGCGGGTCTTCATGTTGCCCGAAATAAGAATACGGCCACCCGTAAAAGCCGCCGCTCTGCACGCTGGTAAGATAATCCGGCACGAGGTCGTCTCCCAGCATATCACGTTCGTTCACCACGGTCCACAGGGTATTGGAACCGGGCGCCCAATCCATGCCCACCGGGTTCCGCAGGCCGGATGCGTATATTACTTCGCCCGTGCCGTCCGGGTTTACTTCGAGGATGTTGGCGCGGCGTATTTCATTGGCCATGCCATGCTCCGCCACATTGCTGCCGGAGCCGATGGCGATGTATATTTTTTTCCCGTCCCTGGATGCAATGATATTCCGCGTCCAGTGATTGTTATAGCCGCCAACAGGCAGAGCCAGGAGCTTTTTGCCAGGGTCTTTTATTTCTGTTGCGCCCGTGGTGTAAGGATATGCCATCAGCGCATCGGTGTTGGCCACGTAGAATTGATTGCCGAGCAGCAGCATGCCGAAGGGGGAGTTGAGGTTGCTCATGAAGATCTTCTGTTCGTCAGGAAGGCCGTCCCCATTGGTGTCGCGGAAGATGGTAATGCGGTCTGCGCTGGGGCTGCGGGGCTTTTTATTGGCTTCAGCTACGAGCACGTCGCCGTTAGGCAATACGTATATCCAGCGGGGATTTTTCAGGTCTTTGGCGAATTTCTGCACGGTGAAGCCGGGAGGCGCCTGCGGGGTCTTGCCTTCGGGCCAGCCCACCACGGCGGGATTATTCCGCACAGTATCCGTCGCGTAAGGAGCGGGGAGGCTGTCGCCCGCGGCTACTGCGGCAGGCGGGGTCATAGCCGTAGAATCTGTAGTTGTTTGTTTAGCTGCATTGTTGCAGGCGGCGAAAGCAACAATGGAAATGAACAGGGTTGGGAGTACGCGTTTCATAGTGCAGAACTGTTTGTAACGACAGTTTTCCCGCAATTATGCTGCCACAATTGCCTGCGGCCGCAATACAAACCTTGCTGCTGTTCAGCTATGCCAGCGCATCATACAGTATCTCCACCGGGTGCTGCGCCTTCGCTCCCGTGCCGTCTTTGATCTGGTGCCGGCAACTGGTGCCGGGAGCAGCTATCAGCGTGCCTTCCGCGGCATTGCGCACAGCGGGGAACAATACCAGTTCGCCGATCTTCATAGACACATCGTAGTGCTCTTTTTCATACCCGAAAGAACCGGCCATACCGCAGCATCCGGAAGGGATCACTTCCACGGAATGACCCTCGGGGAGGCTCAGTATCTTTTTGCTGTGAAGCACGCTGCTGAGGGCCTTTTGCTGGCAATGCCCGTGCAGCTTGATCTTCCTGTCTGCCGCTTTGAACATATCGCTGCGGATGTGCCCGAGGTCTGCTTCTATAGACAGGAACTCATCTATCATATACACATGCTTCGCGAGCTGTTTTGCAGTATCGCGCAGCCCTTCGCCCACGAGGTCAGGATATTCATCCCTGAAACCCAGGATGGCAGAGGGTTCTATGCCTACCAGCGGCGTTTCTTCGCTGATGAGACTGCTGAAAAGTTTTACGTTCTTTTCGGCGATCACTTT
The DNA here is from genome assembly GCF_039655965.1 of Chitinophaga sp. YIM B06452. Classification (NCBI taxonomy): domain Bacteria; kingdom Pseudomonadati; phylum Bacteroidota; class Chitinophagia; order Chitinophagales; family Chitinophagaceae; genus Chitinophaga; species Chitinophaga sp. YIM B06452. The sequence goes on along the minus strand of NZ_JAWLKY010000002.1, from coordinate 65,755 downwards.
CGCTTTGCGCAGGAAACCCTTGGAGAGCAAAGCGCGCGCGCTTTCAGGGTGATCTACAGGTATCACTTCGTAACCCAGCCTGCGCAGGAGGTTCACGGCTTTGATGCCTACATGGGTGTCGTTGTAATTGGTGAACTCGTCGCAGAAGAGATACACTTTGCGGGACTGTGTTGCAGCCTGCGGGTTTTGCTTCAGCCAGCTGCGCAATGTTTTACGTTCCAGCGTAGGCATGGAGCGTTTTTCGGCGAAGCCGGAGAAACGTTTGATCAGCCGGCTGGACAGGTCGCCTTTTACAAGCCAGTTGTAAATGCCGGGCGCAATGGCGGCGAGGCTGGTCAGCATCCTGAAATTCGCGATCATCCAGGTGCGCATGCTCACGCCGTTGGCGTCGTAATAATGTTGCAAGAACTCCATCTTCATCTTCGCCACGTCTACGTTGGAGGGGCATTCAGACTTACAGCCCTTGCAGGCCAGGCAGAGGTCCAGCACCTCGTATATCTCTTTGGAATCGAATTTATTTTGTTTGGTGGAGTTGGTGAGCACTTCGCGCAGGATGTTCGCACGGGCGCGGGTCGTGTCTTTCTCGCTGCGGGTGGCCATGTAGCTGGGGCACATGGTGCCGCCGCTGAGATGCGTTTTGCGGCAGTCGCCGGAACCATTGCACTGTTCTGCATGCTGCAGGATGGTCTGGTGCGGGAAATGGAAAATGGTCTCCAGGTCCGGGGCTTTTTTGCCGGGCTCGTACCGCAGGTTGCTGTTCATAGACGGGGTGTCTACGATCTTGTGCGGGTTGAAGATATTCTCCGGGTCCCAGGTGTATTTCACCTGGCGCAGCAGCTGGTAGTTCTTCGGGCCTATCATCTGCTGGATGAATTCGCCGCGCAGGCGGCCGTCGCCATGTTCGCCGCTCAACGAACCGTTGTATTTTTTAACGAGGGTCGCTATTTCTTCGGCAATGGTGCGGAAAAGCTGGTTGCCTTCTGCTGTTTTGAGATTGATGATCGGGCGCAGGTGTATCTCCCCGCTGCCGGCGTGGGCATAGTGAACGGAGAACAGGTCGTATTTTTCGAGTATCTGGTTGAACTCGGCGATGTAGGCGGGAAGGTCTTCCACCGCCACCGCGGTGTCTTCGATCACGGGTACGGCCTTTTCGTCGCCGGGCAGGTTGCTGAGCAGGCCCAGCCCCGCTTTGCGCAGGGTCCAGATCTTTTTGGTATCGTCGCCGAAAAGGAGGGGGAAGTGGTAACCCAGCCCCGCGGCCTGCATGTCGGCCTTCAGCCTGTCTGCCACTTCAACGATCTCTTCACGGGTATTGCGCAGGAATTCTACGACGAGTATCGCGCCGGGATCGCCTTCTACGAAGAAGCGGTTCTTGCGCTGCTCGATATTGTCTTTGGTGCATTCGAGGATGAAATGGTCGATCAGCTCGCTGGCGCTGGGCTTGTACCGCATGGCGATGATGTTGGCCCGCAGCGATTCGTCGATGGTATTAAAATGCACGCACAGCAGCCCTGTTTCTTTGGGCGGCAGCGGCGAGATATTCAGTTTGATCTCGGTAAGGAAGGCAAGGGTGCCTTCGGAACCGGCTATCAGTTTACAGAAATTAAAATCTTCTTTCCCGGCGGTGAAGGGCGCGGTTTCCAGCAGCATGTCTATAGCATAGCCGGTATTGCGGCGCAGTATCTCCGGTTTGGGGAATTCTTTCCTTATTTCCTGCTGGTTGTCTGCATTGCCCAGCAGGGTGCGGATCTGCTTATACACGGCCGTTTCAAGCCTCCCGTCGGCCGCTTCGCATTTGGCATGGAATTCATCGGCTGTAAGGGCGCCGAAGCTGGCTTCGCTGCCGTCGCTGAGGATGGCGTTGACGGATAATAAATGCTCGCGGGTGCTGCCGTATACCACGGAATTGGAGCCGCAGGAGTTGTTCCCCACCATGCCGCCGATCATGGCGCGGTTGGCGGTGGAGGTCTCAGGCCCGAAATAAAAGCCGTGGGGGCGGAGGAAGAGGTTCAGCTCGTCGCGGATCACGCCGGGCTGCACGCGCACCCAATGTTCTTCGGTGTTGATCTCAAGGATGCGGGTGAATTTTTTGGAAACGTCCACGATAATGCCGTTCCCAACCACCTGGCCGGCCAGCGAAGTGCCCGCGGTGCGGGGTATCAGCGAGGTCTTATGTTCCCGGGCAAACCGGATGAGGGTTTTGATGTCGGATTCATTTTCAGGGATGGCTACCGCAAGGGGCATTTCCCGGTATGCGGAAGCGTCTGTGGCGTACAGGGTGCGCATGGTATCGTCCGTAAACAATTCGCCTTTCAGTTCCTGGCCTAGCTTTTCCAGCAATTCTCGCTTGATCATGAGGGCGAAAATAATACATTCATCAGACTGTTAAAATAGGCCCTAAAAGAGGGTATTTTCCCGGTGGATGTATGGTTTCCTGATCTTCAGGCCTGTAGCGGCTTCCAGCTTATCGCCGAGGTAAATGGCCATTTCCGGGACTGCCGTATCGTCGTGCATATGCATGAAAATATACGCGTCTTCCAGCCCGTTGGCCAGCCAGAAGGCCAGGCGGTTCACCCAATCGTCCGCCCGCTGGTAATCGGTCGGGTGAAGGCTGTTGCCTACAAAGCGGATCATGGCCCGGGGCACGGGCAAGTGCATGTGCACCACATCGCGGCGGCCGGCTGTATCGGTGATGATCAGCCCCACGCCCAGCTTGCGCAGGGCCTCGTAGAGGGCAGTGGCGTGATGGGGATCGGCAAACCAGTCCGGGTGGCGCAGCTCCACGAAAAAGCGGAGGTCGCGGGGCAGTGAGGCCAGGTAGGTGAACAGCAGGTCTTTCCGCGCCGGGCCAAAGCTTTCGCTCATCTGGATGAACACCGGGCCCAGCTTGCCTTCAAACGCCAGGATGCCTTCCAGGAATGCGTCTGTCTGGTCTTTTGCGTTCACCAGGTTGGAATAATGGCTGATACTCTGGGGCAGCTTGGGGCAGAAGCGGAAATCGGGGTTGCTGACCTTCTCCGCCCATCCGCGGATGGTTTCCGGCGGGTAGATCTTGTAGTGGGTGGCGTTCAGCTCCACGCTGTTGAAGTGTTTGGAATATTCCTGGAGAAAGTCCTTTTCTTTGGTGCCTTTTGGGAAAAACCCGCCCACCCAGTCTTTCCGGTTCCAGCTGGTAGCCCCGAGCCTGATAACAGGCTGCGCGGCGGGCTTGCCGGAAAGGGCGCCGCTGTTAAAAGCCGGCTCCGCGGGCAATTTGAAATCGATGTTGTTGAGAACGCTGAGGTCCTGCCGTCCGAACTGCATATTGCAATGTATCATTTTTTTGGAACAGGGTGGAAGCGGTGCATGCGGGAAGTCCTTCATGGCACGAAGAGCCCGTCATTGCGAGGAGCCGCAGAGCCAAAGCGGGGTGGGGCGACGAAGCAATCTCCCATATTGGATTGGCGTATTCCAGGCCATTGAAGAGATTGCTTCGTCGCGGCTCCCGCACAAATCCGCGCTCAGCTTCTCGCAATGACGGGCTCTTCTTCGCAATAACGGCTTTTTGGTAAATTTTACTGCTGATCCTTTGAATTCTGGCTTTATCGGTTTAAATTATATGCAGTATGGAAATATTACACGTCAGCGCGGAATGTTACCCGGCCGCCAAAGTAGGCGGCCTTGGAGATGTGGTAGGGGCTTTGCCCAAATACCAGTACCAGGCGGGGGCCATTGCCAAAGTGGTAATGCCCGCTTACCGCACGCCTTTCAGGGAAAACGGCCAGCACCAATTTGAGCTGGTGCACCAGGGCGGGTTGTGGCTTGGCCACGACTGGTACCACTTTAATGTCTGGAAAGAAAGCGCCAACACGCTTGGGTTCGACCTTTACCAGGTGGATATCCCCGGCCTGCTGGACACCGCCGGCGTTTACGGCTATTTCAACGATACCGAACGTTTCCTGGCCTTCCAGGTGGCGGTGCTGGACTGGCTCAACGAATGGCAGCACCTGCCGGATGTGATCCACTGCCACGACCATCACACCGGCCTGATCCCTTTCCTCGTTCAATACGGCTACAAATACAAACGCCTGAAAGATACTGCTACGGTGGTCACCATCCACAACGCTCAATACCAGGGCCAGTTCGGGTGGAACAAGTTATACCTCATCCCCTCGTTCGACCTGTGGAAGAGCGGCATGCTGGACTGGAACGGCGCCATCAACCCGCTGGCCGCGGCCATTAAGTGCTGCTGGCGTTTCAATACCGTGTCTCCCAGCTACATGGAAGAACTCTTCAGCAACGCCAACGGCCTGGAAGCCCTGCTGAGCACGGAACGTATGAAGGCAGGCGGCATTCTCAACGGTATAGACGACAAGGTGTGGAACCCCGCCAAAGATGCGATGATCCCTGCCCGTTACAGCCAGAAAGACGTCGCTAAAGGCAAGCTGGCCAACAAGCAGGCGCTTTGCGAAGCCTTCGGGTTGAGCCCTGAGCTTCCGCTGTTCGTATTCATCGGCCGGCTGGTGGGCGACAAAGGGGCGGACCTGCTGCCGGAGATCATCGGGCGGGCGCTGGCAGACCATCCCGGACAGCTTAATTTCCTGGTGCTGGGCAGCGGCGATGCGCACATCGAATGGATGCTGCAGCAAACGCGTGCATCCGCCAATGAACACTTCAACGTGTATATCGGTTATAACGAAACGCTCAGTCACCAGCTATACGCCGGTGCAGACTACCTGCTCATGCCATCACGCGTGGAGCCATGCGGCCTGAACCAGATGTACGCCATGCGGTACGGCACTATTCCCATCGTGCGCACCACGGGCGGACTGATAGACACAGTGACCGATTTCGGGGACGAGGGCGGCACCGGCATACGGTTTTTCCATGCATCAGCGGGCGACGTGCTGCACGCTATCGGCCGTGCGTTGGAACTGTCCGCCACGAAAACAAAATTTTCAAAGATCAGGAAGGCCGCCATGCAGCAGGACCATTCCTGGGATAAAGCAGCACAACAATACATCGATCTATACACCAGCCTAAAATAGTTTTACGTTATGTCTAATGCAGTGATCTCCATTATTCTTGGCGGCGGAGCCGGAACGAGGCTCTATCCCCTGACCCGCAGCCGCTCCAAGCCTGCTGTGCCCGTAGCAGGCAAATACCGCCTGGTAGATATCCCCATTTCAAACTGCCTCAACGCAGACCTGCACCGCATTTTCGTGCTTACGCAGTTCAACTCCGCCTCGCTGAACAAACATATCAAGAACACTTATCACTTCAGCCATTTCAGCAAGGCGTTCGTGGATATCCTGGCGGCAGAGCAAACGCCCGACAATCCCACCTGGTTCCAGGGAACGGCTGACGCCGTGCGGCAAACGCTGCGGCACCTGGAGAACTTCGAGTTCGAGTACGCGCTCATCCTTTCCGGTGATCAGCTGTACCAGATGGATTTCCGGGAGATGATCAAACATCATATCGACAAGGGGGCGGATATTTCCATTGCCACCATTCCCGTACACGCGCGCGAGGCCACGGAATTCGGTATCCTTAAAACGAACGAGGAGAGCTTTATTTCCGCTTTCATCGAGAAGCCAAAGAAGGAGCTGCTGCCGGACTGGAGCTCGGAGGTGAGCCCTGAAATGCAGCGGGAAGGGCGTATTTACCTCGCTTCCATGGGTATCTATATCTTCAACAAACAGCTTTTGTTTGACCTGCTGACCAACAGCCCTGAAGCGACGGATTTTGGCAAGGAGATCATCCCCAACAATATCGACAAACATAAAGTGCTCAGCTTCCAGTACGAAGGCTACTGGACGGACATCGGGAATATATCTTCCTTCTTTGAAGCCAACCTTGGCCTTACAGACGACATCCCGCAGTTCAATCTTTTCGACGATACAAAGACCATCTTCTCCCGCGCCCGCATGCTGCCGCCCGCGAAGATCTCCGGCACCACGCTGGAGAAGACCGTGATAGCGGACGGCTGCATCATCAACGCCAGCCGCCTGGAACGCTGCGTGGTGGGCATCCGCACGCGCATCGGCAAAGGCACTACCATCAGCAACAGTTACCTGATGGGGAACGATATCTACCAAACGCTGGATGAAATCAACAACGCACGCAGCAAAGGCCGGCCGCCCATCGGCATTGGCGACCGCTGTTATATCAACAATGCGATCATCGATAAAAACGCCTGCATCGGGAATGACGTACGTATTAACGGGGGCAGGCACCTGGAAGACGGGGATTTTGAAAAGTATACCGTGAAGGATGGCATTGTTGTTGTGAAGAAAGGTGCGGTACTGCCCGATGGCTTCCAGTGCCTGGAATGACCGGAGGGATCATCTGCATGATCATCGTCTAAAATCCTTGGTATATGAGAATTCCTATCGAGCGGCAAATGACTAAGATCACCCCGGATCTCAAACGGGTGGTAGCAAGGTTCTTTTTCAACGGCGACGCGCGCGCGAAAGGCATCATCCTGAAAGTGATGGAAATGTCGGAAGAAGATGTAGAAAAGGAACTGACCCCGCTGCTGCGTAATTTTTCCCGGCGTCACCGCAATATTACCCGCATTTTTGAAAGGCATGCAGAGAAGCTGAAGAATTTATTCACCGCATTAAAAATTGAATATGATGAGCTGAGCCAGCGGCGTAAGCTGCTGATCGGCTCATTTTTCACTAATGAATTCTCCATCGAATCGGCCGCGTTCTTCAATCCTTCCATCGTGGAAGATGTGGACCAGAGCGGGCTGGAAGAAGGAGAGAAACGCGTGGTGCTCAGCTTCAGGGCCGTGGGCGAAGGGCATGTAAGCTCCATCGTGTTCCGCCAGGCCATCATCAACCGCTTCAACGAAATCACCATTGTGCCGGCCGGTAATTATGTAGACGAGCCGGATATCATCCGCAACACCGTTTACCATAAGAATGTTTTTTTCCAGAACGCAGTATCCATCAAGCTGCCCGATTCCGTGATCCGCGATATCAGCAATGCCCTGCCGGATACCTTCGAATACGTGGCGCTCAAAAGGCTTATCCGCGATATGCAGCAGCGCTACCAGGTGGATCACCTGCTGAAACGCAACCTGGAAAGGCTTCTCTGGCTGGCGGATTCTTATTACGAGATCAATTTTTCACTCGATACCGATATTTCCGACCGCGTGATATTCCCTTATTCCGAAGCAGAAAGCCGCGGGATCGAAGACGCGCGTTTCGTGAAATACACCGGCGATACCAGCGGCGTTACCTACTACGCTACCTACACCGCGTTCGATGGGGTGACCATCCAGCCGAAGCTGCTGGCCACCCGCGATTTCTATCATTTCAAGATCATGCCGCTGTACGGCGAAGGCGCGCAGAACAAGAACCTCGCGCTGTTCCCGCGGAAGATCAATGGCAAATATGCGATGATGAGCCGCATCGACGGGATCAACAATTACATCATGTACTCGGATAAGATCAATATCTGGGAAAACCCCGAGATACTGCAAACGCCTAAATATCCCTGGGAGTTCGTGCAGATCGGCAACTGCGGCTCGCCGATAGAAACGCCGGAAGGCTGGCTGGTGATCACGCACGGCGTAGGCCCGATGCGCACGTATTGCCTGGGCGCCACGCTGCTGGACCTGGAGAACCCGAAGATCGAGATCGGCCGGCTGAAAGAACCGCTGGTAGTGCCTAATAAGGATGAAAGGGAAGGATATGTGCCGAATGTGCTCTACAGCTGCGGCTCGCTGATACATAATAACGAGCTGATCATTCCCTATGGTTTGTCAGACTATGCCTCTTCATTCGCTACTGTTCACTTAGAAGATTTATTGGAAAAGGTACGCGAAGGGTGAAAAAACGTCATTGCGCGTGAAATACCCGTCATTGCGAGAAGCAGCAGAGCCAACGCGGGAGGGGCGACGAAGCAATTTCCTGCATTGGATTAATATACATCATGTTAGGAGATTGCTTCGTCGCGTTTCCCGCCGCACCGAATTCCTTGCAGCTCCTCGCAATGACGGGCTCTTCTATGTAATGATGGGCTCATACTAGCGGTGACCGGCTCTTCCTGGTAATCACCAGTATTGAATGTCAACGTCGCAACGGCACATTCTCATACACCTTCACATAATCATCCACCATCTTCTGCATGCTGAACCGTGAAACGGCCCACTCACGGCATGTTTCCCGCTGTATGGTATGCAACTGCCCGACGAACGCTGCGGCTTCGCTGGTGTTCTTTGCGAGAAAGCCCGTCTTTTCATGGTTGATCAGCTCCGGCATGGAGCCCCTGTTGAAAGCGATCACTGGTGTGCCGCACATCATAGCTTCCGCAACGCTCAGCCCGAAGGGCTCATCAAAATGAATGGGATGCAATAAAGCCTTTGCATGACCCAGCAGCCGGTTGCGCTGCTCCGGCCCGGCTTGTCCCACAAACTGTACCTGCCCGCCATCTATCAGCGGCTCCACCTTTTCCCGGTAATACGCTTCATCCTGCACGATGCCCGCCATCACCAGCCGGTGGCCGGTTTGCTTTGCAATGTCTATCGCGTCGCGGGCGCCTTTGTCGGGGTGGATGCGGCCGAAGAACAGGAGATAATCTTCCGGCGTGTCCACGTAATCAAAACCCGCAGGCCCGACGCCGTTGTACACGGTGGCTGCATAACGCAGCTGCGGACTGCGGTCGGAGTGGCTGATAGACACGTAATGCCCGATGTCGTTGTATTTTTTATACACGGGGATGATGCGTGGGGAGGAGAAGCCATGGATAGTGGTCACCATCGGCGTGGGGATCAGCCTGGACCAGGTGAGCGGCAGGAAGTCGAAGTGATTGTGGATGATATCGAATTGGCCTGCCTGTTCCATCAGGTGGCTGATGTGCAGGCATTCCAGCACTTTGGCGTCCTGGCTGCGGTCTTCCTCGTAGCCTTTTTCACAGATGGATTCGAGCTTGCCTGCTGTCTGCGAATTGCCGGTGGCAAAGAGCGTAACGTCCCAACCCTTTGCCACCAGCCCTTCCGCGATATTGGAGGCCATTTGTTCCCACGGGCCGTAATGCACAGGCGGCGTGCGCCATGCAACGGGGGAGAGTACGGCGATCTTCATCTACGTTCAGCTGATTTTACTAACCATCCCGGTACTGGTCGTGATGATGGTGGTCTTGATATTTTTTTCCTGCCTGGGTATCATTTCGAGGCTCTTCAGCACGGCCAGGTGCGAAATGAAATAGGCCAGCGTGCTTTCTGCGCCCTGGTTGCGGTTTACACCGGCAGGCGAAAGCCCGTCGCAACAGCCATGTGTTTCATGGTCGTACAGCGGTATGCGCAGCGCGTTTTCGCCGAGGAACCAGTTGTAGCAGGTGAACATCTTTTGCAGGTAAGCACGGTTGCCGGTAACGGCATACGCCTGCTGGTAAAGCAATACCATTGCCATGGTCTCGATGGCCTGCTGGTCGAACAGCGGGCAGCTGCCGCCTTCGCAATGCCAGCCTTCGTTGCCCACCGGCGCAAAGTAGCCGCGGTGCATGGTGAGGTTTTCCAGGAAGGAAAGGCTTTCCAGCGCAATGGCCTGTATCTTTTCATTACCGGTGAGCCCGGCAACATGGAACAGCGCCAGCGGCAATATGCCGTTATCGTAGGTCATGCTCTTTTCAAACCATCGCCATTCATCCGTGCAGTTAGTTTCCCAGGCCGTTACCAGCGGTTGTACCAGGTTGTCCAGTACGGCAAACATCCCTTCGTCAGACGGGTGGTAGTGCAGGTAATGGCACACGCCGATAGCCGCGTTGGCGCGCCCGCGGAGGTATTCCAGGGCGGCGAAGTGCTGCGTCGATTTATGGAACAGCTCGGTGGCGAACTCGCGGTAGGAGTTGTTGGGCGCGCAACGCACGAGGTAACCCAAAGCCCATACGGTGCGGCCGAATGAATCTTCGGAACCTACTTCATCCAGGTACTGGCGGCTGAAACTGAGGAAGTTCCTGAAATTGCCGTCCGGCGTTTGCATGTAGTGGATGAAGCTGAGGTAGATCGGCAGCAGGTCCGGGTTGTCCTTGCTTTTGCGGTGCGGCTGCACCATGAGCATCATCATCAGCGCGCGGGCGTTATCGTCCAGGCAATAACCTTCCTTCAGGTTGGGGATGCCGTATTTGGCGTGCTGGACGATGCCGGTGTCGTCCGTCAAACGCCGTATATGCGTGAGGTTTAGCGGCGGCAGGTATGATGCGTCCGGGAGGGGGCGGTTGTTGACGGCCGCGGGCCTCGGCGTGCTCAGTATCTTACGGGCCAGCTGGCGGTAACGCGCGCCCATCCTGCTCCATTGCAGCTCGCGGCCATATTCGCTGGCGCGGGAACGCAGTGCCTCCAGCGCTTCAGGATCGTCCAGCAGGTTGCGGATGAGCTGGCCTAGTTCTTCGTGCTGCGAAAAACCAAACAGCTGGCCGCGGCCGTCTTCCAGCAATTCTTTCGCATACCAGTATGGCGTGGAAAGAACAGCGGCACCTGCACCCAGTGCATAAGTGAGTGTGCCGCTGGTGATCTGGGTTTCACTAAGATATGGGGTAACGTAAATGTCGCTGTGGGTGAGATAGGCAAACAGGTCGTCTTCCGTCAGGAACTTATCCACGAACAGCACATGATCTTCCAGCTTCAGCTGTGATACCAATGCATGAAGGCTTTCCCGGTATTCTTCGCCCGCATGCCGCAGCACGGCGGGATGCGTTTTCCCGGCCACTACATACAAGATGTCCGGGTGCTCGCTGATCACGGAAGGCAATGCCCTGATAACTGTTTCAATGCCCTTGTTCCTGCTCAGCAGGCCGAAAGTGAATATCACCCTGCGGTGGCGGAGCACTTCGGGCAATATGTCGGAGCGGATAGACAGTTTTTCGAAATCGGGCACGCCGTGGGGGATCAGCATCATTTTATCCGCGGGCACTTCATAAATATCTTCAAGGAAAGAAATGGCCAGCCTGCTCATCACGATCACCCGCGATGCATGGCGCGCAATTTCCCTTACCACGCTCTTCTGCATGAAGGACGGCTCTTTCAGCACGGTATGGAACGTAACGATGTAAGGCACTTTGATCTGGTGGAGGAAAGGAAGAAGGTATGCGCCGCTTTCCCCGCCGAATATGCCGAACTCATGCTGCACCACTACCAGGTCCACATCGCTGCTGTTCACATGCGCGGCGGCGTCCAGGTAATCTTCCATATGGTTCTGCCTGATGGTAAAGGTCACTTCGGGCGGGTAATCGTAGACCTGCCCTTCGTCGTTCATGGCAATGACGGATACTTCGGGCACATCGTCCGTATCTCGGCAAACTGCCTTTATCAAATGCTCGGTAAACGTAGCAATTCCACACTCCCGGGGAAAATACGAGGCTATATACGCAATCTTCATAAGATGTAATTTTTCTGTTTATCTGGTATTCCAGGGTGGGTATAGGGTGAAGGATATGAACATCCGGAGGACATTAATCATTTGCAAATCTGGTGCCGTTGAAAATTGTGGAAATGATGTGACAGGCATGGGCGGTCAGCCCTATGAATTGTGATAAATGGTAATATCAGCAGGAGGGAATAATTGTAGTTTCGAGTTATCTTCGTGTCCTCAAAATAAGAACAGGTGACTCAACAGATATTGCCAGCAGTGAATTATCATACTTTGCCTTTTGCCGCCACCGGTTACTGCAGCCCGCTGATAGCGGATTTTCTTGCAGGGCGCGCGCCATTGAGCAATTTCTACGAATATAGCCCTATTAATCCGGACTTCCATAAAGCAATGTTGTTAAAAGCCGCGCAGCCGTTGCGGAGGGACATATTGGCAGAAGCCCTGTACGCGCAATACCGTCACATAGAGCTGCGGGAGGAAGTGCGTGCCAATATAGGGCTGTTGCAGGCCACTAACACGTTCACGATCTGTACCGCGCATCAGCCGAATATTTTCACAGGGTACCTGTACTTCGTGTACAAAATACTGCAAACTGTCAAACTAGCACAGGAGCTGCAGCGCAAATACCCGAAGAACCATTTTGTGCCGGTGTATTACATGGGCAGCGAGGATGCAGACCTGGAAGAGCTGGGCTCCATCAACCTGGAAGGCCGCAAACTGACCTGGGAAACGGACCAGACGGGCGCTGTGGGCCGCATGACCACGGCGGGCCTGGAAAAGCTGATCGAAGAAATTGAAGGCGTAACGGGCTATATGCCGCATGCGCCGCTGCTGCTGGAGATCCTGCGCAAGGCTTACCTGGAGCATGCAACCATGCAGGAGGCCACCCTGTACCTGGTGAATGAGCTTTTCGGCTGTTATGGCGTGGTAGTGCTCATTCCGGACAACCCGGCCTTCAAACAACAGCTGATCCCCATAATGGAAGAAGAGCTGCGCGAGCAAAGTTCCGAGGCTATCGTCGGCAAAACCATTGAAAAGTTGGCGGAACATTATAAAGTGCAGGCAACGCCACGGGAAATAAATCTTTTTTATTTAAAGGATAATATCCGCGAACGCATTGTAAAAGAGGGAGATGTGTGGAAGATATTACACACTTCGTTGTCTTTCACCTGGGACGAATTGCGGGCCGAGCTGCATGCCCACCCGGAGCGTTTCAGCCCCAATGTGATCCTCCGCGGCATCCTCCAGGAAACGATCCTGCCCAATATCGCATTTATCGGCGGCGGGGGAGAAGTGGCGTACTGGCTGGAGCTGAGAGACCTTTTCAAACATCACAAAGTGCCTTACCCGGTAGTGCTGCTGCGCAATTCTTTCCTGTGGATCAGGAGGGAGGAGAACAACCGTCTCAAAAAGCTGGGGATCGCGCCGGAAGCGCTTTTCGAAGATACGCAGCTGCTGGTGAACCGCTTTGTGCATGAGCATACCAACGCCGCCCTTGTGCTGCGGGAAGAATATGCGGCGGTGGAAAAGCTCTACAACGAGCTGGAAGAAAAAGCACGCGCCATAGACGTTACCCTGGCAGATGCTGTGAACGCGGAGCGCACCCGCGCCATCAAATCCATCGGCAAGCTGGAGCACAAGTTCCTGCGGGCGGAGAAGAAAAAATTCCAGTGGCAGACGGACCAGATCAGGCATATCAAAGACCGCCTGTTTCCCGCCAATTCGCTGCAGGAGCGCAAGGAAAACTTCATTCCCTATTTCGCCCAGTACGGGCCTTCTTACTTCGATGATATCTTAAGGGCCATCAACCCGGTAACGGACCAGCTGATGATCATTTCAGAGCTGTAGGCTGCGGCTTAGCTGTTGATGATCTCCGCGCCATGCACGGCCGCCTTTTTCATGTCTTTGAGAACGGTGAACAGTGCCTGGAACTGGTCGCGCACGTGTTTTATTTCCAGCATTTCCTCTCTTTCCTGCGTATGGCCCTGCCCCTGGTTGATCTGCTCCTGGCGCAGTTTCAGCAGGTGCTCCAGCCTGTCTTCCAGGCTGTGGAACGCCGCGGGCGTTTCGGGGTCGGGCATCCGGGCGCCTACATTCACGTATTGCTCTATCTGGTCCATAATGGTAAGCAGGAACAACAGGATGTCCTTATACTCCGGCCGCTTGTATTTCAGCCGGTGCTGCAGGGCATAGGCGCTCAGCTGCGCGATATGTGAGCCGAGCGAATGGCTCAGCACCACGAAGTGATACAGCTCGGAACCGTGTTTCTGCTTGCTCCTGGGCTCGCTGAGCATGCGCTGGAAGGCCGCGGTGAGGTTGGCCGTGGTTACATGCACGTCCTTCCGCGCGAGCTTATAGGCAATGAGGCTGAAAGGCCTGTCTGTATACAGGTTCATCACCTGCGTGAGGTATTGTTTGTTGGAAGAGATGGTCTTCACCATGTAATCCGGCAGGAAACGGAACTCCCAGCTGGGCCAGAAGATGTAGTTGAATGCAAAGGCGATGCCCCCGCCGATCACGGTATCCAGTACCCGCTGCGTTACGTTCTGGAAATCCGCCGGGTGCAGGAAATGCAGCAGGAACACGATGAACGGCGTCATGAACACCACGCTGGTGATGTAATGGTACGTCTGGAAGCTGTAAGCGCCCAGGATGCAGATGAGCATGATGATGAAGATCACCGTATTGTCTTTTGTAAGCCACAGGATGCCCGCGGCAAAGAAGGCCCCGATGAGCGTGCCCACGATGCGCTGGTAGCTCCGCATCTTGGTAAGGCTGAAGCCGGGTTTCATGATCACGACGATGGTCAGCAGTATCCAGTAGGTACGGCTCAGGTGCAAGGCCTGCCCCAGCAGGAAACCCGCCATCATGGCCAATGCGGTGCGGACGCCGTGGCGGAAGATGTGGGAGTCGAACGTGAGGTTGTTCATGAACGTGGTGAGGTCGTATTGCTGGCGGGTGGTGAATTTACTTAGCTCCAGCTGGTGATCAAAACTCGCGTCCTTCACGCGTTCCAGCCGGGTGAGGCGGTGCATGTTGTACACACGCTGGGCAATATGCTGCAGGTTGTCGAAAATGCTTTCGAAATGAATAAGGTCGGCGCGTTCCTTCAGCGTAGGCAGCGCAGCCTGGTAGGTTTTGAAGGCGCGTTTGCTTTTTTCCAGTTCCAGCTTCAGGTTCACGATAGGCAGGGAGCGCTGGCCGGCGCTCACGGCAATGCCGATATTGTCCAGCTCTTCGGCGAACCGCAGAATGGTATGATGGAGTTCCGTGATCACGGGTGTGCCGGCAAAACGTTTCTGCAGGCTGGTATAGTCGATCTGCGAGGCCATGATCTGCTCGTGCATGTCTACCAGGTCCAGGAAAATAAGCACCATGCTTTTGCTGATGCTGGTGGTGCCTTGCTGGGCGGAGCGCATTTTGAGCAGCAGTTCGCGCACGGCTTCCTGTTTTTCGTTGACGATCACCTGCTGGGCCAGCACTTCCCGGTAGGTATCGGTAATGTCCTGCTCGGGCCGGTAAAAGTTGGCGCGCAGGCGCAGGTATTTGGCGGTTTGCTGGATACAGTCGCCCAGCGTCTGCTGCACGGTAAGGTACGGTCTCACCTGCCAGAGCAATAGCGCCAGCAGGGCATACCAGATACTGCCACTGAGGATGAGGAAACTGACGGGGATGGCCTCGCGCCAGGTATAGGATTCCGCCATCACGCTGACCATTACGAGCAGGCAGCCCAGGCCGATGTTCGCCCCGCGGTTGCCGTAAATGAGCAGCATGCTGTATAAAAAGCTGCAAATGCCCACCCAGACGGTAAGCGCAGGCCAGAGATGCAGCAGCAGGCCGGTGCCCAGGGCGGTGATGAAAATCAAAATGGTACTGATGATCAGGCCGTTCCGCTTATGGATGATGGTGCCCGGCACGTCTGCCAGCGCAGTGCAGAGGGCGCCCAGCGAAATGGAGATCCCGGTTTCCAGGTGGCCGATGGCGGCGAAAATAACGGAGGGGACAACAACACTCAGCGTGGTGCGAAGCCCGTTGCTGAAATGATAACTGAAAATAAAGGCTTTCGCTTCTTTGGTCCAACGTTCTTGCATTGCGGCAAAATTACAAATATCAGGCTGTATTTATAAGAGGCGGGTTTAATGCATATATCATTCACATTCCTCTCATTTTCAGTAAGATACTATATGCTGTTGATAATTATGGTGTATAAATTATCCCCAGGTGTGTATAAATAATGTCTGTTATTTCTGAGCAGGGAACTAAATTACCGGTAGTTGCCATATCGTGAAAACCGCTGGCCCCATTCACCGCCCATTCCGGATGCGGGAATCAGCAGAATTCGACTATCTTTGGCGGCCAAATCATTCATTCGTAATCCGAGAAATGTGCGTTTAAAAACACTAGAGATCAAAGGTTTTAAAAGTTTTGCGGACAAGACCGTGCTGCACTTCGATGAAGGGGTGACAGGCGTAATTGGCCCCAATGGCTGTGGAAAAAGCAATATCATCGATTCTATCCGCTGGGTGATAGGCGAGCACAAGATCAGCAACCTGCGTTCTGAGAACCAGGCTGGGCTTGTGTTCAACGGTTCCCGTACCCGTTCCGCCAGCGGCATGGCCGAAGTGAGCCTTACCTTCGAGAATACCAAGAATGTACTTCCCACCGAGTTCACCACGGTTACGATTACACGGAAATTCTACAAGAACGGCGACAGCGAATACCGGCTGAACGACGTAGCCTGTCGCCTCAAGGATATCCACAACCTCTTCCTGGATACCGGCGTAAGCACGGATTCCTACGCCATCATCGAGCTGGGGATGGTAGACGATATCATCAAAGACAAAGAGAACTCCCGCCGCCGTATGCTGGAACAGGCTGCGGGCATTTCCATCTATAAAACGCGGAAAAAAGAAGCCAAATCGAAGCTGGACGCTACCGAAGGCGACCTGAACCGCATCGAGGACCTTCTTTTCGAGATCAATAACAACCTCAAGACCCTGGAAAGCCAGGCGAAAAAGGCCGAGCGTTATTACGAGATCAAAAAGGAATACAAAGAAGCCAGCATCGAGCTCGCCAAAGCCGCGCTGGAAGGGTTTAACATCACCTTCCGCGACCTTACCGAGCAGCAGCAGCAGGAAACTGACCGCAAAATGGCCCTGGAAGCGGAGATCAGCACAGACGAAGCGGCCGTGGAGCAGGATAAGCTGCACTTCGTGGCCAAAGAGCGCGAGCTGCAGGTAATGCAACGTTCCTTCAACGAGCTCGTTTCCACCATCCGCACCAAGGAAAACGATAAGAACCTCGCCACCCAGCAGCTCACGTACCTGCGCGAACGGGAAAAAAGCCTGACGGACTTCCTGGGCAGCGCCGAAGGCACCGTGGCCGGCCTCACCGAATCCATCGCCTTCACCGAAACGCAGGTCGCAGACGAGCAGGAGGTGTTCGATTCCATGCAGGACGAACTGGAAACCCTCCACGAAATGGTGGATGAGAAAAAACATCACTTCGCCGATAAGAAACAGGCCCTCGAAAATTTCCGCAAAGACCAGCAGCAATGGCAGCGCCAGCAGTTCGAAGCAGAAAAAAAAGTGGCCGTAGCCGATACCTCCGTGCAGAACCTCCAGCGCGGCATCCAGCAATTGCAGGAAGAAAAGGCCAACCGCCAGGTGCAGATCCAGCAGCTGGAAGAAGAAAAAGCCACCCTCCAGGAAACGCTGGAAAACACGAAGGAAGAACTGGCAGACATGGTGCAGTTCCAGGAAGAGACCAAAGGCAAGATACTCGCCACACAGGGAGAGATCGAAGGCCTGCGCGACAAACTGGTAGATGAAAACCGTTCCCTCGATTCCAAAAAGAACGAGTACGACCTGCTGAAATCGCTGGTAGACAGCCTGGAAGGTTATCCCGAGAGCATCAAGTTCCTCAAGAAGAACAGCGACTGGAACAACAAAGCGCCCATCCTCAGCGATATATTTTTCTGTAAGGAAGCTTACCGCACCTGTATAGAGAACCTCCTCGAACCGTACCTGAACTATTACGTGGTGAACAACGCGGAAGAGGCCATCACGGC
Organism: Chitinophaga sp. YIM B06452; assembly: GCF_039655965.1. NCBI lineage: Bacteria > Pseudomonadati > Bacteroidota > Chitinophagia > Chitinophagales > Chitinophagaceae > Chitinophaga > Chitinophaga sp. YIM B06452. The sequence goes on along the minus strand of NZ_JAWLKY010000002.1, from coordinate 48,328 downwards.
CATCCGCCTGCTGGACCTGCATAAGAAGGGCAAAGCCAACTTCTTTATCCTGGACCAGTTCAACCACCAGGCAGGCAACCTGTTCACCCCGCCCGGCACCATCCCGGCGCTGGATGTGGTGGAGATAGACGAGAAGTACAAAGGCCTGGGCAATTACCTGCTGGGTAAAGTGTTCATCGCCGAAGACCTGACCGCCATCAATTTTGCGGAATTGCCCGAGCAGGACGTGCTCATCACCGAGCAATCCGGCCGCATGCACCGTGGCAAATACAGCATGAACGGCGGTTCCGTAGGACTGTTCGAAGGCAAGAAGCTGGGCCGCGCCAAGAACCTGGAAAAGCTGGACGCAGAGATCCGCGTGCTGGAAACCAACGTGGCCGACCTGAAAGCGCGCCTCCAGGCCAAGCACGACGAAGTGCTGGGCTACAACAGCCAGCTGAACGAAAACAAGATCAACGCCACCCGCGAAAAGGTGAACCAGCTGAACAACCAGCTGTTCGGCCTGCAGAACCGCATCGAGAACTTCCACCACCTCATCGAGACCGGCAACAAACGCCTCGCTGAAATGGAAGCCTTACTCGCGGCGAACGAGCAAAGTATTTCCAGCGTGCGCGATGAGCTGGACAGCCTCAACGACCGTGTGCACCAGCTGCACGACAGCATCCTGGAGGCCGACCGCGCCGCGCAGGAAGCCGAGCAGCAATTCAACCAGGCCAATATCCAGTTCAACAACCAGAACCTCCAGCACACCCGCCAGCAGAGCAAAGTGCAGGGGCTGAAGCAGGAACTGGATTTCAAACGCAAGCAACTCAGCGACCTGCACGCGCAGGTGATCAGCAATAAAGCCCAGCTCGAAGACACGGCCGGCAACATCGCCGCCGCGGAAGACCGGCTCACCCAGTCGGAAGACGGCCTGGTGGAACTGTTCCGCCGCCGTGAAGAAGAAGAGAAAGGGCTGAATGAAAAAGACCAGGAATACTACAATTTCCGCAACCATCTCCAGGAACTGGAAAGCGCCCTGCGCAGCAAGCAGAAAACGCGGGATATGCTTGACCAGAACCTGAACCAGATCAAGGATAAAGTGAACGAGCTGAAGCTGCAGCTGGCTTCCATGAAAGAAAGGCTCAGCGTAGAATTCAAAGTGAACCTGGACGAGATACTGGACGAAGAGCGCACCGGCACCGCTGCGCTGGAAGACCTGCAAAGCAACGCCGAAAGGCTGAAGAAACGCCTGGAAAACATGGGCGAGATCAACCCCACGGCCATTGAGGCTTATACCGAAATGAAAAAGCGGTACGAGTTCATCCTTGAGCAGAAGAACGACCTGGTGAACGCGAAGGAATCCCTGCTGGCCACCATCCAGGAAGTGGAATCCACCGCCAACCAGAAATTCCTGGACACTTTCAACCAGGTGAAGGAAAACTTCATCCGCGTGTTCAAAGCCCTGTTTACCGAAGAAGACCAGTGCGATATGATCCTGAACGACCCGTCTAACCTGGCGGATACCGGCATTGAGATCATCGCCAAGCCGAAGGGTAAGCGTCCTGCGGCCATCACGCAGCTGTCTGGCGGTGAAAAAACGCTGACGGCCACCGCGCTGCTGTTCGCCATTTACCTGATCAAACCCGCGCCGTTTTGTATCCTCGATGAGGTGGACGCGCCGCTGGACGATGCGAACGTGGGCAAATTCACCAATATGATCCGCAAGTTCTCCGACAATTCACAGTTCATCATCGTGACCCACAACAAACAAACGATGGCGGCCGTGGATGTGATCTACGGGGTGACCATGCAGGAGCCGGGCGTCAGCAAGCTGGTGCCGGTGGATTTCAGGAGTTTGAATTAAACGTATTATCTACATACAGCAAAGCCGGCAGGTATACCTGCCGGCTTTTTTTTATGCAAAGGGCTGTCATTGCGAGAAAGATCCGTCATTGCCCGAAGAGACCGTCATTGCGAGGAGCCGCAGAGCTAACGCGGGGGGGGGCGGCGAAGCAATCTCCTGCATTGGATTGATATACCCAATATTAGGAGATTGCTTCGCCGCCCTCCCGCACAAATCCCACGCGGCTCCTCGCAATGACGACTTTCTTTCGCAACGACGGCCTTTGGAGCAAAGACGATCTTTTTTATTTTGATTAGAACAGCTTAATTTCTATATTCGCAACTACGTTGCAATAAGTTGACAGCTTTTACCAGATACCGCCAATGGAGTGCCGCCTTGCTGCTGGCTTTATATGCATTTATTGCAATGCCTGTTCAGTACTGGCATACGCACCCGGAGCAAGAGCAGGCTGCGGCCTGGCATTCAGCGGAAGTTTCCATCTTCGGGGCTGGCGCACAACTGAAAGGCGATTGTAAGATATGCGACCACCATTACTCCGTTTATTATGACGACTCCTGCGGGCAACCAGCCCCGCTGCCGGCCGTAAAGAATCTTTCCCTTCGATCTCCCGACCCTGCATTGTCCGAAACAATGCACCTTCCCAGCCCGAATAAGGGTCCGCCTGCCACAACCTGACACCGTTATTCTTCCCGGGGCCTGAAAGACCCTGCCGGTAAGTATTACCGCGAAGTCCGCCGTATGCTTTCCGCCAAACGCGTTTTGCGAAATGCTGACGCAGCTGCGCATGTTATCCGCATCTGTGATGCTGCGCCTGCGCGGCCATGCTATCCCTTATACGTCTCATTCAAATTCTTCCTAACAACAACAAGATGATCCAACGGCTATACTTTTTAATCGTTCTCGGTTTTTTTTCAAACAGCCTATATGCACAGCAGGGCAGGATTGCCGGTAATATTTCCGGTCCTGACCACCAGGTACTCCCAGGCATCACGATCAGCCTCGAAGGGCATGATAAGCTCACACAAACGGACGATAACGGCAATTTCTCCTTTGCAGGTCTTGCCGCCGGCAATTATACCCTCCTGGCAAGGGGCGTTGGTTACAGGGCCAAAAGCAGCCAGGTGAAAGTGGAAGATCATAAAACGGTATTCCTCCGCCTTGAGCTGGATAAAGCAACGTCTACCCTGAAGGAAATAAATGTAACGGCCAGCCGGGGACCTGTGCCAACGGCAACGGTTACACGCACCAGCACGCCGCTGCGCGATATTCCGCAGAATATCCAGTCGGTAGACAGGGCGGCGATGAACGACCAGCAGTTTTTCCAGCTCAACGATGCGTTCGCGAATGTAGCGGGCATCACGTCTGCCAATTATTACGGCGGTTTCAGCTCCCGGGGGTTTACTTCTGAGGCAAGCGGCATTACCACCAACGGCATTAAAGGCTCGCCCTATCCTGAAGGGCAGATACCTTTGCTGGGCAATATCGAAAGCGTGGAGGTGATACATGGCCCCTCGGCCATCCTCTACGGCCAGGGTGGCCTGGGCGGCAATATCAACCTGGTGACGAAGCAGCCGAAGAAATTCACTGTCGTAAATGCCAGCGTTTCCGCGGGTTCCTTCGACCTGTTAAGGGCGCAGGCGGACGTAACCGGCAGCATCAATAAAAAGAAGAACCTGTATTTCCTCGCTGGCGCAGGCTGGCAGAACGGCGGGAGCTTTACCCGGCAATTCGACCGGCGGAGCATCCAGGCTTATGGTTCGCTGAAGTGGGAGATCGGCCCGCGCACCAGCTGGCAGGTAAACGGGAATTATGTGAACGATGATGCCGGCAACAACTACCAGCCCCGCGTGCCGATATACAACAGCCGGGATAAGGACAGCATTTTCCTGGTGCCTTATGATTTTAACCCGGGATACGACAGCCGCTACAAAGGCAACAATTACCAGCTGCAATCCGTGATGGAGCACAGCTTTTCCGCCAACTGGAAAGTGGGGCTGCTGGCCGCTTACAGCGAATCCAGGGCGGAGCGCCGGCAATATACCGCATCCGGTTTTGTAAGGACCACCGACCATACCGTGAGCCGCTCTTACAGCTGGCAAACGATCCATTCACCGCAAACTACCGTTAACCTCTATACGAATATCCGGGTAAAGACCTGGAGCCTTACGCACCAGGTGACCGCCGGCGGCGATGCGATGCTGGCCCGAAACAATTATCCCGGCGGGATCACACAATATGCAGCCACCCGCCTGTCTGTACTGCAACCCGTGCATGAAGGCCATTTCGACTCCACCGGCATGACGTTGTACGGGAAGTCCGCCATCGAAAAATTCACTTATAATACCTTAGGCGCTTACGTGCAGGACCAGGTGGAGATCACTTCGCAAGTGAAGCTGCTGGCGGGTTTGCGGTACAACAATTATTTCAGGCGTTACCTGGCCAACCGTGCGGACGGCTCCGTGATATACGATGAAAGGCCGTTGAGAACGGAAAACTTTTCCCCGCGCCTGGGCATTGTTTACCAGCCTGTACCCACTGTTTCCCTTTATGTGGATTACAACGAGGGATTTTCACCACAGTATGGCAACAATGCGGAAAACGGCGGGCCGTTTGACCCGGAAACATCCAAACAATATGAATTCGGCGCGAAAGGGGAATTTTTCAAAGGTGCCTTGCAGCCGTTTATTACCATTTACCAGAGCACCAAAAAGAACGTGCTGCAATCCGCTCCCAGGCCCGATTTCCCGTACTGGCAGGAAGCCATCGGCGAAGTGCGGAGCAGGGGTGTGGAAATGGGGGTGAAAGGAACTCTCTTCAACAGCCTTTTCCTCACATTGAATTACAACTACAACAAAACGAAGATCACCCAAAGCAAAAAGCCGGAAGACATCGGGCAGCTGTTTGCCAACGCGCCGGAAAACTCCGCGAATGGCTGGATCAAATATTCATTTACGGGCAAAGGATTAAAAGGGTTATTCCTCGGCGGCGGTTTCCAGTATGTTGATGACCGTTTCTTCAGCAATAAAAAACCGGGCGCGAACGTGCTGGAAATGCCCGCCTATACCATATTTAACGCCGTGGCAGGATACCGCTACAAACAATACAGCCTCCAGGTGAACGGCAATAACCTGGCAGACGAGCGTTATGCGTCCAGTGGTTTTTCAAGCGCTTATACGCCGGGCATGCCGCGCAATTGGCTGGTTACGCTCAGCTGTTCATTCAGGTAAAAAACGATGGCATGAAAAAACAAAACATGGTGCTTACCATCGCGGTCAAAGAGGTGGTGGCGGCGTTCCGGAGCAGGGTGGCGACATTGCTGGCCTTTATCACCTGGATCCTGCTGGGAGTGGCGGTATACACCGGCATGCAGCAGGAGCGGGAAGCAGCGGGCAAAAAGAGCAGGGCTGCATCGCTTTTCAGGCATGAATGGGAGGAACAGGAAGCCAACCCGCATTCGGCGGCGCATTTTGGCACTTACCTGTTCAAGCCCCATACCTTCCTCAGCATTTACGATCATGGGCTGAACCGCTTCCTGGGCGAAACTTACAGGGTGGAAGCGCATGTTCAGCACGAAGTGAACCACTCTGAAGCCGAAACTGCAGGCAGCCAGCTGCGTTTCGGGGAATTGTCGGCGGCGATGGTATTCCAGCTGCTGGTGCCGCTGCTGGTGCTGCTGCTCAGCTTTAACGCCATTACGCGCGAACGCGAGAGCAATACCCTGCGTTTGCTGCTGATACAAGGTGTGAAACCCGCCGCGCTGATCCGCGGGAAAATATGGGGTATTTATTTCATTGTGCTGCTGGTAGTGCTGCCCGCATTTTTATTGATGGGTATCCCCGTGATCGTGCAGGACCATGGGCAGGACGCGCTCCTTCGTTATGGACTTTTTACCGTGGCTTACCTGGTGTATTTTTTTCTTTTTTCAGGTATCGGCGTGCTGGTATCCGCATGGAGCCGGCATTCAAACGCGGCGCTCATTGGCAGCCTCGGCGTATGGTTCCTGCTGGCGGTACTTGTTCCGCGGGCTGCTGTGCGTATGATAGACGAAAACAACCGGCTGCCTTCGCGGTTCGAGCTGAACAGGCGCATCGCGCAGGGATACAGCAAAGGGATGGGGGAAGACGGCACCAGCATTGAAAGGAACCGGAAGCTGCTGGATTCCACGCTAAAGCGGTATAAGGTGGATTCCGTTCAGCAGCTGCCCGTTAATTTCGACGGGCTCGCCATGCAAAACGGGGAAGATTATAATACGAAAGTCTATGAACACTATGCAGGCGAAGTGGAGCGCACCGTCCGGCAGCAGCAGGAAAGCCTTGGATGGGTCAGTTTCTTCGATCCGTTCATCGCCGTACAGCAGGTATCTATGGGCGTTGCGGGCACGGATTATCATCATCATCTTTCTTTCCACCGCCAGGCCAAAACCTACCGCGATGAATTCATCCGCATACTGAATATGGACCTGGCCAACAGCGGGTCTGCATACTTATCCTACGGCTACAAAGCGGGGCCTGAGTTTTTCAAGAAAATGAAGGACTTCCGCTATAACCCTCAGCCGGCGGGCCTTGCCGTCGGGCAGCACCGCTGGTCGTGGCTGGCGCTTGCTGCGTGGTGCCTGCTTGTTTATATCCTGGTCAATATTTCCGCGAAGCGGCTAACTAATATATACCCATGAAACTGCTGAAAACAATTTTCATATTCGAATGGCGGCAATTATGCCGGCAGGGATGGCTTTTATCAGGCCTGTGCCTGTTCCTGGCCGTCAGCCTGCTGTCTGTGTATTCGGGCAACCGCACGGTGGGGAAAAGGTGGGTGCAGGCAGACAGCGTTCGCGAAGCGTATCACAAAGACTTTGAGGCCGCACTGAAACGGTTTACGGATACATCGACCAGTAAAGGCAAGGCTGAGGCGAAGACCGCCGGGATGGCCGCGGTGATCAATTTCAGGCTGCCGCAGCATGCTGTTAAATACCCGGAGCCGCTGGCGGCGCTGTCGCTGGGGTTAACGGACATCCGGCCCTGGCATGAACAGGTCCGGTACGTTAAGAACTACAACGATGCCACGGAAATGCCTGTCAACAACCCGATGACGCTGTTCGCCGGTAATTTCGACCTCGCTTTCGTGATCATTTATTTCCTGCCCCTGCTGGTGCTGGCATATTGTTATTCCCTGTATTCATCCGAGAAGGAAGCGGGAACATTGGCCATGCTGGCGGTTCAGGCAGGGAGCGTTGCCCGCGTCGTCCGGCTGAAGCTGCTGTTCCGCTTCCTGGTGCTCGCTGCATTGCTGCTGGTGGTAAACGGGCTGGGTTTTGTACTGGCAGAAAAACGCGCTGCGCCCGGGGTGCCGCAGATGTTATTGTGGTGCCTGTTCTCTTTGCTGTACCTGCTGTTCTGGCTGGGCATCGCTTATTTCATCGTAGCCTTCAGGCAGGGCGCCACGGCCACAGGCATGTACCTTGCCGCCTGCTGGATGCTGGTGCTGGTCATTTTACCCTCCCTGGCCAATACGATCGTCCAGCAACGGCATTCGCTGCCGCTGAAGGATGAGATCGCGGCTTACCGCCGCCACCAGTCGGAAGAAATATGGAATACGCCTGCCCGCATTCTATCAGACAGCTTCAACCGGTACAACCCGCAATACGCATCCACCGCCGATCCCGCAAAGGATACGCTTCACCTGAGCACGCGTTATGTAGCCGGTTATTACGATCTGCTGGAAAGGAGGATGGAGCGGGTCATTGCGCCGTATGAACGGGAAATAGAGGATCGCAACCGGCAACTGGCCGCCCTTTCTGCCTGGAACCCCGCTTCCGTTGCGCAGCAGTGGCTGAATACGCTCGCGGGCACCGAGCTGCCTGCTTATGATCAGTTCTCCCGGCAGGCGGACCAGTTCCAGCGAAGCTGGAAAACCTTTCTCTACGATTTTCATATACCGGGCAAACAATTGCAGGCGGCGGATCTTGAACGGTTCCCTGTTTTCCGCTACCAGCCGCCGGAACTGCCCGTGCGCGGCATGCTGTACCAGGCTTTTATGCTGTTCTGCGGCCTGTGTGTATTGTTTGCCACGGGTTCATTTGTGTTCAACGGGAAAGATCAGGCTTCTTAAAAATTTATGACATGTTACAGGCAATTCAACTGACAAAAAAATACCAGCAGCATACCGCGCTCGATCATCTTAACCTGGAGGTTGCAAAAGGAGAGATCTTTTGCCTGCTGGGGCAGAACGGGGCCGGCAAAACCACCACTATCAACCTTTTCCTCGGGTTTACCGCCGCCACATCAGGGCAGGCCTTCGTGAACGGTCTGGAAGTGAAGCCCGGCGCGGCAGATACCCGGAAATTCATAGCATACATCCCCGAAGTGGTGCAGCTATACGGCAACCTGACAGGGGTGGAGAACCTTGATTTTTTCTGCCGGCTGGCCGGGTTCCGTTACCCGGCAGATATGCTGAAAGGTTTCCTGCAGAAAGCCGGGCTGCAGCCGGATGCGCATGCCCGGCGGCTTTCGGGTTATTCAAAGGGGATGCGGCAAAAGGTGGGCATTGCCATCGCGCTGGCAAAAAATGCAGAAGTGATCTTCATGGATGAGCCCACCAGCGGGCTGGATCCACGCTCCACGCAGGAATTTGCCGACATCGCCCGGCAGCTGGGCAGCGAAGGGAAAACGATCCTCATGGCTACCCATGACATCTTTAATGCCGTCAACGTAGGCACCACCATCGGCATCATGAACAAAGGCGTGCTGGTGCATACCCTTGCAACGGCGGGCATTACGGCGGGGGAATTGCAGCAGCTATACCTGGAGACCATATAAGGCTGTTTCCATGAAATAACAAAGAGAAAACACCGCGGCCCCCCCTAAGTGGTACAATGATTGCTCCCCAACCCCAAACCGGAGTGATGAATTTACAGCCGAAAGAAGTACTCACGGAGCAGGATGTAAGGAGGGGCTTGAGATTGGTGATCGGCGACGGGCTGGCGTCTGAGGCCATGACCACGTTGACCGGCGGGGTTTTTATTGTCGCCATGGCTATTTTGCTCGGCGCCAACAACGTGCAGCTGGGTTTGATAGCGGCATTGCCTACCATGGTGAACGTTTTCCAGCTGATCTCCATCTGGCTGGTAAGGCGGTTCAACAACCGGCGGGGCATCACCGTCATATGCAGCCTGCTGGCAAGGCTTCCGCTGATCTTTATCGGCCTCATGCCGCTGCTGTTCCGTGGTGTGGTGACCATCGAGCTGATCATTCCCATCCTGTTCTTTTATTATCTCTCCGGGGCCGTAGCCGGCGCCAGCTGGAATTCGTGGATGAAAGACCTGGTGCCGGAAAAACAACTGGGCGCTTTTTTCGCAAAAAGAAGCAGCCTCATGCAGTCGCTGAACGTGGTGCTGAGCCTGCTGCTGGCATTGGGGGTGGACTATGTCCGGCGTGATTTCCCGGCCTATGAGCTGGACGCTTACGGTTATATGTTCATCGTTGCCGGTGTGGCCGGTGTTTCAGGCACCCTCATCCTGGCCAGCACGCCGGAACCGAAAAAGATACTGCCACGGGAGAACCTGTTCAGCATGCTCCGCCGGCCGCTGAAAGACCCGAATTTCATGCGGCTGCTGATATTCAACTCCGCCTGGGTGTTTGCCGTAAACATTGCTTCGCCGTTCTTCACCGTATTCATGATGAAAAGCATGGGGCTGGGATTGTCGTTCATCATCGGGCTGAACATCCTCAGCCAGGTGAGCAGCATTCTCACGATCCGGCTGTGGGGGCTGTTTGCGGACAGGTATAGCAACAAGACCATCATCGCCATTGGCGCGCCGATTTATATCCTTTGCCTGATAGCCTGGTGTTTTGTGGGCATTTACACGCAATTGTGGCCCAACCTTGTGCTGCTGGCACTGATCCATTTGCTGATGGGTTTTGCGAACGCGGGCATCAACTTGTCGCTTACCAATATCGGGCTGAAGCTGGCGCCTACGGCGGATTCTATTATATACCTTTCCACGAAGAACATCATCACCGCCATATTTTCCGCACTGGCGCCGCTCGCAGGTGGTTCGCTGGCGGATTTCTTCGCCAACAGGCATTTGAAAATAGACGCGCAATGGACCGATCCCAAATGGAATAAAACCCTTCACATTGTTGAGCTGCAGGACTGGAACTTCCTGTTCCTGATCGGCGCGGTACTGGCGCTCATCGCCGTGAACCAGCTGGGTCGGGTAAAGGAAACGGGGGAAGTGGAAAAGGACGTAGTGGTGCGCATCATGCGCAGCACCCTGCGGAACAACCTGAAGGACAACTTCCTGACTGGTTCCCTGATGAACGGGTATTCCACGATCCGGAATGTTTTCAGGAGGCGATTCTTTTGAGCCAGTATGTTAAAAGCTAAAGATTTCATCTAACGCTACAATGTGTTTTCCCGGACCAAGCACTTTTGGCGCTTTCGCAAGTTTCCCTGCCAATAAAGAAGTGGGTAATGGCTTGAACTTCCGGGCTATTCCAAGTTTGTTCAGCAACCTCAGCAAAGCAGCGAACACGCGTTCGCCAACACGGCTGCTGCCTTTGCGCAACAACAATCCAGGGCGGAAAATGATGTGCCGTTCGAATGCAAGTGCGCCGATCCGCTCTTCCAGCTTGCCCTTCATCTTTGAATAAAACACATTGCTGTCAGGGGAAGCCCCGTAAGCAGACAGCAGCACAACCGATGCGATCCCATTCTTTTTCGCTATCTCAGCAAACTTCACAGGGATCCCGTAATCCACATGCCACTGCTGCTCCTTTGAGCCCGCCGCTTTCCGGGTAGTGCCCAGGCAGGAAAACCACACGTCTCCTTTGATGAAACCGGCAACCTGTTCCAGGTTATCAAAATCAGTCAGCACTTCAAATAATTTTGGCGCGCTGATTCCGATAGGACGGCGCACAAATATTACGATGATGGTATACTGGTTATCCTGCAGCAGTAATTGTACGAGGTCTCTTCCTGTTGCTCCCGTAGCTCCTGTGATCAGCGCTATCATATGATGTATGATTTTAAAGAAAGTAGCAACCCGGAGCCGGAAAAGGCCCCGGGTTGTGCTTAAACTGCCAGCCGGTTTTCGTCAGATCATTTATTGGTGAGCCAGCGCTCAACGGCCCTCGAAAAATCGGCTACGTCAATGGGGTGCCTGCTGGTGATCAGGTTGCCGTCTGTCACCACAGGCTGGTCCAGCACGGTTCCGCCGGCATTTTTCAGGTCTACCTGTATATTCCAGTAACCTGTCAGTTTTTTTCCTTTCAGGATATCGGCTGAAGCCAACACTACCGGCGCATGACAGATGGCCGCGATCAGTTTGCCTGACTTATTGAACTCCCGGATAAAATTGATAACATCTTTGTCGTACCGCAAATTGTCCGGGTTCCAGGCGCCGCCGGGGATAAAGACGGCATCGTAGTCATCCACTTTTACCTGGTCTGCCGTCCGGTCGAATTTTATCCATCCCACGGGCTGCAAATATTGTATCGCCATGATATGGGTCTTTGCCATTTCAGGGTACATAAGGCCATACCTTTCAGGAGCAGGATTATACTTTGGCGCTACGATATCCACTTTGGCGCCCAGTTGCCTGAAATACCATACGGGGCCTAACAATTCAATTTCCTCGAAGCCATCCGCGGCAATCACTGCGATGGTCCTGCCTTTCAGCATCGAGGGGTCCTTTACGGGATCAAAAAAGAATGCGCGCAACGCTTCATTGCCCGGGGCGTTCAACAGCTGCGATACCGGCATGTTCACCACCACCGCGGGAGATGATAGTTGATTCAGTATGGACAGTTCATGATCAGTAGCCTTTACCTGGGCTTGTACGTTAAACACTGTGAGTGTGCCTGCTATCAAGGGCAGCAGGCCCTGGTTGATATGCTTCATCTTTGTTTATTTTTTTGTTTTTGGTAATAATTTATTTCGATGTGAGCGTAATGAGCCGGTGGAGCCCTTTTTGAAAAGGCTGGCTTTTTATACTGGTATTCAGGTAGTCGATCACGGGCTTTATGGGCGGGAAATTCAGGTGGTATTGGAAAGCATCTTCACTCCTGAATTTTTCGTAGGTGACAAACTGCGTACTGTCTTCTTCCAGCTGTGACAGCTGGTAATTAATAACCCCGGGTTCGCTCCGGAACTGCGGCATGGCAGCATGGTATACTTGCCTGAAAGTGCCTTCTGTACCGGGTTTGCTGTCCACGAACAACATGATGGTAATGGGCTCGTCTTCCTTTTCCGGAGGCCTTCTCCATTCGTTTTTTGAAAGCGGTTCCAGGTCGCTGATGTAGATTGTCCGGGCTGGTTGCGCCAGCATTCCTTCGATCTTTTTAAACCCGCCGGTTGCACCTTCTCTCATTTCCTGCAGGGCGCTTTTGCTGTCCCATCTTTCGATGATCCAGAGAACGGAAGGTTTTTCCTGCTCATGATATGCTTCTGCCATGATGTTGTTTTCACGGGCAACCGCCTGCTTCACATATTCCTGGAGCGTTTTCCGGAGCGTTTTTTCGTAGCCGCTCTTCACCTCGAACCGGGTCAGCACAGCTGCGGGCGCTTGCGCGGTTGCGCGTGTTCCCGCCAGCATGAGGCAAATGGTCATCAACGAAAGGATCTTGTTGAACAAGGATGTGGTTTTCTTCACTGTCATTGGTTTAGTTTTTAAGACTGCCGGTAAAAGAAAAATGGTTCCTTTATTACGGGTTATCCGGTGCCGGGATATCAAACCCGTTCAGGATAACCGCGATAAGACAATATCCTGCGACCAGGAAGAACAGCTCCGATACTGCATCCTGGCCGTGCAAGGCCACCGCCCGGTTGTACGTTGAAGCCGGAACGATACGGCCGGCTGCCAATGCAAAGGCAATATGGTGCGCAATGGCTTCCTGCTCATTCAGTCCGTATGGATGGCCGCCCGCTGCAATCGCGGCGATCGTATCCGCCGGCAAGCCGAAAGCCTCCGCCATGATGGCGTGCGCATACAGCTCGAAACGCGCGCCGAACGCCGCTCCTACGGTGAGTATCGCAACTTCGCGTACCCGTTTGTCAAGTGTTGCATGGGTATCGAGTGTTCGCAAAAAGCTCAGCGCAGGTATGCCGAACTGGGGGTAATGCAGCATGGCGGGAAAGGGCCCCGTCAATGCCCCCTGCTCATTGAGCATGCTAACCTGGCGCTGGCTGCGGCCTACGAGCCCTGCAATCTCATCGTGAACGAAACGTACTTCCGGGCTGAGCTGCTCCGGCGGTATGGGGTGAATACGCATGATGTTGTAATTTTTGTTTTATACAATTCCGGCAGGTTCACCGTCGATCAGGATAAAGGCCATGCGGCAAGCCTTGCCGGAACGGTTTGCCCAGGCATGGTTGGTGCCGTTCTGCACAACGATGTCGCCCGCCCGGATGATCGTTTCATCCTGGTCAAGCACCAGCGTTATCTCGCCTTCGAGCACGATGCCGTAATCCACTGTTTTTGTGCGGTGCATCAGCGGGTGAGGGGCGCTTTCTCCGGAAGTGGATGCGTGCTCGTCGCCCATGGCTTTGAACTTGGCAGCTGCGTCCGCGCCGGTCAATTTCCGGATCTCTTCCCCTTCCGGCGGAAATTCTATCACGCGGATGCGCGTTCCGTTTTTAGGAGGGGGCAGCACCAGGCCCTGCTCGTCCCGGTCCTGCGGCCGGGCGTAAATGAAAGCGGGCGTTTCCAGGGTATGCCAGACCTCAAAGAAAGTGGGGCCGCCAGGGCCGCCTACGAGTTGTGCGTTAACGGGCGGCGCATCTGAAACGATCGTTGCTTTTCCATTTGCATCATGGCCTGTTACGACGCGCCTGAAGGTTTTTTGTGATGGGTTCATATCCGGTGCTTATTTAGACTTGGGTTTTTTAAAAACAAATACGCCGAGGTAGTGGAAGAGTACGCCTATTGCCCAGGCAGGGGTAGACCACAGGGGCCAGGGATAAGTTCTGTCGGTAAGGTACCATACCAGCCAGATGGCCGGCACGCCAAGGAGGAAAACGATCAGGTGGATCCTGAAGCCTTTTTTCGGGTCAATAGGGGGAGTGGCACTCCAGTCAGTGTGATGTGTCATTGTGATGAGTTTAAGGGGGAGTGACCAGTTGCATGCCATTTAAGGGAAGGAGATGCAAAGCGCGGATGTAATTTTTTAAAATGCTGATACATAAATTTATATGGGTTGCAATTACCTGTAATCAGACGAAGGATGCATGCGGGGTACTCCGAAATATCGGAGTTTGAAAGCGCCTGCTCCGATAAGCTGGAGTGAAGATCCAATATGAGAACAAACTGAAAACAAAGCGTAATTTGCACTGTGCTGCAGATGGAGGCCGCCAGTGAAATATTGCATGATTATTGGCTTCTTTTGCTGATCCGTAAACGCATTTAAAATCCAACCTTTACCGGCTATCCTTAAAATGAAAGCTATGCCCAGAGCAATAATATTATGCATCACGCTTGGCCTGCTGATACCAGTTGACGGGCATTCACAGTCTTCAATACCATCAGCGGGTTTAGCCGGCGCTTATCATCATCCCTCTGAGGATAAGGGGTCATGGCAGTGGTTGAACTTACAACTCAGTTCCACTTATCTCGTTGTTGCCAGCGAAGGAATGGTGGGGGCAGACAGCTGCCTGTATATCGCCAGCCGGTCGCTGGGCCTAAGCCGGTTGCCGGTGCTGGCGGAAGGAATTGACGATCCCGCTTTGCTGAAACAATCGCAATGGATAGACCGCCAGGAGCCTGGTGCCGGGGTCCGTTTGCTTTCGGAAGCGACCGGCCGCCAGCGCCTGCGGCTGTTCCTGCTGCTGGGTTCTTATTATGCATTTCAACCCCATAGCTACCACAGGTATGGCGACTCCGTGCGGTATTTTTTAAACAGTGCAATAACAGAAAGCAGGTCTTTGAACGAAAAAAAGCTGGGCCGGATCGCGCTTTGCCTGCTTGGAAAGATGTATGTACAGGAGAATGACAGCAGGGGCGATTCCATTTACAATGTACTGATCGGTCAATGCCGGGAAGCCGGGGATAAAGAAACCGAAGCAAGGGCATATGCTTACAGGGGTATGTATACCGCCCCGGCAGCTGCTACTTTACTGCGAAAGGTGGAGGACCTGCAGAAAGCAGCCGGCCTTTATCACAGCCTGGGCGATACGGAAGCAGAGATCAATGTGCTGACAGATCTGGGGTATATGTCCGTTGTAACCGGGCAATTGCAGGCAGCTAATGAAGTTTTCATAAAAGCGCTTCAGCTGGAGGAGCTTATTCACTATCCTTATACGCATTATAACACGGAGGCGCTTGCGAATGTCACCATGTTCCGGGGAAAGTTCGGAGAGCCGCTGCGATATGCCTTTCAAACGGTCAAAGTGGCGGAACGCAGCCGCGACAGCATTGGCTGGGGATATTTTTATGGCCGGCTGGCGCTGCTTTACGAGAGTGAGGACAACCGGGAACAAAGCGTTAAAATGGCGCAGAAAAGCATCAACCGGTTTATTATTGACCGTAACCCGGCCGGGTATAATATGCTGTTTTTGATCGCCGGCAATATGCATAACCAGGGGCGTGCCAGGGAAGCGTTCGACCTGGTACAAGAAACCGCCAGGAGGCTGGGCCCGCCGTCGATCATTTCCGACCAGATCTTTTATTACTCTTTGCTTTCAGACTGTTATTTAAACCTGGGAAACCTGGATCTGGCCGAAGCCTATCTCGGCAAGATGGACTCGCTGGAGACGATAGCGGAGGCCATCAGGGGGCCGCTCCGGAGGGCAGGCATCAATGAGGGGTATGCAGTCATCGCTTATAAGCGGAAGCAGTACGGGAAGGCGCGGGAGTTGTTCAATAAAAGTTTGGCGGATACCGTAACATTAGACCGGGCTTACCTGGCAAACAAACTCAACACATACCGCTGGCTGATCAGCATCGATTCCACGATGGGCGATGATGCCGCCGCCGCAGCTCACTATAAGCAATATACACAACTGCTCGACTCCAATTTCCGGGTAACGAAAATAAGGCAGGCGGAAGAGCTGCAGGTTATCTATGAAACGCAGGAAAAAGAAAGCCTGATCACCCTGTTGAATAAAGAAGCAAGCCAGGCAACGCTTGTGAGGAACCTGACCTTTGCAGGGATTGCCGCGGTGATCATTATTGCGGGCTTATTATACCGGCAAAACCGTTTGAAGCAGAAGAACAACGAAGTGATCACGCTCAAGAACGACCAGCTGCGGCGCCTGGTGACCGACAGGGAATGGCTGCTGAAGGAAATACATCACCGTGTGAAGAATAATCTCCAGATAGTGATCAGCCTGCTTAATTCGCAGGCTGTGTATATTAATAACGATGCCGCGCTCTCTGCTATCCAGGACAGCAAACGCCGCGTGTATGCCATGTCTCTCATCCACCAGAAGCTTTACCAGTCCGAGAATATTGCGTCCATTTCCATGCCTGAATATATCAGGGAACTGGTGAACCATGTCCAGGACAGCCTGGGCGCGGGGAGCCAGGTGATCTTTAAACAGGACGTTGAGCCGCTGGATCTTGACGTATCGCAGGCCATTCCATTGGGGCTGATCATCAATGAAAGTATTGTAAATTCCGTCAAATATGCGTTTCCCGGCGGGCAGAGGGGAGTGGTGAGCATCAGCCTGCGGCACGACGATACTGATCATTTGTTGCTGAACATTTCAGATGACGGCGTTGGCCTGCCGGCGGATTTCGATGTAACGGAGCATCACTCGCTTGGTCTGGAACTGATACGCGGCCTTTCAAAACAATTAAAAGGCCGCTTCAACATGGTAAATAATAACGGTTTCCATATAACGATCAGGTTTGCGGTGACCAGTAAATTAATTTCAGAGGAGGCATTGGCCGACGCTTAAGCAATATGCTATGAATAAAAAAATACTGATCGTAGAAGATGAATTCATTGTAGCGAATGATCTCCGCCTGATACTG
Organism: Chitinophaga sp. YIM B06452; assembly: GCF_039655965.1. NCBI lineage: Bacteria > Pseudomonadati > Bacteroidota > Chitinophagia > Chitinophagales > Chitinophagaceae > Chitinophaga > Chitinophaga sp. YIM B06452. Next base: position 31,514 of record NZ_JAWLKY010000002.1, on the reverse strand, counting down.
GTACCGGCCGGGTACCAGGTGGTGGGTATTGCCGCGTCTGCGGAAGAGGCGGATGAATATCTTCAAAGCAACCGGCCGGATATCGTGATACTGGATATCCGTTTGGAGGGAGACATCTCGGGTATCGAATTTGCCCGGAAACTGAAGGCGGAAAACATCGCGTTTATTTATTTGTCCGCCAACTCCAATCAAAAAGTGCTGGAAGAAGCAAGAACAACGGAGCCCTACGGGTTTCTTGTCAAACCCTTCCGCGAGCGGGACCTGCTGGTGATGCTGGATATTGCGTGGTACCGGCATACGCATAGCCTTGAATCCAAATTACGGCAGGAAGAACATTTGCAGAAGCAGCTAACGGCCATCAGCAATGAAGCTGCAGGCGTTCCGGAAAAAATGCTGAAGGTGGCCAGGGCCATTCAATCTTTTGTACCCTTCGATCTTGTTACAAATGGCCTGAGACCTACCGATGCCGGGCATTTCGGCGATACGGGATATTTACGTACGGGCTTTGATGAATACCAGTTTATTGGAGAAAAGGAGATGATGACGATTACAGGATTAAACCAGCAAGACCTTTCCGCAATGGCAGCGAACAGTCCAACGGAAAATGGGGCATGCATATATAACACGGAAACAGCCGGCAGGGATGCAGGTAATACCTCACTACAAAAGATAATATCAGGCCGCTTCCGGATGAAGTCCTGCCTCGTATTCCCCGTTGCGCTGGGTTATGGGCTGTCCGTTCAATATTATTTTTACAGCAGGCAGCCTGCTGCTTATACAAAAGACCACATCCGCTTACTGGAACGGTTGAAATCCAACCTGGAAGAGCTGGCCGGGAGAACGGCCTATGGCGCGCCGCCGGCAACCGCGGTGAAGAACGGGGCTGCTGCCGCGGGCGTGAAGCAGGAGGATATGATGAGCCATCCCGGGTTTAAGGGCATCATTGGCAGTCATCATCTTTTGTTATCCGCGCTGGACCTGGCGGCGAAGGTGGCCCCGTACAGCACGTCTGTCCTGATATTGGGAGAAAGCGGTACCGGGAAAGAGCGTGTTGCCCAATCCATTCACCTGTTTTCGCCCAGGAAAGACGGGCCTTTCGTAAAGGTTAACTGCGCCGCTATCCCCGCCACGCTGATAGAGTCGGAATTGTTTGGCCACGAAAAAGGCGCGTTTACCGGCGCCATCGAAAAGCGGAAAGGAAAGTTCGAACTTGCCGACGGCGGAACGATCTTCCTGGACGAGATCGGGGAACTGCCGGTTGCCATGCAGGTCAAGCTCTTGCGCGTGCTGCAGGAAAGAGAAATAGAATATGTCGGCGGAAAGGCGCCGGTAAAAGTGAATGTGCGGATCGTAGCCGCCACGCACCGCAACCTCGAAAAAGAAGTAGCGGAAGGGAATTTCAGGCTCGACCTGTACTACCGCTTAAACGTTTTCCCGATTACGCTGCCGCCCCTGCGGGAACGGAAGCCGGACATCGAAGCGCTTTCTTTATTTTTTGCAAAAAAATTCTGCAAGTCATTTAACAAGCCTTTCAACGGCATCAGCGAAACCATGCTGGAAACGCTGCAGGGGTATGACTGGCCGGGAAATATCCGTGAACTGGAAAATATCCTGGAACAATCGGTGGTGCTCAATGACGGCCAGTCGAAGCTGCAGCTGGCCCGGAAGCTTCCGGCAGGCGTGCCGAAACCTGCAGGTAACGACATCGGCACGATAGAAGAAATTAAGGACATCCAGCGGCAAACAGAGAAAGAATACATCATAGCCATTCTAAAAAAGACGAAAGGCCGGATCAGGGGAGTGCATGGCGCGGCGGAAATCATGAAGATCAAGCCCACCACACTGGAATCAAAAATGGCCAAGCTGCATATCAGGCGGCAGGATTTTTTCAATGCGGGGGAGTAACCGCAATGAACCGGTTGGCTACAGGCCAAACGGGTAGTGCTCACTTGATTATTATACGATTCCCCCTGTAACTCCCTTCGCCCGCCTGTCAATAATTCCTCTATTTTACCCTTTTCCAGCCCTATTTTAGCGCCCTCAAATTTGATTATTACCCTTCGGGGTATTATTTTAAAGGCAAATTTCAATCGATTTCAAGATATGGCAAACGCTATAACGAAAGGCAGGATCTGGATGGGTTTTTTATTGGCGGGGATAACAATAGCTTCCTGTAACAATGCAGAGAAAAATTCAAAGGCGGATTCCATCGCCATGCGCCGCCAGTTTGCCGAATCGCCCGTGCTTTCGCCCGCGCAGGCCCTGCAGCATTTCCAGGTGGAAAACGGTTTTACCGTGCAGCTGGTGGCCGCAGAGCCGGATGTAATAGTGCCTGTGGCCATGACCTTCGACGAGCGCGGCCGCATGTGGGTGGCGGAAATGACCGGCTATATGCCGGATACCGTCGGCACAGGCGAAGAAGCCATGAACGGGAAGATCGTGATCCTGGAAGATACCAACGGAGACGGCGCTGCGGATACCCGCACCGTGTTCCTGGACTCGCTGATACTGCCCCGCGCGCTTTGCATCGTGGGCAATGGCCTGCTGGTGGCCGAACCGCCCCGGCTCTGGCACGTGGAAATAAATGACGGCAAAGCCGGGAAGAAAACCCTGGTAGACTCCGCCTACACTGAAGGCGGCAACGTGGAGCACCAGCCCAACGGCCTGTACCGCGCCATGGACAACTGGATCTACAACGCCAAAGCCTCCAAACGCTACCGCCGTGAAGGCAACCGCTGGCTGAAGGAAGACACGCATTTCCGCGGGCAGTGGGGCATTTCGCAGGACAGCTACGGCCGCCTCTACTACAACAACAACTCGGAAAACCTGCTGGGCGATTATTTCTCCCCGGGCCTCGGTTCTACCAATGAGAACCAGCGCCGCGTGGCAGGTTATAATGAAAACATCGTCCCTGACAACCGTACTTATCCCATCCGCCCCACGCCGGGCGTGAACAGGGGATACATGAAAGGCGTACTGGACGACAGCCTGCGCCTGGTGAAATTCACAGCCGCCTGCGGCCCGCTCATCTACCGCAGCAGCCTGTATGGCAGGGAATACCAGGAGAACGCATTTGTGGCCGAGCCTTCCGCCAACCTCATAAAGAGGAATATCCTCAAAGACAGTTCATTTTTTGTGAAAGGCCGCCAGGCCTACGCCGGCAGGGAATTCCTGGCCAGCACGGACGAACGTTTCCGCCCCGTGAACCTCCACGCAGGGCCGGATGGCGCCATTTATGTGCTGGACATGTACCGCGGCATCATTCAACATAAAACCTACCTCACGCCGTACCTGAAAAATGAGATCGGCGCACGCAGCCTTACGCAGCCGCTCAACTGCGGCCGCATTTACCGCATCATCCCGGAAGGGTCGAAGCCGGTGCGCGAAACGCTGAACAACAACCCGGCAGACCTCGTGAAAGCACTGGGCTCAGAGAACGGCTGGACGAGAGATAAAGCGCAGCAGATGCTGGTAGACGGCCAATACAAAGCCGCCGTCCCGCTGCTGAAAGCACTGCTGCAGGATTCTGTGCGGTCGCTGGCGGACCTGCATGCGATGTGGACGCTGGAAGGCCTGCACGCGCTGACGCTGGACGACATCCTGCGCGTATACCAGGAGGACGGCAACATCGCCGTGAATAACAACGCGCTGGCGGCCATCCCTTCGGTATTGGATAAAAGCAATGCTGCATTTATTACAAAACTCCTCGCGGAAATGGCCGGCCATACCAACTATGCGCCGGTGACGGGCTTCCTGCTGCCCGCGCTGAAAAAGTATAATGCCGCCGCCGCAAACGAAATCCTTACAGCGCTCTATCACAACTTCCCCAACAGCCCCTACGTGGCTGCTGCGGTGATCAGCAACGTGCGGGACAAGGAAGTGCAGCTGCTGGCGGACGTTACAGCCTGGAACCCGGATACCAATCTCATCATCCGCCGCAGGCTGGAAAAAGTGATCAAGGATATCAGGAACAACCGCCAGGCCAATGCAGACGGCGCCCTGGCGAAAGAATACCCGCGCGGCGCGCTGATCTTCAAAACCGTTTGCCAAACCTGCCACGGCACCGATGGAGACGGCATTCAATCGCTCGCGCCGCCACTGAACCATTCCGAAATAGTGACCGGCAAAAAAGAACGGCTCATCGCGATCGTGCTGTATGGCCTTACAGGCCCCGTGGAAGTGAACGGCAAAGTATACAAAGCGCCTGAGATCAATGCGGACATGCCCGGCATCGCAACCAGCGACGAGTTCTCTGATGCAGACATTGCGCAGCTGCTCAGCTTCATACGCAACGCATGGAGCAACAAGGCAGAAAAGGTGACGGAAAAAGACGTACAGGCCGTAAGGCAGCAATACAAAGGCCGGCAGAAATCCTTCACGATGGAGGAACTGAAGTAGAGGCCGGGCTTCGTCAGCCCCGCGGCGCAGGTAAAAACGCCGCGGGGCTGATCAAAGAAGTTTATAGAAGAGATAAGGTGTGAACGCTATTTTTTGGTGAAAGCGATCTTATCGCCGTAGGCAACCTTGTATTTATCGGCAAAACCGGCATTGGTTTCCACAACATACTGCGCCTTCTTAAAAGACGGAAGGCTTTCTTCAGACAGGGGAGTGGCGTACTTCTGGATGCTTACGATCTCGAAATTCTCATTCACATACATGATATCCAGCGAAATGTAGGTGTTCTTCATCCAGAAAGACTGCTCTTCTGGAGCGGAAAAAATGAACAGCATGCCCTGGGTATCTTCCATAGACTTGCGGTCCATCAGGCCTTTGGCTCTTTCTTCATCCGTTTCGGCTATTTCAATAGCGATCGTTTTGATCGTATCGCCTTTTGCTTTGCTGATGAATGACAGCTGGCCTTCATTCTTAAATACCGGCCCATCCGCCGGCGCGGGGGCAGCGGGGGTAGTGGAGGCGGAACCCGTGTCCGTACTGCTTTCCTGTTTGGGTTGGTTGTTGCAGGAAGCGGCCAGTGCAAAGCCGGAAAGCGCCATGATCCACATAAAATTCTTCATGATAACTCGGTTTGAGGCTTGAAGGTAATAAAAAACAAAAAGAGGAAAAGCCGGGCCCTTCCTCTTTTTTACAATATTAACAGCTATTTTAATTCAGTAGCTCTTCCTCGCTGAATTCCACGTTGGAATAATCTTTCACTTCGTTGTACACGGTATCTCTTTCCACGGGCGTTCTGCCGGCTTGTTTGATGAGCATGGCCAGCTGTGCGGTGTTCATGGAAGGGGATTGTTCTTCAGAACCCGCCATGGAGTAGATCTTCGTGGTATCGTCTATCGTGCCGTCCAGGTCGTTTACGCCGAAGGAAAGGGTGAGCTGCGCGCTGTTCCTTCCCAGCATAGGCCAGTAGGCTTTCAGGTGCGGGAAGTTGTCCATGTAAAGCCGCGCAATGGCATACATCCTGAGATCCTCCACGATGGTGGATTCCGGCACATGCGCCATATCGTTGTCCTTATTCCTGAACTTCAGCGGGATGAATGTATTGAAGCCATGCGTTTCGTCCTGCAGCTGGCGAAGGCGCTCCATATGATCCACGCGGTGCCAGAACTGCTCGATGTGGCCGTAGAGCATGGTGGCGTTGGTGACCATGCCCATCTGGTGAGCCGTGCGGTGGATAGCCAGCCATCCGTCGGCATCCACCTTATCGTGGCAGATCTGGTTGCGGATATCCGGGTGGAAGATCTCCGCGCCGCCCCCGGGAAGGGATTGCAGGCCGGCCTCTTTCATCATGCGCATGCCTTCCTCAATGCTCACTTTCGCTTTGCGGAACATGTAATCCAGCTCCACGGGCGTGAAACCTTTGATGTGCAGGTCCGGCCGGTGAGCCTTGATGCGGCGCATCAGTTCCATGAAAAAGTCCAGGTTCATTTTGGGATGCACGCCGCCAACGATGTGCACTTCGGTAACGGGCTGGCTGTCGTATTTCTTCACGATGTCCAGCATCTCGTCGATGCTCAGTTCCCAGCCGTCTTCGCGGTTCTTGTAAAGCCTGGAGTAAGAGCAGAATTTGCAGGTGAATACGCAAACATTGGTAGGCTCTATATGGAAATTGCGGTTGAAGTAAGTTTTGTTGCCGTGTAATCTTTCACGGACATGGTTGGCAAGCGCACCGAGGTACCCGATATCTCCCTTCTCAAACAGCGTTACGCCGTCTTCCTGCGTAAGCCTTTCCCGGTTCAGCACTTTGTCGGCGATCCTTTTGAGATCCTTATCCAGGGTGGGTGCAGACAAGATGGTCAGTAATCCGGGCTTTGGTGCTGTGGTCGTCGTCATTTTGCTTTCACTATTTTATATGTCCTCACCTGTTGGCTGTAAAATAACGTTACAAAGTAAACACCATTTGAGGCATTTACCAAATCAATTGTAGTACGGTTGCCGCTGCGGATCACGGGCTCCTGGCGGTATACCTGCCTGCCCGCGGCATCATACACGGCAATGCTTTTCAGGTCTTCGGGCCAGGCGCTGAACTCGATGTAGAACTGCCTGCTGAAGGAGTTCGGCCATATGAGGATGCCGCGGCTTACGAGGTCGGGGTTGGCGTCTTTTTTAAAGATGTTCACCTGGTCGATATACACATTGTTCTCGTAGTTCGAGGTGTTGCGGAACACGGCGCGGAAGGGCTGCTTTTTCACGAAAGCGGTGAGGTTTACGGTGTCTCTCCGCCATTCGCTGGCGGTGGGCACAAATTCGGCACTGGCGGGCGTTTTGCGGGTGATGAGCGTGCTGCCCCATTTCTTGTAACCTGTGGGGATGAACGTTTGCCCGCAATCGAGCGTAACCAATATTTCCAGCGTATCCCAGGGATTGCCGGTGGTGGCCGGATCGGTGCTTACCGCCGCCGCCACGTCGAAGCTGAGGAATACGGAATCTGCCAGGGATGCGTCTATCACCGGGCCAATGAGGTCATCTACCTGGTTGTTAATTGCGTAACCCAGGTTGCGCATAAAGGCGCTGCGGCTGCTGCCCTGGCTGCCTACGGCGGCTCTTTCCCAGGTAAAGCTGCGGTCAGGATTGCGGATGCTGAAGGCTTCCGGCGGGAATGCCGCGCCTTCGAAGGCCTCTGCAAACGGCATGGCGGCCGGGCTGCGGTAGAAGAAATTAATGGAAGCGGTATCGTTTTCCGGCTGCTCATCCGCGCCGCCATTGGGGTTCAGTGTCCAGGCTTTGAAGGTGAACGTGCCCTGGCCGGCCTGGAATACAGGCAGTACTACGGCTGTTTGCTGCAGCGAAGCCAGGTTGCCCGTCCAGCTGTAATCCATCGGCGCGCCGTTGTTGACGGTATAACGGATGGTCACGGAAGTGAGCGGGTCAAAGCCGCGGTTCTTCAGTATCACGAGCGGCGTTTGCGTTGCTTCGCAGCGGTAGCCCGCCGGTTGTGATACTTCTGCTATGCCCGCGTCGCGGTTGCGGAGATTAACGGGCGTACAGCCGTTGGAGGTAAGCAGCGAAGCGCGTTGTGCGTCCAGCGCGTTGCGCATACGGTCTGTTTGCCCGGTGGTGAATAAGATCATGCAGGCGTCGTTCACATAATCCATGTAGTTCATGTACATGTAGCCGGGGGCGGCAGGGGAGCACATGTCTGTAGCCACGCCTGAAGGGCAGCCATAGGTGGCGTCTCCCTGCGGCGGGGTATCCGCCACGCCGTCGTCCGTTGTGCAACTGCCGTTATCGTCGCCCCAGATATGCCGGAGCCCGAAAAAGTGGCCTACTTCGTGGGTAAGGGTGCGGCCCAGGTTGAACGGCGCGCGGGCGGAGCCTACGTCGCCGAAGGCGCGGTAGTTCACCACCACGCCGTCTTCTTCGGGTGGGTATACGTTGCCGGGAGGCGTGGCCACCCCCAGGTAATTATCGTCCAGCACGCAGACCCAAACATTGAGGTAGCGGGTATTGTCCCAGCCGTTGGCCCCGCCGGTGGCGGCGTATTTCACTTCGGGGGCGGCGCTGTTGATGGAAAAGCTGCTGCGCTGCGTCACGGTGCGGGTAATACCGCTGGTAGGGTCGCCGCCGGGCGTGCGCGCGGCCAGGCAGAACTGGATCTCGGAATTGCCGATAAGGCCCTGCCATACGGCGGGAACGTTCGCTATGTCCGCATTTTGAGCAATATAGTCCTGGTTGAGGGTCGCTATCTGGTTGAGTATCTGCTGGTCGGTTACGATGGAAGGATCCGGCAGCACGATGTGTACTACCACGGGAATGGTCACGCGGGGATTGACACGCTGGAGATCGCGCGGGGGCCTGGTTTTCCGGAGAGTGGCTTCCACGGCCTGCATTTTGGCCACGAGCTTTGGCTGGGCTTTCAGCTTTTGCGCCAGGGCCGTTTCCGTTCCGCATTTCCGTTGAGCCGACGCGCCTGCGAAAGAAAGTATGAACAGGGCGAGCAGGGTAAAATTACGCAAGTGATATCCGTTATAGGTGATAGTGATATGATCAAAGCCTGTCTTCACGGTTCGCTTTGTAAATGTACTCACAGCGGCTGAGATTAACATGGATTAATCGTTAAATCGCCTGAAATTGCCGGGCAACCGGCACTACAGGCCAGCGGGCGGCAAATGGCTGTTTTCCCTCAGGGCTGCGCCCTGCTGTACACCCGCATATCAGGTGCCGCCGATCAGCTCAGCGCCCCCGCAATGCACCCGCACATCAGGCAGGCGATGGTGCCGCCGATGAGCGCTTTCACGCCCAGTTCCGTCAGGTTGCGGCGCTGGTTGGGCGCCAGCTGGCTGATACCCCCGATCTGTATGCCGATGGAGGCGAAGTTGGCAAACCCGCACAGGGCATAGGTCACTATCAGCAGCGATTTCGGGTCGTGGATCATGTTGGCCGTCTTCATTTTGGCCAGGGTCTGGTAAGCGAGGAATTCGTTCAGCACGGTCTTTTGCCCCAATAATTGCCCCACGGCCAGCATGTCCTGCTGCGCTACGCCTATGATCCAGGCCACGGGACTGAAAAGGTAGCCCAGCAGCATTTCCAGGCTCAGCTCTTTATACTGCCCGCCGCTCATGGCTGCTATTTGCGGGTTAAGGGCCGTCTGGTCGCCCACCCAGCCCAGCAGGCCATTTACCACGTACATCAGCGCGGTGAATACGATCAGCATGGCGCCCACGTTCACGGCCAGTTTCAGGCCGTCGGTAGTGCCGATGGAAAGCGCGTCCAGGAAGTTGTCGCCGAGCTTCTCACGGGGCACGTAGAGGTCTTTCTGGATTAGATGCGCCTGTGTTTCAGGGAAAAGCAGCTTCGCGCAAACGATGGCTGCCGGGGCGCTCATGATGCTCTGGCTGAGCATATGCAGCGCAAAATATTCCTGCTGCGCCGCATCGGGGCCGCCCAGCATGCTGACATAAGCCGCCAGTACGCTGCCGGCGGTGTTGGCAAAGCCGCCCACCATGATACAAAGTATCTCCGAACGCGTCATCTTTTCAAGGTAAGGCCTGATCATCAGCGGGGCCTCGGTTTGCCCGAGGAAGATATTGGCCGCCGTGGAAAGGCTTTCCGCGCCGGAAATGCTGAGTTTATTGAGCAGGTAAGCGAAAACGTACACGATCTTTTGCAGTACGCCGAGGTAATACAGCACAGAGCTCAACGCCGCAAAGAAAATGATATTGGGCAGCACCTGCACCGCGAAAATATATCCCCATTCGCCCCTGAAATCGGCCAGCCCCTCGAACATAAATTCAGTGCCTTTATGGCTGAGATTGATCAGCTTCACGAATGAATTGGATACCCCTGAAAGCGTGCTGCTGAATACATTGGCCGGGCACCAGCGCATGTACACGGAAACGGTCAGCACAATGCAGGCCGCCAGGATGGTCCATTTCAGCAGCTCTATATTCCTTTTCTGCAACACTTTTATCATCGCCACAATGGGAATAAGCCCCACGAAAAAAGCCACCGCCGGGAGCGGGAACTGCGAGCTGCGGATAATGCCAATAAAAAAGCCGGCCAGGGCGGCAACCGCCAGCAGCCAGCTGAGCATATCTTTAGGAAGGCCAAAGCCTTCTTTTTGTTTACGCCTGAAACGGTTGAAGGAATAAAGGAGGATCATGATCCCGAAAAGGACCCAGAAGACGGGCTGCCCGCCCAGCTGCGTATTCAGCACGCCCATGGCGAACATCACCTGTGCGCAGATCCCGATGCCCACCAGCTTCCAGTTGATAGCACGGCGGTTATTGCTCAGGAGGTAACAAACCAGGACAAGAAAGAACATACCCAGCGCGCCGCGGGCAACATTTTCCCATTGTAGCATTCTCAGAGATTGATTTATCAGGCAAAATAAGGGAATATGTTCATATGATGGCGCCCGGGCATAAAAAAAACGCAGCTCATAAGAGCTGCGTTCTTCCAATTTTATGCGTTCTCCAGTACTAGAGGTTAGCCTGGATCTTCTTTTCCAGTACAGATTTGGGAACCGCGCCCACCTGCTTGTCTACCACTTTACCGTCCTTGATGAACAGGATAGCGGGGATGCTGGTGATGCCGTAGTTCATGGAGATCTGCGGGTTGTTGTCCACATTCACCTTACCAACGTTCACTTTACCATCGTAATCTTTAGACAGTTCTTCGATCACGGGACCGATCGCGCGGCAAGGACCGCACCATTCTGCCCAAAAGTCTACCACAGTCAGCTTGTTCGAATCGAGAACGGTGGTCTGAAAGTTCGCATCTGTGAATTCTAAAGCCATTTTTATAGATTTAAAAGTTTATAATTTTAATAAATGATTGGTTCTCAGGTTGTTGTCGGTTTGGCTTTTGTCAAATCGATATGCAATATATACAAAAACTAAACCGGTGTAAAACTACTGCTTTTTTGGCATCGCTACTTATTGAATGTGTCGATATAGACATCGATGTCCGGCTGTGAGTTAAGGAACTGTGCCAGTTCGTCATTCATCTCCACGTGTTTGGTGAAAGTGTGCAGTTTTACCATCAGTTCCTCGTCCCGGTCTATCAGCTGGCAATAGATCTCGGCCTTGCCGGGGTTTTTCTGGATGTTGTCAGATAAAAAATCGATCACCTCCGGGGTGATGAACTGCGGCATGGTAATGAGCCCTACCTTGCGGGTTTGCGTGCGTTTCACCTCCTGCAGCAACTGCATGCTGTTTATTTTGAACTCGTACTCGTTGTCGTTGAACCTTCTCGGTTTAAAACCGCCGTTCACGTACAGGCAAAGCCCGGTTTTGAAGTGGGTGGCGAATTTCAGGAAGTCTTCGCTCCACAGCGCGAACTCGAATTTCCCGGTATAATCTTCCAGGGTCATGATGCCGAACTGCTTGTTGTTCCGCGAGATGCGCTCCACGGCGCCGCTCACGTACACCGCCATCCTGAAGTCCTTGGCTTTGCCTTTATTGTTGTCTGAAGGGGTGCTGATCAGGTTCTGGTATTCGGTCACTTCCGCCAGGGTGTTCATGTGGTAGTGCTTCATTTCGAACTTGTAATCGTCCAGCGGGTGGCCGGAGATGTAGATGCCCGTCACTTCCCGCTCGTTGTTGAGCTTGATGGTGAGCGGCCAGGGATCGCAGGGGGGGATCTTCGGCGGCTGTATCTCATCCATAAAGGCGTCGCCAAACAGGCCGCCGGTACTTTGGCTGCCCGCGGCCACCTGCTGCCCGAAACGGATGATCTTTTCCAGCCCGGTGCTGTTTTCCGCTGAATGGAAATATTGCGCGCGGTGCAGCTCGGGGAAGCAGTCCAGCGCGCCGCTCATGGCCAGGGCCTCCAGCGATTTTTTATTCACCGCGCGCTGGTTCACGCGTTTGATCATGTCGAAAATGGTCGTGTAAGCGCCGCCTTTCTCACGTTCTTCGATGATATTCTCAATGGCGGCTTCTCCCACGCCTTTCAGGCCGGCAAGGCCGAAACGCACCTGGCCTCTTTTGTTCACCGCGAAACCTTTGAAGGATTCGTTCACATCGGGCGGCAATACGTCCAGCCCCATGCGTTTACATTCTTCCATGAAGAAGGTGATCTTTTCCAGGTTGCTGGCGTTGTTCAGCACGGCGGCCATGTATTCGGCAGGGTAGTGGGCCTTGAGGTAAGCCGTCTGGTAGGCCACGAAGGCATAACAGGTGGAGTGGGATTTGTTAAAGGCGTAGGATGCGAATGCTTCCCAGTCGGTCCACACTTTATCGCACATTTTCAGGTCGTGCCCGTTGGTCTTGCAGCCTTCCATGAACTGTGCCTTCATTTTGTCCAGCACGGCCTTTTGCTTTTTACCCATGGCTTTACGGAGAATGTCCGCGTCGCCTTTGGAAAAGTTCGCCATTTTCTGGCTGAGCAGCATTACCTGTTCCTGGTATACGTTGATGCCGTAGGTTTCCGCAAGGTATTCCTCCATCACCGGCACGTCGTAGGTAACGGGCTCCAGCCCGTGCTTGCGGCGGATGAAGGTGGGAATATATTCCAGCGGCCCCGGGCGGTAAAGGGCGTTCATCGCGATCAGGTCAGCGAATTTGTCCGGCTTCAGCTCGCGCAGGTATTTCTGCATACCCGGACTTTCAAACTGGAACGTGGCGTTGGTTTCGGCTTTCTGGTACAGTTCAAAAGTCTTCGCATCGTCCAGCGGGATGTCGTCTATCACGATATCCACCCCGTGGTTCTTTTTGATCATCTGCAAAGCGCCTTTGATGATGGTGAGGGTCTTGAGACCCAGGAAGTCCATCTTGATTACACCGGCGCTTTCGATCACGTTCCCTTCGAACTGTGTTACCAGCAGGTCGGAATCTTTCGCGGTGGTAACGGGTATCAGCTCGGAGAGGTCTGTAGGGGCGATGATGATGCCGGCCGCGTGGATGCCGGTATTGCGCACGGAACCTTCCAGCACGCAAGCTTCCCGCAGCACTTCGCCCTGCAGGTCGTTGCCTTTGATCAGCTCGCGGAGGCGCTTCACGTTTTCCAGGTCTTCCGCGGCAAGGCCTTCTTTTTCAGCAAGGCTCTTATCCCCGTCCAGCGGGGCGTTGAAGATGCGCGACAACTGGATGCCCGGCTTATCCGGCACCAGTTTGGCCAGCATGTTGGAATCCTGCAACGGCAGGTCCATCACGCGCGCCACGTCCTTGATGCTCATTTTGGCGGCCATGGTACCGTAGGTGATGATTTGCGCTACCTGTTGCTTGCCGTATTTCTGCACCACGTAGTCGATCACTTTCTGGCGGCCTTCATCATCGAAGTCCGTGTCGATATCGGGCATGCTCTTACGTTCCGGGTTCAGGAAACGTTCGAACAGGAGGTCGTATTTGATGGGGTCTATATTAGTGATGCCGATGCAGTACGCCACGGCGGAACCTGCCGCGGAACCGCGCCCCGGGCCGATGAACACGCCCAGCTCGCGCCCTGCCTTGATGAAATCGCCCACGATGAGGAAATAACCGGCAAAACCCATGTTCTCGATCACATTCAGCTCGAAGTTGAGGCGCTCTTCCACTTCGGGTGTGATCTCCGCATAACGCTGGCGCGCGCCTTCGTAAGTGAGGTGGCGCAGGTACTGGTCCTGCGTGATGAACTCCGGCGGAACGGGGAAGTTAGGCAGCAGGATGTCGCGCTTCAGGTCCAGCAGCTGCACTTTATCCACGATCTCGTTGGTATTGTCGATCGCCTGCGGGAGGTCTGCAAACAGCTTGCTCATCTCCTGCGTGTTCTTGAAATAGAACTGGTCGTTATAAAAAGCGAAACGTTTGTTTTTCACAATGGCATCATCGTCGGAAAACTCCTTCATGGAAGGGGTGCTTTTCTTTTCGCCGGTGTTGATGCAAAGCAGGATGTCGTGCGCGTTGGCGTCCGCCTGGTCTACATAGTGGCTGTCGTTGGATGCGATGATCTTCACATTGTATTTCTCCGCGAAGCGCACGAGACATTCATTCACTTTTTCCTGTTCGGGGATGCCGTGGCGCTGCATTTCCACGTAGAAGTCCTCGCCGAAGATGTCCAGCCACCATTTGAATTCCTTTTCGCCTTCTTCTTCTCCTTTTTTGAGAATGGTCTTGGGCACGGAAGCACCGAGGCAGCAGGTGGTGGCAATGAGGCCCTGGTGGTATTGAAGGATCAGTTCTTTATCGATACGGGGATATTTGCCGTACAATCCTTCCATATAGCCGAGGGAGCAGAGTTTGATGAGGTTCTTATAACCCTGGTCGTCTTTCGCGAGCAACACCTGGTGATAGCGGATATCTTTTTCTTCGCGTGTAAACTGGCGTTTGTGGCGGTTTTCCACGAGGTAAAACTCACAACCCACAATAGGCTTCACTTTCAGGCGTTTATCCTTTGGGTCCTCCGGGTTCAGCTTGTTATTATACGCTTCTGCTACGAACTGGAAGGCGCCGAACATGTTGCCATGGTCTGTAATGGCCAGTGCCGGCATATTGTCTGCCATGGCTTTTTTATAAAGCTGCTTGATATCTGCGGCTCCGTCGAGCAGGGAAAACTGTGTATGTACGTGCAGGTGAGAAAACTTCATCGTCGGTTCGGAATTACAGCTTAAAGATCGTAATGTAGCAAGCAGCAAAAATCGGATTTTTTTTATATTGCAGCAATTTTAAAACGGGGGCCAATGCACAGAAGAAAGGGGAAATTGTACCTGATACCGGCCGGCGCGCTTTTATTGGGAAGCTGCGCCCTGCTGAAGCCGAAAGAAACGGCTAAGCAACCGGCGCCGGCAAAGCAGCAGGAGATGGAATTTATAGACGGTATCGCGATCAAACGCGATGCCCGGGGCAGCGAGCACCAGGGTAAAACGCGCAGCACCCGCATCGGCAATGCGCCCACTACGGTCAACAGCATTGAAGAAGCGCGCCCCTGGCAGTTTAAATACGCCCAGCTGCTGGACCTGCCGGTGGAGAACGTGGTGAATGAAAAACTCTACAACTTCATCGAAGAATGGTGGGGAACGCCGTACCGCATGGGCGGCAACACCAAAAGCGGCATAGACTGCTCCAATTTCGTGAACACCCTGATGGCGGCCGTGTACCAGATCACCCTGGCCGGCAATTCCATCCAGCTATACAACCAGGTGGCCCGCCTCGGCAAAAGGGCGGAGCTGAAGCCCGGTGATCTCGTGTTTTTTGCGATCAACCGCAAAAGACGCATTTCCCATGTCGGTATTTACCTCGAAAACGAACGTTTCGTGCATGCATCCAGCAGCAACGGCGTCATGATCAGCGACCTGCGGGAACCTTATTGGGTAAGATATTATGCCGGGGCAGGCAGGATCAACTGATTTTTTATAGCTTAGCAGGATTAAACTATTCTAATGGACCTGGTGAACCAGCAATACTGGGATGCTTCCTACAGTAACTTTCAATACTTTATCGCGGAAGACAATATCACGAAGTGGCTCGACCAATACGAAGCGCTGCTGCCAAAAGGAGGCCGCCTCTTCGAATTCGGCTGCTTTCCCGGCAGGTATATGGCGCACCTGGGCAAAAAAGGCCTGGAAGTGAACGGCATGGACCTCGTGCCGAATATGAACGAAGGCTTCAGCAGCTGGCTGCAAAGCCTGGGCATTGCCACCGGCAGGCTGGAAAGGGGCGACGTGCTGGCGTATGCGGCCCATACCGAAGACCGTTACGATGTGGTATGCTCCTTCGGGTTCATCGAACATTTCCGGAATTTCCCAGAGATCATCGCGCTGCATCACCGCATATTGAAGCCCGGCGGCCTGCTGATCATCACCACGCCCAATTTCAGGGGCGGCTTGCAGCAGTTCCTGCGCAGCAGCCTGGATAAGGAAAACCTTGCCCGGCATTATATCCCTTCCATGCAGCCTTCACTCTGGGCGCAGCAGTTGCAGGCGCTCGGCTATCAAGTGCCCTACGCGGGCTGCTTCGGCAAATTCGATTTCTGGCACGACCCGCAGCCGCGCAACGTGTTCCAGAAAGCAGGCCTGCAGGTAGCCTATAAGCTCATTCCTCTTTTAAGATCTCTGCCAGACGGTACTTTCCACTCACCTTACTGCGGCATCGTGGCGCAAAAACCGGTCGCATGAAAATAGCCCTGCTCTACATCTGCACAGGAAAATACAAGGTGTTCTGGGATGAATTCTTTACCAGCAGCGAACAATACTTCATTCCCGGCGCGGATAAGGAATACTTCGTATTCACAGACGCGGATGACCTGCCTTACAAGGACCATCCCCGCGTGCATGTGATTGCACAGGAATGGCTGGCATGGCCTTATGCCACGCTCATGCGGTTCCATATTTTTTCGGGGGTGGAAGAGCAGCTGCAAAAATTCGATTATATCTTTTTCTTCAACGCGAACGCGCAATTCCTGCGCACGGTAACCGCGGAGGAATTCCTGCCCGGGCCGGGGCATGATGGGCTGACCGTCGTGAGCAGCCCGGGTTTCCACGGGCAGCCGGTTAAAAATTTCCCTTACGAAAAAAAGGACAAACGCTCCAAAGCATACATGCCCCCCGCACTGCGGAAGATCTATGTACAGGGCGGTGTGAACGGCGGCACTGCCGCCGCTTACCTGGCGCTGATCCGTGAATTGAAGAATAATGTGCAGGCAGACCTGGACAAAGGCATCATTGCCCAGTGGCACGACGAATCGCACCTGAACAGGTACATCGCCGAACGGCATCCGCGGGTACTTTCCCCCGCGTATATTTTCCCCGAAGAAAGGAAGGACCTGCCTTTCGACCCCATCATCCTCATCCGCGACAAGAACCGCCTGGGCGGCAACGCTGCCATGCGGCAACATACCGACCTGCATCCCCGCCCGGGGATCGCGAAGCGCATTTTAAGGCGCGTGCGCAACTGGTTCAGCTGATCATTTGATTATTTCCGCCTGGTATATTTCTGCACCATAGCCAAACCTTTGCGCCAGCTTTCCGTCACGTCCTGCGACCATTGAAAGTAAATGATGGGAAAAAGATAAATGGCGCAAAAGATGCCCGTGCGCAGGATGCCGCGCACCCATGGGTTTTCCATGGTGATGAGGAACTGGCAGATATACCAGCCCAGCACCGCCAGCAGCACCACGTACAGCGTTCTGAGGGTGAACGGCTGCATATCGTATTTGAAGTAGAGGAAAGCGTAACGCAGGGAATTGTACACGAAAGCCGTTATCAGTGCGGCCACACCTGAACCGGTAATACCCAGCCATTTGATCAGCCAGATGTTCATCGGAATGCTGGCCACCAGCAGCGCCAGCGTGGAGTAGAACTGGAAACGCCACATGTTGGAAGTGCCGATGATCTGCTCGTTCACACCCGTGCCCAGGTCCAGCACCTTGCTGAGGCCAAGGAAAAGGATGATGTAACGGCCTTCGAGGTACAGCTCCGGGATGTGGAGTATCTCGAAAACGGAATCCAGGTTGAGCCAGACCATCATGAACAGGAATGTCGCGAAAATGAGCAGGGTGAGGGAAGAGCGGCGGTACATGCTTTGGATGCCGTTATAATCCTTGTCTTTCCAGGCCTTGGCCAGTATGGGAATGGCAATGGCGATCAGGCTGCGTTGCGGCACAGCAATAGCATTGCTCACATAGGTACTCGATTCCAGCACGCCGGTGGCCGCGAGGCCCTTGGTGCTGCCCACTACCAGCGCGTCTATATTCTGCGCCAGCACGCCAAACACGCTGCCGCCGAAGATCAGCAGGTTGAAGGAGATCATTTTATCTGACAGCTTGCGCGTCACCTTGCTGATCCGGAACGAGAAATGCAGGGAGTCTTCCCGCCGCAGGTACAGCACCAGCGCGATGAACACGGCGGCGTAGATGAATGAGAACACCCAGACGAACTGGATATTGGTAAAGAAATGCACGACCAGCAGCAGGATCATCAGCGTGGTGATCACGCGGATGCCCACTTCTTTGAGGAATATCGGGAAGATGGTCTTGAAATGATTGTAGCTGAAGTTCTCAAACAGCGTGAACAGCATGAGGAAGAACGTAAAAGGGTAGAGCAGGTAAAAATGCTCCACGAATATCTGCGAGTTGGCGGAATATTTCTGTACCACCAGGTCGTGAAACACAATGGTGCCAAGGGTTACCAGCGCAAAGCCGATCAGGCTGACGGTGAGCACGATGCCGAACAGGTCGCGCCGGGCGAAAGGCAGGTGATCGCGGTAATACGGGTAGAATTTGTTGAGCAGCGTAGCCGTGCCCATGGAGGCGATGGAATAGAATACCATAGCGGTGCTGGACATGAGGCGCGTGAGGCCGTAGATCTCAGCCGGTACAAACGACATGAAGAGATAGGTATTGAGCGCCCCGATGGCAAAACCCACGTAGGTGATGATGGCAGACCGTATGCTTTGGCTTCTGATAATTCCCATATAGATACCCGCGAAAATAGATATTTTTGCGCCTAAAACCGGTAATTCTTGATCCTTGTTCAATTAAAAGGAGGGCTGGGCAACCAGATGTTCCAATACGCCGCCGGCCGTACGCTTGCTTTACAACACGATGTTCCGCTGTTCCTGGATAAGGGTAGTTATGAACCGAAACAGGCCGGCATGTACGGGCTTGGCGGTCTGCATATTTCCGCTTCCCTTGCGGGAGAAGAGATGATCCCCCGGCCCGGGTTCCTGCAAAAAGCGTTCAACCGCCTGGCGCCTGCACCCTGGCGGCGCATCTTCCGGGAAACAGGCATGGACTTCGACCCGCGTTTTTTCAGCCTGCGCCCGCCCGTATACCTGAAAGGATACTGGCAAAGCTGGAAATACTTCGAGCCGCAGGCCGCGCAGATCAGGAAAGATTTCACCTTCAACATAGAATTTTCCCCCGCCATTATGGCCAAAGCCGCGGAATTGCCGCAGCAGGATACCGTGGCCATGCATTACCGCCGCGGCGACTATACGAACAGCGAAGCGGCCGCTTTCCATGGCATCCTGGGGCCTGATTATTATGAAAAGGCCGCGCAGCACTTCAACGGCGCAAAGTTCATTATATTCACCAACGACCCGGCCTGGGTGCGAAGCAACCTGCCCGCCGGCATCGATTACGAAATACCCAGCGGCAGCCTGAGCCATACGCAGTATGAAGACCTGTTCCTGATGAGCCGTTGCCGGCACCAGGTGATCGCCAACAGCAGCTTCAGCTGGTGGGGCGCCTGGCTGAACGAATACCCCGGCAGGGAAGTAGTGGCCCCGCGCCACTGGTTCGCAAAAGAGGGGCTTACCGCGAAAGACCTGGTGCCGGACAGCTGGCGCCAATATTAAAAAGAAATGATGCAGCCATCGCCACTCATATCAGTTGTGTTGCCCGTATATAACGGGGCAGACTACCTGCGCCCGACCATAGACGCCATCCTGTCGCAAACGCAGGGCGATTTTGAGCTGCTGGTGATCAACGACGGCTCCTCCGATGGCAGCGAGACTATTATCCGGTCGTATCCGGATAGCCGTATCCGTTATTTCCATCATCCTAACAAAGGCTTCGCCTACACGCTCAACCGCGGCATCGGCGAGGCCCGCGGCAAATACATCGCCCGCATCGATGCGGATGATATCTGCCTGCCGCAGCGTTTCGAAAAGCAGGCTGCCTGGCTGGAAGAAAGGCCGGGAACGGACCTGGTAGGGTGCTTCATCACTTTTATCGATGAAAAGGGGGAAGTGAAAGGCGACTGGCCCGAAGACCGTGCGCATTACACGAATGCGCAGATCAGGGAAGCATTGCCGTTTAAGAACTGCATCGCGCATCCGGGCGTGATGGTACGCACGGAAGTGTTCCGCAGTTTCCCTTATCTCGATTCGCAGAAACCCGTGGAGGATTACGACATGTGGCTGCGGCTGGCAGGAGCGGGGCTGGTGATGGAAAAAGTGCCTGAAATGCTGCTGCTTTACCGGGTGCACGGCGCTTCCATGACCTTGAGCATCATTAAAAAGAAAAACGTGTTCTTCCGCCATTATCACTGCAAGCGGCGTTATCTCGCGGGCAGGCTTTCGAAAGGCAGGCTGAACATGTTCGATATACGGGTGTTCGCAGGTATGTGCAAGGACCTGCTGACCGCCATCGGGAAAAACATCAAACAGAAATTGTGATCTACTCCCTGCTGCGCATAAAACGCTTGATAGAAGCGGTTTTCATTGCACCCTTCGCGGTGTTGGGGCGGTTGTATGCGTGGTGGCGGCCTTTGAAGGAGGAATATGATATTTTTATGTTCTTCCCCTTTTACCACGTTGGCGGGGCCGAAAAAGTGCACAGCGAAATAGCGAAGCTGTTCCCGGGGAAAAAAGTGATGATCTTTTTTACCAAGAGATCCGTGAACGCGGCCATGCTGCCGGCTTTCGAAGCGCCGGGCAACACCATCCGCGATATTTCAAAGTATACGGACAACAAGTTCCTGTACTTCAACAACCTCATCTGGCGCGGCATTGCGGCCGCCTATATCAGCAGGCAGCGCAAGCAGCCAGTGGTATTCAACGGGCAGTGCAACTTCGCGTACAAGCTGAGCCCGCATGTGCCCGGGCGTATCAGGCAGGTAGAGCTGATCCATGCTTTCCACAGCTTTTCGTATATCCGCATACCGTTTATCCCGTATTACGAAACCACGGTGATGATCAGCCGGGAAAGCATTCAGCGGCATCTTGAATTGTACCAACAGTACGGCATACCCGCCGGTTACGCGGAAAGGATCAAGCTGGTGATGAACGGCATCCCGCTGCCGCAGGACACCACGCCGCTGGAAGAAGACAATATGCTGTTGTATGTTGGCCGCGGCACGCCTGAAAAACGGGTGCATCTTGTAGCCGCCATCGCAAAAGCGGCGGGCGTTTCGGCAGGTTTTATCGGGAACGTGGAAGAAGCGATACCACAGGAGCTGCGCGCTTATTGCCGTTTTTACGGCGAACTGGCAGACGCGGCAAAGATAGACGAGCTTTACCGCCGCCACCGCGTGATCATGATCACCTCCATCCGCGAGGGCTTCCCGATGGTGATCATGGAAGGCATGGCCCGCGGGCTGGCCGTGCTGGCCACCGATGCGGGGGATATTCCTTTTCACGTGCGCAACGGCGAAAACGGTTACCTGGTAAACCATCTTGATACCGAAGAGCATATCATCGCCGCTGCGGCGCAGCTGGTGAAGAACTGGCAGCCCGTAGCGCTCGAAACAATGCGGCAGAACAATATCGCTTATGCGCGCGGGCATTTCAGCATGGAAGCGTTTGCAGAAGCCTACCGCAGTTTATTTTATACAGTATGAGATCATTATCCGTCATCATCATCACCTACAACCGGCCGGACGATCTGCTGGTGCTGCTGCGCAACCTCAGCGCGCAGGAAGGCGCCGCGGAGCTGCTGGAAGAAGTGATCATCATCAACAATGCCTCCACGGCGGATTATACGCCCGTCACGGCATTCATCGCCGGTTTCCCATACTTCCGATATCATTATTCCAACGAGAACCTTGGCGTAGCCCGGGGCCGCAATCTTGGTATTTCCATGGCCACAGCGCCCATCCTGGTAACGATAGACGACGACGCCTGGTTCAGGGATACAGACGCCCTGCGCAAGATCGAAGCTGCATTCGGCAATACTTTCATGCAAAGCAACCAGGCCGGTGTACTGTGTTTCAAGGTGCTGTACGCCAGCACGCAGCAGATGCAGGTAAATGCCTTCCCCCACAAGAAATTTGAACAATACAAAGATAAAACCTGGTTCCTGGCGCCTTACTTCATCGGCGCAGGCCATGCCATCCTGAAGGAAGTCTATGAAAAAGCGGGCATTTACCCGGTGGATTTCTTTTACGGCATGGAAGAATACGACCTCACCTACCGCGTGATCCAAAGCGGCTATACGATCGCCTACAATTCGGATATCGTGATCCTGCACAACGAAAGCCCGCTGGGCCGCACGCCGCACGTCGCCAAGATGAAAATGCTGTGGATCAACAAAAGCAAGGTGGCATACCGTTACCTGTCTTTCCCGCACTTCATTTCCACCGCCGTGATGTGGTCGCTGGAGTTCCTGAAAAAGACCGGCTGGAACTGGAAGGAGTGGGCCCGGGGCTGGAGCGAAGTGTTGCACATACCGCGCAAAGAAACACGCCAGCCTTTGAATGCCGCTGCCCGCGGGTACCTGAAGCGGGTGCAGGCAAGGTTGTGGTATTAGGAACGTCACTACAGGAAATAAAAAAGGGAGCGGATGATCCGCTCCCTTTTCGCTTTTCAGGCGATTATTATTTTACAGCCGGCTGTGGCTGCGCTTTCGCGCCACGCCTTATCTCGAAGGCAATGGCAAGCGCAAGCAGCACCAGCATGGCAATAGAGCTCCAGCGGGTGATCATGTTGCCGAGGTAATAGCTTCTCGGTTCAAATTTCATCACGACCTGGTGGTCGCCGGCGGGTATCTTCGCGCCGCGCAGCAGGTAGTCCACTCTCACGATGTCTTCTTTTTTACCATCCACGTACAGGTTCCAGCCCGCGGGATAATATATCTCGGAGAACACGGCGAAGCCGGGTTTGCTGTTGCTGCTGCGGTACTGCAATTCGTTGAGGCCGTATTTGGTCAGCTGTATCTTGCTGGCGGAGTCTTTACCGGGTGTAAACCCGTTCAGCGCGGGTTTGAACCTTTCGTCGATCACCACGGCGCGGCCGGTGGGCAGGCTGTCCAGCGTTTTCATTTCCTGGTCCGCATTTTTGGCCCATACGAGGCTGTCCACAAACCAGGCGTTGCCCAGCGCTTCCGGGTTCTGGAAATAGGAGAGCTGGCCCTGACCTTGCTGGCCCTGGCCCTGCACGATCACGTATTTAGCGTTCAGCATGTTCAGCACGTTGGGATTGTTCTTGCTGATCTGGTATTTGATAAGGTCGTCGTACAGCGCGAGTTTCACCGGGCTGTACCCGCCGATGCTCCTGTGATGGTAAGAGCTCATGGCGCTCATGAAACTAACGGTATTGAATACACGGTAATACGGGTCCCTATCCTGTTTGATGGCCACGTCTACGGGAGAAGGCGCAAATGCCGCGCTGTAATCCGTCGGGGTCACATAGTTTTTGGAATTGAGGATGCGGCTGGCCACCAGCATCTGGTCTACCGCTACGCTGAGCGCAAGCAGGGCAAGCATATAACCGGCCTGGAGTTTCTTTTGCAGGTAGGCCCAGATGAGGCCCGCCGCGATGAGGATGAACACGAGCGAACGGACGGCGTCCAGGCGGAGGGCAGAAGCCCTGTCTGCCCGCAGCGCGCTCAGCAGTTTGTCCATTACTTCCTGGTTGCCGCTAAAGAATTGCTGGTAAAAACGCAGGCCTTCATCATATTCCGCCATATAGCTTTGGCCGAAGGAAGCGAGGAACAGCACGACTATCAGCCCGCCGGTGATATACAGCGATTGTTTCACACTGGTGAGCAGCGCTTTTTTATCCCATTCTTTGCTCACTACATCGTTCAGCGCCCAGCAGGCCAGGAACGGCACGAGCAGCTGGCAAAGCACCAGCGCCTGCGCGGGCGCGCGGAACTTGCTGAACAGCGGCAGGTGGTCGAACAGGAAGTAGTTGAAGAAGGCGAAGTTGCTGCCCCATGCCAGGAACAGGCCCAGCAGGCAGCCCGCCAGTATCCACCATTTGGCAAAATCCTTCACGATAAAGAAGGCCAGCACAAAAAGGAAGATGATGGCCGCGCCCCAGTAAACAGGCCCGTCTGTATGCGGCTGCGGGCCCCAGTACACGGGCATCTGCTCCAGTATCTGCTCCTGCTGCGCGGGCGGCACGCCTATTTCTGTAAATGCTTTGGCCGTATTGCTGCCTGCGGAAAGTTTGCCCACGGAAGAGCCGCCGTAAAGATTGGGAACGAGCACGGTGAGCGTTTCCATCTTGCCTTCGCTCCAGTTGAAAGCATAACTTTTATCGAGGCCGCCGGCGGTCTTGTCGCCTTCCTGGCCGGCTTCAGCCGTAAGCTCGGAATGCCCGCCGCGCATGGTGTATTTGCTGAACTCGGAGGTGGTCCACAGGCTGACGGTAGACGGCAGCACAGACAGCAGGCCGAAGCCCAGCAGTACCAGCGTGGCTTTGATGTATGGCAGCAGCTGTTGAGTACGGATAGCGTTCACCAGGTAGCCGATGCCGATCACGAGGCAGAGCAGCAGCATGTAGAACACGATCTGGTAGTGCCCGTTGGTTACCATCAGGCAAAGTGTGATGCAGGTCATAATGCCGCCGATCAGGTATTTGCCGCGGTAGGTGAGCAATATGCCCGCCAGCAGCGGCGCCATATAGGCGATGGTGAACATCTTGGTATCGTGCCCCGCCGATATGATCATCGGGTTATAGGCCGCGAAACCGAAGGCGATGGCCCCGAGAATGTTGACCCATTGCCGGAAGTTCATGACAGACAGCAGTATATAAAAGCCCAGCATGGCCAGGAAAAAGAAGTTGACGGGTTTGGGAAGGCCCAGCGTGAGGATCCGGTGAAGCTGGTAAGTGTAATTATCCTGGCTCATGTAGATCTGGTAAGTGGGCATGCCGCCAAACATGGCATTGGTCCACAGGGGGCTGATGCCGGTACTGTCGTGGTAAGCGCGTGCTTCCTGCGACATGGCCTGCCACGACACGGTGTCCGTCTGCCTGATCTCCAATCCTTCCAGTACAGGGCTACAGAATAAGAAAGACAGCCCCAGGAAGATGAGGATGGCGTACACATGCTTTAGGACGGCTTTTTGCCAGTTTTGCTTCATCGGGTTTTTCCTGTTTAGTTTTTAAAGAATCCAAAATAACTGTATTTTATCGGAAATTTCAATATGAACTGGCTCCGTTTCCTGATAAAAGTGAGCTTTATCTGTAATATCTGTTACCTGGTAGGTTTTATCATCCGGATGCTGAACGATACAGAGAACTGGGAGCATGTGGCCAGGCACATCATGGTGCTGGGAGGGCTGGTGGCCGCCCCGCTCAATATCGTTACCTGCCTGCTGGCTGTTATCATGCTGTTAAGAAAGAAAGTGCGGTTCGCAGCCATCCATCCTGTTATATTTATTTTGAATGTTATTATCTTGCTCCTTCAATTGGAACTGTTCTTATGATCACCAATATCCTCAGAGACAAACCGACCCGGCTCTTCATTATTTTAAGCGGCATTTTAGTGGCCAACGCGCTGATCGCGGAGATCATAGGGGTGAAGATCTTTTCCCTGGAAGCCACCTTCGGTTTTCAGCCGGTGAACATGATGATACTCGGCGACCCGTACAGCTTCAATATGACGGCGGGCGTGCTGCTCTGGCCGGTAGTGTTCATCATGACGGATATTATCAATGAATATTACGGTGTGAAAGGCGTGCGTTTCCTGTCGTTCCTGGCGGCGGGGCTCATTTTGTTCGCCTTCATCATATTTTTCCTCGCCATCCATCTTACGCCGGCGGGGTTCTTTGTGACCAGCAAGGTAAATTCCGGCGTGCCGGATATGGATAAGGCTTACGGGCAGATACTGGGCCAGGGTTCGCTCATTATCATCGGTTCGCTCACCGCGTTCCTGGTCGGGCAGCTGGTGGATGTGTTCACCTTTCACAAGATCAAAAAAGCAACAGGGGAGAAAAAGATATGGCTGCGCGCAACGGGCTCCACGCTGATATCGCAGCTGATAGACAGCTTCGTGGTGCTGTTTGTCGCCTTCCACCTCGGGCCCGCTATTTACAATCCGGACGGCAACCCGGTGTGGCCGATCGGACAGGTGCTGAGCGTGTGCCTCATCAATTACATTTATAAGTTTGCAGCGGCCATTGTATTGACGCCGGTGATCTATTGGGTGCACGGCATCCTGGAGCGGTATCTCGGCCACGAAACGGCCGCGGAAATGAAAAGAACGGCCATGAACAGGTAAAAATATTGTTTTCAATGTCCCAGTTTACAGTCCGTGTATACGGCATAATGATCAACGAAAAAAAGCAGGTGCTGGTGAGCGACGAGTTTATCCGCGGCGGCTACTATACGAAGTTTCCCGGCGGCGGGCTGGAGTTTGGCGAAGGCACGCTGGAATGTATTGTGCGGGAGTGGAAGGAAGAAGTGAACCAGGATATAGAAGTGGTGGAACACCTCTACACCACCGACTTTTTCCAGATGAACGCGTTCAACAACGTACAGCAGATCATCGCGATATATTATCTCGTCAAAGCCGTGTCACCTTTTGTAGCGCCCATCCTCGAAAAACCGTTCGGCTTTGAAGTGCCCGAAGGCGCCACGCAGATAGAAGGAGTGCGCTGGGTGGAATGGGATGCATTTTCTTCAGCAGCGGTCACGCTTCCGACCGATAAAAGAGTATCTGATATTGTAAAGGCGAAATTTTAGAACCACTTTTTCTTCATGAAATACCAGCTCATGATCACCGCCGTTACGATGGCGATGGTAACGGGTATGTAGAAGGCGTACCGGGAATGCGCGTAGGGTATCTCCACGTTCATACCGTAGATGCTGGCCACGAGCACGGGCAGGGTGAGCACGATCGTGATGGAGGTGAGGCGTTTCATCACGAAGTTGAGGTTATTGGAAATGATGCTGGCAAAGGCATCCATGGTGCTGCTGAGGATGTTGGTGTAGATGTTCGCCATTTCAAGCGCCTGGCTGGTATCTACGATCAGGTCGTGGAGGAATTCCTTCTCATCGTCGTTCAGCCCCAGGAAGTTGGTGCGTTCCAGCTTCATGAGCAGCAGCTCGTTGCTGCGCAGGGCCGTCACGAAATACACCAGGCTCTTCTGGATACGCATCAGGTAGAGCAGCTCTTCGTTCCGGTTGGAATCATACAGCTTTTGTTCCAGCAGGTTGCGGCGCTGGTTGATCTCTTTGAGGTAATCCAGGAAGTTCATCACCACTTTCTCGAATACCTTCAGCACCATCATGTTCCTTTTTTCCGGGTGGCGGTTGTGGAAGGTGTTGAGGAATTTTTTGATCGCCGCATTGTCGAACGAATTTACGGTCACGACCTGGTTGTGCGTGAGGATGATCACGATGGGGATGGTGATGTAATAGGCGTCGCTTTCGTTGATGGAATTGTTTTCGGTGGGGGTTTTGATAACGATGAGCTTCACGTTGTCCTCCAGCTCGAAACGGCTCTTTTCATCGATGTCCAGCGAGTCGGTAAGGAAGTCCAGCGGTATATCCAGCGCTTCGGATAACTGCTCAAACTCTGCCTGTTTGAGGGGCGGGGTAATATTCACCCAGGCGCCGTTTTCCGGCTCTTCAATAGCAACAGTGCGGGCATCGATATTTTTGAAGTACTGGATCATCCGGGCGCAAAGGTAGTGGAATTAATTTACCAATAGCCTGGGGGCTAAATATTAATATTTCCTTCAAACACAAGCGTTGCGGGGCCGCAGAGCCAGATATTGGAGAAATTGCGTTCCCCGGTGCGGGTGAAGCGGATCTCCAGGTGGCCGCCCAGCGTTTCCACGGGGATGGCATAGTCGCCGGGTTCGGATGGCGAGGCGGTGAGCGCGGAGGCGGTTACGCCGGTGCCGCAGGAGTAGGTCTCATCTTCCACGCCGCGTTCGTAGGTGCGCACAAATATGCCGTTATCCAGTTCCTGCACAAAATTCACATTGGTGCCTTCCGCGGCGAACCGCTCATTATAACGGATATCCCGGCCCTGCTGGTATACGTCCACTTCCTGCACGTCCGTCACGAATTTCACGAAGTGGGGCGAGCCGGTATTGAGATAAAAATACATGTTTCCTTTTTCCACCCAGTCCACATCCTGCATTTTCAGGTTCACCCAGCCGTTTTCGCGGAAGCTGGCCTCATGTTCGCCGTCTACGGCAATGAACTTCAATTCGGCCGCTTCAATGCCCATCTGGCGGGCAAATGCGGTGAGGCACCGGCCGCCGTTGCCGCACATGCTGCCTTCGCGGCCGTCGGAATTGTAATATTTCATGGCAAAATCGTACCCGTCGCGGTTCTCCAGCATCATAAAGCCGTCTGCCCCGATGCCGAAGCGTCTGTCGCAGATGTGGGCCACCTGCGCTGTGGTAAGGTGGCTGTAAGCGCCGTCCCGGTTGTCTACGATCACGAAGTCGTTCCCTGTTCCCTGGTATTTATAGAAATGCATGTTCATCTATGCACAAAGGTAAAAATTGTTTTGATGATTATGCCGCGAGGATGCCCAGCGCTTTGGCGATGAGGCTTTCCACGGCGGCGTTGCCGTCTTTGCTGAATTCTTTCCTGATCCTGTTGGCCACAATGGCGCTGATAGACAGGCATTCGTGCCCCAGCACGCGCCCCAGCCCGTAAATACCCGCGGTTTCCATCTCGAAGTTGGTAATATGCCTGTTTTCGAAGCTGAAGCCGGTGAGCTGGTCTATCAGTTCGGGGTGGGAGAGGTGGCCCCTCAATTGACGGCCCTGCGGGGCGTAAAAACCGGGGCAGGTAACGGTGATGCCGTGGTGGAAGCCGTCTGTGAACAAACCCGCCAGCGCTGCGGAAGCCTCAATGAGGTAGGGCCGCGCCGCGTTGGGATGCATGCGTATCTGGCCGCGGAAAGCCTCCAGCAGCTGCAGTTCTTCGGGGGTGTTGTGGTAGGTGTAGAACGGCAGCAGGTTGTCCAGCCCCAGGCCGTGAGACGATACCACGAAGCTGTCTACCGGGATGTTTTCCTGGAGGGAGCCGCTGGTGCCGAGGCGTATGATGCGGAGGCTGACGGGCTCTTCCCGGGGAAGGCGGGTCGCAAGATCGATATTGGCCAGCGCATCCAGCTCGTTGAGCACGATGTCGATATTATCCGTGCCGATGCCGGTAGACACGACAGACAGCCGTTTGGCGCCGATCCTGCCGGTATGGGTCACGAATTCGCGGTGCTGGTAGCGGCCTTCGATATGGTCGAAGTGTTTGCTGACGGCCTTTACACGGTCGGGGTCTCCCACGGTGATGATGGTGTCTGCGAGTTCGTCCGAGCGGAGGTCCAGGTGGTAGATGGCGCCGCGGGCGTTGAGTATCAGTTCGGATTCAGCTATTGGAGTGGTCATACCTTGCGTTTTTTTTAATCCGTAATTGAATATCTTGTAATCAGATTTGGCAAATATCTAAAATTTACTACTTTTGCAGTCCATCAAAATTTGATGGTTACAAAAGGGTACCGTGGCCGAGTGGCTAGGCAGAGGTCTGCAAAACCTTTTACAGCGGTTCGAATCCGCTCGGTACCTCAGGAAAAGGATCGCAATGGGCGGTCCTTTTTGCATTTACGGGCATTCTGTCCTACTCTTCCAACGCTTTTACCCTGCTTTGAGAACGCTTTAACCTTACGGTAGCCCTACGGCGCTATCGCGATCAGATCGGGTCACGATCGGGTCACGACCGGAATTAGACCTATCCGTATGCGGTGAATGCACCGGCAATATATACCCGAACTTACCACAAAATATACCGGAATGGAAAAAATCGGCAAAAACCGGCAAAAACGGAAACACTTTTTGGCGGCGGTAACCTGTGCCGGTAAATTGCGCTGAAAACTTTTTTAATCACCAAAACAATTTTTATGGCAAAGCAGGAAGGTGTGATCAAGATCACCGGTACGATCGGGAATATCACATTTTACAAAATGAACGGCGGATATTATGCGCGCAGCAAAAGTTCGCTTACCGGCAAACGGGTCAAAAAAGCCCCGAATTATTATCGTTTCCGGATGTATTCCAGCCGGATGGCATGCTCGTCTGCAACGGCGGCCAAAATTTACCGCTCATTGCGTAATGATGAGCGGGAGGTATCGCTTTACCGCCGGATGGTCAGCGAAGGCTTGCGCCTGCTGAGGGCGGGGTGTGCGCAGGAGCGGCTGGAAGAAACATTGAGGGCGGTGTTCTTGCCGGAGGCTGCGCAGGAAATGATCCTGTTACCGGGGAATGCTGTGCGGAGCGGCGTTTGTGTGGACGCACATGGAAAGCTGGCGATTTGTGCAAAAAATACGGCGGAAGTGAATGGTGATATTTTCAAAATGCGGTTATATTTACAGCAAATTCATTCACTTATCTCTATTAACTATGAAATTAAAGCACATGTTGTTAACCCTGCCGTTGATGATTTCCGGCAGCGCGTTTTCCCAGATCAATAACCAGATTACAGACGCTCAAACCGGCAATGCCTGGATTTCGGGTATATTCAGGGCCAATACCGGCTTAGAGATCAATGCTGCTCCGGGAACAGGCGGTTATGTTTTCTATAATTCCACATTAACTACCGGGAGCATTGCGAATAAATTGCGATGGGTCATTAGGGGAGAGAATGCTGAAACGGGCAGCAATAGTGGATATGACTTCAGTATTCTCCGCCGTGATGATGCCGGGACGCATATTGATGTCCCGTTTCAGATCATGCGTGCAACCGGCGCCGTTAACATGCCGGGGATCGTGACTATGGGCGCCAATTCCAGTGTGACCAACAACTTCAGGTTGAGAGGCACCGGCAGCGGAGTAGGGAATACCAGCACTGTGGGGTTTTACCAGTCGGACAATACCACGCGCATGGGGGCCATTGGGGATGGTGCTACAGGTAATAGCGACCTTTATATTGTATCAGACGTAGGCGGCATTAACGTGATTTCTGCTACGGGAATTGTCGGGTTTAACAATGCTACTTCCAATACACTTTATTTTAACAGTGTTGGCATACTGGCGCCTACATTCAATACAAGAAGCACCGGCACCAAGGCCGTCTGGTACCCCGCCGGTACGCCCGCCACCCAGGTGGATTTTGCTACCGGTATTGAAAGCGGCCATCTTTGGAACAGCGTGCCAATGGCTAATCTCTCTTATGGCTTCAAATGGTATGCAGGCACTACCCAGATCGCGAAACTCGATGGGTTGGGGAATTTAGAAACAATCAGTTCATTCCGTGTGGGCCCCGCTACCGGGTCTGAACGCCTGGCTGCAAAATTCAATGCCCTTAGCTTTAACAGGGATGTGAATAACGGTGCCATCTTTTCCAATACAGGCCACGCCTACCAGTTCAACCATACAGCATCCACCACCGCAACTTCAGACAGGCTCGATTTATTCGTATATAATACTGCCGGTACCATTATTTCCCCCAATGCCCTTTCTGTGAACGGTGCAGGCAACGTCGGCATGGGCATTTATCCCCAGGCGGATTACAAGCTGGCGGTAGCCGGCACTATTGCCGCGCGTAAAGTGAAGGTAACGCTGGAAACATGGGCGGATTATGTATTCCGCGCCGGCTACAAACTTCCTACTATCGATGAAACGGAAGCCTATATCCATGCGAACAAACACCTGCCGGGTATTCCATCTGAAAAGGAAGTGGCGAAGGAAGGGATAGATGTGGGAGAGATGAATAAATTGCTGCTGCAGAAGATCGAGGAGCAGATGTTGTATATTATTGAGATGAATAAGGAGGTGAAGGAGTTGAAGAGGGAGTTGAAGGAGTTGAAGGGGAGATAGTAGTAGTGGGCCAGATACAAATTGCCTGAGATAGTTTTGTTATACCTGTCTGTAATAATAGAGATCTATGAAATTTTGGTCCTTATACATCATTTTTTGTTTTGCGTGCATGCTGGATGCTTTTTCTCAAAAACCGAACACGCAAACCCAACCCGCCGCCCCGACCCAAACGGTGAACCCTGTTCCTGCTGCTTACGGTGCG